>CAXXLS010000019.1:0-60451 GCA_963677135.2 Geopsychrobacteraceae bacterium | reverse complement strand
TGTTTCCCGGACCGGTCATGGTTGTGTGCGGCAAGGGGAATAATGGTGGTGACGGTTATGTGATGGCCAGAATTCTCGCCGACCGGGGATGGCAGGTGCGCACCCTGGTTCTGGCGTCTCCGGAAGAGGTCGGGGGGGATGCCGGGACGATGCTGAATATCCTGCGGGCCATGAAACTTGAGGTCGATTTCGTCCGCTTCGGTGACGACCGTCACCGAGGTGTGCGAGGAGCTGACTCCCCGGGTTGTTGTCGATGCCATCTTCGGCACCGGACTGAGCTCTGATGTCCGCGGCCTGCAGCGCCAGGTCATCGAGTTCATCAACAAGGCTCCTGGAAAAGTTTTTCGCCGTCGATATCCCCTCGGGGGTGGACGGCTCCACCGGTCGGGTCTGCGGCCCGGCCGTGCGGGCCGATCTCACGGTCACCTTTGCCGAGGCAAAAATCGGTCACGGCACTCAACCCGGGGCCGAATACGCCGGTCGCCTGGAGGTCGTTGACATCGGTATCCCCGGCAGGGGGCGGACCGACTTCGCCAGTAGGGTTACGCTGCTCGACGCTGATGATGTCCGGACCCTGTTGCCCGCGCGTCCTCGAAGTGGCCACAAGGGTACCTTCGGGCATACCCTGGTCGTGGCCGGGGCACCGGGGAAAACCGGTGCCGCGGCCCTCGCGGGGAACGCCGCAACCCGCAGCGGGTGCGGTCTGGTCACGGTTGCCACGCCGGCCCCGGTTCATGATATTATTGAAGTCAAGCTGACCGAGGCCATGAGCGCACCCCTGCCGGCCGATGACGCCGGTCTCATCAGTTCCCAGGCTGTCGGCCGGCTGAAGGAACTGATGACGGATCGCAAGGCCATCGCGATCGGCCCCGGGCTTGGGCAAAGCCCGGAACTGGTTGATCTGATCGCCTGGCTGGTGGAACATGCCGAAGTGCCGGTCGTTGTCGATGCGGACGGCCTGAATCTGCTGGCCTCTCGTCCGCACGCGTTGAAAGCGAAGCGGCGGGCCCCTCTGGTTCTGACGCCGCATCCCGGCGAGATGGCGAGATTGACAGGGCTCGAGGTTGCCGAGATCCAGTCAAACCGGCTTGACGTCGCCCGTGACTTTGCCCGGGACCATCAACTGGTGCTGCTGCTCAAAGGGTTGCGCACTATCGTTGCCGCTCCCGATGGCCGCGTCAATATCAACTCCAGCGGGAATGACGCCCTGGCCAGTGGCGGCAGCGGAGATGTCCTGACCGGATTGATCGGCGGTCTTGTCGCTCAGGGACTGGAGGGTTTCGAAGCGGCCTCCCTGGGGGCCTGGCTGCATGGTCGTTCAGCGGAACTGGCTGCCGAACAGCTCGGCAGCGCCGGCGTTATTGCTTCAGATCTGATTTCCTATCTGCCGCAAGCACGACGTGAACTGGTGAAAGGAGCCTGCTTATGCTGACCGCACGGGATATCATGACAACCGATGTTGTTTCCGTCACAACCGAAACCAGTCTCAAGGAGGTTGCCCGCACGTTCGTCGAAACCCGCTACAGTAACCTGCCGGTTCTTGACCAGGAGGGAAATCTGGTCGGCGTGATCAGTGAAACCGATCTTGTCGAACAGCAGAAGCCTCTGCATATTCCGACGGTGGTTGCGCTGCTTGACGCGGTCTTCTATCTGGAAAGTGAAAAACGGTTTAAGGAGGAGGTCGATCGCGTCACCGCGACGACGGCCGGAGAGTTGTGCACAGGCAAGGTTATCACCTGCTCCCCTGAAAATACGGTCCGCGAGCTGGCCGGCCTGATGAGTCAGCATAAGGTCCACCTGCTGCCCGTGGTTGAAAATGATGTGATGATCGGCGTCGTGGCGCGGCTTGACCTGATCAAGGTCATGGAGGCCTGAGCTTGAACTCCTGGGAATTTACCAGCCGTGGCGAAGAGCAAACCCAGGCACTGGGGCGGCTGCTCGGCCGGATACTTGACAATGCTGCGCTGATTCTGCTGGAGGGGAACCTGGGGGGTCGGTAAGTCGGTCTTTGCCAGGGGCATCGCACGCGGTCTCGGGGTGGATCCGCAGATTCCCATCACCAGTCCGACCTTCACTCTGATGAATCACTATCATGGGCGCCTCGACCTGTATCATTTCGATTCTGTACCGGCTGAGTGACCCTGACGAACTGATCGAAATCGGTTTCGATGACTATGCCTACGGTACCGGCGTGGCCCTGGTGGAGTGGCCGGAAAAGATGGCGGATGATGACGCTCCGGGCCTGTGGGTTACGATCCAGCGCATCGACGAGTCGCAGCGCCGCCTGGATTTTACCGCCCGTGGCGACCGCCACGAGCGTCTGCTTTTGCGCCTGGCGAAAGCTGCCGGTAAGGACGCTGCTGTTGAAAACTGACGGGCCGAGCCGCCGCCCGGCCGGAATTTGCTTGCTATTATGCCGAGATTTCCGGAATATTGAAACTTTATTCATACCGATGGATACCGGTTGATATCCATCGGTTTTTCCTGATGAGGAGGACTGAACTGTTATGGCTCTGGTAGTACAGAAGTACGGTGGAACATCGGTGGGGACCGTGGAACGGATCCGCAATGTTGCTCGCCGGGTTGCCAAAACATTCGATGACGGAAATGATGTGGTGGTCATTGTCTCGGCAATGGCTGGAGAAACCAACCGTCTGGTCGCGCTCGCCGAGGAGGTCTGTGAATTTCCCAGTGAGCGTGAATACGATGTTCTGGTATCAACGGGAGAGCAGGTCACGATCGCCTTATTGTCAATGTGCCTGCAGTCGATGGGGTACAATGCCAAAAGTTACCTGGATATCAGATCCCGATGGTGACCGACAAAGCCCATGCCAAGGCAAGAATCAAAAGCATTGATGACAAGAAGATTCGCGAGGACCTGAAAAGCGGTACGATTATCGTCGTGGCCGGGTTCCAGGGGACTGACGGCGAGGGGAATATCACTACTCTGGGCCGGGGCGGTTCCGATACCTCGGCTGTCGCTGTCGCCGCTGCCCTGAAAGCCGACGTCTGTGAGATCTACACGGATGTCGACGGAGTCTATACCACCGACCCGCGGATGGTTCCCGAGGCCCGGAAAATCGAGAAGATTTCCTACGAGGAAATGTTGGAGATGGCCTCCCTGGGGGCGAAAATCCTGCAGATTCGCAGTGTCGAGTTCGCTAAAAAATACAACGTTGTTGTTCATGTGCGGTCCAGTTTCGACGATAGTCCTGGGACGCTCGTTATGAAGGAGGATAATGAGATGGAATCGGTCATGGTTTCCGGTATTGCCTATAACAAGGATGAAGCAAAGATCAGTATCTTCGGGGTTCCCGACCACCCGGGGATTGCCGCTCAGATCTTTACGCCCTTGAGCAGCAATAATATCACGGTCGATATGATCATCCAGAATGTTTCCCACGAAGGCGCCACCGATATGACCTTCACGGTCCCCAAGGGCGACTGCAAGAAAGCCGTTCAGATCATCGAAGAAATTGCCGACAAGATCGGCGCCCGCGGCGTCAGCCACGATCTGAACATCGCCAAGGTCTCGATTATCGGTGTCGGCATGCGTTCTCACTCCGGGGTCGCCAGCACCATGTTCGAGACCCTGTCCCGCGAGGGCATCAACATCGAAATGATTTCCACCAGCGAAATCAAAGTGTCCTGCGTGATCAATTCAAAGTACACCGAGCTGGCCGTGCGGGTTCTTCACGAAGCATTTGGTCTGGACAAGAAGGAAATGGAAGAACATTGATTGCCGGTTCCTCAAAGGTGAGAACAGACAGATCATGACCAAAATATTTCTTTACGATACGACGCTCCGGGACGGCACCCAGGCCGAAGATATCTCCTTCCAGGTCCAGGACAAGGTGCGCATCGCCAGGAAGCTGGACGAGATCGGCATTGATTATATCGAAGGCGGCTGGCCCGGATCGAATCCCAAAGATATCGGTTTCTTCAAAGCGATCAAGGAGGAAACCCTCGGTCACAGTAAAATTGCCGCTTTCGGTTCGACCCGGCGGGCCAGGGTGACTCCGGCCGAGGACAACAACATCCAGATGCTCATCGAAGCGCAGCCGGATGTCGTGACCCTCTTCGGCAAGACCTGGGATTTCCACGTGACCGAAGCCCTGAGGATATCTCTTGACGAAAATCTTGAGTTGATCAACGACTCCCTGGTCTATCTCAAGGAGAGGCTTCCCGAGGTTATTTACGATGCCGAGCATTTTTTCGACGGTTACAAGCAGAATCCCGATTATGCCCTGCAGACCCTGATCGCTGCCGCGGACGCCAAAGTCGATTGTATTGTCCTGTGCGATACCAACGGCGGAACCCTGCCCCACGAGATTCCGCCGATCATGGACGCGGTCAGGAGGGCCGTATCCGTACCCATCGGCATCCACGCTCATAATGACAGTGACTGTGCCGTCGCCAACAGCCTCATGGCTGTTCATTGCGGTGCCGTGCAGGTTCAGGGGACGATCAACGGGTTCGGCGAACGGTGCGGCAACGCCAACCTCTGTTCCATAGCACCGGCCCTGCAGCTGAAGCTGGGCTACGACTGCCTGGGTGAAAACCAGTTGAAATCGCTGCGGAAAGCATCCCGGTACGTGTATGAACTGGCGAACCTGGTTCCCAACAAGCATCAGCCTTATGTCGGCAACTCAGCGTTTGCCCACAAGGGCGGGGTTCATGTTTCAGCTATCCAGCGCCATCCGGAAACCTACGAGCATATCCGCCCGGAACTGGTCGGCAATCGGACCAGGGTCCTGGTCTCCGATCTCTCCGGCCGTGCGAATATCCTCGCCAAGGCGGAAGAATGCGGCCTTGAATTGGACAGCAAGGATCCGGTGACCCTCGAGATTCTTGAGAAAATCAAGGATCTGGAGAACAGCGGGTTCCAGTTTGAGGGCGCCGAGGCCTCTTTTGAGCTGCTGATGCTCAGGGAAATGGGAAAGCTGAAGCATTACTTTTCCGTGACTGCGTTCCGCGTTATTGACACCCTCCGCGAGAATGACAAGGATCCGGTCTCCGAAGCGACGATCAAGGTCAAGGTGGGGGGGAAGATCGAGCATACAGCGGCCGATGGCAATGGCCCCGTCAACGCCCTGGATAACGCGCTGCGTAAAGGGTTGATCAATTTTTACCCGCAGATAGGCGAAGTCAAGCTGCTCGATTACAAGGTCCGGGTCCTGCCCTCCAGTCAGGGAACCGATTCCGTTATCAGGGTTCTGGTCGAATCCGGGGATGAAGATGGCCGTTGGGGAACGGTTGGGGTCAGCAGTAACGTCATCGACGCGTCCTATCAGGCCGTGGCGGATTCCCTGATTTACAAACTATACAAAGACAGCTTGTAGTTGTTGGTTGTTTCCCCTCTTCAACGCCGGCCGGCTTTTTCAAAGTTGGCCGGTTTCTTTTTGTTCTCGTCAAAAAACTGCCGATTTTTCAATATCCGTCAAAAAAATGGCGGAAACGGACGGGGGGCAGGCTTCAGGCGGGCTTGTCTCGCCATGATGTTTTCAGTTGCTGAAAAAGGTGAAAAATCCTTACGGATTCCGTCAATAAAATGACGAAATCGTGGAGGAGGGAATGGTGCCGCAGGGCCTCATGCCCCCTGGTCCTATTCCTTTCAGGACCTGATGAAATTTTTAACACATTGAAATATAATGAAAATTACTCTCATGGATAAAATCTGACCAGATTGCTCAAGTGTTTGGCACAGGTTGTGAAATTAACCTTTCCAGAGCTTTATAGTTGTACGTTTTGTCAAGTATATAGCCAATGGAGGTGTCAAATGAAATGTCCAAAATGCAAGGGAAGGATGTATTCGGAAAAATATTACGATTTTGTAAGAGCTTTTGACGCATGGAAATGCAGTGTTTGCGGTGAGGTTGTTGATCCGGTGATTCTCGCCAACAGGACCAGAAACAAACCTGCTGAGATGAGTTGATGAACGTCATGATCGCGTTATAAATAAAGGCCGGGCCTGGTGCCCGGCCTTTTTGTATTTTTAAATGGAATCAGGAGAAAGAGGTTGTAAAAATCTGAGGGATGTGAATAATGTCGACAATCGACAAGGACGACATTCCGACGGTCACGATACAACACATGTATGTAAAGCAGTGGAGGCTTTTAATGGCAAACGGTCAACATGAAGTGCATCTGAACCTTAATGTTCGCGGGCTGCCTGTGTCAGCGACTCTGGGTATCAACGAAGAGAGTAATCGGCTTATTGCGGAGGGTAAGCAGGTTTACAAGCTGGGTCTGGGGCAGTCGCCGTTCCCGGTACCCGGTCCGGTCGTTAAAGAACTGCAGAACAATGCCCACCAGAAAGACTATCTTCCGGTCCGCGGTTTGCCGGCCTTGTGTGAAGCCGTCGCCCAATATTATCGCAGAACCCAGGATCTGCCCATCTCCAAAGAGAATGTCCTGATCGGACCGGGTTCAAAAGAGCTGATGTTCATTCTCCAACTGGTCTATTACGGGGATCTGGTCATCCCGACTCCCAGCTGGGTTTCCTATGCGCCACAGGCGCATATTATCGGCCGGCACGTATACTGGCTGGAAACCGAGGAGAAGAACAACTGGCTGCTCACGCCCGGGGAATTGGAGAATTTATGCCGTAAAGATCCCAGCAAACCCCGCATTGTTATTCTGAATTATCCGAATAACCCCACGGGCTGTTCCTACTCCCCGGAACAGATGGCGGAACTGGCGGGCGTGGCGAGGAAATACAAGGTGATTCTTCTGTCCGACGAAATTTACGGGGAGTTGAACTTCAAGGGGTGCCATCAGTCCATCGCGCGCTATTATCCCGAAGGGACGATTATCGCCAGCGGCTTGAGCAAATGGGCCGGTGCCGGGGGATGGCGGCTTGGAACCTTCGCTTTTCCGGCAGAACTCAAATGGCTGATGGAATCGATGGCCGTAGTCGCCAGTGAAACATTCACCGCCACCAGTGCCCCCATTCAGTATGCAGCCGTCAAGGCGTTTCAGGGGGGTGACCTGATCGAACGCTATCTGCATAACTCCCGGCGCATTCTCAAGGCCTTAAGCGACTGGATCTGGAAGGCGTTGACCGAGGCCGGAGTCTCTGTGGCACGTCCTGACGGTGCTTTTTACATGCTGCCCGATTTCGAGCCGTTGCGCCCTCAGCTTGAGAAAAAAGAGATCTATGACGGTGAGACCTTCTGCAGTCGCCTGCTGCAGGAAGCCGGAGTTGCGATACTTCCTGGAAGCAGTTTTGGCAGACCGCAGAAAGAACTGACGGCAAGGATGGCATTCGTAGATTTCGACGGGGCCCGGGCGCTGGCGGCAGCGGAGCAGTATCCCGGCGATCAGGTTCTTGATGAGGATTTTCTCAAGGTCTATTGCGAAAGGGTCGTTGTCGCGATAACCAGACTGTGCGATTGGCTGAAGTAGCCTGCCTTGTGCCGGTGCGGCATCGACCGCACCGGCACAAGAATACGCCTAGGAAGAGGACGCCTCTTTTTTGATGTCTCTGGCCAGTTTCAGGACCCCGGCAATGGCAATGATCGCAAAGAAGAAGCCTCTCCAGCGGTTCGGCTCCTTGCCTTCACTGACAAAGGTCACGTCCCCGGGAACCGGCACCCCCGTCTCTTTCAGCAGTTTGATCAGTTTGTCCCGGTTGCTGTTGGCAACCAGGCCGCTGGTCAGCATCCCTTCAACGGTGGTTCTTCCGTAGAACAGCTCGTCATGTTGCTCGGCAAACCGGCGACGCTGTTCGTCATTGTCGAGTTCGAAATAATAGGTTTTAAGGGCCGAGAGGATCTCGGGATCGCGAGTCTCGACCCACAGTTTCGTCACTTGGGAGTCCGGTGTGGACTTCAGGGGGACCAGGAAACTGTCGATGTCCATGGTGCCCGACATATTGATGGCCTCGGGCAGATCCCGGTAGGCGCCGGTTATGATCAGCCACTCCTGTGGCGGGCCATGCTGCTCGATGATGCTGAGGGGCACTTTCTTGGGCTTGGTGTTGCGGACCAGCAGGGTCAGGTCGGCGTAGGCCAGCCAGGACAGGATCAGGCAGATAGCGATAATGGTAAAGCGAAAGCGTCTCATGGGATGATGTCCGTTCCGTCAGAATGAGCACATAACCCGGCGGAGTTCAGAGATTGATCGTTCTTTGCGGTGGCCGGCCAATAAATTTATCAAAAAAAGTGGGCCGCGACATTGCGGCCCAAAGTATTGCAGATTCGGATGGCTAATACAAGCTGTTCGAGCCGCTCAGGCGACCTCGCCGGAGGCATCGACAATCTCCTCTGTCTTCTGAGAGAACAGGGAAACAATGACCAGGGCAATAAAGGACAGCGGGATCGATATGAGCGCCGGACTGTTGAACTGAACCGGAGCGTCCGAGGGGAGCATTCCGTAGCGGACCCACATGTCGGGGGAGACCAGAATCAGGCCGAGGGAGCTGACCAGGCCGACCAGGATCGAGGCGGCGACTCCTTTGGCGGTGGTTCTTTTCCAGAACAGCAGCATCAGGATTGCCGGCAGGTTGGCCGAAGCTGCGACGGCAAAGGCCCAGCCGACCAGGAAGGAGACGTTCATCCCTTCGAAAACGATTCCCAGGTAGATGGCGATTCCACCGATAACGATGGCCGCGATTTTCCCGGCCCGGACCTTGCCGTGGTCGCTCATCTGCATGCCAAGGAAGTTGTCCATCAGGTCGTGGGCTATGGCCCCGGACGCGGCGACGATCAGGCCGGACACGGTTCCCAGGACGGTGGCGAAGGCGAGGGACGAAATAACCGCGAACAGAACGACGCCGAAGGACAGGGCCAGCAGGGGGGCGGACATGTTGTTATCGGTGATGTTGATGACCCCATTGGTCATGGCGCCCATGCCCAGGAACAGGGTCAGCACGTAGAAGAATCCGATGGCGGCAATGGCGACGATGGTCGACTTGCGGGCCGCAGCCTGGCTGGGAACGGTGTAGTAGCGGATGAGGATATGGGGCAGTGCCGCGGTGCCGCAGAACAGGGCCAGCATCAGCGATATGAAGTTGAACTTCTGCAGGCCCGTCGCGTTGTCGACCTTGAACTTCAGGCCCGGGCGCAGAATGCGTGAGCCCGGGGTCGGTTTCTGGTAGTAGACGGTCAGCAGCTGGTCCCCATCCTGGATGTATTTCTTGCCCCACAGGACGATGGTCGAATCCTTCAACGCAGACAGGTAGGCAAAGGGGCCGACGGCCCCGGTCGCGGTAACGGTTTCGCCATTGACCTTGAGCTCCTTGATATGGCCGACTGGAAAGAATCTGCCTTCTTCGGCGGGTGCTCCGTTAAAGAGTTTGGTTCCGTCAGCGAGCTTGGTGACATAGAGGGTTTCCTCCAGCTGGTAGCCGTTGTCGGTCTGGTTTAACTGCCACAGGGATTCCTCGCCGTTTTTGGACAATTTGGCGAACCCCGACTTGCCGTAGACCGAATCGAGGCCGGCAATCACGGTATAGCCGCTTTCCTGAATATTCAGGGTGGTATCGGCATGCAGGGTTTTAAAGTCATGATACGGGGTGGTCTGGTTCTGCGGGGTGGTTGACAGTCCTCTGACCAGAACGGCGCCGACCACGACCGTCGACATGATCAGCAGCAGGGCGCCCTTGAAGAACTGGACGTAGGTGGTTGACGCCATGCCGGCGGTGGCGACGATGATGGTTACGACCACTCCGACGATACAGACTCCGACCCAGTGGGGCAGGCCCAGAAGGGGCTGCACCAGGACACCGGCCCCGACCATCTGGGGGATCAGGTAGAAGACCGAGACCAGAAGGGTCGAGATGGCGGCCATCAGCTGGATCGACTTGGAGTTGAACTTGGAATCGAGGGCATCAGTGAAGGTGTATTTGCCCAGTCGTTTCATCGGTTCCGCAACCAGGAACAGGGCCACGATCCAGCCGGCCAGGTAGCCGATGGAATACATCCAGCCATCGTAGCCGGCGGTGGCGATCATGCCGCAGATCCCGAGGAAGGAGGCGGCCGAAAGATAATCGCCGGCAAAGGCGATACCATTGGTCATCCAATGGATCTGTCCGCCCGCCGCATAATAGCCGGCCGCAGAGCTGGTGCGCCGGGCCAGATAGAAGGAAAGGCCCAGGACAAACAGGACGAAGGTCACGAAGAGGCCAATTGCCAGAGGGGATTGGGTGTAGATCATTGTCCTCGTCCTCCTTTAGTCATTCAGCTGTTTTTCTGCTTTGTTGCAGAAAAAGTTGTAAATAACGGCCATGACCAGGGCCAGGAGAATGAGACCGAAGCCCCAGATGACGGCGGCGGTCTGTCCCATGATGCTGGTTTCCATCAGTTTGGGGTTGGTCGTGTTCAGGATGACGAAGGTGGCGTAAACCAGGCTGTAAGCAATAAACATTTTTATGCCGAGCCTGGTTTTATAGCTTGCGGCATTGTCCTTCCCGAGTTTTACGGCGGGCCCGTGTCCCATGATGTCTCTCCTCTCTCTTCGCGAATTAAAAATGATAAAAAATAACAATGTTAGTTTTTATCAAGCCGAGATAGTGGTTATAAATAACCATAAATACACATAAAAAAATTAAATATGTTATATAGTGAGTTATATTGGTTTTTGAATACCTGAATAATAATACGTTGTTTTAAAATTGAGTCAATAAAAAAATATTTTCCAGGGGGGCAAAGAGGGTGACGCAGCAACAGGGGCAGGGGGAAATTGATTCGGGATCGGTAAGAGGCAATGTCAGGGGCTAGAGTTGTTCCGGGGTGAAGGCAACGCAATCATCGATGCGGGCCAGATCGCACAGCAGCATGACCAGGCGGTCGACTCCCAGGGCTATTCCGGCGGCGCTGTCGAGAGTCGCAAGTTCTTTGAGAAACGCGTGGGGAACCGGATAGGGGACTTTGCCCAGCTTTCGGCGCTGGCTTTCTTCGGCGGCGAAGCGTCGGTTCTGCTCTGCGGCATCGGTGAGCTCTGAAAAGGCGTTGGCCAGTTCCATGCCGCCGATATACAATTCGAAACGTTCGGCAACGGTGCTGCTGTCCCTTTTCTTTCTGGCGAGGGAGGCATGCTGAAGGGGGTAGTCAACCAGAAAAACAGGGCGGTCTGTGGGCAGGCGGGGCTCGATTTCGAGGGCGATGGCCGTGTCGAATTCGCCTGTCTCCAGAGCCTCTTCCAAAGACATGGTACTGTACCTGGCAAATGCTTCAGCAAGCGTGAGGCGGGGCCAGGGACGCTCAAGGGAAATCACGGTGTTCTGCCAGGTGAGGGTTCCACCTGGGCACAGGGCGGTGATCAATTGTTCGCAGTCAGCCATGAGTGTTGTGTAGTCATGGCCACGACGATACCATTCGAGCATGGTGTACTCGGGCAGGTGGCGGGTACTGCGTTCCCCCGCCCTCCAGCAGCGGCAAATCTGAAAAATATTGTCAAAACCCGCTGCCAGCAGCCGTTTCATGCACAGTTCCGGTGACGTCTGAAGAAACCAGTCTTCGGAAAGGACGGCATCGATATACAGCTCGGGGGCATTGGCCGGAATCCGGTGGGGAGTCTCAACGTCAAGGAACTGGTTGTCAATGAAGAAGGCCCGGATCTGGTTGAGAATCCGGGCCCGCTTGAAAAGGCTCTGCTGCTTGCGGGCGAGCTGCCAATTGACGTCCAAGGATTATTCCTTGACTCTGGTGGAATACTCGCCGGTCCGGGTGTCGATCTGAATCAGGGTGCCCTCCTCAACGAAAGACGGAACCTGCAGGGTGTACCCGGTTTCAACGGTGGCCGGTTTGTTGTTGCCGGCGGCCGTGTCCCCCTTGACCCATGGATCGGCCTGGGTGACTCTCAGGTTGACGAAGTTGGGCAGGCTGATGCCGATGCCGCGATCGCCGTACATGAGAATTTTGACTTCCATGTTGTCGATGAGAAAATACTTGTCATCGCCAAGGGTCTCTTCGGTCAGAGTGATCTGTTCGTAGGTTTTGTTGTCCATGAACACGTAACCGGTTTCATCCTGGTAGAGGTACTGCATGTCGCGCTCTTCCAGACTGGCCGGCTCAAACGATTCCCCGCTGCGGTAGGTGCGGTCGAACAGGGCACCGGTGATCATATTTCTCAGTTTGCATTTGTAGAGAGCCTGCCCCTTTCCGGGTTTGCTGAAATCGAACTGGACAATGACATGAGGATCTCCGTCGATCAGCAGCTTAAGGCCTTTTTTCAAGTCAGAACAGCTATACATACCGTACTCCTTTATTTATTTCGTCTATCCGCTTGCAAATCCGGCATTTAATCATAACTGAACCCTCTTGTCATCGGAAAAAGGACCGGAAATTAGGTGAATAGGAATTTATTTGGAGGCCGGTGCGCGACCGGCGACCCAGCTGATAAAACCGTCGAGGTAACGGGTCAGGCGCTGCGACAGTTCCGCGACCCCGTCCTGCGAGGCAAAGACCTGATGAGCAAAGGGGACCAGAACCTCCGGTACCGGATAGACCGGGGTCAGGGTGCCCGCGAGAACCTGCTTGAGATGCAACTGCGCACGCGCTCCGCCGACGGCACTCATTGAGGCACTGAGGATGCCGGCCGGGCGGTTCTTCAGCACGGAATTGAAGGCTGGACGGGAGGCCCAGTCGAGGGCATTTTTAAGGACGCCCGGGATACTGTAGTTATATTCCGGGGTGGCGAACAGCAGGGCATCGGCCGCATCAATGAGCTCGAGCAATTCGGTGACCTGCCCGGGGCGGTCAGGGCCGTCCAGGTCCTGGTTATAAAAGGGCAACTGCCCGCAGTGATAGACAGTGACCTCGACTTCCGCAGGGACCAGTGACCGGCTCAGGGTCAGCAGCCTGGTGTTGAAGGAGTCATGGCGCAGGGAGCCGGACAGGGCGAGAATTTTCATGGGAGTCCTCATGGTTTACTCCTGGGGATCATGGCTGTGGCCGGAAGCCCCTTGATTGAGGGCTTCGTAACGGGCGATCTGCTCCGGAATAGACAGTTTTTTCCGACCGGCCGGTTTCAGACAAAGACGGCAGCGATCGTTGCCGCACCATTGGCATTGGTGGCAGTCGGGGCAGGGCTGTTTATGGTTACACCGGGTCATGTTTCGATTGTACGAGGTTCTTCAGCGGGGGACAAGTGGGGAGCCCGGACCTCTTTGCTGCAGGCGCTGCATGAAGAGATAGCCCGCCTCGAGGATTTCGGAGCTGACCAGCAGCAGGATGGCGATTGTGATGCCCGCGACCGGTGGTTGCCAGGCGACCAGGGGCCACCACAGGAGCAGAATGAAGAGGCATTTCATGATCGTTGACTTGCCCAGCAGGGCGGTTTTCTCAACCCCTGAGAACCAGCCGCGCAACAGGTGGGAGGCCCCGTAGAAGAACGGGAAAATGGCGCACAGGGCCAGTCCCAGGCGCATATAGCGGCTGAGCTCGGCTTCCACCCCGAGGAGTCGTCCCAAGATGAAGGTGTCCAGGGGCCCGGCAGCCAGCAGGAACAGGATGCTCAGGGTGGTGGCCAGTACCAGGCTGAAACGGAATAGCAGGCGGCTGTCCCGGGGACTGTTGACCAGGGCGAGGTGGGCCTGCTGAAGGTTGCGCATGGGGCCGGCCAGCAGAAACACCAGCCCGCGAATGACTCCGAAGGCGGCCAGGGCCATGGCACCGTCGCTGAAGCGGCCGATGATGCCACTGATGAGCAGCGGTATCGCCTGCTGCAGGCAGGAGGAGTAGGCGAGGGGCAGACCGTATTTTAAAATGTCGCGGAAACTTTTTTCTGGGCCGTCGTTCTCTATCACGGGATGGACGCGCCACAGCAGCAGGCAGATGACCAGCGTTTCCGTGGCGATACAACTGACCAGGGCGAATCCGCCCAGTTGGGCGCCGCCGAACCAGAGGCTGCCCAAGGCCAGGTAGAGGAACAGGCTGCCGGCACGAATTCCGGTGGCAAAGGAGATCAGACCGGTCCTGCGAATCCTGAGCAGCATGCCCTGGCAGAAGAATCGAAAGCCGCTGATAAAGGGGAGGACGACCATGATGCGCATGGCCCGTCTGGCTTCGGTGACCACCTCGGGCGGGGTGCCGAGCAGACCGAAAACCAGGTCTCCCGCCGAGGTAAAGGCCACCAGGGCCACCAATACAGCGACATAGGTCGAAATGGTGCAAATGTAAGCCAGGACGCTGATTGTCGACTTGCGGCCTCGGGCCTGAACCAGGGTAATGGTGTGGTTCTGATAGGACGGTGACGACAGAAAAACATGAATGATCATAGCGACGGACATCCCGGCCAGGGCGGTAACGTAATCATCGAGGCGGGCCAGGAAGCTGTTGATGATGGTATGGGAAATGCTCATCAACTGCACATTCAGAACCAGCGGGAAGAAGAACCAGGCGGTTTCCCGGTATGTCAGGGGCTGGTTATTCACCGGGCTGGCCCGGAAACAGGCGGATCAGGTCCTCGGAGGCCGTGGCCTTGAAATCGTAGTCCAGGTCTCCGCTGTTGCCGAATCCGTAGGCACAGAAGCAGGTTGCTGTTCCGGCGCTGCGCCCGGCATGAAGATCGGTATGGTGATCGCCGATCATGACGCTGCGCTGCGGATCGGCCTTCAGGGTAGCGAGGGCCTGTTTCACAGGATAGGGATCAGGTTTTTTCCGGGGGTAGCTGTCGCCGCCGACAATGGCGGTAAAGCGATCGATGAGCTTCAGCCCGTCAAGGATGGCCAGGGTCTGACGATGAGGTTTGTTGGTGACGATCCCCAGGCGTGAGGCCGGGTGCCTGAGCAAGAGGCTTTCGATGCCGGGGTAGCAGCAGGTCTGGTCAAGCAGGTGCTGATCGTAAATCTGCAGAAACCGGTCGACGTGGGCGGGGCGGAACTGGTCCGGTCCAAGGGCTCGCTGGACCAGGACCGTCACGCCGTCGCCGACCATGCCCGCGGCCATTTCCAGCGGGAGCGGAGGGCAGTCAAGCTCGGCCCGCAGCAGGTTCAGAGAGAGGGCGAGATCCGGGATGGAATTGATCAGAGTGCCGTCGAGGTCGAACAGCAGGTATTCGGGGGTGTTCATTTCAGTTCTTCTTTCTGGCGCCAAAGATCGCGGTTCCGACTCTGACCAGGGTGGCGCCTTCCTCAATGGCGACGTCAAAGTCGCCGCTCATTCCCATGGACAGCTCTCTCATCACCACGCCCGGAATGGCGAGATCGTCGATCCGCTCCGCGAGTTCGCGCATGCGGCGGAAGTAGGGACGGACCAGTTCAGGGTCTTCATGATGGGGAGGCAGGCACATGAGTCCGCAGATGTTAAGGTGCGGCAGCCGGGCAACGTCTCTGACCAGCTGTTCGAGCTTCTCCGGGGGGCAGCCTGCTTTGCTCTGTTCGTCACCGATATTCACCTGGATGAGGATGTCAAGGTTTGCTGGTATTTTGCCCCACTGTTTATCGATCTCCCGGGCCAGGGAAAGACGATCCACGGAATGGATCATGGCCACCTTGCCACGCAGGTATTTGACCTTGTTGGACTGCAGAGCGCCGATAAAATGCCAGCTCACCGGAACCGTGACCTGATCCGCTTTTTCGGTAAACTCCTGGACATAGTTTTCGCCGAAAAGCTGCTGTCCTGCCCGGAAGGCTTCTTCCACCAGGGCCGCAGGTTTGACCTTGGACACCGCGATCAGCCGGACCTGGTCAGGATTGCGGTGGCTTTTCCGGCAGGCGGCAACGATGCGTTGACGGATAAGGGCGATATTTTCTTTGATATCATTCATCGGGCATTCTCCTGCTAGGACCCTGTCATTCATAAGATGTCACGGGATCGCCAGGGACGGTGCCGGGTCGGCAAGACGCGCTTCTGTTTGCCTGGCCAGCAGTCCAAGTGGCTGAGAGCCGAATGACGCTGTCGCGCTCAAGGGCAGGCACGATGCGAAAGATTATGGCTTTCAGAGTCCTAAATCTTCAGCGGAACACCAAAATCTTTCAGGGCGAGGGTCAGACGGCACAGGGGCAGGCCGACCACATTGGTATAGCTGCCCTCGATCCCGGCCACGAAACAGACCCCCAACCCTTGAATCGCATAGGCTCCCGCCTTGTCCGAGGGCTCTCCGGAGGCAATGTAGCGTGCTATTTCGTCTTCTGTCAATTCACGAAATCGGACCCGGGTGGCAACCGCTTCGACGTGCTGGCGGCCCGTTTCCCGGTCAATGATGGCGATTCCGGAGAGAACCTGGTGCTCGGCTCCAGACAGTTTCCGGAGCATCTGGCGGGCATGCTCTTCATCCCGTGGCTTGCCGAGAATCAGGCCGTCACACAGGACGATGGTATCGCTGCCGATGAACCAGCGACCGGCGACTTCTGGACGACCGGCCACCTCGGCGGCCTTGTCCCGGCTGAGACGTGTGACCAGTTGTTCGGGTGTCTCTTCAGGACGGACCTCTTCCGGGGCCGTGCTGGGGACGACCTCAAACTCGAGGCCGATCTGCTGCAGCAGTTCGCGGCGCCGGGGAGAGGCCGAGGCGAGGACGATCCGATCGCTAGGCATGGGGAACTCCTTCCCGGCGCGCGGCGATGGGGTTCCACCAGCCGGGGAGGGCTTCCAGGGCGCGGGCGGCCATGGCCAGCCTGCGGTCGGCACGTTTCATCTTGCGCCCTTCCAGGGGGGGGAACAGCCCGTAATTGATGTTCATCGGCTGAAAATTGTCGACTTCGGCCGCGGTGAGATGGTTCAGCAGCGAGCCGAGCGCGGTTTCCGCGGGGGGCAGGGGGACCGGTTCCCGGCGCAGCAGGGCGGCGGCGAAAATCCCGGCCAGAAAACCGCAGGCGGCCGATTCGACATACCCCTCAACCCCGCTGAGCTGGCCGGCGGCCAGAATATGGGGGGCCTGCTTGAACTGCAGGGTCGGCATCAGACAGGCCGGAGCATTGATGAAGGTATTGCGGTGCATGCTGCCGAGCCGCGCGAACCTGGCGTTCTCGAGTCCCGGAATCATGCGGAAGATGCGTTTCTGTTCCGGGTATGTCAAGCGGGTCTGGAAACCGACGATATTGTAGAGCGAAGCGTGCCGATTGTCCTGGCGCAACTGGACCACGGCGTAGGGGATTTTCCCGGTTTTCGGATCGGGCAGTCCGACCGGTTTCATGGGCCCGAAGGCCAGGGTCTGCTCGCCGCGGGCCGCCATCTCTTCAATCGGCATGCAGCCTTCGAAATGGATGAGCTTCTCAAATTCCCGTCCGGCCACCTTGTCGGCAGCAAGCAGGGCGCTGACAAAGTCCTGGTACTGCTCCTTGTCCATGGGGCAGTTGAGATAGTCGTCGCCGCCCTTGTCGTAGCGGGAAGCCCGCCAGGCCTTGGTGAAGTCGATACTGTCGACTTCGACGATGGGGGCAATGGCGTCGTAGAAATAGAGATGGTCCGCTCCGGTCAGCCTGGCCAGGTCGGCCGACAGTTGTTCCGAGGTCAGGGGACCGCTGGCCAGGATGGTCAGCCCGCTCTCCGGAAGCCGGGTCACTTCTTCGCGCACCAGCTCGATGTTCTGCTCGGCGCTGATCCTGGCCGTGATATAGTCGGAAAACTCGTCGCGGTCAACGGCCAGGGCTCCACCGGCCGGAACCGCGGTGGCATCGGCCGCTTCCAGAAACAGCGACCCGATGCGGCGCAATTCTTCCTTGAGGCAGCCGACGGCATTGTTCATGCCCGCGCCCCGTAAACTGTTGGAGCAGACCAGTTCTGCCAGATTGTCCTTCTGGTGGGCAGGGGAGAACCGCTGCGGTTTCATTTCGCAGAGTCTGACCTTGAACCCGTCTTGCGCCAGCTGCCATGCCGCTTCCGTGCCGGCCAGGCCGGCGCCGATGATCGTGATATCCATACCTGTTGTCCTGTTTTCTGAAATGCGCATCGCAACGCAGCAGGAAGGGGGGCGGCTGCTGCCGTCGCGTCGTTTCGTGTTTCAGCTGCAAAAAGCAAACCGGTCGGAATGTGCTGATTCCGACCGGTATTGTCATCGTCCGTATCCTGCGATCAATGCCTCAGGATTTTTTGATCACTTTTTTTTTGGCGGTCGTCTTTTTGGCCGCCGGAGCTTTTTTCTCCGGTGGTATCAGCACTTTCTCCCAG
This sequence comes from Geopsychrobacteraceae bacterium, assembly GCA_963677135.2. Lineage (GTDB taxonomy): Bacteria > Desulfobacterota > Desulfuromonadia > Desulfuromonadales > Geopsychrobacteraceae > Seleniibacterium. The sequence continues at coordinate 42,398 of CAXXLS010000019.1, read as the reverse complement.
TCGCAGTTTTCCTGGGGACAGCGCTGAACCGTGCCCCAGCGTTTGGTGGTCTTGATCTCGGTCACCGGCCATCCGCACTTGGGGCAGGGCTCCGCCTTGGGCGGATTCCACAGGGCGTACTTGCATTTCGGATATCGGTTGCAGGAGTAGAAGATTTTGCCGTAGCGGCTTTTCTTTTCCTGCATCTCGCCTTCGCCACACTGGGGGCAGGTGATGTCGAGGGATTTCGGTTTTTCCAGGGGCTGGATATTCTTGCATTGCGGATACCCGCTGCAGGCCAGAAACTTGCCGTAGCGCCCGGTTTTGACGAGCATCTGGGCACCGCACTTATCGCATTTCTCCTCTGAAAAGACCGGCTCCTCCACTTCTTTGTCATCACCATTCAGGGGCTCGGTATGACGGCAGTCGGGGAACCCGGAACAGGCCAGAAAGCGCCCCGAACGGCCCAGCTTGATGACCAGTTCCTTGCCGCATTCCGGGCAGGTCTTGTCGGTTTTTTCGGTGGTTACGTCGGCCTTGCTGACTTCCTGGTCCTTGCGGCGCAGCAGCGCGATGAAGGGTTCCCAGAACTCTTTCATGGCTGGAACCCAGGCCTGTTCCCCGCGCGAAATGGCGTCCAGCTCCTCCTCGAGTTCGGCGGTAAAGTCGTAATCGACATACTGGCTGAAGTGTTCGGTGAGAAGCTTGGTGACCACCCGGCCGGTGTCCTCCGGGAAGAAGGTCCGTTTTTCCAGGCGGACATATTTGCGCGTCACCAGGGTGTTCATGATACTGGCGTAGGTCGACGGCCGTCCGATGCCGTACTCTTCCAGGGTTTTGACCAGGCTCGCCTCGGTAAAGCGCGGGGGCGGCTGGGTGAAGTGCTGCTCGGGAGTGAGCTTCTGCTTCTCGAGGGCTTCGCCGACCTGCAGGGCCGGCAGCAGGCCTTCCTGGTTTTCGTCGTCGGTGCCATCGGTCCCCTCGATGTAAAGGGCCATGAAACCAGGGAAACGGAGAACCTGCCCGGTGGCGCGGAAACTGTAGCGCTCGCCGGCGGCGATATCGACGCTGGTGGCATCAAAAATGGCCTGGGCCATCTGGGAGGCGACCGTCCGTTTCCAGATCAGTTCATAGAGGCGGAACTGGTCGGAGCTTAAAAAGGACTTGACCTGCTGGGGCAGCCGGGCCACGGACGTCGGCCGGATCGCTTCGTGAGCTTCCTGGGCGTTTTTGCTTTTGTTGCGGAAGGCCCGCGGTTTTTTGAGGGCGTAGCTGTCATCGTAGAGTTGGCAGATGACCGCGCGAGCTTCGCTGGTGGCCTGGTCAGACAGGGCGACCGAGTCGGTACGCATATAGGTGATCAGGCCGTGAATGCCGTCACCGACCTCAATCCCCTCGTACAGTTTCTGGGCAATATTCATGGTCTTGCGAGCCGAAAAGCCGAGTTTGCGGCTGGCTTCCTGCTGCAGGGTACTGGTAGTAAAAGGCGGCGCCGGGTTGCGTTTGCGCTCTTTCTTCTCCAGGTTGCTGACACTGAACTGCTGATCCTTCAGGTCGGCCAGAATCTGCTGGGCCTGCTCTTCGCTGGTGATGCCGAATTTACCCAAAGCCTTGCCGTCACGGCTGTGGAGCTTGGCGCTGAAGCAGCTGTCCTGGGCATTGCTCAGGAGCGCTTCGAGAGTCCAGTACTCGCGCGGCTGAAAGGCTTCGATCTCATCTTCGCGTTCACAGATCAGGCGCAGGGCAACAGATTGTACGCGCCCGGCTGACAGCCCGTAGCGGATCTTTTTCCAGAGGAAGGGAGAGAGGTTGAAACCGACCAGGTAGTCGAGAATCGAGCGGGCCTGCTGGGCGTCGACCAGGTCCCGGGCAATTTTTCTCGGATGCTCCATCGCCTCGCTGATGGCCTTCTGGGTGATTTCGTGGAACGTCACCCGTTTGACGGCCGGCTTGGTCGAATTTTCGTCGATCCCCAGAGCCTCGAGGAGGTGCCAGGCGATGGCTTCTCCCTCACGGTCAAGGTCGGTTGCGAGAATCAGTTCATCGCTTTTGGCGGCCTCACGCTTCAGCGCGGCAATCTGCTTGGTGCTGTCGGGCAGGACCTGATAGTTGGGTTTGAAATTATCGCTGACATCGACTGAGCCCTGTTTGCTTGGCAACGCCCTGACATGCCCATACGAGGCCAGAACCTTGTATCCTTTGCCAAGAAACTTTTCTATGGTTTTAGCTTTTGCCGGCGATTCAACGATAACCAGTGATTGTCCCATCTTCTCCTCAACAGTTGGCCGGATCGTGAAGGTCCGGCGCTAAAAATAAAAAAGGTTGCGTTTGGAGCGCAACCGGAGTTCCTTCAATGATATATACTGGCCCAGTCGTTATCAAGGAAACAATCGATTTCCCTGAGCCAGAGGTTGTTCGAGCGGGCCAGCAGGGTCAGGATGGCGATCAGTTTAATTTCCGGTTCAGTGACCGGATCCTCGGCGCCGCGCAGCGCCCGATCGATGATCTCTTCCTGGCTGTCGTCCGACAGCAACCCCATGGCCCTGAGCCGGGTCAAAAACCCGCGGGCCTCCATGGTCAGCATCTGCTGTTCAGGGGCACTGTAGGTCCGGTAGGTTGTCATGCAAAGCAGGGGGTCGACATCGTCCTGCGCTGGCTGCAGGGCAATCGTTTCCATCCAGGAAAAGGCGTCGTTGATTTCGTCAGCTTCGTAACCGACGGAAATCAGCTCGGCAATCAGTTCCTGCTCACTGATCGGGCTGTCTTCTGCCCCTAATACATATTGGGCGATCAGATTGACGATCGCCAGCACACGCTCACGCAAGATTCCTCCAATGGATGTTTTCGGCTGATCGAGTCGGATGGATTACAACCGATTGCGCATATAGTGGTGACCGGGAAGTGCCTGAACTCGACCTTGGAGCTCTAGGTCGAGTAAAATAGCGGAAAGCTCCATGGGAGTCAAGCCGCATTTCCGCGCTATTTCATCGCTGTGGAGCGGTTCCGGGCCCAGTGTCATATAGACGGACCGCGCCGGCTCCGGCAGGGCTGCAATGTCGTTATCCGGGGCTTCCTGCCGCCTGGCGTTCAGGCCTTGCGGCCATAGCTGGTGCAGGATATCCGCCGCTTCGGTCACCAGTTGCGCTCCTTCTTTCAGGAGGCGATTGGTCCCCTTGCTGTTGGGGCTGTGCAGGGCGCCGGGAATGGCGAACACGTCGCGACCCTGTTCCATGGCAAAATCCCCGGTGATCAGCGAACCGCTTTTTTCACTGGCCTCGACAATCAGAACCCCTTTGCTCAGACCGCTGATAATCCGATTACGCCCGGGGAAGTACCCCGCATGTGGCCGCGTTCCCGGCGAATATTCGCTGATTACAGTATTGCTCCTGAGAATCTCTTCGAGCAGTTTGCGGTTTTCGGCAGGATAGACGATGTCGATTCCGCACCCCAGCACCGCGACCGTTCTGCCTTGAACGCTGAGGGCTCCGAGGTGGGCCGCACTGTCGATTCCGCGGGCGAGACCGCTGACGATAGCGATATCATAGCGGGCCAGCTCGGCGGCGATGTCCTTGGTCAGGATCATCCCGGGAGCGGAGGCGCGGCGGGATCCGACAATGGCAAAGCATTCGGCGGGCAGGGGCGCTCCCCGCAGGTAGAGCAGGGCCGGAGGATCATGAATGTGACGCAGCGGGTCGGGGTACTCGGCATCCCAGAAGCTGACGATCCTTATCTGCAGGCGGTTGATGCTTTTCAGGACCTTTATCAGGGTGGGGTCGCTGTCTTTTGGGATCCCTGCTTTCAGGGCCGGATTCAGTCCCGCGTCCCGCCATGCCTGTGGCGAGGCCGTCAGCGCTGCGGTGAAATCGGTGAAGTAGCGGTACAGGCGGAACAGGTTGTTCCGGCCAATTCCCCTGGTCAGGTGCAGTTTCAGTAAGGCAATGTGGTGCGCGTCCATTCCCCCTCCGAATGGGTTGTTTCCGGTCCGGTCCGGAAACGCAAAAAGGATTGAATAACTCAATCCTTTTTGCGGTAAAGCTGGGTGTCCAGAAGAGCTGGTTACTCGGTCACCAGTTCCACCTGGTCTCCAAGCGCGGCTTCCTTGACACTCTTGATGATGACGGCCGCGGCGGTTTTCGCCTTGGTTTCGATGGTGACGGCCGCGCCCAGGACTTCGTCCGGCAGTTGCAGGTCTCCGGCCTGCTTGAGCAGTTCCTTGGAAACCTGGCGGGGCCGGGAAATGTAGAACAGGTTGCCGGGTTTCAGCCCGTCCCGGCTGCCGATGTCGATAAAGATAATATCATTGGTGGCGATGGTTGTTTTGGCGTCGCGGCCCGCGATGATGACGCCCGGAGCGTTGGTCGTCGCCCGTTCGAGAACGATCTCACGCTGGGGCGGAGCGTACTCGAACAGTTCCGCGCCGCGGATGATTTCGCGGTAGATGCCGGTGATCTTGGCAGTGACGGTCTGGCCGGTAATCTCGGTCACCTGCAGGTAGCCAAGGTTGTACATCATGGTGCCGACGGGCTCATCGGTGGCCGGATGCTTGATCAACGGGCCCCGTTCGAAAAGGCCGTAGGTGTCGCCGATGGTGACGGAGGACAGGTCGTTCATCTTGACAAAGACCAGGTCGTTTTCAGTCAGCAGGACACGGTTGTCGACGGAATCGACCAGCAGTCCCAGGGGCTTTTCGTCGGTGAGGATGAAGCCGAGACCGGAATCGGGCATACTGATCCTCACCAGCTCGTCACTCTCCTCCGCGGGAACCTGGCCGGGCTCGACATCTGCAGGGGCCTGCTGCTCTGCTTCCCCGTAGGCCGGAATGATCTCCAGTCGACCGTCCAGAATTCTTATCTTCTGACCGGGATAGATCAGGTGGGGGTTGGTGATGTCCGGATTCTTCGCCCAGACGTTGGGCCAGTAATAGGGGTCGTCGATGAATCTCTTGGACAGGTCCCAGAGGGTATCCCCTTTTTTGATCGTGTAGATCTGACCTTTCTCAGCCATTGCCACACCCGGACCGCAAACGGTCAGCAGCAGAATGAGGAGCGATAACCAGCGAAAAAGTGTCCGTATCATGTGTTCCCTCTTTGTGAATAGAGTCGAAATCCGTTAATTGGCAGCAGTTTCACTCTGGAGAAATTGTTGTGCTTCGGCACTATTGCCGTAGCTGTTGCGCAGCTGTTCTATGGCTTCGTCAGCCTGGAATGACAGGCCGGCCTGGCGATATATCCGAATAAGCTGGACGAGGGCGGCCGGGGCCTTTTCCTGCCCGGCGGGATCGGCAATGATCTGACGCAGGTTGCTTACGGCCTGGCTGGTCTTCCCCTGGGACGCCTGGGCGTTGGCCAGCCAGAACCGGGCATTCGGGGCATACTGATGATCCGGGTAGGTCGCCAGGAAATTGGCGAATCCTGATTCGGCCGCCTGGTACTGGCCACTCGCCAGGTTGGAAAATGCGGCCAGGTAACTGGCTGCGGAATCGGCCACGGCGGTCATTTCGGCAACGCTGCTCTGGGGCAATGCCACATCGGCTGTCGGTGTCTCATCTGCAACTGGCTGATCCTGGGGGATCGGCAGCAACTCGGAACCGGCGGCTGGTTGCGGTGCGACCGGCCGGGTGGCGCTGCGCCACTCCTGCTGAAGCCGGGCCAGCTGCTCCTGCATTTGTTCGAGCTGTTGCTGCTGGGCCTGCTGCTGCTGCCGGATGTCCTGCAATTGCTCTTTGAGAGCGTATGAGGGGGCAACTCCGGATTGCTGGGCGCAGCCCCCCAGAAGCAGGAAACAACCGCAACAGAAGGCAAGACAGGAAACAATACTGAGCTGGGACCTGTTATTCAAACTGCATATCTCCGGAGGTCATTTAAGGATAAAAAACAAATTAAATCTAATTTATAAAAATTATAGGCTTCCTCCCTGCTTGTCAAGCTTGAAAAATGAGAGTATTCCAAAAAAACATATTGAAAAAGCTCAGTTTTTGCTGTCGGTCATCCGTTTTAGCTGGTAGAGCCAGCGCTGGGACTTCAGAATGATTCCTGCTGCGGTCCTGTGTTCGTCGAGAAAAATCTTCAGGCTGCTCTGCTGGGGCGGGGAAAGATTCCGGTGGTGAGGCAGTTTCGAGCGATAGAAATCCTCATCGTCGGCAAACAGAAAATCGATTTCAAAGGAATGTCGCAGGGCCAGATTCCACCCCGGGAGGCTGGTCATGGCGGCCAGTGCCGCCTGGCACAGGGGGCTCTCGTCGCCGCTGCCGGCGCCGTATGTTCTTTTAACCTCCATAAAGGACCCGGCCTGTCCCGGCTCAATCGCCAGGATGGTCGCTGAACCGGTCAGCAGGCGGGCGGTTTTCTGCAGGTGCGCACCCATGAGCGGTTCGGGAATGTGATGCAGGGAGAGAGTGTAGATGGCCAGGTCATAGGGGCCCGCAGCACGGATCGCCCGGTGATCCGAGGCATCAATGAAGGTTACGTTTGGCAGACCGACGGTGGTTCTGGCCTGGTTCAGTTTCGCAGGGTCAGAGTCGATGGCCACGACCTTTGCCGCCAGCACTGCGATATCTCCGGTCATGTCGCCGGTGCCGCAGCCGATCTCGAGGACGTTACAGCCCCTCAGATCCACATGGTGGTCAATGGCTTCCAGGTAATGCTGACAGGGATCTTTGATCATCGCCGTGTCTCCGCGGACTGTCGATGGGAACCGGAGGCTGGCTTCCCGATATTTTTTTAACTCCTCCGTCTATGGGGTTTCGCCTGATCTATGCTATGCTCATCAGCTTTGATAAGCAACCTTTGATCTTGCAGGAGATGAAGCGTTTTATGACCGCCCCGATCCGGAAAAAACCGGAATTACTCATACCCGCCGGAGATATGGCGAAACTCAGGACGGCTATTCGTTTTGGTGCCGACGCTGTTTATCTCGGTACGGAAGATTTCGGCCTGCGCGCCCACGCCGGAAACTTTGCTGTTGACCAGTTGCGCGAAGCCAGGGAGCTGACCAGCGCTGCGGGTGTCGCCCTGTACCTGACCCTCAATGCCTCACTTCGGGCGGAGGAATTGTCTGCCCTGGAAGGGCTCCTCGAAGAGTTGCGCCCCCCTGGACCTGGATGCCTATATCATTGCCGATCCGGGTGTTCTGCTGACCATTCAGCATGTCGATCCGCAGCGCCCGATCCATGTTTCCACCCAGGCCAACAACTGTAATCCGCGGACTGCCGAGTTCTGGCGCCGTAACGGCGCCTGCCGATTGAATCTGGCCAGGGAGCTGAGCCTCATGGATATTCAGCAGTTTGCGGCGGCCACCAGCATCGAGTTGGAATGTTTCGTTCACGGGGCCATGTGCGTGGCTCATTCCGGGCGCTGCCTGCTGTCGACGGCGCTGTTGGGGCGCAGCGCCAACCGGGGTGATTGCGCCCAGCCCTGCCGCTGGCAGTACGCCCTGGTCGAAGAAACCCGTCCGGGTGAACGTTTCGCCATTGAAGAGGATGCCCGCGGCACCTATATCATGAACAGCCGCGACCTGTGCCTGGTCGATCAGCTGGCCGACCTGATGGCAGCGGGGGTTCACAGTTTCAAGGTCGAGGGGCGGATGAAGAGTCTTTATTATGTGGCGACAACGGCTCGGGTCTACCGGGATGCCATCGACCGGCTCAGCGTCGATCTTCGAGATCATGATCCCCTGTGGCGCAGCGAGCTCGAGAAGGTCAGTCATCGTCCCTATGATACCGGGTTTTTGTTCGGCCACGAAGATGCAAAGATTCATGCCGATGATACCCACTACATTCGGACTCATGACTTTGTCGGCTTTGTCCGGCGCGATAAGGGCGGTTTATGGGTCGAGGGGCGCAACCGGTTTCTGGTCGGCGATGAACTGGAACTCATCGGACCACGGATGCGGCAGGAAAAATTTGTCGTCGACCATATCGAAAACCGTAAAGGGGAGGTCGTCCCGGCGGGACAACCGAACACCGAGTTGATCATCAGGCTGCCCGACTGGGCTGAAGCCGGTGACCTGATCCGCCGTAAGCGGCCGGAGTGAGATGTGATGAAGCTGGTCTTGTTGTTCTGCTACCTGGTTCTGAGCGGTTGTCGTTTCTTCCTCGATTACCTGAACCTGCGGCATCGCCAGCGGGCGGATAAAAACCTGCCCGCTTCCTTCTCCGGGCGGATCGACCGGGAGCGTTTGCAGCAGAGCGAAGCGTACGCCCTGGCCGGGGACCGGGTCGGGTTTGTGGAGGATCTGTTCGGGATTGTCGTGACTCTGATCTTTCTGTTTGGCGGGCTGCTTCCCTGGTACGATGCCCTGGTGGCACGCTTTGACCTCGGTTTTATCTGCCACGGGCTGCTGTTTTTCGGCGTCCTTGCCCTGGTTCAGCTGGTGCTGGGTATCCCCTTTTCTCTCTATCGCCATTTCGTCCTGGAAGAGAGGTTCGGCTTCAATCGGATGACCCTGGGCCTATGGTTCATGGATCTGCTGAAATCCCTGCTGGTCGGGGGCCTCCTGTTTGTGCTGCTGACCTCGGGAGCCCTGTGGCTCATTTCCCGCGCCCCGGAAAGCTGGTGGCTCTGGGTCTGGGCCTTCTGGGCCCTGATTTCACTTTTCCTGATGTTTCTCTCCCCCTACCTGATCGAGCCCTTGTTTTTTAAATTCGCCCCCCTGCAAAGGGAGGATCTCGAACAGGACGTACGACAGTTGCTGGAACGGGCCGGGGTCAGGGCGGGAAAGGTGCTGCAGGTTGATGCATCGCGGCGCAGCGGCCACAGCAACGCCTATTTTACCGGTATCGGCAAGGTCAAGCGGGTCGTTCTGTTCGATACCCTCATGGAACAGCTGGATAGCCGGGAACTGCTTGCCGTACTGGCCCATGAGCTGGGCCACTGGCGTTGCGGGCACCTGCGCCAGCGCCTGATCAAGAGCCAGGTGGTCGCGCTGCTGAGCTGCTGGATCGCCTTCGTGCTGCTGCGCAGCGAGCTGGTCCCCGGCTGGCTCGGGCTGGAGGATTTGTCATTTTTCGGCCAGTTGCTGCTGCTGGGCTGGGTTGCCTCTCTGGCGGGTTTTCTCTGGACTCCGGTCAGCAGCTGGTGGTCCCGGCGGCACGAGCGGGAGGCGGACCGGTTTGCCGTCAACCTGGTCGGTAGCGGTCGACATCTTGCCTCGGGGCTGGTCAAACTGGCCCGGGAGAATCTCAGCAACCTGTTTCCGCATCCTCTGTACGCGGCATTCTATTATTCCCATCCGCCGCTGGTCGAGCGTGTGACGGCTCTGGAAAAAAATGACGGTACGGTTGGTGGCGGGGGAAACTGAGCGGGAGCAGGCGGGTTTTGCGGCCGGAAAAGTCAAAAAAATAGGCGCGTCGACCAGGAGGGGGGAAGCCAACGCGCCAAATATTTGTTGCCTTGTTCTATACTTTATCAAAACTATCGGGTTTATGCAACCCAAACGTGGTTAATCCAGAGTGGTTTCATCGGTGGGGATCCCGGGCCGGCGATGGGTGACCCGACGGTTTTCAGGTCGGCAGCTCGCCGACCTTCTCCATCCGCACAAAGCGGTTGTCCCGGTCAACCGTCAGGGCGAAGCGGCCGCTGATGCCGTTGGCAGTCAGAAAAGAGCGCAACCGGTGAGCGGGAAAGCGTAGCGACCGGCCACACTCCGAATAGACCTGGACACTGCTCACCGTTCCCTGGTAGTAACTTATAAACTGCCGCCGGGAGAGTCTGAGGCGGAAGAGGTATTTTTTTTCTGAAGCGGCCATAGATTGCAATCAACCCAAGGGTTGCTCTGGATAGCGCCATCAAGGAGAACAGTCGCCATGATCGTCTATAAAGTTGTTGAAACCAGCCAGGTGGATGACCAGACCCTGGAGGAGATCCTCAATACCTGGACCGGCGAAGGCTGGCAGCTTGAAGGGATTCATTTTGCCATGCGCGACGCCAGTCGCAGACCGGGAATGGCATTTGTCACTTTTACCCGGGAACAGCCCGAAGCCGGCAGCTAGTCTGCGGGTTCTTCCCGTTCGCGATAGCTGATCGTATGGCGGGGGTCCGATGACGGAGTGGCCCCGCAGCGCGGGCAGGTCGGCTCGAGGGAGTCTTCCTCAACGTAGGGATCCATAACAAGTTCACGTTTTTTGCCTGTACAACTGCAGAACCATTGTTTCAGAGTGGGCATCATGTCCCTCCTTTTCCATATGGCTTTGGCTGCCGGATACCGGCGGCTCCGGTACGGAAACCGACCGGAGCCAATAGAACGTGTCGTCAGGTGAAATTATAGCAGGAAGGGGCGCTTCCGGTTAATAGCTTAAACCACCTTTTTTGCGGACCTTGCGCAGGGTCTTGTTGGCGATGTAGCGGGCTTTGTCCGCACCCATTGCCATGATTTTGCGCAGGTTGTCCGGGTCGTCGAGCAAGGCTTTGCGTTTTTCCGCGTAGGGGGCGAAAAAGTCGCGGGTGGTTTCGAAGAGCTCCTGTTTGACGTCGCCGTAGCGCAAGCCGGGCGTTTCATAGCGTTTGCGCAGCTCGGCGACCCCTTCCTGGTCGAGGAACAGCCGATAAATCTGGAAAATGTTGCAGGTATCCGGATTTTTCGGTTCTTCGATGGGCGTCGGATCCGTCACGATGCGCATGATCTGTTTGCGCAACGCCTTGTCATCGAGGAACAGGTCGATGGTGTTGCCGTAGCTCTTGCTCATCTTCCGGCCATCGACCCCCGGGACGGTCGCGACGTCTTCATCGATCTCCGGCTCGGGAAGGGTGAAGACCTCGCCGTATTCGTTATTGTATTTAATCGCGATGTCGCGGGCCACTTCGAGGTGCTGTTTCTGATCTTTGCCGACCGGTACCTTGTCGCTCTGAAACAGGAGGATGTCCGCGGTCATCAACACCGGGTAGGCAAACAGACCGTGATTCGGCTTGATTCCCTGGGCGACCTTGTCCTTGTAACTGTGACAGCGCTCGAGCAGCCCCATGGGAGTGAAGTTCGAGAGGATCCAGGACAGTTCCTGGACTTCGGGAATGTCCGACTGGACCCAGAAGGTGCTTTTTTCGGGATCAAGACCCAGGGCCAGGAAGTTGGCCGCCGCTTCCAGGGTGCCTTTGGCCAGAGCTTTTCCGTCCGATAAGCTGGTCATGGCATGGTAGTTGGCAATAAAGCAGAACAGCTCTTCATGCTCCTGGTAATCGATCATCTTCTTCATCATGCCGAAGAAGTTTCCCAGGTGGAGAGAACCTGAAGGCTGGATGCCGGACAGAACGCGCATGAGAAATCCTCCTGTTAATTCATAAATGCGGGGACAGAAAATGATTCTGTCCCCGCCAGTGTTCATGTAGAATTCAACGTCGATGAATCTAGCAGATCGTTTTGCACAAGGTCAATTGATAACTGGTCATCGGGCGGGCCCGGCAGGTCCTGCCGGACTCACATGACAAAGAGGGAAACATGTTTTCAAAGCGTATCCTCCTGCTGCTGTCATTCGCTGTCCTGTCGGGGGCCCTGCTGCTGCCTCCGCCGGTTCGGGCCTGGTATCCCCGTCTGGACAGTGAAGCTCTGGTCCGGCCCGCGCCCTCCGGGGCGATCGTCGGCACCAATCGCCCCTACGTCATCGGCAGCGACGAGACCCTGATGGAAATTGCCCGGCGCGGGCGCCTGGGATTCTCCGCCCTGGTCAATGCCAATCCCGGTCAGGATGCCTGGCTGCCGGAGGTCGGTGCTGAGCTGCTGCTGCCTTACTCTGCCATCGTTCCCGGAGCTTACCGGCCCGGGATCACCATCAACCTGGCCGAGTATCGTCTCTACCTCGTGGAAGAGGAAGGCGGGCTGTTCCGGGTCAGAATTTACCCGATCGGTCTGGGGCGGGAAGGGTGGCTGAGCCCTGAGGGGACTTACACCATCGCTGAAATGATCAAGGATCCGATCTGGACCCGCCCGGAGACCATGCGCGGTGATCCGACAGTTCCCAACATCATCGCAGCCGGACCGGAAAATCCCCTCGGAAGTTTCTGGCTGGGATTGTCTCTTCCCGGGTACGGCATTCATGGTACCAACCGTCCCTACGGGATCGGCCGGCGGGTCAGTCACGGCTGTATCAGGCTGTATCCGTCCGATATCACCGACCTGGCAGCCAGGGTCACCCGCGGGACGCCGGTGACCATTGTGTATCAACCTGCCAAAGTGGCCATCGTCGAAGAGCAGCTGTACGTGGAGGTCCATCCCGACTACCTGGGGCGTATTGGCGATCTCTACGCCGAGGTGAGCGCACAGGCTGCCAGGCTGGGCTGGCAAGCTCCTCTGGACCGGCGTTTTCTCCGCGGGATCATCGCGGAATCAAGGGGGATTCCGGTCGCGATTGACCGGACGGAAGCCGCTCTGAACCCCATTGACAAAGGTCCCGCCTCCTGAGGCGTATGCCTATTTCCCCGGCAAGGGGCAGTGAGGGTTCGGCCTGGCCTGTCGGGGCTGGGGATATCATAAAAAAAGGTCCTGTATGATCATACAGGACCTTTTTTTATGATATGTCGCGTGGATCTTACTTCTTTTGAGTCATTTCGAAAGCTTTGGCTGCTTTGGAGGCACTGATTTTGGCGCTGGTTGCGGACGCTTCAGCAGCGTTGGCGGAGGCCTTGGCAGAATCGGCTGCGCTCATGGCCTTGGCAGCAGCAGCTTCGGCGGTCTTGGCGGCGGCTTCGGCGCGGTCAGCTGAGGCGCTGGCGCTGGTCGCTGACTGGTTGGCGCTTTGGGCAGCCTTCAGGGCGCTGTCGAGCTTGGCCTGATCACTTTCGGACAATTTTGCCACACAACCTGACAGCAGCAGCATTCCCAAGCTGGCAGCCCCCAGAATAACCCCTAGACGTTTCATGTTTCCTCCTTTGGTATTCTTTTTGAGTTAACCTACCCTTGTATCTTTTAGCATTCTGGCTCCCGATGTCAAATTTATCTCTGAAAATCAGGAGGTACAAGTCATTACTATACTACATCTGATACGGGTTGTCAGGTTTTTCATTGCTGCTGATTGTTCATCATCGCCGCAAGCTGCAGCAACTGCTGCAGGTCCATGCCACTTTCCTTGAGAATTCCCAGCAGGACCGGAAACAGCTGCATCATGAATCCGGGATCCTGGATCACGTCCCGGGAAAGGTCGGGCAACGCCTCAAGAATAAACGTTTTTTTCTCTTCGTTAGATAACGCCATGACGGCGGCTTTCAGTTCGGCAACACTCACTTTGAACGGCTCCCTGTTCAGTTAGGATTTTGGGTTGAACGCAATTTTAAAGACTTCCGGGTATTCTTTGACGAAATGGACCTCGATCCCCTCGCGCAGGTAGGCCGGAAGGTCTTCGTAGTCCTTGCGGTTCTCGTTGGGGAAAATGAGAACTTTCAAGCCGGCCCGCCGCGCCGCGATGGTTTTTTCTTTGACCCCGCCGATGGGCAGGACGCGGCCGGTCAGGGACAGCTCACCGGTCATTCCCAGTTTGCTTCTCACCGGTTTCTTGAGAATCATCGACAGCAGGGCCGTGGTCATGGTTATGCCGGCCGAAGGACCGTCTTTGGGGGTCGCGCCGGCCGGGACATGGAGGTGGATGAAATGGGTGTCGAAGTAGTCCTCCGGAATCTGGTATTCCTCCGCATGCCCCATGGTGTATGAATAGGCGATCTCAGAGCTTTCCACCATGACCTTGCCGAGCTGGCCGGTCTGTTTGAAGCCTTTTCCTTTGCTGCGCATGGCGGTTGCTTCAATCTGCAGGGTGGCTCCGCCCATTCGGGTCCAGGCCAGGCCGGTCACTACCCCGGGGGCGTCCTTGATCAGTTCCTCTTCGGCAAAAACCGGTTTGCTGAGGAACGCTTCCACGTCCTTCTTGGTCACCGTCAGCTTCTCCTCGCGACCTTCGGCAAACTCCATGGCGGCTTTGCGCATAATTTTCTTGATCTTGTTTTCAAGACCCCGGACTCCGGCTTCCCGGGCGTACCGGTCAATGATGTCGACCAGGGCGCTTTTCTGGATGGAGACCTGGCTTTTCGCGAGGCCGTGCTGCTCGAGAGCCTTGGGGACCAGATAGCGCTTGGCGATCTCAAGTTTCTCTTCGAGGATATAGCCGGACAGGCGGATCACCTCCATGCGGTCGAGGAGCGGCGCCGGGATGGTATCGAGCTGGTTTGCCGTCGCGATGAACAGCACGTTGGACAGGTCGAAGGGCACATCGAGATAATGATCCCTGAAGGAGCCGTTCTGTTCGGGGTCGAGAACTTCCAGCAGGGCCGAAGCCGGATCGCCCTGGAAGGAGGCCCCGATTTTGTCGATTTCATCGAGCATCAGTACGGGGTTTGACGTCCCGGCGCTTTTCATGGCCTGGATCGCTTTTCCCGGCATGGCTCCGATATAGGTGCGGCGATGCCCCTTGATTTCCGCTTCGTCGCGCATGCCGCCGACGGAAAAGCGGTAGAATTTGCGTTTGAGGGCGTCGGCGATACTTTTGCCGATAGAGGTTTTCCCGACCCCGGGGGGACCGACCAGACAGAGGATCGATCCGGAAATATCCCCCTTCATCTTGCCGACAGCGATGAATTCGAGAATCCTCTCCTTGACGTCCTCGAGGCCGTAATGGTCGCGGTCCAGAACCCGTCGGGCCCGCTTGAGGTCGTAGGAATCTTTGCTGAATTTGCCCCACGGCAGGATGGTCAGCCAGTCGAGATAGTTCCGGCTGACGGTATATTCGGGTGACGACGGTTCAATCAATTGCAGCTTCTGAATTTCCTCGTCAACCGCTTTTTGGGCCTCGTCGTTAAGGGTCAGTTTCTTCAGGCGCTCCTGAAATTTTTCGATCTCCGAGGTTTTCCCTTCCTTTTCAAGGCCCAGCTCCTTCTTGATGGCCTTGAACTGTTCCTTGAGGAAGAATTCGCGCTGCTGCTTGGAAATTTTCTCCTCAATCTGCTGGGAGATCTTAGTCTGCAGGCGCGAGACCTCCAGCTCTTTTTTGAGCAGGACCAGGACCTTGTCGATGCGCCGGTGAATGTCGAAGGTTTCCAGGACCTCCTGAAGTTCGTATCCGTCAGCGTTGGTCAGGTTGGCGGCAAAGTCCGTCAGCCGCGCCGGATCGTCCATGCTCGAGCGGCCGAGGAACAGCTTGATCTCCTCCGAATAGAGGGGGTTGATCTGGACCAGTTCCTTGAGGGTTGAGATGATCGCCATGGAGTAGGCTTTGAGCTCCGGATTGTTGGCGTAGGTCGGGCTCAAAAAATAGGAGACACTCGCGAAGATGACGTCCTTGATTTCCGTCACATCTTCGATACTGAAGCGCTCCAGGCTGTTGACCAGGATATGCGCGCTGTCGTCGCTGGAGTGAATCAGTTTCAGGATTTTGGCGGCGACACCGACTTTCTGCAGATTGGTGGTGGAATCCTCCTCGTCCAGTTGCTGAACCATCACCAGCCCGATGGACTGGGATTCGGTCTCCATCGCCTGTTTGATGGTTCTTACCCGCGATTCGCCGTTTACCGTCAGCGGGATGATAACGCCCGGAAACGCCGGACGCGGACGCAGGGGGATGATGGGCAGCCGGGCCGGCAGGATATCGCGGGCCAGAACCAGGCCGTCGTCGGGGACGGGCTGGACATCGGCATCGGTTTCGACTTCTATTTCGTATTCGATCGATTCGTCGTGATCTTCAAAATTGTCGTGCATTTTTTTACCTCCGTTGAGAAAAGAGGGAATGAGGCCATTGTAGCAAGTTCAGGTTGTGTTTATCAAAACGACTGTCACTCGCCCCTTTCCGGTACAAAAAACGTCCGCGCTGCCCGGGGATGACCTGGGAGGCCTGCTCGCATGGCGCGTCAGCACATGGGGGGAAGGTCGCCAGGGCATTGCTTGACGGTGGCTGGCTTGTTTCCGGAAGGGAATTTAACCATTCGGAAAGATAATAATATCGGAGTTGCCTTGTCAAGATTCCCGTGGCTCAAATCGACCGTGGCATTTTGACAAGGAGAGCCTTTTACTTTCGGTCCGGCTGTGAAATAATCCTGCGAACACAACCGAAAGGAAAGGCTGATATTCATCATGACGACTGAGAAAGAACGGGTCTATCTGGTTGACGGATCGTCCTATATTTACCGTGCCTATTTTGCCATCCGCCACCTGTCGAACTCAAAAGGCGAGGCGACCAACGCGGTGTACGGTTTTACCAATATGCTGATCACCCTGCTGCGGGACCGCAAGCCGGATCATGTGGCCGTTGTCTTTGACAGCAAGGGACCGACTTTCCGCAAGGAGATCTACCCGGAATACAAAGCCAACCGGGCGGCCATGCCGGACGACCTGGTCCCCCAGATTCCGCTCATCAAGGATGTGGTGCGGGCTTTCAACCTGCCGGCCCTCGAAAAACCCGGCTATGAAGCGGACGATATCATTGCCACCCTGGCCAAACGCTATGTTGAGCAGGGCTATGCCGTAACCGTCGTGACCGGAGACAAGGACCTGATGCAGATTGTCGGCGACCATGTCCAGCTGCTTGACACCATGAAGGGGAAAGTTTCGGGCCGCCAGGAGGTCATCGAGCGATTCGGGGTTCCTCCCGAGCAGGTTCTGGAGGTGCTCGGTCTGGCCGGCGATACGTCGGACAATATTCCGGGAGTGCCGGGGATCGGTGAAAAGACGGCCAGTAGTCTGATTCAGGAGTTTGGCAGCATCGAGAACCTGCTCGACAACATCGACCGGGTGAAGGGGAAGAAGCGCCAGGAGAACCTGCGCCAGTTTGCCGACCAGGCCCGGTTGTCGAGACAGCTCGCGGATCTGGTCTACGATCTCGATATCGATGTCAGCCCCGAGGATATCGCCCTGGGGGAACCGAACCGCGAGACCCTGGAAGAATTGTTCCGCACCCTGGAGTTTACCAAGCTGCAGCAGGAGTTCGCGGCGTTGAAGCCGGGCGTGCCGGTGGACACCGATTATCGCACGGTGACGACGGAAGCGGAGCTCGATGAACTGATCGCGACCCTCAGGGAGGCCGGCCGGTTCGCCTTTGACACGGAGACCACCAGTCTCAACGCGGTTCAGGCCGAACTGGTGGGACTGTCCTTTGCCGTCAAGGCCCACCAGGCCTGGTACCTGCCCGTCGGTCACCGCTATCTCGGCGTTCCCGACCAGCTGGATCTCGGCCTGGTGCTTGAGAAGCTCAGGCCCCTGCTCGAATCTCCCGATTACGGCAAAGTCGGTCAGAACATCAAGTACGACGCCCTGGTTTTGCGTAATGCCGGGATCGAACTGGCCGGCATTGCTGTCGACACCATGGTTCTGTCCTACGTCCTTTATCCCGAAGCAAAGTCTCATGGCCTCGATGCCCTGGCCCTGGAACACCTCAATCACCGCATGATCCCGTATTCCGAGGTGGCCGGCTCCGGGAAGAACCAGATCTGCTTTTCCGAAGTCGAGGTCGAGAGGGCGGCCCATTATGCCGCCGAAGATGCCGACATCACCCTGCAGCTCAGTGAAAAACTCCTGGCTGAGCTGCCCGAGGGAGCCCTGTCCGAGCTGTTCTACCAGGTGGAGATGCCCCTGGTTGAGGTGCTGACCGGCATGGAATGGACCGGCATCAGGATCGACGCCGAGTTTCTCGGGTCTCTGTCGGTTCAGATGGGCGAAAAACTGGCGGCTCTGGAGAAGGAGATTCATCGACTTGCCGGCGGGCCGTTCAATATCAATTCCCCCAAGCAGCTCGGGGAGGTTCTTTTCGAGAAGCTGAGCCTGCCCAAGGGGAAGAAGACCAAGACCGGCTGGTCGACCAACGTCGACGTGCTGACGACCCTCGCGGGGGAACATGAGATTGCCGCAAAGATTCTGGAATACCGGTCGGTCAGCAAACTGAAGAATACCTACAGCGACGCCCTGCCCAAGCTGATCAACCCGGCGACCGGACGCCTGCATACCTCCTTCAACCAGACGGTCACGGCAACCGGACGCCTGTCGTCGAGCGATCCGAACCTGCAGAACATCCCCATCCGCACCCCGGAGGGTCGGCGCATTCGCGAGGCCTTTGTTCCGCAGGAGGACTGGGTCCTGCTGTCCGCCGACTATTCCCAGGTCGAGTTGCGGGTGATGGCTCATATGGCTGACGTTCCGGCTCTCAAGGAGAGCTTTGCCGCCGGGGAGGATATTCACAGGCGCACCGCCAGTGAAATCTTCAATGTGTTTCCCGAGCTGGTCACGGATGATATGCGCCGCCAGGCCAAGACTATCAACTTCGGGGTTCTTTATGGAATGGGCGTCTTCAGCCTTGGCAAAGACCTTGGTATCAGCCGTGCCGAGGCCCAGCAGTTCATCGATCATTATTTCGAACGCTACCCGGCGGTTCTGCAATACCTCGAGGCCAAGAAAGAAGAGGCCCGCGAACGAAAATACGTCACCACCCTGCTTGGCCGCCACTGCGCCATACCGGAGATAGACAGCAAGAACGGCGCGGTACGCAGCTATGCCGAACGCAACGCCATCAATTATCCCATTCAGGGGAGTGCCGCGGACATCATCAAGGTCGCCATGGTGAATATCCACCGGCGGCTCCAGGAAGACGGGCTGCAGACCCGCATGCTGCTGCAGGTTCATGACGAACTGGTGTTCGAGGTTCCGAAAGGGGAGCTGGACAGGGTCAAGGATCTGATCAGGGCCGAAATGGAGGGGGCCGTTCCCTTGGCCCTGCCCCTGAAGGTTGAACTTGGTACGGGGGCGAACTGGGCGGAAGCCCACTAAGGGGTGCGCAATGCTCCCGGAGTTCCTGCCCCTGCAGGCCTCCGGGAGGAGCCAACGGTTTTTTGCCCCCGCTAGCTGTTCGTGGCTGGAGTTCTTTTGCCGGTCTGGGAACCGCGCCCTGTGCCACCCTGCCGTCTCCCGGTTTCCGGCTAATTTTTTACTCTGCCTTTTCTCCGCTCTCCACGATGTGATATTTTTATCACTGGCAGGTCACTTTTTCGGTGCCTGGTTTGCCGTGATTTTTTGCCTCACTTTCAAGTGGATATGGTTATGAACTTCAAACGTTTCAAGAATAAAGGACATTGTCCCGAGCTGACCGAAGCGCCTCCGCTGGGGATGAACAGCACCAGCCTCAAGCAGGATTTCCGTCGTTATTACACCTATCACCTCGGTCGCGATAAAAACTGTCGCTTGACCCATTATGCCTACGAGGCCCTCGCCCTGACCTTGCGGGACCGGCTGATGGAGCGCTGGAAGGAAACCCGCTACGCCTATGAGGAAAGTGACTGCAAGCGGGCCTACTACCTGTCTCTGGAATTCCTCATGGGCCGGTCCCTGGGGAATGCGGTTCTCAATCTGGGGCTTGAAGATGACCTGACCAGAGCGCTGACCGATGTTTGCCTCGAACTCGAAGAACTCGAGGACATCGAACCGGATGCGGGTCTTGGCAATGGCGGTCTCGGCCGTCTGGCCGCCTGTTTCCTCGACAGCTGCGCGACCCTGCAGCTGCCGGTCCAGGGGTATGGAATCCGCTACGAATACGGCATGTTCCGGCAGCGTATCAAGAATGGCTACCAGGTGGAGGAGCCCGATCACTGGCTGTCCTCAAGCAATCCCTGGGAGATGGAACGCCCCGAATATCGCCAGCGGATCAAGTTTGGCGGGCGCAGTGAATTCTATAACGACGCGTCCGGTCGGCTGCGGGTTCGCTGGGTCGAAACCCGGGACGTCTGGGCCATGCCTTACGATGTCCCGGTGCCCGGCTATCGCAACGGCACCGTCAACACCCTGCGTCTGTGGAAAGCCGTCGCTACCGAGGAGTTCGACCTCGAGGACTTCAACTCGGGTGACTATCCGGGTTCGGTGGCCGGGAAGAACGATGCCGAAAAGATCACTATGGTTCTCTATCCCAACGACGCCAGTGAAAACGGCAAGGAGCTCAGGCTGCGGCAGCAGTATTTCCTGGCTTCGGCCAGCCTGCAGGACGTGGTCGACCGCTGGGTGATCATCAAGGGGCATGACCTGAGCGAGTTCGCCGAGAAGAACAGTTTCCAGCTCAATGACACCCATCCCAGCTGCGCCGTAGCCGAACTGATGAGGATTCTGCTCGATGAACGGGGACTGGAGTGGGACAGCGCCTGGGATATCACCCAGAAAACCATGGCCTACACCAATCATACCCTGCTGCCGGAAGCCCTTGAAAAGTGGCCGGTCCGCATGTTCCGCAGCCTGTTGCCGCGTCTGCTCGACATCATCTACGAGATTAACGCCCGGTTCCTGGCCGAAGTTGCGCAGCACTGGCCGGGAGATCTTGACCGGCAACGGCGGATGTCCATTATCGAAGAAGGGCCGGAACCCCAGGTGCGGATGGCCTACCTGGCGATTGTCGGCAGTTTTTCCGTCAACGGCGTTGCCGAACTTCATTCCCAGCTGCTGAAAGAGGGGCTATTCAAGGATTTCTATGAACTCTGGCCGGAAAAATTCAACAACAAGACCAACGGCGTGACCCAGAGGCGCTGGCTGGCTTACGCCAATCCCGGCCTGAAACGGCTGATCGATGAACGGATCGGCAGCGACTGGGTCACCGACCTGGGTCAGCTCAACCAGTTGGCCGCACTTGCTGATGACCCGCAGTTCCGCGAGGAATGGCGGCGGGTCAAGTTCAACAACAAGCAGCGGCTGGCCCAGCTTGTCAAGCAGGAGTGCGGAGTCGTCTTCAATCCCGACGCCCTGTTCGACATCCAGGTCAAGCGGATTCACGAATACAAGCGCCAGCTGCTCAATATCCTTCATGTTATCCACCTCTATGACCGGATCAAGCAGGGGGACGTGGCGGACTGGACGCCACGTTGCGTGCTGATCGGCGGCAAGGCGGCGCCCGGTTACCAGATGGCCAAGCAGATCATCAAGCTGATCAACAACGTGGCGACCCTGGTCAACAACGATCCCCAGGTCGGCGATCTGCTCAAGGTCGTGTTTCTGCCCAACTACCGGGTGTCGGCCATGGAGGTCATCTGTCCCGGCGCGGATCTGTCCGAACAGATCTCCACGGCCGGCAAGGAAGCGTCCGGGACCGGCAATATGAAATTCATGCTCAACGGCGCCCTGACCATCGGCACCCTCGACGGGGCGAATATCGAAATCCGTGAAGAGGTCGGCGAAGATAATTTCTTCCTGTTCGGCCTGACCGCCGCCGAGGTGGAAGAGCGGCGCAGAACATATGACCCCGTTGCGGTGATCGCCGCCGACGGCAATCTGCAGAGGGTCATGCGGCTGCTCAAAAGCGGTCACTTCAACCAGTTCGAGCCGGGAATTTTCGATCCCATCATCGCGGCCATTGAAAATCCGCACGATCCCTGGCTCGTGGCGGCCGATTTTGCCGATTACGTGGTCGCGCAAAAGCGGGTCGCCCAAGCCTACCAGGACCAGGAACTGTGGACCCGGATGAGCATTGTCAACACCGCCTGCGGCGGGAAATTTTCAACCGACCGGACCATGTTGGAATACAACCGGGAGATCTGGCAATTGCCGCAGATCGGCCCGGACGGCAAAATCCATAAGACCGAGGCTGCCCCTCAAAAGGGGGTTGCCCAGACTGTTTGAGACGAGTTTCCCGCCGCTCCTGTCATGGGGTGGCGGGGGATCAGAACGGCCCGCCCGATTTCAGAACCTTGCGGTTGTAGGTGAGCAGCAGGTCGCTTTTTTTTAGAATTCCCAGCAGGCGTTGCCCCTTGTCGCTGACCACCGGCAGGGTCGAAATCTGTTTCCCTTCAAAAATTTCAAAGGCGGTTTCAAAATTGTCCGTCGGCCGCAGGATGATCACCCTGCTGGTCATGATCTCGGAAGCGACCACCAGCTCGCTCAGTTCACCGATTTCAGCAATAAAGCTTCTCAAATCGCTTATCGACAGGATGCCGACCAGCTGCTGCTGGGCGTTGACGACCGGAAAATGCGGGTAGGCAGCGGTTTCGGCTTTTTTCAGGATCTCGCCCAGGCGGGTGTCCGGCCGGATGGTTTCAAATTCGGTGGTCATGAAGTCACCGACCTGAAGGGTTCTCAGCAGGTTGACATCGTGGCCGCGGACCATTTTGACGCCGCGACTCAGGAGCTTGGTTTCGTAGATGGAATAGCCATAATATTTCTGGACCGTCATCATGCTGGCAATACAGCAAACCATCAGCGGGAGAATGATTTCGAAGTTGTAGGTCAGTTCGAAAATGGTGAAGATGGCGGTGATCGGCGCCAGGGTGGTTCCGGCGACGACCGCTCCCATTCCGATCAGACTGTAGGTCGTGCTGGCGGCCACGTGGGCCGGGAAAACCGCCGTGACGCAGATGCCGAAGATGCCTCCCAGCAATGATCCAAGGACCAGTGACGGGGCGAAGATTCCGCCGGAGAAGCCGGCCCCGACACTGCAGGCGGTGGCCATCAGCTTGAAGACCAGGACAATGACCAGCAGGGTCAGGGTCAGCTTGGAGGTCAAGGCCAGGTTGATCGATTCGTACCCCACCCCGAGGACATGGGGCCAACGGATCGCCAGGCCGCCGATGAACAGGCCGGCCAGAGCGGGACGCCAGGACAGGGGGATGGCCAGCCGCGCAAACAGGGCTTCAACCTGGGAAATGGAACGGATAAACAGGATCGAGACTATGCCGGCGCAGAAGCCGAGCAGGCCATAGAGGGGCAGCTCGAAATAGCTGACCAGTTCAAACGCCGGGACCTGGAAGGCCGGGAGGTTGCCGAGGAAGTGGTGGGAGATGACCGTCGCCGTTACTGCGGAGATGGCGATATGGCTGAGGTAGCTGACCTGGAAATCGACCAGGATGATTTCGGCCGCGAACAGCATGCCGGCCATGGGGGCGTTGAAGGTTGCGGCGATCCCGGCAGCGGCGCCGCAGGCCAGGAAGACCCTCTTCCATTCGGTATTCAGGCCGATGAACTGGGCCAGCGCCGAACCCACCGCCGAGCCGATGTGAACGACCGGACCTTCGCGGCCGACCGAAGCGCCGCAGCCGATTGACAGAGAGGTGAACAGGGTCTTGAAGAGGGCGGTGCGATAGTGGATGGTCCCGCCCCGGTTGACGACCGCTTCGATCACCTCGGGGACCCCGGCCCCCCTGGTCTCCGGGCAGAACCGGGTAATCAGCGGACCGACCAGGAGGCCCCCGAGAGCCGGGATGACCAGAATCAGGTACCAGGGATAATGTTCGCCAATGGCCAGCATGGCGAACGCGTCGGGCCAGAACAGGTCGGTGACCAGCACCAGCAGGTAGCGGAAGGCAACCGCGAGGGTCCCGGTGACCATGCCGATCAGGACGGCGACGATCAACAGGGCGATCAGGTTTTCACGCTCACGGTCTGCAGTCCACTTGAACTTCATTCCGGCCTCATCGTTGGAAGACTCGTAAACAGGCTGAAGGGTCTGATATCGCTGTTAAGTTTAACGAATCAGACGAGATAGGGGGAGAAAAATTAAGTTTCTGTTCATCATCGTCAAAATGTTCTATAATTATGCATAATTTTCGTCAGGGGGGGGGACGTTCTCCTCCTGCTCTGTCATTCCATTAAATGAAAAGGCTTTCCTCCTGTGCCACTGGTGTACCTTGAAGATTTAAATCCGGGGATGATCCTGGAGAATGACCTGGTTTCTCCGGGGGGGCGTTTTATTCTGGCCGCCGGTGCGCCCCTCCAGGAGCATTCCATTAAAGCTCTGAAATCGTGGGGGATTATCGAGGCCGATATCCGGGAAGCAAGCCTCGACCACCGTTACCGTGAGAAGCAGCGGATCGCCGCGTCCTTCAAGCAGCAGGCCAGGGGCCTGCTGCTTGAACGCCTGGTTCTGAACGACCCCGCCCGGGAACCCCTGGCGACCCTGTTCAGGCACCTGCTCCACCGGATCGCCCTTCAGCTGCGGGATGGCTGGGTTCCGGCTCTGACCGTGGCTGCGGTCGCCGGCGGGGTCCCTCCGGGGCCGCCCCTGAGCCTGTCGCAACTGCTCAAGGGGGACATCCCTCTCTTCTCCTTGCCCCTGGTCTACAGCCAGATCGTCGACCTGCTCAGTGACAGCGATGCGTCGACCTATCGGATCGCTTCCGTCCTCGATAAAGACCCGGGCCTGACCATCCGGCTGCTGAGGATGGTCAACAGCCCCTATTATGCCCTGACGGGAAAAATCGAATCGGTGAGCCGGGCGGTGTCATTGCTCGGCACCGACGAGTTGAAGAATCTCGCCCTGGGGATCAGTGTCGTCGATCAGTTCCGCACGATTCCGGCGGGCGTTCTCGATCCTGAACAGTTCTGGCGTCATTCCATCCGCTGTGGGCTGTTTGCCCGGGCCCTGGCTGAGGCGGCGGGGGAAAAAGATCCCCAGCTCTATTTCACCGGAGGCCTGCTGCACGATCTCGGCCGCCTGGTGATGGTGGAACGCATGCCGGAACATTACCTGGCCGCCGTCTCCATGGCCCGCCGGCAGTCCCTGCCCATGTTCCGGGCCGAACAGGACGTGCTCAAGGTCGATCATGCCCTGGTCGGCCGCTTTCTGGCGGAACGTTGGCGGTTGTCCCCCCCGCTGATCCGCATGATCTCCGGTCACCATTCGCCGCGTCTGGCCAATTATTCCAGAGAAGCCTGCCTGCTGCACCTGGGGGATATCTTCGCCCACACGGCGGGCCAGGAAACGCTTCTGGTCGATACCGTTCCCCGTCTGCAGCCGCGGGCCTGGGAGGAACTCGGTCTGGCGAAGGATCTGATCGCTCCGATCCTGATGCGGGTCGAACGGGAATTCCTGGAAACCACCAGACTCTTTTTTCCGGAGCAGGCCGATCCGGATGTGGACGAGACGGGGCAGCCGTCAGGAACCCTGCTTGGTCACCGGGCCGATGGCGGTTTTTCCTGACGCCCTGACGATGCCCTCGAGCATGCCGTTGAAAACGAAATGGTGGAAGGGCATGACGGCGTACCAGTAGAGCAGGCCGATCAGCCCCCGGGGCAGAAAACGGGCGGTCTGCAGCAGTTCGGTGCGGTTGTCGTCCAGTGCCCTGATCCGGAACAGCAGAACGGCCTTGCCGGGCAGCTTCATTTCTGCCGACAGGAGCAGAAAGCGGTTTTTTTCAAGGGCGACCACCCGCCAGAAATCCACAGCGTCCCCGGGGTACAGATCCCTCGGGTGGCGGCGTCCCCGGCGCAGGCCGACCCCGCCGATCACCCGGTCCAGAAGCCCGCGCAGCTGCCACAGCCAGTCTGCATAATAGTACCCGCTGTCCCCCCCGATACTGCTGACCGCCGGCCAGATATCCTGCGGCTGTCCCGCCAGGATGACCTGTCGACTGTCATCGAACATGCTGCCGCCGGCCCACTCCGGATCTCCTTCGATACTCCACTCGGCGGGAGGAACCTGTCCCGAATCGATCCAGGCCGTCTCGACCTGCTGCTGCCTGATCCTGTCGAGAGCCAGCCGGATGGCCTTGCGGGCATCGAACAGTTCCTGCGGGATCAGGCGGGTGATGCGGTTCTCCCGGCAGATGACCGGGTTGCTGAGGCCTTCGGCGAGGGGGCGGGCGATGGCGGCGGGCACCGGGGTGACCATGTGGATCCAGTAGGAACTCAGCCGCGGGGTCAGCACCGGGACGGGAATAATCCAACGCTTCGGAAGCTTGGCTTCTTCCGCATAAATTTCCATCAGTTCCCGGTAGCTGTAGATATTCGGCTGGCCGATATCGAAGGTCTGACCGATGGTTTCCGGATGCTCGAGACAGCCGATCAGGTAGGTGAGGACATTGCGGATCCCGATGGGCTGACAGGGGGTGTTGACCCAGCGCGGTGTGATCATCACCGGCAGATGCTCAACCAGGTAGCGCAGAATCTCAAACGAGGCGCTTCCGGAGCCGATGATCATGGCGGCCCGCAGGATCGTGACCGGAACCGGTCCCCGGCGCAGCAGCAGGCCCACCTCGGCACGGGACTGAAGGTGATGGCTCAGATCCTGCTGCTCCTCACCAAGGCCGCCCAGGTAGATGATCTGGCTGAGTTCGGCCTGGCGGGCTGCGGTCGCCATGTTCTCGGCGGCCGTCCGGTCGGTTCGGGAGAAGTCCGTGACCCCGGGGTTCATTGAATGTACCAGGTAGTATGCCGCCCCGCATCCGGCCATTGCCCGGGTCAGTGCCGCAGCGGCCAGGGCGTCCCCCCTGATGATGGTCAGGTTCCGGTGATCCGCCCAGGCGCGGGCGGCCAGTTTATCAGGATTGCGGGCCAGGGCGCGCACCCGGTAGCCTCTCTCCAGCAGGCGCGGAATAAGTCTGCCACCGATATAGCCGGTGGCGCCGGCAACGAAAACGGGTTTATCCTGGGCGGTGGCGGTCATCGGGACTCCCTTGTCACATCCTGGCCTTGTTGGGTATTATGGGTATTATTGATAGGTAGCTTTATAAATTATAGAGGATTTTGCCTCTCTCATGAAATACCCGTCCTTTTGGGCGCAACTGGAGGAACCGCAATGGATGAAAAAATTCGCCTTGGTGTCAGCTCCTGCCTTTTGGGGGCTCAGGTTCGCTATGACGGCGGCCACAAGCTCGATCGCTATCTGCGCGACACCCTGGGAGAGTATGTCGATTATGTCCCGGTCTGCCCTGAGGTGGAAGTGGGGCTGCCGATACCGCGGGATACCCTGCGCCTGGTCAGTGGCGAGAAGGACGAGGTGCGCCTGGTTTTCAGCCGCAGTGGCGAAGATATGACCGAGCGGATGGAACGCTGGGCAAAAAATCGCGTCGTCGAGCTTGAAGGTGAGGAACTCGACGGTTTTGTCTTCAAGTCGAAATCACCGAGCAGTGGTATGGAGCGGGTCAAAGTCTACGATCGCAACGGAATTCCCAAAAATACCGGGGTCGGGGTGTTTGCCAGAATTTTCAAGGAACATTTTCCCCTGTTGCCGGTCGAAGAAGAGGGGCGCCTGAACGATGCCAAGCTCAGAGAGAATTTCATTACCGCCATTTTTACTCTGAGACGCTGGCGGCAGCTGCTCAAGGCCAGGACCGGAGTCGGCGGGCTGGTCGACTTTCACACCCGGCACAAGCTGCTGATTCTGGCGCACAGTGAAAAAATTTACCGGGAGATGGGGCGCCTGGTGGCCAACAGCAGAAAGCTGGACAGCGCCGAGCTGTTCGACCAGTACCAGGTCCTGCTTCAGCAGGCTCTGAAGCTGAAAACAACGACCCGCAAGCATGTCAATGTCATGCAGCATGTCATGGGCTATTTCAAGCGTGACCTGAACGGTGATGAAAAGCAGGAGATCATCGAGCTGATAGAATCCTATCGGCAGGGCCTGGTCCCCCTGATCGTCCCTCTGACCCTGTTGAATCACTTCGTCAGAAAATACGATCAGCCCTATTTGAAACAGCAGGTTTATTTGCAGCCTCATCCCAAGGAACTGAAGCTGCTCAATCATGTCTGAGGGGTCGGGGGAACTGCGCTGGGCAAAATTCACAGATAGGTTATAATGGCTTTACTTTTGTTGGTTCTCGAATCGTTCACTGCCAAATGTCGTACCTAAATCAAGGAGGAATACATGCCTGAATTCGGACATCCGTTCAGTTGTTTGAAACATGATCGCTTGTTGACCCACGCCGAGCTGGTCCGCGCCATCCGGTTCATGGTCGCTGCCGAGTATGAAGCCATCCAGCTGTATGAGCAGCTGGCCGAATCAACGGACAACCAGCTTGCCCAACAGGTTCTCAAGGATATCGCTGATGAAGAGAAAGTGCACGCGGGAGAATTCCTGCGCCTGCTCAAAGAACTCGATCCCGCAGAGATAAAGTTTTATGAGGAGGGAGCCCAGGAGGTCGAGGAAGAATTTCTCGGTGGCCCCGCCGAAGGTGGCGACCAGCCGTCGTCATCCGACGTCGGGACCGGCCTGGGGATCGGCAGTCTGAAAAAATAGTTCCTGAACGCGTGAATGGACCGACCGGAATTAATGGTCATCTCCGCTTCTTCTATTGCCATCCACCGGTTCAGGCAATTGTCTTATCACAGGAGATGTTTATGGATTTATTAAGAAGAGAACTTGCTCCCATCAGTCCCCTCGGCTGGAATGAAATAGATGCCATGGCCAGGGAAACCCTGGTCGCCAACCTGTCCGGCCGAAAATTTATCGATATCGACGGGCCTCATGGCCTCGGCCACGCCTGCGTCACCCTGGGACGTCTCGACGTTCCGTCCGCGCAGGACAGTGATACGGTCCGTTACGGGGTGCATCAGGTTCAGCCCCTGGTTGAAGCCCGGGCCAATTTCACCCTTAAAACCTGGGAACTGGACAATGCCGAACGGGGGGCCAAGGATATTCAGCTCGATGCCCTGGTCGGCGCCTGTCGCGACATCGCCCTGTTCGAGGAAAAAGCCATTTACGAAGGCTTCGCCCCTGGCTCCATAGCCGGTCTCATGACCTCGGTCAGGGGGAATGAGCTGGGCCTGTCCCTCGACATGGACGCCATCGTCGACGCGGTCTCCGAAGGGCAGACGCGGCTGCTCAAAGAAGGGGTTGAGGGGGATGCCAATTTTGTCGTTTCCCCGAAAATCTGGAAGTTCCTGGCCCGCAGCACCCCGGGAGGAACGCTGCGGGCCATCGTTGAAAACCAGATCGGCGGCAAGGTCATCTATTCGGAACTGGTCAGGGATGCCCTGCTGGTGGCCAGCCGCGGTGGCGATCTGGAACTGACCGTCGGCCAGGATCTTGCCATCGGTTATCACAGCCACACGGCGACGGAAATCAACCTGTTCGTGACAGAATCCTTTACCTTCAGGGTTGTCGCCCCTGAAGCGTTGGTCGGGTTCGTCCTGAAATAACTCATGCTGCCGGATACGACTTCGGCTGTCTGCATGCCCCGTTGTTTTTCAGCGGGGCTTTGTTTGTGGCATTCCTGATGGATTGTTATGGTATTCTTTAGCTGTAGGTCAACGCTGCGCTGTGGTATCAAGGAGCGCTTTAGA
The DNA here is from genome assembly GCA_963677135.2 of Geopsychrobacteraceae bacterium. GTDB lineage: Bacteria > Desulfobacterota > Desulfuromonadia > Desulfuromonadales > Geopsychrobacteraceae > Seleniibacterium. The sequence continues at coordinate 13,505 of CAXXLS010000019.1, read as the reverse complement.
CTCAATTTCGAGGAGAAAACCGGTATGAAAATGCACCCGAAAAGAATTTTTTTTGTCGGCCTGGCCTGCCTGGTGTCCACCCTGGTTCTGCTGAGTGGCTGTGATTCCGATGACGGTCCGGCCGAGACCGCCGGAAAGAAGGTTGATCAGTCGGTTGAGGCGGCCAAGGAATCGGCGACCGAGGTGGGTACGAAAGTCAAGGACGCTGTCGATTCCTCGGTGACCAAGGTCAACGAAACCGCCAAAGCCGCGGGAGAGAAACTCTCGCAAGGGGTCGATTCCGCCAAGGTCGCGGCCCAAAAAACCGGGGAGAAAGTTGAAGGAGCCCTGGAAAAAACCGGTGAAAAAGTTGACGAAACCGTCAACAAGGTCAAGGGGTTGTTCCAGTCTTCGGAAAAGTGACATCAGTATAAAGGGAGGCGGTTATGGAACAGCTTGAGCACATCACCTCGCTGATCGGTCTGAGTATGGGGGTGGCCTGGGCCAGCGGTATCAATCTGTACGCGGCGGTCCTCATGCTGGGACTGCTCGGTGCCAACGGTCACCTGATACTGCCTCCAGATCTTCAGATCCTGACGGATCCCCTGGTGATCTTTGCCGCCGGGGCCATGTACCTGGTCGAATTTGTCGCTGATAAGGTGCCGGGAGTCGACACCTCCTGGGACGGTCTGCATACCTTTATCAGGGTTCCCGCGGCCGCAGCGCTGGCCGCCGGGGCGGTCGGCGAGATGAGCCCGGCGGTCATGCTGGCGGCGGCTCTCGTCGGAGGTGGGGTCGCTGCCGGAGCACATGCGACCAAGGCCGGATCCCGGGTGCTTGTCAATACCTCTCCTGAGCCCTTCAGCAACTGGTTCGTCTCTCTGTCCGAAGATGTCCTGGTGGTTGCCGGACTCTGGACGGCTCTGCAGCACCCCGTCGTGTTCCTGGTTCTGCTGGTTCTTTTCATGGCCCTGGTGGTCTGGCTGCTGCCGAAACTCTGGCGGGCGCTTAAAAAAGTTATGACTGCCCTTTTCGGCTTCTTTTCAAAATCGAAAGGGGCCGTCCCGGTCACCGTTCAAACGCCTGAACAAATGAACTTTCCTGAAGATCGGGATCCTCGGCGCCTGTTGAAATAAGCCTCTCCGGGCTCCCTGAAGGCGCCGTTGCAAATCTGGCTGCCGAGGGGGCAGTCGGGGGTGGCTTGCCCCCGGTCTGTCCCCTCGGGAATCACGATTGATTATTCGTTGACGGGTACGGAAATGAATTCGGTTGGCAGCCGGCTGCGCCGATCGCTACCGCTGAATGGCCGCTGTCTGAAGGCACGGATAGGATCTTCTGAGACATTGACCCAGTGGTCACTTCTGCGGAACTCCTGAATTTCACCGAGATAGAGCAGGATATCGAGAAACTTCGGTTCGACAAAATCTTCCTGACCATTCTTGTACACCACCTGAATCATCAAGACGATCCTCCTTTCAAAAGATGCAAAAGCTCTGAAAGAACTACCCGGCTCGCGGCAGAATTCCAATTTTACCATAAAACCGTCAGCATGGCATGGTGTTGGAAAGGCTGGAAGAAGAGCCGTTCAACCGGCCGTGGATACCGTGATTGGCTGAACGCTTTGTCCCCTGAGTTCTGTCCCGATCACCTGTCTGGCATCGAGAATCTCGGGAAAAGGGCTGCAAGTGGAACGATTCCGGCCTGAAAAGCGTCCCATCATTTATAAATTTAGTGTTGTTGTAGAGAAATTCTCATCGAGCTTGAAAATTCCCAGGCTGATAGGTCTGCCTGGGGCAGACAGGGGGGGCGAAGGTTGGGAGCCTGACAAAATATTTTTTTCCCCGGGGTTTTGCGTCCGTTGATGCATAACATTGTTAGATTGCTGTTAATAAAATGGTTGAGTTTCCATTTTTTTGACTGTATAGTTAGTTCGTTCTAATTTGGGCTGTGAGGGGGCTCGCCTTTCCATAACGGGAGGCTTTTTGGTCTCTCTTCATATTCCCAAATGATGGTGTTTTAACGCGCGAAAGCTTTCCGGCAGGTGACAAAGGAGTTGTTTGTGAAACTGAGTCTGACGTTCAAGCAGAAAATGGCACTGGTTCTGGTTCTGGCTGTTCTGGGGTTTTCATTTGTAACGACCCTGGCTATAACCGGGTTGTCGCAAATGAGTTCAGCCCTGGAGAAGGCTGATTCCGTAGCCAGAAGCACTGGGGAAGCCTCCCAGGTTCAACTGACCCTGTTGAAGATTGCCGACGACAGTCGGATATTGAAACCGGATGGCGTCAATGATTTTCTGGCGACCATGGACCAGGTCCTGAAAGAGCATAAAACCAATCTTCAGAAAGAGCTGAAACATATCGAAGGATCGGCCTTGGCGGAGGATATTGTCTGGATTGACTCCGCCGCCGACGAGTTCCAGAGCAATCTTCACCGCTTTGCCGAATTGAAAACCAAGCTCGGCTTTACTCCCGATTCAGGACTGAGGGGAGAACTGAACCGCACAGGGGACGTGGTCAAGGCCGAGATCTGGTTTGCGGCCTTCAGTGAAAAGATTCTCAAACTGCAGGTTGACGTCAAAAATTATCTGGCGGAAGGCGGCCTCGAAAAAGCTGCGGCGGTTGAAAACAGCTTCAGTGACCTCAAAAAAGGCCTGATGGACAGCGGCATGGGCGAACTGGAAACTAAGGACGGAGTCAAGTTTGCCATTCTGCTTGACCAGTATCTTGAAAATTTCCAGAGTGTTGTGGCGCCGCGCAACGAACTGTACCAGGTGGAAACGAAAATTGCCGACCTCCTGGAGTCATTGAAGAAGCGCAGTGCCGTGATGAAGACCAATGGCAATCTGCTGCTCGATGCGACCCGTCGTGAAGCACAAGAGACCAAACAATCGGCGATGACCATGATGATCGGTGGTGCTGCGCTTTCCGCCATCCTGTCCTGCCTGGTGCTTGCCTGGATCAGTATCGATCTGCTTCGCTCGTTGAAGCGGGTGGTCGGTGTCGTTGACCGGGTCGCCGACGGTGATATTCACGTTGAGGTGAACAATGACCGCAAAGATGAAATCGGCAGCGTGCTGGGAGCGATTGCCAATATGGTCGAAAAGCTCAAGCAGGTGTGCACAGCTCTTGAAGCCCTGTCCCTTGGGGATTTGAGTTTTGAGATCGAGGTCGATGAACAGAAGAAGGATGAATTGCGCAAAGCTCTGCTTAAAGTCCGCAATGACCTGAGTTCCATGGTCGGGCAACAGATCGTCGCCAGCCAGCAGATATCGTCCAGCAGTGTCAGTGTCAGCGACTTCTCCCAGTCCCTGTCCCAGGGTGCGACGGAGTCCGCGGCATCACTCGAAGAGATTTCCAGCTCCCTCAATGAAATGTCGAGCCAGACGAAGATCAATGCCGACAATGCCAACCAGGTCAACATCCTGTCAAGTGAGGCCAGGAGCGCTGCAGAAGAGGGGAATACCCAGATGGAGCGCATGGTCGCAGCCATGGCAGACATCAGTGATGCCGGGCAGAGTATCAATAAGATCATCAAGGTGATCGACGAGATCGCTTTCCAGACCAACCTGCTGGCATTGAACGCGGCGGTGGAAGCCGCTCGCGCCGGTCAGCATGGCAAAGGCTTCGCTGTTGTCGCCGAAGAGGTGCGCAACCTGGCGGCTCGCAGTGCCAAGGCCGCTTCGGAGACCAGTGAACTGATTGCCGGTTCCGTCGAGAAAACCAGTAACGGGGTTGATATCGCCAATCAGACGGCCCGCTCCCTCGAGCGAATTCTGGGCGGGGTGTCCAAGGTGTCCGACCTGGCCGAAGAGATTGCCACCGCATCCAACGAACAGGCGACCGGAATCGGTCAGATCAACGAGGGACTTGGCCTCATCGACAGGGTGATCCAGCAAAACACTGCAACCGCCCAGGAAAGTGCTGCCGCTGCCGAGGAACTGTCAAGCCAGGCCTCTGAATTACTGGGCATGCTGCAGAGATTCCGCCTCAGTGAGGAATCCCGGCAGGCGAAAGAGACGTACCAATTGACCTGATCCCGTCTGAATAGAACCTGAAAGCCCGCTGTGATCATGACACGACAGCGGGCTTTTTTTATGCAAGGCCAGAGGGGGATTAGAGCCGTGAAAACGGCAGAAAAACAGGAAATGCCCCCGCTGATCAGGCGAAGGCATTCCCGTGTGGTAAATAAAACAACAAATGGCTGTCTTTCACTGTACCAAGAAGTGAAATGGCCTTCAACAAAATAACCTAAAAAATGTGGAATTTTGTTCTGCTAATCAACAGCGGATGATTCCGGATGAAGGGCGCGATAGACCGCTTCACCAAGATTCTGAATGTGGTACGGTTTTTTGATAAATCCCGCGGCCCCCGCCTGGATAGTCGCCTCGACATCGGTGCTGGTTGAATAGCCGGTGGCCACCAGGGCCTTCTGCCGGGGATAGAGATCCTTGATGCGGGCGTAGGTTTCCCGCCCGTTCATGCCCGGATCCATCTGCATATCGAGCAGGACCAGATCTGCCCTGTTGCTGCGCAGATAGTCGATGGCCGCCTCGCCGCTGGCAACCGATGTGGCCCGGTAGCCGAGCAGCTTCAGCATGTTGACGGCAATTTCCCTGAGACTCTCTTCGTCATCAACGACCAGGATCTCTTCACCGTCGCCTTCTTTCAATCCCTGCTTTTCCATATTGGTCTGCAGAATGCTGTGATCCTGTTCCGCTGGCAGCAGCACCGTAAAACAGGTTCCTTGCGGGGAACTGCTGACGACGATGGTGCCGTCATGTTCGCGGATGGAATTCCACGCGACAGCCAGGCCGAGGCCGGTACCGCTGCGACCCAGGCCTTTTTTTGAGAAGAAGGGCTCAAAGATCCTGCCGAGATCTTCCTCTGAAATCCCCGTGCCGCTGTCCCGGATGATAGCTGCGACGTAGTGGCCGGCCGGCAGATCTTCAGAATAGGCTGGGATCTCTCCTGGGCCGATGTTCCTGGTTTCAGCCGTGACCCGGCCTGCGTCTTCGATGGCTTCAAAGGCATTGATGATCAGGTTCATCATGGTTTTTTCGATGTGGCTGGGAGAACATCTGCACGGCCAGAGGTCGGAAGCCCCGGAAAATTCAAAATCGATTCGCGGATGGTTTTCCTTGAGCTGGATGAATTCCGGCGCCTTACAGTAGGCGGCAATGATCTGGTTAAGGTCGGTCATCTGCCGAACTGCCGCCGAACCCCGGGCGATGGTCAGCAGGTCGGCGACCACCTCGGCAGCCCGTTCTCCCGACGTCTTGATCATCTCCAGAGGCCCGCGCATGGGATCGTTGGTGTCGAGGCGCATCAGGAGCATTTCGGGAAAGCTGATAATTCCGGACAGGATGTTGTTCAGATCGTGGGCGACTCCTCCCGCCATCAGCCCCAGTAATTCCATTTTCTGAGATTTCTGCCGTTTTTCTTCGAGTTCTTTCTGTTGATGTTCGATCTGATAACGGGTGGTCATGTCATGACCGATGATGTTGATGTCGTAGAGAGCCCCAGCCGGGTCGAAGTGAAGGTTGACCGCCAGCAGCATCCGGTTCTTGGTTCCGGCCGGGTGCTCCATAAAGCACTCAATGCTGCCGCTGTCCTGGCGCTTCGAGATCCAGTCGTTTAAGGTCTCTGCCACGGCCGGCCACTCCTGGTCCGCAATGCACTTTCGCAGCGGCAGGCCGAGGTCCCCGGGTGCGGCGATGCCGGTGAGCTTGTGCAGGGCATGGTTGGCATAGGTGATGTTGAGGTCGCGGTCCAGGCGCAGCACCAGATTGCTGGTACTCTCCACCAGTTCGCGGTACTTCAGTTCTTTGTCACGCAACTCCGCTTCACGTTTCTGGATCGCGGAGGCCATCTGGTTGATACTGTCAGACAGCAACTGGAGCTCCTCGAAATCGCTGGCCGGCAGCGGTCGTGCATAGTCTCCCCTGGCAATGATGCTGCTGATCAAGGTAATCTCGGTTAACGGACGGGCAACTTTTCTGGCGCGGTAGTAGGCCAGCAACAGAGACAGCCCGACGGCCGCAAAAATCCCGCCGGCGAAGATCAGCAGGGGAATCTTCAGACTCGATGAAAAGATATTGGCGGGAACGGCATTCAAGGCGATCCAGCCGATGGGGGCGATGTTGCTGGTGGAACCGAAGTAGTCCTTCCCGCGCCAGGTGAACTGGCCGGTCAGCTCATGCCCCTGCAGTGCCTTCGCGACCAGGTCAATGTTGTTCATCATGATGCTCTTTCCCAGCAACTCCGGGTCGGGGTGGAAGAGAATCGCACCGTTGCGGTCGATAACCATGGTAATGAGAGATTCGTTGCTGAGCTGGTTGATAAAGTTCTCGAGAGCTTCCAGGTTGATGTTCGCCAGCAGCATCCCCTCGCCGGAGGGCAGGTAGACGGACACGCTGACGGTACCGCTGTCCAGAGACAGGAAGGTGTCCGACCAGACCGGTTGTCGGGACTGACGTGCGGCCTGAATCTCCTGCTTATGGCCAAGTTCTATCCCGAGCAGATCCGGGCGGTATTTTTCCCGATCCCGGGGCAGCCCGGCGTTGATCACCTTGCCTGTCGCATCCAGGAGATAAATCGCTTCAAAATAGTCGGATTCGCGGATGTGGGTATTCAGCAACCCGGTGATGGTCTCCTCATCGGAAAACTCTGGTTTATGGAGGACGCCGCTGATCATGTTCAGGGACGCCAGGGGCTGGTTCATGAACAGCTGGATCTGACCGCGAATTCCTTTTGAGACGAGATCGGTTCTGAGGATGAAATCCTGCTTTTTGTCGTGAATCATAAACAGCAGGATGACGACGGCGATGAACAGGAGGGGGATCAGGCTGACCAGGACGTTGGAAACAACCAGTGATTCTCTGAGGGTATGCTGCTTTTTCACTGGTACTCTCCCAACAGGACGAATTGGCCGTCGGACACCCGGCCCAGGTAGGTGGCGTGGTAGGAGTCGCCATACCTGTTGAGGTGAATATCATATTGCAGCCCTTTGAAATCGGCCTTTCTCAGGATCGTTTCTTTGAGACTTTCAGTCTTGCTCTTCTGACCCAGTCCCCACATGGCGATCATGGTCGCGTCATAGGCGTGCAATGCACCAAATCCGGGTTCCGCTTTGTAAAGCTCAAGAAATCTGTTTTTAAACTCCAGGTAAGCAGGGGCAGTGCTTTTGCGGTTGAAGGTCTGTTGTATGATCACTCCTTCCACCGCTTTTCCACCCAGGTCGATCAACTGTTCAGTGGCGGCCCAGTCGGCGATGGCCAGGGTTACCTCCCATCCGATTTTACGAACCTGCTGGCAGATCATTGCGGCATCGACTGAATTCGCCACCAGCAGCAGGACATCAACCTTATTGGTGCGCATCTGCTCGACGAGGGGCAGAAGTCGCGCATTTTCCATGGAAGTAAAAGGCAGGGCGGTCACAGAGCGGCCTTCGTCCTCGACAAAGGTGTCCTTGAATGATCCGTACCATGCTTCCGAGTAGGCTTTATTGCCGAGATCGTAAATGACGCCGGCATGGCGGTAGGCTTTTTCGGTCCTGAGATAACGGGCCATCATGGCTGCCGAAACGCTCGAAACGCTGCAGGTTCTCAGGAAGTTGTCGTCGATGTCCTTGAGGAGCGGGGTCGACGAGGTCGGCGCAATCATCAGCGTTTCACTCTGGTTCACCAGAGGGAGAGTCGCCATGCTCATGCTGCTGGTGGCGTGACCGATAATAACAGGGACCCGGCGCTCAAGCAGGGAGGAAACGGCCGCAAGCGCACGCTGCTTATCCTGGCCATCATCAAGGGCGATCATGTCAACCGGCCGGCCGTTGATGCCGCCCTGCCTGTTCTGCTGCTCGAGGGCGATTTCAACGCCCCTGCGACAGTCCACGCCAAGATCGGCATACCTGCCCGTGAGGCCGGCAACAAAACCGATGGTGAGGGGGGCTTGCTGGTTGCTGACCCTATAGATCCAGGCCCCTATCAGGGCGACCAGGAAAACAATAGCAAAGACGGCGGATTTACGGGGCATCCATCTCTCCCTTCGCTGGTTCTCACTTCAAAGGGCACGAATGATTGTCTCATTGGCATTTGCTCGGTGTCAGTCCGAAAACGGATCGGTTCCCTTCCGGACTGTCCGGATGGGAACCAATTTATCAGAATCTTTAAGAGAAATACATGAAAGATTGTTGACAAAGGAGGGCGCTCGGTTCATTCCCCCGGGTCGGGCTGATATCACCGCGGCGCATGTCGGGATCTCTGCCGGAGAAGAAGTTGAGCTGGCTTTTTAGCGTGAAATTTTCGGGGAAGCTGGCGCCTACTGCCTGCAATATGACGCTCTCATCAGCCTTTCAATCTCGATAATCCTGGGATCATCGGCCGGCAGCATTTTTCCTTTCATGGCGTCACGGATGCAGAAATTGACAAATTCCTGCAGGGTCGGCACATCATAGTCACAGGCATTCTCAAGACCTTTACCCGACGGGTGGCAACTGGCGCAGCTTTTCCCGTTGGACCCCAGACTGCTGTCGGAAAAGTACCTTTTCCCATCCTCCAGGTCAGAGGCCCCCATGGCGGCAGAAAGCGGAAGTAAAAGGAGCAGGACAACCAGCATGATCATTCTCTTCATTTTAAGTCTCTCCGTGGACGGCAGGCAAAAAATTCGGTTTCTTTCTGCAGGAACATCACATTGCGCTCGCCCGGGCGAGCACAATGAACGGACTTAGAAAACAGTCTATCAGATCATCAGCCGATGTGGTTAACCGGTTCCTCAGGTGCGCTGTCACAGAGGTGCTCTTGCACGTTCAATCAGGACGTCAAGATGAGCCCCGCTCCGGTGGCGAAACCTCATTCCTTTTCTTTTAATCTGTGGCCCAATCCCGCAAAGGGGGAGTGGCAAAGGGTGGGGCGCTGCGAACCTCCTGGAGGAGTGCTTTCGTCGCGCTGATCCTGGATGCCGCGGGTATGCTCATGCTCGTGGCAGTAGATGCAGAGCAGTTCCCAGTTGCTGCCGTCGGCGGGATTGTTGTCATGGTTGTGGTCGCGATGATGAACCGTCAGCTCCTTCAGCTTCCGGCCTTCAAACTCCCGGCTACAGCGCGCGCAGACATGGGGGAACAGCTTTAAAGCCCGCTCTCTGTAGCCTGCCTGGCGCAGCTGCTCCTCTTTCCGCATCTTTGCGACAAGCTGGCGATGCTGATCGTTTTCCGGTTGTGTCATGAACTCTCCAGTGAAGATAGGTCTTCCGCGATTCTACTATAAACATCGCGCGCAGGATATCGGTACGTATCACGCTTAAAGAAAAGCCAACGGGAGCTTTTTCTCCTCAGTCCCGGGGCGGGGGCTCCTTCCTCATTCAGGCTATGCCGGTTCTTTGTGCACAACCGGTTAGGAATGTTCTATGGTCAGGAAAGAATCCTCGGGCGTACAGAAGGATGATTGACTCTGCCCGGAGAACTTGGCAATGTTCTCCCTTTAAGGGAAAGACCATGTTACCCGGTCCGTAAAAACGGTGGGAAGAGGGCCTTTCAATATCGGCCCGTGATGATATTGTCAAAAAAACAGATGTAAAGGAGGTTTGTTTATGAAAAAGTCAGTCGATCTGTATGAGCATATGAATCATCTTCATCGCATGCTTAAAAAGGGGATCCTGATTACGGCTCGGAAAGGAGACAAGGTGAACCCCATGACCATCTCCTGGGGGCAGATTGGCATCGAATGGAATCGCTTGATCTTCACGACTTATGTGAGGACAGGTCGCTACACTCACCAACTGCTGAAAGATACCGGCGAGTTTACCGTGAATATTCCGATGTCGGAGCCTGCGGGCAAGATCCTCGGCTACTGTGGGACCAAAAGCGGTCGGGATGTCGACAAGGTCAAGGCGCTCAATTTGACTCTTGAACAGGGACGGCAGGTTGCGGCACCAGGGATCAAAGAGCTGCCACTCACCCTGGAATGCAGAATTATCTACCGGCAATTGCAAGATCCGGCCGCGGTGCTTCCGCAGTTTATTGGTGAATTCTACCCGCAAGACATTCCAAGCACAGAGACCTCCGCCAACCAGGACTTCCACACCATGTTCTATGGAGAGATTGTCGACTGCTATGTCATCGAGTAGGTTTGACGTGGAATAACGGGTAATAAGAGCGGGAAGCCCCCCCTTCAGAGCCTGCTGCGTTGCCTGCAGGTCAATATCGTTGAAAGCAGCAAGGGCCCATGTCAAAAGCCTGAATGAAAAAATGTGGGAAAATTAATCTCAAGCTCTAAAAGGTTTTGTATGGAGAGTTTTAAATATTCCAAGGAAGTCATTACTGAAAGCGCCGAGCAGTTTTTGGCAAACTCTGAAATATTGCTGCGGACCATTTTCGACTCTCTGCATGAGGCCATCTTTTTCGTCACCCCTGACCGAAAATTAATCAAAGCGAATAAAGCCGCAAGTGCAATTTTTGGTTACAGCAATGACGAGTTGTTCAGCCTGTCTACGCAGGCATTGCATGTAGATGAAGAACATTTTCTTGAATTTGGGCGTAAAATCAAGGACGCCTTTCAGCAAGACAAGGTTGCATTTTTTGAATTTGAAGCCAAACGAAAGTCAGGAGAGATATTTCCGACAGAACATACTGTGACACTGATCAAAAATGAAAGAGGCCTGCCACTCGGTATCTTGAGTGTCGTCAGGGATATTTCCGAGCGGAAAAATATTGAGCAGCAGCTTCGGCAGAAATACAAGATGGAGGCTGTCGGAGTCATGGCTGCCGGCATGGCCCATAACTTCAATAACAATCTCTCTATCATCCTCGGCAATCTGGAACTGGCGAAATTAAAGCTTTCGCCTCAAAATAATGTCGGCAAGTTTTTAGATTCCGCCAAAACCGCAGTCTTACGCTCACGGGATCTGGTCAAGCAGATTATGAGTTACAGCCGAAAAGGCTCGTCCAATCACTCGCAATTGCAGCTGTCTTTTTTGCTGAAAGAGACTGTTTCTCTCATCAGATCAACAATCCCCAGCAGTATCAAGCTGACCGAACAAATGAGTGCTGAGTGTGAAAAAATCAGCATAAACGGTGATTCATCACAGATTCAGGAATGTCTCCTCAACCTTTGCAATAATGCTGTGCATGCTATGGAAGAAAAGGGGGAGCTGCTTCTGAGACTGGAGCAGGTCGACCTGGGACACCAAGACATTTCTCCTCAGTATGATTGTTCACCTGGAAAATATCTGCGACTCAGTGTTCAAGACAATGGCTGCGGTATTCCCGCTGACCATATGGAAAAGATCTTCGACCCTTTTTTCACAACCAAGGAATTACATGAAGGGACCGGTCTGGGACTCTCTTCCATTCAAGGCATTGTCAATAAGCATGGGGGGATGATTTTCGTTGCTTCGCAAGAAGGAGAAGGAACAATCTTCCAACTCTATTTCCCGGTATTGGATCAGCGTCAAAAAGAGGAGGGATCAGACGCCGGGAGCGAATTACAGCGGGGTTCCGGAAGTATCCTGTTTGTCGATGATGACGAGATGATCACAGAACTGTACGAGAGACTGCTTGCAGAAATAGGTTATCAGGTCACGGTAAAGGCAGACAGTACCGAGGCGCTGAAGCACTTCATGGATTGTCCTGACAGGTATGATCTTGTCATAACCGATCAAACCATGCCGGGGCTGACAGGAAAAGATTTGCTTGAGGAAATCAAAAAGTATCGACCTGATATGCCGACAGTCCTCTGCACTGGGTACAGTAACAAAATAAATGAGGAAGAAGCGGCACGGTGCGGTATCTCTCACTTTTTAATGAAACCAATCGATTTTCACGAACTGTCCCAGATGATCAGGGCCGTTCTTGAAGACAAATCAACGGGATAAAACTTGGGCAGAAAGAACTTGTTGCAGTGTTCAGATATATTTATCGAAAGGACCGCCACTGTGGGTCCCCGTCCCATAGGCGTTAGTTCACCAAATCATCCCCCATCGTGAGGTTCTGATCCTTTTGGGGGCAAATTGCCAGAAAAAGGACAGCCAATACAGAAACAGGCACTATCTATGATTAGATAAGTGCCTGTTTTTATTATTGGAGCCGCTAATCCGATTTGAACGGACGACCTACTGATTACGAATCAGTTGCTCTACCAGCTGAGCTATAGCGGCGTTGAGGTCTGATTATCTACCGCAAAATTTTATCAGAGTCAATAATCTTGCCACAGTTTTGGCGGGTTGGGCGTATTATTTTTGAGCTCCCGGGCACATCGGCGCTTAATAGATTGGCAGACGGATGTGACGGTGCCTAAAAAAGCATCAGTATTTGGGGAGATACAACCTGCTGTGATGGTTAAGAAATGGTATGTTTTGCAGGTTTGACGCATGATGTAGCAGATTTCAGGTGAAAAGGCATGATTTGAGCATAATTAGGCGTATTTTCCCTCTCTTCTTTTGCGCGGGTGGTTGTGTCTATGAATTCAGAGATTCCTGAGTTGTTTGATTGTTGTGATGCCGCACCTTACGATGAAGCCTTTGATGCGGATGGCCGGATCCGGCCGACTTACCGAAAAGCCGTTGATTACTTTCGGCAGCTGAGTGCCGGGGGGACCGCTGACCTGCAGCAGGCTGCCGACTTTTCCCTGCTCAACCAGGGGGTGACCTTTACCGTGTACTCTGACGCCCGGGGCACCGAGAAAATCTTCCCTTTTGACCTGATGCCGCGGATTCTGACCTCCAGGGAATGGCAGCATATCGAAGCTGGCGTGGTGCAGCGCATGACCGCCCTGAACCTGTTCCTTGAGGATGTCTATCATGACCAGAAAATTCTCAAGGACGGTGTCGTCCCGACCCGCCAGGTCGTCGGGTCCAGCCTGTATTGCCGGGAGATGACCGCCCTTGATCCGCCGGGGGGGATTCATGTTCATATCGGCGGGATTGACCTGATCCGAAACCAGACCGGGGAATTCCACATTCTTGAAGACAACCTGAGGGTTCCTTCCGGGGTGTCCTACGTGGTTGAAAACCGCATGGTCATGGCCCGGGCTCTGTCCGACCTGATGGCGCAATACCGGGTCAGACCGGTTGATCACTACCCCCAGATGCTGTTTGACAGCCTGGTTTCCCTGACCACCGCTCACAAACCGACCATCGCGGTGCTCACTCCGGGAATCTACAACTCGGCCTATTTCGAGCATTCCTTCCTGGCCGGCCAGATGGGGGTGGAACTGGTCGAGGGGCAGGACCTGGTTGTTGACCAGGATGTTCTTTATATGAAGTCGATCACCGGCCTGAAACGGATCGATGTTCTTTACCTGCGGCTCGATACGGATTTCCTTGATCCTCTGGTGTTTCGCCCTGACTCGGTACTGGGAGTGCCGGGGCTGATGAACGCCTACCGTGCCGGGAACGTCGCCCTCGCCAACGCTCCGGGCAACGGGGTGGCCGACGACAAGGCCCTTTACGCCTACACCCCCGAAATTATCCGCTATTATCTGAATGAGGATCCCATCCTGCCGATTATCCCGACCTATCTCGGCTCGCGGCCGGACG
>CAXXLS010000018.1:0-135840 GCA_963677135.2 Geopsychrobacteraceae bacterium | reverse complement strand
TGCGCATGTCCCAGAGTCATCTGCGCGAGTCTTCCGAAGGCAGGCTGATCCCCATTCCCATCTCTTTTTCCCAGCAGGTCATCTTCCTGACCGCAGGAACCGACCGCCGGGCAATCGCCGACGATCTTCACCGGATAAGCGGCATGGCGAAAGTGTACCGTGATCTGCACGCCATCCAGCCCGACCTGTTCCTGTGGCAATACACCGCCCTGGAATCAGGCATCCACTCCAGTTACCCGGGCAAAGGCGGTTACCCTGACGATTATGACCCCCGCAAGCGGGAATGGTATCGTGCCGCCGTGGCCAACGGCGGCGTCAGCCAGCGCATTCTGACCGATGTGACCACCGGCGCCCTCATTCTGACCCTGGCCACCCCGGTACACTACCGCGATGGCCGCCTGGCCGGCGTCACTGCTTTGGATATCGATTATCGCCAGTTTTTTGCTGACTGGAATATTCCCGCCGAATGGTCGGATGTCGCTGAAAGCATGGTCCTGATCTATCACGACGACGCCCAGGACCCCCGTCAGACCCTGGAAATTCTGCTTCAGAACAGCCAGGAGAACAATACCCGCAACTGGCGCAAGGCTGTCGGCCGCAAATACCTGGATCTGAGCGATTCCCGCTTTAATGAGATTCAGCAGGATCTGAGAAGCGGTCGCTCCGGGGTCAAAGCGGCTGTTTTCGAGGGGCGGGAAATGCTCCTGGCTTATGGCAACCGGGCGGGCAAAGACCCCTTTCCCCTGGTCATAGTCCCTTATGACCGTATTTTAGCAAGAGCTCAGGACGCCGAGAAATATGTCAACCGGCAGATTTCCCTGGGGCTGACAATCAGCGCCGGATTAACGGTCGTGGTGGTGGTCTCCGCCATTCTGTTGGCGCTGATCCGCTCGCGCAAGGTCACCCGGCCCGTCATGCAGCTGGCCCAGGCCGCCGAGCAGTTGGCGGAAGGCAATTTCAAAGCCCGCGTCCAGATCACCACGGGCGATGAGCTCGAGGACCTGGGACGCATCTTCAACGGGCTCGGCGACCGCCTGCTTGAGCGGGAGCAGATGAAAGAGTCCCTGGCCCTGGCCAAGGAAATCCAGCAGCAGCTGCTGCCCCAGGATATCCCTTCCCGCTCGGGGTTCGACCTGGTCGGACGCAGTATCTACTGCGACGAGACCGGCGGCGATTATTTTGACTTTATCGGTCTCAACGGCAGTCCAAATCTCGGCATCGCCGTGGGGGATGTCTCCGGGCACGGCATCGGTTCCGCCCTGGTCATGGCCACGGCGCGGGGCGCCCTGCATTCCCTGGTCGTCAACAAGACCCCCGCCCTGCCGCAACTCTTCCATGAGCTGAACCACTACCTGTGCCGGGGGACCGGTGATTCATATTTCATGACCCTTTTTTATGGTGTCCTCGATCCCGGGCAGAAAACCATTGAGTGGCTCTCTGCCGGCCATGCTCCGATGTTCCTTTTCAAAGACGGCCAGATTCTTGATCTCGACAGTTCCGGGATCCCGCTGGGCATCCATGAACCGGCGGATTATCACCCTGGTGAAAAAATCGCTTTTGCCAAGGGAGATATCCTGCTGATCGGCACTGATGGGATCTGGGAGACCCGCAACCGGAACAACCAGATGTTCGGCACGGAGCGCGTCAAAAACCTGATGGTGAAACACAAGGACGCACCGGCGGCGCAGATCGCCGATATGATTCTGGCCGAGATCAATCAATTCAGGGGAATCGCCCCGATTGAGGACGATATCACCCTGCTGATCATCAAGGCTGTCGACTGAAATGCCCGGCAACCTGACCTGAAACCTCTGACAGCGCTGGGCACTGTATGCTGGAAACCGCCATCGTCGCCTTCACAACCTTTTTCGCAACCATAGGCCCGGTTGACGTGGCCGCGATTTTCGCCGTGCTGACACCGGCCGCGACCGCCCGGCAACGACGCCAGATGGCGCTCCGGGGCACGCTTATCGCGACCTTGCTGCTGTTGACCTTCGCCCTGGCCGGCGACCTTCTGCTGAAAAGCCTCGGCATTTCCCTGGCTGCCCTGCGCATTGCCGGAGGCATCCTGCTGCTGCTCATCGGCATCGATATGGTTTTCGCCCGGATCTCCGGGGGCACTTCGACCACCCGGGAAGAAACCAGCGAAGCGGCGACCAAGCAGGACATTTCGGTCTTCCCCCTGGCAACCCCGCTGATTGCCGGGCCCGGAGCGATGGGGGCGGCGATTCTGCTCATGGCCGAAGCACAAGGGGACCTTATCGCCGAAGTTCTCGTCATCCTCATGCTGCTCGTGGTGTTGCTGACAACCTTCCTGATGCTGCTGATTGCCGTGCGCATGCAGCGTCTGCTGGGTGTGACGGGGATGCACGTCATCAGTCGTATTTTCGGCGTGCTGCTAACGGCGCTGGCCGTTCAATTCATGATCGACGGCATTGCCCAGAGCGGCTTGCTGCACTGACATGGCCGGGTTCGGTCATGATTTTTTCCAAAGGACATTCAAGCAATGAGATACCTTCCCTTCCTCTTCCTGCTGATCTTTCTATTCCCGGGCGTGTCTTTCTCGGCATTGACCCCGATGGTAGCGATTCCCGCAGGCCCCCCAGCAGCGGGGGAACCGGTCCTGCTTAAAATCTATTTCCACAACGAGGACATCGCGCGGCAGGAGGTGATCATCCCCCAGCAGCTGCAGCTGCTGGTTACGGGCTACCAGGGTGAGACAACCCTCCTGAGTGCGTTCAGCAGTTCGGGGGAACGGTCGGTCTCCCTGGCTCCCGGCGAGTTTGTCGTGAAATATTACAATCTCTCGGTTCCAACCGAGCTAAGGGGACTGATCCGCTTCCGGATCGCCGGGTTCAGTGGGCCGGAGCAGCTGCTGGCCATCAGCTCCCCCCGGACGGTGCCCGCCACCCCCGCCACGGACAGCACGGCGGAAGTTGGCGCAGGCCCGACCCTGAAAGAGCTCGAATCTCTTTACCAGGCCTATGCGGAAAATTTTTCAGCCTATGAACCGACCTATTTCGTCATCGGCACCGATCCCGCCAAGAGCAAATTTCAACTCAGCTTCAAATATCGTCTGTTCAACCCCAGCGGCTCTCTCAGTCGGCAATATCCATGGCTCACAGGGTTTCACATGGCTTATACCCAAACGTCCTTCTGGGACCTCGCGTCAGCGTCCTACCCTTTTCAGGACACCAGTTACAAACCGGAATTGTTCTATATGAGTTCCAACTTCGATCTGCGCCCCGCCTGGCTGGATGGCTTTTTTATCCAGACCGGGATTCGCCATGAATCGAACGGACGCGCCGGAGACCTGTCGCGCAGCACCAATTACGCCTATGTCAAACCGGTTTTCACCGTCTATGACAAGGCCACCCGGCTCGGGATGATGGTCAGTCCGCGGCTGCTCGGCTATTTCAACAATGAGGATGACTCCAACCCCGACCTGGCCGACTATCGCGGCTATGTTGACCTGGAAGTCAGAGTCGGCAAGGCCAACAGCCTGATGCTGACGACCAATACCCGGTTCGCCGAAAAAGGCCCCTCGTTTCAGGTAGACCTGACCTATCCCATCTCCAGGCTGCTGGGCAACAACCTGGACATCTATCTGCAGCTTCAGTACAGCAATGCCCTGGCAGAGAGCCTGCTTCACTACCGGGAGCGGACGGAAGCCCTGCGCCTGGGCATCGCCCTGGTCCGCTAGCGGCTGGCAAAAAACGCGCGAGGCCAGCCCAAAGGTTGTCCGCCTGAATGCCTGTCAGTCCAGGCTGTAATTGTTGGCCTGGCCGGTCATGTTTAGCTGGTAAAATAAAAGGAGACGTTCAAGAGCAGGCCAAACCTGCTGGAAGGCAACGGACAGAAAGCTACGGGTCTTTCCGCGACGCGACCCTGAAGGGACCATTTATGGCAACCGTATTGTTCGTGCGCGCGAAATCGAATCTCAGTCCCGAAGAGCTGGAAAATCGTTTGCTTGAGCGCCGCCCCCGGTTCCTCGAGGTCCCGGGACTGGTACAGAAAATTTACGGCAGGGATGAACAGACCGGTGATGCCTGCGGCATCTATTTTTTCGCAGAGCGAAAAGACCTTGCCGCATTCCGGGAAACCGAACTGGCCAGAACAATTCCGACCGCCTACCAAGTGGAGAACATCAGAATGGAGGTCTACGAGGTGCTCTACCCGCTGCACCCCGACCGTGGACCGCTCACCGAGTAACCTTCTTCAGCGGGTTCTGAAGAAGCAGAGGTTCCGACGGCTCACTCGTTCTGAAGAGCGGCGATCTTGCAACCACTCTCGCGATAGTGCTCGCGGATCACCTGCTCGATGTCCGCTGCCCGGCCCGTCTTCAGCGCATCGACGATCAGCCGATGGCGCCGGCCGATCTCCTCGGCGCTGTACAGGCGGCTCCAGTGCCGGAAAAACAGGACATGGCATTTCAGGCTGAGGCGATTGGTATATTCAAGCAGTTGCCGGTTATCACAATGACTGATCAGCAGGTCGTGAAACTGCCCGCCGACCTCGACCACCATTTTCTGGTGCCGGCTCCGGGCACAGGACTCCATCTCATCAACCATGGCGTAGAGGTGACCGAGTTCTTCCTCCGAAATCCTCTGGCAGCCAGAACCAACCGCGAAGCCTTCGAGAAGCCCCCTGGTCGTGTAGCAGTCAACGATTTCCTTGGCCGAGAGAACCGGGATGAAATTGCCCACCTGGGGACGATAATCGACCAGTCCGTCCATGATCAGCTCTTTCATCGCCTCGCGAATCGGCGCCCTGCTGATTCCCATCTGGGCCGCCAGCAGGCTTTCCTTGAGCTGATCGCCCGGTGCCAGCTCGCCGCTCAGCAGCAGCTGATATACGTAATCGATAACCTGGTCTTTATATGTTTTTTTGACAATAGGCATAGCAGGCACCCCAACAGTCGACAGTCGACAATGACCGATCCGAACCTTAGCATAAATCAGGCGGAAAAGAATCAGGATTTTCGCTGCATGATCAGGTCAAAAGACTCAGTCAGGACCTGCGGCGGGAGCCTGTTGCCGGTTCTGTCCTGCCTGCCCCTGCTTAGAAATGACTGGTCAGGGGACCATAGGGTGGGACTTCGGCCTGCTGCAGGCACGCCAGGAATGACGCGCGGGAAATTTCGCAGGCGCCCATACTGAGCAGATGATCAGTGGTCTGCTGGCAGTCGAGCATGACGAAATTGCGCTCCTGGAGATGCTGGACGAGTGCAACCAGGGCCACCCTGGACGCGTTGACCTGCCTGCTGAACATCGATTCGCCGAAAAAGCAGCGGCCGATGCAAACGCCGTAGATGCCGCCGACCAGGTCGTCATCCTGCCAGCATTCATAGGAATGAGCAAACCCGAGCTGGTGAAGCTTTTTATAGGCGCTGACCATGTCCGGAGTGATCCAGGTTCCCCGGCCATCCAGACCGACCCTGAGCCGCCGGCACCAGTAAATGACCCCGGCAAAATTTTCATTGACGGTCACCCGGTAAGGGTGCTTGCGCATGAAGCGCTTCAGCGACCGTGAGATATGCAGTTCGGCCGGAAACAGAACACAGCGGGGATCGGGAGACCACCAGAGAATCGGTTCTCCAGCATTGTACCAGGGGAAAATCCCCTGACTGTAGGCGAGCAGCAGACGCTCGATGGAAAGGTCCCCGCCGACGGCAAGCAGGCCGTAATCTTCGGCCTCTGCCACCGGCGGGAACCAGAGGTCCTTACCGAGTCGATAACAGGACATTCAGCAGATCAGGAATAACTGAAGGTAAACTTGCCCGATTTACACCCCACCTTGACTTCACCGCCATTGCGCAGTTCGCCGAACAGGATCTTTTCGGCCAGCGGATCACTCAGTTCGGCCTGGATCAGGCGTCCAAGAGGACGGGCACCGTAGACCGGGTCGTATCCCTGCTTGGCCAGTTCCCGACGCGCGGCGGAGGTCACCTTGATGGACACCTCGCGCTCAGCGAGCTGCTCGGCCAGCTGCCCAAGGAATTTATCAACCACCTGCAGCATGATTTTTTCATCGAGGGACGCAAAATTGACCACGGCATCAAGCCGGTTCCGGAATTCCGGGGTGAACGCCCGCTCGATTGCCTGCTTGGGAGCTGCCGTCTCGCGCGAGCCGAAGCCGATGGGGACAATGCTCATGTCACGGCCGCCCAGGTTGCTGGTCATAATTAGAATAACATTCCGGAAATCGGTTTCCTTGCCGTTATTGTCGGTCAGAGTCCCGTGATCCATAACCTGCAGCAGGATATTGAAGAGATCGGGATGAGCCTTTTCTATCTCATCGAGCAGCAACACCGACCAGGGATTCTTGCTGACCGCCTCGGTCAGCAGGCCGCCCTGGTCAAACCCGACATAACCCGGAGGAGCGCCGATCAGGCGGGCCACGGAATGCTTTTCCATGTACTCGCTCATATCGAAACGCAGGAACTTGATACCCAGCTGCGCGGCAAGCTGTTTGGCCACTTCGGTTTTTCCGACCCCGGTCGGCCCGGTGAAGAGCAGCGATCCGACCGGCTTGTCGGGATGCCCCAGGCCGGCCCGCGAGCGATGGATCGATTTGACCAGGCTTTCAATGGCCGGATCCTGGCCGAACACAACCCGCTTGAGATCACGTTCGAGGTAACGCAGCCGCTGCCTGTCGCTCCCGGAAACGGTCCGGATCGGCACCCTCGCCATGCGGGCGATGACCCGCTCGACCTCTTCGATGCCGATGGGGCGCGACGGATTGCCGTCGAGACGATGTTGGGCTCCGGCTTCATCAATGACATCGATCGCTTTGTCGGGAAGATGCCGCTGGGGCAGATGCTTGACGGCGAGCCGGACCGCCGCCTCGAGGGCCTCTTCCGTAAAGGTCACGTTGTGATGCTTTTCATAGTGCGGGGCCAGCCCCTTGAGGATCGCCAGGGTTTCGTCAGTACTCGGCTCCTGCAGGTCGATCTTCTGGAACCGCCGCGACAGGGCCCGGTCCTTGTCGAACAGGTTGCGGTACTCTTCGTAGGTGGTGGAACCGATGCAGCGCAGCTCCCCGGATCCCAGGGCCGGTTTCAGAATATTCGAAGCATCCAGGGACCCGCCGCTGGTAGCGCCGGCCCCGACGATGGTGTGAATTTCGTCAATGAACAGGATGGCCCGGTCACGCTGCTGCAGGGCGGCGACCACCGCCTTGAGACGTTCCTCAAAATCGCCGCGAAATTTGGTTCCGGCCAGCAGGGCCCCCATATCGAGGGTAAAGATCTCGCTGTCCTTCAGCAGGTCGGGAACGGTCCCTTCGGAAATCCGCAGGGCCAGCCCTTCGGCCATGGCCGTTTTACCGACCCCCGGCTCCCCGACGAAGATCGGGTTATTCTTGCGTCTGCGGCACAGCACCAGGATGGTTCGCTCCAGCTCCTGATCACGGCCGATCAGGGGATCAATCTTCCCTTCCCGGGCTCTTTCGAGCAGATCAATGGTAAACGACTTCAGCGGGTCGGCCTGTTTCTGCTTGGTTTTCCCCTGATCGGTCTGAGGGGATTCGGCAGGCCGTTCGGCGGATTTCTCCTGCTTGACCCGGGCCGCCGGCCCATGGGAAATCTGGTCGAGCAGATCAACCCGTTCAATCCCCTGGCTCTGCAGAAAATAGCAGGCATGGGAATTTTCCTCCTCGAGAATCGCCGCCAGCAGATCCCCGACGCCCACCTCGCTCTGCTGTGAGGACTGCATGTGCAGAACGGTGCGCTGCAGCATCCGCTGCAATGCCAGGGTCTGGCGCGGAACGTCTTCGCTTTCGACCCCTTCCGGCAGATTTTCAAGGTGCATATCGAAGTAATTTTCAAGCTGCTGCTTGAGCTCTTCGATATCACCGCCGCACGCGGTCAGAATCTGCTGACCGACGCCTTCAAACAATAGAGCATACAGGACATGCTCCGTAGTGAGATATTCATGTCTTCTGCGTTGCGCTTCGCGCACAGCCAAAGTAAATGCGATCTGGACATCTTGATTAAACATTTCAGCCACCTTCTCAAGCCTCCTCAAGGGTACAGCGCAAGGGGAATCCAGCTTTACGGGCTTTCATGCGTACCTGATCAGCTTTTGTTTCCGCTATTGCATAAGGGAAGGTGCCACAATGGCCCACTCCCTGAAAGTGTATGGTCAGCATAATCTTCTCGGCATCCATAGCCGACTTGTGGAAAACCGTCTGCAAAATTTCAACGACGAATTCCATCGTGGTATAATCGTCATTATGCATCAGGACCTTGTAGAGCGCCGGGATCTGAACCTGCTCTTTGGTCTTGACCTGAACCTTGATGTTTTTACCGGTATTCGTTTGTGAATTGGCCATAAGTTCATTGTTCCTTTTTTTCTTTGACGATTGCAATATTAGCACAAAGAAACCTTTGCGAACAGTCCGCCGGGAAGAGAATTGATGACCAGATATGCAAAGAACAGGCGCAGCCGACCGGATCTTCTGTTACGTCTGCTGTCGGTCTGCAACGGCCTGGCCGTGGTTGCCCTGGCCGCGGCCCTGTGCGTCACAGCCATCGCCAAACCCGAACTGGAAACCTTCTTCGATCGCTACTACAATCTGGTGCTGCGCAGAACCTGGGACATGGACCTTGCCAATTACATCGGCATCCTGCTGGCTTTCAGCTGTGTCACCAGCTTCATCGGTCTGGCCATCAACAGTCGCAGGCTCAAGCGCAAACACGATCATGTCCATGCAACCCTGGTCCTGAGCCTGATCATTTCACTGATTTCTCTCGGTTTCTACATCCGCCTGGTGATGCGTTACGGGTAAAGATCATCCCAGGTCAGGCGAACGGCTGCGGACAGGACGCCCTCCGGATCGGCCTGCCCAAGCAGGAATCTGACCAGTCCCGACAGCGGAAAACTTCTGCCGTCCCGGCCCGCCTGCTCCAGGCCGGCCGTCATCCCGGTAAACAGACTCTCGTAAAGCTGTTGTTGAAACTGATGCATGACAACCGGCGCCGTGGTCCCGAAAACCTGCTGATTGACAGCGGCCCGACACAGCGCGGGATCGGTTGAGGTGACACTGCGGCACAGCAGTGGCCGCACCGGGTAGATACCGCAATTGCCATCATCATCAAGAAAGGCGCAGGGCCGCCGGGCGATCATCCGATCCTCATCGTCCAGTCCGCGGACCTCCCGCCACAAGCGATCCAGCCGTTCGCGCTGCCGGGCCAGACGGTCAGACGGCAACCGCTTCAACTCCCGGGCGATGGCGATCCCCTCGGGCAGGGAAACAGCGACATTGACGACGCAGCAGGAACCGCAACCCGGCCCGCAGGCGATCAGCTCCCGCCCCCCCTCTTTCTGCAGCAGTTCGTCCGCCTCCGCCCACAGCGCGGCCAGTTCGATCATCACCAGCGGCCCCGGGGCCGCCGAAGAAGCCGCTTTGAAAAATTTCCTGGTCGTTGTCGCCAGCAGGCGGGAAAGGTCGGGGGTCGTCATTGAACTCTCCTTTTGAGCAGCGGTGACCGTCGATAATGGCTCATCAGCTGAAACTGACGGGGGCAATGTTCAATTGTACCCGGAGTTTTGAATGACGACAAATCCGCAACTTGTTGAATGGTGCCCGCTCTGCTATTGTTTGCCGGAGATCATGACATGTATCGAGGGATTACAACGTGCCAGACATTGAACATCTGCTGTATGCCAGCCTGCCGTGGCTGCCCATCGGGCTGGTTGCCGGCCTCCTCATCGGCCTCCTCATCGGCCTCCTCATCGGCCTGAAGAAACCGCGTCAGCGCTATCAGAAACTGTTTGAGGAACACTCCCGGCTGGTCCGGGATTTCGACCGTTGCCAGGCCCAGCTTGAAGTCGAGCGCCGCAGCAACGCCGAGAAAATCGAGCTGATCGAAGCCAGTCGCCAGCAACTTGAGAACAGCTTCAAAGCGCTGTCCGCCCAAGCTCTGGAGAGCAACAACCGGAATTTTCTGCAGTTGGCGAGAACCAGCCTGGAATCTCTGCATAAAGAGAACCGTGGCGATCTGGCGCAGCGCCAGCAGGCCATCGATCAAATGGTCCAGCCACTCAAAGAATCCCTGAACAAGGTCGACACTCGGATCGAAGAGCTGGAACGGGCCCGCAGTGATGCCTACGCCCGCCTCGACGAACAGCTTAAATCCCTGCTGACCAGTCAGCACAAACTGGAAGCCGAAACCGGCAATCTGGTCAGGGCGCTGCGCACGCCGGCGGTGCGCGGCCGCTGGGGGGAAATCCAGTTGCGCAAGGTGGTGGAAATGGCCGGGATGGTCAACTACTGCGACTTTGTTGAACAGGAAGCGGCCGACGGGGGGAGGCTGCGTCCCGACATGGTGATCAAGCTTCCCAACGGGCGGAACATCATCGTCGACTCAAAGGCCCCTCTGGAGGCCTATCTGAGCTCCCTCGAAACCGACGAGGAGGGACTGCGCAACGAACTGCTGACACGCCATGCCCGGCAGATCCGGGATCACGTGATCCAGCTGTCGAGCAAGAATTACTGGGAGCAGTTTCAGCCGACACCCGAATTCGTCGTGCTGTTTCTGCCCGCGGAAACTTTCTTTTCTGCCGCCCTGGCAAAGGACCCCGGGCTTATCGAGGCAGGCGTCGACCGCAAAGTCCTGCTGGCAACCCCGACCACCCTGATTGCCCTGCTGCGATCCGTAGCCTACGGGTGGCGCCAGGAGCAACTTACCGAAAACGCCGAGGCGATCAGCAGGCTGGGCCGGGAAATGTATGATCGGCTGGCCACCTTGCAGCAGCACTTCCTGCAGCTGGGAAAAAATCTCGAACGCGCTGTCGACAGCTACAACCGGGGGATTGCCTCCCTCGACAGCCGGGTCATGGTTTCGGCACGCAAGTTCAAGGAGCTCGGCGCGGGAACCAGCAAAACTATCGAACCGGCCAGTCCCGTCGATACCCTGCCGAGGACTCCCCAGCTGCCGGACGATTGACCTTGGCTGGCCGGCGGCAGCAGGGAGGGGCCAACCGCTCAGCGGCTCTGCGTCCAGCTGTGCTATACTCTTTACCCGTTGGTCATGACGAATCACGTTTTTACGGAGGAAACATCTATGAAACTACGCTTTTTATTCATACTTATCGGTTCTCTTTTATTACTCAACGGCTGCGGCTACAACACCATCCAAAAGAACGAAGAAGCCGTGTTCGCCGCCTGGGCCGACGTGGAAGCGACCTACCAGCGCCGCGCCGACCTGATCCCCAACCTGGTGGAAACGGTCAAGGCCTATGCCGCTCATGAACAGGACACCCTGACCGCCGTCACCAATGCCCGCGCCAAGGTGGGCCAGGTCAGCATCTCCCCCGAGAAACTTGGAGATACCGCGGCCTTGCAGCAATTTCAGCAGGCCCAGGGGGAACTTTCAGGCGCCCTGTCACGGCTGCTGGTCGTCGCGGAACGCTACCCGGACCTGAAAGCCAGTCAGAATTTCCGCGATCTGCAGCATCAGCTGGAAGGAACAGAAAACCGGATCAATGTTGCCCGCCAGCGCTACAACGAAGCGGTGCGAGTGTTCAACACCTCGATCAGGACCTTCCCTAACAACCTGACCAATAATTTCCTGCTCAACCTCGACCGCAAGGAGCCTTTCAAGGCGGATGCGGGTGCGTCGACGGCACCGAAAGTGAGCTTCTGATGAGAAGCCTGGTTGTTATCCTGCTGCTGATCCTGACGACCGCCTCTGCCGGTGCCCGCGACATTCCGAAACCAACGGGATACGTCACCGATACCGCGGGGCTGATCTCGCAGACCGTGGAGCTGAAGCTGGAACAGTTTCTGCGCGATTTCGAGGCGAGCGACTCGACCCAGATCAGCGTGCTGACCATCCCGTCCCTGGAAGGAGCCGTTCTCGAACAGTATGCCCTCAGGGTGCTCGAAAACTGGGGCGTCGGCCAGAAGGAGAAGGACAACGGGGTTCTGCTGCTGGTCGCAAAAGACGAACGGAAGATCCGTATCGAGGTCGGTTACGGGCTCGAAGGGCGGCTGACCGACCTGCTGGCCGGCCGGATCATCGACAATGAAATCACCCCCCGCTTCCAGCAGGGGGACTACGATGCCGGGATCGTCAGCGGCGTGGTCGGCATCGCCGAAGCGGTCCGGGGAGAGTACACCGGCACCGGCAAAACCCGCAGCAGTCAGAAGAAAGGAAGCCCCTTCGGGCTGATTTTTCTGCTGTTCTTCCTGGGACCCCTTCTGGCCCGCATCGGTGGGCGCAGAAGTTACCGGTCCCGGCGCAGCGGGGTTTTCTTCGGTGGCCCCTTCATCGGGGGAAGCGGCGGCTTCGGCGGCGGTTTTGGTGGGGGCGGCTTCTCCGGCGGCGGTGGCGGCGGTGGCGGCGGCGGAGCCTCTGGAGGCTGGTAACCCCGCGCCCCGCGAGTTCAGATTTCAAACCACGCAATTGAACATGACGAATTGACAAGAGAGACCCATGATATCAGCAGCCGACTTTTTTTCCAGTGACGAGCAACAACGGATTGAAACCGCAGTCAAGGCGGCCGAAATGACGACCAGCGGAGAAATCGTTCCCATGGTCGTCGATGCCAGCTACGAATATCCCCGGGCCGAACTGATCGCCGGCGTCTCCATGGCCCTGGCCTGCGGTCTGTTGGGCAGCTGGGCCTTCGGTGGCGAATCGATCTGGTGGTTTCTGCCCATTTTCCTGGTGAGCTTCCTCGTCTTCTTTTTCCTGGTACGCTCCTGCCCGGCGCTCAAGCGCAAACTGATCCATCCGGACGAACTGACCGCGGAGACCAGGGAAAAGGCACTGGTCGCCTTTCTTGAGCAGGGCCTGCATGAAACCCGGGACAAGACCGGGATACTGATCCTGATTTCCCTGTTCGAGCGCCGGGTCGTGGTGCTGGCCGACAGCGGTATCAACGCCAAGGTCCCGGAGCATACCTGGGACGAGGTGGTCGCCATGGTTCTGGCCGGACTCAAGGAGGGGAACGCCTGCGAGGCTCTCTGCGCCGCCGTCACCCGCTGTGGCGAACTGCTCAGTGAAAATTTTCCGCGCAAGACTGACGACACCGACGAACTGCCCAACCTGATCGTGCCGGAGAAAAATTGAACAGCCGGTGTCAGCAGTTACCCTTGGGGCCTGATGACAGGCCGGAAAAAATCCTGATTGCGGTGGCCGGAAGGGACCGTTTCGAGGAGCATCGAATAGATACGGGTCGCCGCCTGTTCCAGCTGCAGCTGGTACAGCGCCTGCCCGTACGCGTCGCTTCCGACTCCGTAGTGCCTCTTGAGCAGGGCGTAGATCCGTGAAAAGTTCTGGACCAGGGGCAGCTCTCGCCGGCAGCGGCTGACCGCCAGGAATTCCTCCCCCCTGCGACTGGCCGCCAGCAGATGCAGATAGCGGGGTCCGGCCGCCAGCAGGTCCGCAACGCGCCGGCTATCGAAGCCGAGGAGGATCGACACCAGCAGACGCTGGACCCGGGTCCGGGTCAGCTGCCGCGACTTGATCCCCTGGACCAGGTCCTCCAGCGAGCGGGCGCTATCCGCGGCCTCGACCAGGCGATTTTCAATGCCGCCCTCCACAAGCCAGTAGCGGGTCAACGCCTGCCCTTCCCGAAAAATCAGGGCCTGCAGCAGGGTGCAGCAGGCCCGGGGCGAGAAGACCTCCCCTTTTTTCAGCGCCTCATCCAGACATTCCCGGCACGCCTTCGGAACCAGGGCGGCGATGTCCTCTCCGGCGGCGATCCGCTTCCTGATACCGGTTGCACTGGCGATCCCGTCGAAGCAGTCCAGATCATGGTAACCGGCACCGAGGCGGGGGATGGTAAGCGGTCTGATCGGACTGCTCACCTGGCTCAGCGCCTTGAGGTATTCAATCCCGAGGATATTGTTGGGAGCGGCTAGCCCCGCCAGGGGGGCCGGATGGCCGCCAAGGTCGGCCAGCGCCCGGGCCCGGGCGCTGGGGTAGTTGACCCCCTGGCGCAGCAGTTGCGCCGTCATCTTGCCGATCTCCGACTCGGCGGCCAGCAGCTGCCGGGCACCGCGCTGGAGGGGCTCAAGCTCACCGGCCTCGCTGCCGAAGCACACGGCATCGATCCCGCCCAGGCCGGAGAGGGCCAGCACCCCTCCCCGGGCAAAATCGGGGGCGCTGCTGCAGGCCCACGGAAGCGGCAGTTCGATGACCAGGTCGACCCCGGCGGCCAGAGCCATGCGGGCCCGCCGCCATTTATCGGTCAGGGCGGCCTCCCCGCGCTGCAGAAAATGTCCGCTCATTACGGCCACGGCGATATCCGCCCCGGCCAGCTTCTTGCTCTGCGCCAGGTGGTGCAGGTGACCGTTGTGAAACGGATTATACTCGGTGATCAGCCCGACAGCTTTCATCATCCTCCATGCCCCCGGTCACAGGACAACCGGAATGGCGTCGGCCACCCGGGTCTCTTCCGGCGTCACCCTGGTCTTGTAGGCCAGCGCCTCGACGCCGCCGGCAACGACCTCGCGCAGAATCCGCCCGTACTCGGGATCGATGTCATCCGCCGGAGAAAAGGCGGTCGCCTCCTGACGCTGAATCAGAAAGAAAATGACCGCTCGATACCCCTGGGAGCGGGCGGTCAGCAGCTCCCGCAGATGTTTCTGACCGCGCGTGGTCACGGCGTCGGGAAAGCAGGCGATCCGGTCCGTGCAGCACAGGGTCACGTTCTTGACTTCGACCAGAACCTTTTCCGCGGTCGTTTCCAGCAGGAAATCGATCCTGCTCGCCCCGATGGAATATTCGGGAGTCACCCGGTAACCGCTGAGGGTCTCGACCCAACCCTGGCGGAGGGCCTCCTCCACCACCCGGTTGGTCCGCTGGGTATGGGTGTCGACCCAGTGGCCGCCGACCTGAATCAGCTCCAGAGTATAGGGAAGTTTCCGCTTGGGGTTGACGGCGGGTGAGATCAGGACCCGGTGGCCGGGGACGGCGCACTGTTTCATACTGCCGGTGTTCGGGGTATGGGCGGTGACGATCCGGCCATCGCCAAGCCTGATATCGGCCAGAAAACGCTGGTAGCGCCTGACCAGGGTCCCTTCGATTAACGGCCCCGGAAGTTTCATAACGTCGCTGCTCCTGTCGGTTGCTCAAAGATGTCATCTTAGCGATACCGAAAGAGTCCAGCAAGCATCAATCCTTGCATAGGGTCGCGGTAGATCGTATAGTTCCCCTTCATCCCTGTTCCACGCAACCGACATTCCCACTCACAACGAGGTGAATCCATGACCGAGAATCTGATTCAGCGTACCGCGTCGGCCTATGCCTATCCCCTGTTGATCAAAAACCTGCTGCACTCGCCCATTGTTGACGATCCTCTCCAGGAGATCATCTACCGCGACCAGGTTCGCTTCACCTATGCTGAATTCAAGCAGCGCATCTGCAAACTGGCCAATGCCCTGAGCGACCTGGGGGTTCAACCCGGAGACACCGTGGCCGTGATGGATTGGGACAGTCACCGCTACCTGGAATGTTTCTTTGCCGTTCCCATGCTGGGTGCGGTTCTGCATACCGTCAATATCCGGCTGTCGCCGGAGCAGATTCTCTACACCATCGATCACGCCGAGGATGACTACCTGCTGGTCAATGAGGAGTTTCTGCCGTTGCTCGAGCAGATCAAGGGGCGGATCGATACGGTCAAGGAGTATGTGCTGCTTCAGGATGGCAATCAGCAGCCGGAAACCTCCCTGAACTTCGCAGGCGAATATGAAGAGTTGCTGGCCGCGGCCGGCGATCATTTCGATTTCGCCGACTTTGATGAAAATACCCGCGCAACCACGTTTTACAGTACCGGCACCACCGGGATGCCCAAAGGGGTTTATTTCAGCCATCGCCAGCTGGTTCTCCACACCCTCGGCGGGATCGCCGCCCTGGGGACCGTCATCAACCAGGGTCGCCTGCACCAGGGGGACGTCTACATGCCGATCACCCCCATGTTTCATGTTCATGCCTGGGGGATCCCCTACATGGCCACCGCCCTGGGGCTCAAACAGGTGTATCCGGGAAAATATACGCCCGATATGCTGCTGAAGCTGATTGACCGGGAAAAAGTCACCTTTTCCCACTGCGTCCCGACCATTCTGCACCTGCTGATCAACCATCCGCTGTTCACGGAGATCGATCTCTCCAACTGGAAGATTCTGATTGGCGGAGCAGCCCTGCCGAAGGCCATGTGCAAAGCCGCCATGGAACGTCATATCGATATCTACTCAGGCTACGGCATGTCCGAAACCTGCCCGATTCTGACCATCGCCCATGTCACCGAACAGGACCTGAGCGCTGACGAGGAACTGGAGATCCGTTGCAAGACGGGGCGGCCGCTGCCCCTGGTGGATCTGCGTATTGTCGATGAACAGATGGAAGAGGTCCCGGCCGATGCGACAAGTGTCGGTGAGATCGTGGTCCGCAGCCCCTGGCTCACCCAGGGCTACCTGAAAGACCAGCGCAACTCCGAAGCGTTGTGGCGGGGCGGCTACCTCCACACCGGCGACGTAGCCCACAAGGACAAGAACAACTACGTCAAGATTACCGACCGCATCAAGGATGTCATCAAGATCGGCGGCGAATGGATCTCAAGCCTCGAGGTGGAGGATATCCTGAGCGTTCACTCCGCCGTCGCCGAGGTTGCGGTCATCGGTCTGCCGGACCAGAAATGGGGCGAAAAACCCCTGGCGCTGATCGTCAAAAAAGAGGACTGCGATGTCACTGAAAAGGATTTGCTCCGGCATATCCGCAGCTTTGTCGACAAGGGAATGATTTCCAAACAGATCGTGCTGCTGAAATTCGCCTTCGTTGACGCGATAGAGAAAACCAGTGTCGGCAAGGTCAACAAACGGCTGCTCAGGGAGAAATTCAGCGGCTGAGAAGATTGGAGAACGCCGACGGCCGTACCCCAGAAGCAGGGTACGGCCGTCTCGCAAACCGATTGGGCGCTACCGTCAGATCAGCTCTGCGGCAGTCACCAGATCGAGGTTGAACGCTGCGGCGACCCCGGGATAGCTGACTTTGCCGGAAACGATATTCAGACCGTCGAGAATCCCCGCATCGATGCTGGCCGCCCTCTGCCAGCCGAGGTCGGCCAGCTGCAGGGCATACGGCAGGGTGGCGTTGGTCAGCGCCATGGTCGAGGTCAGGGGGACGGCCCCCGGCATATTGGCGACACAGTAGTGCACCACCCCGTCAACCATGTAAGTCGGTTCCCTGTGGGTTGTCGGCCGGGAGGTTTCAAAGCAGCCGCCCTGGTCGATAGCCACATCCACCAGCACCGATCCGGGCTTCATCGTCGCCAGCATGTCACGGGTCACCAGTTTGGGAGCCTTGGCGCCATGGACCAGTACCGCCCCGATCACGACATCAGCCTCTTTCACCAGCTCCCGCAGCGTTGACGGCGAAGACATCAGGGGAAAGCAATTCTTCGGCATAATGTCGGACAGATGGCGCAGCCGTTCCAGATTCATATCGAGGAGATAGACCTTGGCGCCCAGGCCGGCCGCCGTCTGGGCGGCATGGGTTCCGACGACACCTCCTCCGACAACCACCACGGTCGCGGGAGCGACTCCGGGAACGCCCCCCATCAGAATCCCCCGCCCTCCCTGGGATCGCTCCAGGTACTTGGCCCCTTCCTGGGCCGCCATGCGGCCGGCAACCTCGCTCATCGGCGTCAGCAGCGGCAGACCGCCATCAGGCGTGGTAATGGTTTCGTAGGCAATGCAGATGGCCCGGCTTTCGATCATGGCCCTGGTCAGCGTTTCGTCGGCGGCAAAATGAAAGTAGGTGAACACGATCTGCCCCGGACGGATCAGGCCGTATTCCTGGGGCTGGGGTTCTTTGACGTGCATGACCATCTCGGCACGGGCGTAAACATCAACCGCAGCTGCAGCAATTTCAGCTCCGGCTTCCCGGTAATCGCTATCGCTGAACCCGCTGCCGATCCCGGCGCCCTGTTCAACCAGGACGGTATGACCATGGGCGGCCAGAACTTCCACACCGGACGGGGTCATGGCGACCCGATTCTCCTCAACCTTGATTTCCTTCAGAATTCCGACAATCATGGGAGCACTCCTTTTGATCTTATTGAGAGGAAGAAGTGATTTGACAAAATTCCATCCACAAACTGCGGCCATGTCTGGCAACCGATATTTTATAATACTACCAATAATTCTTTGCGGTATTCCTGCAAAATTCCTCAATTTCTCGCTGGAACTTTAAGGATTCCACAACTAAACTGTCATTATGTCAAACAATCCTCGAAGATCATCGCCGGATGCTATCGATCTCCGAATCCTGTCGGCGCTGCAGAAAGACGGCCGGCTCAGCTATGTCCAGCTGGCCGACAAGGTCGGCCTGTCGGAATCTGCCTGTTTGCGCCGGGTTCGCCTCCTCGAGGAGCAGGGGATCATCGACCGTTATGTGATGCTGATCGATCAGGCTGCTATCGGCAAACCGGGGACAGTCTTCGTCCAGGTGACTCTGGACGGCCAACAGCACGACAAGCTCCAGGAGTTTGAACAGGAAATCGGCCAGGTCAAGGAAGTTATGGAATGCTACCTGATGTCCGGAGACAGTGATTTCCTGCTGCGGGTCATCATCCGCGACAATGAAGACTACCTGCGCATTCATAACCGGTTGACCAGCCTCCCCGGTGTTCTCCGGGTCCAGAGCGCCTTTGCCCTGAAGACCGTCCTCAAAAAAACGGAGCTGCCGCTTTGACCGGAAACGGATCATCACTTAAACTTTCAGGTTAAGACGGCGGCATGCGAAGGCGCCTGCCGTCAGGGAGGGGCTTTGTCAACAATTTTCCCAAAAGAAGGGGCCTCTATGAAAGCGATCGTTTTCAGCCTGGCAGGGATTCTTCTTTGTCTTACCCTCCCCCCTCTCACCTCCCATGCCTTTGACAATCGCGGGGCCCTGGCCGGGCTTGACCAGGCCAGGGCGGTTTTCGATATCAACCAGGGGAACCCGGCTCTGCTGTCCTTGCGCCTGCGACTGGTCGAAGAAAGCTGGCAGCAGCTTCATGACAGCGGGTTGAAACCGCAGTTCGTCCTGACCTTCCGCGGCCGGGCCAGTCGTTTCCTGACCAAGGGGACAGGCTCTGTGTCCAGGCAGGAAGAAAACCTCAAAAGCGACATCCAGGAACGCCTGCGCAGCCTGCACAGGCGGGGCATTCCCCTTGAGCAATGCGCCATTGCCGCGGAACTTTCACAGATCGACCCCGGTGACTTTATCCCCGAAGTGACGGTTGTCGCCAATGGTTATGTCAGCCTGATCGGCTATCAGAACCGCGGGTATGCCTTCATCCCCATGGAATAGCCTTACTTGCCGACATTGCACCACCATGCAGACATATTTTTTTCAGGAAGAACTGACTCTTCTGATGATTATTAGAATTTTCTATGATAAGGTTCAGGTTCCTTTATTTTCTCAGAGGGTTTTATGCAGACCGCTAGCAGGGTGACTTTTCTGATCCGGGCAACACTGCTCCTGTTGGTGCTTTTTGCCGCCGACCCGCTTGCGGCACAGGCGCAGGAGCAACCCCTGCGTCACGTCCTGTTTCTGAATTCCTACCAGCAATCCATGAGCTGGTCCCAGAATATCCTCCAGGCCGTCTACGATGAGCTGAATCCCGACCAGAACAACATCGTTCTTCACACTTTCAATATGGACACCAAGCTGGTTTTCAATCAGCAATACATTGAACAGCTGGCCGCGTTTCTGGAAGTCAAATTCACCGGTTTTGATTTCGATCTGATCATGGCCTCGGACAACAATGCCTTCGACTTCCTCAAAAATTACCGTGACCGGCTCTTCCCCGAGGTCCCCGTGGTATTCTGCAGTGTCAACAACCTCGATATTGAAGAGGTTGAAACCCTCGACGGCTTCACCGGGGTGGAAGAAATCTTCGACGCGCCCGCGACCCTTGAACTCGCCCTGAAAAACCACCCGGACACCAAAGAAGTCCTGATAATCAATGATTTTCTAACCAGTGGCAGAGCTGTCGATGCGGAGATCCGTGAGCAGTTACGTCCTTATGAACCGCGTCTGACCTTGCGCTCTGCCGAAAACCTGAGTGTCGAAGAACTCAATGCGCAGATCCGTTCTCTGGGGCCGGGCACCATTGTCCTGATTGGAGCATATTATACGGATCGGGACAGGCAGCATGTCATCGGCTACCAACGCATGGGCCCGCGCCTCTTTGCAGGGGCCACCGTCCCGGTCTACACCCTCTGGAGCTTCCATGTCCACGAAGGGGTGATCGGCGGAAAAGTGGCCAGCGGTTACCAGCAGGGCAAAGAAATGGCCAGACAGGCGAAGCAGATTCTGCAGGGCACCGATGCCAACCAGCTGCCGATCATAACATCCGGCACCACGGCCTATATTTTCAACTATCCGGAACTGGTCAAACATTCCATCCGCATTGCGGATCTGCCGGAGGGCAGTCAGATCATCAACCAGCCCGTCTCGGTATACAGAACCTATAAAGTTGAAATCTGGATCGCTATCGGATTTTTCGTCCTGCTGCTGGTGATCATCTGCCTGCTGCTGATCAGCATCCACCACCGGCGCCTGATCGCAGCCAGGCTGAAAGAGAATGAACTCAAGCTCAAGACGGTTTTCAACCAGACGCACGAATTCATCTCCCTGTTATCGCCGGATGGCCGGATTCTGGATATTAACCGGCCAGCTCTTGATTTCTGGAACCTTGCGAAGGAAGAGGTTATCGACAAGCCGTTCTGGGACACTCCCTGGTGGAACCACTCAGCCCAGGCGCAGCAGCAGCTGCGGGAAAAACTCCGGGAGGCCCTCAGTGGCAAGGTGGTCAACTTTGAAACCACCCATCCCAAGGAGGGGGCTTTACACACATTTGAAGTCACCATATCGCCGGTGTTTAACGACACCGGTGACGTTGTTTTCCTGATTCCGGAGGGGCGGGACATCTCGGAACAGAAAACCGCGGAAGCGGCCAAAGAAAAGCTGTCCGAACAGCTGCGCCAGGCTCAGAAACTTGAGGCCATCGGCACCCTCGCCGGCGGAATCGCCCATGATTTCAACAACCTGCTCTATGCCATTCTCGGTTTTTGCGAGCTGAACCTGATCAATCCGAACTGCAAAGGCAAGCTCCACGAACATTCAGAACATATCAAAGCGGCGGCCCTGCGGGGGCGCGATCTGGTTCAGCAGATCCTGACCTTCTGTCGCAAGGAGGTTGAAAAAACCGAACTGTTCCAGATTCATGCCGTGGTACAGGACGCCCTCGGACTGATTCAGAAAACCTTTCCGAGCAGCATCACCATTCATGCCGACATCGACCAAGACACCGGCTGGGTCATGGCCGACGAAAGCCAGCTGCACCAGATCGTCATGAACCTGTGCACCAACGCCCTGCACGCCAT
This sequence comes from Geopsychrobacteraceae bacterium, assembly GCA_963677135.2. Classification (GTDB taxonomy): domain Bacteria; phylum Desulfobacterota; class Desulfuromonadia; order Desulfuromonadales; family Geopsychrobacteraceae; genus Seleniibacterium. The sequence goes on along the minus strand of CAXXLS010000018.1, from coordinate 114,453 downwards.
CGATGGCAATCAGGGAGACATCAGAATCAGCCTGAAACCCGTTTCTCTGTCGGCCGATGATACCGCCACCGGAGAACCTCTGAAGACCGGAACCTATGCCCGTCTGGAAATTTCCGATTCTGGCAGAGGGATGACCAGGGAAATCAGGGAACGCATCTTCGACCCCTTTTTCACCACCAAGGAGCAGGGAAAAGGAACCGGTCTGGGACTGGCCGTCGTTCATGGGATCATTCAGAAACTGGGAGGAAAAATCGAGGTGGTCAGCGAGGTCGGGCACGGTGCGACTTTCACCCTGTGGATTCCCCTCAGCGATGCGAACAAAGAGACCGACACAGCACCTCAGAAAATCATTCCGGAAGCGATCAACAGGGAACATGTTCTCTGGGTGGATGATGAAGAGATCCTGGCCAACCTCGGCAGGGATTTTCTTGCCTCCCTCGGTTACCAGGTCACTGCGACGACTTCGGCCAGAGAGGCACTGGACCTGTTCCGCAACGCACCGGACCGCTACCAGCTGCTGGTGACCGATCAGACCATGCCGGACATGTCCGGTCTGCAGCTGGCCCAGGCCATCCGGGAAATCAGGCCCGGGGTCCCGGTCATTCTCTGCACCGGCTACAGTGCGGCGGTTGACCGGGAGGCGGCGCTGTCCCAGGGGATCAGGGCCTTTCTCATGAAGCCTCTGCGCCTGGAGACGCTGGCCATGGAAGTCCGCAAACAGCTGGGCGGCGGACCCCTCTGTGACGATTCGAACTAGAGAATACTTTTCCCCAGCAGCGAAGCGACCAGCTTGACGGCGATGCCGGCCGTCCGGTTCTCCACATCCAGGATCGGGTTGATTTCGACAACGTCGGCGGATCCGAGCCTGCCGCTGTCGGCGATCATCTCCATCAGCAATTGGGCTTCCCGATAACTCAGCCCGCCCGGGCAGGGGGTCCCGACCCCGGGAGCGTCGTTGGGGTCGAGACTGTCCATGTCAAGACTGACATGCAGCAGCGGGTGATCATGGAGCCAGGTCAGCGCCTCGCGGGCAATCGTCCCCATTCCCCGTTCATCGATGTCGCGCATGGTATAAACCTGCACCCCGCTCTGCTTGAGCCAGGCCTTTTCCCCCCGATCCAGGTCCCGAATACCGATCATCACGATATCCTCACCGCGGAGTTTCGCCCCCGGTCGGCCGATGCCGACCAGTTCCGGCGGGCCGGCTCCCAACAGGGTCGCCACCGGCATACCGTGAACATTTCCGGACGGGGAGGTATCCGGGCTGTTGGCGTCGCCATGGGCATCGATCCAGATCACCCCGATCTTCTTGCGGCTCGCTACACCGGCGATGGTCCCGATGGCAAGGGAATGGTCGCCTCCAAGGAACAGCGGCAGATCCCCCTGTCCGACCGCCTGAGCGGCGCTTTCACAGGCGGCCTGGCAGACCTGGCGGATCGCGTCGACAAACGGCTGCTCGCAGCTTTCGGTCAGGCAATCCCGCACCGGAACATAGAGGTTCCCTGAATCGTGAATCTCGTAGCCCAGCTCCCTCAGGGCTGAGGACAGCCCGGCATAGCGGATGGCACTCGGTCCCATGTCCACTCCCCGCTGGTCCTGCCCCAGATCGATGGGTATTCCGACAATGCGAACCCTCTTCATTTGACCTCCCCGGTCCTAAGGTTTCAGATTATTCCAGAGGTTGGTCATAAAATCCTGAACATTGGTCAGGATTGCCACGGCCTGGGCCGACCCCCGGTTGGCCAGTTTGTCGGCACTGAATTCCGTCATATCGACGATGAAAAAGTAAACCGGCCTCACGCTGCCATCCGGCATAATACGGTAGCTTGGAACCATATTGCCGAAGGCGATGGAATGGAGCTGAGTCGCCAGGGCGACCACGGTTGTGGCCTGGCGGGCGTGAATCCGCATGGCGTCCTGGGCGGCATAAACATCGGGGATGACTTCCGGCAAAGGGCCGTCGTCCCTTATCGAGCCGGCCAGAACGTAAGGAACCCCGCATTGTTCGCACGCATAGATAATGCCGTTGTGCAGCTTGAGATCGGCGATGGTTTGGGCGATGGATCCCCGCCTGCGCACTTCATTGAGGATGTCCAGGTGATTGTAGTGTCCCAGGGGCTGCAGGGTCTGGGAATAGATGTTCTGCCCGAGCCCGGTCTGAAAGCAGGCGGCCTCGAGATCATGGGTCGCCAGGGCGTTTCCGGCCAGCAGGGCATGACAGTAGCCGTTTTCTATCATGCCCTGCATGGCGTCGCGACTGTCTTTGTCAAAAGCCACGGCCGGCCCCAGGACCCAGGTGATATAGCCATGGTCCCGGTCATGTCGCAAGACCCGGTAGAGATCATCATAGGACCTTGAAAAGGGCGTTTCCCGGGTGCCCCGGGTGCGAAAAGAAAATTTGTCGACAGACTCCATCCCGGAACTGCAAAACCCGGCGGTGTGGATATATATTCCCTCTTCCCCGTTTTCGGTACGGCCGACGGCAACCAGGTCTCCCTGCTTGAGGTTGCGGGCCTCGCAGACCCGCAGCTGATCGCCCGAACGCACCAGAACGGCATCCATCCGACTTTCCGGGGCCAGCTCCCAGCGGTTGTTCCCGAAATGAACATATTCAGGATGATTCGAGGTACCGTGAAAGTTTTCAGGCGCAACACCATCGCGGGGCGCCGGAACAAAGGTGGCGGGAGGTGCATTGAGCAACCGGGACTGCGAGAAATCGGGCGGATTGTAGACCGGCATCAGCGGTGAGGACATAGGGACACTCCTTTATCAAGCTGAGTTTCAGAGCAGGAAGACCGTCGGCAATCGGAATCCTTATTCACATGGTAGCGAAAAAATGAGGATTCACAACTGCTTACCCGCCGATTGCCGATTTACTCAACATGACAAGGGTGTATAATGGCGAGAGCTGAAAAAGGAGACCACATGGACGACAAGCAGATCGCAGCCAACCGGGAGTTTCTGAAGGATTCATTGCGCCAGACCATCAATTTCCGGTTTACCGACCAGAATCAGGGCGTTCCCGCTCCTCCGGTACAGAAACCACCCGAAGAAGAGCAGTCCCTCATCGAACTGCCCGGGGCGGACAGCTGGGAGGGATTCCGGGGCACCGACCTGGTCGATGCCATGGTGACCCGACAGAGCCGCCGGCGCTTCAGGCCCGAGCCCTTGTCTCTGGCCGAACTCTCTTTTCTGTTGTGGATGACCCAGGGGATCAAAAAGGAACTGGCCCCGGGAACAGCCTTGAGAACCGTTCCTTCAGCAGGCTGCCGGCATCCTTTTGAAACGTACCTGCTGGTCACCGGTGTGGAGGGGCTGACCACCGGCGTCTACCGTTATCTTCCGGTCGATCACGCCCTGGTCCTGGAAAAGGAGGATGAGGATCTGGTTGAAAAAATCGCTCCGGCCACCCTCGGCCAGGCGTTTATCGCCGCGGCTCCCGTCACCTTCGTCTGGGCGGTCCTGCCCTACCGGACCGAATGGCGCTACTACACGGCGGCCCACCGCGTCATCCTGCTGGATGCCGGGCATGTCTGCGAGAACCTGTACCTGGCCTGCCAGGCTGTCGGCTGCGGCACCTGCGCCGTCGCCGCCTTCCATCAGGAGCGCATGGATCAACTTCTGGGCGTGGACGGCAAAGATGAATTCACTTTGTACCTGGCCGCCGTCGGTAAATGCTGAAGGGGGTTATTCAAACAGGGGGAGGACAAAGTCGATGATTTTCTGCTTGAACTCGGCCAGCGTCCCGTCATTGTCCAGCACCAGGTCCCAGCCCTGATAATCATCCAGGGAATTTTCACTGCTGTGGTTATTGGCGCCGTCGAAACCGGGGCGGATAATACGTACGAACTTCCCGCCATGTTTCCTGATGACGTTCAATTCATTCACGAACCGGACATCATCAACCAGAACGTGAGTCGTATCCAGATCGACGGTAGCCAGCTTCCGCTCCCAGGCCTTGGTCCAGTAATCAGGGTCCTGGGCGCGCCTGAACTCAGTCCCCCACCATTGCAGAATCCTTCGGACGGTCACAGCCGACATCCCGACGCGATCCTGAATATCGGCGTTGGTTTTGACGAAATCCGCCCAGCTGCTGCAGGCGGCCATGGCCTTGCCCTGTTCCAGGTAGAAAACCGTCACCTTGTCCTGTTGATCGCCGTAGACCAGATCAAGGAACTCCTCGGCCCCGGCCTGTTTCAGAAAAGTGACGACTTCTTCCCTGAGCATGGTCGCCATGGGGATAACGTCGAGCTTCAAAGCGGTCTCTTCCATCAGAAACTTTGCGGCCGTGGTTTTTCCTGACGCAGCCTTGCCGGCAAATCCAATAATCATCTGCAAACAATCCTTCTTCATATATAAAAAACAAAATAGCTGGTCTCTTCGAAGACTCTCGACAACACGGCCCTAGAGTCTACTGGAACTTGCCCGAAAATGAAATCACTGAAATGACCCGAACCTCTTTCATTGCGGTCCGGCGGTTAAAGGAACCGCAGGACAGACAAGACATAGTGCGCCGCGCGGTTGACAAACAAACCCCTGATAGATTATAAGAAGTCATTAATCTTAGTTTTTGCTAATTTTTGTAAGGACGTTCGATGGCTGAACAAGCCGAAAAAGTAACCGCTCAAACAGGCGCTGCCGCCGGCCTGAAGCTGAAAACCACCGTATTCCTCTACCTGTTCACGGTCTTTCTGATCGTCGGCCTGCTCGTCATCGCCCTGCTGAAGTTCTATGCCTTCAAAACCTTGAGCAAAACCGAGCGCCTGACGCTTCATGAAAAGAATATCCAGATTATCCGCAGCATCCAGAACGAACTGGATCAATTGCGGGCGTTTGCGGCCGATTGGGGCGAATGGAGCGACTCCTACCAGTTCCTCAAGGATAAAAATGCTGACTACATCGCCTCCAACATGGGGGAAGGATCTCTGGAAAACCTGGCGACCCTGGGCATTCTCTATCTTGATCTCGATTTCAGGGAGTTCTATTCATATACCACGGACGACCGGCGCCGGCGCTACGACCAGGTTATTGCTCAGATTGAAGAGAAAAAGGAGCTGTTCCTGGCCGCACTTCATAACGGTTCCGACCGGGTCCTGCTCTACCATCCGGGGTTAAAAACCCATTTCTGGTCGGTGATCCAGCCGATCATTCCCGGCGACGGCACGACGGTCCCAGACGGGTACCTGGTGCTGACCAAGGAGATCAACGACCGCTTCTATGAGAAAATCAGCAGGCTGTTCGGGACCCGGATCATCCCCTTTGAAAACGGCCGCCGGGACACTTACGAATGCCTCGACGGAGAATCGGAAAATCAGTTCTGCCAGCGGGTGTTCCTGGTCGATGACGCCAAAGCGGTTCTGGAAGTCGCCATAGAAGACGCCGAACAGCAAAAATCAATCTATTTGCAGAGCGAGGCCAGCCGCGATCTCAACCAGCAGATCAAAGTCGTCTTCAACAACACTCTCTGGGTGCTGCTGGCCTCGGGCCTGCTGATCATCCTCCTCAACCTGATCGTCATCAACCGGCTGATCGTGCGGCCGGCCACCTACCTGTCCCATAAATTTTCCGCGTTCGCCAGAAAAAGGACCCTGCATCGCAGGCTCAGGGAGTTCGGCCCCCAGGAGCTCAGAACCCTGACCCGTTCCGCGAACCTGATGCTCGAGGAACTTGAGGGGCTGCACACGCAACTCGAGAGCCTCTCCCGCACCGATGAACTGACCGGGGTCTACAACCGCCGCTATTTTCATGAAATGTTCACCCGGGATAAGGCCCATGCCATTCGGGCCGGAGAGTACCTTGCCCTGCTCCTGCTCGATATCGATTTCTTCAAGCAGTACAACGACATGTACGGCCATGTTGCGGGCGACCAGTGCCTGAAAAGCATCGCCGATATCCTGAGGAGCAACGTCAAGCGCAATAACGACGTCATCGCCCGTTACGGCGGGGAGGAATTCATCATCCTGCTGAGTGACACGCCCCTCCCCTGCGTCCAGTCGATCTGCAAACGAATTTCCCGGAGCCTTGCCGAGGCGGCTATTCCCCACGCCGGGTCGACCATCGCGTCACATGTGACCTGCAGCATCGGCGGGATCGCCGTCATTCCCACCCTGGAGACCACCGAGGAGAACCTGATCCTGCGAGCGGATCAGCTTCTTTACCGGGCCAAGGCCGAAGGACGGAACCGGGCCATTCTGAGCGACCGGCTGTAATTCATCTGTTCAGAAACGCCGATAACGCACCTGCAGCGGCACTTCAACAAAGCGCCCCCAGCGATAGTCGTCCTTGGATATCCTGAGCTCCGGCGTCCGCCTGGATACTCCGGGCGAGCCGTTACCCAGCTCCAGCAGACGCCGGATCCGCTCGCCCGTCGGCGGATGGGTCCGCAACCAGCCCGGCAGCTGGTAGACACGCAGAAAGCGCTGCCAGAGGGGTTGCGAATAGGCCTCGATCTTCCGTAGCGCCGAGACCAGATCGTCCGGGCGCCCCAGCAACTGGGCTGCGGACAGGTCTGCCCGATATTCGCGAACCCGGGACAATCCAAGCTGCGCCAGAGTGCTCAAATGCGGAGCGAAAATCAACAACGCCAGGACCAGCCAGTTGATCTGCAGATCCGACACCAGCATCAGGGGAAGACTGAACAGCAGGATCATCTGACCGATCAGGGAAAAGGTCGCCGTCACCCGCCCGGACAGGGCAGCAAGGCTCATGACGCGAATGTCGTCATTGCGCAGATGGCAGATTTCATGGGCGACGACCGCCTCCACTTCTTCCCGCTCCAGCAGTCTGGTCAACCCGGACGAAACGGCGATGGCGGACGCGCTGCTGCGCCCGACCGCAAAGGCGTTCAGCTGATTGGTCGGCAGATAGTACAGAGCGGGAACGGCTGCGAGTCCGGCCCGCCGGGACAATTCGGCGACAATCTGGTGAAGCCGTGGCGCCTGGGAAAAGGAGAGCGGCTTGGCGCGGGCCAGGCGCATCACCAACTGGGGCGAATTGGCCGGAGAGAAAACGGCGAAGAGCATGCCGAACAACCCCAGCCAGACCACCACGTCACCCCCCCAGAGCAGCCAGCCGAGCAGGGCCGGATAGACCGCGAGGAACACCAGCAGCAGCCCGGTCTGCAGTCGGTTGATCACGAGTTGCGGCAGGCCTGCCGCAAGGGTCCTGTTTGCATGATGCACCATGATAAAATCCTTTCCGTAGTCACGGAAGCGCTTCCCGCACGGTTGCCCGTCCCGCCCCCCATGTCCGGGGGCGGGACGGGAAGCCGCGATCAGGCCGCGTGGTTGTTGCGCCCCGGATCATCGATCTCCTCGAATTCCGCATCGACGACATTGTCATCGGCAGCATGTGAAAATCCCTCTTCTGCCGCAGTCGGTCCGCCCGTGGGCCGGTTCTGGGCCAGGGCGGCCAGGGCCGCGTTCAGCGCACCGGATGCCGCTTCAATTGCGCTCTTGTCCTCACTGCCGAGGAGCCCTTCCAAACGCGAAACGGCGGACTCAACGGCCTCTTTTCCGGCCCCCGCGGCGCCCGCCTCCGCCAGGGTTTTCCTGGCGGTATAGACAAGGTGTTCAGCCTGGTTCCGAGCACTGACCAGTTCCTGGAAGCGCCGGTCTTCTTCCGCGTGAGCTTCCGCCTCCCGAACCATGCGCTGGATGTCCTCCTCGCTCAAGCCGCTGGAAGCCTTGATCACCACCGACTGTTGTTTGCCCGTATCCCGGTCTTTGGCGGACACGTTCAGGATTCCGTTGGCATCGATATCGAACTTGACTTCGATCTGCGGTACCCCCCGCGGGGCCGGCCTGATGCCTTCGAGGTTAAAGCGCCCCAGCAGCTTGTTGTAGGCCGCCTGTTCACGCTCTCCCTGCAGGACATTGACCGTCACTGCGGACTGATTGTCCTCCGCGGTCGAAAAAACCTCACTGGCCTGAGCCGGGATCGTGGTGTTCTTCTCGATCAACTTGGTCATCACCCCGCCGAGGGTCTCGATACCCAGGGACAGGGGTGTCACATCCAGCAGCAGCACATCGTCAACCTTGCCGCTCAAAACGCCTCCCTGGATCGCTGCACCGATGGCGACCGCCTCGTCCGGGTTGACGTCTTTACGCGGGTCCTTGCCGAAAAATTCCCGGACCTTCAGCTGAACCAGGGGCATCCGGGTCTGGCCGCCGACCAGAATGACGCTGTCCACGTCGCCCGTCGTCAGTCCGGCGTCTTTGAGTGCCTGACGGCACGGCGCGATGGTCCGCTCGACCAGATCCCCGACCAGAGCTTCGAAGCGGGCCCGGGTGATCTTGAGACTCAAATGCTTGGGGCCGTTGGCATCGGCGGTAATAAAGGGCAGATTGATATCCGTCTGCTCGCTGGACGACAGTTCGATCTTGGCCTTTTCCGCAGCCTCTTTCAGACGCTGCAGGGCCATCTGATCCCCATGCAGATCGATTCCCTGCTCTTTTCTGAATTCTTCAATAATATGTTCGATCAGGCGATTGTCAAAATCCTCGCCACCGAGAAAGGTATCGCCATTGGTCGCCAGGACCTCGAACTGCCTGTCCCCGTCGATATCGGCAATTTCGATGACCGATACGTCAAAGGTTCCCCCTCCCAGGTCGTAAACGACGATTTTCTGGTCGCCTTTCTTATCGAGTCCGAAAGCCAGGGCCGCCGCGGTCGGTTCATTGATGATGCGCTTGACCTCCAGCCCGGCGATGCGGCCGGCGTCCTTGGTCGCCTGACGTTGCGAATCATCAAAATACGCCGGAACGGTAATGACCGCCTCAGTCACCGGTTCCCCCAGGTAATCCTCCGCGGTTTTCTTCATTTTCTGCAGAACCTTGGCGGAAACCTCCTGGGGAGAAAGTTTTTTGCCGTTGGCCTCGACCCAGGCATCACCATTGTCGGCCTTGATGATCCGATACGGGACCATGTCCTTGTCTTTGGCGACCGTGGCATCATCGTAACGGCGACCGATCAGACGTTTGATGGCGAACAGAGTATTCTGCGGGTTGGTGACCGCCTGACGTTTGGCGGACTGACCGACCAGCACGTCCCGGTCCTGGGTATAGGCGACGATGGACGGGGTCGTCCTGGCCCCTTCACTGTTTTCTATGACTTTCGGCCGGCCCCCTTCCAGGACGGCCACGCATGAGTTGGTGGTTCCAAGATCAATTCCAATCATTTTTCCCATTGCTATTCCTCCTGAATTTTCACCCGGGTTCGTCAGAGTCTTCGGCTGCAGCAGCAGCATTCAAGCATAATCCGGGTGTGATCTGGCAGATCCGGCCAGCACCGGATCCACGCAAGGCTCTAAATACTCAAAAGCTGTGCCAAGCCGGCAACCCCTGACAACTCTGGCGTTTGCTGATGGCAGGCCGGCGCTGCGACGTCACAGGCCGCCGTCGCCTGCGACACCCGCGCGACAGCCTTGTGCGACACCGGCGTGTCAGAACGCTTTTGCCTGCCGTCGCCAAAAAACGCTAACAGTCTGATTTCAGGTTGGTTTTAAAAAACAGAGCAGCCTTGGAAAAAATTGGCATGAGAGTTGATATCTTATCGGGCATCCGGCAACGACGCCGCTGCTTAATAAATTCAGGAGAATCATCAATCAACAAGGAGTATGGAGGACGTTATGGCAAGTTGGGATCTTTTTCAGGAAATGGACAAACTTCGCAGGGAATTGAACCAGGCCTTCAGAACCAGCGGCCTGCCTTTTGCGAGCCCGTCATTCCTGCCCGGCATTGGCGCCGGCGATTACCCGCGCTTCAACCTGAGCGAGGATGAAAACAATTTCTACGTTGAAGCTCTGGTTCCGGGAATCGATCCACAGGATCTTGACCTCAATGTCATGCAGGGAACCTTATCACTGGTCGGCGAACGCAAAGAGGCTGAACTGAACAACGTGACCTGGCACCGTCGTGAACGGGGCACGGGGAAATTCATGCGCAGTATCGAGCTGCCGAGCAGTGTTGATATCAGCAAGATCGATGCGGCATACCGCAATGGAGTCCTGTTCATTACGCTGCCCAAGCAGGAAGCGGCAAAACCCAAGAAAATCACCATCCAGGCAAAATGATCAGGCTCAAAAACGCGAAGAATCAAGGAGGAAGGATTATGTCAGCCCAGGAATTAAGCAAATACAAGGATAACCAAGTGGAACCACGCGAAGAGACCCGTTCGGCCGTACAGACTCTGGTTCCAGCTGTTGATATATATGAAACCGATGAAAACCTCACCCTGATTGCCGATCTGCCCGGCGTGACCCAGGATGGACTGGACATCAATCTTGATCAGGGCGTTTTGACCATCAAGGGAGAGGTCAAACAGGAAACCAAGGGGCGACCTTTGCTGCAGGAGTTTTCATCGGCCAGCTACTACCGCCAATTCAAGCTGTCTGATCGTATCGATGCGGAAAAGACCACGGCCGAACTGAACAGCGGGGTCCTGAAGCTGATCATTCCCAAATCGGAAGCAGCCAAGCCCAGAAAAATCGAGATCAGACACTAGCAACGCGGATCACATACATCTCGTACCCTCCTTTGTGCGCCCCTGGGAAACCAGGGGCATTTTTTTTGACGGCGCCACTGAAAAGATCCCCTTCTGCTGAGAGGTCCTCAAGCCAGACCGATGCCTCCTCGCCGACGCGACGACAAATGCTGCCAAGAGACCCGCGTCAGCTTGAAATCAGAACAGATACTGCAGCAGAGCGGTCGGACTCTGGTGATTCTCCCGGGCCAGAGCACTGAGAGTCTGCGCCTGGTCGGCCACCTTGATGCCATGCCCTGCCAAAATGGCCGACAGTTCTTCGTCGGTTCTGCCGCTGACCTCTGCCAGAGTACGGAGAGGCAGATCCACGACCAGCGCCATGGCCTTTTTCACCGGAGATTGCGGTTGTTCGACCAGAGGCATGAAAGACAGGGACATGACCACCAGAAAAAGCATCACGATCAGAGCCCCTGTCGGCTTGACAATGGTCGTGCCCAACGGTTTCCGATTCACGGCCACATGCAGGCCCGCTCCGATCACGAAAATCCAACTGAGCCACTGATGCGCCAATTTGACAAGCCCGATATTGATATGGAAAAACAGCAGAATTCCGGAACCGGCACAGAGCATAAAACTACCCAGTGTCAGAGGGGTTATCCAGTACCTTTGTGGTCTTTTTTGATTCATCTCTCGTCTCCTTGACCAGAAAATTAGAAGTGGTATTTTTTTCGATATCGCGCGAAACCTGCATCGCAGTATAGAGCCTCTTTTGTATACTTGGGTTAAGTCTCTGCAAATATATGTAAAGTTGATAGGCGGCAAGATTTCAGCGCCACCTGTTGTTCCAACTCCCGACGCCTGTGCTACAATGAACGGGTCGCAATCACCTTGATAACACGGAGACGGGATATGCAAAAAACGCTTGTGATCGGTGCCCACGGTCAGATAGGGCAGCTGCTGGTGAGACTGCTCGCCAGGGAGGACCTTCCGGTACGGGCCATGATCCGCAGACCTGAACAGCAGGATATTTTCGCGGCCATGGAGGCGGAAACCGTCATTGGTGATCTTGAAGAAGATTTCAGCAGCCTGTTCGCAGACTGCGGCAAAGTTGTTTTTAGCGCCGGGTCCGGGGCGGCGACAGGACCGGATAAAACCCTTTTGGTTGACTTGTGGGGCGCCATGAAAAGTATCGATTTCGCGAAAGCTGCAGGCATCGATCATTTCATCATGATCAGCAGCTTCAATTGTCACAACCCCGATACCGGACCGGTTGCCATCAAGCCCTACCTGGTGGCCAAGTTTGCCGCGGACGAGTACCTCAAGAACAGCGGCCTTTCCTATACGATCCTCAGACCTGCCCGCCTGACCAACGAGCCGGGGACCGGGAGGATCCGGACTGACAGGCCCCGGTCCCCGGATGCACGGGTCATTCCCCGCGCCGATGTCGCAGCCGCAGTCCGTTACTGCCTCCTCAATGACCATGTCAAGGGTCAGGTCATCGATCTGTGCCAGGGGAATCTCGCACTCGCGGAGGAATTGGCCAGATACCACGGCTGAACGAAAAGAAGCCGGTGCTGCCATTCCAAGAAGGAAGAGCGGGCCGAGGGGCTCAACATTGACAGCCCCGTCATCCCGGTCGTATAGTCGAAAAATAACAAGGCAAAAGAGACACGTCCCCCGGTCGCACCCTGCGACCCTGCCATCGACAGACCTGTTTGAGATCGCCTGTTTATCACATAATTAGCTTTCCCACGCCCCGTGTATCAGCCAGGCTACCGTCGTAGCCGTGCGCGATAGGAGCTGAGAGCAGACGCCTTCCCGGTCGCTGTTGACAACCGCAACAAGACGCCCGGGACGAGATTGAAAACGACGAGAAAACCATGAGTCGCTTAACCGAACATACCGTCACGACAACCCTGCTGCGGATGGCTGTGCCCATGCTGGCAGGCACCTTCGCCATCAACGCCTATAACCTGACCGACACCTGGTTTGTCTCCCGGTTGGGAACGATTCCGCTGGCGGCCATGGCCTTCACCTTCCCGGTGGTCATGATCCTGCGCTTTATCACCATGGGGCTGGGAACCGGAGCCCTGGCGATCGTCGCCCACGCCATCGGCCGCGGCGATCACCGCAACGCCGCCCGCCTGACCTCTCACGCCCTGCTGCTGTCGGTCCTGTTTTCAGCGGTTATCATGGTCCTCGGTCACATCACCGTAAAGCCCCTGTTTTCGGCCCTCGGGGCGGACAATGAGGTGCTGGCCATGGTCACCCAATACATGCGGATCTGGTATGGCGGGGCCATCGTCATGGCGGTCCCCTCCATGATGACCCAGATCCTGATGGGAACCGGCGATACCACGTCGGCCAGTATGGCCATGGTGACGGGCACCCTCCTCAACCTGGTCCTCGACCCGATCATGATTTTCGGCTGGGGCGTGATCCCGGCCATGGGCATTTCGGGAGCGGCGCTGGCGACGGTCCTGGCGCAATCTTTCGCGCTCCTGCATCCCCTGGCCATCCTGACCAGGAAACACCGGCTGATTCACTGGCAGCGACCGCAACTCTCCTGCCTGGTCGATTCCTGGCGGAGAATATTGAGGCTCGGGGTCCCCAGCATTCTGAGCAATCTGCTGACCCCCCTCTCCATGGCCCTGGTCACCAGGATGATCGCCGGTTACGGTGCGGTCGCGGTTGCCGCCACCGGGGCCACCAGCCGGCTGGAAATGTTCGCCTTCATGATTCCCATGTCGATCGGCATGTCGCTGGTACCATTCGTCGCCCAGAATTACGGAGCCGGTTCCGCCGACCGCATTGTCGAGGCTCAGCGAACCACCCGCCGGTTCGCATTGCTGTACGGCATGGGCACGACGATTTTATTCTTTTTGTTCGCCCCGGCCATGGCCGGACTGTTTTCCGACGACCCCGAGGTGGTCAGAATCATGGTCATGTACCTGCGGATTGTCTGCTTCGGCTATGGCATGGCGGAAGCTTTCCGCTACAGCACCTTCTGTCTGACCGGGGTTCAGAAGCCCCTGTCCTCCGCCCTTCTGAACCTGTTCAGAACCTTTGTGCTCCTGGTTCCCCTGTCTTATTTCGGTTCAAAGATAGGAGGGCTTCCCGGCCTGTTCACGGCCCGCCTGCTCACCGACATCATTGCGGCGAGCACCGGAATGGTCTACTCTTGGCATATCATCAACAGCATGGATCTGCGACGCGAATCGGACCAGGTCCCGGGAACGGATTTTCTGGCCGCCCGCAGATAAGCAAAAAACCATGAGGATTCGCCCGATAACATGGAATATGGACCATGATTGACCTTGTGGCCGAGGCCTTCGCGGCAGGAGTCAGCAGGGCCTGCCTGATCCCTGCCGACCAGATCCGCACCCGTCCCGACCTGGCGGCGCTCTGCAGCCCAGACAGCTGCCACGAGTACGGACTGGCCCCGACCTGCCCGCCCTATGTTTCCGGTCCCCCGGGTTTTCAGCGCCTGCAGCGGCGCTGCAACCAGGCCCTGGTGATCCGCCAGGACGTGCCGGAAGAAGACCTGCTCACGGAACGGCGCGTCGAGGTGTTCAGAAGGTTGCAGGACATTGCCGCGGCCCTGGAACGAACCGCCGTCGAAAACGGCTGGCCGGAGGCCCATGCCTTCGCCGGCGGCTCGTGCCGGCGACTGTTCTGCAGCCAGGAGCCGGACTGTGCCGTACTCGCCCGGAACGCAACGTGCCGCCACCCCGCCAAAGCCCGCCCGTCGATGTCGGGGTTCGGTGTCGATCTGCTCGCCCTGATGACGACCTGCAAATGGCCGGCGACGTTTCTCGACAGCCGTCAGCCTGCCGACCAGGCCAATCTTTCCTGGGTCGCCGCTCTGGTCCTGCTCGGCAAGGGACACAACAGCCGCTCCTGAACCTGAAAAGATCAAGAAAGCAGAAGACATGACCCTGTGGAGTCCGGACAGTTACATCAAAGCCTGGAATTTTGCGACCAAAGCTCACGGTACCCAGCTGGTGCCGGGATCGCAGGCCCCCTATATCAACCATGTCGGGCTGGTCGCCATGGAAGTGACAACCGCTCTGGCCAGCGATGTCCTGGCCGCCAGACCTGATCTGGCCGTTCAGTGCGCCCTGCTTCATGACACCATCGAAGACACGGTTTGCAGCTACCAGGACATTGCCGCCGAATTTGGCGGCAGCGTCGCGGACGGCGTCCTCGCCCTGACCAAGAACAAAGATCTGCCAACCAAAACCGCGCAGATGAGGGACAGCCTGAAACGCATCAGGGAGCAACCGCGGGAGATCTGGATGGTCAAACTCGCCGACCGGATCACCAACCTGCAACCGCCCCCCACCCACTGGAACCATGCCAGAATCGCTGGCTACCGGTCCGAGGCGAAGGAGATCCTGCGGGAACTGGGCTCTGCCAGTGACCTGCTGGCCTCGCGTCTGGCGCTGAAAATCAGGGAGTACAGCCGTTATCTCTCCTGTTGAGCCGGGGGACAGGGGCTGATCCCGTATTGACAAAAAGATCTTTTTAAGCTTGGATGCATCAGCGCGGCAACGATTTTCTGGCCGCAAGAATACCTGCGGAAGGGTGATGAGAACCTGGCCGGAGCCGTTTTTCTTCACCGCAGACAGGCGATAGACAGGTCCGATGAAACGAATTCCAAACTATCACAAGCCGGGAAGAGGTCCTGCATGGGGCAATATGAAAGAGCTTTCCCCGGCTCAGGTCCTGATGCTCTCCTATGCGTTGGTCATCCTTGCCGGCACCCTGCTGCTGATGACCCCACTGGCCGCCAGGCAGGAGCCGCTTTCCTTTGTTGACGCCCTGTTCACCGCAACCTCGGCCCAATGCGTCACCGGGCTCTCCGTCATTGACATCGGGACCCGGCTCAGCGGTTTCGGGCAGGTTGTCGTTCTTGCCCTGATCCAGATCGGCGGCCTCGGCATCACCACCTTCTCCGTCTACCTGTTTATCTATCTCAAAGTCGGCGTCAGTATTCGCGGCCGCTGGATCATCAATGAAACCCTGCTGCATACGCCCCTGAGTTCCTGGCGGGAACTGATCCGCGACATCATTCTGATGACTCTCGTCATTGAAGCGGCGGGAACCGTTCTGCTGGCGTGCGCGTTCGTACCGAAGCTGGGCTTCTGGCCGGGACTCTACAGTGCCGCATTTCATTCCGTATCGGCTTTTTGCAATGCCGGCTTTTCCCTCTTTTCCGACAGCATGATCTCCTTCAGGAGCACCCCCCTGGTCAACCTGACCCTGATGCTGCTGATTGTTCTGGGCGGCATCGGATTTCTCGTCATCCGCGAGCTTTTGCAGTTCGGCTACGGCCTGCGCAAACCGGAAAAGAGACCGAAACGCCTGTCTCTTCACACCAAGATCGTGCTGCTGACCACCGCGACCCTGATCCTGGCCGGAGCACTGGCCATCGGCCTGCTGGAAAACAGCCAGGCATTTGCCCGCATGCCCTTTGGTGAAAAAGTATGGACGGCCCTGTTTCAGTCCATCACGGCAAGAACTGCCGGGTTCAATACCATCGACCTCAGTCTCCTGCAGGTTCCGACCCTGTTTCTGATCATCTTCCTGATGTTCATCGGCGCCTCTCCGGGATCGGCGGGCGGCGGGGTCAAAACAACCAGCGTCGCCCTGTTCTTTGCCATCTTCGTCAGCCGCCTCAAGGGCCGCCAGACAACCAGCGTCTTCCGCCGGACGATCCCCGAAGATGTCGTCAACAAAGCCCTGGCGCTGGTCATGCTGGCGATCATCCTGATCGGCATGGCCTTGTTTGCCCTGCTGATCGTCCAGAATCACGACCTTGCCCACGAGAACCGCAGGCAGTTCCTGGAATACCTCTTCGAGACCTTCTCGGCCTTTTCCACCACCGGACTGTCCATCGGCGCCACCGGGGCGCTGACCGGCGCGGGCAAGGTTATCATCATCCTGCTGATGTTCGCCGGCCGGGTCGGGCTGCTGACCATGGCCTTTGCCATCGCAGGCCGCACCAGAAGCTACCGGGCAAGCTATGCCGAAGAAAACATCATGATCGGCTGATCGGGAGAGAGACTTCATGAAAAAGAAATTCTGTGTCATTGGTCTGGGCAATTTCGGTTACCACGTGGTCAGCAGTCTGTATGAAGCGGGCCATGAGGTGATCGCCGTCGATGTCGACAAGAACAAGGTTCAGGCCATCAAGGACATCTGCAGCTACGCGGTATTGAGCGATGCCGCCAACAAGGAGTTTTTAAGCAGCCAGGGGGTCGCCGACATGGACGCTGTCATCGTCTCCATGGGGGAACACTCTCATCTGGCCAGCCTGGTGACCCTCTACCTGAAAGAGCTCAAGGTCAAGCGGATTCTGGCCAAGGCCGTAAACGAGGACCACGGCAGGATCCTTGAGCGCATCGGTGCCACGGAGGTCATCTACCCGGAAAAAGAGATGGCGAAGCGGCTCGCCCACAACCTGACCAGCCCCAACATCCTCGAGTTCATCCCTCTGGCCGAGGAATATTCCCTGTCGGAATCGGAACCGCCGAAATCCTATATCGGGAAAACCCTGGCCGAGCTCAACCTGCGCAGGAAGTACCATGTGACCGTGATTGCGATCAAGGACGTCCTGACGGACAGCTTCATCGCTGCGCCCCCACCGGACCATCTGATCAAAAACAGCGACGTGCTGATCTTTATCGGGAAGTCCGACGATATCGAAAAAGCCCTGTCCTGAATAGCGCAGGCCGCCTCCGGTGGTCCCTGCGGCATCGCAACGAGTGGAACCAACAAGCCCGGGGCCGCTTTCACCGGGCACCGTCATGCCCGGTGACCATTCGATTTGGAACGTAGGTCGCCGCGGGCACCTCCCTCCCCTCCAGGATGCCGTCCAGCACCCCGTAGACCTTGCGTCCGATCTCGGGAAAATCAATACTGACGACCCCGGCCACCAGGCCGTCATCAAGCAGCGCCCGGATTCCGGTGGAGATTTTTCCAACCCCGGCGATCACCGCACAGTCACGGGCCCGCAGCATTCCAGAGTAGGGGCGGACCGCCTGCCGGTATTTTTCCGGCTGAATGACCGGCCAGTGGCCAACCGACAGGATCACATCGACATCGAACTCCTTCAGACTGAACACCAGCTGATCCATGGTTCTGTCAATCTGATCGCCGGTCTGCCACGGAGACCTGACAATCTCGGTCCAGCCATTCTCCCCCTGCAGGCGCCGTTCGCCGGGAAAGTTGTCGTCCCCGCTCAATTCACGCCGGATCCCGACGAGCCGCTGTTCAAGGTTCGGGTCGTGAGAAGCCGACATCAGAACGATACGACCACCCTGCGGCTTGATCTGTTTGGCCAGGCGCGCAAGGTCGCGGCCGAAGGAGACATTGTCGCTCCCGACATAGGCGAGACTCGCGTCCCGGTCATCGACTGCGAAGGGCGAGTCAAAGGTGATCACCGGCACGTTCACGGCGCTTCGAACCGTGTTGGCGAGGGGAGCGGACAGGACGACCGAAACGGCAAACGCGTCAAATTTTCGGGTCGCCAGGGTCTGCTGCAGAGCCGACACCTGGGGCCGCGGAGTCGCCGGCCCGGGCACTTCGAGCAGGGCGCAGACGTCGCCCTGCTCTTTAGCCGCCTGCTGACATCCGGAAGCGACATCGACAAAATTGGGATCATCGGAACTTTTTCCCAGGATCCCGTACCAGCGCCCCTGAGCATGAGCGGAGGCCAAAGGCCAGCAGAGCAGAACCAGCAGCAGAATAAACAGACCGGGAAGGTTGGGTCGCCGTTGCATGCAAACGTCCATAAAGAAAAGGTTCATAACACCTGAAAGCATATCGCAACCGACGGAGAATAAAAGGCATCCGGTAAAATAAGCCGCCCGCGGACGCTCCCTCCCGGCGTCCCGGAAATAAGGGCGCGCCCTGTTCAAACCCGCACCGGAACCCTGCGCATATGTCTGACGGGCCAGGCGGGGGTTGCGCAAAATCGACCCGGAACCGCCACCGTCATCATCATTCCTCTGGCCAAGCCGGCCGTTTTGCAGTATCACATAAACATATCTGATACCTGACATTTCTGCAGCGAATTGGCCATGTCGAACGTTCTAAACCTGCTCGAAACCCGAATCCTTCTCATCCGCAACCTGGTGCAGATCGCCTTTCTGTCATGGTGTCTCTACCTCGGTGTCAGACTGGCCGCGTTTGTTGATCATTTCATCAGCCGCGGCAGCCGGCCGTTGGTCGAGCGCCCTCCGGGAGTTGACGCCTTTCTTCCCATCGGCGCCCTGGTCAGCTTGAAAAACTGGTTGGTCAACGGCTATATCGATCCCGTCCACCCGGCGGCACTGATCCTGTTGCTGACCTTTCTGGCCCTGGCGTTGCTGACCCGTAAATCATTCTGTTCCTGGATCTGCCCGGTCGGCGCCCTGAGTGAATGGCTCTGGCGCGGTCAGGAGACCTTGAGCGGCGTCCGCGTGCGGCTCTGGCCCTGGCTCGACCGTTCTTTGCGAGGGCTGAAATATCTGTTGCTTGCGTTCTTTATAAAACTGATCCTGGTCGATATGCCGGGCCCGGCCCTGGCGGGTTTCCTCTCCTCCCCCTACTGGGCTCTGAGCGACGTAAAAATGCTGCATTTTTTCACCTCTCCGACGGGTATGACACTGGGAATCGTCCTTTTGCTGACGCTGCTCTCTTTCGCGATCCGCCAGTTCTGGTGCCGTTATCTCTGTCCCTACGGAGCCCTGCTCGGCTTTTTCAGCCGGCTGAGCCCGAGCAGGATCTCCCGGGACCGGAGCAGCTGTACGGCCTGCGGCCGCTGTGATCATGCCTGCCCGGCATCAATCAGGGTCTCCGCCAGGACCTCGGTCACCTCGATGGAATGTACCGGCTGTCTGAGCTGTGTCAGCAGCTGCCCCGAGCCGGGCGCCCTGAAAATGCGTCTGGCCGGGATCGGGCTGCCGGGGTGGGGCTTTATGCTGCTGGTCCTCGCCGTGTTTGCCGCCGGGGTGGCGATCGGAATGCTCAGCGGCCACTGGGACAGCGTCCTGAGCTATCGCGACTATGTTCGGCTGATTCCGTTGTCGCAACGCTTTTAACCGTTCTTTGCAGCGAAGGAAAGGATTCCGTTCATGACGAAACTGTTTTTCACCATGGGAGCACTCTCGGCAGGATGCGCGGTTGCCGCCGGCGCCTTCGGCGCCCACGCCCTCAAAGCCAGACTTCCGGTCGAGATGCTGAGCGTTTTCGAAGTCGGCGTTCGCTACCAGATGTACCACGCTTTCGCCCTGCTGGTGACGGCCTGGGCGGCGACCCGCTGGCCCGGACCGCTGCTCAGCGCCGGGGGCTGGCTTTTCGTGGCCGGTACCCTGCTCTTTTCCGGAAGCCTCTACGCCCTGAGCCTGAGCGGACTCAGGATGCTCGGCATGATCACGCCGCTGGGGGGGATCGCATTTCTCGCCGGGTGGGTGTGCCTCGCCGTCGGCATCTGGAAGAACTGAAGGTTTACAAATCTTTACCAGATAGCAGCCCGGTTTTACTTCACACCGGGAAGAGGCTTTCGGTATAATTGGTGGTCATTGGAATAAACAACCTGTTCAGAACAGTAAAAGGAGTCAAAGAATCGATGTACAACTCTCACGAAATGTATTCAGACGGCAGATCAGTGACCGCGTCCAGCACCTTTTTTCAGAAGGTCTACCTGTGGATGACGGTCGGCCTGGCAACCACCGCCCTGGCGTCCTTTTTCATGCTCAACAGCAGTGCCGCCCAACAGCTGATCTTTGGAAACCGTATGGCTTTTTACGGCCTGATCTTCGCCGAACTGGGCCTGGTCATGTTTCTTTCTGCGGCCATCAACCGCATCAGCGCGATGGCGGCAACCCTGATGTTTCTGGGCTATTCGGCCCTGAACGGAATCACCTTTGCGGCCATCTTCCTGATCTATACCCAAAGTTCCATCGTCAGTACCTTCCTGGTCACAGCCGGAACCTTCGCGGCAATGAGCATGTACGGCTATGCCACCAAGCGGGACCTGACCGGTTTCGGCAGTTTCCTGTTCATGGGCCTGATCGGTATCGTGATCGCCTCGCTGGTCAACATGTTTCTTCACAACGAAATGATCTACTGGATAGTCAGCTACCTGGGCGTCTTTATCTTCGTCGGTCTGACCGCCTACGATACCCAGAAGATCAAGCGGATCGGCCAGGCCGGGTTCGCCAGCGAGGAGCATCAGCGTAAATCCGCCATTCTCGGAGCCCTGACCCTGTACCTGGATTTCATCAACTTGTTCCTGATGTTGCTGCGGGTCATGGGCAACCGACGCTGATCGGAGCCAGAAACAACACCAGCCAAACATCACGGGGCGGTATCGTCGGTCAGCCGGTACCGCCCTGTGTCTGCCGTGACTGCCCGGCGGGATAACCGCTGCGGAGCAAACCAGCCAATCTGCTGCTCCGGGGAGAAGGAAACCTCATGACGTTGCTACTGCTTCTCGTAATCCTTGTCGCCTTCGCCTGGTGGCACGCCATCAAGCCCCTGCCCCGGGGGCTTTCGGTCCAGGGCAGTCCACACCCCATCGAACCGGGCAGAATCCTGTTTCTGTCCGATCTGACCAGCCTCGACAGCAGCGGCCAGCGGGTCTGCCGGCACCAGATTTTTTCCACCCTGTTCGAGCTGATCGACAACGCGCAGCGTTATATTCTGCTCGATGTTTTCCTGTTTAACGATCAGCCCGGCAAGAAACAGCCGGCCGACGGTCGCCCCCTTGCCGGAGAACTGGCCGCCCGGCTTATCGCCCGGAAGCAACAGTGCCCCGACCTGCGCATCGATATTATCACCGACCCGATCAACCGGGCCTATGACGGAGCCCCGGCGCCCCCCCTGGACGAGTTGAAAGAAGCAGGAATCTATATCATCACCACCGAAACCGACGCCCTGCGGGACAGTAACCCCCTCTATTCGGGACTCTGGCGACTGCTGCTGCGCTGGATACCGGCCGCAGGAAAGATCTGTCCCCACCCCTTCGCCAGAGATGCCGGAAAAATCAGCCCTAACGGCTGGCTCAGATTGCTCAATTTCAAAGCGAACCATCGCAAAGTCGCCCTGGTTGACCAGGCGGACGGCTTCAGCGTCCTGGTTACGTCGGCCAATCCCCACGGCGGCAGCAGCCTGCATTCCAACGCAGCCCTGTTGATCAGGGACGATAAACTGGCCCGCGACCTGTATTCGTCCGAACTGGCTGTGGCCCGCCTGTCACAACGTCCCCTCTCCCCCCTCCCGCAGCCGGAACAGTCCCCTCGGCCGGCGCCGTCGGCCGCCGCCCCGCTGACCGTCAGGCTGATCACCGAAGGAGGGATCGGTGTATCTGTCTGCGCGGCACTGAACGGAACCGCCCGCGGAGACCGGATCTGCCTGGCCATGTTCTACCTGGCTGATCGGAAAGTCATCAGGGGTCTGCTGGCGGCCGCCGCTCGCGGCGTCACCGTCGAGATCATCCTGGATCCCAACCGGGATGCTTTCGGCTATCGTAAAAACGGGGTCCCCAACCAACCCGTTGCAGCGGAACTGGTCGCGGCATCGGCAGGCGTCATCACCGTGCGCTGGTATCTGACCCATGGGGAACAGTTTCATACCAAGCTGCTGTTTATCGAAAGCAGGGGCGACAGGGCTGACCTGGTCCTGGGGTCCGCCAACCTGACCAGGCGGAATCTGCGTGATTACAACCTTGAAACCGACCTGCACGTTTCGGGACCGAGAACCGCGCCGGTCTTTTCAGAGGTTCGCGGTTACTGGCGAAAAATCTGGCAGAATGCCGACGCCAGGTACACCGCTCCCTATGCGGACTATGCCGACCCAGGCAGGTTCAAAAAATGGCAGTATCAGCTTCAGGAAAGATTCGGACTCGGCACGTTCTGAGATCACTGGTCTTCGGAAACCGGAAATTCCGGGGCGGCACTGGGTGGAGTCGGCATCGGCTCGATCCGTTCCCGCACGACCAGCACCCCCGAGGTGACAATCAGGACAGTTCCCGCCAGCATGGCCAGGTCGGGGGCTTCCCCCCAGAACAGAAATCCGAACAACCCGGCAAACACCAGGCCACTGAAACCCAGGGGCGATACCTGGGAGGCCGGCGCCAGCTTATAGGCATGGGTCAGGAGCAGCTGCCCCATGGTTCCGACCCCGGCCATGCCCACCAGGGCCAGCAGCACAGGCCAGGAGGGGGCCTGATAGGTCCAGAACATGGGCACTGCGGAAAGGATACTGCTCAACAGAGAAAAATAGAGGACGATCCGGGTCCCCGGATCGGTATCCGAAAGCCGCTTGACCGAAGTCAGCGCCAATCCCCCCAGGAGCCCCGAAGCCAGCCCCGCCAGCCCGGCCAGGGAGGCGATGGCGGCCGTCGGCTGAAACAGGCAGAGCACGCCGAGCACCCCGATGACCACCGCCAGCTGGCGCCTGCGCGTCAGCTTCTCTTTGAGCCAGAGTCCGGCGAATAAGGCCACGAAAATCGGCGACGTATAGTTCAGCAGCACGGCTCCGGCCAGGGGCAGGTTTGAGATGGCGTAAAAGTA
Source organism: Geopsychrobacteraceae bacterium (assembly GCA_963677135.2). Taxonomy (GTDB): domain Bacteria; phylum Desulfobacterota; class Desulfuromonadia; order Desulfuromonadales; family Geopsychrobacteraceae; genus Seleniibacterium. The sequence continues at coordinate 91,408 of CAXXLS010000018.1, read as the reverse complement.
CAGACTCATGGCCGCCAGCCCCGCCGTCGCGCGCAGCAGGTGCAAACGGAAATGGCTGGTCCGCAGGCTGACTTTCTGCTGGGCCACCAGCGGCAGCAGGATCAGCAGACCGATAAAATTACGGAAAAACACAACCTCGCTGCGGGGCAATTGAGCGGCGGTCAACCGGACAAACGCGGCCATGGTGGCAAAACACAATGCGGAGGCAAGGGCAAAGACAGCCCAATGGGACAGCAGACGCTTCATGAGACAGGTCCTTCAGGTGATCCTTTAAATCCAAGACGGGCTCGTGAGGCACAGGCAGGGGTCACGGGCAGCCCATGAATTCTATGTCCTCCCATCAAAGGGGGGAAAATCAGCACAAAAAACCTTGCGCGCAGGTCCAGTCGCCTGGTGATGGGCGGCAGCCACCCTGCCGGCCGGACTTTCCGGATATCAACGTGGCCGTCTTAGAGCAATTTTCCATAATGCCGGGCCCGGGGACGGACACGGTGGCGCAAGAGTGTCCAGCCTCAAAACAAACCCTCAGAGTGATGTCGCCACCGCGGAAAATGACCGTTCCCGACAGAATACCGAACTAGGATTCGATGTACCGGCTGGCATGATCGATCAGGAAACGGGCGATACTGCGCCGGGGCGGAATGATCGGCAGTTCGCTGATTTTGAACCAGCGGGCATCGGCCAGTTCCTGATCATTGAGGTTGACGTCCCCGCTTACGTAATCGGCAACAAATCCACACATCAGCTGACTGGGAAACGGCCAGGACTGGCTGCCGACGTAGCGGACGTTGGCAATCCGGATATTGGTCTCCTCGTAGACTTCGCGGGCCATCGCTTCTTCAAGGCATTCGCCGAATTCGACGAAGCCGGCAACCAGACCGTAGCGACCGTCAGTCCACTCCGCTTTATGGGTCAGAAGGATTTCATCCCCCTTGATCACCAGGCCGATGACGCAGGGATGAATGCGCGGATAATGCTGGGTGTCGCAGGCACTGCATTTTTTACCGTACTCCCCGGGCAGGCGGACCATGGCGGCGCCGCAGTTCCCGCAGAAACGGCTTTCCTCTTCCCAGTGCAGGATCGCCCGGCCCATTCCGGCCAGGGACAGCGCCGCCAGAGACAGGGGCTGATCCGGAGCACGCAGATGACAGGGGACGAGCGTTTCAGGAACCCCATCCGACTCTTGAACGGCCAGCAGTCTGCAGGGAGCCCCCTGCCACTGGCCGATATACAGACCCCGTTTCCCGTCTCCGACCGGGCAGGGCCCGAAAGGCAGGTGCAGATCCTGATCGACATTGATCATGAGGGCGGTCATGCCGCGCAATAGCAGCCAGAATCCTTCTCCGCCCGGATCCCGATCCGGAACAGAGAAGGTGAATTCGTTATCCAGGTGACCACGGTTGAAAGGCAGTTCAATGGTGGTGGCAATCATTTCAGAGGCATTCATCTTCATATCGTTTCATTCTGTAAAGCAAGGGCATAGCGCATCAGGGCGATCTGGGTTTTGGCATCGCAGATGGTTCCGGTGAAGACCATATCCAGGGCCTCCTCCAGGGTCAGGCTGACCGGTTCGATGAACTCATCAGGTTCAAGGGAGAGTTCCGCAAGTTCCAGGTCCCGGGCCACGAACAGATGGATTTTTTCATTGCAGAAGCCGACACTGCTGTAGACATACCCCAGGGATTCCAGCTGACGGGGCCGATAACCGACCTCTTCAATCAGTTCCCGTTCAATACAGCCTGCCGGGTCTTCTCCGATCTCAACCCGCCCCGCCGGAATCTCAAACACGTATTCCTGCGCCGCCGGACGGAACTGGCGAATCAGCAGAACGCTCTCGTCTTCAAGAACCGGTAGCGCCGCCGCCCCGCCCGGATGCTGGACAATTTCGAAATCGCGCTCCCGGTTATCCGGCATCAGGTGTTTTTCCCTGGCCAGATCAAGAATCCGGCCATGATAGACGACGTCTTCACTGATTTTGCTCACATTCGTACTCTCTTTCTGGGGAATGATCAATTCGTCCCGGGATTGGCGCAGCCGTCCCCCTGATTTGGAAACCACTCCATCCGGGCTGGCTGACAAGCCCGGTCAACCCTAACGGCGGCCATCCTGCAGGTGCCGGGCCAGAAACTTTTGCAGAGCCTGGTGATCTCCCCGGTTGGCGCAGGGCCATTCGGGAGCGCCATGCTCGACCACCCAGGTATCGACCAGAAAAGCCTGCATCCCCACCGCCAGGGCCGCGAGATCGTGGTTGAGGTCGTTGCCGACCATCAGGCAGTTGCGCGCCGGGATGCCCAGCTGGTCGGCGATGTCGGAAAAATAACCCGCCTGGGGCTTGCAGTGTCTGCTGTTCTCGTAACTGGTGATCAGGTCGAAGAGACTCTCGTCCAGTCCGCCCCAGCTCAGCCGGGCCGTGATCATGAAGCGGGGAAAGACCGGATTGGTGGCCAGAACCATGGGAATCCCGCGCTTCCGGCAATCCTGTGCGATCTGGCGCGCCAGGGGAATCGGCCTGATCAGCTCCTGCAACTGATCGAGTCCATTGTCCCGGAAATGCACGAAGCTCTCCCTGATGATGTCCGACGGAATGTTCAGATCGCCGGACATCATGTCATACATCCGCTCCTCATTGGTCATGCTGCCGTCACCTTCGTGATTGATCAATTCACGGATGGCCCGCAATTTGGCCTTGATGAACCTCTTCGGTTTGACGTAGTCGGCGCAATACCCGGCGAGACTCTCGACATAACGCGGAATGAATTCCGACATCCGCGCCCGCAGCAGGGTGCCGTCCATATCAAACAGAATGGCCAGAATTGGGGTATTATGGGATGGTGACAACATGACAACTCCGGAGGGGCGACCGCTGGTGCGGAACTCTGTGTCTGTTTCTAACACAGGGACGCGGTCAGCGCCAACAGCAGAATAGCGGAGGCGCGTGAAAACCTTGACTTATACAGAAAATGAACGTTAAAAGATTGTCAATGGTCAATCTCTCACTTTAGCAGTAAGGAACAAGGCTGTATGGATACCTACAGAGCAGAAGTCAAAGAACTTCAGATCGGTCAGAAAATAAGGGAGCTGAGACAAAAGCAGCGCCTGACCCTTCAGGACCTGTCCCAGGTCACTGAACTTTCGAAACCGCTTCTCTCCCAGATAGAAAACGACCAGGTGATTCCGCCCCTGGCGACCCTGCTGAGGATCGCCAAGGCGCTCAAGGTCCCGTTGCAGACCTTTTTTGAAGAGGAGGACAACACCCAGAAGTGCCTGGTTGTTCGGGCCGGCGAGTCGAGCCGTATCCACCGGCGGCCAAGCCATGGGGGCGCACCACAACCCTATTTTTACCACTCCCTCGCCTACGGAAAAAAACACAAACACATGGAGCCGTTCCTCGTCGAATTCGATCCGGCCCAGACCGAACAGTCCCAGCCGGTGCGTCACCCCGGGGAAGAGTTCTTCTATATCCTCGAGGGCTCCGTCGAACTCAAACACGGACACGAAACCCACGTCCTGGAAGCCGGTGATTCCGTTTACTGGGATTCGAACGAGCCTCACAGTCTCAAGGCCCTGGGCGACAAGATCGCCCGCGGCATCGCCGTTCTCTATACAAAAAATTAATAAACCACTCCCGAAGACAAGAAAGCGGGGCCTGATTCTGTTATTGTATTACGTAACGGTCAACCGGCAAGGACGGGGGGGGACTTTCCTGACCTTGCCCTGACAGCAGAAAACCATCAGCACAGGAGGGTTTCATGGCAAAAGTAGGCGTTCTTTTATCTGGCTGCGGAGTTTATGACGGCAGCGAAATTCATGAAGCGGTCATCTCCCTGCTGGCCCTTGACCGGGCCGGTGCAGAGATCGTCATGATGGCTCCCGATGTGGAGCTGAACGTGGTGAATCACCTGACCGGCGAGCCGGTGGAGGGTTCGGTGCGCAACGTTCTGGAAGAGTCCGCCCGGATCGCCCGCGGCAATATCACCGATATCAGGAAGATCGATGCCGCCGACATTGACGCACTGTTCATTCCCGGTGGTTTCGGAGCCGCCAAAAACCTGTGTGACTTTGCCGTCAACGGTCCGGCGTGCGACGTCAACCCGGAGGTCGCGCGGCTGATCAGGGACGTCGTCGCCGCCCGGAAACCCCTGGCGGCGGTCTGCATCGCCCCGGCCGTGGTCGCCCGGGTTCTGGGGGAAGACAAGCTCAGCCATCAGGTCACCATCGGCACCGACGAAGGGACCGCCGGGGCCATAATCGCTATGGGCGCCAACCATGTCAATTGCCCGGTTGACGACTGCGTGATCGACCGGGAGAACAAGATCATCACCAGCCCGGCGTACATGCTGGCGGGGCGGATCAGTGAAGCCGCGGCCGGCATCGAAAAAACCGTAAAAGCCCTGATGGAAATGCTCTGAGCAGGAAAATAAAAAATATTTATTACCAGTATTGTAATAATTTTTTTCATCTGCTAATGTTCACGAAAAATTTAAATTGTTTCTCAAGGAGGATGCCATGCAAAAGTATCGCTGTGTCGTATGTGATTATATCTATGATCCTGAAGTCGGTGATCCGGATAGCGGAGTCGCCCCCGGAACCGCTTTTGAAGATATCCCGGAAGATTGGGTCTGTCCGTTGTGCGGCGTAGACAAGTCGAACTTCGAACCTGCATAAATAAAACTGAATGATTGTCTGTTTCCAGGGCCTGATTGATTAACCACAATCAGGCCCTGTGTTTTATTTTCTGATCACCCTGCCTGAAAAACGATCCGGGCGTCGGTTGGGACCTGGCAATGGAGCCTTGCTATGGATGAAAATCACCAGAGAAAACCAGACTGGCTGAAAGTCAAATTCCCCGCCGGACCGAATTATGCGCGCATCGATCGCTACCATCGTCAGTTCGGCCTCCATTCCGTATGCCGCAGTGCGGCCTGCCCCAATCAGGGGGAATGCTGGAGCAAAGGAACGGCGACCTTCATGATTCTCGGTAACAGTTGCAGCCGGCATTGCCGGTTCTGCAATGTCGACAGCGGTCCCCTGCCCCCTCCCGACCCGGAAGAGCCTGCCAAGGTCGCCACCGCCGTCGCCGAACTGGAGCTGAAACATGCCGTTATCACCTCAGTGACCAGGGATGACCTGGCCGATGGCGGGGCCGCCCAATTCGCCGAACTGGCCCGCCGGATCCGGTCGCAGGCTCCCGACTGCAAAATCGAACTGCTCATCCCCGACCTGCAGGGGGACTGGCAGGCCCTGGCCGTGATCCTCGCCGAACGGCCGGACATCCTCGGCCACAATATTGAAACCGTGCCCCGCCTCTATGCCGAGGTGCGACCGGAAGCTGCCTATCGGCGGTCCCTCGAGTTGCTCGCGGAAGTGCATCGGCAGAACCCGGCCATCCTCACCAAATCGGGACTGATGCTGGGCCTGGGTGAAACCGAAGACGAAGTTCTGGGGGTTATGCGCGATCTGCGTGGTCATGGTTGCCAGCTCCTCACCCTGGGGCAGTACCTGGCCCCCACCAGTTCGCATCACCCGGTGGCTCGTTTCATCCCCCCGGAAGACTTCAGAGCTTATGCCGAACAAGGCAGAACCATGGGGTTCGACCATGTCGAAGCGGGACCTCTGGTAAGATCCTCTTACCATGCCGAAGAACAACTTCATGCGCGTTCTATGCAGGCGTCCAGCCCGGGCGAGGAAAAGACATAATTTTACTGTCTTTATTGCGACAATGGGACAGCTGTTTTATACTTTATTGGTTTTATTGGCCTTAATTTTCCACCAATTCATGAATGAGAGCAGAGCATGAGTATTATTGACAATATCAGTCCTCAGTGGATAGAAGCGCAATACCAGCAGTACAAAGCGGATCCACAGCAGGTATCCCAGGAGTGGCAGGCCTTTTTTCAGGGTTTTGAGGTGGCTCTCGAAAGCGGCGGTCAGGGGACCGGCGATCACAAACCGGCAGCCGTCCAGTCTCTGATCAACCGTTACCGTGAAATCGGCCATCTCTATGCCTGTGTCGACCCGCTGACGCCCTGTGAGCTGGTCCATCCGCTTCTGGAAATTTCCGAATTCGGACTGGATGAGGCTGATCTTAAACGGGTTTTCGCAACTGACGATTTCCTGCTGTCGGAGGCCCCTCTCAAAGAAATCATCGACGTTCTCAAGCAAACCTACTGCAGTTCCATCGGCATGGAATTCATGCACATTCCGATTCCTGAAGAGCGCAGGTGGCTCCAGGAGAAGGCCGAAGAAACCCGCAGTAACGCCGGTCTCGATAAAGAAAAAAAACTGAACACCCTGCGCATGCTGCTGAAGGCCAGTAAATTCGAATCGTTCCTGCACCGTAAATTTGTCGGCCAGAAGCGCTTTTCCCTGGAAGGCTCGGAATCGTTCATTCCGCTGCTCGACCATATCATCGAGAAGGCGGCGGAGCTGGGAATGAAAGACATCGTTATCGGCATGGCACACCGTGGACGCCTCAATGTGCTTGCCAATATTTTTCAAAAACCGCTGGAGAATATGTTTGCGGAGTTTGCCGACAATGAGCGCTACAAGATTGTCGGTGAAGGGGACGTCAAATATCACAAGGGCTATTCAGCGGACCGCTCTTTTCCCGGGGGGAATATCCACATCTCGCTGGCATCGAACCCCAGCCACCTCGAGGCCGTCGATCCGGTTGTCGAAGGCAAGGCCAGGGCGCGTCAGGATCGCATGGAGAACGGCGAATACAATGTCATGCCCCTGCTAGTTCATGGCGATGCGGCCTTTATCGGCCAGGGCGTGGTTGCCGAGACCCTGAACCTTTCGCAGATAGCCGGCTACAAGACCGGCGGCACCCTGCATATCGTCATCAACAACCAGATCGGCTTCACCACCCTGCCGGTGGATGCCCGTTCGACCTGCTACCCGACCGATCTCGGCAAGATGCTCATGTCGCCCATCTTCCATGTTCACGGGGATGATCCCGAGGCCCTTATCCAGGCGGCCACCATCGCTCTGGAATTCCGACAGAAGTTCAAGAAGGACGTGTTTATCGAGGTCATCTGCTATCGTCGCCACGGCCACAACGAAGGGGATGAGCCGTTCTTCACCCAGCCTCTGATGTACGAAAAAATAAAGAATCATCCGCCGACCGCGGAGATCTATCAGAACCAGCTGCTGATCGAGGGCTTTGCCGAAAAGGAACTGCAGGATATCGCCGACGCCATCGACCAGGATCTGGAGGATGCTCTCAGCCGTGAGATCTGCCCCCTCCATCCCATCTTCCTCAAGCAATGGTCCCATATTCAGCGGGTCTTCAGTTTTGAACCGGTTGACACCGGAGTCACCGCCGAGACCCTAGAGAGCCTGGCCACAGATCTGACCACCATTCCCGAGGGGTTCAATGCGCACCGCAAGATTGCCGCCCTGCTGAAGAAACGTAAAGAGGCCGTCGCATCGAAAGAAAAAACTATCGACTGGGGCACCGGCGAGGCCCTGGCCTTCGCCAGCCTGGTCAATGAAGGCACCTCGGTCCGCCTGTCCGGTCAGGACTCCCGCCGCGGAACCTTCAACCACCGGCACGCGACCATCTACGACACCAAAACCGGACGAGAATACACCGCATTGAGCAAAATTGCGCAAAACAACGGCTGTCGCTTCGATGTGTTCAACAGTGTCCTGTCCGAAATGGCCGTGCTTGGCTTCGATTATGGTTATTCCGTCGAAACGCCAGACGACCTGACGATCTGGGAAGCCCAGTTCGGCGATTTCGCCAACGGCGCCCAGGTTATCATTGATCAGTTCATCGCCAGCAGCCTGGTGAAATGGGACCGTCCGTCCGGCATCACCATGTTCCTTCCCCATGGCTATGAAGGTCAGGGGCCGGAACATTCGAGCGCCCGGATCGAACGCTATCTGCAGCTGTGCGCTGGCGACAACATGATCGTCACCGTTCCGTCGACCCCGGCCCAGCTGTTTCACCTGATTCGCCGTCAGGTCAGGGCCAAATACCGGCGGCCCCTGATCGTGGCAACGCCCAAGGCGCTGTTGCGTCACCCGGCCTGTGTTTCCAGTCTCGACGATTTGATGCAGGGCCACTTCCAGGAGATTATCGGCGATGATTCCGTCGCCCCGAAGAGCTGCAGGCGGGTGATCCTTTGCAGCGGCAAAATCTATTACGAACTGCTCAATCAGCGCAGCGAGGGCAATCACGACGATGTAGCCATCATCCGCATCGAACAGCTGTTCCCGCTCCACACCGACCTTCTCCGTGAGATTCTGGCCCCCTACGGCAGCGAGGTTGAGCATCTCTGGGTCCAGGAGGAAATCGGCAATGGCGGGGGCTGGGATCACCTCCGCCCGCAACTGCGCGAACTCATCGGCAAGGAACCGGTCTACGTCGGCCGCAAACGCTCGGCCAGCCCGGCCGTCGGATCCCACCGGATTCACAAACAGGAGCAGCAGCAGATTCTGGAACAGGCATTTGCAACCCTTTAATTTAATCTAAATACAGAGGATCGATATGGATATCATTGTCCCCCAGGTTGGAGAATCTATCGTTGAGGCCGAGATCGGTGAATGGTTCAAAAAGAACGGAGAATACGTTGAAAAAGACGAGGTTCTCATGGAGCTGGAAACCGAGAAGGTCAATGTCGAACTGACTGCGGACGTATCGGGAATACTGACGATCCTGGTTCAGGACGGCGAAACGGTGGAGATCGGTGCCATCATCGGGAGGATTGACGAAAAGGCCGAAAAACCGGCTGGTTCGACAGCAGCAGGTGCCGACAAAGAGGAGCAGCCCGCTGCGCCGATGGAGCAGGACGCGGAACCGGTCAAGGATGCGCCGATGAATCCCGCCGTCCCCAAAATCGCCGCTGAGCGAGGCATCGATCCTGCGACCCTGACCGGCAGCGGGCGCGACGGGCGCGTGCTGGTTGATGACATTCCCACCCGGGCTGACGCCAAAGCGGACGCTCCGGCCAAGGCCGCCGCGCCCGACAGGACCGAGCCCGCCCAACCGGTCAGAACCGAAGCGGAAACGGACGAGCGGATCAAGCGGGTGCCCATGTCCCAGCTGCGCAAAAAGGTTGCCGAGCACCTGATGAGGGCCAAGCATGAAACAGCCATGCTCACCACCTTCAACGAAGCGGATATGAGCAAGGTCATGGCCCTGCGCAAAAAATACAAAGAAGCGTTCCAGAAAAAATACGACAGCAACCTTGGTTTCATGTCCTTTTTCGTCAAGGCGGTCACCGAGGCCCTCAAGGAATATCCCGAAGTCAACGCCAGCATCGATGGCAACGACATCGTCTATCACAACTATTATGATATCGGTATTGCCGTGGGCAGCAAGCGCGGCCTGGTGGTCCCCGTGATTCGCGATGCGGACAAGCTCGATTTCCACGAAATCGAACAGACCATCAAATCCCTGGCCGACCGCGCCAATGCCGGCAAACTGACCCTTGATGAACTGCAGGGGGGCACCTTTACCATCACCAACGGCGGGGTTTACGGATCGGTGCTGTCAACACCGCTGCTGAACCCGCCGCAAAGCGGTATTCTCGGCATGCACGGGATTATGGATCGGGCCGTGGTGCGCAATGGCGAGATCGTCATCCGCCCGATCATGAACCTGGCCTTGAGTTATGATCACCGGATCATAGACGGACAGCAATCCGTCATGTTCCTGAAACAGGTCAAAAACTATATCGAAGATCCGGAAGCCCTGCTGCTCAAGATCTGAAAAGGATAAATTCAGCCCCTGATCCCAGGGCTGTTTCAAAGGAGTCCACATGTCTGACAAGATCTACGATCTCATCGTTATCGGCGCCGGCCCGGGAGGTTATGTCGCCGCGATTCGCGCGGCCCAGCTGGGTTTCGAGGTCGCCGTTGTCGAAAAACGGTCCACCCTGGGCGGCGTCTGCCTCAACGAAGGGTGCATTCCGAGCAAGGCGCTGCTGGAATCGAGTGAGCATTATGCCCGTGCCCGGCATGAATTTGCCGAACACGGTATCAGCGTGAGCGACGTCAAACTCGACCTGGAGAAAATGATGGAACGCAAGGACGCCATCATCGCCAAGCTGACCGGGGGCATCGCCGGACTGTTCAAAAAAAATAAAATCACGGCCGTTACCGGGACCGCCCGCCTGTTGAAAAGCGACGGCGAGACCAGAAAGGTTCAGGTCACCACCGCTGACGAAGCACGGGAACTCGCCGCCAGAGCCATTCTGCTGGCCACCGGCAGCGAAGCCTTCGAACTGCCCCACCTCCCCTTTGATGGCGAAAATATCATCAACGCCAGGGACGCATTGAGCCTCTCTGCGGTCCCTGGACATCTGCTGGTCGTCGGCGGCGGCGTCATCGGCCTGGAAATGGGCTCGGTCTGGAATCGCCTGGGCGCCAAGGTGACGGTCGTCGAGATGCTGCCGCAAATCATCCCGACGGCGGACCCCCAGGTTGCCCAGACCCTCCAACGCAGCCTCAAAAAACAGGGGATCGAGATTCTGACCAAAACCAAACTTGAAAAGATGGAAAAAACCGACCAGGGTCTGGTCGCGACCCTGAGCAGCGACAAGGGGGAGGACACGCTAACCTGCGACAAGATCCTCGTGGCGACCGGCAGACGCGCCCAGACCGCCGGTCTGGGCCTGGAAGACGTCGGCCTCGAGACCAACCGTCAGGGGCAGCTTGACGTCGATGAAAACTACCAGACCAGGGTCGCCGGCATTTACGCCATCGGCGACCTGATTGCCGGACCGATGCTGGCCCACAAGGCAAGCGAGGAAGGGGTCGTCTTCGCCGAGCGCCTGGCCGGCCAGAAGTCGCAGGTTCACTACAATACGGTACCGGCGGTGACCTACACCTCTCCGGAGGTCGCCCAGGTCGGATATGGGGAAGCGGAGCTCCAAGAGAAAGAGATTCCTTTTAAGGCCGGAAAATTCTACTTTTCCGCCAACGGTCGTGCCCTCTGTACCGGGATGAGCGACGGGTTCGTCAAGGTGCTCGCCGATCCGGGCAGCGGCCGGATTCACGGGGTCCACATTATCGGTCCCCATGCCTCCGAACTGATTGCGGAAGCGGCAACGGTGATCTCCTTCTCCGGTAGCATTCATGACCTGGCGGTTACCTGCCACGCCCATCCGACCCTCGCGGAAGCCATCAAGGAAGCGGCCCTGGCTGTCAACAAGGAAGCGATCCACGGCTGAAACCTTGACAAACCACCTGCTACAGCAGAGAATTAAATCTCTTTTTTCAGGGCAGCACTTCGCTGCCCTGACTTATTGCACCAACTTTGCTCGTGTCATCATCGGGAAAAATCACGGAGTTACGTTTTGAAGTCACTGAAAAAGCTTTTTTTGCTGGTTATCGTCATCGCCCTGGTTGCTGGCGGGTTTCTGTATTTTCGCGATACCGAAGGCCCCAAGCTGACCTTAACCCCCGACAGCGGGCCCGTCTCTCACAAATCGAAACTGCTGCTCACCATGCTGGACGGCGGCATGGGCCTGAAAAGCGCCCAGGTCACCATCATCCAGGGCAGCAACAGCAACACGCTGCTGCAGAGAGATTTTTCGACGCCCGTCCCCTCGGCCGACCTTGAACTTGATTTAAGCAGCCTCAAACTCAAAGAGGGTGGTCTGCAGATCGAAGTTGTGGCGACGGACCGGGCCATCTACCATTTCGGCAAAGGGAACGTGACGACCCAGACCTTTGACCTGACCTACGACAGTCGGCCTCCCATTATTTCCATCCTGAGCAAAGCCCACAACTTCACCAAGGGGGGAAGCGGCCTGGTCACTTTCACCGCCAACGAGGAGATCCAGGGTGCGGGAGTTCAGTTCGGAGACCTGTTTTTCCCGGCCTACCAGCAGCCGTCCGGAACCTATGCCTGTCTGTTCGCTTACCCTTATTTCAGCAGCGGCAAGGAATTTGTCCCCCGGGTCATCGCCAGCGATCTGGCCGGCAACGAGCGCCAGACCGGCATTTACTACCACACCAACAACAAGAGATTCCGCAATCGGAAGATCAATATTTCAAAATCGTTCCTGGATATGAAAACCCCGGAATTCGAAGCCCTGGCTCCCAACGCCCAGTCTCCCCTGGACATTTTCCTGTATGTCAACCGCGAGGTTCGCAAGGAAAACCGGGCAAAAATGGCGGAACTGTCCCAAAAAACCTCGCCGACCCCCTTATGGCAGGGGAGCTTCATGCGGCAGCCCAATGCCGCCCCGCTGGCCCAGTTTGCGGACCATCGTGACTATTACCATGAAGGCAAGAAGATCGATGAGGCCTACCACCTCGGGTTCGACCTGGCCTCGGTTGCCCAGGCGGAGATCCATGCCGGCAATGCGGGAACGGTTATCTGGGCCGACTACCTCGGCATCTATGGACTGTGCGTCGTCATTGACCACGGCCTTGGCCTGCAAACCCTGTATGCCCACATGAGTCAGCTCGACGTACAGCCTGGCGACAGCGTGTCCCGGGGCCAGGTCATTGGCCGCAGCGGAGCAACCGGAATGGCCGGCGGCGACCACCTGCATTTCGGAGTGTTCGTATCCGGAATACCGGTTCAACCCATTGAGTGGTGGGACCAGAGCTGGCTGACCAACAATATTGACAGTAAACTCCAATAGCGACCGGGCCGCTGATCTGCTTGACAGGTCAGCGGCTCTGGGCTAAATAGTGTATTTTTCAACCTCATCTATCGTCTCAGAAAGGTCACTCCAATGAAAAAAGCAGTCATGTTCCTCCTGGTTGTACTGGCTTTTTGTTTGAGCAGCCATGCCTTTGCCATGGACCCGGTGCCAGAGATTAAAGCCGGTTTCATTTACGTCGGCCCGGTTGGTGACGCGGGTTGGACCTACGCTCACGACGAGGGGCGGAAAGCGATGGAGAAGCTTCCCTACGTCAAACCGTCAACCTTTATCGAATCGGTTCCCGAAGGGGCCGAATCGACCCGGGTTATCAACGGCCTCGTCCGTAAAGGCCACAACCTGATCTTTACCACCAGCTTTGGCTACATGGACGCCACCATCGACGTGGCCAAGCGGAACCCCGATGTCGTGTTCATGCACTGTTCCGGATACAAGACCGCGGACAATGTCGGAACCTATTTCGGCAGAATGTACGAACCCCGTTATCTCTCCGGTATCGTCGCCGGGGAAATGACCAAGAAAAACATCATCGGTTACGTCGCAGCCTTCCCTATTCCCGAGGTCATCCGCGGAATCAATGCGTTTACCCTGGGAGTTCGCAGCGTCAATCCCGAGGCGGAAGTCCGGGTCGTCTGGACCCAGACCTGGTTTGACCCGGCCATCGAGCGCGATGCCGCAGACAGTCTGCTTGACGTCGGTGCCGATGTTCTGACCATGCATCAGGACGCTCCGGCCACCCTGCAGGCAGCTGAGGCCCGGGGTGCCTACGTCATCGGTTACGACACGGATATGCGCAGTTTCGCACCGAACGCGTTTCTGACCGCACCGGTCTGGAACTGGGCGGCCCTTTACACCAAGATTGCCGAAGAGGTTCACAACGGCACCTGGAAATCCCAGCAGATCTGGGACGGGATGAAAGAAAACCTCGTCGGCCTGGCTGAGTTCAGCGACAAGGTTCCGGCAGCCACCAAGGCGGACGTCGAGAAAAAAGCCGCCGAGATCATTGCCGGGACCTTCCATCCCTTCAGCGGACCGATCAAAGACCAGACCGGGAAGATCGTCGTTCCCGCTGGACAGGTTCCCAGTGATGGTGATCTGCTGGGGATGAATTACTTTGTTGAAGGAGTCCAGGGGACAATCCCCAAGTAACCTCTTGACCTGCAGGCGCGTGCCCCTGGCCAGTACAGACCGGTACCGGGGTCATGCGCCTCTCTCTCTTCAGCATGAGCGACCTTTTAAACATAAAAAATATTCGGAAAACCTTCCCTGGCGTGGTGGCCCTGGACGATGTCTCGTTCAGTGTCGCTCCCGGTGAAATTCATACTCTTCTCGGTGAAAACGGTGCCGGGAAAAGTACGCTCATGAACGTACTGACCGGGCTCTATCATCCCGACCGCGGGTCTATTGAGTTTGCCGGCAGGCCGATCCGTTTCACCAGTCCTCGCGATTCCATGGCCTGCGGCATCGGTATGGTCCATCAGCATTTCATGCTGGTCCCCGCCCACTCCGTCTTTGAGAATATCCTGCTCGCCCTCGAAGGGGTGCCCAACTTTTACAATCGCAAGGTCTACAAAGAAAAAGTTGCGGCTCTTATCAGGGACTTTGACCTTGAACTCGATCTCGACACGCCGGTCTGGAAGCTCTCCATCGGTGCCCAGCAATGGATTGAGCTGATCAAGCTGCTGATGCGCGACTGCCGCCTGCTGATCCTCGATGAACCGACGGCGGTCCTCACCCCTCAGGAAGCGAACCGCTTGTTCCAGGTTCTGAACCGGCTGAAGGCTCAGGGGAAAAGCATTATTTTCATTTCCCACAAGATGCGTGAAGTCATGGAAATCTCGGACCGGGTCACCATTCTCAAAAAAGGGTGCAGCGTCGCCACGCTGTGCCGTGGCGAATTCGACGAAAACCGGTTGGCCGCACTGATGATCGGCAAGGACAAGATTCCCGAATGGCAGAAGAACCTGCAGATGTCCGATAAGGTCGTCCTGTCGGTTCAGGGGCTCAGCGTGCGCAATGACCGGGGGCTGGCCGATCTGGACGGCTTTAACCTGGAACTCAAGGAAGGGGAAATACTGGGCGTGGCCGGCGTCGCCGGAAACGGCCAGAAGGCCTTGGCCGAGGTCCTCACCGGCCTGAAAAACGCGACCTCGGGAAAGATTTACGCCGGAGAGAAAGATATCACCAACAGCAATGCCCGCTACTCTTATGTTGCCGGAATTGCTCATATCCCCGAAGACCGGAAAGCCATCGGCATCGCGCCGGACATGAGTGTCGATGAAAATCTGATCATGAAAAGTTTCAAGAGCGGATCATTCCGCAACTGGATTTTCCAGGACCGCAAGGCCATTCGCCGTAACGCCGTTGAAAAAATCAACCAGTTCGCCATTAAAAGCGGGCCGGACGGCACCCCGGTTCGCTACCTGTCAGGGGGCAACATCCAGAAGGTGATTATCGCCCGCGAACTGTCCGAAAGTCCGAAAGTCCTGGTGGCCCTCTACCCGACGCGGGGGCTAGATATCGGCAGTGCCGAATATGTCCACAAAGTCATTGCCGACGGCTGCCACAACGGCATGAGTACCATTCTGATTTCGGAAGATCTGGACGAGCTTCTCAAACTGAGCGATCGCATCGCAGTCATGTTCCGGGGACGCCTGATCGGCTACGCTGATCCCCGCCACACGACCCGGGAGGAGATCGGCCTGATGATGAGCGGCGAGCACCGGGAGCAGGCCCCATGAAACTGGTCATTGAACGTCGTGAAATGTCATCCCCTCTGGTCCGTTTCACGGCCCCCCTCATCTCTATCGGGATCGCCCTGTTCATCGCCGGCTTCCTGCTCCTGGCAGGCAACATCAACCCCCTCGAAGCCTACGGCGAAATCCTGATAGAGGCCCTCGGTTCAAGCTATGGACTGTCGGAGACCCTGGTCAAAACGACCCCGCTGATTTTTGCCGGGCTGGGTGTCAGCCTCGCTTTCCGTATGCAGATCTGGAATATCGGTGCGGAAGGCCAGTTGTACATGGGCGCCATGGGCGCCACCTGGGTGGCCCTGTTTTCCGGCATTCAGAACCACTGGCTGATGCTGACGACCATGTTTCTGGCGGCCTTTATGGCCGGTGGTCTGTGGGCCGGGATTGCCGGCCTGCTCCGCGCCCGCTGGCAGGTCAACGAAGTTATCGTCACCCTGCTGATGAACTATATCGCCATCCTCTGGGTCGACTACCTGGTTTACGGGCCGTGGAAAGACCCCAAGGGGTTCAATTTCCCCCTTACCGCCCAGTTCAGTGATACGGCCAGGCTGGCGGAATATTTCAATACCAGGCTGCACAGTGGCTTCTTCCTGGCCCTGTTCATCGCCCTGCTGCTTTACCTGTTCATGGAGAGAACCGTCTGGGGATATGAAATCAAGGTCATCGGCAGCAACCCCAAAGCCGCCCAGTACGCTGGAATGCGAACCGGTGTGGCCATATTCGCCGTGCTCTTTTTAAGCGGAGCCATCGCCGGGCTGGCCGGCTTCAGCGAGGTCGCGGGGCTTCAGCACCGCCTGCAACACGGCATTTCACCCGGTTACGGATACACCGCCATCATCATCGCCTGGCTGGCCAAGCGCAGTGCCGTCGGGGTGGTGATCGTCTCTTTCCTGATGGGCGTGCTGCTGGTCGGCGGTGACAGTCTCCAGATCCTCTGGCAGTTACCGGTCGCCTTCGTCTATGCCTTTCAGGGACTTATCCTCTTCTGCCTGCTGGCTTCCGACTTTTTCATAATCTATCGTTTGCGCATGATAGGGAGGGATCGGCATGCTTGAAATTCTTCTCGATGCAACAGTCCGTGCCGGCACCCCGATCCTGTTTGCAACCCTCGGAGCCATCATCAACGAACGGGCCGGGATCATCAATCTCGGTATCGAGGGGCTGATGCTGATCGGCGCTCTGGCAGGCTTTTCCGGAACATTTTTCAGCGGGTCGTTACTGATCGGCATTCTCTGCGCGTTTACTGCGACCTTTATCGCCGGCAGTATTCATGCCCTGATCACCGTTCAACTGCGCGGCAACCAGATCGTCAGCGGCCTGGCATTAACCATGTTCGGTATCGGCATCACCGCCCTGTTCGGCAAACCGATGGTCGGGCAGACCATCACCGGGTTCGAACGGATTGCGATTCCCGGCCTGGAGCGGATTCCCGTTCTCGGTAAAGCCTTCTTCAACCAGGATGTCCTGATTTACCTCAGCTTTGCCCTGGTTTACCTGATCTGGCATTTCTTTTATCGTACCCGTTGGGGACTGGCCCTGCGCACGGTGGGTGAAAATCCTGCCGCAGCCGACACCTGTGGCGTCTCCGTGACCAAGTACCGTTTTTTCGCCGTGACCATCGGCTCCGGCCTGGTCGGTATCGGCGGAGCCTACCTGAGTCTGGCCAGTACTCCGATGTGGATTGAAAACATGACGGCCGGACGGGGCTGGATTGCCGTTGCCCTGGTTATTTTTGCCGGCTGGTCAAGCCCCAGGGCATTGTTCGGAGCGTACCTGTTCGGAGGGATTACCGCCATGCAGTTGCGTTTCCAGGCCATGGGAACCACCATCAGTGCCCATATCCTGCAGATGCTCCCCTATTTTTTTACCATTGTGGTCCTGGTTATCTCGACCCTGCGGTTGCAGAAGGGTGCCAGTCAACAGCCGGAAAGCCTCGGCCTTCCCTATGACCGTGAGGATCGAAAATGACTGCCAGACAGATTCTGCTCGAACGTATTCGCCAGGAAGGCGCCATCGATGGTGACGTTATCAAGGTCGATCGTTTCCTTAACCACATGGTTGATCCCCAGCTGATGCATACCATTGGACGCGATCTGGCCCACCGCTTTAAGGACCGTCATATCTCCATCATCCTTACCGCGGAAACCAGCGGTATCATGCTCGCTCAGGCCGTAGCCCTTGAGCTGAGCATTCCCTTTGTCTACGCCAAGAAAAAGCGCCCTATCACCATGAAGGATTACTTTGCAGCGGCCAGCTACTCCTTCACCAAGCAGGAATCTACCACCCTCTACGTGTCCAGAGAGGTGCTTGAAAAGGGTGATCGCGTGCTTTTTATCGACGATTTCTTTGCCAAGGGATCAACCTGCAAGGCCATAGAGGAGCTTGTCCACCAGGCTGAAGCGATACTGATAGGACGAGCCGTGATCATCAACAAATCCGATCGGCGGGACATTGAGGCTGTTCTTACTCGGGAAGATTTACAGAACCTGACATAAGAAAGGGCTGGTTGTCACCAGCCCTTTTTATCTCGGGAGACAGGTCAGAAGACCGGCCTTTATCCGGATTGCTAATCTTTCAGACCAGCGATAATTCCTTTGATATATTCACTTTTCTTTTTGAGATAATCCTGCGCTTTGGTTGACGGCATGAAATTCGGAATATAGAAGGAATCTTTCTGCAATTTGACCACCTCACCTTCGGCATACAGCTCCGTCAATACCTGGTCGAGATAGCTCACAATGTCAGGCTTGATGTTTTTATTGTACAGAAAGAAATATTCCTTATCGAAAGTGAAATTAGACGATAAATCGTAGGGAACCCAGGTATAAGGTTCCATGAACTTCAGCAGCGAGTCACGACTGGTCTTACCGAAGCCTTCAGGATTGGCCAGCTCCATCATTTTCATGCGTGACGTCAACCAGACGAAACGCATCGCTTTCGGATCGTATACCGGCAATTTGGTATATTTTTCGTTACCGACGACCGTTCCGTAGATCAGATCGACCTTCCCCTCGAACAACAGCTGATTTTTTTCCTTCTGGGAACCGCTTTCAACTGCAACGAGGTTGTGTTCTTTTCCTGGATACTTGACCTTGATGGCATGTTGTAACGCGGTAAAACCAATCTCCGAAACCCCGCCTTTCTGGATAGCGATTCTTACCTTGGTGCCATTTCCGCAGGCATCAATGACATCATGGATTGTCCAGTAGGGAGTACTTTTAGGAACCAGGTACGCGTTTCCCGGGTTGATCGCGAGCAGCGGTCCGACGGTATAGGACTGGAATGGATCTTTAAAACCATCGACGCCATACAGGTAGCCTAAATATGCGTAATCATGGAAGACCATGAGGGTCGTTCCGTCTTCCCCCGCACTCTGAATAGCCTCGAACGCCTTTTTGTAACCGACAGCGTCCAGCGTGACCTTGACGCCGATCTTTTTCTCCAGGCTCTTCTGCAGCGTTGCCGCACTCAGGTAGGTATCCCCCTTGGGTGAGGTTGAACCTATGACGATGCGAATGTCCCCGGCAATCGGAGATTGCGCCAAAGCGCAACAGACAGACACCTGCAAGGCTGTTAACAGTAACAATAGTGACAACTTGAATTTCATAATGCAAACCCTGATCTTATCATCCGCAATCCGGGCCTAAACCACGTGCCCGTCTGCGGATCGGTCTGATTTCAATAAACATAGAGATCGCAGCATCAAGCAGAGACGTCCGCCGCGTTCAGCAAACCGCAACGTCGCCTCCGCCAAAGGGCATGATCCTGGGCCCATTCTTCGCGGCAGGACAGGTCCTGCCGCGAAGAATGGGCATAACTTAACTTCCACGCCAAGGGCCTACTCGCCGAGCCAGACCTCGACCCGCCGGTTTTTATCACGCCCCAGGGCTGTCGTATTTGAAGCGATCGGCATATCTTCACAGAAACCTTTGACAATTTCCGTCTTGATTCCGCGCCATTGAAGAATCGTTGCAACCTTGTCGGCCCGAACCTCTGAAAGGTAACAGTTCGCCTTGCGCTCTCCCCGGCTGTCTGCGAAACCCAGGAGGCGGATCGATTTATTCCGGTTTTCGGGCATGGTCAGGAAATTGACGAGACGCTCAAGATCCCGACGGCCCCGGTTATCAAGTTCGGAACTTCCCGATTTAAAGCGGAAGTTCAGGGACAGACGGCTCGCGTTTGCGACCGCCTGTCGATACTCCTCAGGAGCGGTATCAGGAATCGGCGGTTTGATTTTGTCGATGGTCAATTTAACAAATCCCGAGGCATCCGCCGCCGCCTGTCCGGCATCGCCGAGAGCAAACTGCACGAAGGGTCGGGTCAGGTAGTTTTTCGGATTCACCGCGGTATAGAAATAGAGGCGTCTTGCCAGAGGATAATCCTCCGTCGCAATGGTGAAGGGGGTCGGGTAGACCGATCCAGCCTCTTCCTGGGAGATGGCAACGGCCTTGGCTTTGGCGATATACGGCATCGAGACGAATCCGATGGCATTGGTGTCGCCAGCCACCTTGTCAGC
This sequence comes from Geopsychrobacteraceae bacterium, assembly GCA_963677135.2. Classification (GTDB taxonomy): domain Bacteria; phylum Desulfobacterota; class Desulfuromonadia; order Desulfuromonadales; family Geopsychrobacteraceae; genus Seleniibacterium. The sequence goes on along the minus strand of CAXXLS010000018.1, from coordinate 71,510 downwards.
GACATCCTGGTCACGCGCCACGATATTCATGGCACCTGCCAGTTCCTGACCGTCAAGAGCAAGACGACTGAAGATCCGGCCCGTTCCCGAGGCCATACTTCGTCCATAAAGGTTGATCGCCCCTTTCAGACCGCTGCCGGGAAGCTGCTCCCAGCTGGCGATTTTCCCGGTAAAAATGTCGGCTATCTGCTGTTTGGAAAGAACATCCAGCCCGTTGACCGAATGGAGAACGACGGCGATCCCGTCCAGGGCAAGAATATGTTCGCTGGCAGGACTGTTCATCGGCCCGATACTTTCCAGCTTGGCCAATTCCGTGCTGCTGATGGGGCGTGAGGACATCCCGATATCGCAGCGCCCCTGTTCGAGACATGTGAAAGCGCCATTCGATCCCGAGGGGATAAATTCGATAGCGACATGCCGGCCGTCTCCCAGGGTCGCTTCTACTCGCTGGCTGCTATTCTTGCCGTCCTTGACAAGCTGAACATCTCCGGCATACATCTCCTTGGTCATGAATGCCATGGCAATTTCCGGTGCGAGCTGATGACCGATGGTCTCAGAGCCTTCGATGCGCAGGACCACTTCGGTTTTCACCGGAGCAGCGGCCGGCGTGGCCGGTTCAGGCTGCGCCTGGACGGCGGGAGCCGCCGCAGGGGCTGTCTGCTGCGGTTTGGCCGATTGCGACGGTTGATTTGTGACAACCGCAGGTTGTGGCCGGGGAGAGTTGGACAGGTAGAAAAAAGCCCCGCCGGCGACAGCAAGCAGAACCAGGCATGCCACGGCAACGAGAAGAAACGTATTATTCTTCTCGCTTTTGGGTTCATTCTTCACAACCGGAGCGACCGCTTCCGGCTGCGATTCTGCCCGAGGTTCCTGAGGGCTGACGGCATTCCCTCCCTCCAGGATGGCTTTCAGTTCATCGCGAAACAATTCAATCTCAAAATCGATGCGCTGCGCGTTGGCCTTGGGGCGGCAGAGGACAAACAGGGTTCCCTCAGGCAGATAGTAGACAAAGAATTTATATTCCAGATAGCGAAATTCGCAACGCTGCACATCTCCGACCGCCGCGCTGGCGGCCGCCCGCTGCTGGCTCAGCAGCTTGGCGGCCTTTTCAACCTGATCGAGAGCGAGATACTCCGGCATTTTGGAGGCGAGAACGGCCCCCGAAGAATTGCACAAGAAAGCCCCGAGAACCTCCGGCAACGCGGCCAGAGCATCTAAACATTTATTTTCCTTTATCATATCACGCTTTACTTTCTTGCCAGAGTTGACCGGATGGCACTTTCAATGGGCTGATACTCGCAGTTTCCCGGAGCGGCAACGACGAGGGTCCTGCTATTGCTGTGGAAATTCATGCAATGTCCGCCCGAGCCACTGACGACGGAAAAATGATAGTTCTGGGCGCCGAAAAGCTGGCCCAGCTTCTTGGCGATGTCGACGAAAAAATGACCCTGGGCGCTTAATCGGGCCGCACTGGAGCTGTCATCATCCTGAGGATGGCCGTTTTCATCAATCAGGACGGCAAAGTTGACACCAGGGATAGGTGTGATCTTGCTGATGGTCTTGTTTGAGGAAGAATCTTGAAGCGGAGCCTGGGACGCAGGAGCATCTGATTGAAAGCCCTCCTCGTCCAGACGGCGATGACATTCAAGCAGCAGCTGGCTCATGGACATGTCGATACTCGAATGCATGGTTTTCAAATTGGGGTGGCAAACGAACTGACCACTTCTCCAGCCGAGCATGCGGTAAATGGCCTCAATTCCTGACACATCATCCTGCTCGGCGTGAATAACCTCCCCCTTCTGGAAGAAGATGACCCCCTTGGACTGATTCTGCTGAACGGACAATCCTCCCGAAAACCTGTTCTGGTTGTGAAGCTGCAAGACATCAGACAAAAGGACTTTAGGCAATTCTCCAGTAAAACCTTCCTGCACCTGTTCCATGATGATTCTCCTTATGCTCGGAAATAAACGCACCTATGCTGATCAAGACTTCAAGCAATATAATTCGAGATTATCCCTGGCGAAGGACATCGCTCAGAACGCGTCCTCAGTAACGCCGTCTGCCGGATTACCGCAACAACTCCTCAGCCAGAAGTTTAAAAGCAGGAAAAATTCAGAATGTTTTCATTTTGATTAGCTGGAACACATCGCATTCACGCCAGAGAGATTCACCCTTTTCAGGATCACGTCGCAATAATCTGCGGCAGCACGCCAAGCACCCCAAAGCGTGACCCGCCGTGGCTGTCGAGTGCAAGCGCATGGTTGACCGTATCTTATTTCTTCCCGTTAATTAGGATCACGACGCAAAGAAAGTCCAAAAAGCTCTCTTCGGAAAGAGTGTCCTTAGACCTGAATTTGAATCCCCCTCCTAACCGAAAAGCTACCAGATTTGTAATTTCAACACTGCTAGGAATGGTTTTATAACAGAAACCAGTTATTTTTCAAATCAAAAAATGTTACTTCTTTAAATGCAAAAGGAAAATTCCCCTATCACATAAAAGAAATCTTGCATAGTTAAAATAAATAGTTACATGAAGATATCGTCATTATCCTGCGATTTTATCACGGCAACCAATGTCAACTTATGTTGATTTTTATATCACGACACCCTGTATCATATCTAGTTTACGAAATTCATATATTAAAATACCCCATTCATAACCGAGGCCTGATACCAGACGGCAAGAACGTGGTATCCAGCTATTTTTACGAGGAATAACCAGGCCGACATCCTAATTAGAATCAAATAATTTCAGACTCAAGAACGACATAGCCGCTGATTACGGCCTCCCCCTCTCCAGACACGGCAACCAGCTTCTCCTGGTGCGCCCATCTGGACAGATCGAAGATCCGGAGCGCTTTCCCTTAAAAATGAATTACTGAAGTGTTGTCTGGTTTAAGGTAAGATCAAAAGGGAATCTGGTTTGCAGTGGAGAGATAAAAAAGTCCGGAGGGAACAATGAGCAGGTTCATGGACCGCGCCGCCACGGTGCATCAGGACGACATCCGTCCCAGGCGACCCCCCCTGCGCGGAATCTCTGCAGTCAAAAACATTCTGCTTGTGGCCGGCAGTAAGGGCGGTGTCGGAAAAACCACCATCGCGGTGCACCTGGCCGAGGCCCTCGCCGACCAGGGGCACCGGGTGGGTCTTATCGACACTACCGGTTCGGCCGCTCTGCTGCTTACCACGGCGCGCCCAGACAGACCGGCGCCGAACGCCGGCATCACCATGGCGTCGTTGTTTCATCTGGATGCCACCATGGCCGGCGCCCTGCAGGCGGATGCGCTAGGCGCAGAACTCTGCGAACTCTGCGACCAAAAAACCTGGGGGGATCTCGACCTCCTGCTGATTGACACCCCCTCGGCCCATAGCGACCTGGTCCTTTTTCTGGCCCGGACACTGCCCAGGATCGCCATCGTTCTGGTGACGACACCGGCCCCATTGGCGACGGCCCAGCTCAGACAGGATATCCGCCAGCTGAACGCTCAACGGATTGCGCCCCTCGGCCTGATCGAAAATATGTCCTATTTCATGTGCAACCACAGAACCGATCCTGTTGAGCTGTTCGGAATTTTCAGCGCCGGTGGAGGGCAGCGTCTCAGTGAGGAAACGGGGACGCCCCTGCTTGCGACAATCCCCATCGACCCAGGCCTCGGCCGGGCGGAGCAAGACGGCCACCCGGTTGCCACCTCCGGCCCAGACGCTGACGTCACCAAGACCTTCCGTGACCTCGCTACCCGAATCGCTTCCTTGGTCGCCCCGGAACCATAACCGGACGAACCGAGGGCTCTGCCCCCGAATGATAACATTTGCATGACGGACCCGATTCAGGCACTATGGCGATTATCCTCCGAAAAAGACCTCACGATCCGGCCGAGAGTGCGATGAAAAAGCAATTTTCAAAAAAACTTCTGCTTATCTGCACCTTTGTTCTTGCCCTCGACGTTTTCCTTCAGTACCAGCTCTATCTCCAGCATAAGAACAATCAGATTCTCGCCGTCTCTTCGCAGCTTGCGGAAATCAGGGCCCAGCTGGAAAACCGCATCACCTCAAATCTGCTCCTGGCCAAAGGAATCGCCAATTTCTTCGCCGTTCAGCCCGAGGTCTCCCAGAAAACCTTTCAAGAGCTCGCCGAGAACACCACCAACGGCCACCGGCTGCTGAAAAACATCGGTGTCGCGCAGGATTACATTATCCGCTACGTCTATCCCCTGGCCGGAAATGAAAAGGCCCTTGGACTCGACTACCGAACCCTGCCGGACCAATGGGACCAGGTCAGGAGAGTAGCCGAAACCGGCCAGCTCGTTGTTTCCGGCCCCCTGCATCTGGTTCAGGGCGGCTATGGGCTCATCGGCAGGGTCCCCATCCTCAAACGGACAAACGACCGGGAACACTTTTGGGGCCTTGCCTCGGTGGTCATTGATATCGCCCAGATGCTTGCCGAGATCGGGCTGCCCCACTCCGCCCTGAAGATCGCGATTCGGGGCGTCGACGGCTTCGGGAGCCAAGGAGATATTTTCTGGGGGGACCATACCCTGTTTCTGCCCGACGCAACGGCCGTCACCATGACGGTCAGCTTTCCCGGGGGAGAATGGCAACTGGCCGGCCAGCCGGCGGCTGGCTGGCTGACCCTGACCGCCCCGCCCCTCGCCTACCTGATTCACCTGCTGCTCCTGTTGTTCGCAGTCGCCCTCAGCTATGCCGCCTATCGCTCGACCAGAGAGAGAGATCTCATGCTTCAGGCCCGGCAGAGTCTTGACGAGGCCCAGGCCATCGCCCACCTGGGGAGCTGGAGACTGAACCTCAAAAACCAGGCAGTCTGGTGGTCGGACGAAAGCTATCGAATCTTCGGCAAGGATCCCGGCACCTTCAAGCCCACCTATGAAAGCTCTCTCGCACTCATGCATCCGGAGGACCGCGGGGCCATCGTCCAAGGTCTCGAGAGCGCCCGGGAAACAGGCAGCCCTTATGCCCTGGACCATCGCATCGTGCGCTCGGACGGAACGGTTCGCCATGTCCAGGGGCGCGGCCAGGTTCACTATGGGGAAGACCAGACTCCCCTGTTCATCTATGGAACCCTGCTCGATATCACCGAGCGCAAAAAAGCGGAACAGGCCCTGCAGGCCAGTGAGGAAATGAACCGCGCCATCGTCGAGGCATCACTCGATGCGCTGGTCACCGTCAACGACAAGAACGAGATCACCTTCTGGAGCACAACCTCCCAGCAGATGTTCGGCTGGACCGCAGACGAGGCTCTTGGAAAAAAACTGCACCAGCTGATCTTTCCCGAAGAATTTCTGCTGACCCAGGAGGAGCTGTACAACCTGACCGAAGCGAAAGAAGCCTCCTTCTCCGGTCGGGTTCAGGACGTCGTCGCAAAGAAAAAGGACGGTACGCGCTTCCCTGCCGACCTTTCTGTCGCCACCTTCAGGCTCGGTGACAGCTTTTTTACCCATTGCAGTCTCCGCGATACCAGCGAGCGCAAGGCCGCCGAGCTCAGACTGCGCCACCTGGCAACCACTGACGAACTGACCAATATCAGCAACCGACGTCACTTCATAGAGCTGGCGGAGCGAGAACTGAAACGCAGCCAGCGCTACGGCACACCATTTTCCGTCGTCCTGTTTGATGCGGATCATTTCAAGCGGGTCAACGATACCTACGGTCATGACATCGGCGACCAGGTCCTGAAAACGATTGCCGCTGCCTCCGCGACCATGCTTCGCGAACTGGATATTTTGGGCCGTTTCGGCGGGGAAGAATTTACTGTCGCCCTGCCCCAGACGGATATCACAGGAGCGCAACTGCTTGCGGAACGTCTTCGCCTGCTGATCGGCAATACCCCTATTCAGGCTGCAGACGGACGAGATATTTCCATCACCATCAGTCTCGGCATTGCCGAAGCGACCGCGACGACCAGCTGCCTGGACGAGCTTCTAAAGCATGCGGACATTGCTCTGTACCGGGCCAAAAACAACGGCCGAAACCGGGTTGAAACCTTTTCCTGAAAAAAATCCCGGCCGCCAGGCAGCGCTCGGCTCGCAACAATTTGATTGACATATCATTCCGGCAGGAGCACACTTGAACATATATTCACATATGGAATGATCATGAAACAAGCGAACGACAGTTGCCAGATTGAGTGTATCCATACCGATACCGTCACCGAAGTCGCGGCAAAGATGGCTGACGAGGAAACCCTGCTCGAGCTGGCTGAACTTTTCAAGGCCTTTGCCGATTCGACACGGGTGCGCATCCTGCATGCGCTCTCTTTCTCCGAATTATGTGTCTGCGATCTGGCCTGCCTGCTGCGCATGAGTTCTTCAGCGATCAGTCATCAGTTGAGGGTTTTGCGCGCACAAAAAATCGTCAAGTACCGCAAGGACGGCAAGAACGTTATTTACAGCCTGGATGACGACCATGTGTCCATTCTGCTGCAGCACGGTCTGGAGCACGTCAATGAATAGCAGCCCTGACGATACCTGACGGAGCGTTTTTTTTAACACAAAAGATGAACATGTGTTCATTTTTAAACAGGAAATCCTATGGCCATCATCACCAAAATCTTACAGGAAAGCTGGAACATCCTCTGCCTTTCCGCTCCCTACATGCTGTTCGGTTTTTTTATTGCCGGACTTCTCAAGGCGTTTATTCCGGACGATTTCATTGCCCGGAACCTGGGCATGGAAAACCGCAGAAACCTGTTCAAAGCGGCGCTGTTCGGTGTCCCCATTCCGCTGTGCAGCTGCGGTGTCCTTCCCGCAGCGGCGGGCCTTCGCCAGCAGGGAGCCAGCAAGGGCGCAACCACGGCATTCCTGATTTCAACCCCCGAGACGGGAGTCGATTCCATTTCCGTCACCTGGGCGCTGCTCGATCCGCTGATGGCCGTCATCAGACCGTTTTCCGCCTTTATCACGGCCCTGGTCACCGGTCAGCTGGTCCGTGTTCTTGACCCGGACCAGCGTCAACCTGCAGGCCAGCCACCCGCCACGGAAGCAAGCTGCTGCAGTAGTGCACCTGCTGCCTCCGGATGCGGCTGCAGCTCCTCCGTCCCGTCCGCCGGCCAGCCCGGCTGTTTCGAGCGGCTCAAAAAGGGAATGGGCTTTGCCTTTGGCGATCTTTTCGGCGATATTGCCGGATGGTTTTTGTTTGGCGTAGTCCTGGCCGGCCTGATCACTGTGTTCCTGTCTCCGGCCCTGGTTGACAACTGGCTTGGCAATCACCTGGTGGCCATGCTGGTCATGCTGGTTGTCGGCATGCCTCTTTATGTCTGCGCCACCGCTTCGACTCCCATCGCCGCGGCCCTGGTTCTTAAAGGCCTCAACCCCGGCGCGGCCCTGGTTTTCCTGCTCGCCGGACCGGCCACCAATGCCGCCGCGATTGCCGTCATTTCCAGAATCCTCGGCCGCAAAGCAACCCTGATATATGTCGTTGGAATCGTCATCTCATCTTTGGTCCTCGGCTTTGTGGTCGACGGCATCTATGGGGCGACCGACCTGACCGCGGGCTGGCAGATCGGCACGGAGGACGCAGGACACGGTATGACGGGGACGATCAGCGCCCTGCTGCTGATGGTCCTGATGCTGATTAAAAAACTGAAAAAGAAAGAGAACTGCTGTTCCGGAACCAGCTGCGAGTGCCATTGACAAACCAGCCCCACCGCGGCGACAGCAATCGCCGCCGCTGTGCCGCCGCTCAATACCTCAGGGCCTGCAGTGCCGCCCGGATGCAGGCGGTCTCTGCCTGCTGCTTCTGCTGTGCGAGGACCGCTTCAGAGGTCAGCCGTTCGGCAAGTACGGCGCAGATGCAGCCTGCCGCAATGCCGTAAACCAGCGCCATTTTAAACAGCGTACCGGCCTCCATCTCGTAGTTCAGAATGCCGAGCTTTCGGTATTCTTCGGTACGTCCCTGTAATGATGTCAGCAGGTGCCGGTTGGCGGAGTCTGTCCGTTCCTGACCTTCGTAAAAGGTATCGACACTGGCCGTCACGCCCATGTGATGTTCCAGACCCAGGTCGGCTGCCGCCCGGACCAGATTGAGGGTCAGCCGTGGATCGGCGGCGGCGGGGAAGTCGCGGGGGGCGATATCGTGAGCCGCTCCCTGCCGGCACAGCGCCGCCTGGGAAATCACCAGGCTGCCGACCCTGACATGATCAGCAATCCCGCCACAGGTCCCGACCCTGACAATCGTCTTGACTCCGAGCTGAACCAGTTCATTGACGACGATGGACAGGGACGGCGCCCCCATACCGGAAGTGGCCGAGATGAATACCGGACCATCCGCCAGTTGGCACAGATAGCTGTTGAGCCCCCGATTCTCGGAGAGAACTTTCAGGCAGCACACCCCATCCGTCTCCAGGGCGATGCGTTTCGCCCGTTCCGGATCACCACAGAGCACCGCCCTTTCCGGCCGGGCCGGAGCCAGATCCGCCGCGCCGAAACCGATATGATAGTAAACAGAAGACATTAAGTACTCCCCGATTGAAGACAGTCGTCGTCCACCCCTTATCAGACTGGCGGAAGAAACCCCGATCAGCCGGCACGACTGACGGAGACGAAAAACGGGTTCTGAATATCGGCGACGATGAGACCGATGGAACTGGTTTTTTTTTCGAGCGCAGACTGCGCGCAGCGCGATTCGGTGAGTAATTCATCTGCTTGACAACGGCAAGAACCCTCTTCCTGATTTCTTCACGGACATTCTGCTTGCCGCTCAGGATCCGGGAAACGGTCGCCGTCGAAACGCCGGCCGCGTCAGCGATGTCTTTGATTTTCATAGGGCAACTCCGTAGCTCCCCGACTGCCCCCTGAAAACGGGTGAGGTCCGTACACAGCCGGGCAGGTCGCCTTTAAAGATTCTGCCAATGTAATCCATTACACTCAGCAGATCAACATTCTCCGTCCTCCATAACCGCTTCCCCCCTCCCTGCGGACACGGTCATTCCAGGAAGTATCCCGTTGCTTTCATTGATCATTCAAAAGCCGCAGGTCACCGCAGCTCCATAGAGGTCCCTCACCGGGCGGGTTTCTTTCGGCACTCCCGCCCGCCTTTTCACCGCCATCACCGCCATCGCTCTCTGGAAAACTGATTGCCTTCGCGCCTCTTCCCGCGCTATGGTCAGTCGTCCCGCATAACCGTTGCAGCCGTCATTCTTTCGAGACCACGATATCTCCATGACATTGTCCAGGCAGCATCTCCCCGCCATATTCGCCATCGCCGTCCCCATGGTGCTCTCCAACATCACGGTCCCCCTGCTGGGCCTGGTGGATACCGCCGTGGTCGGACATTTAAGCGACAGTCTGTACCTTGCGGGGGTGGCATTAGGTTCTTCGGTCATCACCTTCCTGTTCTGGATTGTCGGTTTTCTGCGCATGTCGACAACCGGCTCGGTCGCCCAGGCCATGGGCCGTAAAAATTACCGCCAGGCGGTGATGGTCTGGCGGCATTCAGTCCTGCTCGGCCTGCTCATCTCCGCCTTCCTGATTATCCTGCAGCGCCCCCTCTGGGATTTCGCCGTACTGCTGGCCGCACCGGACCCGGCTGTCGCCGCCGAAGCCTACAGTTATTTCCAGATCCGCATTTGGGGGGCTCCGGCCGCTCTGACCAACCTCTCCACCCTGGGCTGCCTGCTCGGGATGAGGCAAGCCAGAGCCCCCATGTGGCTGCTTATTTTCGCCAATCTGATCAATATCTGTGGCGACCTCGGATTTGTCGTCGGCATGGGCTGGGATGTTTCGGGGGTCGCGGCAGCGTCATTGCTGGCCGACCTGTTCGGTGCGGTTGCCGGAATCTGGACCCTGAACCGCCTCTGGCAGCAGCATGACATATCCCTGTTCCGCAGAAACGGCTCCGCAACCGGACTGGAACTGTCCGGGCTGGGCCGATTGCTGAGCCTGAATCGCGACATCTTCCTGCGAACCCTGGCCCTGCAACTGTGCTTTACCTTTATGACTTTCCAGGGAACCCGCCTGGGTCAGGATATTCTTGCCGCCAACATGGTGCTGCTCAATTTTCTGCTGCTGGTCTCTTTTGCCCTGGACGGTTTCGCCTACGCGGTCGAGGCGCTCGCCGGCGAGGCCCTGGGCGCGGGGGACCGGAAACTGTTCGAGCAACTGATCAGTACGACCCTGACCCTGTCCTTTGCGGTCAGTCTGCTTTTCTGCTCCGGTTTCGCCCTGTTCGGCAACAGCATCGTCAACCTGCTCACCGATATCGACAGCGTCCGCGAGACCGCTGCCGACTATATCGGCTGGCTCATCGGGTTGCCGGCCATCGCGGTCTGGAGCTACCTCTTCGACGGCATCTATATCGGCGCAACCCAGGCCCGCGTCATGCGCAACGCGATGATGATCTGCAGCTTCCTGGTCTTTTTTCCGACCTGGTGGTTATTCCGGGACTGGGGCAACCATGCTCTCTGGCTGGCCATGACGGTCTTCATGCTGGCCCGCGGGATGAGTCTGGGCTGGCACTACCGACGTCACCACCACGCCTGGTTCAGCAGCTCCCGATAGACCGGCGGAGGCAACTCCGGGAAGGGAGGCCGCGGATCATGACAGCAAGCAAGAGGAATGATTCCAGGAACAGTGACAGAGAGAAAGTGAGCGGAAGGACGTCATCGAAAGGCGGGATAAGCAACCTGAAAACAGGATTGAACATACCCCGGGACCCTCACCGCAAAGGCAGCCGCAACAGCCTTTGCGGTGAGACTGAAAAGCTCTACATAAGCCACTTCCACCAGACGAACAGGGCCATGAAACCGAACAGGTAGATCAGTCCCAGGTAGCTCAGGGCGACCATGGCTCTGCCGGGACGCAGTTCATCCGGCATGTCGGCGGTCCGCACCAGGTGATGATTCAACCAGGCGAAAAAGGGGGTCGTCATGAAAGCCATGGTCATGGCAAAACCGAGCATGACCAGAAGCGCGCTTTTGAAAAAGAGCAGAATCGCCATGCAGACAACCGCAACCAGAACAACCCAGACAGAAAAACTGCCCTCGGAGTAGTTTTCTTTATTGCGCAGCAGCTGCAGGGCTTCCGCCAGTGCCCGTGAGTAACCATCGATGACCGTGATGGTCGAGCCGAAAATACAGAAAAACGCGATCATGGCGATCAGGTAGCGGGACCATTCGCCGATGGTTCCGGCATATAAGCTGACCAGCTGATGAGAGAAACCGATTCCTCCGGTCGCCAGTTTCTCGGTGCTTCCGTGCAGGATCAGAGCGCCAAGAGCCAGAAAAATCACGGCCAGTACTGCCGTCACGACATACCCGAGATTGAAATCGAACATGGCGGACTGGGGAGTGACCTCCTGCTCACTGCGCTGTTTGGCCAGCCACAGGGAGGTCAGGCAGGAGATATCGATAGGCGCCGGCATCCATCCCATGGTAACGACCAGGAAGCCGATCGAGGCCAGGGTCCAGGGAGACGGCGACACATAACCCGCCGGAGCGACCGGCCCATTGTTCCAGGCGATAACCACAGCGGCCACGGTCGATACGGCCAGCACCACCATAATAAACTTGGACACCCGATTCAGCATGGCAAAATGCCCGGCCAGAACGATGAGCAGCGACAGGGCCAGAACAATCAGACATAAAACCGGCATGGACAGCTGCCCCGGCAGAAAATAGCCAAGCAGGCTCGCGGAAAACAGGGTCAGCGCGGAGGTATTCACCACCGCGTTGAAAATGTTCAGGGCGAAAGCCAGACCGATATAGCCTTTCCCCATGCGGGCATAGCCATTCTGCAGGGTGTTGCCGGTGGCCATGGTATAACTGATGGCCGCCCTGAAAAAGGGGTACTTGAACAGGTTGACCAGAAGAATCAGCAGCACCAGGGACCAGCCGAATTTGGCACCGGCCTGCGTCGAGGCCACCAGGTGACTGCCACCGATGGCGGCGGTCGCGGTCAGAATACCGGGGCCGAGGGTTTTCACAAGTTTGGAGAGCTGCTCCACCAGGGAGAGAGAGGGTTGGGTGATTGTCGTGTCCATCGTTTTCATCTTTCTAACATCCTTTGAACAAAAAAAGAGACGTGCCTGCGCACGCCACCAGAAAGGTGATTTTATACCACATCGCTGCACCGTCTAGCCAGAAAAGTAAAGAATAAAAAGAACCGCTTAGGGGACAAAGGAGACCTGTTGCGAGAAAAATACGGCGGGATATAGTTAAACTATAGAATTCAGCGCACGTTGCACAGCAGAATCCGAGTTTTCAAACTGCCAACGACTTCCCGGGGAGTTCCCTGAGCTCCTTCTGCGCAAAGAAAACAGACAAGATGAGAAAACAAAAGTGGCCAGTCTGGATTATTATAGCCATCGGTTTTTTACTTATCGTTTTTCTTTTCGAAACCACGGAACAGAAAAGCAAAGGGCCGACTCTGGTCATCGGCGGCGGTCCGACCGGAAGCACGGCCCAGAACATGGCCGAAGAACTTGCCATGATCCTCAACCGGCAGAATCTGCCCCTGCAGTTCAAGGCCAGGCAGACGGCCGGATCACTGGAAAACCTGATCGGCATCGACAAGGGAAACCTTGATTTCGCCCTCGCCAATGCCGAAGACAGTTATCTCAGGTTGAAAGCAAAATCCTCCGAGACGCCGTCGGAAACCAGCCGGACAGTCCTGATGGTCCGCCTGTTCGGATCCTACGTCCAGCTGGTGGTTCCCAAAAGCAGTCCGATCAAAGTGCCGACAGACCTGCAAGGCAAGCGGGTGGCCATCGGCAGTCCCGGGTCCGACTCTGCCATCATTGCCAAACGCTATCTCCAGGCAATGGATATCTGGCCCCGCATCACTCCGATCTATGTCGGCTATGAGCTGGCTCTCAAGGAGCTTATCAACGGCAGCGTGGAGGCCGTCTGGATCATGTCCGGGTTTCCGAGTGAGGCGATTCGCGCCGCCAATCGGTCTAATCCGCTGCGTCTGGTCAGCCTCTGGGACGGCGTTCCCGTCGATCCGGTCAGCCGCAAGTTCTACCAGGATTATCCTTTTTACGACATCGCGGTCCTGCGCCCGAATGTTTACCGGGGGCAACCGGACATCATCTTTACGGTGGGGATGTCGACCCTCTGGTTCGTCGACAAAGATATGGACGAAGAGACGGTATACCAGGCTCTCAATGCGGTCTTCAACGATGACAACCTGGCCCTGATTCATGACAAGTATCCGGCCGCCGAAGAAATGCGCCTGATCAACACCCTGACCAAAATGCCCCTGCCGATGCACCCGGGGGCCGTCAGATTTCTACGCGAGCGCCTCTGACGCTTCGACGGCCCGGCAGACCACCGTCCTGCGACCTCCGCGGCACGGTCTGAAACACCCCGCCGAAGCCGGCCTTGCGCTTGCGTCCCGTCCGCGATTTGCTTATGCTGACGACAGATGACCGTGAATCTTCACTGCCACGACAGGACAGCACCATGAAACAGATCTGTATTTACTGCGGCTCCCAGCCCGGGCGCCTGCCAGATTACCGGAAAGCTGCCAGAGAGTTGGGCCGGCTGCTGGCCCGCCGGGGGATCGGCCTGGTCTACGGAGGGGCCAGTATCGGCATCATGGGAACCATAGCTGACGAGGTCCTCGCCCATGGCGGCCGGGTGACCGGAGTCATCCCCCAGGTTCTCATTGAAAAGGAGGTCGCCCACCCCGGCCTCAGCGAACTGCGCGTAGTCAAATCGATGCATGACCGCAAGGCGACCATGGCCGAACTGGCCGACGGCTTTATCGCGCTGCCCGGCGGGCTTGGCACCCTGGAAGAATTGTTTGAAATGCTGACCTGGGCGGTCCTCGGTATTCATCGCAAACCCTGCGCCCTGCTCAATACCGCCGGTTATTACGATCTGCTGATCGCTTTCCTGCAACATGCCCGGGACGAGCAGCTTGTCAAGCCCTCCCATCATCAGCTACTGCTATTCGACCAGGATCCGCACCGACTACTGGCCAGGATGATCGATCAGGCTCCGGTCGCCGAGCCCAGGCTGCTGACCCCGGATGAAAGCTGACCAGCGCCAGGACGAGATCCTGTCCTCAGCCGAAGGGCAGGCCCCGGAACCGTCACCAGCGAATGGGAACATCGATCAGCTGCCCTGGCTCAGAATACCCGCCGGGCTCAAAGACGGCGAGGACCGCTGTTCGCTGAGCAAAAAGACACTGAAATCCTGGGTTCTGGTCCTGGAAGCCAGGCAGGTCCCCTGGCGGGCCGTCAAACAGGACGCCACCAGCTGGGAGCTGCTGGTTCCGACCGACCAGTATCAACAGGCCTGCCGGGAATTACGTCAGTACGAGGCGGAAAACCGCAACTGGCCACCCCGCCCCGTGCATCCCGTACAGGTTGAAAACACCAGCGTCACCATCTGGGTCCTGATCCTGCTCGCCATTTTCCACAATATCGCCATTCACCAGGCGAACCCCTTTGGACCGCTTGCCATTGACTGGTACGCTGCCGGCAGCGCCGATGCGCAAAAAATTCTTGCGGGGCAGTGGTGGCGCATTTTCACCGCCCTGACGCTGCATGGCGGAACCCTGCACCTGATCGGCAATATCGTGGCCGGCGGCATCATCATCGCGCGCCTGGCCAATCTGCTGCGCTCGGGACCGGCTTGGTTCCTGGTGATCCTCAGCGGCGGGCTGGGGAACCTGGTGAATGCCCTTGTCCACGGCAGCAACCATAGATCCATTGGGTTCTCCACCGCGGTGTTCGCGGCCCTGGCCCTTCTTGCCACCAGCACCATGATGCTTCATCGCCGCGAACTGTGGCGGCGATGGCCGCTGCCGCTGGCTGCCGGATGCGGACTGCTGGCACTGCTGGGAACCAGTGGCGAACAGACCGATCTCGGTGCCCACCTGTTCGGTTTTGTCATGGGCGCAGGGTGCGCCGTGGCGGTCTTCAGGTTCAGAAGAACGTCCGTCCCCGATCAGCGCCTGAATGTCGTACTGGCCGTGCTGACGTTTGCGATTCTGACGGGATCATGGTGGCTGGCCCTGCAGCATGCGGGCTGAAACCGGACGGTTACTGGCCGGCAGGAAAAATCGGAACCCGGAGAGGCCCCGCGAGATCGGAAACGATGCGTATTCAGCGGATCAGGAAACATATGGCGGACGCCCTCGCCGGCAGGACGACCAGGCGGCTAATTGTTCAGCAGCTGCCGGACGGTTCTGGACAGGGTCTCCACGGTAAAGGGCTTTTCCAGAACGCATGCGATCTGGTACCGGTCAAGATCCTCCGGGTTGACGTTCTCGGCATATCCGGTCCAGAGCAGAATCGGAAATGACTTATCCAGCATTCTGAGCTTGCCGGCCAATTCAACTCCGTCCAGCTCCGGCATGGTCAGATCGGTGATCAGCAGATCAAGCGCCAGTTCACCGCGGGAAAGCTCCTGGCAGGCCTGCCGGGGATCATTATAACAGACCACCCGGTAGCCGAGGTTGTCGAGCATGGCCGCACTCATGTCGGTCACGTTTTTCTCGTCATCCACGACCACGATGGTCTCGCCGCTCCCCCGGACAATACGTGCCGGCGTTTTTTTTCCATCCACCTCGGTGTCCGTTGTCGGCAGGTAGATCACAAAAGTCGCCCCGCCTCCCGGTGAGTTCTGCAGTTCAATCGCCCCGCCATGGGCACGGACGATGCCGTGGGTGACAGCCAGGCCCATGCCGGTCCCCTCTCCCACCTTTTTGGTCGAGAAGAAAGGCTCAAAAACCCGCTCGGCGATGTCGGCAGGAATGCCGGGTCCATTATCCCTGACCGTAAGCCGGGCATAACACCCGGGGCGCAGATGCAGGAGATCCGCCTTTTGCGGCGGCAGTTCGACGGACTCGACGCGTATCGAGAGCTGCCCGCCGGCCTTTTGCATGGCATGCCCGGCATTGGTCAGCAGGTTCATGAGAATCTGATGCAATTGCCCGGCATCCCCGAGGACCTTGATCCCCTGATCGAGGGAGGTTTCGATCCTGATATTGTCCGGCAGAGAGGAACGATGCATGGCAAGATTCTCAGTGACGATGTTCGCCAGATAGAGGGCTTCGCGCACCGGTTCGGCCCGCCGGCTGAACAACAGGATCTGAGCGATCAGTTTTTTCGCACGCTCTCCGGCCTGGATAATCTGCTGCTGATAATGACTTAGCTTTGAACCCGGTTCGACAGCCATTTCACTGAGCTGGGCGAACCCGAGAACGGCGGAGAGAATATTGTTGAAATCGTGGGCAATCCCTCCGGCAAGGGTTCCCAGCGCTTCGAGCTTCTGGGCCTGCGCCAGTTCCTGCTCCAACTGGTGCCGTTGATCGAGTTCCGCCTTGAGGGTCGCGATCATCGTGTTGATGGCATCGGCGAGGCGATCGATTTCATCTTCACCCAGCGCCTGTTTTTTCACCTCAATAGGGGGAAGGTTTTCGATCTTCTGCAATTCGATATTACGCGTATAGCGTTCAACTGCCACCAGGCGTTTCAGAGCCTGGCGATGAAAGAGCAGAAACACGATAGCGGCGACGCCGAAAATACTCAGAAAGTTTGTCAGCAGCAGTTGGGGGAATTCCTTGAACAGTGCCGCCGGAAATTTTTCGTAGTGGGCCTGCAGCAGAACCGTACCGATTTCCGTCTCGTCACCGGTCACCGGATCATGATGGCGGATGGGACTGCGATGTTCAAGGAAGGGCGTGCGGCCGGGCTCGCCGTACTCCTGGCAGCGGTTCGCTGTATGATCGCAGATCTGGATGAAACTGAGGGTCTGGCTGGTCTGGTTTTCGATGATCATCTTGACCATACCCCAGTCATAAAGCCAGACCGCCTCGCGGATGGAAAACTGTGCGCCATTCTCGAAATTGGCGAATTCCGTCAGGATTTTTTTCTTTTCCTGCTCAAGACCGAGATATCCCTGGTACAAGCTTACGGCGAGCACCATGACCGCACAGGTCAGCACGGTGCTCAGCAGCAGCTTGATATTCAGCCTGGCAAACATAAGCTTGGTGAAACGTCGCATAAAGCTCCGATCCGATTATGCAATGTCCTAGAATGATGCGAATCTGCCTCGCCAGCTCCTCTTCCTGCGGTGTCCATGCGGTCGAAAACGCATGAACCGAAGCGGCCGACAAATATTAATTTTTACAAATATTTCCTATATTTCTATCCCACCCTAGCAGAATTGTAAACAATTTTATCCGGGATATCTGAAAATGCAGGCGGCAAAAAAGCCTATTGACAACCGAAACCGAAATAAATGCCCACGGGCCTTTCCTGAGCCCCCCCGATGAATCTAAAATAGGTTCATGTTAAACTCATCGTAACCCTGACCCAGGAGATTCACATGACCGCCAAAAAACCTCTTCTGCCAATCCTGATCATGATCTGGGCAGTCGCCATGCTCGCCACAGCTGGGGCCGCCGAAGTCGAGCTGCAAAACAAGGATGTCCCGAGAATCACTGCCGCGGAACTTCAACAGCTGCAAACGCGCGAGGCGGTGACCATCATCGACACCCGCAGACCCGATCAGTGGCAGCAGGCCACCGACAAAATCCCCGGTGCCATTCGCGTGACAACCTATGCCCAGCTGTTTGACCTCAAAAAGATCATCAAGACCGATTCCGCCATCGTCACCTACTGTACCTGACCGAACGAAGCGTCCAGTGCCGGTCTGGCACTGTCATTGTTCAAGGCCGGGTTTACCAGGGTATGGGCGTTGCAGGGCGGCTATGATGCCTGGCGAAGTCAAGGGCTGCCGACCGCGGCAAAATAGTATACCAGGATATTTTTTCCCAACAGCAAAGGACAGCTTCTATGAAAGAGAGTCTGAAACCGGGGATCACCCACACCCACACCTATATTGTTCCGGAAAACAAGACGGTCCCCTTTGTGTTTGAAGAAGCGGAACTGTTTCAGCAGATGCCGAAGGTTTTTGCCACGGCATTCATGGTCGGACTCATGGAATGGGCCTGCATGGAAACCATGAAACCCCACATGGACGAAGGCGAGATCAGCCTGGGAGTTGACATCTGCGTATCCCACCTGGCGCCGACTCCCCCGGGAATGACCGTTGAGATTGAAGCGACCTGCCTCGCGGTCGAGGGAGGAAAAACCAGGTGGAGTCTGATTGCCAGGGATGAAAAAGATGTTATCGGCAAGGGAACCCACGAGAGGTTCTCCATTAATTCCGAAAAGTTTGCTAGGATTATTGAGAAGAAAAAAACGGGATAACGTTGAGTTGAATGAGCATCTATCCAACCGGGAACGAGCTTTCAAAAGGAGAGAATCATGACAGAATGGAGCTGTGACAACCCTGAAGAACATTGCGACCTGCATGCCTGCCAGTTGACCGCAAAAGAACGCAACCCCGAAATTGAGAAAATCTTTGAAAATCCCCGTTACGTCTGCACCAATTGTGGCGCCAAGGTTCACGATGCCGCAAACGTCTGTCGCCCCAAGGAGCTCTGAACGACCAGCCTTGGACAGCGTCCCACAAACCGACGGAAGGCCGGCAGATGTCTACCGGCGACCGGAAACGTCCGCGGGGGAAAAGACAGCTCTTTGCCTGAAGACCTGCCTTTTCCCCTGCAAACAGACGGTTACAGAATCTCGATCAGTTCAAACTCGTAGTTCAGCTCCTCACCTGCCAGGGGGTGATTGGAGTCCATTTTGACCTCGTCGTCAGTGACATCGATAATCGTCACAAAATAAACGTCCTCATCCTCCCCGGTCACCTCCAGTTCCATTCCCGGCTCCGGAACGATTTCTTCTGGAAGTTCGCTGCGCGCCACGCTGAACACCAGATCGGCATTATATTCTCCGAACCCGTCTTCAGGACTGATGGTCACGCTTTTTTTCTCCCCCACCTGCATCCCGATCAGGGCATCCTCTACCGGGATATAGAAGTCTCCGGAACCGACGACCACTTCCAACGGGCCATGATCATGACAGCAGTCGTCATCATGACAGTCCTCATCCTCCCCGTGCGGGTAGGTGCTGTCAATCACCGTGCCGTCATCGAGCTTTCCGATATAATGAATCAGAACCTTGTCGGTCTCTTTAACTTTTTTCATCGCCGTTTTCCTCTCTTGGAGTTGGGCCCGGATCAAAACGTGGATCCAGGCTGAAGACGGCGTTGTATCACAGCTGCCGGAATAACGGAAGGCAGAAACGACCCCGGCATGACGTGCTGGAGCTATACCTTGATTTTTCCCATGAAACCCTTAAGATCAGAGCAGACCCCGCGCCCGCGAACGCTGGCAAAACCGGTGTCCACAATGAGGTGACAACATGGCACATCAGACACTGAAATCAGGTTATTCACGCCTGGTCGACCGCCTCAATCGCTATCCCCAGGGAGCACCCCCGTCAAGGCTGCTGTACCGGATTCTCGCCATGCTGTTCAGCGAAAAAGAAGCAGAACTGGTCGCCCAGCTCCCCATCAAACCGTTCGATGTAACAAAAGCCAGCAGGATCTGGAAACTGAGCGAGCCGGAAAGTCAAAAGGTTCTTGAAGATCTGGCCGCCCGCGCCATCCTGGTCGATATGGAGCAGGACGGCTGCCAGGTCTATGTCCTGCCGCCGCCCATGGCCGGTTTTTTCGAATTTTCCCTGATGAGAACCCGCGGCGACATCGATCAGAAACTGCTCTCCGAACTGTTCTACCAGTACCTGAATGTTGAAGAAGATTTCATTCGGGACCTTTTCACCCACGGCAAAACCCAGTTGGGCCGAACCTTTATTCATGAACCCGTCCTGACCAGCGAGGATGCCCTCCATGTTCTTGATTACGAACGGGCCAGCGAGGTGATTAAAACCGCCAGCCACATCGGCGTCGGAAGCTGCTACTGTCGGCACAAGATGCTCCACCTGGAGCGCAACTGCAGCGCCCCCCTGGAGATCTGCATGACTTTCAACACCTCGGCGGCCTCACTGATAAAACACGGCCATGCCCGCCGTGTCGACGTCCGAGAAGGCCTTGATCTGCTGCAGCTGGCCTATGAGCATAACCTGGTCCAATTCGGCGAAAATGTCCGCCAGGAAATCAATTTCATCTGCAACTGCTGCGGCTGCTGCTGTGAGGCCATGATTGCTGCGCGCCGGTTTGCCATCCTCAACCCGGTTCATACCACCAATTTCATCCCCGCAGTCAACCAGGCGAACTGTACCGGCTGCGGCCGATGCGTCACCATCTGCCCGGTTGAAGCTCTAGGGCTGACCTCAGCCAACGACCCCCAGCAGCCGCTCCGAAAGCATGCCTCGCTGATCGAAGAGCGCTGTATCGGCTGCGGCCTGTGTGCCCGCAACTGTACGAGCAAGGCCATCACCATGCGCTCACGTCCGGAGCGGGTGATGACGCCGCTTAACGGGGTTCACCGCGCCGTGGTCATGGCGGTTGAACGGGATAAGCTTCAGAACCTGATCTTTGACAACCAGGCGCTGTACAGCCACCGGGCCATGGCGGCCATCCTCGGCGCAATCCTGCGACTGCCGCCGGTCAAACGGGTCATGGCCGGCAGGCAGATGAAATCCCGCTACCTGGAGAACCTGGTGAAAAGAATGGAGAGTTGAACAATCAGGGGCCGCCCCTGACTGGGAAAGGGACCACCGCGGCCAGGCGAAAAGACCAGAACGTCAAGGAAACAGGCCGTCATAGCACAGCTTGAGACCGGACACCAGCAGCATGAGGTACAACACCCGGTAGACCGTATCCTGAGAGAGTTTCTGCATCACAAGATAACCGAGCCTGACCCCGACGGGAGCCAGCGGAACCAGGACCAGGGAGGTCAGGAGGTTGGTCGGATCAAACAGGCCGAGCACGGTATAGGGGATGACCTTGACGAAGTTGAGGATGGCAAAGAAAATCGCCATCGTTCCGATCAGGATCGTTTTATCAATTTTCTGAGGCAGCATGTAAACCGTCACCGGCGGTCCGCCGGCATGAACCTGGGCACTGGTAAACCCCGACACGGCGCTCCAGAAATACCCCTTCCAGCGGTTTGGCTCGCTTTTCTTTTCACCAGCTCCCCTGCGCAGTGAATTGAAAAAAAAAGCGACGGCAATCACGCCGATCAGCAATTTCAGCATCGTCACCGGCAGCAGGTTCATGGTGACGGCGCCGGCAGCGATCCCGACCAAGGCTCCCGGCACCAGGATTTTGAGCTGTTCACGATCGTAGGTACGCCGGTAGGTCCGCACCGCGAAGATATCCATCACACACAAAATCGGCAGCATGATGGCCGCCGCCTGGACCGGGCTGATCACCAGGGACAACGCGGGAACCACCACGGCTCCGGCCCCTGGTCCAAGGCCGCCCTTGCCCATGCCGTAAAGCAGAACGGCCGGAATCGCAATCAGGTAAAAATAGGGATCAGAG
The DNA here is from genome assembly GCA_963677135.2 of Geopsychrobacteraceae bacterium. Taxonomy (GTDB): domain Bacteria; phylum Desulfobacterota; class Desulfuromonadia; order Desulfuromonadales; family Geopsychrobacteraceae; genus Seleniibacterium. The sequence continues at coordinate 50,185 of CAXXLS010000018.1, read as the reverse complement.
ATCAGCGTCATAGGGTCATTTCAATCACATCTTCAAGCGGTCCGGCCGGGCTGTCACTTCGGCAATACGGTTTTTTCGATGCCGGCATCAAGAGCTTCATAGCCGAAATAATTGATCAGCTCGTACAATTCGGACCGTGGTTGCATGCGTTCCAGGGTGTCGGCGGCCGTCTCTTCTTCATGCAATTGCCGATAAAACTGTTCCATCGCCTTGGCGGCAATCCGCAGACCCGAAACCGGCCAGATTGCCATGGCGTACCCGAAGTCCGCAAACTGTTTGAATGAAAACTGCTCCGTCCGGCCGAATTCCGTCATATTGGCGAGCAACGGGACATCAACAGCGGCGGCAAATGTCCGGAAATCCTCCTCACTGGTCAAGGCTTCAGGGAAGATGGCATCTGCTCCCGCGGCGACATAGGCTTTCGCACGCCTGATGGCGGCATCCATCCCTTCCTGGGCAAAGGAATCGGTCCGGGCGACAATTTTAAGATCCCGCCGAGCCCTGCTCGCGGCGCTGATCTTTTTCGCCATATCTTCCGTGGACACCAGCTGCTTCCCGTTCAGGTGACCACATTTTTTGGGGAGCACCTGATCCTCCAGCTGGACTGCGGCTACGCCGACGTCCTCGAGTTCACGCACCAGGCGCATGACGTTGAGAATCTCCCCGAACCCGGTGTCGCCGTCAACCAGCAACGGCAGCCGGGTCACCCTGACGATCGCTTTCGCTCTGGCCACGAGCTCTTCCATGGTCACGATCCCCAGGTCCGGCAGTCCGAGGGACGCGGTCAAGGCCGCTCCGGAAAGATAGAGGGCCTCAAATCCAGCCTGACGGGCCAGCAACCCGGCAATAGGATCATGGGCACCGACGATGGGCAGGAATGTCCCCTGCCAGCGTTCCGCCAGTTTTTCCCCGAGACCTCTTGGTAAAGGCTGTTCCAGCCAGGTCTGCTGCTCATCCTGCTTGGCTTGCTTTTCTCTGGTCATCAGTCACCTCCCGCCGTCAGGCAGAATCAAAGTTGAAAAATGTCTCATAGTTCAGCGCGCATGCTGCTGCGCGCTGTGAAATGATTCCCAGGACGCCTGAATATGCCGGCGCATGAGCAATGAAGCCAATTCGCCATCTTTGGCATAAACGGCTTCGGCAATACGCTGGTGTTCGAGAAACGCCTGGGCGCCGCGCCCCTTGACAAGCTGGTGGCTTTGGCGCAACAGAACCAGCTGCGGATAAAGTTCCTCAGTCAGGAGATTATGGATCAGGGGATTGCCCGCAATGTCAGACAGAACCAGATGAAAATCACGATCCTTGTCACGTTGCAGATAGGCCTGTTCCGGATGAACATGAATAAACTGGACATGCTCCTTGAGCAGGAGTTCGATCTTCCGAAAGGCATCAGGGTCCGCAGCCTCGGCAGCAAGCCGGGCCACCTGCCCTTCCAGTGCCTCCCGTAATTGATAAAAGGCCTTTGCTTCCGCCAGGGAAAATTCGCGAACCCGAACGCCGACATTGGTCGACTGGGTCACCAGCCCCACCCCGGCCAATTTGCGCAGGGCATCGCGGACAGGCCCGCGGCTGACACCGAAACGTTGCGCCAGATCGGCTTCCCCCAGGCGTTCGCCCGGTGCGAATATACCGGCAAGAATATGTTCCTGCACCTCGGCAACAATGTCGTCAACGGTCAGACGGTGATTGACAGCGGCCACTCCAGACGTCTCCTTTTTAAGGCTGAAACAAAGCATAGCATCAGCATTGTCAACAATCCAAGCAAAATAAAGATAAAAAATCTATATTTTCCCCTGTCAATTCTTACTATTGTCAACATTAAATACAAAAAGGCCGATAGTCACCTCAAGCGAAAGGCGCTACCGGAAGAAAGAAAATCAGGGGAAAGGGTCGGCCGGAAAGACGTTGAGGACCAACGGCTCAGGAATCAAGCCACTGATGAAGCTGCCTGACCTGGTAGGGTTTTGAAAATATCCGGCAACCAAGCTCCCTGGCTTTTTGAAGATCGTCATCTGTCCAGGATCCGGAAATAATGGCGACACGATCTTTAGGAGGGGCCCATCCGAGGTCTGCGAGCTTCCGGAGAAATTCAATGCCGGTCATGCCCGGCATCTGGTTGTCGGTAAGAATATAATCGTACGGGACAGGTTCCCCCTGAACAGGTTGTGTCGCGAAATATGAACCGGGATCGGTGAAAGAAGAGACAAGGATATTTTTAGCACGAACGATTTCAGCCAGCAGAGTCCGACAGACCACATCATCATCGAGAATAAGTGCGGTGCGAGTCACGGTTGTCTCCTTTTCATTTGAGCGCGACCGGTGAAGGCACGTCAAAGGTCGCGGTTTCGGGTCGCTAAACCAGCACAGGAAATCCCGAACAGTCTAGCTCAAGGATCTGACAAATATCTGACCGGATCCTCTTAATCTGAGCATGGTGAAAAAAAAATAAATCGTCACCCCCTATGCCAATTAATGACCTTTTTAGTTATAATTTACCTTCATCCTGATATCATCCAGCTACGGATTGTCAAAACCGGTCAAAAAATCATCCGAACCAAACACTCTAAGGAGAACACCATGAAAAAGTATTTTTTGTTGGTTGTCTTGCTGTTCTGGGCCCCATCTTTCAGTTTTGCCGCGGGCCAGCAGGTTGATTATCAGGTCGCAGGGCAGACATATTCAGGCTATTACATCAGCCCTTCGGCCAAGGCGCCCCTGGTGCTGCTCATCCATGACTGGGACGGCCTGACCGATTACGAAGTCAAAAGAGCAGGCATGCTGGCCGACCTCGGATATGCGGTCTTCGCGGCCGACATGTTCGGCAAAGGAGTCAGACCCACCGCGACGGAGGACAAAAAGAAACTGACCGGGGCTCTTTACCAGGACCGCGCCAAAATGCGCGAACTTCTTGAAGGGGCCTTCAGCGCCGCTGCGCAACAGGGCGCCAACACCAGTAACGCTGTTGCCATGGGTTATTGCTTCGGAGGAGCCGTGGTCCTTGAGTACGCCCGCTCGGGGAAAGACCTGAAAGGCTTCGTCACCTTCCACGGAGGGCTGACGACACCGGAAGGGCAGGATTATTCAAAAACCAAGGGCCAGGTCCTGGTTCTGCACGGAACTGCGGACCAGGCGGTCACCATGGATCAGTTCGCCCAGTTGGCCGTTGACCTTGAAAAGAATAAAATTGACCACGAAATGATCACCTACAGCGGCGCGCCCCACGCCTTCACGGTATTCGGATCTTCCCGCTATCACCAGGAAGCTGACGAAAAATCGTGGCGGCGCTTTGTCGAATACCTGGCGGCCACCCTTAAGTAAGCTCCACCCGAAAACGGCCACACTGCCATCCGGAGTCTCCGATGGCGGCGTGGCCGTTTATTCATCATGCCGCCAAGGTAAAAACATGCGACCGGTGATCAATTATGCTTTTGCCGCGACAAGGCAGGCGGCTCCGACGATACCGGCCTGGTTCAATAAGCGGGCCGGAAGCAGTTGGGCTTCCGCAGTAAGATAGTGGAGATATTTTTCGCTTTTCCGACTGACGCCGCCGCCGATAATAATGAGATCCGGAGACAGGATGCGTTCTGTCTGGGCAAAGAACAGGTTCATCCGCTTGGCCCAGGCTTTCCAGCTCAATTTGTCGCGTTTACGTACCGCCGCCGCGGCATAATGCTCAGCCAGGCCTCCCTTCAGCGGAAAAGCGCCGAGTTCCAGATTGGGAAACAGCTGGCCGTTATAGAAGAGAGCGGAGCCGATGCCGGTACCAAGGGTCAGAACCAGAACGGTGTCGGTTCTCCCGAGACCGGCGCCAAAGTGCATTTCAGCGACCCCGGCCGCGTCCGCATCATTAACGACCAGGCACGGGCAACCGATCTTCTCCGCCAACAGGTGCTCGACATGAACCCCGATCCATGTCTTGTCAATATTGGCAGCGGTTCTGGCAACCCCCTCGCTGATCACAGCCGGAAACCCGCAGCCGACAGGGCCCTGCCACCGAAACTGCTGAACCAGCTCGGCAACGACCCCGGCAACGGCCTCGGGAGTGGCCGGCTGCGGCGTCAGTATCTTTACCCGTTCCGTAAGCAGCTGACCGCTTGCGGTATCGACAAGCGCGCCCTTAATGCCGCTCCCCCCGATATCAATCCCCAAAACCTCCATGGCACCACCTCATTTCAGGCAACGGATCATCGTACGTTCAGTGTTTAATATCACAGGTCCCACCCCGGCAGCCCTTCCTGGCGTCAGGGAGCAGGTGCCGATAGCGGGCGAACAAGGTGTAGCCCCCCCGCGCCAGAAGGTTCAATCCGGGCAGCCCGATGACGGCACTCAACAGCCGGTACGGCGAGCAGTCCGGGTAGGCCTGCCAGATCATCATAAAAGCATCGACCCCGGTAAAAAACCGGCCCTCACTGTCTCTGACATGCAGCCGAGCCATGAACTCATCCTGGGTTTTCCCGTAGTTTCCGGCAATGAAATCGGGCGAGCTGATATCGATAAACTGCAGTCGTCCCTGCTCATTGCGCTCCCGATATCTGGCCATTTCAGCGGAACAGACCAGACAGGAGCCGTCATAGAAGATCTCCAGCGGGAACATCACCATAAGCATCCCCTTTCAGCTATCTTGAATATGATCCCCATTGTACCAGAAACCGCCTCTTCGACGCGACCGCCGGCCGGAATTATCATCCGCGATTTTACCAACATTTCAGGCCGACTATGCTATCCTCTGATCACAGAGAGGGTGCGATGAACAATCAAGACGGACAGCAAAACGGAATTTTCAGAGGGGTTCTGACCGGCTACCTGATCCTGCTGGTCCATGTCCTGCTGATTATCGCCCTCGGCATTGCCGTTATTGTCCTGAAGGGGCTCTACGAAATCCGCTGGCTGGTCATTATTGTCGGTCTGGGCCTGATTGCCGGATCGGCGTATTATTTCTATCAGCGGGTCAGAAAGAGCAATCGTAAACTGATGGACCTGGTCAACGATCCGGCACTGCAAGGCCGGACCCTCGAAATCAGCCTGCTCGGGGGCATGGCAACCTTCAAGCTGGGAAACCAGGACCGGCAGCCTCAACTGATCGACGCCCGGGACGAGGATGTCAACCAGCTGGAAGCTCCCGGCCACAGGCAGCTGACAGAACTCGCCGACCTGAAAAAGATGCTTGACGACGGCCTGATCACCAAAGAGGAATTTTTAAAATTAAAAAAAGAAATTATTTGATTGCAGTCTGCAAAACAATAGTGTATTGTGCGCTCCGCATTTGACGAAAAGACAATTCGGGGCTGTAGTAGAGTCGGTTACAACGCCGGCCTGTCACGCCGGAGGTCGCGGGTTCAAGTCCCGTCAGCCCCGCCATTAATATCTAAAAAAGCCAGTCTCTCCCGACTGGCTTTTTTAGTTCTCCCCCTTTTCCCGTCAGCGGAAAATCGAATTGACCACCCGCCCCAGGATCGGCACTACCAGGAACAGGGTAAAGATCCGAAAGGTATGCAGCATGGCGACAATGTCCGTGCGGTAACCTTCATTCTGGGCCATCAGGGCCATTCCCGACATGCCTCCGGGAGAGAGTCCGAACAAGGCTGTGGCCGAATCAATGATCCCGATCTTATGGGCGCAATAAGCCATGAAAATGGTGATGACCACCAGCACAAAGGTACTGACCATGGCCAGGGGAATGATTTTGGGAATCAACGCCAGGCTGGAACGTTCAAAACTCATCCCCAGGGTGACTCCAAGGGTGATCTGAATAAGAGTGGACACATGATCCGGGATGGCAAAATGGCCGGGCATGACCACAGCGGCAAACCCCGAGGCCAGCATGGCTCCGACGATCGCCCCACCCGGGAATTGCAGGCGTTGGGCGAAGATTCCCCCGGCAATACCAGCGATAACAATAACAGCGATCCGTTCCATAGCTCCTCTCCATGGCAAAAGGTGACAGTCACAGGCATCTGCCTTTTTCAAGCAACATCCGGCTTATCGCCACTTTTTGAGGGTTCTCCTCACTCAACCCGGCAGGTCGGTTTCAGATAACCTTTTCGTCGCGCAGGCTTTTGATCTCTGCCGGGGTGAATCCCAAGCCTTCAAGGACTTCGTCGGTGTGCTGACCCAGCAACGGGGGAGGACTGGCAACCTGCGGAGTCAGCCCGTTCAGTCGAAATCCCGGCCGAAAAACTTCTACCGTACCGGCATCGGGGACATCTTCAAACCGTCCGATGACACCCCGGCTGTTCAGGTGCGGATGCTGGAGCGCTTCCGGAACGGTCAGGACCTGTCCGGCCGGGACACCGGCTGCGTTCAGCAGGTCGGTCCATTCCTGAGCCGACCTGGCGACCAGCTCACGCTCCAGCAGGATCTTGAGGCATTCGCGATTGGACAAGCGCGCCTGGCGGTCGCGGAACCGGGCATCGTCGATCCACTCCGGTCTGTTCACCAGCCGGCACAGGGTCTCGAACTGCTGCTGCTTGTTGGCTGCGATATTCAGCAATCCGTCTCCAGTCCGAAAGGTTCCCGATGGGCTGGCGGTAAAATTGTCATTTCCCATCGGCTCCGGCTCTTTACCGGCGATAAGATAATTGGACACCACCCACCCCATCGTCGACATGACCGAGGACAGCATCGAGACGTCGATAAAGGTCGCATCCCCCTTTTCACCATGGCGTCCGGCCAGGACCGAGGCAACGGCGAAGGCGGCGCTCATGCCGCCAACCGTATCGGCAACGGGATAACCAACCCGCAGTGGCGCCGAGTCATGATCGCCGGTAATGCTCATAACCCCCGAGAGCCCTTGAATAATCTGATCGTAAGCGGGCTGATAGCGCAGGGGGCCGGTCGCCCCAAAACCCGAAATCGCACAATAGATCAGGCTGGGGTTAATCAGCTTGAGATCGTCAAACCCGAGCCCCAGGCGAACCATAACCCCAGGACGGAAGTTCTCGATCAGCACATCCGCACCGGTTATCAGTTTTTTGAAGAGCTCCTTCCCTTTATCACTTTTCAGATTCATGGTGATTGATTTCTTACCGGCATTCTGGGCCAGAAAGGAAACCCCCATGTTCTTCCGGTTCCGTTCGGGATCGGCTCCGAGCTGGCGGGCAAGATCTCCGGATTCCGGGACTTCGACCTTAATCACCTCAGCCCCCATATGAGCCAGAAGGTGACCGCAGAAGGGACCGGAAAGGACATTGGTCAAATCGATAACACGGATTTTCCTCAGGGGAAGGGACGCCACTGATACTCCTTTAAAAACCGATATGAATAGATAAAAAGCCAGAAGGCTCAGACCCTCTGGCTTTGCAATTCGAACACTCAGTCCCGGTCGACGGCAACCTTGACAACCACTTTATGGATCTCGCCGTCACCTATCAATGGCATATGCGCATCATCGGGGAAGAAAATTGCGAAATAGTCTTCCTTGACGAGCTGCCAGGATTCCGGCTTCTCATGAAAGAATTGGAGATCTCGTTCAGGGTTGTAAGCCGCGACCTGGTCGATGCACTTGACCGCCGGGGCCCAGCCCATGTTGTCGCTGCCGCCAAGCACCATCTGGATGTCGATATAGCGCCGGTGAATTTCAATCTTGGCCTCTTCCACCTTGCGTCCCGGCATCTTGACAATGGAGGCATAGACCTTGTCACTGTCGATGGGATAATCCCCGGGCTCGAGAGATTTGAGATCCGGCCGGGTCAGAAATTCGAAGGCCGGCTTGAACCATTTATTAAGACAGACGTAACGATCTGCCTGATCAATAATATCGATAATCATACTTGTCCTTTCTTTTCACGTTGGAACGCCAGGCGGCGCAGCTACAGGATCTACGAATCATATACAAAAAAAGCCCGGAATACAAAGTATCCCGGGCAAATGGCAACAACTGGTCACACGTCTATTTTGCTGCCTGAATCTGATCGATCATATCTTTTCCGAATTTGGCGATATAGCTGTCCCAGGTCTTGGTGATCGCCTTCTGAAAGGCTGCCTTATCGACGTCCTTGTTGATCTTCATGCCGCGGTTCTCAAGATCGGCCAGCATGCCGGCTTCCTTCTCGATGCTGAGCTTGCGCTGGTATGCGACCGCTTCGGCGGCGACGTCCCGAACCGCTTTCTGCTGATCCGCGGTCAGAGCGTTGAATTTGTTCTGATTCATGGCGATGACCAGCATTGCGTAGGAATGCTCGGTCAGGGACAGGTATTTCTGAACTTCGTCATAGTGGAAGGAGTGGGTAATCGGAATCGGATGTTCTTGGGCTTCGACGACTCCGGTTTCCAGAGCGGTATAGAGTTCGGAGACCGGAAGCGGAGTCGGGTTGGCCTTGAGCATGGCGAACATCTCGTTGAGGGCCTTGGAATTGTTGGTACGGATTTTCAGACCGACGACATCCTCAGGAGTACGGATCGGCTTGCGTGAGTTGGTGATGTTGCGGTACCCGTTTTCCGGAAAACCGAGGCCGACCATCCCGAACTTGCTGAAATCTGCCAGCAGATCCTGGCCGACCGGTCCGTCGAGCACCTTGTAGGCATGCTCGCGGCTGGTAAAGATGTAAGGAAGCAGAACGCCACCGACCTTCGGCATCAACCCTTCGAAATTGTTGAGGCCGGACATCTCGATGTCGATAATGCCGGACCTAACGCCGGTGATCATCTGCTGGTCATTACCAAGCTGACCGTGGGGATAAATGCGGACGGTGACGTCCCCATTGGTCCGCTCCTTGATCTTTTCGGCGAAAAACTTGGCCAGTTCCTGCTGCAGATCGGTTTCAGGTGCGGCGTGGGCAAACTTGAGTTCGACAGCCATACTCATTGTGGTTGATGCAGCCAGCATAACGAGGACGAGCATTACGATGAGTCTTTTCATTGGACAACCTCCCTTGGTTTTAGGTGACACAAGCTCAACCGACGATAAATTTCATCGGCACGATGATCAGTTCGGGGAAAATGATGAACAGAACCAGCAACAGGGCATACACCCCGACGAACGGCAGAATCCCGACGACGGCATTTTCAATGCGGATCTTGCCAACGCCGCAGACCACGTTGAGGACGGTACCGACGGGCGGGGTGATCAGGCCGATACAGGCATTCATGATGAACATGATGCCGAAATAGACCGGGTCGATTCCGGCCATTTTGATGACCGGCATCAACAGCGGCACCAGGATCAGAACCGTCGGGCTCAAATCCATGACCATACCGATGGCCAAGACCAGCAGCATGATGGCCGTCATCAGCAGCCGCGGGCTGTCGATAAGGGGTTGCAGCAGGATCGCCAGCTGCTGAGGTAACTGGGCGATGGTAATCAGCCATGAGGCGACCATGGCGCAGCCGACGAGGAACATGATCATGCCCGTCGCCTTACCGCTCGACACCAGGACGTCGTAAAACTTCCGGAGGGTCAGCTCACGATAAATAACCGAGGAGACGAAAACCGCGTAAACAGCAGCGACAACGGCGGCTTCGGTTGGCGTAAAGATACCGAAACGGATCCCGACGATAATAATGATCGGCAGAATCAGCGACCAGATGCCGTCGCGGAAGGCCTGACGGAATTCCTGGCTGCTGGCTTTTTCGGACACCGGCAGATCGACATTGCGCACCATGTACCGCCAGGTCGCCAGCAAGGCACCGCCCATCATCAACCCCGGGGCGATACCGCCCATGAACAGCTTGGCGATGGAGATATTTCCGGCGACTCCAATGATGATGAAGGGAACCGACGGGGGGATAACCGGAGCAATAATGCCGCCGGCGGCCAGCAGGCCCGCGGAGCGCGCCGTCGGATAATTGGCCTTGCGCATCATGGGGAAGAGGATGGCCACCAGGGCCGCCGCATCTGCGGCGGCGGATCCGGACAGTCCGGCCAGCACCACCGAGGTGAAGATCGCCACGTAGCCGAGACCACCCTTTTTATGGCCGACTCCGGCCATGGCCAGCCGGACAATGCGCTGCGACAGGCCGCCACAGGCCATGGTTTCGCCAGCCACCAGGAAAAACGGGATGGCCAGCAGCGCGAAACTGTCGACTCCGTTCACCAGAGACTGGGCCAGGATATCGGCACTGACCATGTCCAGGTGAAACATCAGTGCGATGGAGGACAGCAGCAGCGAGGAGGCGACAGGAATGCCGAGCAGAATACCGGCCAGCAGGACCCCGAGGAAAATAGCCAGAGTCATGACAGTTCCTCCTCGATAGCAACCTCGTCACTGTTCGAACTGAACATGCGGTAAAGACCGATGGCCCCCATCACGGCCCCGGCGAAGGCGCCTGCCAGGTACATCACCCCGACCGGGATACCGCTCATGGGCGAGATATTGGGCCAGTTGGCAAAGGTCTGGCGATAACTGCCGACCATCAGCATGCCGCTGGAAACCACGATAACCAGGTTGACCAGTCGGCGCAGCCCCCAGAGAACCTTTTTCGGAAGGACTTTATCGATAACACGCAAATCGAGATGAGCATGGTCCCGAAGGCAAATAACGGCACCAAACATGATCGTCCAGACAAACAGGAATCTGGATATCTCAGCCGATGCGAGAACTCCGCTCGAAAAGCCGTACCTGAGGACGACATTGATAAAGAGAAGAACGATCATAACCACCATGATTACGGCCATTGTGACCTCTATCAGGCGCCAGAAACCAGTTAGAAACTTGTGCAAGATCTCCATCCGGTAACCTCTGATTTTCCTTTCCGACAAGCGTCTTTTCAGGCCGACAAACTGCATCAGGAATCGCGACTGTGATTCACGGATTGGATGATATCGATAACATTTTTTGATAGCAAGAAAAAAATATTTTTCCCCGGTTTTTTTTACCCTATGGCGTCAAGTGTCTGATGACTGCGCTCAAATCCAGCCCCCCCTGCCCCGCGCTTATCATCTGCGTAAACAGTGTCTCACTGACCCGGGCCAGAGGTAACGGAATATCTTTCTCTTCGGACAGATTCTTGGCGGTCACCAGAATCTGCTGCATGTAGATGGCCGGACCACCGGGTTCGAAATTCTGCTCAAGCATGCGCTCGCCATGCTCTTTCAGGATGACGGAATCGGCGAAACCTCCCAGCAGAGCCTGCCGAACCGCCGCCGGATTGGCCCCCAGCTGGCCCGCGAGGTTCAAGGCCTCAGCAACGGCCACCACCGTGTTGCCGACGATAAGCTGGTTGCAGAGCTTGGCCACGGACCCCGTGCCGGCTGGCCCGACATGAGTCACCCGGCCGCAGACTTTCAGTATTTTTTCCGCTTCAGCGACGTCGGTATCAACCCCACCGGCCATAATACTGAGAGTGCCGGCGGCCGCCCCCCGCTCTCCCCCGGACACCGGCGCATCGATAAAGCGGATGCCGCGCTGACCGGCAGCATCGGCCAGATCCAGAGATTCAGCCGGAGCATAGGTCGCCATATCAATCAGCAGGGCTCCGGGCATAATAGCCTCCAGGAGATCCCGGTTGAAATACACATCATATCCGGCCTTGTAGTCTGCCAGCATACAGATGACCACCCCGGCATCCCGAACCGCCTCCTCGGGCGAAGCGACGACCGTAGCGCCATGGTCTTCCAGGGGCAGGGCTTTTTCGCGAGACCGGTTCCAGGCGATCACGGAGTATCCCGCCTCACTCAGCCTGCGGGCCATCTGGAACCCCATGATCCCGATCCCGAGAAATGCTATTTTTCCGCTAACTTCATGCATATCATGACTCCTTTTTGTTATTGCTAAACCTGGTATTCGATAATAACTTTGGATAAACGACTTATATCACAAAGTAAAACTCATGTTATCGATAATCCTTGACGGCGACCCGCCAAGAGGACAATAGTGAATTGTGTTGTGCCGGAATCGGCAAATACCTGCAATGAAATAAGTCACGAGAGGAATAGATAAGTTGTCATCCCCAAAACGAAACCCGACGATGGCCGATGTCGCCAGGCGCGCCGGCGTGTCCGCCATGACCGTCTCCCGCGCCCTTAAGGGGACGGGTCTGGTCACCGACGAAACCCGCAATAAAATCATGGCCGCCGTCGATGAGCTCGGCTATGTTCTCGACCTCACCGCCGGAGCCCTGTCTTCCCAGAAAAGCGGGTTTGTCTCCGTTCTGATCCCGTCGGTCAACAACTCCAACTTTTCCGACACCCTGCTCGGTGTGACCGACGCCCTGGATCGGGCCGGCAAGCAGGTGCTCCTCGGTTATACCGGGTACAGCCTCAAGCGCGAAGAGCAGCTCATCGAAGCCATGCTCCAGAGGCGTCCCGAAGGACTCATCATCACCGGTGGAGAACATACCCCAAGAGCCCGAAAGATCCTTGAGAACACGGCGATTCCCGTGATTGAAACCTGGGACCTGCCAAAGCATCCCATCAACCACGTGGTCGGGTTTTCCAATGCGGCCACCATTGAAGACATGGTCGCCCGCCTGGTTTTCTGTGGGTACCGGAATATCGCCTATATCGGCGGCAATGAAAAAGGGGATTTCCGCGGTATTGCCCGGCGCCAGGGCTACGAACATGCCATCAGGGCCCTGGGGTTGCCGAAGGCGCATGTCGTTTCCGTGGGCGACCCACCTATCTCCATCGAACAGGGTGCTGCCGCCATCGGCCGTCTCATCGAAGAATGGCCTGAAGTGGAGGCTGTCATTTGCGTGTCCGACCCCTCGGCATTCGGTGCCATCATGGAGTGCCACCGGCGCAATCTCAAGGTTCCCCAGCGGCTTGCCGTCGCGGGGTTTGGGGATTTTGAAATCTCTCGTTTCTGCTGGCCATCGATTACCACCATTTCGGTAAACTGCTATGAGATCGGACAGAGCGCCGGGAAGCTGATCCTCAGGGCGATCGAGGAAAAGGATAAGGGACGAACCCTGCCACCCCAGACGATCAGAACCCCTCACTCCGTGATTGAGAGGGAAAGCACCAAAGCGCGCTGAGCCCTGACCTTCCAAGGGGGTATTTCCGGTGGAACTGGTTTCACGCCGTGGGGGGCGCGACCCCGCGGTCTAGTCTTTGAGTGTTTCTGTTAAAACTTTAAAGCAAGATCAAGGTCGGCGGGTCTCGGCCCGCCAGACGACGCCCTTTTCTTTGATCGCAAAGAAAAGGGACAAAAAGAAACTCTCAAGGACAAACACACTGGCGATAATTGAGCCAATCTGCGAATCATTGTCAGAACCAGCAAACAACAACCCGCCCGGATGCTTGCGCATCAGCGGGCAGAACCGTAAAGCCGCTTTGCGGCTTGGAGGTGAGAATTTTTCATCAGTCAACATGCCAAGGGCATTTTTGCGGTTCTGGCCATGAGCTGAGCCTGCTCAGCGTGGGCCGGTTCGTTGCTGTGCTGTATGCTACCGATAGCGCACCGCAGGTCAAACCCGGACATGCAAAAGAGGGCGTTTTTTGGTTACTTTTTGAGGCCCGCTTGGGTCAAAAAGTAACACGCCGGGCGGGGGCGGAACCCCGCGGTCTTGACTGTGATTCTGTCTGGTAAAACCCTAAAACAAGATCCAGATCGGCGGGTCTCGGCCCGCCAGCCGACTCCCTTTTCTTTGGTCGCAAAGAAAAGGGAGAAAAAGAAACTCTTTAAGGTCAAACACACTGACGATGAATGTTTCTGCTGTTTCCCATCGGCGGCATTCAACCGTTGACAACCCACCCGGATGCTGACGCATAAACGGGCAGAATCGCAAAGCCGCTGCACGGCTTGAAGATCACAGATCATTTATCAAAATGCCTACCGCATTTTTGCGGTTCTGGCCATGAGCTGAGCCTGCTCGGCGGGGGCCGGGTCGTTGCTGGCCTGAATGTCTACTACTGGGAATTGCTGATCGTCATTCGGACATGTAGAAAGGGCGCTTTGTGCTGACTATTTGTCGCCCGCCTGGGACAAATAGTAAGGCGCCGGGCGGGGGCGCGACCCCGCGAACTTGCCTCTGATTGTGTCTGTTAAAATTTTAAAGCAAGATTAAGGTCGGCGGGTCTCGGCCCGCCAGCCGACTCCCTTTTCTTTGATCGCAAAGAAAAGGGAGGAAAAGAAACTCTTTAAGGTCAAACACACTGACGATATGGGATTCAGCCAATCGCTGTAGGTCGTATTCTACCGGTAACAGCCCGCCCCGATGCTGACGCATCAACGGGCAGAACCGCAAAGCCGCTGTGCGGCTTGGAGGTGAGGGGCTTTTCAACGGTCAAAACACCTTTGGTGTTTTTCCGATTCTGGCCATGAGCTGAGCCTGCTCAGCGTGGGCCGGGTCGTTGCCAGCCTGAATGTCTCCTACTGGGAATTGCTGATCGTCCCCCGGACAGGTAAAAAAGGGCGCTTTGTGCTGACTATTTGTCGCCCGCCTGGGACAAATAGTAAGGCGCCGGGCGGGGGCGCGACCCCGCGGTCTTGCTTTTTATTGTTTCAATTCAAACCTTAAAGCAAGATCAAAACCGCCGGGTTCAGGCATACGCTTTACACTACCTTCAACCGGCAACAGCCCGCAGTGATGCTGACGCATCAAGGGACAGAACCGCAAAGCCGCTGCGCGGCTTTGAGATCGAGATATTATAAAAGGCCCCGTCTCTCCTGGCCCGGAAAGACAGGGCATTTTCATGTTCAGTCGCTGTTCAGATCACCGGGGTCGGCAATTCCTTTCCGGCAAAATGCGCGGCCAGGTTGTCATACACCAACCGCCCCATCGCCTTGCGGGTTTCGATGGTGCCACTGGCGTGGTGAGGCTGCAGCAACACATTGTCCAGATCAAGGAACCGTGGATCAAGGTTCGGCTCCCCTTCGAACACGTCCAGGGCGGCAAACCCGAGGCGCTTTTCATCAAGGGCACTTAACAGTTCCGTTTCATCGATATTGGACGCTCTCGAAACGTTAATCAGCATCCCTTCAGGTCCCACCGCTTCGATCACCTGACGGTTAACGATATGACGGGTGGCCGGTCCCCCGGTCAGGGTCACGAAGAAGAAGTCCGATCGTTCGGCCAAGGCCACCGGGTCCTGGACATACTCCCAATCTGCGGCAAAATCGCGGGGGGCGAGATCGGAATAAGCGATATCCATATCGAATGCGGCACACCGTTTGGCCACTTCGTAACCGATCCGTCCCAGCCCGAGAATCCCCGCCTTCTTACCCGACACCTGAGTTTGCAGCGGATACAGCCCCTGCCTGGCCCAATTCCCGGAACGTACCCAGCTTTCCGCCCCGATGACCCCGCGGGCACCGGCCAGCATCATGGCCATTCCCAGGTCGGCCACATCCTTGGTCAGCACATCAGGCGTATTGGTCACCCGCACACCGCGCTCCCTTGCCGCGTCCAGATCAACCGCGTCAAACCCGACGCCGTAGATAGAGATCACCTCAAGATTCGGCAACGACTCAATCAACTCGCGACTGGCACCCAGTTCGCCACGGGTCGCTATCCCCCTGATCCTGTCGGCCCGCGCTGCGACGAACTGCTTTTTGTCTTCGGCTTCAAAATAGGGATGAAGAATAAAATCCTGCTCCAGCAACTCAATGTCCCAAGACGGATAGGGACCCATCTGCAAAATATCAATCTTACTCAAAGCAACCTCCACATTGGAAAGGAAAGATGTTTAAACTTGACAGGTAAGGCAACCAGCCGTATTGTTATCGATAACATTTCATTTTGCAAGGATTAAATTTTTGTCCGCTTTCCCGGTTGTGATTAATCTATCGGTCAAAAATCAGGTTTCAAAATTGCCTTGAGGCCGCTGACCGTTAAGAATTTCGGCTACACTGGAACAAGCTCAATATGAACAGAGACAGCACTGTCCACACGGAGGAGAATATGGCCATAGAGACGAATCGTGTCGCGGTTATTGGTGTCGGAATCATGGGCACCGCCATCACCACGCGCCTGCTTGAATGTCAGCAGCAGGTTTGCGTATTTGATCTGGATCAGCAGAAAGTCGCCACCATGGTTGAACGGGGTGCGGTTGCGGCAACCTCGCCTTGCGATGCGGCAAGGCAGGCCGATTTTGTCATCCTGTCCCTGAACAACGCCAAAATCGTCAAGGCTGCTGTTTTTGGCGACCAGGGGGTAGCGCAGGCCGCCTCCGCCGACAAGATTCTGATCGACATGTCGTCCATCGATCCGGAGTCGACCAAAGACATGGCAGAAGAGCTGCTCTCCGCCCACGGCATGCCCTGGGTTGACTGCCCTCTGTCTGGCGGCGCACCTGGGGCCCTGGGTGGGAAATTAGCCGTCATGGCCGGTGGACGTGAAGAAGATTTCGAGACAGCCCGCGCCGTCATGCAGCATCTGTGTGCGAATTACACTCTGATGGGGCCTTCCGGGGCAGGCCAGGCAACCAAGCTGGTCAATCAGGTCCTGTGCGCCATCGGTTTCCAGGCGATTGCCGAGGCGACTCAGCTGGCCCTCAAGGGGGGCGTCAACGTCGAGATGATTCCCGCTGCGATTGCCGGTGGACGTGCCGATTCGCGACTGCTCCAGGAATTCATGGCCAAAATGGGCCGCCACGACTATTCGCCCACCGGCCGGCTCGACAACATGCTCAAGGATATGGAAGCGGTCCAGGCGTTTGCGGCCAAGAACCTGGTCGCCATGCCCCTGACCAGCCTGACGACGGAAATCCACAGATTGTTCGTCGCGGCAGGCAAAGGCGGTGACGACAACGCCGCCCTGATGAAACTATTCAACGGTCCGGCGGAGGACTAACCCAGCCACGACGGAGAAACGAATGTATACACGCAGCGCAATTTTTGAAGGGATGATCAAACCGGGCAAAGAAGACGAATTTTTCGACATTATTGAAAACCGACTGTTGCCCATCTGGCGACGCATGCCCCATGTTCTTGACGTTCGCCTGTTCCGCCCGGAAGAGAAAGAAGAGGCGGCCCCCGGAGTCGTTCTGGTCCAGCAGATCGACTATCCCAGCCGAAAGGCGATCGACGAGGCGTTAAGCTCGCCGATCAGGGAAGAAGCGGTTGAGGCATCAAAGCCGCTGGCCGACCTGTTCGAGGGAAAACATTACCACTACATTTATAAACGCCTCGCCTGACAAAAATAGAAAAGCCCGGCGCCTGCTTGCGCCGGGCTTTCTTGTCCAACATCTGTTGCTGAGCCTGTTACTTGTTCGCTTCCTCAACAGCACTCAGGAAAGCGTTCAGCATCTCTTCACCTTCAGCCCCGAGAGCCTTGACGATATAAGCTTTGACTGCGGGAACGGCAGCTTCGCGGAATTGGGCCTTTTCTGCGGGAGTCGGGCTGTAGACTTCCATTTTCTGAGCCAGTGCCGGCAGACCGCGGTCTGACGCCTCGATGATACGGCTGATGCCACGGCCGGCGACGATGGCCGATTTGGCTGCATAGTCAACAACCGCCTGCTCTTCCTTGGTGAGGCTGTCATAGAATTTCTGGTTGATGACCCATGGATACGGTGCGAAAAGATGACCGGAGAGGGTCAGGTATTTCTGAACTTCATCAAACTTCGCAAACTTGATGATCGGCACCGGATTCATCTGGCCGTCAGCAACACCGGTCTGCAGGGAGGTATAAACTTCCGCCCAGGGCAGGGACACCGGCTGACCGCCAAGGGAGCTGACAATCGCCTTGTGAGTTTCAAGACCCATGGTCCGGATTTTCAGACCCTTCATATCGGCAGGACTCTTCACCGGACGCTTGGAGTTGGTAAAAGCAAAGAAGCCGCCTGAATCACCGAAACCGAGAACTTTGAGACCGGTCTTTTTATTGATGTCGTCGGCCAATTTTTTACCGAATGGGCCGTCCAGAACCTCGTAGGTTGCACTGATGTTCGGGAAGGCAAAAGGAATGTCCAGCACGCCGATCAGGGGATAGATTGAAGCCATGCCGCCAGAGGTGGCGATGGTCGACTGTACCGCGCCGCTTTTGACCTGCTGCAGAACTTCCTTGTCTTTGCCAAGCTGCCCACTGGAAAAGACCTGAACCTCGATGGAACCGTTGGTTCCGGCTTCGACCAGGCTCTTGAAAACGGCAGCCATCGCCCCGGTCGCATTGTCAAAGGGATCATCGTTGTTCAGGTGCGCCAGCTTCAGGGTTTTGGCAGCCAGAACCTGCCCGGGAGCGACCAACATAAAAACACTCAGCACCAGAGCCACGCCAAATACAAAAGATTTCCTCGTACGCATAAATCTCTCCATCCAGAAAAAGGGTGAATGTTGACTGCCTACAAACCCAGCAGCCTTGGAATATACAGGGTCAGATCGGCCCAGAAAGCAATAATCAGCAAAATCAGAGTTTCGACCAGGAGAAACGGCCAGAGCGCCACACTGATTTTCTCCAGTTTTTCCCCCGTGACCGAGGCGAGCACGAACAGACAGGCGCCCACCGGCGGGGTCATCAGAGAAATATTCAATGCCAGCACGATCATGACCCCGGCATGCACCGGATCCATGCCGATTTTCAAGGTCAGGGGGGTCAGCACCGGCGCCAGAATGATCAGTGCCGCGTTGATGTCCATAAACATCCCGATGGCCAGCAGCAGGACCAGGATCATGGCGATAATCACCTTGGGATTGCTCGACATGGACAGGAACCATGTGGTAATCGCCTGGGGTATCTGCATGAACGTCAGGTACCAGCCGAGGATGGATGCCGAAGCGATGATCAGAAACACGACTCCGGTGATACGGGCGGTGCGGATCAGCATTTCGACGATATCTGACAGTTTAAGGGCCCGATAAACAACCACCCCGACAAAGAGAGCGTAAAATACCGCTATCGCGGCGGCCTCCGTTGGGGTCGTAACGCCACTGATGATCGCTCCGAGGATGATAACCGGCATGATCAGCGCCAAAAGGCTGGAACGGAATGCCTTGAAAATCAGCAGCAGGCTTGGCCGATCCCCGGATTTCGGCAGTTTCCACCGTCTGCCGCAGGCGGCTATCAGCGCCATACAGATCAGGCAGATCAGCAAGCCCGGAATAATCCCCGCAGCAAACAGACCGGCAATGGAAACCCCCATCAAAGAGCCGTAGATGACCATCAGGTTGGATGGCGGGATCGTCGGGCCGATGATCGATCCGGCAGCCGTCACCGCGCAGGCGAACGGTTTGGTATAGCCCTTCTTGACCATGGCCGGAACCAGGGTGTTGCCAAAAGCCGCAGCATCGGAAACCGCGGCCCCTGTCATCCCCGCGAAAAGGACCGACGCCAGCATGTTCGAATGGGCCATCCCCCCGCGCAGATAGCCGACCAGGGCATCGGCAAACGCTACGATCTTCTCGGTGATGCCGCTGCGGTTCATGATTTCACCGGCCAGGATAAAAAACGGCATCGCCAGAAAGGTAAACAGATCGAGCCCGGCAAAAAAACGCTGTACGGCCATGTTCATAAAATCCATGCCGCCAATCTGGAACATGCCCACCATGCCGGCGATGCCGAGGACGTAGCCGATCGGCAGACCGATGATCATAAGCCCGAAGAAACAGACAAGCACGGTCATGAGGTCGCCTCCCTGATAAACATCTGCGCAAAATCCTTCAGGGCGACAAGCAGCATCTGGATGGCCGCAAGGGCTGCGGAGACCGGTACAGCCGCAAAAGGAATCAACATGGTCATGCCGAAAATAGTCGCATACTGGGTCCGCCCGTCAGCGGTCATCTTCACCCCGTAGAAAACCAGAATCACGAAAAAGACCAGGCCGATCACATCGAGCAGCAGCCGTGTGCTTTTCTGAAGTTTCCGGGGCAGCGCTTCCAGCAGGAGCATCAGACCGACATGCTCCCGATAGTAGACGCCGCAAGACACGGCCAGCAACGCCCCCCAGATCATCAGGTAGCGGGCCAGCTCCTCGGTCCAGGTAATATTCAGATCGATAGCGTAGCGGGACACGATACCCAGCCAGACATCGAGAATCATCAGCAGGACCAGAACCGCACAGAGCCGTTCCACCAGCCAATTCAGCCGGCTGCTGAGCCGGGTTGTCAGATCAAATAATTTACGCATCATAAAAGTCGTTTTCTCTGGTTTTGCACGAATAAAGAACCTAATGCAGACTGTATGCCACCCTGCCGGATGGCCAAGCCTTCGGAATCACAGGAGAAACAAAAGAACGCCTGTTCTTTTATGCGTCACAAATCGATTTTCTGCCTATTTTATAAACACTTCCCGCCTTTGAGAACCTTTCCGGCCAACACTCTGACCGGTTCATTCCGCTCAATCAGCAGTTCCCCATTCACGAACAGATACGCGATCCCCAGGGGATACTGAACCGGATCGATAAAGGTTCCCCGATCGATGATCCGATCCGGGTCGAACAGGACCAGGTCGGCCGCGTACCCTGCGGCGATCAGCCCGCGATCCGCCAGGCCGAACACCGCCGCTGTTTTACCGGTCATCTTATGGATGGCCTGCTCCAGGCTGAGCACCTGCTGTTCGCGGACATATTTCCCGAGAACCCGGGGAAAAGCCCCGAAAGCCCTGGGGTGAGGTTTTCCGCTCAGCAGTCCGTCGGTACAGACGTTCTGTTCCGGACGCTTCAGGAAACGCACGATGTGCTCCTCGGTCCCGTAAAAGTCGACCATCCCAACGGCATTCTTTTCGGCCAGCAGCAGATCGAAGGTCGCATCAAAGGGGTCCTTCCCGCGCATCTGACCGATCTCGACAAGATTTTTGCCGATGACGTCGGCATTTTCCCTGGTCTTGACGCTGGTCACAAAAATCTTGTCCAGCCCGGCGAACTCGACGAAATTGTCCCACCCGGGCAACCCGCCTTCGATGTCCCGCACCATCTTCAGCCGCTCCGCCGGATCAGCCAGGCGCTCCAACAGGCGATCGGTCCCTCCGGCATGGGCCCAGGGCGGTAAAATCACCCCCAGCATGGTACTCCCCGCCACGTAGGGGTATTGATCGAAAGACACCTGCAACCCTTCGGCACGGGCACGATCAAGGATCTCAAGAACCTGGTCGATCTTGTCCCAGTTCTTCTTTCCACAGACTTTGAAATGGGAAAAGTGGAGTTTGACCCCGGAACGGCGTCCGATTTCAACGATCTCCGCCATCGAGTCCAGGATGGTATCGGCTTCGCTGCGCTGATGGACCACAAACGGAGCATCGAATTCTGCGGCCACTTTGCACAATGCAACAATTTCGTCGAGATTGCTGTAGGCACAGGGAATATAGATCAGCCCCGAAGAGAGTCCCACGGCACCGGCTTCGAACTCGCGCCGGCAGATGTCCTTCATCCGCTCCAGCTCTGCAGTGGAGGGTAAGCGATTATCCAGCCCCATGGCCTCCATCCGGACATTGCCGTGGGGAACCAGATAGCAGACATTCGAGCCAACCCCGGTCCTTTGAAGCAGGGCCAGATAGCCCGCCGTATCCCGGTAATTCCAGTCGATCGCATCGCTTTCCCCTTCAAGCCCGGCAAGATTCTTGCGCCATGGCCCCACATACTCTGCCGGCAGAGGCGCCATGGAGATCCCGTCCTGACCGAAGATCTCGGTGGTGATCCCCTGCCTGAGCTTGGCATCGAGATAGGGCTGCTCAAGGATTTTCAGATCGGAATGGCTGTGGCTGTCAATGAATCCGGGGGAAATAACCAGGCCGGCGGCATCGATGATACGGTCAAAGCCTTCGGCCTGAACCTGTCCGACCTCAGCGATCAGGCCATCGACGATGGCAACGCTCCCCGGACAGGCCGGTTTGCCGGTCCCGTCGACAATCGTTCCGTTCTGCAGCAAGGTTTTCATGTCATTTATCCCTCACCTTCCCCGACCTGCCCGAGCAGGCCTTCAATCAGGCCGTAATAACCGCGCACGGCGCCAAGCAACTGGCTGACCTCGATATACTCGTCTATGGTGTGGGCCAGATTTTCCGGGGACGGACCGAAACCGAGGGTCCGGATTCCAGCTTCACCGGCATAATGGCTGCCGTTGGTACAGAAGGAATAATGGGTGACTGCCGGGTCCAGGCCGGCCTGGCGCAACCCGGCCAGGGCCGCCTGGACGAAATCGTCCTCTTCGGCAAACAGCCAGCCCGGGAAAAACCGCCGTTCGGCGATCGTCTCGCCGGTGTAGCAGCGTTCCTCGCCGCAGGCATAGGACACGCTGGCCCTGAAGGACTCATCAGCGGCAGCCAGCTCGGCGATAGCCTGCTCTAAAGGAGCAAGAACCTCCTCGGCCATTTCACCGACCAGCAGCCTGCGGTCGTATGTCGCCCGGCAGTAGGAAGGCACAACCGATGCCCCCGGATAAGGGGTCGACTTGATATCTGTCAGCTCAAGAATTCCCTGTCCCAGGACGGGATGCTCCCTGGCCGGCAGGGTTCTGATCTTCTCGATCAGTCTGGCCATCTGGTAGACAGCATTGATCCCCTTGCGCGGATTTGCCGAATGGGCCGGTTTACCGAAGGTTTCGACCACGATTTCGGCGCGTCCGCGCTGCCCGATTTTCAGATTCAGCTCCGAGGCTTCGCCGATAACGACATAATCCGGCCGGTAGACCTTGCTGATCTCCCTGGCCGCGACGCCCTCGAAACACTCTTCGTGAACCACCCCGGCCACCAGAATACTGCCGGGAAAATCGCGCTGACGATCCTGAGCGAAGAAACCGGCGGCTGCGACCATGGCGGCAACGGCCCCCTTCATATCCGAAGCGCCGCGCCCATAAATCTTCCCGTCACATAACTCACCGCCAAAAGGGTCATGGGTCCAGGGCGCGGGGTCCGGGACCGGCACTGTATCGATATGACCGTCGAACAACAGTGTCCTGCCCGGGCGGTTGCCGCGTAGTTCGCCAATGACATTTCCGAACCTGTCGACCGTCACCTTGTCAAAATCCAGGGCGGAGAAGCATTCCCTCAGAATCCGCACCACCCCGTCTTCTTCCCCGGAATAGCTGCGTTGCTGCAACATCCTCTGCAGCAGGTCAATGACCTGCCCCTCTCTGTGTTCATTCAGCATCCATGTTGTCCTTTACGTGAAGCCTGAGTTTTCCCCGATCAGCGATTTCTCAGTTCGAGAAATCATTTCTCATTCTGAGAAGAACCTCTTTCAGAGATCCTTCAGCAGGCCGGTCCGGTCATTGAATTCTTCAATCAGACTGTCAAGCAATTCACGACTCTCGGGAATCGCGGTCCAGTAGCTGTCATCATGCCATTGGGCCTGGATTTCATCGTAGGTTTTCCCCTGCTGCTCAACCCAGGTGTAATATTTCAGGTTGTGAACCCGCCGTTTGCCCTGAAGCGTCAACTCCTCCATATTGTCGGTCGTCTGGCCCATCAGATACTGATGGTAAGCTGCAACCGCGTCTGCTTCGGAAAATTCTCCCCTCTCCTCGGTCAGTTCCACCAGACGACTCTGGTACATTTCCATGGAGTCCGTGAGCACCGTCATAACGACATCGTTTTTCCCAAGACGGAAGTGCTTGGCGAATTTAATGGCCGACAGCAGGTTGGCCACACCGGAAATCCCCAACAGGTGCAACTGGCCGACCAGGCCGGGAGAAACGCCCTGACGAAGGAGGTAGCTGTGGCCGATCGGGGTATTGAACAGGCGGATCAGGGACATGGGGGCTTCATCATCGATGGCGATGACGACATCCGTGTTCTTGACGTTGTGAACCCAGGGCACATGCTTGTCTCCGATCCCTTCGATACGATGATCACCGAATCCGTTTTCGAGCAGGGTCGGACACTGCAGGGCCTCACTGGCGGCGATTTTACAGCCGGGAAAGCGCTTCTTGAGATAATCGCCGCTGGCGATGGTCCCCGCAGATCCGGTGGTATAGACGGCCCCGAACAAGCGGTCGTCCGGCCCCATAACCTGCTCGGCGACATCGGCCATGGCCTGACCAGTGACCTCGTGATGCCAGAGATAGTTGCCGAACTCCTCGAACTGATTGAAGATGATCAGATCCTGCCCGGAATTGCGGAGTTCCCAGCACTTGTCGAAAATCTCCTTGACGTTACTTTCGCTGCCCGGAGTTTTTATGGTTTCACCGGCCACCCGGCTGAGCCATTCAAAACGCTCCTGGCTCATCCCTTCGGGCAGAATGGCGATCGACTCACAACCCAGCAGGTTGGAGTCATAGGCCCCGCCACGGCAGTAATTGCCGGTTGACGGCCAGACGGCCTTTTGCCGGGTCGGGTCGAACTGGCCCGTCACCAGACGTGGCACCAGGCACCCGAAAGCGGCCCCCACCTTGTGGGCACCGGTAGGAAACCATTTACCGACCGGCGCCAGAATCCGGGCCTGAACTCCGGTCAGCTCAGGCGGAAATTCAAGATAATTGACCCCACCGAAGCCACCCCCACTGGCAACCGGTTCGTTGCGCCAGGTGATACGGAACAGGTTCAGCGGGTTCAGGTCCCATAGCCCGACCGTCTTCAGCCGGCCCTTGATTCCGCCCGGAATCAGCTCCGGATCGTTCATCTGCTTGAGGGTGGGGATGATAATATGACGCTCCCGAGCCAGCCTGACTGACCGCTCAAGAGTTTCTTCATGTTTTGTCAAATCAATGAGAGACATCTTTCACTCCTTTAAACATTTTCCTCTATTTATCGCCCCAGACCCCGACAACCTTTTTCAGGTCATCAAGATCTGGAGCGACGCTGTAGGCCCCATTGCCCACATTACGAACCGCCTGCATGGCACTGGCGACATCCTTCAACCCACTTCCGGTGTTCAGCACCACGACACTTTCCTCTGCGGAAACCATCCCGAGCTGAACCGCCTTGACCAGTCCGGCATAAGCCGCGGCGCCGGCCGGCTCGGCGAAAACACCGCACCCCCCCGCCAGAGCAGGGATCGCGGCCAGAATCTCCTCATCGCTGATGCTCAGATAGGCCCCCTCGGTCTCCCGCACCGCCGCCAGGGCCTTGATCCGATCGCGCGGCAGGCCGGCGCTGATGCTGTCGGCCACCGTCGCAGCCGAGATCGGGGGCTTGGTCAGCACATCTTCATTATTTTCCCAGGCCTGGGTCAGATAGTTGCTGCCATCGGCCTGAATTCCCATCAGCCTGGGCAACCGATCGATCCAGCCGAGGGCCAGCAGATCCTTGAACCCCTTGTGAAGTCCGCCGATAATGCAACCGTCGCCAACACTGACGAAAATCCGATCGGGAACCCGCCCGCCCAGCTGTTCCCAGATTTCAAAGCTGGCGGTCTTCTTCCCTTCGGTCATATAGGGGTTGTAGCCCGTGTTCCGATTGTACCAGCCGTACTCCCGCTCTGCCTGCAGGCACAAATCGAAGGCATCGTCATAGCTCCCCTCGACCAGCAGCACGCGTGACCCGAAGGCCAGGAGCTGGGCGATTTTGGCCTGCGGGGCGGTTTCGGGAACAAAGATGACATTGTTCTGGCCAACGCTGGCGCAGAAGCCGCTCAAGGCCGCGGCCGCATTACCGGTACTGGCCGTGGTCATCACCCGCGCCTGTTTCTCCCGGGCCTTGACCACCGCCACCGCACTGGCCCGATCCTTAAAAGAGGCGGTCGGCTGACGCCCTTCATCCTTCACCCAGAGCCGCGCGAGGCCAAGGTCCCTGGCCAGACGCGGGGTGGCATACAGGGGGGTCCACCCGACGGCCAGCGGGGGGATTTCGGCGTCCTTCCCGACCGGCAGCAAGGGGCGATAGCGCCAGATAGTAAAATCACAGGAGCGCTGCAGCTCTTCCCTGCTGAACTCCTTCCTGATCAGGTCATAATCGTAGCAGACGTCGAGGATCCCTTCCGTTCCGTGATCCGGACAGACATAATCCAGTTCGGAAACGGCGTATTTCTTGCCGCAAACAACACACCTGAGTCCTGAAACATGTTCCATTGATTTTTTCCCGGGCTTTATTTCGGATTTTTTGATCAAACTGAGGCAAAATAATCGACAGATACCTGCTGGCATACTCGTGCGATGCATTGCAGATTTAAGGCCAACTTGGCAAAAAGTTTGCTTGTATTTACAAAAAACTTTTTGCATCCCTACCCGAGGAGCAGACGACAATGAAGTCGATTCGCGAGATCTACCGGATTGGTACCGGACCTTCCAGCAGTCACACCATGGGACCCAGAAAAGCGGCCGAGCAATTCCTGGAACGGTGCCCCAAGGCCTCCGGTTACCGGGTGACTCTGCATGGCAGTCTCGCCGCCACCGGGCGTGGCCATCTCACAGACCAGGCACTGCAGCAGGTTTTTGCCGACAGGCCCCTCGAGCTGGTCTGGAAACCGGAAGCCCCCCTCCCCGAGCACCCCAACGGGATGACCTTCGAGGCGTTCGACGCAGCCGGGAAGCGACTGGACCAGTGGCAGGTCTGCAGTATCGGCGGCGGGGCCCTGAACAATCAGGAGCAGCTTCCGGACCTCTATGAACTGGACAGCCTGACAGAGATCCTGGCACGCTGCGACATGAAGGGAGAGACCCTCTGGGAATACGTGGCCAAGGTGGAGGGGGATGACATCAAAACCTACCTGCAAGAGGTCTGGCAGACCATGTCGGAAGCCATCGAAAGAGGACTCCATGCCGAAGGAGCCCTCCCCGGAGGACTGGGGCTGACCCGCCGGGCTCATTCCTTTTATCGAAAATCCGAACTGTTCGGACCGTATTTCAGTGAAAGCGGCCGGCTCTGTGCCTACGCCCTGGCGGTTGCGGAAGAGAATGCCAGTGGGGGCGTCATCGTCACCGCGCCGACCTGCGGCGCCTGCGGGGTTGTCCCGGCGGTCCTGCGCTACCTCAGAGAAACGGTGTCATGCACTGAGCAGGATATCCTCAAGGCTTTGGCCGTGGCCGGCCTGATCGGCAACCTGGTCAAGCAGAATGCCTCGATATCGGGAGCGGAAGTCGGCTGCCAGGGAGAGATCGGCACCGCCTGCGCCATGGCTGCAGCCGCCGCGGCAAAGCTTCTCGGCGGCTCTCCCCAGCAGATTGAATATGCTGCGGAGATGGGGCTGGAGCACAACCTGGGGCTGACCTGTGATCCAGTCATGGGACTGGTCCAGATTCCCTGTATCGAGCGGAATGCCCACGCCGCGACGCGCGCTCTTAACTGCTGCAGGTTCGCACTTTTTACCGACGGGAAACACAAAATTCCCTTTGATGAAATCGTTATGGTTATGAAGGAAACCGGCCTGGCATTGCCGTCCCCCTACCGGGAAACCTCAACGGCGGGAATAGCCAAAGCCTATCAGGAAAGGGGACGCAAGCTTCGCTGAAGGGGGAAGACAAGGAAAATTTCTCAATCTGATAAATTCAAGGCATCGAGCCGCCGGTAAAGCGTTGCCAGCCCGATGCCGAGTTTCTCGGCCGCCCGCCTCTTGCCTTCCGTGGTTTTCCCATAGATGGCCAGAGCCTGCCTGATGGCATCTTTTTCAAGATCGCTGAGGGACCGAACGGCCGGTTGCCCCTGATCCGCTCCGGTCCGGGAGACTCCGGACAGGCATTTGGGCAGCAGATCGATCCCCAGAATGCCGTCGGAATCCATCATGTTGATCATGAATTCGACACTGTTTTCCAGCTCCCGGATATTCCCCGGCCAGTCGTAGTCGAGCATGCGCTCGAACACCTGCCGTTCAATGCGGGCAAACGGCTTGCCAAACAGGGAGCTGTACTTTTCCGCAAAATGATAAACAAGGGACTCGACATCCGATTTGCGTTCACGCAGAGGGGGGATATCGAGAGGGATGACATTGAGACGGTAAAAAAGATCCTCGCGGAAACTGTTCTCCTGAATCATCTCCGCCAGGTTCTTGTGCGTCGCGGCGATAATCCGGATATCAACGTCGATGGGGTTGTTGGAACCAATCCGCATGATTTTCCGCTCTTCCAGCACCCTGAGCAGCTTCACCTGGAGATAGAGGGGCATATCGCCGATTTCGTCCAGGAACAGAACTCCCTTGTTGGCCAGTTCAAATTTGCCGATCTTTCCCCGGGGATCGGCCCCGGTGAAGGCGCCCTTGACGTATCCGAACAATTCACTTTCGAGCAGAGTGTCGGGAATTGCGCCACAGTTGATAGCGACGAACGGCTCATTCGCACGGGTGCTGGACTGGTGGATGGCCCTGGCAACCAGCTCCTTGCCGGTCCCGCTTTCCCCCTGGATAAGGACAGTTGAACTGGAATCCGCTATTTTCAGGATCTGGTTCTTGAGCTTCACAATGGCCCGGGAGGTTCCCAGGATATGATCCAGGCCGGCATTGTCCCCCGTCCGGGTCAGTTCGTAGATGCGCGTTTTGAAACTTTTCATCTCCCGGAAAATGATGATCTTGGCATACTCGCCAAGCTCCAGAGAGATCGGAAAGATATTCCCCACCAGGTCAAAACTCTGCCCCGCTATCTCGATTTTGAATTCATCATTATCCAGAATGGAATCACCGGTCTCACCGATGCTCAGCTTCCGGCCGAGGTATTCTTCCCCCTCAAGGCCAAGCTGATTGATCGCATTCTGGTTGATGTAACTGATCTGATCGGAGTCGTTGACAATGACCACGCAGGAACTGATCTTGTCAACAACCTGGTTCATCAGACCGATCATCAGCTCGGTCCGGTGCCGCTCCTGTTTTTCATAGGCCTTTCCGGCAATGAACTCGGCGATTTTGTCTATATAGGCAAGATAGGCATCGAGGTTTTCCAAAACCTGCTCACGCTGTTCATCGGAGAAACAGATCAGGCCGATGATCCCGAGAATCTCGTCGGCCAGCTTGATCGGCTTACAGATGCCAAGCTTCTCGGCGCAGATCAACTGCTTGGGGCACGAGATACAGAGCTTATTGTGTCCCGGGTCCATGATGACCTGGCTTTCTCCCGTTTCGAGAACCGCCCGATAGACAAACCCCTCATCGGCCATGTACTCACCGATGCGATCTTTGTAAAACCCGGTCCCGGCAATCCTGATCAGATCGGTATCGACGATTTCGACGTCGACCTTGATCACCTGGGCAATGATCTCGGCGTACTGATTGACGGTATCCTGTATTTCTTTCAGTAATGACATAGGCCCAAGGACAGGGAGACAAGGGTATTTTCAGCAGTATGGACAACCTGAAACGAAACAACGGAATGTCAAAATCGCATGAAAGAGCCGACCAAGTCAAACCTCAAAAACGTTTCTCCCGGTCCGAGAAAACCAAATCGGGAAAGACGAAAAAAGGCCTAAAAGAAATTTTGCTCAGATCAAACAATTATTATTTTTTAATTGACCGCATGCGATCATTAACTATAGACTGAGATTATACGCTATTAATCTCAACAACCTCCCTACAATAGCAGCTCTCTCTAAGCCGATAAAAACGGCCCTCCCTGAAAGGGTCCGTTGACCAGTTACTGTAATTTACACGTTCACAAGGAGAATATGCTATGTCCCTGCGCACCAAGTTTACCGTCCCGATCGCTCTGCTGGTGATTGTTTTTGCCGTGATTGTCGTCATGGCAACCAATTTTACGGTGACCGGGCTGGTGCATGATCAGGAAGAGACCCTGGTCGAATATGCCAGGGAGGTTATGGCCACCGAGGCGACAGCCCGCAAGGATTCCATCTACGACGGCATTGAGCAGTTGGGCAGTGTGGCCCTTCAGCAGGCCGCCCTGTTTTCACAGCTTCCCGGAATCCAGGACATTTATAAAGTCGCCCTGAGGGGAGATATCAGCAACGAGGAGGATCCGGCGGCGCAACAGGCGCGGGAGCAGCTGCGGGAGTTCCTCAAGCCCTATGTCGCCGGGTACAAAAAACAGACCGGTCAGGATTCTTTCAGAATCCATTTTCACCTTCCCAATGCCCACAGCCTGGCGCGGATCTGGCGGGATGACTGGCAAACCAAGAGAAACGGCAAAAAAGTCGATATCTCCGATAACCTGACCTCCTTCCGCAAGACGGTCGTCACCATCAACCAGGGTTCTCACGCGCCATTGAAAGGGATTGAGATCGGTCGCGGTGGTTTTGCCCTGCGCGGTCTGTCGGCGATCAGCGATGACAACCAGAAGCACCTTGGTTCCTGCGAGGTGCTGGTCTCCTTCGGCCAGGTCCTGAAATCGAACCACGTCAACGACAGCTACCAGATTGCCGTGTATATGACTGCGGATATGCTCCCCATCGCCACCAGCCTGCAGGATCCCCAGAAAAACCCGGTCATAGGCGGCAAGTATGTCTTTACCTCATCAACCAACAAAGACCTGACCAATCCGGTCATCACCGCTGACATCCTCGACCAGGGGCGCGAGCGGGAGTATCAGCAGGTGATCGGCGGACATTTCATTTCTTCCTTCCCGATCTTCGATTTTTCCGGGAGCCTGGTCGGGGTGATGGCCCTGGTCTACGACATGTCGAAGGTCACCGCCCTTGCCGACAGCATTCACCAGGCCGGGACCCGGACCACCGCTCAGATCAATTGGCGCTTCGGCAGCGGCGCGGTGATTCTGGTCGTCATTCTTATTCTGACCATCGTCCTGATCACCCGGGCGGTGACCAAACCTTTGAAAATGACGGTCGAGGCGGCCAAACATATCGCCCTCGGGGACCTGAGCACCAACCTCAGTTATCGCAGCAAAGACGAGGTTGGCGAACTGACCGAATCGATCAACCAGATGGTGACAAGTCTCCGGGCCAAAGCGGACGAGGCCGGCAAAATTGCCGACGGAAATTTGAGTTTTGACGCCACGGTCGCATCGCAAAAAGACACTATGGGGCAGGCGTTCGCAACCATGGTTGCAAACCTCAACGATGTCCTGGGCGAAGTCCTTAAAGCGTCCGGCCAGATCGACGGCGGCAGTCACCAGGTCTCCGATATGGCCCAGACCCTTTCCCAGAGCGCCACCGAATCGGCCGCCTCTCTCGAAGAGATCAGCAGCTCGATGAATGAAATCGAAAGCCAGGTCCAGGGGAGCGCGACCAATGCCAACGAGGCCAATCAGCTGGCCATGCAGGCCCAGGATGCAGCCAAGATCGGCAGTGACCGCATGGGATCGATGATCGTCGCCATGAACGAAATCAATGAGGCCGGCCAGGACATCAACAAAATCATCAAGGTCATCGACGAGATCGCCTTTCAGACCAACCTGCTGGCATTGAACGCGGCCGTCGAGGCCGCCCGGGCCGGGCAGCATGGCAAAGGATTCGCCGTGGTGGCGGAAGAGGTCCGCAACCTGGCGGCGCGCAGCGCCAAAGCCGCAGAGGAAACCGCCCAGCTCATCGAGGGCTCGGTGGCCAAGGCGGCCAACGGAACCGAAATCGCCAGCAAGACCTCGGAAGCCCTCGATGAAATAGTCGATGCCATTACCCAGGTCACGTCCCTGGCGGGCGAGATCGCCGCCGCCAGTCAGGAACAGGCTCAGGGGATTTCCCAGATCAACCAGGGGCTGAATCATATCGATCAGGCGGTTCAGCAGAATACCGCCACCGCGGAGGAATCGGCGGCGGCGGCGGAAGAACTGGCCAGCCAGGCGGCCTACCTGAAAACGATGCTGGCGCGCTTCGAGCTGAAGGGGACCCAGCTGGAGCTGCCCCACCAGGCCGGATAAACCTGGCTTTCGGAACATAACAAAACGGCAGGGCGATATCGATATCGTCCTGCCGTTTTGTTATGAGGAGGGCGCGCCTTCCGGCTAGCGAAAAATCTTGCGATTCAGAATCCCGAAGGCGCTGAAGTTCTTGATCAGGGTCAGGTGGATGGCCAGCACCACGGTCAAGGCGGTGCCGGCGAAAATGGCGATCATGATGGCGATCTGGTACTTGATGGCGGCCATCGGATCCCCGCCCCCCAGGATCACCCCGGTCATCATGCCCGGAAGGGCCACCAGGCCGACCGTTGCCATGGTCGCCACCGTCGGGGCCAGAGCGGCCTGGCAGGCGTCGCGCAGATAGGGATGTACCGCTTCCTTGAGGCTGGCCCCCTGGGCCAGGGTCAGCAGATAGGCCCGTTCATGCTTGCGGACCGCCTCGTAGAAGGAGCGCAGGCCGACGATCACGGCCCGCAGGCAGTTCCCGAGAATCATGCCGCAGATCGGGATGACATACTGGGCTTCATGGGCCGAAATTCCGTAAAGAACAACCAGCATGAAAAACGCCAGGGGAATCAGCGTCCCCCCCAGCATGGCGATGAACACCTCGATCCCCAGGTGGCGAAAGCGCAGGCCGCAACCACGGGCGATGGACACGTCGGCAACAATGATCATGATCATAATCCAGGCCGATGTCACCCAGATATTGTTGAGATCAAACACGAACTGCAGGTAGAAACCGACAAAAAGCAGCTGGACGGTCATCCTGAGAACAGAAATCAGGGTTTCGCCGAACATGGGGATACGCAGCAGCAGAATGGTTCCCAGGGGGAAAATCAGCAGCAGGTAGACGGCCGCCAGCTGCCAGTTTCCGATATCGACGGTGTTCATTCCCCGGCTCCTTTCTGCAGTCCGGAAAGATCGACGGTCCGATCCGAAATGGCCAGCCACTCCTGATCATGGGAAACAGACAGCAGGGTCAGCCGGTCCTGCTCCCCCAGCAGGCTGATAGCGGCCTGCTTCGATTCCGGGTCGAGGGCCGAAGAGGCTTCGTCAAGCAGCATGATGTCCCGCTCCAGCAGCAGCGCCATCAGCACGGCGATGCGCTGTTTTTCCCCGCCGGACAGCTCCGCGATATCCTCATCCAGAAGCTTGCGGGGCAGCAGCAGTCGCTCCATGAATTCCGGAACCCGCTGAAGGGTCCCGCTCTGGCGGCGGTTGTGGGCAAAGGTGAAGGCCTGCTCGATAACCTCTTTGACCCTGCCCCGCGACAGCTCAGGTTCCTGGGGGACATACGCCATCCTGGTTCTCAGCTTCCAGATCGACCGGGCCGTGACCTCTTCTCCAAAAATCTTCAGCGTCCCCGAATTCGGCACGACAAAGCCGAGAAGACAGCGCAGCAGTGTCGATTTTCCGCTCCCCGAGCGGCCGATCAGGGAGACTTTCTCATGCTCTCGAACGGCGAGGTTTAATCCTGAAAATATGGTCTGGTCATCGATTGCGACGGTCAGATCGATAACCTCTATGACTGATTGCGACAAAATCTTCTCCTTCAAAATAACGCTGATCTCATCGGCAAAACTACTCTCATTTCTGGTAAATGAGTACCTTTAAAACATAGAGCGGCTGATTTTATTCAGGAACAGGAAGGGAGACCGGGCGGTCAGGAGGGACGGCTGATCAGCTGGTCCAGGGAGTCGGCCAGGCAGGACGACAGAATTTGCGGAAAGCGCCCGTCTTCGGCAACCAGGCCCTGATTGACTTCAAGCTCGATGCCGAGATAGCGGTCACTCGGGTAGAGACTGCGCAAAGAGCGCACCAATCCGTCTGCCGTTCCGCGATAGGGCCAATTGAAACGCACCCTAAGGTCCGGCAGCAGGGTCACAAGCCCGGTCTTCCATTGCCGGCAAAAGGCCTTCTCAGGCAACCGGTCGGGGTTATAGAGCAGGCCGATATCGGCGGTTCGCGGCCGCCCCTTGAATACCGGGGTAAAACTGTGTACAGACAGGTGAATCAGGCGTGAGGAGTCCGCCATCAACGCCTCGGCACAGTCGGCCACCCACGCCCGGTAGGGCCGGTAGTAGCGGTCCATAAGCAGAGTCCGCCCTGCCCTGCTCACCCCCTGGAGATATTCCGAAACCAGGGAACGGCTGGTGGCGGAACGATTCAGATCGACCACCAGCCGTGTGACTTCGGCATAAACAAGGGGAACCGTTGACAGCCGGTCGGCCAGGTCCCTGGCCAGGGGCAGAGCGCCGAGGTCATAACCACGGTGCGAGTTCAGAACCTGCTCCAGCCCCTCGAAATACTCTGCATAGGGACTTGGAACCTGATTGCCGCCGTGCTCGCAGGTCACCAGCAACCGCGTTCGGGAGCTGCTCATGACAGCATCTGGCCGTGGGCCAGGCAGTCCCTGAGCTGGCGATAGGTATCCTGGAGCTTTCGCCGGCAGGGAGACAGGGTCGTCCGCCTGAGGATTCTTCGCGCCAACGGCCCCTTATTCAGAATCACGGCCAGGGGAGACTCGGAACCGGCCAGCAGCCGGGGACAGAGTGTTTCGGCCAGATGCTGCCAGAGTTGCCCCATGGACGCCCGCGCCCCGGGGTACCCGAACAGGGCGAGAAAGGCCGGATCGGCGATAAGCGTCATCTCGGCATCGCTTAAAGCCGCAGACAGCCATCTGGCGAGGGCCGCCGCGTCCCAGGCCTGCTGTTCGGCAAGGGGGCAGAACTCTTCCCGGACCAGGCCTTTCAGGACCGCGCAGATCAGTTCGATAATCGCAACATCGGCGGCCGGGCACTCCTGGATGTCGAGCAGACGTATTTCGATGGTACTGCGCTCGAATCTGGCGATGGCTCCCCGGGAATTCAGCCACTCTTCCTGAAGGCAACCGTCGGGATCCCAGGGGGCAACCGCCGCGTACATGGGGTTCAGGATCTGATGCTGATAATCTGCGGAGGTAAAAACCGCTTCGGGCACCATGGTCGCGGTAATCTGCGGAATCTTACGCTGATTCTGCTGATAGGCACGCAAGCGATAATCGAGGAGCCCGGTAAAACGCCCGTCGATGATCGGGGAACTGGCGGCCAGTGCGGGCAGCAGGGGCAAAACCAGGCGGATCGCCGCATGCAGGCGTCCGAACTCATCATCCCCACAGAACGGCAGGTTGACATGGGTACTCTGCAGATTGCTCCAGCCGTGCCCCTGGCAGCCGAAGATGCGATTGTAGGTGTCGTAGATGACACTGTTGTCATGAGGCCAGAGCCGGGTATCCGTTGCCGGATTCATCCAGGGGTGCATTCCACCCGGCAGCAGGCAGCTGTCGAGCTCTGACAGGTGCCGGTTAATCTGGCGGACGCCCTCCTGAAACTGTTCCGCCAGACCATCGAGGTTGGTCACCGGACCGTTGGTCTTCTGCTCGATGACATGCATGACCAGTTCGTTGGACCAGCAGACGGGACCGACCTCGACCTCATTGCAGAGGGCTCCGGACTGACGCATGAGAACCTGGTCGGCAAGAGGGGCTACGGCGAGATTGGCCGTGGAGACGATCATGTATTCAAGTTCAACGCCGTAGCCTTCAAACAGATGCAGGGGGCCCGTCGGTCTCATTGTTTTTTTCCTTTGCGCTCTTCGACCCTGGACATCATCAGCTGCATGATGTCCAGGTACAGTTTTTTCTTGAGCACGCCGTCTTCCACCCCGGTATCGATACTGGGATTGTCGTTGATTTCAATCACGTAGACCTTGTTCCCGATCTGCTTCAGATCGACACCGTAGAGGCCGTCGCCGATCAGGTTCGCGGCCTTGAGAGCGGTCCGGCAGACCGTCTGGGGCACATCTTCGATGGCCAGGGTGTCCACGTTCCCCTCGATATCCCGGCCGCGAGCGTCCTGCTTGAGAATCTGCCAGTGGCTGCGCGCCATGTAGTACTTGCAGGCATAGAGCAGCTTGCGGTCGAGCACCCCGATCCGCCAGTCAAAATCGGTGGGAATGAACTCCTGGGCGATGACCAGGTCGGATTTCTGCAGGAAGCTGTTGAGCTTTTCGCGATATTCCGCGGCCGAGTCCACCTTGGTTACCCCCTGTGAAAAGGAGCTGTCCGGCTGTTTGAGAATACAGGGCAGGCCGATATCGTCCAGCACCTCGTTAACATTGCCACGGTGCACCACCATGGTTCTGGGAATGGCGATCTTGTGGCGCTCAAGAAGTTCCGCCAGAAAGACCTTGTTGGTGCATTTCAGAATCGACTTCGGATCATCGATCACCACCAGCCCTTCGGCCTCCGCCCGTCGGGCAAAGCGGTAAGTATGATGATTCACCTGGGTCGTCTCCCTGATGAACAGGGCATCAAACTGCGACAGCCTCCCGAAGTCCTCACGGCCGATCAGTTCCGGGGCAAAACCTACCTGCTCCGCGGCCCGAAGGAAGTTCCTGAGGGCCTTGCCGTCGGACGGCGCGTGGCGTTCTTCCGGGTTGACCAGGATGGCAAGGTCATAGCGGGCCTTCGGTTTGGCCAGTGAACGTCCCCGCGTTCCCCGGAAATATTCCTGGGCTTTGCTGATGGCGAAGTCCCGGTGTTCCTCCGGGATGTCGCTGGCGGCAAAGGGATTGATATTCAGCAGCTGCCACTTCTGCAGCTTGGCGTTGTAACCGAAATTGGCGCGCAGAAACGGCGCCTGAAACATCTTGAACAGCCGTTGACTGAGCTGATCATGCCGCCTGGCCAGGTTATGACCGAAGTAGATGCTCAGCACGAAAGTGTCCGAACGCAGATCTTTTAGGCTTCTGGCGATCAGATCGTCGAGTTCCGCCGAAACGAACCTGATCAGGCTGGGGGTCTTGAGATCCTGCATGGCGCCGATGCCGGGCAGCACCCGGTGGCCCCGGGCCCTGGCCAGCAGCGAGACGTAATAGCCAAGGCTCTGGTAGCGGTAGCTGCGGCACAGGTTGAACAGTTTGACCCTGCGCAGTTTCAGGTAATGGGGATCGGTGATATAGCGCCGGGCGGACAGCAGCTCGACACCATCCATGGCCAGGGGCCAGGACTGGGGATCATCAACAACGATGAGAATGGCAGCGGCCATGTCAAGGCTTCCTTTTGCGAGGCTGAATAATCAGCAGGTTGGCATCGTAGGTCAAGACTCCCAGCAGGATCGCGCCGATCACCCGGTCGCTGGTGACGGTGTACTGATGGGCCTCGGCCACTGGATTGGGAAGCAGCGGGTCGGCCACCTGCAGGGTGCGGGTCTCCTTGTTGTATCCGCACAGGACCACGAAATGCCCGGCCGGCTCGCCGCGGATATCATCATAATCGCAGGCCGGGCCGAACTCTCTCGGGGTCCGGTAGAGATAGGTCGAGCTGAGGCCGGTAATAATCGGGATCCTCCTCTTGACGTAACGTCTGAGCAGGCTGCCGTTTAGATCCTCCAGACGCAGCTCTCCGCCCAGATCGAGAAACTGCAGATAGGCGTTGCTCGCCTCATGCAGCCTGTCGTCCTGCTTGCAGGTCATCTGGCGTCTGAGGCGCTCTTTGAGATCGGCATGATCGGACAGATTCCAGGTCGGGTCGAAGAGCTGCAGCTTGTAGGTATAGATGGTCGCCCGATAACCGCGCCGGAGCGCGTGACAGGCCAGCAGAACCGCCAGGGTTCCCCCGCTTTCCAGCATGGTGACTTCCTCGATGACCTGTTCCAGAGGCAGATCATCGCCGAAATAGCGGTACACCGACTGCAGGCAGGTCGGCCCGCAGGTGGTGTCGTCCGGCTGCGTCAGGATGGTGTAGGGGAGCTGGACTTTCACGATGACTCCTCCTCGGACGGCGCATGACCCCGAACCGGGATCCCGCTTTTCGAGGGGTGTTTCTTCGCCAGGTGCAGTTTCTGGTGAACGCCGCGCTGGAAGAACTTGAAAGTTGTTTCAAGGCGGTTGATCCCGACCAGGATCAGGACCGTCAGAAGGGAAAGCTTCACTCCCGCAAAAGGGAAGCCGCTGCCGACCACAACGCCGATTGCGGCCAGAACCCAGATCGCCGCGGCCGATGTGACCCCGATAATCGTACTGTCCCGGACCAGCATCACCCCCGCCCCGAGGAAACCAACCCCGGTGACGATCTGGCCGATAATCCGGGAGTGATCGGTGCCGCTGTCGGCGACGACGTTGGCGATGGCAACGAAGATGTAGACCCCGACACAGATCACGGCACCGGTTCGCAAACCGACAGGCTTGCCGTTGAGCTGCCTTTCGAGACCGATCACCGCCCCGCTGACAATCGCGCAGAACAGACTGAACCAGTCCAGAGGGGCGATATTGAACAGCTCCGCCAGGAACCTCATGACCGCCTCCGGACCGGCGGGAAGGTCAAGATTTTGTACAGAGGAAAAAGAGCAAGAAAACCGCCAGGCAGACTCCGGCCGGACGGATCCGCCGAGCCCTGAACAGCAGAAAAGACATCTCGTCGCATAAGAAAACCCCTTTCATATCGTGCGCCGCCAGACAAGAATCATGCTTCGTGATGCCTGGGGCAGGGCGATAAAAAGGGGGCCTTTTTATGCTTCGTCTTACGCATTTCTGAGGGTGATTCAGTGCCTATTTTTCAGCTATTTACTCCTGTTTTCGCAGACTGTCAACATGGAAATTATCACCCGTGAAAAACCCTGAAATCATGAATACGAGCGCTGCGTTCCTAAAAAAAGATCAATCATGGCGGCCGCCTCTTCAACAAGACGGTCCAGGCTGGTCCTGACCGAATCTGAAAGACTCATTTCCATGGCGATACTTCCTGCCTGGATGCCCAGCAGATCAACCTGTTCAGGACGATCCCCGATAAGTTCAGCGGCAGCCAGGATGTCCCTGACCCCCATCTGGTGCGGGGACAGCTTTTCAGCGAACACGCCATCGATAGCCTCTCCGGCTATCCTGACCACGGTTCCCGGCTCCAAGCCGACATCAACGGCATCCAGCAATAACAGGTGGTCGGCCCAGGCGATGTGCCCGAGCAGATCAAGCCCCAGGGTCCCACCATCCATGATGCACAAGGTGGCAGAGTTCCGGTACCTCTTCCGCAGGGAGTAGACGGCATGAAGACCCGCACCATCGTCGTTCATCAGCAGGTTGCCAAGACCAAGGACCAGCAGTTTTTTCAACGTTCCGCTCCGCAGCACCCAGTCATCAGCGGCGATCGGGTTTCCAGCCCGAGAAAATCGAGCTGACTTCACCGGACCGCGATTTGAAGTCGAACAGCACGACACTGTAAATATGATTGATGAAAAACCCGGCTATCATGAACATCACCATAAAATGAAACCACCGGACCCATTGGTTGCTGAAGACCGCGAATACCCAGCTGGTTACGGCGGCCAGGGCACTTCCGGGATCGGCCTGGCCCCAGAGAGCAAACCCGGACAATATTTGCAGCGCGAACAGCAGGAACAGAAACGTGTAGGCCAAAAAAGCGACCGGGTTGTGCCCGAGGATGTGGGGCGTATCTTTGCCCAGAAAGGTATAGAAACGGATAAATGTCCAGAAATGAGACCGGTCTGTGCGGTTAAAAGGGTTCGGAAATGCCCGCCAGGTGGAAAAATAGGTCCCGGTAAACAGCCAGTAGATCCGAGCCAGCAGGCTGACGGAAAAGACCACCCCGGCCACATAATGGATCAGACGAATGTTCCCCATCAGATAGGAATTCGGACCGGCCTGCAGAAATGGGTCGTGAATGTAATAACCGGTTGCCGACAGGATCAGAATGCAGAAGAAATTCAGCCAGTGAATGATTCTGACCGGACCTTCCCAGATATACAGAAAGGTTCGCGCAGCATAGCTTTCATGCTGATGATCTTTGTTTTTTTCTGAAGATGTTCCGACCATATCACCTCACTATAAAATTTCGGCCCGGGCCCGCAGGGCGCCTTTTTCATCGTAGAGATGGACCGCGCAGGCCAGGCAGGGGTCGAAGGAATGCATGGTCCTCAGAATTTCAAGCGGCCGCTCGGGATCGGCCACGGGAGTGCCGATCAACGCTTCCTCGTATTGACCGCGCAGACCAGCCGGGTCACGGGGACCGGCATTCCAGGTGGTCGGCACCACGGCCTGGTAATTTCGGATATTCTTGTCTTCGATCACGATCCAGTGGCCCAGGGCTCCCCGCGGGGCTTCATGAAAGCCATACCCCCTGGCCGATGCCGGCCAGGTTTCCGGATCCCATCTGCCGGCGTTGTGAATGCTGAAATCACCGCTCTTGATGTTGGCGACCAGGCGGTCCAGCCACTGCGACATTTTTTTTACGGTCACCAGGGTTTCAACGGCTCTGGCCGCGGTTCTGCCCAGGGTGCTGAACAGGACCTCGGGCCCCACGCCCAGCTCACCGAGCACATAGTCGAGGGCCTGTGTGATCTCCTTGTGCCGGTTTGCGTAGCCGATGAGCATCCTCGACAGGGGACCGACTTCCATGGGCAGGTCGTCGTAGCGGGGCGACTTCACCCAGGAATATTTATTGTCGGTATCGAGGTCGTCGTAGGGCGGGTTCGGACCCGTGTATTTCCAGTTGGTCTCCCCTTCCCAGGGATGCTTCCCGGTCCCGTCACCGGACGGGTACTCATACCAGGAATGGGTGACATATTCCGTGATCTTCTGATGATCGACCGGCTGAACATTGTCCAGATCGCCATTGACGATCACCCCGCCGGGGATCCACATGCCCTCCGGGTACCCCCGGCTGTCATCCGGATATTCCCCGTAAGACAGGTAATTGCGATGACCGCTGCCGATGGACGCCCAGTCGAGATAAAACGGGGCCACCGCAAGGATATCCGGGATGTAGACCTGCTCGACAAATTCGCGGGCCTGGGCAATGTATTGATACATCTCGGCGATCTTGTCCGCGTTGAGGGCGTTCTGACTGTTGGGATCGATGGGAATGGCCATCCCGCCGACCAGAAAAGTCTGAGGGTGCGGATTTTTAGACCCCAGAATGGCATGGATCTTAATAATTTCCTTCTGGAGCTTCAGGGCTTCCAGGTAATGAGCGACCGCCATCAGGTTGGCTTCGGCAGGGAGCTTCATAGCAGGATGCCCCCAGTAGCCATTGGCAAAGGGACCGAGCCGGCCCGTTTTGACAAAAGAACCGATTCTTTTCTGGATCCCGGCAAAATAGTCAGGACTTGACAACTTCCAGTCTGAGATACTCTGCTGCAGGGACGCCGTACGAAACGGGTCGGCATCAAGAGCCGACACGATATCAACCCAGTCAAGGGCGTGGAGATGATAGAAGTGAATCACATGGTCCTGAACATTCTGAATCCCCATGATAATATTGCGGATCATTTCAGCATTGGGGGGAATTTTGATATTCAGGGCATTCTCCACTGCCCTGATCGAAGCCAGGGAATGCACCGTCGTGCAGACGCCGCAGAAGCGCTGGGTAAAATACCAGGCGTCGCGCGGATCGCGATTCTGCAGAATCCGTTCGATCCCTCTGAACATGGTCGAACTGGCCCAGGCATCAACGATTTTTCCGCTTTCAAGTTGCGCTTCGATACGCAAATGCCCCTCGATCCGGGTCACCGGATCGACTACGATTTTCTGTGCCATCGTCTGCCCTTTCCGTTAACGTGTTGGCTTCCGGATGTTCAGGCCAACTGATCAGTTTCAAATGTCAGAACCGGCGCTTTGCCAACGGATACTAGCTGTCGTCTCTTGTCTCGGCGGATTCCAGCTCTTCATCGGTCTCCTGTTTGGCAACCCGGATATTTTTCCAGTTTCTGGCCACTGTCACCGCGCCATGAGTTCCGAATATGGCCGCAGATGCGGCAACGATTGCGGTTCCGATCTTCAACGCCGAAGCCTCGACTCCGAACCCCGGAACATTCGGCAGACGCGAATACATGGGCATCATGGTGTCGAAGAAACCTGGTTCACTGCATCCGGCACAGCCATGCCCCGCCATGACCGGCCAGCTGGTTCCCTCGTTCCACCGGATGGTCGGACAATTGTGGAAGGTCTCCGGGCCTTTGCACCCCATCTTGTAAAGGCACCAGCCCTGTCGATGACCGTAATCTCCAAACTCCTCGACATATTGACCGGCGTCGAAATGAGCCCGCCGTTCACAGTTGTCATGGATCCGTTTGCCATAGGCAAATTTGGGTCGCAGGTGCAGATCAAGTGCCGGAGGAGTCCCGAAGGTCAACAGGTGCACTATGGTTCCGGTCAGATTGTCGACATTCATCGGGCAGCCGGGCAGATTGATCACGGTTTTTTCAGGCAGCAGCTCGTGGACAGACCGCGCCTCGGTCGGATTCGGATAAGCCGCAGGAAGTCCCCCGTAACAGGCACAGCTGCCAACGGCAATAATCGCTGCGGCCTGACCGCCGACTTCTTTGAGGATATGTTCTGCGGAATGACC
Source organism: Geopsychrobacteraceae bacterium (assembly GCA_963677135.2). Classification (GTDB taxonomy): domain Bacteria; phylum Desulfobacterota; class Desulfuromonadia; order Desulfuromonadales; family Geopsychrobacteraceae; genus Seleniibacterium. The sequence continues at coordinate 8,377 of CAXXLS010000018.1, read as the reverse complement.
GCCGATGGTGCAGAAAGCCCCATGGGCCCCGACGGGGATCGCTCCTTCCACGATACAGATGTACTGTCCCCGATACTTGTCCAGAGTGGCTTTCTTGGCCGCTTCAGCCTGGGCGCCGGATGCGGCCATCACCGTTTCATGGTAATCCAGAGAAATATGATCCAGAATCAGCTCACCGACAGCCGGACGGTTCGCCCTCAACAGGGATTCCGAATCTCCGGCACAATCCTGAAACTCCAACCAGATGACCGGTGGCCGAGCATCGTTTTCCAGTGCTTCGGCAATTTTGGCGGTCAGGGGAAGGGGCAGCGCCAGAGCAGCGCCAAGGGTTGAGCAGTATTTCAAGAAATCTCGCCGAGAAATGCCGTGGCTGGTTAACAGGTCGTTTAAATCACCCATTTAAATACCTCCCAGGATGGCAAAGCGTGCAATTGGCAGTCCTCTTCAAGTAGAGCACATTCTCACCTCATGTCAACCGAACGACCCGGATTTTCCACTTAAATTCAATAGCTTAGAAAGGCATTTTGCGACATTGGAAGACCAAAGCCCTGCTCATCTGTCTCTGGCGCAAAGGATGGTAAAATATATTTTATCAGCCTGACAGCCATGATCATTCCAACCGCAAGCGACACCCGGAAGAGTATGAGATTTTTTTTTCTTGTGAAAAAACGCTGTCTGCAGTGGAGCGTCCTTGCCATTCTGACCTCGTTCTGGCTCAGCGCCTGCGACGACCGGCAAATACCGTTGATTGAGCAGAAATGCGGCGGCTGCCACGGAACGGCAATGATCTACGAAAAGAGGTATTCGTCCGAACGCTGGCGGCAGGTCATCCACGGCATGAAATCCGCGGGGCTGAAGGTGTCGGAAGACGAAGAGGAACAGCTTCTAAAGGTTCTGACTGGCCTATGATCTTCTGCGTCACCTCGACGGCGACAGTTGCAGAATGTCACCTCAAGGCAACACGCCACGTGTCTTTTTGAGATAAGCCCCCAGAGATAGGGGCGGGATCAGCGTCGTGACGAAAGCCACCAGGACCAGAATGGAGAAAATCACGTCATTGATGACGCCAAGCTGCAAACCGATGGAGGCGATGACCAGCAACAGCAGCAGATCAAGGGTGGGATTCTTGGAGGTGATCAGCTGATTGAGAATACCGCTGAAAAGTTCCATAACGCCTCTCCAAGCTCTTCTTTATAGGGTAGCCGAAAAATGGCGAACTTTTCTGCCGGGCCGGACATAAAGCCGGGAGGACCCGCCTCCCTCTCCACGGAACCATAAAAAAAAGCCGGTCAGAAAACTGACCGGCAAGCGAGGGCAGAAGGTGGTTGCTCCTCTTTTCATCGTGTCTTGCGCTTCGTTGTCGACAGGAGTCCTTGCGGACCCTGGCGGCAACGAACTTTTCAATACTGCTTTTGAGCTATTCCCGATCAGGCAATGACCTTGACCAGGTCGAGAACCTTGTTGGAGTAGCCCCACTCGTTGTCGTACCAGGAGACCACTTTCACAAAGGTCCCGTCGAGCTGGATACCGGCCTTGGCATCGAACACCGAGGTGCAGGCTTCGCCCCGGAAATCGGTGGAGACAACCGCTTCTTCGGTGTACCCGAGGATCCCCTTGAGCTCCCCTTCGGACGCGTCCTTCATGGCGGCACAGATCTCTTCGTAGCTGGTCTCTTGTTTCAGATTGACGGTCAGGTCGACCACCGAGACGTCGGAGGTCGGCACGCGGAACGCCATCCCGGTCAGCTTGCCGTTCAGCTCCGGAATGACTTTGCCAACCGCCTTGGCGGCCCCGGTGGAGGACGGAATGATGTTCTCGAGGATGCCGCGCCCGCCGCGCCAGTCTTTCATGGACGGGCCGTCGACGGTCTTCTGGGTCGCGGTGGCGGCGTGCACGGTGGTCATCAGTCCCTTTTCGATGCCGAACGTGTCGTTGAGCACTTTGGCGATGGGGGCCAGACAGTTGGTGGTGCAGGAGGCGTTGGAGACGATGTCCTGACCGGCATAGCTGTCGGTGTTGACCCCGCAGACGAACATCGGCGTGTCGTCCTTGGACGGCGCGGACAGCACCACTTTTTTGGCTCCGGCGGCAATGTGTTTGCGGGCGGTTTCGTCGGTCAGGAAGAAGCCGGTGGACTCCACCACCACCTCGGCGCCGATGGCGTCCCATTTCAGGTTGGCCGGATCGCGCTCGGCGGTAACTCGAATCGTTTTACCGTTGACGACGAGGGCGCCGTCCCTGACCTCGACGGTCCCGCCGAAGCGGCCGTGTACGGAGTCAAACTTGAGCATGTAGGCGAGGTAATCGACGTCGAGCAGGTCATTGATGCCGACGACCTCGAGGTCTTCACGAGCTGCCGCAGCGCGGAACACCATACGGCCGATACGGCCAAAACCATTGATACCGATTTTTTTAGACATAAACAAATCCTTTGCATCCTTAAGGTTAAAATCTGGAACCTGTCCCCTCGGTCTCCTTGTCGGACAGCATGTCCGGATCAGGAGACATTGTTCAGTTCTTCAAGATAATGGACCGGGACGCCTGCTATCGAGACATCATTTCTGTCCAATGGGTAAATTGTATAGCAGGTGCCGGTCAGAACACCACTGACCAGATCCCCCGCATTGACAGCATAGTGAATCCCGGCGATGTTTTTTCTGGCTTTCAGATATTTTTTCATGATTCAACCTCGAAATCCATGATTCCTGAAACTAAATCTCACAGGCTTGCATCAAATCACCCAGCTGGTGAACTTTAAGCAGATTGGTTGTGCCCGAACCGGCGATGGGGCTCCCCATGGTGATGACCACAACATCACCCGGTTGCAATGCCTCAGCGGTCAGCACGGTGGCGGCCACACATTCAATCTGGGTTTCGGTGTTCCCCTGGATATCCACCTGGAGCGACTGGACCCCCGAATAAAGGGCCAGCTGCCGGGCAACAACCGGGGATGGGGTAACGGCCAGGATCGGCACGGACGGACGGTATTTTGCGACCAGGGCTGCAGTACTCCCGGTTTTGGTAAAGGCGAGGATCGCTTTGGCACCAACCAGGTCGGAGATACGCGATGCCGTCTGTCCGATGGCCTCGGAGAGTTCCATAGGCTCGTCCCCCTGGGTCAGGAGATCCGACCTTTTTTTGCCGCGCACCACGGACTCGGCAACGTCCCTGGCTACCCGGCTCATCAATTCGACGGCCTCGACGGGATATTTTCCGGCCGCCGTCTCGGCAGACAGCATGACCGCATCGGTGCCATCCAGGATGGCGTTGGCGACATCGGACGTTTCTGCACGGGTCGGGCGCGGATTGCTGATCATGCTTTCCAGCATCTGGGTTGCCGTGATGACCGGCTTTCCGGCCAGGTTGCACTTGCGAATGATGTCCTTCTGGATCAGCGGTACTTTTTCGGGGCGGATCTCCACCCCGAGATCTCCCCGGGCCACCATGACGCCATCGGTTGCCTCGAGGATCTCGTCAAAGGCTTCGACCGCCTCGGGCTTTTCGATCTTGGAGATGACCTTGATCTTGGAGCCGGCCGCGTCCAGGCGCTTTTTCAGATCGAGAACGTCAGCAGCCCGGCGGACGAAACTCAGGGCCAGGTAATCAACGTCCTGCCTGATGCAGAAATCGAGGTCCTGCAGATCTTTTTCAGTCAGCGATGGTGCCGATACCTTGGTCCCTGGCAGATTGATCCCCTTGCGATCCTTGAGGAAACCACCAAACTTGACGCGGCAGCGGACATCCGTGTCATCGGTTTCGACAACTTCGAGTTCCATCAGTCCGTCATCAAGAAGAATCTGGTTCCCCGGGCGCACGTCCCGGGGAAGATTTTCGTACACGGTCGGAATAATGCCCGCCTCGCCTGCAACCGGGCGCGAGGTCACGGTGACTTCATCGCCCGGCCGAAGCTCAATACCACCATCTTTGAAAACTCCGACGCGGATCTTGGGCCCCTGCAGGTCACCAAGAATCGCAACAGGCCGGGAAAAACCGGCGGCAATCGTCCGAATGCGCCCGATCAGCCTGGCTTTATCGTCCAGGTCTCCATGCGAAAAGTTCAGCCGAAAAACAGAAACGCCGGCCTTGATCAGCTTATGCAGCATCTGTTCGCTGGAAGACGCAGGACCTAATGTTGCAACTATTTTGGTATGATTCAGCATAATTCCAAGTCTTTCTAGGCGATTTTGGCCAGGGCCGCTTTCACCTGATCGGTAATGGCCGACCATTGCTTATCGGCAATCTGCTGTTTGGTTGCCAGCCAGGAGCCGCCGACGTTACTGACAATCGGCAGGGCCAGGTAGTCGTTCATATTGTCCAGACTGACACCGCCAGTCGGGCAGACCTTGATTCCCTGGCTGGCATAAGGGCCGGCCAGGGCGCTGAGCATCTTGGGTCCACCGGCGGGACCGGCCGGGAAAAACTTCAGCATCTTGCAGCCGAGGGACAGCGCCTGCTCAATTTCCGAAGGCGTCATAATCCCGGGGATGAACAGGGTTTCGGCTTTTTTGAAGTAATTGACAATGGCAGGGTTGAGTCCCGGAGCCAGGCCGAACTTGACCCCTGCGTCAAGGGCACGCTGAGCCTGCTCTTCAGTGAGAACGGTTCCTGCACCAAGCAGCATTTCGGGGAATTTCTTGCCGATCCGTTCAATGGCCTCGGCGGCGGCGGCGGTACGGAAGGTAACTTCGATAACATCCATGCCACCTTCGAGCAGAGCCTCTGCCAAAGGCAGTGCGTCATCGGCATCGTCAATAACAATAACCGGAATAATCGGGCGTTTTGCGAGTTCGTTAATCATGACAAGTGTCCTTGTATGTCAAAAATATGAGGATATGATGTTGGCCCGGCCAGCTTGGCGGCCGGGCACGTTAAACCATCTTTTTCGTTACCGGCGCATCTCTCTTCGGATTGCGCCGCAACCAGTTTTTCGCCGGATCGGGGCAGGCGGAAACATCTGGATCAGCCCCAAGATGGCGGAAAAGAGCCGTTTTCGAACCGAAAAAAATTAACGGTCTACGCGGGCGCCGCCGCCACCGACAATCTTCTGAACTTCGGAGAGAGACGCCATGGTGGTGTCACCCGGAGTGGTCATGGCCAGAGCACCGTGAGCTGCGCCGTACTCGACAGCCTGCTGGGCGTCACCGAGGATCATCAGACCGTAGATAAAACCGGACGCGAAGCTGTCGCCGCCGCCGACGCGGTCCATGATTTCAAGTTCTGGCCGATGGGTCGAGGTGTAGAAGGTGCCGTCAACCCAGCACATTGCGCCCCAGTCGTTGACCGTCGCGGTCTTGACGCCGCGCATGGTGGTTGCGGTTGCTTTGAAATTGGGGAATTCGGCAACGGCCTTGGCGATCATCTTCTGGAACGATCCGACATCGAGATCGGTCAGGTTTTCGTCAGTCCCCTCGATTTCAAAACCGAGGCAGGCGGTGAAATCTTCTTCGTTACCGATCATGACATCAACGTACTTGGCAATTTCGCGGTTGACTTCGCGGCATTTTTCGAGGCCACCAAAACCTTTCCACAGGGAAGGACGGTAGTTGAGGTCGTAAGAAACGATGGTGCCGTACTTCTTGGCGGCCTTGGCGGCCTCGATGACGACATCGCCCGTGGTTTCAGACAGGGCGGCATAGATACCACCGGTATGGAACCAGCGAACGCCCAACTCGCCGAAGATATATTCCCAATCGATATCGCCGGCCTTAAGTTGGGAGGCTGCGGTGTTGCCGCGGTCGGAACAGCCGACGGCACCACGGATACCGAAACCGCGCTCGGTGAAGTTCAGGCCGTTGCGAACCGTCCGGCCGATGCCATCGTAGTCAACCCATTTGATCAGCGAGGTGTCGACCCCACCCTGGAGAATGAAATCCTCCATGAGCAGACCGACTTCATTTTTAGCGAATGCGGTGACAATGGCGGCACGCTGGCCGAAACAGCGGCGCAGGCCACGGGCAACATTGTACTCTCCGCCACCTTCCCAGGCCCGGAACTGACGAGCGGTGCGAATGCGCCCTTCGCCCGGATCGAGTCGCAGCATGACTTCGCCAAGAGAAAGAATGTCGTAACGACAGTCTTCAGCCGGTTTTACTTCAAATACACCCATTTGCTTCCTCCGATTGTTAGTAATGTGTCCTGATGAACGCTCCCGAAAGGTCATGGGAGCTTTATCTTTAATTGTACCCGTCAATGGTTGTTCTTTTATCCCACTCAGGGGGAGGTCGGGGACCCTACCCCCCCAGGGATTGAGAAATCACCGCGGCACTCTTCTTGATGGCTTCGATCTCCGTCTCGATGCCGCGCTCTTCCTTGTAATAGGAGGGCACGGTAATGCTGATGGCCCCGACCACTTCTTTTCGGAATCCCAGAAGCGGCGCGGCGATACAGACGATCCCCCGGGTGATTTCCTCAAGATCGAGAGCATAACCGTTTTCACGGATTTCCCGCAGGATCCCTCTTATAGCATCCGGATCCGTCACGGTTTTCTCGGTTAATGGCTTGAGCGGTCCGGCGAGAACCTTGTCGACCAGCTGGGCAGAGGAGAAGGCCAGCATGGCTTTGCCCATCCCGGTGCAGTAGAGAGGAAAACGCTTGCCGACTTCCGAATAGAGCCGGATGCCGTAATCCTGCGATTCAACCTTTTCGACGAACACTCCCATGGCGCCATCGAGAACCCCGAAGTTAACGGTGTGACCGGTGGCGGCATTCAAAGCCTCGAGATGGGGACGAACATGCTTCCGCAACTGGAAATGAGCCATGACCTCGGCACCGGTCGCTGCAAGACGCATGCTGCCGAAATATTTCTTGGTTTCAGGGTTGTAGTCGAGATATCCGATTTCGGTGAGATCCCTGAGAATCCGGTGGACCGAGGATTTGGGCAGAGAGACCGCGGCAACAACATCCGAGTAGGTGACACCACGACTCTGCTGGGCGACAACGGCTTCGAGAATTGTGAAAATCTTGTAGAGTGGATTCATCGTTTCAAAATCCCATATTTGGAGTTAGTTACTGCATTTTGGATATTACCCCATTTCTGGACTTTCTGTCAATCCATCTTTACTCATTCATCATACAATTAAAATTTGCGTGTTTTTCAGGGGGATGCGAGCTAGAGGGATCACGTCGGTTTGTGCGGTGCTGGCTTCTTTGATGGTCTGTCCATCACCGGCCGGTTGCTCGATACGGTCTGCTTTCGGCAGCATGCGACAGGTGAAATAGGGACATAGGAAGAGAGCTGTTTTGCGGTTTTGTCTTTGACTGTACCTGTTAAAACCTTAAGGCAAGATCAAGGTCGGCGGGTCTCGGCCCGCCAGCCGACTTCCTTTTCTTTGATCGCAAAGAAAAGGGAGGAAAAGAAACTCTTTAAGGTCAAGTACACTGACGACAATTGAGTCATACTAGGATTTATTGCCCTAACCGGCACATAACAGCCCGCCCGATGCGCCAGCATCCGGGCGGGTTGTCATGTGCTGGCGACAGCAATAAATCGCAGACGGACTCACTTGTCGTCAGAGTACTTGACCTTAAAGAGTTTCTTTTCCTCCCTTTTCTTTGCGATCAAAGAAAAGGGAGTCGGCTGCCGGGCCGGGACCCGGCGGTTTTGATCTTGCTTTAAGGTTTGAATTGAAACAATCAAAGACAAGACCGCGGGGTCGCGCCCCCGCCCGGCGCCTTACTATTTGTCCCAGGCGGGCGACAAATAGTAAGCACAAAACGCCCTTTTTTTTACCTGTCCGGGGGACAATTCGCTGTTCCCTGTCGGCAGCATTCATTACAGCAACGACCCGGCCCACGCTGAGCAGGCTCAGCTAAAGGCCAGAACCGCAAAAATGCCGTAGGCATTTTGACAGAGGGAAAATATTCAATTTCCAAGCCGCGCAGCGGCTATGCGGTTCTGCCCGTTGATGCGTCAGCATCCGGGCGGGTTGTCATGTGCTGGCGACAGCAATAAATCGCAGACGGACTCACTTGTCGTCAGAGTACTTGACCTTAAAGAGTTTCTTTTCCTCCCTTTTCTTTGCGATCAAAGAAAAGGGAGTCGGCTGGCGGGCCGAGACCCGGCGGTTTTGATCTTGCTTTAAGGTTTGAATTGAAACAATCAAAGACAAGACCGCGGGGTCGCGCCCCCGCCCGGCGCCTTACTATTTGTCCCAAGCGGGCGACAAATAGTAAGCACAAAGCGCCCTTTTTACATGTCCGGATGACGATCCGCAATTCCCAGTAGGAGACATTCAGGCTAGCAACGACCCGGCCCACGCTGAGCAGGCTCAGCTAAAGGCCAGAATCGAAAAAATGCCAGGGGCATTTTGGTAAATGATCTGAGCTTTTCAAGCCGCGCAGCGGCTTTGCGGTTCTGCCCGTTGATGCGCCAGCATCC
>CAXXLS010000017.1:0-937461 GCA_963677135.2 Geopsychrobacteraceae bacterium | reverse complement strand
TTAAGGGCCCCCATGGTGACACGCCGCTACTATAATCGCGAGGGCATCGACCCGGTTGGCCAAGATCGCTGCTGGCGATGGTGGAGTCTACCATCGCATGGGGGATGTCGGGTATCGCGATACCCGCGGGCGGATCTGGTTTTGCGGGCGCAAAGCGCACCGCATAGTCACTGCCGAGACGACCTACATTCACTCATTCCCTAGCGAAGCCATATTCAATACGCATCCCAAGGTGTTCCGAACCGCTCTCGTCGGAGTCAAAAGGGGAGAGGACACCGTTCGGTCATCTGCGTTGAGCCGGTCAACGGGGTGGCCAAAGATGAGCATGCACTATTCTCGGCGATCTCAGAAAACTCGCCCGGCAGCATGAATTGACCAGCGCCATCACCTCCTTCCTGATGCACCCGGGTTTTCCCGTCGATATTTCGTCATAACGCCAAGATCTTCCGTGAGAAGCTGGCGCGGTCTGGGCTGGCGGAGAATCTGTCTGTCGAGGGCACTCGGTGACGGGAGGAGGCGGGTTCCTTGGCGGGGGCCATTGTCAGGCTGCTGATTGAGGAAGGGTACAGCGTCCGTTCCTTTGCCCGCCACGTGTATCCGGATCTCGACGCTCTCGGGGTTGAGCAGATCCAGGGCGATCTTGATGACGCGGCCATGGTGTCCCGGGCTGTTGCCTGGACTGTGACCTGGTTTTCCATGTCGCCGCCAAAGCGGGAGTGTGGGGGGGCTTTTAAGGACTATTACCGTCCCAACGTCCTCGGCACCGCTCATGTTGTCGACGCCTGTCGGGAACACGCTGGTCAGGCGCCTGATTTTTACCAGTTCCCCCAGTGTCGTGTTCAGCGGAGAGGATATGGAAGGGGTTGACGAGAGTGTCCCCTATCCGGATCACTACCTGTCCTATTATCCGCAGACCAAGGCGGAAGCAGAGCAGCTGGGTGCTGGCGGCCAATGACGGTGAGCTGGCCACAGTGGCGCTGGCGTCCTCATCTGATCTGGGGGCCGGGAGATAACCACCTTGTTCCACGTATTCTAGAGCGTGGGAAAATGGGGGTCTTGAGAAGGATCGGCAACCGGAACTGTCTGGTCGATACGGTCTACATCGATAATGCCGCTCAGGCCCATCTTGCCGCTGCGTCCAAACTCGATATCGGGTCAGTGTGTGGCGGGGAAAGCCTATTTCATTTCCAATGACGAGCCCATGCCGCTCTGGGATATCGTCAACGCGATCCTGGCCGCCGGTCATCTGCCGCCCGTCACCCGATCTCTGCCTGCCGGTTTTGCCTATGCCCTCGGCGCCGGGTTTTTGAAGGTGTCTACCGCCTGTTGAAGCTTTCCGGAGAACCGCGCCTGACCCGGTTTGTCGCCGAAGAGCTGGCGACGGCTCACTGGTTCGACCTGACGGCGGCCAGGAATGATTTCGGCTATCATCGCAGCAGTCTCTGTTCAGGAAGGTCTCAGGCGACTGCAAGCCTGGCTTGAACGGAAAGGCTGACCATGCCGATCTGGTCCCCCCCCGATCAGGGATCTTTCCCTTCCGGTGAGTCCTTCCTGCATCTCTGGCGTTTTTCTCTTGCGGATGATCGTTTCGATCACCGGTTTCAGCAAGAGTTGGCGGCCGATGAGTTGGCCCGCGCCGACCGTTTGCTCAGCCCAAGCTAAGCGGCTGGCTTTTGTCAGGGCCCGAGGATGGCTCCGTCATATCCTCAGTTTCTACCTGAAGGACAGTCCTTCAAGTCACCAATTCTTATACAATTCCTACGGCAAGCCATCCTGCCTTGATAAAGCCGTTTCCCCTGGGCTCGAGTTTAACCTCAGTCACTCCAAAAATCTGGGCCTGCTTGCTGTGTCCTCGGGCGAGGTCGGGGCCGACGTGGAACAGTGTGAGGGCGGAACTGGACATTCAGGACATCAGTCAGCGGTTTTTCGATGCCGTAATGAACAGCAGGCTCTCAACAGGTTTGGTCCGCGCCGGCGGCAGCGTGGTTTTTTCCGACTCTGGACCCGCCAAAGAAGCGCATCTGAAGATGATCGGTTCCGGCTTTTCGAATCCGAAAAGCAGGATCGAAAGGGCGCCCTTCGTGCGTCATTTCCACGTCGGCAGAGATTATGTTGCTGCGGTGTCCTGTCGGCAGATCCCTCAGCAGCTTCGGTATTTTGAAGGAGGGTCTGCGGATCCCTCTTGAAGAGCCTTTGCTGAATCCTGTCCAGCGACCTGTTATGATAAGTAAAAACGGGACCATCTTGGGCGTCCTGTCCTGAAAGCGGGGCCCGAAGGCCCAATGACCCTGGAGGGTCTGCAGTGCCTGCTTTGATCATAGATCGGAAGGGAAGGGTATGAAACGACGGGTCACCATCGGGCTTGCCTGCCTGTTGTTATTGGCCGGCTGGCTGGGATCATTCCTGCTCAACAGCATGGCCACCGGCTACGGTCTTTTCATCCTCGGTCCCACCCTGCTGCTTGCCACCGGTCTCGGTATGATCTGGAAGGCTGCCGGAGGGCGGCTGGCTGCGGTTGCCCTGGCTTTTACCGCTCTCTTCGCCCTGTTGACCATCAACCAGTTTTATCCAGAACGGGCGCTGAGCGTGTCCGCCCTGAAAAATCGAATTCAGGCTAAAGGGCAATCGGATGAAGCCAAGAACGGTTCCCCGATTTTCGTCGTTATGCCGGCTGCGGCCGACAGCCCGGTGTTTCCTCCCGGTTTTCAGCTTGAGGCCTTCAGCGATATCAGGGTGAGCCTGTTCAGCACCCTGCCCGGTCCTCCGCAGAGGCTGGCATTCGATTCCAGGGGCCGTCTGTTTGTCACGCTTCCCAGGCTGGGCGCTGTCTACATGGTTCCCTTGCAGGATGGACGGACTTTTCGGAGGGCAGCCGGTGCTGTTTGCCGCCGGGCTGGATCGGCCCTCGGGGCTGGTTTGGAACGGGGCCCGGCTGTTTGTCGCTGAGCCCGGCAGACTGCTGGAGTTGCAGCGATAGTGACGGCGATGACCAGATCGACCGGATACGGGTCGTCCTGGACGATCTGCCGGACGATGGCGGCCACTGGATCAGGCCGTTGACTTTCGTGCCGGGAGGCAGCCTCTATCTTGCCATCGGCTCACGGTGTGATGCCTGCGAGGAAAAAGATCAAAAAAGGGGGGACCATTCTTGAGATCGATCCCGAATCAGGTGATGCCCGCATCTTTGCCAGGGGGGTGCGTAATGCGGGTGGTTTGGTATTGTCCCCGGGAGACAACCACCTGTGGGTGAGTGACAACAGCCGGGAAGGTGGCGGAGACGTGGTGCCTCCCGATGAGATCAATCGGGTCCAGGCCGGGGGGGATTACGGCTGGCCTTACTGCTACGGGAACCAGGTTCCTGATTTACCGCTGGGGACCACGGATCACTGCAAGGGGACCTTGGCGAGTGCCCTTGATCTTTTCAGTCAGGCGAACCCGGGCGGTCTGACCTTCGGAAACGGTCTGGTCGCTCCGCGCCAGTTTCAGGAAAGCCTGTACGTGGTTCTTCGGGGCGGCTTGAGTGCCGGCTCCCCGCCCGGGGGACGGCTGGTTCGGATTCCCTGGCGAGGCGGCAGTCCCGCCGGCCCTCCTCAGGAGTTCCTGAGGGGCTGGCAGCAGGGAAAGTCCGTTCTGGGGCGTCCCGTCGACCTTGTCCTCGGGCCGGACGGAGCCCTGTACTTGAGTGATGAGGAGACGAAGGCCATTTATCGGATCGACTGGCCGGCTGACGGCGATGCCGGGTGAACATAAAAATCGGTTTATTTGTTCCCTTTTCTGATTTTCTCCTTGACACCCCAGTGTCGATTTGGTACTTCAATGCGCACGCCGAATCGGCGCAATGATGGCCCCGTCGCCAAGTGGTAAGGCAGAGGTCTGCAACACCTTTATCCCCAGTTCGAATCTGGGCGGGGCCTCCACACTGAAACCAAAATGCCAGCCGTAATGGGCTGGCATTTTTTTTTGGAATCGCACTATGGAACTGCTGACACCTCAACTGATTCTGATAACGCTCCTGCTTGGCGCCTGTGCCGGTTTCGCCGCCGGGCTACTGGGTATCGGCGGCGGGGTCATCCTGGTGCCGTTGTTCCTCTGGCTGTTTCCGCTGGCGGGGTTCCCTGCCGAACTGGTCGTTCATACGGCCTTCGGAACGAGTCTCGCAATCGTTTTTCCAACCGCCATCAGCAGTGTTCTGGGCCATCGTAAAAGGGGAAATATCGCCTGGAATATGGTCTGGTTTCTGGCCATCGGCGGAATTTTCGGTTCCTTTATCGGTTCGTCGCTGGCGGCCGTGCTGCCCGGGGAAAAGCTCAAGATCGCTTTCGGCGTGATGCAGATTGGCGTGAGCCTGAAACTGTTCTTCAATGGAAAACAGCAGATCGACGTCGTGGAAACGCCAGCCTGCAGACGTTCGGCCCTGCTGCTGATCGGCATGACCGGCGGTTTTTTCTCGGCCTTTTTCGGAATCGGGGGAGGGGTCGTCGCCGTGCCCCTGATGTTCATGGTCCTGCATCTCCCCATTCGCACCGCGGTCGGCAATTCCAGTGCGCTGATCGTCATCTCCTCCTTTGCCGCCGTATGCTGCTATATCTGGTACGGGCTTGGCCATGGCCAGGCGATTCCCTTCTCTTTCGGGTATGTTAATATTCTGGTAGCAGCGATTGTCGCGCCCTTGACTATCGTCTTTGCGCGCTTCGGGGTGGTTCTGGCCAACCGGATCAGTCAGGCGAAACTGGTCAAGGTGTTTGCCATGCTGTTGATGATCATCGGAGTCAAAATCATCCTCGGTTTATAGGAGGTGCTCATGATCCGTCAGCCTGCCGTGGCCGGCAGTTTTTACCCGGCCGACAAGAGAGAACTGGTGAGTTTGCTGGAGGGTTGCCTTGACCACGGGCAACCTTTGCGTTCCGTCTGTGGTGCGATCGTCCCTCACGCCGGGTATGTCTATTCCGGGCGTGTTGCCGGGGAGGTGTTCTCACAAATACGGATTCCGAAGCGCATCCTTTTGCTCGGGCCCAATCATCACGGCCTCGGCTCCCGCATCGCCATGAGCGGAGCCGAGGCCTGGCAGACCCCCCTTGGCACGGTGGCCGTGGATCAGCAGCTCGCCGAAGCGCTGGCCGCCCGCATTCCGGCGATGGCGACGGATGATCGTGCTCATGCCCATGAGCATTCCCTGGAAGTGATGCTGCCGTTTCTGCAGGTTGCTCGGGGCGAAACACAGATCGTCGCCATCGCCCTGCGGCAGCTTTCCCTGGCGGAGTGCCTTGCTCTCGGGCAAGGTATTGCCGAGACCTTGCGCTCTTTCCCGGAGGACGTTCTGCTGGTGGCCAGCAGTGATATGAACCATTTTCTGGCGGCCCCTGAAAATGAACAGCTTGATAAGCTTGCCATCAGCGCCATGACCGCCTATGATCCTGAAGGCTTGTATCAGGTGGTCATGGAGAGGGGGATCAGTATGTGCGGGGTCTTTGCCGCCGTGACCGTCATGGAGGCCGCCCGGCGACTGGGAGCCTCCCGGTGTGAACTGCTGGGCTACGCCCATTCCGGACAGGTCAACGGCGATAACAGCCGCGTGGTCGGCTATGCCGGTTTGGTTCTTGACTGACCCTGTCGAGCCTTTTTTCGAAAAGCGAGCGGTTCTTGAGCTGGCTTTCGAAGGTTCCCTGTTTCGATTTTCAATATGAGGAGTTTTCATGTCTGACCTACGTGTTCGTTTTGCTCCGAGTCCTACCGGTTACCTGCATATCGGCGGGGCACGGACCGCTTTGTTCAACTACCTGCTGGCCAGACAGCAGGACGGAACTTTTGTGTTGCGTATTGAAGACACCGACGTCGAACGTTCGACCCAGGAGTCGGTGGACGCCATCCTGCAGGCCATGGACTGGCTCGGTCTTGCGTGCGATGAGGGCCCCTTTTACCAGTCTGACCGTTTTGATGTGTACCGCCGGAAAATCCAGCAGCTGATCGATGAAGGGAAGGCCTATCGCTGCTATTGTACGCCGGAGGAACTGGAAGCGAAGCGGGAAGCGGCGATGAAAGAAGGGCGCAAGCCCAAGTATGACGGAACCTGCCGGAATCGCAGCGATCAGCCAGATGCCCCCTCTGTCGTCCGTTTCAAGCTTCCCCATGATCGCGAGGAAACCACCTTTGTCGATCGGATCAAGGGACCGATCACTTTTCGGCACGACGAGCTTGACGATCTGATCATTCAGCGGACCGATGGAACGCCCACCTATAATTTCGTCGTGGTCGTCGATGATGCCGAAATGAACATCAACCTGGTTATTCGTGGCGATGACCATGTCAACAATACACCCCGCCAGATCCTGCTTTACGAAGCCCTCGGCTACCCGGTTCCGGAGTTCGCCCATGTGCCGATGATTCTCGGATCCGACAAGAAGCGGCTGTCCAAGCGTCATGGCGCGACGTCGGTGATGGCCTATCAGGAAATGGGCTATCTGCCCGAATCCATGGTCAATTATCTGGTCCGCCTCGGGTGGTCCTATGGTGACGAGGAGATTTTCAGCATGGCTGATCTCATCGAAAAATTCAGCCTGGAAAATGTCGGCCGGGCAGCCGGGGTGTTCAATCCGGAGAAATTGCTGTGGCTCAACAGCCATTATATCAAGACCGGTGATCTTGACCGTTTGGCCGGACTGCTGCAACCTTTCCTGGAAAAGAAGGGGATCGACGTTGCCAATGGCCCCGACCTGAAAGCGGTCGTAAAAACCCTGCAGGAGCGTTCGGCGACCCTGGTCGAGATGGCCGATGGGGCGGTTTTCTACTTTGGCGAAACCGTCGACTACGACGAAAAGGCCAAAACCAAGTTCCTGAAAAATGATCAGCGTGAACTGTTCGAGATTCTCCTGGCGCAGCTCGAAGCCTGTGAATCCTTTGACGAGGCCAGCCTGGAGACGGCCTTTGCCGGGGTCATGGAGAGTACCGGGCTGAAGTTCGGCAAGATCGCCCAACCGTTGCGGGTCGCCCTGACCGGCGGGACCGCCAGCCCGAGTATTTACCAGGTGCTTGAAGTCCTGGGGAAAGAGACCTCGCTGGGGCGGATCAAGCGCGCCCTCGAGGTTCTGGCTTAAAAACTTTTCTGTTTCTCTACACTGCCGGCCGACCCATCGATAGCCGGCCGGCAGTTCTCACTCCTGTGCCTGCTCCCTGATCCAGTCGTCAATCCGGGCCGATACGTCTTCATCCAAATCAAGAAACTTCAGCCCTATCCCCGGCTCAAAGGGGAGGTGAGAGCCAAGGGGCCGCTTCCAGACCACCTCGCAGAGACAGCGAACGGTTCCCTGCAATGGTGCTGGCAGGGAAAACTCCAGCTCGATCTGGTCCCCCGGGTTGATGGGATTCGTCGTCGCGATGAACATGCCGCTTCTGCTGATGTTTTTGGTATATCCGAAAAAGGCCTTTCTTTCGTCATTCAAATGAACCTTCTGAATGATCAACGGCGACCTGAGGTTCTTTCTTAAATCGGCTTTGGGGCGTTCCGTTTCCTTTGCCATAGTCACTCCCTGAGAATAATCAATATTTTAACCTATTCTATCTGTTTTCCTGATGCAATGTTAAATATTGTCATGACAGGCTGCTTGAATTTCTTGCTTTCTGAATATCTCGAACAGGGTCGACTGTCTTGACAAATCGGATTTTGCCGATAAACTCGAACGCATTCGAGAATTGGAGATCGGGATGTCAGGATTGAGAGAACAGAAAAAGCTGGAGACCCGGCAGGCGATTTGCGATGCCGCGGTCCGGTTGTTTGCCGATAAAGGTTACGAGACAACCAGTATCGAGGATATCGCCCAGGGTGCAGGTATTGGAAAAACCACCGTTTACGGATATTTCGCAAACAAGGAAGAAATCTTTCTCAATTATTGTGATGAACAGCTGGAATTGGCTTTTTCCCAGTTTCAGAATGACAGCCTGGAAGGCAGACCGTTGCTGGAGAAACTGGTCCGCTTCTTCATGTTCAAGCTGAAGTTTGTGACCAGAACCCCTGAATTCGGAAGACATATGATGAGAGAGATGTTGTTTCCGCGTCAGGTGAATGAACAGGTTCAACATCACGATCAACGCTATTTCGTCATCCTCGATACCATCTTCAAGGAGGCCCAGGAGCAGGGGCTTATCGGTCCGGAACATAACCGGTTCTTTCTGACGGTTCATTTTTTTTCCCTTTACCTGGGAGTGTTAACCGGCTGGTACAAGGGGTATGCGACCTCACTTGAAGAAGCGGAGGACGCCATCCGAATCGTTTTCAGACAGGCTCTTGAGGGGGTTCAGCTATGAAAATTCTGGTTGTCGCCGGTATGCTGCTGCTCGGAATCGGCACCCACGCCGCGGGCGGTGATGTTCCGGACGTACTGCAAGCCCTCGTCGCGGCAGGGCTGAAAAACAATCTGGGCCTGCAGATTCAGAAACTCCAGATCGCTCAGCAAAAAGAGCAGAGTCTTGCCGAGTCCGCGCAATTCGACAGCGTTATCCATGGTGGTATGGGGTTTGAGCGCAGCGCCACGCCTTATGAGTCCGCATCCGGGTTCAGTGGCAACCTCGACAGTAATGTCGTCGACAACCAGGTCGGCGTGAGCAAGCGCCTGTCTGTCGGAACGGAATTGAACGCTCTGCTTTCTTCCCAGTGGGTCGATGACAACGATTTCAGCAACGATCTGAATCATCGCTACCGCACTTCGCTGGTGCTGGAAATCAATCAGCCGCTACTTAAGGGGCTGGGGCGTGCGGCGAACATGTCGGCACTGAATATCAGCAGGAACCAGGAACGTCAGGAATCCCTGAACTACCTGCTGCTGGTTCAGGACTACCTGCTGCAGCTTGAAAGCAGCTTCTGGCAGTTTGTCTATCGCCAGGAACAGGTTGCGTTGCGGTCCAAATCACTACGACTCGCGCAGGAGCTGCTGGCCGGAAATCATAAAAAGCACACTGCCGGGCTGGTTGCCGTGACCGAAGTTCAGGAGGCTGAAACAGCCGTGGCCGACCGCGAATTGAGCCTGTCGCAGGCGCTGCAGCAGAGAGATGTGCAGCGTGAAGTTCTTGGACGTCTGATCAACAGCGAGATTCCGGAAAACCGGCAGTTTCTTGGCATCGTCGATCCCGGGGCACCGCCTGATGTTACGGAGCTGCCCCCCCTCGTCGAGATGCTTACGGCAGCCTTTGAACGCCGCCTGGAATTCAAAATCAGCGATTATGATATCGCCAATGTCCGGCTCCGGACGGCGGCGCGCAAAAACGCTCTGCAGCCGCAGCTCGATCTGAATCTGAAAGGGGGGATCATGGGGTTGGCCGGTGATGACCGCGGCACCATAGCGGGGTCCCGTTACCAGGGTGGTTTCGGCGACGCTCTGGGCGACATGAGCGAGGCCGACGGGTACCAGTGGCGCATCGGGCTGACCTTTTCCATGCCGTTTGAACAGCGCGAAGGAAAGGCCCGACTCAACCAGTCTCGCCAGCAACTGCGCCAGGCCCGGTACCGGCGTGAGGATCTCGCCCTGCAGGTGCGCGCCGAACTGGCGGAGCAGGCGATCCAGGTGGAGCGCGCCCGCGAACAGTTGGACATTGCCGAACGATTTGCCGAACTGGCCAGGATTTCCCTGGACCAGGAAGCGCGACGGCTGCAGGAAGGGTTGTCCAACACGTTCAGGATGATTTCCTTCCAGGAGAAGATGGTTGAGGCCGAACTCGGCCAGATTCAGGCCCTGGTCAATTACTATCAGTCCCTGGCACAGTTGACATATGCCCGGGGCAATACTTTTTCCCGCTACCAACTGGTGATGGTCGATGATGCCGAGGAGCTGTCTTTTGAAAACCTTTAAGCGACTGCCGGTCATGGCCTGGCTGACGATCCTGCTGGTCGGCTCTCTTGCCGCCTGTAATGACAAGACTGCGGCAACCGAAGAGAACGGCGCTCCGGAAACCAAGCTGACGCCGGTGGTCGTGGAAACGGTCAGTCGGCAGGACCTGAAAGAAGTATTTACTTTGCCGGCCGGCCTGGAAGCCTGGGAAGACCTGACCATCTCCGCGGAACTGTCCGGGCCGGTGGACAGGATTCTTTTCCAGGAAGGCGAATCCGTCAAAGCCGGGCAGGTTCTGGTGGAGATCGATTCCAAAACCATAGAAAGCATGCTGACCAGGGACAAAAGCGCGGTTGCGGTGCTGAAGGGGAAGCTGACCCGCTACCGGCAGTTGCTCAAAGAGGGATTGGTCAGCCAGCAGGAGGTCGATGACCTGGAAAACAACCTGACCGCGGCCGAGGCGGCCCTGCAGATGACCAGGATTCAGCTCGCCAACAGTCGCCCGGTGGCCCCGGTTTCCGGGATTGTGGACCGTCTGTTTGTCGACCGGGGAGAATATGTCGACAAGGGCAAGCCGATTTTACGGCTCGTCCAGGTTGATCGCCTCAAGGCCATTGCCAGCGTACCGGAAAAGGATGTCCCGTTTCTGCGCAAGGGGCAGGTTGTGCAGTTGGCCCCGGCCGAAATCCTGACCAGCGAAGAGACCTCTATCGCCGGAACCATCGACTATATCGCTTATGCCGCCGACGAAACCACGCGGACCTATCGTACCAGGATCGTTCTTGATAACGCGCGGCGGATGTTGCGTCCGGGAATGATCGTCAGGGCCAGGTTTGTCAGGCGGGAACTGGATCGGGTCGTTTCCGTTCCCCTGTACGCGCTGATCGACAGGGACGGTGACAAATTCGTCTATGTCGTTAATGGAAACGTCGCCAGAGAAGCTGCTGTCGAGCTGGGCAGTGCCATAGGCGACCGGGTTGTCATCACCAGGGGGCTCGAACCGGGGCAGCAGGTCGTCGTCAAAGGGCAGCAGTTGCTGGTCGACGGGGCCGGCATCATGATCAAGGGGCGCTGAGCATGCTGATTGCCAATGCCGCCATCGACCGCCGCAGTACGGTGTTTGCTCTGATGTTCATCATTCTGGTGGTTGGTGTCTACAGCTACCTGGTGCTGCCCAGGGAATCGACCCCCGACATCACGATTCCGTATGTCCTGGTCGTGACCCCTTACGAAGGGGTTTCTCCCAGCGACGTTGAAAGCCTGATCACCCATCCCATTGAGCGTAAACTCAAAGGGCTCAAGGACGTCGAAGAAATCCGCTCGGTCAGCGCCGAAGGCTCTTCGATGATCACCATTGAGTTCGTTCCCGATATCGATATTGACAATGCCCTGCAAAAGGTGCGCGACAAGGTGGACCAGGCCAAGGGGGACCTTCCCACCGACCTTGAAAACGACCCCTCGATTCTCGAAATCAACCTCTCGGAATTTCCGATCCTGATGATTGCGGTTTCTGGTGAGGTGTCCGAGGCGGTTCTCAAGGCCGTCGGAGAAGAGCTCGAAGACCGGATCGAAGAGATTCCCGGGGTCCTTGACGTGGTTATGAGCGGCGGCCGAGAGCGGGAGGTCCGGGTCGAATTCGATCCCGATCGTTTGTATGCCTATCAAATTCCTTTAAGTGAGGTGATACGATCGATCAAGTCGGAAAATGTCAATATTCCGGGAGGAAGTATCGATATCGGTTCCGGAAAATACCTGCTTCGGGTGCCCGGCGAGTTCACCGACCCGGCGGAGATCGACAATCTGATCCTCACCGAACGCAATGGCAAGGCCATCTACTTTAAGGACGTCGCCAGGATCGTCGATACCTACGAGGACCGGACAAGTTATGCCCGGCTTAACGGGGAGCGCAGTATCAGCCTGGCCATCAAAAAAAGGACCGGAGCCAACATCATCGCTGTCGCCGATCAGGTCTTTGCGCTGCTCTCCGTGGCCAGGAACCAACTGCCGCCGGGGATCGACATGGCGGTCACCCTCAACCAGTCGAAAGATATCCGGCGCATGGTATCCGAGTTGGAAAACAACATTATCAGCGGGCTGATCCTGGTGGTTCTGGTTCTGTTTCTGTTTCTTGGCTTTCGCAACTCGTTTTTCGTCGCCCTGGCCATCCCGTTCTCCATGCTGATGTCCTTCGCCATTCTCAACCTGCTTGGCATGACGCTGAACATGGTGGTGCTGTTCAGCCTGATTCTTGCTCTCGGCATGCTGGTCGACAATGCTATCGTCATCGTCGAGAACACCTATCGTCACATGCAGGAAGGAAACCTCGGGGTCAAGGCGGCCAAGCTCGCCGTCAGCGAAGTCGGCTGGCCGGTCATCAGTTCTACGGTGACCACCCTTTGCGCCTTTTTCCCGATGATCTTCTGGCCGGGGATCATGGGCGAGTTTATGAAATTCCTGCCCCAGACCCTGATCATCACCCTGTCGGCATCCCTGTTCGTCGCCCTGGTCATCAATCCGACCATTTGCGGACATTTCATGTCTCTGGGGAAAAAAGATCTGCTTCAGCATCGTGGACCCAGCTTCATCATCAGGTTCTACGAGGCCTCGCTGAGGCTGGCCCTCGGCCATCGTCTGCTGGTGGTTCTCGCCTCCCTGCTGCTGCTGATCGGCATTTCCGGATTCTATTTCGTCCTCGGGCATGGCATCGAGCTCTTTCCCGAGATCGAGCCAAACCGCGCTTATGTGGAAATCAAGGCGCCCGAAGGGACCAATCTCGATACCAGCGACGACTTGGCGCAGCAGGTCGAACAGTTTGCTCTTCAGGAGCGGGACATCCGTTTCGTGATTACCGAAGTGGGAACCTCGAGCAGCGACCGGGGCGGGGGGAATGCTGTACAGTCCAACCTGAGCAAGGTCACTCTTGATTTTGCCGAGAGAGTTGATCGCGGTGAAGATTCCCGGAAGGTTCTCGACCGGCTCAGAAAGGCGATCATTCCTCTTCCCGGTGCAGAATTCAAGGTCGAAAAACAGGAGGAAGGGCCGCCAACCGGACCTCCGGTCAGTATCGAAATCAGTGGCGACGATATCGATGTCCTGGCCAGGCTGGTTCAGGAGGCGCGGGACAAGATCAAGGACGTGCACGGCCTGGTTGATCTGAAGGATGATTTTGCCAAGGCCAAACCCGAAATCAGAATCGATGTTGATCGCGAAAAGGCCAGCCTGCTGCGTTTGTCCACGGCTGAAATTTCGGAAATGGTCAAAGCGGCCATCGGCGGTACCAAGCTGGGCGTCTACCGGGAAGGGGAAGATGAATACGATATCATCGCTCGGTTGCCCGAAGAACGGCGCAGGTCGATAGCCGATATTGAGAATCTGCTCATCCCGGCCGCTGACGGGGCGCCTGTTCCCCTGTCGACCATCGCCACCATCCGTATTGCGGCAGGGTTCGGATCGATACGCCATATCGACCAGAAGCGGGTCGTGACCATCAGTGCCGAAAGCTATGGCCGTAACAGCAATGAAGTTCTCACGGATGTCCGTAATCGCCTGACATCCCTCGACCTGCCGGCCGGCTACCAGATCAACTATTCCGGAGAACAGGAAGAACAGCAGAAAGCCACCGCTTTTCTCGAAAAAGCCTTTGTCGCCGCCGTTCTGCTGATCATGCTGGTCCTTATCACCCAGTTCAATTCGTTCCTGCAGACCCTGATCGTGATGAGCTCGGTTATCCTTTCGCTGACCGGGGTCTTTCTCGGCCTGATGGTGACCGCGACCCCGTTCGGTATCATTATGACCGGTATCGGGATTATTTCTCTGGCCGGCGTGGTCGTCAATAATGCCATCGTTCTGATCGACTACATCAATCAGTTGATCAAGGAGGGGCTTGATGTCAAGGATGCCCTGGTCCGGGCCGGAACAATCAGGTTCCGGCCGGTCATGCTCACCGCGGCGACTACGATTCTCGGACTTTTGCCCATGGCCCTCGGGATCAGTTTCGACTTCAGGTCCCTGAGTTGGGAGATTGGCGGGGAATCGGCAGACTGGTGGGGTCCGATGGCCGTGGCCGTGATTTATGGTCTGGCGTTTGCCACGATTCTCACCCTGATCGTGGTGCCGGTTCTGTATTCCCTGGCTCATTCGGCAAAAAGGCGTCTGCGACCGGGGTGATTAGAGCGTTTTTCTACGCTCGGAAAACGTGCCGCATAAATGATAAAACCGGTGGTTTGCCAGTCGTTTGAATTTGACAAGACGGGTGGCTTAAGGTAGAAGATTTCACGTATAGAGCTGTCAGTAATCCGGATGTTTCCGATAGCGACAAGTGACTCCGTCCGGATTTAGATATCCCCATTCAATGAAAGGTTTATTGTTATGTTTGAGAAGGTCCAAATTGCTCCGTCAGATCCGATTCTCGGACTGACAGAGATGTTTAAAGCTGATCCGAACCCAGAAAAAATTAATCTTTCCGTCGGCGTCTATCAGGACAACAGCGGCCGCACTCCGGTGCTTGAAACGGTCAAAGAAGCAGAACAGCGCATTCTTGCCAAGGAAGATTCCAAAGGGTACCTGCCGATGACGGGTGATGCCGTTTACTGCGCCATGACCCAGGAGCTGCTTTTCGGTGAAGGTCATGAAATCATCAACAGCAAGAGAGCTGCTACCGCCCAGTGTCCCGGTGGGACCGGTGCCCTGCGTGTGGCCGGGGACTATCTTCATATTCTGCATCCCGATGCGAAAATCTGGCTGAGTGATCCGACCTGGGCGAATCACAACACCATTTTCAAGGCGGCTGGTGTCGCGACTGAGAAATATGCCTATCGCGATCCCAAGACCAACGGGCTGGATTTCGATGCCATGATGGCTTCGATCCAGAATATTCCGGCCGGTGACGTGATCCTGCTGCACGGCTGCTGCCATAACCCCACGGGGATCGATCCGACTCCCGAGCAATGGGCTAAGATCGGCGATGTTCTGGCCGAGCGGGGGATTCTGCCCCTGGTCGATTTTGCCTACCACGGACTTGCCGACGGTATCGAAGAGGACCGCCAGGGCCTGCTGCAATTGACCGGCAAGGTCAAACAAATGCTGATCTGCTCCAGTTATTCCAAAAACTTCGGTCTTTACCGTGAACGGACGGGGGCCCTGACCGTTGTTGCCGACACGGCTGAGCAGGCAGCCATCGTCATGAGTCAGGTTAAATTGAGGATTCGTTACAACTATTCCAATCCGCCGTCCCACGGCGGCCAGATTGTTGCGACCATCCTGAGTGACAAGGACCTCAAGGCCAAGTGGTTCGAAGAGGTGGCCGCGATTCGCAACCGGATCAATGAAATGCGCCATCTTTTTGTTAAAACCCTCAAGGATAAAGGGGTTGAGAAGGATTTCTCCTCCATTATCGAGCAACGGGGTATGTTCAGTTTTTCCGGACTGACCAAGGAGCAGGTCCTGCGCCTGCGCGATGAATATTCTATTTACATCGTCGATTCAGGTCGTATCAATGTGGCTGGCATCACCACCGCAAATATTGACCGTCTTTGCGAGGCGATTAAAGCGGTCCTCTGAAAAGCTCAGGATTATTATCAGGTTGCAGGCCCGGCTTCGATTATGAGGCCGGGCCTGTTCTGATTTGCCAGGTCGTTTTGTCCAGACTTGGGAGGTGGAAAAAACTTGATATTTTTGCTTGACGAGGTGGGTAATCTTTGTTAGATAAAGCATCTCTTTTTGATGGGGCGTCGCCAAGCGGTAAGGCACCGGATTTTGATTCCGGCATTCCCAGGTTCGAATCCTGGCGCCCCAGCCACTTTAAAGTCATCATCAGGTCAGGATTCGAAGCGCAACGAACGCTGACTTGATGTCAGATAAGCGGGCAGGATGTCCGCGGCAGTGAGTGGAGGGGAGTCTACGCAGAAGACACCCGGACGGTGTCGACGAAGTAGGCGAATCCTGGCGCCCCAGCCACTTTTAAGTCACGCTGAAGCTTATTATAGAGTTTGACGTCATCCTGAGGGATGGCGACGAAAAGGATGAAGTTCAATACTTCATCCTTTTTACGTTCAGGCGGTTTTAAGGTACACTGTATTGCGAACGCTGTCGGATGGAGTTCCGGCAAGAAACCCGTTGAGAACGGACCGGCCGAATGAAAGCATCTTCCCGAAAAGCTTCTCCCCAAGAATCTGACTTCAGGTTCTGGCTGCCTCCGGCCGGGATGACCCTGTCCATTGGACCGGATCATCCTGACCTCGAACTCCCCCAGGTTCCCATGCCGCTCTGTGATGGCGAAACCACTGACGCGGCTCCTGGTGAAAAAGCCATAGGTGAGGGGCTTTACGAATATTTATGCCTCTTCCCTGAATGCGACCATGCCGATGAGTACGTTCGTATTCTCCGCCAGGCCTATCCCTTTCTGATTAACGACATTGCGTCCGAGCTGATTGTCCTCGATGTCAAGGGAGTCGACCTGGAAGGGACCAGGCGTAAAGCGGTTCTGTTGAAAATTCTTCTGCATCTCGAACCTGAAAATTTCGGACTTCTGTACAAGACCGGCGTGACCTGTTACGAATTGTCCCTCGATTATGCGGAACTCCAGAATGTCGACAGCCACCTGCAACAGGCAAGGATTCTGTTTGAGCGGGCCAGAAAAGTCAACGCGACCGATCCGGCCAACCTGAATTATCTCGGCCAGGTGTGTTATCTTACGGGGCACTATCATCAGGCCAAGGTGTATTGGCAGCTTGCTGCCGACAACCTTGAAGATGAAACCTCCGTTGCCGCCATCCTTCGGAATCTTGGTAAGATTACTCATGCCAGCCTGCCTGATCCTCCTCTTGCCGAGAGTCTTCGACAGGTAGGCGACGCCCTGGAAAATTATAATCAGCGGCACTATTCCGAAGCTTGTATTCAGATGGAAGCGATCGCTCAGAACGGGTCTCTGCTCACGGAGTTGCCTGACCCCGAATTTTATTATTTGCTCGGTTTGTGCCGGGAGAAGTGCCACGATAGGGACGGTGCGGGGAATGCTTTCAGGCAGGCCCTGGCCCTCGATCAGCATCATCAACCTTCCCTGGATGCATTAGCCAGGGTTGATAGCGAGCAGGGATAACTTGTATGGAATCATTACGTTTTGCCGATGTTTTTTTCATCATCATTGTCCTGGTTGTTACTTTCGGAATCCTTTATCTGGTTAACAAGGCTAAAAACAAGGGGAAGCCTGCAGAGGAGGACAAGAACGCGTCCGTAACGGAAAACGGGGATGAGACAAAAACAGAATCCTGACGACGGCTCGGCGACGGTCAATTCGGCTGTTTCAAGAATAACCCGGCTTTTTCATTCAAAAAGGTCTGCGCAGGCAGGCCTTTTTTGGCATGTTGCGAGCGCTCCCTATGAATATTGACAGCATCCGGACCTTTGTCCGCAACTTCAATGGCCTGGAGCAGTTGACAGACGGTCTGGAGACTACCCGCTGCTGGATGGTGGGGGGGTGTCTCAGGGACCTTCTGCTTGACAAACAGCCTGAAGACGTGGACCTGGCGTTCGATAGCGATCCGACCTCTTTCGCCCGGAGATGGTCACGCAAGACCGGTGGCCGCTGGTTCTGGCTCGACCGGGAGCGCAAGCAGAGCAGGGTGTTGCTCGCGGATGGACGATCGGTTGATTTCGCTCCCTTGCGCGCTGCTGATATTCGTCAGGACCTGGCATTAAGGGATTTCACCATCAATGCCTTGGCCTGGCCGCTGAACGGACCGGATTTTTCTTTGATTGATCCATTGGGGGGCGTTGGGGATCTTGAGAACCATTTACTGCGACAATGCGGAGAGACCGCTTTTGAGGACGATCCACTGAGGATGCTTAAAGGTGTCCGTCATGCCGTTCAACTGAGCCTTTCATTGAGCGAAGAGACCTTTCGTAATATCTGCCATTCGAGCAGACTTATCAAGGGTGTTGCCGCTGAGCGATCGCGTGACGAATTGATCAAGATCCTGGCCGGGTCCGATATCGCATCCGGAATTCAGTTATTGCTGCGGACGGGTCTTCTCGAGGCCCTTTTCAACGTTTCTTTGTCCTCTGAAGAAACCGAATCGGTCGTTCATGACATGCTCGCTTTCGCGCGCTACCTGGAGCACCTCGAGGTCCATGTCGCTTTCATCTGGTCCGATCTGATTCTCGCTTATCTGATTGAGAAATGTCGGCCACGAAACCTGCCGACCCTTCTTGACAGTGGCTTGCGGCTGAGTCGCTATCAGCAGCGAATGATTCCCCAGTTGATAACGTTTAAGGAGCCGCTGCCTCACTTGACAGAAGGCCTGTCCCGTCGACGGCAGGCCCTGATTTTTGAATCCCTGCAACCTTTTGCCCTGGAAAAACTGGTTCGATGGAACTTCAGAAGAGATGACGTGACCGGTGACCAGATAACGGCATTACACGAGGCTTTTGAGCATGAGCAGGTTTTTGGTCGGGTCCCTGACCTTATTTCCGGTCGTGAGATGATCCGCATTTTGGGCGATCCGTTGGGCAAACGGCTGGGTTTTTTACTCGCTGCCATCAAACGTGCCGAAATAACCGGAGAAATCGAGTCAAGAGAAGATGCGCTTCACTGGCTAGAAGAACAAAAATAGTGATTGACAATTCGAAAGCGAGATTACTATACTGCGCCAACCAATGCGGGAGTAACTCAGTTGGTAGAGTATCAGCTTCCCAAGCTGAGAGTCGCGGGTTCGAGTCCCGTTTCCCGCTCCAATAAAATCAAGGGGTTAGTCATCATGACTGACCCCTTTTTGTTTGTGCGCCCGGCAGGGCGCGTGGTGCTGAGGAAGATCTTGTTTCTCTGGCCTTCAGGGACTTGACCATCCTGACCCGCCGACTAGACTTGTATTATGGAGGGGAAGAGAGGTGGCGGGAAATGTCAGGGCACGTTTTATTGCCGGGGCTGTTGCGTCCCGACTGTTATGACCATCCGGCTGACGACATCACCGTCATCGAAACTCACATCTCTTTGATTTTTCTCGCCGGAGACTATGCCTACAAGTTGAAGAAACCATTGAATCTTGGGTTTCTCGATTTCAGTACCCTTGACCAGCGGCTTTTTTTCTGTCGCGAGGAAGTGCGTCTTAATCGCGCTTTCGCACCCGAACTGTACCTTGATGTTGTCGCAGTGGGAGGGCGGCGGGACGCACCGGTCATCGGGGGGCGGCCGGTTCTTGACTATCTGGTCAAGATGGTCCGATTTGCTCAGGATCAGCAGCTTGACGTGCTGTTGAACCGGCAGGAGCTTAACCCTGAGCATATGAGGGCCTTTGCCAGCCGCATCGCGCAAGCCCATCGAGAAGCCGCGGTTGCCGATCGGGCGCAGGGGTTCGGTTCCTTCCGGTCGGTTATGGCTCCGGTGCTCGAGAATTTTCTGCAGATCGGGGATTGTCTGCCCCCGGGGAAATACCAGGAATTTCTTGTTCCCATTGAACATTGGAGCCGGGATAAAGGGGTTGGGTTGGAAAGGGTTTTCTCTGAACGCCGGGAGCAGGGGTTCATCCGGGAATGTCATGGCGATATTCACCTGCGCAACATGGCCTGGATTGAAAATTCACCGGTTCTGTTCGATTGTATCGAGTTTTCTCCCGAACTGCGGTGGATCGATACCGTTAACGATATTGCCTTCTTGCTGATGGATCTCGATGATCGTGGGGAATCCGGCCTGGCCTGGAATTTTCTGGACGCTTACCTGCAGGAGTCGGGTGATTTTTCGGGATTGAGACTGCTCCGTTTCTATCAGGTCTACCGTGCCATGGTCAGGGCGAAGGTGACGGCTCTGCAGCTGGCTCAGGTCGGCAACGACCCTGATCAGCATCTGAACCTGAGTCGGCTGCTGATCAGTTACCTGGA
This sequence comes from Geopsychrobacteraceae bacterium, assembly GCA_963677135.2. GTDB lineage: Bacteria > Desulfobacterota > Desulfuromonadia > Desulfuromonadales > Geopsychrobacteraceae > Seleniibacterium. The sequence goes on along the minus strand of CAXXLS010000017.1, from coordinate 917,776 downwards.
ACTGGCGGCGTCTTACCTGGTGACGGATTCGCGGCGCCTGATCCTGACCTACGGGTTAAGCGGAACCGGGAAAAGCACGTTCGCCACTGCCTTGGCACCTCGGATTAGAGCGGTCTGCCTGCATTCCGACCGTGAACGAAAACGGGAATATCAATACTCTTTGAATGAGATTGACAGCTCAGGCGACGACCTTTATTCGGAAAAATCGCGTGCCGATATTTATTTGAAGCTTGAGCAGGTCGCTGACCAGTTGCTGGCCTCCGGCCTCAATGTCATCGTTGATGCCACCTTCCTAGATCGGGATGCCCGGAAACGGATGCTGACCCTCGCCAGAAATCGTCAGGCCGTTCCCTCCATTCTTCATTTCGATGTCGCTGAGGATATCGTTCTTGCGCGCCTGAAACGGCGAACAACCCATCCGGACAGATTTTCAGATGCCGATGAAGGCGTTTATGCGTATCAGCTCAAACACCACCACCCATTAAGTGATGAAGAGCACGATCTGACGATCAGAGTGACGCCTGAAACGACGGTGAGCGAGGTGGCCTCTCGATTGGAATCATGACACCGACGGTCTTTTCTGCAGACGTCGCTTGCGCAGGTAATCACATCCGAATATTAACGGAATTCCCAACCATGCAGCGAGGTAAACTGCGGGGCTGACCGGGCCCGTGCCAAGAATTGCTGACAGGGGAGGAAAGTAGAGCAGCGCCCAGGAGACGATCATCTGAACGAGGATGCCGCCGATCAGGAGCCTGTTTCTGACCAGACCTGCATCGAGCCCCGATTGCGATTTAAAGCGCCTGCCGATGAGATTGCCGATCTGCATCAGCAGAATAGTTGCCAGAGCGATTCCCGTTGCGGAATGATAGAGCGGGTCGGTCGATGCCAGGTCGTTGCCATAGGTCCAGCCGCCGTCCAGCAATACATAAAAGAACAGGCTCATCGACCACGCCGCTTCCAATAGTCCGAGGAAAAGATAGCTGTGAACGACCAGCCCCGGGGTCAATAGCTGAAAATCGTGTCCCCGGGGAGGTTCCTGCATGATGTCAGGTTCCGATGGTTCCTGCCCCAGGGCCATGGATGGGATGATATCGGTGCCCAGGTCGATTGTGAGGATCTGGATCACGGTCAGGGCCAGAGGAACCGGAAACAGGATATAGATGAGGTAGGGGAGTATTTCCGGACCGTTGCTGACCAGGACATAGTTCGTGAATTTCCTGATATTGCGAAACACGGTGCGACCTTCCTCGATGCCGGCGACGATGGAGGCAAAATTGTCGTCGAGGAGGATCAGCTGGGCGGAGGCCCGGGCCACATCGGTGCCGGATTTTCCCATGGCGATCCCCACATCTGCCGTTTTCAGGGCGGGAGCGTCGTTGACGCCGTCACCGGTCATGGCGACGACCATGTTGAGACTCTTCAGGGCCATGACGATTTTCATTTTCTGGGCAGGATTGGTGCGGGCGAAAATTCGGCCCCCCTCATTGATCCGGTTTTCTAGGTCCTTGAGGTTCATGGTGTCCAGTTCATTCCCGGTGATGATGCTTTGTTCTTCGTGGTCGCAAGAGACGATTCCGCATTGTCTGGCAATACTCAATGCGGTCTGCGGGTGATCGCCGGTAATCATCATCACCTTGATGCCTGCGGCATTGCACTGTGTGATTGCCGGCGGCACTTCGGGGTGCAGAGGATCTTCAACTCCGATAAAACCGGCAAAAGTCAGGTTGTGCTCCAACTTGTCCTCGGCGGCGGCCACTTCCCCCATGGTAAGGGATCGCCAGGCGACCGCAATGACCCGAAGCCCTTGCCCGGCCAAATCGGCCATCGTTGCGTCGGCCTCCTGGGCGGTGATATCCGCCTCTGCCTGGTATTCAGTGACCAGTGGGCGAATATTCTCCCAGGCCCCTTTGACAACGAACATCAGGGTGTCGTCCTTGCGGACGATACTTGCGGCCCGTTTCCTCTCGGTGTCAAAGGGGAAATGTTGACGCTGTTCGGGTAGTATCCCCTTTTCGGACTCCTGGACAAATGCTTCGGAAATGGCAATATCGAGAGGATCTCCGCCGGTTTGCAGAGCATCCACGGGCGAGGCGCAGCAGGCCAGCTCAAGCAACTGCAGGCGTTGCCGGCGAGAGGTCAGATTGTCCGGACTGCCCGGTCCCGCCAAATGGGTGACCATCAGCTGGTTACGGGTCAGGGTGCCGGTTTTGTCGGTACAGATGACCTGAACGGAGCCCAGTGCTTCAACCGCGCTCAGGCTGGTGACCAGGACGTTCCTTCTGGCCATCCGCAGACTCGCCAGGGCGAGAGCGAGGGTGAACGTCGGTAGCAGTCCTTCCGGCACGTTGGCGACAATGATACCCATCATGAAGACCAGGTTGACCCATAGCGGCCGTCCAGAAAGAACCCCGTAGCAGAAAAAGGAAAAACCCAGGCCAATGGCAATGATTGTCAGAACCCTGACCATGTGGGACGTTTGGCGTTCGAGGGGGGAAGGGGGGTGGCTGATTGCCTGGGACAGATGGGCGACTTTTCCGAATTCTGTCCTTAGTCCGGTGGCGAAGACCAGCGCCTGTCCGCTGCCGCGCAGGATCAGGCAGCCAGCATAAGCGATGTTGTCATGGTCCTCATCCGGTTCATCAAGGGCGTCGCTGATCAGGGCAATGGGCCGCGATTCTCCGGTCAGGGGAGCATTGTTGACCAGCAGCTGTTGGGTTTTGACGACCCTGGCGTCTGCGGGAACACGGTCTCCTTCGCCCAGCTGCAGGAGGTCTCCCGGCACCAGTTCGGTTATGTCAACCTGCACGATCTGGTCATTGCGCACAACGCTGGCCTGCTGAGGTAAAAACTTTTTCAAAGCCGCCATGGCTTTTTCCGCTCGATATTCCTGGAAAAAACTGAAAAGGGCATTGAGGAGAGCGACGGTGGCAAGGGCATACCCCAGGACGGCCATATTCTGTCCCGGCTGAAGGTGGTCGGCAACGAAACAGATGCCTGCCGAAGCAAACAGCAGCAGGGTAAAGAAGTTTGTCAGCTGGCGCAGAAAAGAGCGCAACAGACGCCAGGGATCATGGACTTCGATACTGTTGGGACCGATTTCCGTGAGCCTGCGGACGGCTTCCTGTCTGTCGAGGCCCCGAGGGCCGCTCTGCAGGAAATCACAAACCTGATTCGCAGTCAGTTGCTGTATCTTCTGTAAGCTGTTCATGGCGCCCGGTAGATTCCGACATCGCATGGTGCGTTCAACAGGACCTGTTCAAGCCCTTTGCCGAAGACCAGCTGGTGAGCCAGATTGCGCTCACTGATGCCGAGCATGATCAGGTGGACTTTCAGCCTGGTGGCCTGAATGACGATTTCGTCAGGCCAACTGGTGGCGATGCTGACCTGACAATTCAGGGCGTAGTGAGGAAACTCAGGGAGCTTCTCGAGAATATCCCGGGTTATGAGATCAAGATAATGCATACCGCTCAACCTGAGGGCTTCTTCCCGTCGTCGTGAAAGATGGGCATGACGGATAAAATCAAGGGTCATCACTCTGAACAGATGAAGATGATGAAGCTGGGGCGCCAATCGTGAAAGAAATGGCATGAATCTGTTCGAACCCTGACCGTGTCCGGCCAGAGGCAGCAGCAATGAGTGCGGGTTTCCTAGTCGGCCGGGCAGGACGACCCGGACCGCAAGGACCGGGCACAGGTGAGTTTTCAGTAATTTTTCTGCCATAGATCCGGTTAACAGTGACCTTTTCCGCATTTTTACCCGGGTCCCGCAGACCAGAAGCGCATTCGAATCGTGAGGAATGGCATGTCTCAAGGTGCGGTAGGTATTACCGGTTGAGGGAAGAATATGATAGGAAAAGTCTATTTTCTGCAGAGTGCACAGCTTTTCAAGGGTGACAAATTTGTGGGCGATGATCTCTTCTGTCACGCTGCCGTCGAGGACATGCAGGCAGAGCAGTTTCGGCTGCTGGCCGTTTGCCGCCAGGTTGATGGCATATTGAGCGACCCAGTCGCCGTAGAGGGTCCCATCGTGAGCCAGTATGATCATCCCGCGACCTCTTGAACTATGATTTCAGACGCTGCTTCTTTAACAGTGCCACACTTCAGGTGATTTGCAATATGCGACCATTTCGGGCTATGACAGGTCCCCGGTACGGATCCCACCGGGGCTGATGTCTATGGATGTTCCTTGCGACCGATAAAAAAGATAAAATTTTCGGAATTTTTATCCTTATTGTATTAGAATATGAATAGTCGATAGGAACACTGAGAACAGCAAAAGTCCTCTTTCTCCCTTTCTGGTTCACCCTCCCATTCTGATACCGTCTCTGTTCCTGTGTTCAGAAGTACGAGGTACGATGTCGGGCGCTAACCCTGGAAGCAGGAGGATTGTTATGATTCCTGTTGTTCTGAAAGATGGCAGCGAACGTACTGTCGCAAAAGATGAATTGCAGTTTCTGTTTGTTACCAGACAGGTGCTGTTTTTCAAGAGGGAGGGCGGTTGGACTGTTGTCGGTCGCGATCCCATGCGGGGTCCGCTTAAAAAGTATGCCGGCAAGGAAAGAAGGCAGTTTTCCAAGTTCAATCGTAACTACTGGTATTGAGTACGACAGCTATACCGTGACGGGGTATCGGTTGTTCGTCCAGGCAGCGGACAGCTGGATCGTCATTCTGCCTGGACAGATGCCGATGGGATGCTGGTCCCGGTCAATGCCTGGTGTGGCAGCGGTCGCAGGGGTAGGTGTCGACATCCTGGTCGCAGAAGCGGCAGTGCTTGCAGTCTCTTGTCTCCCGATCCTGCGACATGGCTGAACTTTTCTGAAAATAGACATTGCCTTTATCCGACGGATCCCGGAACAGCTGGTACTTTTCTTCCATGATTGCTCTCCTCTGTTTACAGAAAATAAAAATACATATATGAATTATTTTATATCAAAACGCAGGGACGGCAACCGGATGAATGGTGTAAAGTGCTGATAAATAGTTATTTTTCTCTCATATTAAGTTTCGGTTAAAAATATTCTTCAGTTTTTTACCATGGTTTAAGGGGATGGACTCTCTGGCTCATTGCAACGGCAGTGAGCAATGTGTCCGATTGCTTTTTTGATTTGAAGAAGGAACCGCTTTCAGGTTAGTATTTTGCGGCGTTTCCATAGAGTTCTTTTTTTGTTTGCATGAGTTTATTTCTGAATCCAGACCTTTTATAGTAAATTGATGAAAAGATTAGAGATTAGATGTCCGCGTTGCGGAACGCAGACTTTTTGGCAGGAAAACCCATCCAGACCTTTCTGCAGTGAAAAGTGCAGGCTGATCGATCTGGGACGTTGGGCCGACGAAGAATACACTATCGATGGCGGCAAAGCGCCTGACCGTGACACTGATTCACAGTTTTAGAAGGTCATGATTTTTTAAAGAATTGAGGACTGAATGTACCATCTGACGATACAAACTCATTTTGCCGCAGCGCACAATCTGCTGAACTATCAGGGCGACTGCGAAAATCTGCATGGTCATAACTGGAAGGTGGAGGTCACGGTCAACGCCAGGGATCTCGACAAGGCCGGACTGGGGATAGACTTCAAGATCCTCAAGCGGGAAACCAAGGAGATCATGAACTATCTCGATCATAAATATCTGAATGAACTTGATGCCTTCAAGGGGATCAGCCCTTCGTCCGAACATATTGCGAGGTTTGTTTTCGAAAACCTGGCCGACCGTCTGAAAGCTTTTCCGGTTCATGTCGAAAGAGTGACCGTATGGGAATCTGACAATGCCTACGCAAGCTATACCAGCGACTGATCTCGTCGAAATCTTTTCATCGATACAGGGCGAGGGAGTCCTGATCGGCTACCGGCAGATCTTTATCCGGTTTCCCGACTGCAATCTGGACTGTCTTTACTGCGATACCGATTTTGCCAGGAAACCGCACTGTCAGATCGAGTCCGAATCCGGGTCCGGACTGCTTCAACCGGTCGATAATCCGGTCAGTTTTTCTTTTGTCAGGGATCTGGTTTTAAAGTGGTGTCAAAGCCTTCCGGGGGTTCATCATTCCATCAGTATCACTGGCGGAGAACCGCTGTTGCACAGTGACGTCTTGCGCCAGTGGCTTCCTGGTCTGCGCTGCTTTCTGCCGATTTTTCTCGAAACCAACGGAACGCTGATTCCGGAACTTGAAGCCGTCATTGATCATGTTGACTGGATATCGATGGACATCAAGCTGCACTCTCAGACCGGCGAACGTACCGACTGGCAGATTCATCGGGATTTCCTGAAACTTGCCTGTCGGAAAAAGTGCTATGTGAAGGTTGTCGTCGGGGCGGACACTTCTGAGCTCGAACTGCAGTTGACCGCCGACGTGGTCGCCGGACAGGACCGGTCGATCCCCATCGTCATTCAGCCGGTGACTGTTGACGGTAAGGTCGGGGTCTCGGTTGAGCAATTGCTGAACATGCAGGCCATCATGACGGACATCTATTCGGACGTCCGTATCATCCCCCAGACCCATCGCTTTCTTGGCGCGCTTTAAAGGCGGTTTTTAAAAGGAAATTTCCAGGTGGTTATACAGCATCTGACCATGAACGAGTTCAGGGCCGGGCTGGAAAAGACGCAGACCGTCATTATCCCTTTCGGCTCCACAGAGGAACACGGATCCCACCTCCCTCTCGACACCGACACCATGCAGGCTGTCAGCGCTGCCCGTGGAGTTGCCCGGAAACGGGCGGTTTTCATTGCACCGCCGGTTCATTACGGGGTTTGCCGTTCGACCCGTGAGCACCCCGGTACGGTGAGTATTTCGACGGAAACCCTCAAGGCCCTGACCCTCGATATCGTGACCGCACTGTTCCGGCAGGGATTGAGGAACTTCATTTTGCTGAGCGGTCATGCCGGCGGGACCCATATGGCCGCCCTGACGGATGCTGGCGAGGCGATTCTTGACCGTTTCGATGACGCCAGGGTGGCGGTTGCTACCGAATACCTGCTGGCCGCCGAGTCCGGTCGTCATCTGATTGAAACTCCCGGCGACGCTCATGCCGGTGAGATTGAGACATCGCGAATTCTTCATTCCCATCCGCAACTGGTCAGAGGAAGGGCTCCCCTTGAATTTCCCGATTTTCCAAAAGGGATTCTGGTGCGCGACAAGCGCCGCTACTGGCCGGGCGGGGTCTGGGGGGACCCGGGAAAGGCCTCGGCGGAAAAGGGGGAGGCTATCGAAGAGCTGGTCATCGACAGACTCAATGACCTTGTCGAGCGACTTGAAAACTGGTCTGAGGACTGATCAGATAAATCCGAACTTCTTGAGAAGTTCGATTCTTACCAGCGGCGGCACGAACTTGGTAATATCGCCATTAAGCCGGCCGACTTCCTTGACGATTGACGAACTGAGATAAGCGCACTCAGGCGACGTCATCATGAACAGGGTCTCGACTTTTTCACAGACATTATGGTTCATCTGGGCCATCTGGAATTCGAATTCAAAGTCGCTGACGGCCCTGAGCCCCCTCAAAATAACCCGTGCCTGACGGGATACCGCATAATCGACGAGCAGTCCGTCAAAGGTTTCTACTGAAAGCCGCGGGTTGTCCTCGATGAGCTTGTTGATCATGGCAATGCGTTCGGAAATACTGAATAAGCTGTTTTTTTCCGAGTTTCTGGCCACCGCGATGATGACCTTGTCGAATATTTCCAGACCGCGATTGACGATATCCAGATGACCATTGGTGAATGGGTCGAAAGATCCCGGGTAAATGGCGATATGCTTATTCATCATTATTCTCCGTTTGTCCGAACAGATGGATGCGTGTCGCTCCGTAGGTTCTGGATTCGAGCAATCTGAAGCAACCCGAGTCCTCGAGGAGCTCTTCACGAGCCGTTTCGGCGCAGATCAGTCCCTGCTTCGACAGCAGGTTCAAGGACGCAATCTGCTGAAGTGCTTTCGGAACCAGGTTCCGGTTATAGGGAGGATCGAGTAATATCAGGTCAAAAGGGGCTTGCTCCTTGAGAACCGGCAAAGCACTGAAAACATCCTGGTTGATGAAGCGGGTTGTCTCTTCGCAATGGCAGCGTTTGATGTTTTCAGTAATCAGGCGGGCCGCCGGCTTTCCAGAGTCGACCAGAGTTGCGAAGCGGGCTCCGCGACTGATGGCCTCGAGAGACTGGGCGCCGCTACCGGCAAATAGTTCGAGAACATTCAAGTCGTTAAAATTCCCGAGGCGACTGCTTAGGATACTGAATAACGCCTCGCGGACGCGGTCCGGGGTCGGCCTGATCTCGGCCCCGGCAAATTCCGCAAGACGGCGTCCTCGTGATTTTCCGCTGATTATCCTCATCGCTCTATCTTGACTGCTGAAGTTCAAAAGACAAAAGATTTAACAGGAGTCGGCAGATCGGGCAAGATTTTTTTTCAAGAACCCACAGGTCCCGTGATTCCGGAACGGATGGAACCTGGCGTGACATTTTATGGCGCACAGGTCTGTTAGTTACAAAGTATGACATTTTTCTAGGAGGAGGCCAGACATGTGTGAGCACTATCTTGCACCCTATGCGGCGACCAGCGCTAACAGCAGGGGACGTCGCTATGAAGAACCCTACAAGGATGACAGGCTGGCTTTTGAGCGTGACCGCGATCGGATCATTCATTGTGCGGCGTTTCGCAGGCTGGAATATAAAACCCAGGTCTTTGTCAATCATGAGGGCGATTATTACCGTACCCGGCTGACTCACTCCCTGGAAGTGGCTCAGATATCACGGGGAATCGCAAGAAAAATGGGATTAAACGAAGACCTGGTGGAAGCCCTGGCCCTGGCGCACGATCTGGGGCATACTCCCTTCGGCCATACCGGGGAGCATGTCCTGAATCGACTGATGAAAGACCACGGAGGTTTTGAGCATAACCAGCAATCGTTAAGGATTGTCGAACTGCTGGAGCAGCGCTACCCTGAGTTTGACGGGTTGAATCTCAGCTGGGAGGTTCGGGAAGGGATCGTCAAGCATTCCTCCGACTACGACAAGGCCCCGCCAGCCGCCATTAACGATTACGCCCCCGAATGCCGGCCGACCTTGGAAGCCCAGATCATCGATCTGGCGGACGAAATCGCCTACAACAACCATGATATCGATGATGGTCTGAAAGCTGGGTATATCAGTCTTTCTGACCTGGCCGACGTCGAACTGTGGCAAAAAACCTATGTGGCGGTTGGTCAACGTTTCCCCGGCATTGATGATAAACGGCATGTGCTGCAGACTATCAGCTACCTGATTGGCGAGCTGATTCGCGACCTGATTACCACCACGACAGCCACTCTCCGCACTTATAATATCCGCACCGTGGACGATGTCCGGCAGTGCCGGCAGAGCCTGGTGACATTCAGTCCGGAAATGGCGGAACTGAACAGGGGGCTGAAAAGATTTCTTTTTCAACACCTTTATCGCCACCCCAAGGTCGAACGCATGAGGGTCAAGGCAGAACGGTTTCTGTCGCTGCTGTTCGAAAACTACCTGGCCCACCCGACCTTGCTGCCGGTCAAGTACCAGGACAGGTTTGCGGCCTTTGGTACTGAACGGGTCATTTGTGATTACATCGCCAGCATGACCGACCGGTACGCCCAGGACGAATATAAAAGGCTTTATGAGCCTTTTGAGAGGGTCTGACGGAGATCTCAGGCTTGCGTCCCGTGGATCAGCCCGGGAAGCAGAGCCATGGAGCTGAAACGGACAACCCGCTCGTCGGTACTTACCTGGGCGGGGTTTTCCGGCTGGTAATGAAAGACGGTCATACCGGCGGCCAATCCGGCCTGGACTCCGGCCAGGCTGTCTTCAATAACTGCGCATTTGTGAGGTGGTGTGTTGAAGGCCTTGGCAGCGTGGAGAAACAGGCCCGGATCTGGCTTCCAGGTTTGCAGCTCATAGCCGCTGAAGATTTTACCTTTAAAGTAGGGCATCATTCTGGTGCTGGTCAGGGTGACATTGATTTTGGTCATGGGACCGCTGGAAGCCATGCAATAGGGTACCTTGAGACGTTCAAGGGCATTTTTGATTCCGGATACAGGCTGCAGTTCCTGCTGGAAGCGTTCCGCCGAACGGGCTCTGAACTCGGGAATGAAGGTGTCGGCCAGCGGTCTCTGGACGTCCGCTTCCAACTCCTGGATCCATTCGGCGATTTTGCGGCCGTTAAAACGTTCCTCGGCTTCCCGCTGGGAAATCTGCAGGCCGAGCTCGGCTGCCATTTCACTGATGACTTTCGCCGCCAGAGGTTCGCTGTCCACAATAACGCCATCGCAATCGAAAATGACCAGTTGATAAGACGACATAATCCAATCCTTATGAGGCTGACTGAGCTTGACAAGCTGCAATCATTGACATGATCTGTTCGGTGTTTTTCTCTTGTCGGGGGAAATAAACCTGAACCTGTTCCGGTCTGAGGATTAACCCTTGAGAGCGCTTACGAGTCCGGCTATATTGACATTTTTTTCCGAAAACAGCAAACCACTGATCAAGAACATGAGTGAACAGAAAATTTACATGACTCCTGCCTGCGCGGAGAAATTTCGCCAGGAACTGAAGACCCTGCTCTATAAAGAGCGACCCCGCATGGTTGAAACCGTCGCCTGGGCGGCCTCAAATGGCGACAGGTCTGAAAACGCCGATTATCACTATGGAAAAAAACGCCTGCGGCAGATTGACGGTCGCATCCGTTTTCTCCAGAAACGGCTTGAATCCGCCGATATCATTGATCCTGTCGAGCAGGGGCAGCGGGCCGGAGACAGGGTCCTGTTCGGGTGTACCGTGACAGTCGAGGACGAGGAAGGGGAGTGCAAAACGTTTTCCATTGTCGGGGTCGATGAAATCAGTCCAGAGGAGGGCCGCATCAGCTGGGTTTCACCCGTCGGCAGGGCTCTGCTCGGTCATCGCCTGGGTGATGTCGTGACGGTGCGCATACCCCAGGGGGAAGAGGACCTGGAAATCGTCCGGGTAGAATATCGGGAGCTGACCGATCTGAGCGATGGTCGTCGCTAAGAACCTCTGTTCATGCCCGGCCGCGGCTGGTCGTTTGCTCTTGAGCCCAGCGGCGCATGGCTTTTAATTCGCCATAGGTCAGGTTAGGCCGCAGAATCCTCCCCGCCTCCTCGCGATATTGAGCAATTTGACTGAATCTGCGACTCATGATGAGCAGTTCCTGATTCGCCGCGTTATCGTCCTGGAATGTTTTCAGGTCTTCAAGACCGGTCATGACCAGTCTGACCTGTCTACCCAGCGTCGCTCCGAAAATAACAATGGAACCGCCTCCGACACCGGCCACCATGCTGGCTGGAATGGCCTGCTTCATGAGGAAGACGAGGACCGTGGGAATGGCAGCAGTTACTCCCATGGCGATTGCGCTGATAGCGAATTTATCGGATCCCGACAGGTTGTGACGGGTGACGCTGGCCAGAGTGATAGCGCACACGGTTGCTACTGCGATTGCGGTCAGGACAGCATATCCGGACAGGAGACCATAGAAATAGAGAGTGAAATAGAGCAGGCCATGCCCCAGATCGGAAAGGCCCGAATATTTGAACAGTCGATTTCTTCGGGCCTTCAGGGCCGCTCGCGTCTCTTTGATTTCGAACGCAGTTGGCGGTTCGCTATGGCTGGTAAAATGAAACATGATCTTCCGTTACCGGATTCCAGGCGGCCGCGCGGTTCGCTCAGGTTTTAGGTAGAATGATCCGGGGGTCGTCAGCCTGACGATACAAAAGAAAGGTCCGTCCCAGGATCTGGGCGATTTCAGAGCCGGTGATGCTGGCCAGTTCGGCAGCGACATTTTTACGGTCGCCGAGACAGCCTTCCTGCAGCTTGACCTTGATCAGTTCATGAGCCGCGAGCGCCTCGTCGGTTGCGGCGACCACAGCGGCATTGATTTCTTCCTTCCCGATCATGACTACAGGGTGAAGGTGATGTCCCAGCCCTCTCAGGAAGCGGACTTGTTTTCCAGTAAGTTTCATTAACTCTCCGTGTTATCTCAAAATAAAGTTTGCCAGCCAGAAAAGCAGCATGCCGACCAGCACCGTTCCGCCAAGACTCCTGGTTTTCAGGGCAAACAGGAGGGTCGGAATGGCGACCAGCAATTCAGGCTTCTCAAGACTGAAAGAGCGCTCCGCAGTATCCGTCAGCAGGGCCGGAGCCAGGAGGGCGCTGAGAACGGCAACCGGTATCAGGCCGAGCCAGTCAACCAGCTCCTGCGGCAATTTTCTATGGGCCAGATAGATCAGCGGCAGCGCTCTGGGAAGGTAAGTGACCACACCCATACCGATAAATAGAAGCAGGTAATCAACAAAGGTCATTTGCTTCTCCGGTAACGGCGCTGCAGGAGATGGCCGAGGCTGGCCGCTGCGATAGCAGAACCGACAATATAGGAATCTCCGGGAATCAGCAAGTACCATATCGTCGAAAGCGACAGTCCCAGAACGGCGGTGATGACATGGATGCGGCTTTGCAGCTGAAAAACCAGCAGGCAGATAAACATGGCGATGAGGGCGTAATCGATGCCGAAAGCTTCGGGCGGAATAAATTGACCCACCTGGGTTCCGCAAACGGTGGCAGCAAACCAGGCCGCATTGGCCAGATGATTAACGGTCAGGGCTTGATGGCGGTTCCAGTTTCCTGCCTTGAACCTCGACATGTTGACGGCGAAACTTTCATCGGTCATTCCGTAGGCGAAAAGAGCCAGGAATTTTCGATTGATTCCGGCCAGGTGAATGGCCAGAGCCGAACTCATGAGGGTGTGGCGGAAATTGACGACGAAGGTCGTCATGATAATCGCCAGGGGCGACGCTGCGGCGCTGAGCATGGCAATGCAGATAAATTGAGCGCTGCCGGCAAATACGATGACCGACATCATGGCCACCGCCCACCAGGGAAGACCGGCTTTCTGGGCCAGAACGCCGAGGGCGAGGCCGATGGGGAAATAACCGAGACAGATGGGCCAGGCTGCGATCGCACCGGTCTTGATATTCTCTTTGGTTGATTCGTAGTTCAGCATGAAGGCTACGATAATAAAGTCAAAGGGGGAATGACAAGATACATTTCGCTGATTTTATTGAGGGCTCAATTGTTTATGGTTGCAGATATCAGAAAAGGGCACCTTGGAAAGTGCCCTTTTCTGATATCTGCGAATATGCATTCAGGTTGTTCAAAGAACCTGTTTCAGGAACAGTTTCGCTCTTTCTTCCCGCGGGTTGGTAAAAAAATGTTCAGGAGTGCCTTCTTCAACCAGTCGCCCATGGTCCATGAACAGAACCCGATCTGCCACTTCCCGGGCAAATCCCATTTCGTGGGTTACCACAACCATGGTCATGCCTTCACGGGCCAGCTGCTTCATGACTTCCAGAACTTCACCGACCATTTCCGGGTCGAGAGCGCTGGTCGGTTCGTCAAACAGCATGATTTTGGGATCCATGGCCAGTGCGCGGGCGATGGCGACACGCTGTTGCTGCCCACCCGACAGGCGGATCGGATATTCATTTTCCTTTTCGGCAATACCGACCTTTTTGAGCAGCTCGCGTCCTTTCTTTTCGGCTTCAGCCCGGCTGCGTTTGCGAACGACCATCTGGGCCAGGACCAGGTTTTCCAGAACGGTTTTGTGCGGAAACAGGTTGAACTGCTGAAACACCATGCCGACTTCGCGCCTGACCTTGTTGAGATCGGTTTTACGGTCGGCAAGGTCGACCCCATTGATGTGAATATGACCCGAGGTAAAGGTTTCCAGACCGTTCAAGCAGCGCAGGTAAGTCGACTTTCCGGAACCGGAAGGGCCGATGATGACAACCACTTCTCCGGGCTTGATATGGGCAGAAACTCCGTCAACTGCGTGGACCGTCTGGCCGCGGCCGACAAAAGTTTTTTTCAGATCTACTGTTTTAATCACTGACTGCGAGCCTCCGTTCAACCCAGGCAATCACCTGCGACAGGGATAACGTCAAAATTAGGTAGAGCAGGGCAACTACGAACCAGATTTCGAAGGTCGCGAAGGTCGAGGTGATGACTTCGCGGCCACTCTTGGTGAGGTCGGTAATTGCGATAACCGAAACCAGGGATGAATCTTTGATCAGGCTGATAAATTGACCGGCCAGGGGAGGCAGGGTTCTTTTGAACGCCTGGGGCAGGATGATGTGAATCATCGCCTGGGGAACATTCATGCCGAGGGACCGTGCCGCTTCCATCTGTCCCTTGGGGATGGATTGGATCCCTGCCCTGATGATCTCTGCCACATAGGCCCCGGCAAACACGGCCAGGGCGCTGATCCCGGCGACGATTCGACTGATATCGAGCACGGTGCCAAGGAAGAAATAGAAAATAAAGATCTGCACCAGCAGCGGGGTGCCCCGGATCAGTTCGATATAGATGATGGACAGCTGTTTGAGCGTTATGTTCGATGACACCCGGCACAATCCGGTGACCAGTCCGATGACCAGACCCAGAACGCTGGCTGCCGCCGACAACCACAAGGTCGTCCAGAGACCGTGGGCAAGCGGTCCGGCCCGCCATTGAAAGGTCGAACCGACAGAGTCCCCTTCGAAAAGGTCGTCATACTCGCTGACCTTGACGGTTTTGGCGTTGACCGTGAAGGTTTTCAGTTCGTCGTCTTCACTGCGTACGGAGATGGTTGCTTTTTTCCCCGCGACTTCGACCTTTTCAACGCGTCCATCGAAAGGAACAGTTTTGAGGGTCTCCTGATGATAGACAAAGTACTGCGGAATCCGGTTCCAGCGCCAGGTGTAGTCGATTTTTTTCGTGGCAGCCCAGAGCCCGGCAGCAAGACTTAAGAGAATCAGGAGGGTCAGTAGCCTCCAGAGCAGATTGCTGTTTTCTTTTTTCACCTTGCGGGACTTTCTCTTGTTGGGATTTAAAAGGAATTTATTCACTTTCTGAAGACCAGGGCTGCATAGAAAATCCCCCGCATTTCCATGCAGCCCCAAGACCGTATCAGAAGGTTTTTAGTGTTGAACCTGCTTCAACCATTCATCGCTGAGGAACCACTTTGCATAGATTTTGTCATAGGTTCCGTCGCTGCGGATCTGATTCATGAAATTGTTGAGCCAGTTGAGCATGTCCGGATTGCCGCGGCGGATCGCCCAGGCGAGGGGTTCATAGGTAAAGGGCTTGTCGAGGAAGATCAGTTTCCCGTTGTTTTTTTCAGCATTGGCAATAGCCATAAAGGGCAGGTCGTAGACGAAAGCGTCAACCTTGCCGTTGATCAGGTCCATGACCCCTTCCTGTTCGGTTTCAAAGGAAATGTACTTGGCTTTGGGGATCAGTCGCTTGGTGGCCTGTTCGCCGGTCGTTCCGAGTTTCGAGGCGACCGTGTATTTGGGATCGTTGAGGTCCTTGTAGGACTGGACCTCGCCGGCAAATTCCTTTTTAACCAGAATCGTCTGACCGACAACAATGTAAGGAGACGCGAAGTTGACCTTCAGGTTTCTTTCCTGGGTCAGGGTCATGCCGCTCATGATCATATCGTATTTCTTGGTAATCAGACCAGGAATGATGCCGTCCCAGGCAGTGCTGACCAGTTCGAGCTTGACATTCATGGCTTTGGCGATCTGTTTGGCCATGTCGACGTCGAAACCGATGATCTCGCCGCGCTGGTTGGTCATTTCAAATGGCATATAGCCCGGCTCCATGCCGACCCGCAGGGTGCCGCGTTCAAGGATCTCATCAAGAGTGTCGGCACTGGCTACGGCCGGAACCAACAGGCAGAAAACAAACAGTAATGCAAATACGGATTTGAGAAGTTTCATTGCATAGTCCTCCATGAACAGGGTGATGGTGATGGTTCAACCGATACAGCCACATACCGGTGCGTCGTGTTCAGTATGATTTCCCTTCATCCAGAAGTTCCGAGATGAGCATCTGGGTTTGACACTGGGGACACAGAGGCAGGTTCTCTCTGGGCAGGTAGATAATTTCTGTATAGCGGCATTTTGGGCAGATGATTTCAACGGGTTCCTGCCTGGAGCGGTCTGCGCGGTCCATAAAAATCCCCATTGTTTTTAAGAAGATATGTTTTGTTTCAAAATTCGCTTATAGCATAGAAATATCTGAATAAACAAGGGGAGAGTCGTCCTCCTGAAGCAAAAAAGAGCACTTTTAGACCGGTTTGGACCTGCTCCAGAAAGAGACTGCAGGGCAGGACGACAACGCGGGAAGCCGAAAGGACAAAGGCGAACACGACCCTGACGCCTTTGTCCTTTACAAAGGCGGTCATTCCAGCCTAGTATTAGCGGTTAAAATTCAATTGCAATAAGGTGTGTAGACAGATTTTATGAATCAGAAAAATATCCGTAATTTTTCAATAATCGCTCATATCGATCACGGCAAATCAACTCTGGCCGACCGTCTTCTCGAGGCCACCGGTGCTCTGAGTGAGCGTGAGCGTTCCGATCAGTACCTCGATAAAATGGAACTTGAACGGGAACGTGGCATTACTATCAAGTCCCAGGCGGTGCGACTGCCCTATACCGGTAAAGACGGCCAGCAGTATGTTCTGAACCTCATCGATACGCCCGGGCATGTCGACTTCTCCTATGAGGTCAGCCGTTCCCTGTCGGCTTGCGAGGGGGCCATGCTGGTGGTCGATGCTGCCCAGGGTGTCGAAGCGCAGACCCTTGCCAATGTCTATATGGCGATTGATCAGGATCTTGAAATTTTTCCGGTTATCAACAAGATTGATCTGCCCAGCGCTGATCCGGAACGAATCAAGGCGGAAGTCGAAGACATTATCGGTCTGGATGCCTCGGACGCCATCCTTGCCAGCGCGAAGGAAGGGAAGGGGATCGACGAAATCCTGGAGGCTGTCGTCCGCCGGGTGCCGCCCCCCTCCGGTGATCCCGATGCACCCCTCAAGGCGCTCACCTTCGATTCCTGGTACGATTCCTATCAGGGGGTTGTCGTCCTGGTCAGGGTCGTCGAAGGGACAGTGAAGAAGGGGGACAAAATCAAGCTGATGGCCACCAAGGGGGTTTACGAGGTTCAGAAGGTCGGGGCCTTCTGCCCGCAACCTCTTGAATTGCCCCAGCTGGCTGCCGGGGAAGTCGGTTTTCTTATTGCCGGAATCAAGGTCGTTGAAGACGCCAAGGTGGGCGATACCATCACTCACCTTCATCGTCCGGCCGATCAGGCGCTGCCCGGTTACCAGGATGTCAAACCGATGGTTTTTTCGGGACTCTATCCTGTCGATTCCGGTGATTACGACGCCCTGCGTGACGCTCTTGAAAAATTGCGTCTCAACGATGCCGCCTTTTCTTTCGAACCCGAGAATTCCCTTGCTCTCGGTTTCGGCTTTCGTTGCGGTTTCCTCGGGCTGCTGCACATGGAGATTATCCAGGAACGCCTGGAGCGAGAATTCGATGTCGATCTGATTACCACGGCACCGACCGTCGTCTATCATGTCACCACCACCAAGGGTGAGTATCTCCAGGTTGAAAGCGCCAACATGCTCCCGGACATTCAGTATATCGAAAAGATCGAGGAGCCCTTCGTGCTGGCATCTATTCACGTCCCCAATGAATACGTCGGTGCGGTTCTCAGCCTGTGCGTCGAAAAGCGGGGCGTTCAAAGGGAAATTAAATACCTGACCGCCAACCGGGTTATGGTCGTCTATGAGTTGCCCCTCAATGAGATTGTGCTGGACTTCTTTGATCGCCTGAAATCCATCACCCGCGGCTACGCTTCCCTCGATTACGAACATCTCGATTTCCGCCCCAGCAAGCTGGTTCGGCTCAATGTGCTGATCAACGGTGACGTGGTTGACGCCCTGTCCCTGATCGTGCATAACGACAAGGCCCAGTTCCGAGGGCGTGAACTGGTGTCCAAGATGAAGGAATTTATTCCGCGGCAGCAATATGAGGTAGCCATCCAGGCGGCCATCGGCAACAAGGTTATCGCCCGTTCAACTGTAAAGGCGCTGCGCAAGGACGTAACCGCCAAGTGTTACGGTGGCGATATCACCCGGAAGCGGAAGCTGCTTGAAAAACAAAAAGCCGGCAAGAAGCGCATGAAGCAGGTTGGCAGTGTCGAACTGCCTCAGGATGCCTTCCTTGCCATTCTCAAAGTTAAAGAGTAGATCATGGGCATATTCAAAAAGAGTAAAGCTGTCGGAGTCAAAAAACCGTGGTATCGCGAGTGGTCGGAAGCGCTGATTGTCGCAGTCGTTCTGGCTTTGATTATCAGAACGTTCCTGTTTCAGGCTTTTAAGATTCCTTCCGGGTCAATGCTGGATACCCTGCTGATCGGTGATCACCTGCTGGTCAACAAATTTATCTACGGCACAAAGATTCCCTTTGTCGATGGCCGCTATCTGTCGATCCGCGATCCGCAGCGTGGAGATGTTATCGTTTTTGAGTTCCCCGAGGATGCCGGAAAATCCTATTTCCAGCGCCGTGATTTCATCAAGAGGGTGATCGGTCAGCCCGGTGATATTGTCGAAATCAAAAACAAAAAGGTTTACGTCAACGGCGAGCTTTACGATATCCCCCAGGAAGTTCACAAGGACAGTGACATTCTGCCCGCCGTCGCCAGCCCCCGTGACTTTCTCGGTCCTATCAAGGTGCCTGAGCACAATTATTTCGTTATGGGGGATAACCGGGATTATTCCTATGACAGCAGGTTCTGGGGGTTCGTCAACGAAAAGAAAATCAAGGGTCTTGCCTTCATAAAATATTGGTCATGGAATAGTGAGGGGGATTTGCTGCATAAAATCCGTTTCAATCGTATCGGCCGACCGATTCATTAGCTTGGCTGTGCCCGCGCTGGCCGTGCTTGACCATTGCGGTCTTTGCGGGTGGGGGGACTGGGTGCGAAGAAGCATTCCGTTGTTGACAGACGCTTCACGGATTGCTATCTTCCATAAAATTTTGCTTTACCCTTTAATTTGATCCGAGAGATCAACAAGGGAGAAAAACAGTGTCAAACCACAAGAAGAGTATATCAACCACACCTTTGCACCTGTTGCAGAGGTGTTTTTTTGTGCCCGCTCTCATCAAAGGAGGCTGCCGTGGCTGCAGAAACGATTGAAATTCTAGACGAAAAGGGAATCAGCCGGGCATTGACCCGGATTGCCCACGAAATTCTGGAAAAGAACAAGGGAGTCGACAAGCTGGTGCTGATCGGAATCCCGGACCGGTGGCGCCTACCTGGCCTCATTGCTGCAGAAGAAACTGGCCGAAATAGAGAGTGTCGATATCCCCCTCGGCCTGATCGATGTCACCATGTACCGTGACGACATCGCCTCCCGCAACAATCTTGAAGTGGGTCAGACCGACATTCGTTTTTCCCTTGACGACTGCAAGGTCATTCTGGTTGACGATGTGCTGTTTACGGGGCGTACCATTCGCGCTGCCCTTGATGCTCTCATGGACCTCGGCCGCCCGCAAAGTATTCAACTGGCCACCCTGATCGACCGCGGGCACCGCGAGCTCCCCATTCGCCCTGATTATATCGGCCGCAACCTGCCGACTGCGCGCAATGAACAAATAGAAGTCGCTTTTGACGAGCAGAATGTTCCCCGGTCTGTTCATTTGCTGAGACGGTAACCAGGAGGTAAGTCCATGTCATTCAATCCCAAACATATTCTCGGTATCAAAGAGCTGTCTGCCGATGAGTTGACTTTCATCCTGGATACCGCCGATTCCTTCAAGGAGATCAACACCCGGCAGATCAAGAAGGTCCCGACCCTGCGCGGCAAGACCATTGTCAACCTTTTTTTTGAAGCGAGCACCAGAACCCGCACTTCGTTTGAAATCGCCGGAAAGCGGCTTTCTGCGGATACCATTAACATCAGTGCGTCCTCCTCTTCGGTCGTCAAGGGGGAAACGCTCGAGGATACGGCCAAAAATATCGAAGCCATGCATCCGGACATTATCGTCATGCGGCACAGTGCTTCCGGCGCCTGCGATTATCTGGCTGAACGCCTCGGCTGCTCCGTGGTCAATGCCGGTGACGGCACTCACGAACACCCCAGCCAGGCGTTGCTGGACGCTTTCACCATTCGCCAGCACAAGGGGCAGATAGCCGGTCTGACGGTCGTCATTGCCGGCGATATCACCCACAGCCGGGTGGTTCGGTCTAATATCTATTGTCTGACCAAGCTGGGTGCCAACGTCCGTATCGTCGGCCCGCGCACCATGGTGCCGCCGGGAATTGACAAGCTGGGGTGCGAAGTTTACTACAATCTGGACGACGCAGTCACCGGAGCGGATGTCGTCATGATGCTGCGCATTCAGCGGGAAAGACAGGGTAAGACCCTGATTCCCTCAACCCGCGAATATGCACGATTTTTCGGGTTGAATGAGGCGCGCCTCAAGCTGGCCAGCCCCGATGCCATCGTGATGCACCCGGGACCAATCAATCGCGGAGTCGAACTCTCGTCGGTCGTTGCCGATGGTAAGCAGAATGTTATTCTGGACCAGGTCGAAAACGGTGTCGCCGTGCGGATGGCTCTGCTCTATCTGGTGGCCGGTGGCGATAAACTTCAGGAAAGCTGATTTCGAGAAGAGGTGATACGATGAAAATAGTCATTAAAGCAGGGCGTGTCATCGACCCGGCCAATAACCTGGATGCCGTACAGGATATCCTTGTTGAGAACGGCGTCATTGCCCGGGTCGATCAGACGATTCCAGCCGCTGACGCAGATGTGATCGATGCCGCTGGCAAACTGGTGACTCCCGGACTGATCGATATTCACACTCATTTGCGTGATCCCGGTCAGGAATACAAGGAGGATATCGTTTCAGGTACCAGGGCGGCGGCAGCCGGAGGGGTGACATCTCTTGCCTGCATGCCCAATACGGCGCCGGTCAACGATAACCTGGCCGTGACCCAGTACATCATCAACAAGGCAAAGCAGGCCGGTTATGCCAACGTTTTTCTGTCGGCGCCATCAGTTCCGGAATGAAAGGGGAGACGCTCTCTGAAATGGGTGAACTGAAAGAAGGGGGCTGCGTCGCGTTTTCCGATGACGGCAAACCGGTCCCCGGCGGTGAGCTGATGCGGCGAGCTCTTGAATACGCAGATACGTTCGCTGCTCCCATCATTTCCCATTGTGAAGATCTGTCCATTGTCGGCGACGGGAGCATGAACGATGGGGCAGTCGCGACCGAACTCGGTATCAAGGGGATTCCCTGGGTGGCAGAGGATGCTGCTGTTGCGCGGGATATCATGCTCGCAGAGTTTACCGGCGGCCGGTTGCACCTGGCTCACGTGTCGACCCGGGGGAGTGTCGATCTGGTGCGGCAGGCCAAAAAGCGCGGCGTCAGGGTGACCTGCGAGGCGACACCGCACCATTTGACCCTGACGGAAGAGGCGGTTCGCGGCTATGACACCAATGCCAAGATGAATCCGCCCCTTCGCCATCAGACGGATGTCGATGCGCTGCGCGCCGGTCTGGCTGACGGCACGATTGACGCGATCGCAACGGATCACGCCCCTCATCACTATGATGAAAAAAATGTCGAGTTTCCCATTGCCCTGAATGGGATAATCGGGCTTGAGACGCTGCTGCCATTGACATTGCAGCTGGTCAATGAGAAGGTTATCGACCTTAATCGGGCGATTGCCTTACTGACTTGTCGGCCGGCAGGCATAATTGGCATCGATCGTGGTACACTGTCGATTGGCTGTGTCGCCGATATCGCTATTATCGATCCTGATCTGGAGTGGACTCTGGAATTGGAAAAACTTCAGTCAAAAAGTAAAAACACGCCTTTTGCCGGTTATTCTTTCAAGGGAGCGGTTGTCCAGACCCTGCTAGCCGGGAAAACGGTTTATGAGCGGAATTAAAACTATTTATTTCCATATAGTTGCAGATTAAACGTTAAAGTAAATTCTATTAGTAGAGGTAGTAATGAAAGCAGTTCTTGCACTTGCCGATGGCAAGTATTTCATAGGCAAGGCTCTCGGCGCCGTTGGGGAAGTCACCGGTGAGGTTGTCTTTAACACGAGCATGACCGGATACCAGGAAATCCTGACCGATCCTTCCTACCATGGCGAAATCGTGACCATGACCTATCCGCAGATTGGCAATTACGGGATCAATCCCGAGGATGTTGAATCCCGCAAACCGTTTTTATCGGGGTTCGTCGTCAAAGAGTCCTGTCCCTTCCCCAGCAACTTCAGGTCGCAGATGTCTCTGGACGAGTACCTGAAACAGAACAATATCGTTGCTATTGAGGGGATCGATACCAGGGCTTTGGTCCGGCATATTCGGACTGCCGGGGCCCAGACCGGGATTGTCTCTTCCCTCGATACCGACCCGCAAAGCCTTGTCGAAAAGGCCCGCCAGGCTCCTTCCATTGTCGGTCGTGACCTGGTCCGTGAGGTCACTTGCGCCGAACCTTACCATGCCACCGAGGAGGTTTGGCAACTCGGGAAGGGATACGGCGACAGTTCCGGGCAGCAAAAGCCGTACCGGGTCGTTGCCTATGATTTCGGGATCAAGCGCAACATCCTTCGCAATCTGACCTCTGCCGGGTGTGACGTCACGGTTGTTCCGGCCACCACCAGCCCCGAGGAGGTTCTGACTATGAACCCTGACGGCGTTTTTCTGAGCAACGGTCCCGGGGACCCGGAACCGCTCAATTATGCTCAGGAGAACATTCGTCAACTGCTGGGAAAAGTACCGATCTTCGGGATCTGTCTGGGCCACCAGCTGTTGTCCATCGCCCTTGGCGGCAAAACCTATAAACTGAAATTCGGACACCGTGGTGGCAACCAGCCGGTTCTTGATCAGAAGCGCCAGCAGGTCGAGATCACCTCTCAGAATCACGGATTTGCTGTCGATGCCGACAGTATCGACCGGAATCAGGTCGCCGTCACTCACATGAATCTCAACGACAACACCGTCGAAGGTATCCAGCACCTGGAGGTTCCCGCGTTTTCCGTGCAGTATCACCCGGAAGCGTCGCCTGGACCCCACGATGCCAAATACCTTTTTGATCGTTTCATCGAGATGATGAAAGAAAATAGGAAATAAATTCATCTTGTCAAAGCAGCTTTAAATTTCAAAGGAACAACCATGCCCAAGCGTGAGGATATAAAAAAGATTCTGATTATCGGTGCCGGTCCCATTGTTATCGGACAGGCCTGTGAGTTTGACTACTCCGGTACCCAGGCCTGCAAGGCTCTTAAAGAAGAAGGGTACGAGGTCGTTCTGCTCAACTCGAATCCGGCGACCATCATGACCGATCCCGATTTTGCCGATCGGACCTATGTTGAACCGGTCACCCCTGAAAGTCTGAGCCGCATTATCGAAAAGGAAAGACCCGATGCCCTGCTACCGACCCTCGGCGGACAGACGGCCCTGAATACGGCGGTGGCGGTTGCCGAGGCGGGCGTTCTTGACAAATTCAACGTCGAGCTTATCGGCGCCAAACTGGGTCCGATCAAGAAAGCCGAGGACCGCACCCTGTTCAAGCAGGCGATGGAAAAGATCGGTGTCGAGGTGCCCCGTTCCGGCCTGGCCCACAGCCACAAGGAGGCCATGGACATCATCGATCATATCGGTTTTCCGGCGATCATCAGGCCATCCTTTACTCTGGGCGGGACCGGGGGCGGTATCGCGTATAACCGCGAGGAGTATGAGCGGATGGCCATCGCCGGGATCGACGCTTCGCCGACCAATGAAATCCTGGTCGAAGAATCGGTCATCGGCTGGAAGGAATACGAGCTTGAAGTCATGCGCGACGGCGCTGACAATGTGGTTATTATCTGTTCCATCGAAAACTTCGATGCCATGGGCGTTCACACCGGGGATTCCATTACCGTTGCTCCGGCCCAGACCCTGACCGACAAGGAATATCAGATCCTTCGCGACGCCTCCCTGAAGATCATCCGAGAGATCGGGGTGGACACCGGCGGCTCCAATATCCAGTTTGGCGTCAATCCGCAAGATGGCCGACTGGTGGTCATCGAAATGAATCCCCGGGTCTCCCGTTCGTCGGCCCTGGCGTCCAAGGCCACCGGTTTCCCGATTGCCAAGATTGCCGCAAAGCTCTCGGTCGGCTATCGCCTGGATGAAATCTCCAACGACATTACCCGGGAGACTCTGGCTTCTTTTGAACCGACTATCGACTATGTCGTTACCAAGGTGCCGCGGTTTACTTTTGAGAAATTCCCCCAGGCCGATGCGACCCTGACCACCCAGATGAAGTCGGTCGGCGAAGCCATGGCCATTGGCCGTACTTTCAAGGAAAGCCTGCAAAAGGCGCTGCGTTCCCTGGAGATCGGTTCCTATGGTTTCGAAAGCCGCCTGTTTGCATCTCCCGAGGAATATGGGCGGGAACTGTCTGAATCCGAGACCAGCCTGCTCCATGAAAAACTGCACGTCCCCAGCTGGGAACGGATGTGGTATCTGGCGGACGCTTTCCGGGCCGGAATGAACACGGAAGATATTTACTCTCTGAGCGGCATTGATCCCTGGTTTCTCAACAACATCGCCCAGATTGTTGACAAGGAGGCCGAACTGGTCGCAAAGCGCGATCAGCTTGCCTCCAAGGATGATGAATTCGTCGCGCTGTTGCGTGATGCAAAGCAGTACGGTTTTTCCGACCGGAGGCTGGCGACGCTGTGGAAGGTTACCGAGGACGATATTCGCAAACTCAGACAGGAATTGAAGGTTCTGCCGGTGTACAAGCGGGTTGATACCTGCGGTGCGGAATTCGAAGCCTATACGCCGTACCTGTATTCCACATATGAATCCGAATGCGAGGCGAATCCCACCGATCGTAAAAAAATCATGATCCTGGGCGGCGGACCCAACCGGATCGGGCAGGGGATCGAATTCGATTATTGCTGTGTCCACGGGGCGTTTTCATTGTCCGATGCCGGGTATGAAACCATCATGGTCAACTGTAACCCGGAAACCGTGTCCACCGATTATGATACTTCCGATCGTCTCTATTTCGAGCCCCTCACTTTCGAAGATGTGCTCGCTATCGTCGAAAAGGAAAAACCGGTCGGGGTCATCGTCCAGTATGGCGGCCAGACTCCACTGAAACTGGCGGTCGCTCTTGAGAAAGCCGGAGTCCCCATTATCGGCACCTCGCCCGATGCTATCGATCGCGCCGAAGACCGCGAGCGCTTTCAGGCTCTGTTGAACAAGCTCAACCTGCGTCAGCCCGACAACGGGATCGCCCGGGCTTATGATGAGGCCGAAAAGATCGCCGAGCGGATCGGGTACCCGGTCGTAGTGCGGCCCTCCTACGTCCTCGGTGGCCGGGCGATGGAGATCGTCTACAATGTTGAGCGCTTGCGCGACTATATGAAATATGCCGTCGATGCGTCTCCAGAACATCCCGTGCTGATCGATAAGTTTCTTGTCGACGCCATCGAGGTGGATGTCGATGCCCTTGCCGACGGCAAGAATGTCGTCATCGGCGGGATTATGCAGCATATTGAAGAGGCCGGAATTCATTCCGGTGACTCGGCCTGTTCGTTGCCGCCGTATTCGCTGCCGGCCAATATTATCGACGAGATTCGTCGTCAGACCATCGAACTGGCCCTGGAACTGCAGGTCATCGGCCTCATGAATATCCAGTATGCCGTCAAGGACGGTGATATTTATCTTCTCGAAGTCAACCCGAGAGCCAGCCGAACCGTACCGTTCGTCTCAAAAGCCACCAACCGGCCCCTGGCTCAGATTGCCGCCAAGGTCATGGCCGGACAGACCCTCCCGGAACTCGGGGTCAGCGGCGATATCCTGCCCAAGCACATCGCCATCAAGGAAGCCGTCTTCCCCTTTGTCAAGTTCCCGGGGGTCGATACTCTGCTTGGTCCGGAAATGAAATCAACCGGCGAGGTCATGGGGATCGACTATGATTTTGGCAAGGCGTTTGCCAAGGCTCAGTTGGGAGCCAACGTCAAGCTGCCCCGTGAAGGGAAAATTTTCATCAGTGTCAAAGATACGGATAAGGAGCATATTGTCGAATCAACCAGGAAGTTGGTGGCCGCAGGGTTTTCTATCGTTGCAACCGGCGGAACTTCGGCATTCTTGACCGAGCACGGGATTCCCGTTGAACGCATCAACAAGGTTAAGGAAGGCCGCCCTCATTGTGTCGACGCCATCAAAAGTCGGGAAATCTGCATGGTCTTCAACACCACTCTTGGCGCCCAGTCGGTCGCCGATTCCTATTCTATCAGGCGTTCGGCACTGATGAATGAGGTGGCCTACTACACGACGGTCGCCGGCATCAAGGCGGTGACCGACGGGATCCTGGCCATGTTAAGGGAAAACCTTGACGTTAAACCATTGCAGGAGTATTATAGCCGTTCCTGAGTAAGCGGGCTTTCATAATTAACAATGCAGTGGGCGGGTTATCCCGCCCGCTGTTTTTTTAAGGAGTGAAATGTATGAGCAATTCTGTTCCAATGACTGCTGAGGGTTATCAGCGGCTTCAGGACGAACTTAAACACCTTGTTCGGGTTGAGCGCCCGAAAGTGGTCCAGGACATTGCCGAAGCGCGCAGCCACGGTGATCTGTCGGAAAATGCAGAATACGATGCCGCCAAGGACCGTCAGGCTTTTGTTGAGGGACGTATCCAGGAACTCAACAACAAGATTGCCATGGCTCAGGTGATTGATCCGAAAACCATCAAAAGCGATAAAATCGTTTTTGGTGCCAGAGTCACCCTGTTCGATGTTGATACGGAAAAGGAAGTGACCTACCAGATCGTCGGAGAGGACGAGGCTGATATCAAGGTCGGCAAGATCTCCATCACCTCCCCGGTCGGCAAGGCCCTTATCGGTCATCAGGTTGACGAAGAAGTGCGGATTGCGGTTCCGTCTGGGGTCAAAGTCTATGAAGTGACAGACATTGAATACAGCTGACGAACTGTTGACATAGGGATGGAAATCGGGGCGCTTCTTTTGGATGACGCCCCGTTTTTCTTGCAATTTGCTGCCAGTTTTGTGAGAATTTACCCGGTCGCATTCCTGCGCTTTCTCCTGGAGGTTGAAATGGCCCAAAAAATCACAAAAGATATGACATTTCAGCAGGTTATTCAAATCAGTCCCAAGGTGGCCGAGGTTCTCGATCGCTATAATCTCGGGTGTGTCGGGTGTCTCGGTGCATCTACGGAATCCCTGGCTCAGGGAGTTCGTGCCCACGGTCTTGATCTTGACCAGATCCTCGCCGATCTTAACGCCATTCTGGAAGACTGATCACGTTTGATGTCTTCATCAGGACAGGCTGGTAAGCCGTCTCCTCTTCAGCAGGACATTTCTGCCCTGCACGGAGTCGGTGCCCGCAGTCTGGAAAAGCTGCAAAAGCTTGGCATTCGCACCATTGAGGATGCTCTCTATCACCTGCCGACCCGCTATGAGGATCGTCGGCGCCTGAAAACCATTCAGAATCTGGTGGATGGTCAGCAAGAGATTTTCGTCGCAACAGTTCTTGCTTCAGGCGAAGTAACGACGTCACGCAGCAGAAGGAGAATCTACGAAGTTATCGTCGGTGACGATACCGGGCGGATCTCCCTGAAGTGGTTCCGTTATCGCAAGCCCTGGCTGCACAAACGCTTTCCTGTCGGGCAGAAAGCGATCTTTATCGGAGAAGTCAAACGGTTTGCAGCGATCAGGGAAATCCATCATCCCGATGCTGAATTGATCCACGATGATCAGGATGTCAAGGATTACCTGAACAGCAATCCTGCCGAACTTGGTCGCATCCTGCCGGTTTATCCCGCGACTGAAGGGCTGTCGCAGAAGCAGATGCGCAAAATCTGGTTACGCCTGGTTGAGACTTACGGGGCCATGGTGACCACCTATCTCCCTGACTTTCTTCTGAAAAAATTTGCCCTTATGCCTCTCGACAAGGCCATAAGATTCATTCATTGGCCATCGGATGACAGCGATTTGACCAGCCTGGCTAAAGGGCAGGATCGCCCCCGGCAGTCACTGGTGTTTGATGAATTTTTCTTTCTTGAACTTGGTCTTGCACTGAAGAGGGCAGGGGTCAAGCTGGAACCGGGAATAGCCTTCAATTTCACTCATAAGTATACGATTCCATTAAATAAATTGCTTCCATTCAAGCTTACCGGGGCGCAAAGACGGGTCCTTGGGGAAATCAAGATAGACATGATGTCGCCTCAGCCCATGCACCGGTTGCTGCAGGGGGATGTCGGAAGCGGCAAGACCCTGGTGGCGATGATGGCCGCCCTGATCGCTATCGAAAATGACGCCCAGGTGGCCGTTGTTGCTCCCACGGAAATTCTGGCCGAACAGCACTTCAAAACATTTCAGACCTGGTTGGAGCCCCTGGGCTTGAGCGCCTGCCTGCTGCAGGGCAGTATGGCTGCAGGAGCTAAACGGGAGGCTCTGAACGCCATCTCCACCGGTCGTGTCAATCTTGTCGTCGGAACCCATGCCGTCCTTCAGGACGCGGTCGAGTTTCACATGCTGGGACTCGGCATCATAGACGAGCAGCATCGCTTCGGGGTGAGACAGCGGAGCGTGCTCAAGCATAAAGGGGCCAACCCGGATATCCTGGTCATGACGGCCACTCCCATACCGCGCACTCTGTCCATGACCCTTTATGGAGATCTCTCGGTCTCCGTTATCGATGAGCTGCCACCGGGAAGGAAACCGATTACCACCAGAATGTATCCGGTCAGTCAGCGGAGTAAAACCTACCAGCTGATTCGAGAGCAGCTGAGCCTCGGAAGGCAGGTTTACATTGTCTATCCACTGGTCGAAGAATCTGAGAAAAGTGATTTGCAGGCCGCCACCGTAGCGGCAGAAGAGCTTCAGAATGATATTTTCCCGGAGGTTAAGGTCGGCCTTCTTCATGGCCGGATGAAGACCTCGGATAAAGATTCCGTGATGGAAGATTTTCGGCAGGGGAGATTGCAACTGCTTGTTTCAACGACTGTCATTGAAGTCGGTGTCGATGTTCCCAATGCTTCTGTGATGGTTATCGAACACGCTGACCGGTTCGGCCTGTCTCAGCTGCATCAGTTGCGTGGCAGGGTCGGGCGCGGCGCCGAACAGAGCTTCTGCATTTTAATCCCTTCAGACAATTACAGTGCCGATGCGGCCAGGCGGCTTCAGGTCATGGTTGAGACAAATGATGGATTTAAAATTGCCGAAGCCGATCTTGAGATTCGTGGCCCAGGCGATTTCCTGGGGACCAGACAAGCAGGGCTGCCGGAATTCAGGGTGGCCAACCTGGTGAAAGATATCAAAATCCTGGAAGCTGCAAGGCAGGAAGCCTTTGCTTATGTTGAGCAGACCAAGCGTCTGACAACGCCAGACGCGTTAGACATTCGTCATGAACTTCTGAGACGCTGGGGAGGCCGACTGGAATTAGCCGCTGTTGGTTGATACACTGTAGTACCTAGTAACCTTAAGGAGGACATCCATGAAGGCAATACAAGTCAAACAGTTTGGTGAACCGGACGTTCTGGGTATTGAAACGCTGCCGGATCCCGTTCCTGAAGGGACCCAGGTGAAAGTAGCCGTCAAAGCTGTCGGCGTCAACCCTGTCGATACCTACATCCGAGCCGGGATCTACCCATTGAAACCTGACCTTCCTTATATTCCCGGGAATGATGCCGCCGGCATCATCACAGCTGTTGGCGATCAGGTTAAGCATTACAGGGTTGGCGATAGGGTGTACGTGTTCGGGCAGGGCATCGGCGCCTATGCAGATCAGTTGGTTTGCGATCAGAGTCAAGTCTACAGTCTCCCGGATGGCTGCTCGTTTGTTGACGGAGCTGCCATTGGCGTTCCTTACACCACGGCTTTTTATGGTCTGATCTACCGTGGCCTGGCCAGGCCGGGAGAAACCGTCCTGATCCATGGTGCCAGCGGCGCAGTTGGCCTGGCGGCTGTCCAGATCGCCAGATCTTATGGACTGCGGGTCATCGGGACAGCCGGGACCGAGGCAGGGCTTGCTTTGCTCAAAGAACAGGGAGTCATTGCCGCACTCAATCATCATCAGGAAAACTATCTGGACGATCTTCAGGAACTGACCTGCGGACTTGGTCCCGACGTGATTCTCGAGATGCTGGCCAATGTCAATCTTGACAAAGACCTCAAGGTTATTGGCCGATTCGGGCGTATCGTCGTGATTGGAAACCGGGGAACGATCGAAATTAATCCCAGGGATACCATGGGCAAGAATGCCTCCATTGTCGGTATGGCAGCGTTCAATGCAGACAAAACCGAAATGTATCAGATTCATTCCGCCATAAAGGCAGGGCTCGAGGATGGACGGTATAAACCGGTCATCCGCTGCAAACTTCCTCTGAAAGAAGCCGCTGAAGCGCACCGACTTGTCATGGAACCCGGAGGTAACGGGAAAATCATTCTGATTCCCTGATTTCACAGAGTTTATATATTTTAGTTTACATAATATGTAGAGTGCCGCCGTTTTTAATGATACAGTGGCCGCAAGAGGAGAGTGGTTGACACCTCCCAGCATTACAAATAGAATCAAAAGAAACCCCCGGAAACTCGCGTGGATGGTGGTTTTCAGCGAAACTAAAGAGTTGCCGCTCTGAAGTTTCACCCCTCTAAAGCCTCTCAGATTTGCCGATCTGGGGGGCTTTTTCTTTCTAATGTTTGCCTGCCGAAAAAACCATTATCTGGTAATTGCCGTTACCATTTAGTGGTTGGGATTCAGCTTTAATTTCTAATGTTTGATCGTAATATTGAAGCTTCTTTTAGTCAACTTTCTTCAGAATCATCGTAATAAGAATCCAATTTATCAGGATCAACTTTCTTAATTTTATGAGCCAAGTCACGAACTCTTACTCCGAGGGCTAAAAAGCCAAGCTTATTAAGAACGGCTACCTCATCTAAGCCGATATCTAGGAGATTAGACATCATCTTCTGCTTTGAAACATTTAGCTTTTTCGAGTACTTAGTGATTTTTTCATTCTGTTCATCGGTCAAGTAAATAGAAAATTGTTTCCTGTCTGCATGTGCCATAAACTGTCCTCCGTTTTATGTGTATAAAAGTAGTACTACTTTTCAACTACTATAGTCAATATTAAATTCGCACTCTGGATTGAGCTATCGTCGATCAGGATCGCTTCCAATCCCCACTCAGAGACGTTACTCTGAGCGGGTCCCCAGTCGCTCGGCCCCGCGGCCGCCTGATCTCAACCAAAGTAGCTACAGAATTGTAATGGGCTTATCTCTTTTAGAGGAACGAATGGTTTTTCATGGCGTAGCATATTGCGAATAGCCATCAGTGGTGGGAGCCAGGCAAGGCCTGAACTTGAGGCGTTCGTTTAACAACTCACTTCGCAGCCTAGGCCGGCTGCGCTCAAGTCTACAGGTCGAGACTTTCCCGCGAAGCTCGCATGAGCGAGCCCTGCGGGGTTGTCTCTTTCCTTGCTTGGATGAATCAGGATAGTTCCAAAGTTAATTCAGAGACGACCTTATCAAGAAGCAGGTTGCCATTTCCGGTAGCATCAAAAAGGGATGCTATCATCTGCGCAACCACTGTCGCTTTGAACCGTTGTTGTTTCTGGCTTAAAGGCATTGGGTAGGAGAGGGCGGCGACTAAATCTGCTGTGATCATCTCCGGAAGTGTCGTGTTCATCTTCTTTGCTCCAATATTCGATAAGTTGGTCATAGATTTTTCGTCCTCCAAGAACGGTAAATGAACGGTTTGTTTTTCTGATAAATGAGTGTTTCCGGTACTTTCCAAGTTTCTTTTCATGATATTTCCCAAGTGTTCGAATGAGTTGTTTTGCTGCTTCTCTGTCATCGGTTATTTCTCCGTATTCATCACAGTTGAACCGATCGAATTTTTCCGAGAGTGCCTGCAAATCTTGGGTGGTGGGCTTTGGAACCAGATTTCGTGAATGTCCCCACCAGCGGCCAAAGTTGAGAAAACCTTCAGGGATTGCTTTTTGGTGTTCTTTGTCGAGGTATTTGCAGAGGTAGTTTCCATTCGTCATGCTCCATTCAATGAAGTTGGATTCATGGCCATGAACTCTTAAATGCTTATCCTGTCCATAGCCTGCGATCTTGTGCCAAATACGGGTTAAAATGGCGTGATTATCAGCGGTTAAAGAGATATTCGAGAAAAAGTGAAAATGGGGACAGCCCCGGGTTTGAAACTCAGCGATCCAGAGGTCTTCAAGAGCTGGAAAGTGTTTTTTTACAGCAGTACGAAAGCGGTTAAGATCGGCTTTCAGGGAACGGCCATTGATGGGCCAGACATCGCCATAGGTCATGCAGAATTGTGTCTTGATCTTGTCGGTGCAGTTATCGGCAACGAAGCGAAGTCGAATCCGTGATTTTCTGCTAAATCCCTGTATCTCAGTACCGAATCGGGTTGGTGGTTCGGGAGCTGGACCAGTAAAAGAACGCTTAAGCCTGAATGATCCGGGGTATAGCTCTAGGTGTGTATCCTCAAAAGTTTGAAATATGGGACAAGTAACAAGCATGTCCCGATCGGAGGAATTCATAGCTTCCTCCGTTTACGTCCTGGCTTGCCCGGGCGGCCGCCATCGATTAGACAGGAACGCACAAGGTAGTCCGCAGCCCAAGGATGATTCTCTTTGCGGAGATCGATAGAGATCTGTTTGATTGCCGCTGTTCGGGTTAGTCCTTGATCGATCAGACCGTCATAGATGACAACGAGACGCTCACAGAAGAGCTTGCGAGTGCGTAGTGCTTCCTGACGTTGGAGTTCGAACAGTTGCGTCTTGACCTTGGCAGCAGATCGAGCTTGCTTCTCGATCAGTTCAACGAGACTGGTGAGCGCTTCAAAGAGATGGCTGTAATGTGGTAAGAGATCAGCAGGTAAAATGACCGTTATCTGAATCTGGTCATCTTTAAGGGGTACTACGGATAGAGATTGCTTGAGATCGTCCGTTAGAGAGGCCATTTTAGCGCCTCGCATTTGGACGGTATTGT
The DNA here is from genome assembly GCA_963677135.2 of Geopsychrobacteraceae bacterium. Lineage (GTDB taxonomy): Bacteria > Desulfobacterota > Desulfuromonadia > Desulfuromonadales > Geopsychrobacteraceae > Seleniibacterium. The sequence goes on along the minus strand of CAXXLS010000017.1, from coordinate 884,873 downwards.
TAGTTTACATAATATATATTATGCGACGTTAAATATGCGTCGATTCATAGCGGGGTCTCTCTATGATCCCGCTTCTTTCATCCCTCCAGCTTAATCCTAAAGTTACCCCTCTCGATGATAACCTGGTCGAAGTCACCCTGACTCTTCCGGATGATCTCGTTTATGACTTCCTCAAAGTCTTAGATTCCCTGACAGGTCTTTCAACTTCCATTCGTTCCAAGACTCGTTTAGCTAGGTACAAAGAATCCTCCTCCGACCTGGTACACCAAGAATCTCTCCGTCAACGCGATGCCTTCTATGCTCGCCTTGTCTATCTCTACGATTACTACACTGCTGAAGGTCTGAACCGTACCCAGACCATCAAACGGATTTCCTCCGACCTCCGTAAAGAAAATCATCCGTGGTCCTCTGTGGATCTGATCCGTTCGCTGCTGCCGGCTGCTGGTCGTCCTTGGAGGAAACAGACATGACCTCCATTCATCCTTCTTTGGAAAAGTGCGCGGCGCGCGGAGGCCTGCGACCCGCTCCCTCGACGGGGAGCTCAAGACCTACGGAATCTGCGCCACGACTGCGCAGCTTTCCGCTTGTTTCTAGTCCCATATCTCAAACTTTTCTTGAGCTATATCCGAAGTCTGTTCGGGTTAAACGACCCTTTTCTGGTCCAACTCCAGAACCACCGACTCGACAAGATACTGAAATCAAAGGCTTTAGCAAAAAATCACGTGCCCGATTACGGTTCACTGCTGCCAATTCAGACCATAAGATCAAAATTCAGTTCTGTATGACGTATGGTGATGTCTGGCCGATCAACGGCAGATCCTTAAAAGCAGATCTGAATCGCTTCCTGGCTTCCGTTAAGAAGTCATTTCCTAACCTGGAATACCTCTGGATAGCTGAGTTCCAAACTCGTGGTTGTCCGCATTTCCATTTCTTCTCAAATATCCCTCTAAGTATCCAGAATCATGAAACTTTAACCCGTAAATGGCACAAGATCGCAGGCTATGGACAAGAGGACAAGAAATACCAGAAATCCATTCCCGCAGGTTTTCTCAGCTTCGGTCGCTGGTGGGGAAATTCTCGCTCGTTGGTACCCGATCCGGACACCGTTGATAGTGAGACGATCTCCGAGAAATTCGACTGTCAATCGGCATTGAAAAATGACCCAACATCGGCGTCCAATTTTGACCCACCTCAGCGGGTTAGTTTTGGTCGTTTTTCCTGGTCCTGATTCTCCAGCTTTCATTCCCGGTTTCGATAATTTCACAGTGGTGCGTGACCCGGTCGAGTAAAGCCGTGGTCATCTTGCCGTCGCCAAAGACCTGCGGCCATTCGCCGAAGGTCAGGTTGGTGGTGATCAGTAATGAAGTTTTTTCATACAACTTTGAGATCAGATGAAACAGGAGCTGCCCGCCGCTCTTGGAGAACGGCAGGTAGCCGAGTTCATCAAGCACCACCAGATCGACTCTGGCCAGGCTGGTAGCAAGTCTGCCGCCTCTGCCAAGGAGCTTTTCCTGTTCAAGCTGATTGACCAGATCGACCAGGTTGAAGTAGCGGCAGCGCTTACCGCTACGGACGATCTGCCGCGCGATGGAAATCTCCAGATGCGTCTTTCCGGTTCCGGTTCCGCCGACCAGGATGACGTTGGTCTGACTGGCGAGAAACGGCCCCTCGTAAAGGGTGCGCACCTGCGTTTCGTTGACCGGCGAGACGCTGAAGTCGAACTGGTCGAGATCCTTGGCTACCGGGAACTTGGCCTGTCCCATGCGATAACGGATGCTGCGCATCTGGCGTTCGGATTGCTAGGCTTTGAGCAGTTCCAGCAGGATCTTCTCCGGGATCGATTTTTGTCGGGTTCCATCAACCAGCACTTCATCAAGGACACTGCGCATGCCGTGCAGTTTCAGATCTTTCAAGGCCGTCAGCAGTTGCTCACGAAGCATGGCGGCCTCCGGAAAGCAGCCGGTTGTAGCGATTGCAATCGGCGGTCGGGAACAGGCTCAGTTGCGGCAGATTCTCCGAGGCCTGATAGTCGGTTGTCGTCTACGGCTCAGTTGCTCGCGACAGGATGTTCAACACCAGGTCACGGCTGATAGTTCGACTCAGCAGAGCTTCCTTGCAGGCCTGCTCAACAGCACCTAGCCCGTAACGCGGGATGACTGCGAGAATGCCGACGAACTGTTTGTCGCCATCATCGGTGTGTTCCAATCGCTCCCGTGCTCTCTGCAAGGACGGCGGCAGTTCCTAGTTGCGGAACGGTGCGCCGTTGCGCAGCGCTCCCGGTTTCTGCTTCAGAACATCGAGGTAGTGCCACGGCGTGTAGATGGTGCGATCCCGTCCATAATGGCGACGATGCAGGCCGATCAACTTGCCGCCGTAATGGAAGGAGATGCGGTCGGCATAGGCGCGAACGGTGACAATCTTGCAGGTGCCCCAGGCTTCAACGCTGTAACGGTTGCGGTCGAAACTGACCAGTGAGGTCGGAGTCACTCGGGCAGTACTTTCCTGATAAGCATCGAATGCAACCGGTGTCTGCACCAACGTCTCCCGCTCCTGTTCGGCAACCTCGGCCACGGTCTGGCCGGGACAGTCGGGATGCTTCTGCTTTGCCGCCAATGACTTGCACTCGTCCCGCAGCCACTGGTTCAGCTCATCCAGATCAGCAAACTTACGCCGTTTGCCGAACAGCTTCTGGCGGATCACGCCAACCTGCCGCTCCACCTGTCCTTTCTCCCAGCCCGCCGCTGGAGTACAGGCGACTGGCTCGAACAGATAGTGGGAAGCCAGGGTCTGGAAGCGGCGGTTAAATACACGCTCCTTGCCCATCAGCACCTTGCTGACCACGGTCTTTAGATTGTCATAGATCCCTTTGCGGCAGGAGCCGCCATAGAACGAGAATGCCTGGACATGGGCGTCCAGAACCATTTCCAGCGTTTCGCGCATATAGGCAACGCAAAACGGAGCACGGCTGTGACAGAGGCGGAAGTGGGCCAGCTTAATCTTGACGTTTGAACCGCCCAGTTCAATCTGTTCATAACTCCAGTCGAACTGAAACGCCTCGCCCGGAGCGAAGACCAACGGGATAAATGCTTTGGTTCCCGTGTCTTGTTCGCGCCACTTCTTGACGAACCGGCGCACCGTATCGTAACCACCGGTAAATCCATTCACGCTGCAGCATCTCGAACAACAAAAGGGCTGTTCGGCGCTGCTTCAGTGGCTTCTTCTGATCCTCTTCCAAGGCCGTAACCAGTTGCTCTTTAAACGACTCCAGCTTGGGGCGAGGTTGGATTTTACGTTCGTAATGAAGCTCCGTGACATTGGAGCGGATGATCTTCCGGACGGTATTGCGGGCCAGGTTCATCTCACGGGCAATTACCCTGATCGACTTTTTGTCCCGGTGGTAGGCTCGACGGATTTTAGCAATGGTTTCCACAATAAGCATCTCCCTCAAAAGGCTCCTCTCTCTGAAATTCCAGAGAGCTTGGAGGATGATGCTGAGGTGGGTCAATTTTGGACGCCGATTACCCCCGAAAGTGGGTCATTTTTGCATGCCGGCCAACAGTTTTGAGAGTGAATCAGGGAGAGGTCTATTCCCTGAGGAATGGCAAAAGCTGATTCACTCCAGGGAGTTTGGAAAAAAGAGCAATTTCAGAGGCATTCCGACATCTTCCCACTTAATGACCGGGATATTTTTTCCACCAGGTGTCCCCGGCCTGAAAGCCCAAGAATAAATCAACCGCAACCTGCTCGATCACATCGCGCAGGTCGAGCGACGCTACCCAGTCCTCGGATATCGCCTTACGCCCAAGCAGGGCCCCAAGGATATTGCCGGCAATGGCTCCGGTACTATCGCTGTCGCCGTTATGATTCACGGCCAGGCGGATACCGAGATCAAAATCGTCTTTTGCGACCAGTGCGCAGTAGATTGCGATAGCCAACGCCTCTTCGCCAACCCACCCCTCGCCAAGTTTGGCGATTGTTTCAGCCGACGGCGATGTTTCGCTTGCTGCCAGGGCCCGCGCCTTGCTAATAGCGGCCATGGTCTCGTCAGCATAGTGATGTTGAATCAAACTGTCCCAAGTCTTGTCCAGCGCGGTATTCAAGTCATCACCATCAATAATGCGCCCGATCAATTTAGCCAAAAAGGCTGCGGGCAGATAGCCGCTCGGATGCCCGTGGGTCAGGTAGCCCAACTCCTGACCGATGGAATAAGACTGCTTATCCCGCGTTACCTCATCCCAGATATTACATACATAGGGGGAGTGTACGAACAGGCCGACCGGGGCCGTCCGCATAACAGCACCACACCCCTTGCTCGTGTTGTGTTGTCGGTTGTCGCCAAGATAAAACTCTCCATCCTTCAAAGCCGACAAACAAGTACTTCCCGGGGCACGCCGGCTGAACAGTTCCGGGTTTCCAATGAGCCATCCATCTTGAGCCATATCATCCAATTCACCCTGCGTAACTAACCAACGGCGGTATGCGTAGTAAGTACAACTTACAAACGCAGGACCAATTCCCTTTGCGTTCGCCCGCGTGCAAGCCCGCAACATGCCCTCTGCCGTAAATAGTGTCATCTGGGTATCATCGGTAATTGCCCCTGCCCTGCCAAACGCTTCTCCATAAAACTCGATACCTCGCGCACCATACTTTTTTCTGATGTCGTCCATGGAGTCGAATTCGACTGCGGCGCCAAGAGCATCACCTATTGCCCCGCCCAGCAGACATCCGAGATAATGATCCAGCGTCCGCCGGGAGCAACGGGTTTTATAGGCGTAAACATGTCGCTCTTGCTCTTTCGTTTCGATTGCTCCAGGGCGGGCACCCCTGACCAAGTCGATGGCCTCATTGGGCTCCAGCCCGAATTCGATTAAAATGCGTGCTGCCAACAAACCCGTGCGCCCCAAACCTCCTCGACAATGCAGAACAACCTTGCCACCTCTGGCTAAAATTCCACGAATTTCATTCCCCGCACTCGCCCAGGCACTCTCGAACTGATTACATGGGACGCTTGCGTCGACGATAGGCAGGTGAAACCATGTCAAACTTGATTGCTGAACCTGCGCCTTGAAGTCGGATACATTCCACTGGTCAAACTCATGATCTTCCATGAGCGAGATGAGCGCATCGGTGCTCCAGGCAATGATGGAGTCCAGGTCTTTGGTGAGATCCCGGTCCCAATAGCCAGAGTAAAGTCCCTGCCCTCTCTTGCCAGGACAGAAGGTCATTCCGATCATTCCATTCAGATAAGGAACTTTGACAGAATCAATACGAAGAGGATGGGTGTCACTGGTTTTGGTCATTCAGTCTCCTTGGTTAAATTAAAAGGCTCCAGACGTAGCAGAAAAACTCTGCTAGCCTGGAGCCAAAAATCTACACTATAGGTGTGTCACAAAACGTCACACCGGTATGGTCAAGGAGGTTAGTCGAAGGACAAACCCTTTTTTTCCAAAATTTCACAGAATTGAGGCGCAGGTATCCAGGCGCTGTTTTTTTGAACCGAGCTCACTTCCCATGCTTTACGATCCGTGATCTGCTCGACGGTCATTGCCTCTAATGCTGGCACACCGCCCTTAAGACCGACAAAGAAGTCAGAATCACACCATTTAGCCACACGATACAGGCCCTCTATCCAGAACGGTTTGCCAGACCACTCGATCTTTTGCAGGTTTTCGCTTTCTGGGTTGAGAGCCCATCTGGTAAGAGTTTTAAAATCCTCCAAAGGCAAATATTGCCAGCTCCCATTATGCTCTTCAATAACTGCAAGGTCCGTAGTTAGAAAATCAGTATTTCTCCATGCAGTGCTCACAAGACCGCCACGACCATATTGAATTCCGATGTAATGTTCACCCGTCAAATTCAATATTTGTGAAACAGGCATCCGAGCACCCTGCTCTCGCTTTACTGTTGCCTTTTCAAAGTGATATCCGACGAAACCGGACATCGCATAATTCACCAAAGACAACAGAATCTGACGGACCTCTCCACTGATAGGAGCCATCAAGCCGAGCGATTCTTGCCTAAATAGTTCCCGTATAGTCCCGACGATGGAAATCGGCTCAGCATCGGAATCTTCTACCGGTTGCCAAGTTATCAATGCCTTTTGATCATGGGGGCGCAAGTCAACCTTCTCTAGTTCCTCATAGAAAGACTGCGGGACCGACCAACCCCCTTCGCCTCCAATTGCTGGAACGAGATAAAGCAGAAGAATCTTGTAATCGCCTTCAAACTCACGCTGCTTCAGAACCTGCTGCAACCCGAGATACTGTTCCTTGATCTGATCTTCTGTTTTCGACCCAACGAGAATTTTATTTTCAATCAATACAAAATAATCGCCGATCCGAATGACAACGTCGATCCATCCATGGCCATGGCCTCTGGGATAGGCGACTTCGAGCTCGACAATTGGCTGAGTGCCGTTGTCCTCAAAAATGTTCTCCCAAAGGCGACTCTGCAGTTTTTGCGTCAGTTGCTTTATATCTGGGGCATCGTTCTGTTCGGCAACCTGGCTGAGCAGGCTCGACAGGAAAGATTCTCCGAGCCCATGATCCATTTTTGGTGACAACAGATAAGCAAGAAACGCAGAAATGAACTCTTCACGGAAGGCATGCTTGCCAGACGATAGAATTTTGAAAATGTTCAATTTCGCCCCCTATGACTTCAAAAAAACAAATACTCTGAATCGACCCGGTTTTTCCGGAGACAGTTTTCGTTTGAGTCAAGCCGCCTCGCTTGACTCCTCTAGCCGATAATACTCATTTTCTTTTTCTGCTGGTGGAATATTTCCGATCGGTTCCAGCAATCGACGATTATTAAACCAATCCACCCATTCCAATGTTGCGTATTCAACCGACTCACGGCCTTTCCATGGACCGCGATGGTTGATGACTTCCGTTTTATAAAGGCCGATGATGGTCTCGGCCAAAGCGTTGTCGTATGAATCTCCAGTTGTGCCGACCGAAGCATTAATCCCAGCCTCTGAGAGTCGCTCAGTGTAGCGAATTGAGAGATACTGACTGCCCCGGTCGCTATGATGAATCAACTCCCGGCGGTTCTTGCGAGCCCACAAAGCCTGCTCCAGAGCATCCAGAACGAGTTCTGTCTTCATTGATGTCGAAACGCGCCAGCCAACAATACAGCGTGCGTACACGTCAATGACGAAAGCCACATAAACAAAGCCGGACCAAGTGGCGACGTAGGTAAAATCAGCCACCCAGAGCTGATTCGGGCGACTCGCCTTGAAAGTCCGTTTCACCAGATCGGGGGCACGCTGCTGCGTTGGATCGCTGATCGTTGTGATCTTTTTCTTGCCGCGCACAACCCCTCGCAGCCCCATCTCACGCATCAATCTTTCAACGGTGCAACGGGCGACCGGTATCCCTTCTCGGTTTAGCTGCCGCCAGACTTTGCGAACACCATAAACCTGTAAATTCTCGTCCCAAACCCTCTGAATCTCAGGTTTCAACAATTGATCCCGCCAGTGTCGTTGCGGAACCTTGCTAGGATCGTCTTGGCGCGCTTTGTGGTGGTAGTACGTTGATGGGGCGATCGGTAACTGGCGACGAATCGCCTCGACCCCGTATTGGCTTCGGTGTTCATCAATAAAAAACACCATTACTTCGGTTTGCGGTCGAGCTCCGCCTGGGCGAAAAAAACTGCAGCTTTACGCAAAATCTCATTGGCGCGTTTCAGCTCCCGGTTTTCCCGCTCCAGTTGCTTCAATTGTTCTTGAGCCGATAGTTCCTTAGAACGACTCTCTTGGGATCCCCCGGCTTCTTTGCACCATCTTCGTAACGTCTCTGGTGTGCATCCTATTTTTCCCGCAATGGAACAAATCGCTGCCCAGCGGGAGGTATATTCTCCCTGCTGTTCCGCAACCAATCGGACTGCCCGCTCTCTGACCTCAGGACTGTATCTCTTGTTCGTATTCATGACCCCATACTCTCAAAGTTTGGAGTCTCCGACAATCCCGGGGCGATTCAGGTATGCAGACTCCTCAGAAAATATTCTCCATCAGGAACGAATCCGCCACCGTAGTTTGGAATTGAAAGTTCCTGGCGCAGTTTATTCACTTTTGCCACGAGCGGTAACGGGCCATTTTTCAGGAGCTTTTCCCTGCTGCACAACATTCACGAAATCAACCATGTTCATGACCACGCACGCATGGTTTGGTACGACCCTTACCTGGTCTCCGACTGCGAGGTTGATGCTTCCATGGCTGACCAGCCTGCCGTGTTCTTCGGATAGTTGGTCTATAAGGATATCCGGACGGCCCAGTACGTGGCCATAACCCTTGAGGTTTAATAAATCCGAAGTGAGTGTTTTACTGCCGGCATCGATTATCGCGCGATTCTCTGCCGGTACGGATACGACTGTTGCTGCTACAGTCAGTGCGCAATCATCCCAGGTACACCTGCCCCCCACAACCAGAGAGCGATCATTGAAAACGTATGTCCCTGGGCGGTACTCGGTCGTTATCGGTGCATTTCCAGCGCTCATCATGGACGGTGTCCCGCCGGACGAGATGACCGGTACGGCAATCCCTTGTGCTTCAATCAATACCTTTGCCCTGGCCATGAATCTCTGGACTTGTCCTTCACAGTCTGATGGTGGATAGGTCATGAGTCCGGCAAAGGACAGCCCCGGCGATGCCGCGATCCGGACGGCTAGTGCTGCCGCTTCCTCCGGAGTCGCCACTCCGCAGCGATCTGCCCCGGTATTGCACTCAACCAAAACCTTAAGTGGGGTCGGTTCGTTTTGAAAACGCCTTGAAAGGCCCAGTGAGACACATTCGCTATCAGCAACGACGCTCAAATCAGCCCTTCGGGCGAGTGCGGCAAGGCGGTCAAGCTTCTCCCTGCCGATCACGTTATAAGTGATAAATACGTCATTAAGTTCCGGGTGGCCGGCAAGCATAGCCTCAGCTTCTGACAGCTTCTGGCAGGTTATTCCTATGGCCCCTCTCTTCAGTTGCATCAGGGCTATCCTTGGCATTTTATGGGTTTTGATATGGGGCCGGACTTTAATTCCATGAGTGTCGGCATAGGCTTGAAAGCGATCAACATTCTTTCTGGCCGTGTCAAGGTCGATGATCACAGCTGGCGACGTGAATGCCTTTACCGCTCCGTTGGTACTGCATGTCATGTTGGCCCTCCATCATTGTCTGAAGTTTCGTTTTAAAATTAAACCTGACGCCTTTTTCATGTCCTGCCGGGTATTTATGGAGTTGACTCTTTGGTTGGCTTGTTCTAATTTAAAAAAGGTTCACGTCTCAGCCAGTCTTTATCCTTCTATTTTTTTTTATTCCCAATGTAAGGATCCTGCCCAATGATCCGATCGATATTCATTTTTCTGCTTGCTTTCCTGCTGTTCATGCCGGCAACAGTTTTTGCGGTTCATTCAGAATATATCAAAATTGCCGCCATTTATGCCAAATCAGGAGAAGCTGCTGAGGATAATCTCGAACTGTTTGAAGCCGTTCGCTATGCGGTAGATGAATTCAACAGCAGTGGCGGTTTGCATGGGAGCATGATCAAACTTCTTGAGTATGATAACCACAGTACCCCGATCCAAAGCAAACTTGCCGCAAAACAGGCCGTCAAGGATGGCGTGGTGGCAGTTATCGGAGCCTCATGGAGTTCGCATTCCCTGGCCATGGCGCCCTATCTGCAGCAGATGAAGATTCCCATGATATCCCCTGACTCGACCCATCCGGACGTGACTCGAACCGGGGATTATATCTTTCGTGCCTGTTTTACAGATGCATTTCAGGGAGCCTCCCTAGCTCGTTTTGCCAGGCAGACCCTCAAAGCAGGATCGGCCGTGATAGTTCAGAACATAACCAGTGATTACAGCATGGGTCTGTCTGAACACTTTAAGGATGAATTCGAGCATAGAGGTGGCCGGGTAGCCGCCATCCTGAATTACAAGTTCCAACAGACCGATTTTACGCAGATACTGAACCATGTCAGGCAATTAAATCCTGATATCCTGTTTGTTCCCGGTCATGCGGAAAGTGGATTTATCGTTCGTCAGGCGCAAAGTCTCGGGATAAGGGCCATCATGCTTGGCGGGGACGGTTGGCCTTACCGTCAATTTTACGCAAATGGCGGCCAGGACCTTCAGCTCGGCTATTATTCAGCTCACTGGAATAAAGAACTGTCTTTTCCGAAGACCCTTGAGTTCATAGAAAAGTACAAAAAAATTTACGAAGTTACAGATTTTGCTGCGATCGCCTACGATGCGGCAACCATTCTGTTTGATGCGATAAGACGCGCAGGTTCAGCAGAACCCCGTGCTATAAGGGATGCGTTAGCGGCGACAAGAGAATTCCAGGGCGTGACCGGGCCGATCAGTTTCGACCGGGAAGGAAATCCTCAAAAGCAGGTGATTATTATGAAAATCATTAATGGCCGCCCTTCTCTTTATATGACGGTCAGGCCAGATTTCTATTGAGATATGGCAATGAAAATGTTCAGTGATAAAAGCCTGCGGGTAAAAATCAATGTGTCGATTTTTACCGTGATGCTTGTCGTCACGATTGTTTTCGGGTCAGTTCTGGCTCTTTATGAAGCGGATCGTCGCAAGGATGTCGTCCAGCAGATTGGGCAGTCTCTAGATGATCTGACCAGGCAGTATGGAACTCAGCTAGGCAATGAAATTTTTGCCAGCCAGGTCTTGGCGGTCAGTGAAACCCTGCATGACGTTAAAAAACGAAAAAATATCCTTTCCGTAACGGCCTATTCAGCTGCCGGGATCGCTCTCGCGTCCACTGACGAAAGACTCCCGAGTGATATCGATGTCAAGGAAAGCGGATCCTCTCGATTGGCACAGGGCAGATGGAACCGTCTGCCGATCCTGACCTACACCAGCCCTATCATTGTCTTTGATGAAACGGTTGGTTTCTGGCGGATCCGGTACGCTCTGGACACCCTTAACCAGCAGACAATCGAGATCATCGCTATTTTTTCGACCCTTATCCTGTCTCTGGTTTTTCTGATCGGTTTTTTGCTGAACCGGATTCTTTCCAAAGTCGTCCTTGATCCGGTCTGTGAACTGCGTGACGCCATGCATTATATCGAGCAAAATGACGACAGCGGTTCTTCTGAAGCGGGAACCCACAGCCTGGAAAGATTGGGCGGGTCGTTTGACAAGCTTTCTGAAAGACTGAATGCCACCAGCACTGCCAGGGATGAAATTGGTGCCCTGGCTTCAGCCTTCAGAAATATGCTTGTCTCGCTGAGTGCCGCTTACGCCGGGATACGGACCGATTCCCTTACCCTGCTCTATAACCGCGTCAAGCTTGATGAGGTTCTCACGTTTGAGACAAGGGTGGCGGACCGACATCATAGTCCATTTTCCGTCATATTGATCGATATAGACCACTTTAAAAAGGTGAATGATACCTATGGTCACCTTACCGGTGATGGAGTGCTCAAGGCCGTGGCCGAGATTCTTAAGGACAACCTCAGGGAGAGTGATCTGGCAGGACGCTGGGGGGGAGAAGAGTTTATGATCCTCCTTGCCAGGCAATCAAGGGGGCAGGCAGGTATTTTAGTCGTCCCTGCAAAAGTCGGATTTGACGCTCCAGTGATCTCAATTCTGGAGAGTCGAATCAAACGTTAAGTGCTCAACTCATCGCAGCAGATTGCCAGACGATGATTTTGAACGGTTGAAGGAGTAACTTTAGCCGTTCCAGCTCTTTGAAAATAAGCCAAAAGAATGCTCGCAGGAGCTTTCTCAAGTTGAAACCACATGCGGCCAGGATGGCGTTTATCTTGTCGCCATCGCTTCCTTTGAGATAGTTGCGATCCATCCGGTTGTCACTCTTCATGTGGCCGATCACTGGTTCAATGGCACTGCGTCGCTTGAACCAGCGCCACTCGCTCGGCTTCATGCTCTTCTTGCGCCGGTTTGCCAAGTGGATATTGGTCTGGCCTAGCTGCTTTGGGTTGCCTCGATAGCCTTTATCAACATAGGCATGATCAGCATCCCAACCGACAACTCGCTTCATCTGTTTCAGTGCCCCTTTGAGAGTATGACCGTCAAACGGGTTGTTGTGCAAAGCTTCGACACCGATGATCCAGTTGTCATTCGAGGTGGTCACAACCGAGACCTTGCAACCGAATTCATATTTCTTATGTGCCTTGCCTTTGCCGATGCATTCCACTTCGGGAGCATGCAGGCTGTAGATCTTGTTCTTGTCACTTCGCTGTTGCACCAATAACCGTCTGGCGTTTGCCAAGAGTTCAGCCAGTTGCTCATCAGGCTGCAGGCAGTTGCGCAGAATATTGCGATACACGCGGCCCAAGTAGTTCTTTAGCTTCTTCTGCTCCCGCCTGGCACGTCTGATCTGCCGGGCATGCGCATAGCGACTGTTCATGATCAGTGCTCGTTTGCCGAGCCGAAGATAGCTCTGCCGTAATGGGATGCCACGATCTTTGGCAGCTTTGACCAGCAACACCCGAGCTTTGTGGTAAAGCCGAGAATCGGTTGGATAGGCAATCGCCTTTTCCTGCACCGTTGTATCGACATTAACCCGTTCCATGTGACTCTGGGTCAAATGGTCCCCACGTTTAGCTGTTTCCAGCGTTTCGCAGAGCAACTGCTCCATGTGCTTCGGACCGATCCGCTTGCGCCAACGGCCCAGAGATGTCGGATCAACCGGTAGCTCATGAATGAAATACTCAAAACCGCAAAAGTACTGGTAGTACGGATTCTCTAGCAGTCTAGCCACAATCGATTCGTCACTCTCATTGAAAGCGTGCTTCAAATAGTGCAGACCAACCATTAATCGAGTCGGCTTGCCGGGGCGACCTTTCTCGGAGTAGAGAACGCCGAACTTGTTATCAAAGACCGACCAATTGATCTGGTTGGCCAGCACGAACAGAGGATGATCGCGGTTCAAAATTTGATCAAGGCGAGCACGAAACAGATCGGATTGGTCTTTTTGCGGTACTTTTGGCTTCATAAAATCACCACGTTTTAAGGGCTGAAGTACTATTTATGGTGATTTTAACAATTTTACACTGCAATTTTAATCAACAATTTCAGGCTTTTATAATTTTTCAGGGACGACTATTTTAGCGGAGAAACTGAGAGTTATTATCGCTGGACATTATTTCGATGATGTCGGACGGGTGACGGCGAGCTTCGGGGTCACCGAGTATCACCCCGCAGAAGACGTGAGGTCTTTTATCGAAAGAGCTGATGAGGCGCTTTATGAAGCAAAACAGCATGGCAGGAACTGTGTTGTTACGCATTGTTGACAAATAAAAATGCCGGCTTTTCAAGCCGGCATTTTTTTATGGTCGGGATGATAGGATTTGAACCTACGGCCCCTTGACCCCCAGTCAAGTGCGCTACCAGACTGCGCCACATCCCGTCAACGTTTACAGCGCCGCGAATTATTGATTATTCATTGCGACTTGTCAAGGAAAATGACAAGATTTTTTATGTGCCAATTATGCCACAGTTGCGATAGTTCCTTCAAGCAGCCCGGAATCAGCCACTTTGATAAGCGGCTGACCGAATGCTTCTGAAAGGCTCTTCAGGATCTGAATTCCCGGGATAATAAGATCTCCCCTGCCCGCTTCCATGCCCGTTATTGTTTCCCGCTCGGGAATCTTCATTGGTTCAAGCTTTTTATAAAGTAATTCAAGCCAATCACTTGAAATACAGTGATTGTTGATCCTGTTAATGTCGTATTTTTCAAGATGCAGGTGGATGGCCGCCAACGTTGTTACGGTCCCTGCGGTCCCGATCAGCTGATACGCCCGGTCGGCAAGCTGACGTTCTTCAAGCTGCTGATGAAAATCGGCGACGATGCTGTCGATGCGGAATTTGCGTTCTGCTGAAGTGTTCAGCTCTTCACAAAGGCGAACCACGCCGAGAGGATAGCTCATCTGAAAACGGGTTTCGCCATTGTGAACACAAATCAGTTCCGTACTTCCGCCGCCGATATCGATGATGATAGCCGCTGCCGGGAGCGGCGATATGACCGAAAGAACGCCCGCGGTAGTCAGTTGCGCTTCAGTTTCTCCGGAAATAATTTCCAGATCAATGCCGGTCTCCTTCTTGACCATGTCCAGAAACAGGCCACTGTTCCGGGCGCGCCGAACAGCCTCGGTCGCTACGGCACGATAACGATTAACTTTGCTCGACTGCATGCAGGAACTGAAGCTCTTCAACCCCTCGACGGTTCGTTGCATACTGTCCGGATGCAGGGCATCGTTGGCAAACTTCCCGGAGAGCCGGGTGATTTTTCGGTAGTACTGGTGCCCGGTCAGCTTTCCGTTGGCCTGACCAGCGATGAGAAGCCTGATCGTATTGCTGCCGACATCAATAGCGGCCTGCATTTATTTCTTTCCCAGAACCGCTTCGGAGACGTTAAAGGTATGGTCGCCGATCTTTTCAAAGCTGTGAAGCATATCGATGTATACGAGTCCGGGTTGAACCGCGCATTCTCCGGTATTGAGGCGGGAGATATGATTCATACGCAAGCGTTCTTCAAGCTCATCGATGGCGTCCTCGTATTCGATCGCCTTGCTTTCAATGGTTCTGTCCTCTTTGTCCATCGCTTCGATAGTAAAGGCCAGAAAGTCTTTGGCTTTTTGGGCCATTTCAGCCATTTCGGTTTCACCGAGGTGGGAGAAGTTGATTTTTTCCTCGATCTTGCGGGTGCCGAGTTCCCAGAGATTTTCGCAATGGTCCCCTATTCTTTCCAGGTCATTGACGATATTCATCAGAGATCCGATGGTTTCGGAGGTTTCCGTGGATATGGATTTCTGGGATAGTTTGACCAGGAATGCCATAATTTCCTTCTGCAGGATATCAACCAGTTCTTCTTTCTTTTGCAGTCCCCTGATTCGTTTATAATCACCATCGTTGAGGAACATGGTCGTTTCGTCCACCATCTCCTGAACGATCTGGGCCATACGGCGAGTCTCCCTGCGAGCCTGGCCGATGGCGACGGGAGGGGTGTTCAAGACCCTGTCATCGATAAATTTGACCTGGAAGGATTCGGTATCTTCTTCACCGCGAATCAGCAGAGTTGAAAGCTTGGCCAGCAGACCGATGAAAGGCAGAAATACCAGGGTGTTGATGATATTGAATAGGGTGTGGGTATTGGCGATGTGTCTGGCGATAAAGGGTTTGTCCCCAATCGCGGCCCCAAAATTCTGGGCCTGTTCCTGAGTCTGAATAATAAAGTCGGCATCGCCGGGAGTTATGGACGAAATGAATTTTAAAAAAAACGGGAACAGGATCAACATGTAGGCGACCCCGATAAAATTGAAAAGGAAATGTGAGAAGGCGGTTCTGCGGGCGGCCAGATTGGTCCCGATGGCTGCCAGGTTTGCGGTAATCGTGGTGCCGATATTTTCTCCCAGAATCAGTGCCACGCTCGCTTCAAAGGAGATAAGTCCGGAACTGGCCAGGGCCAGGGTGATGCCGATGGTCGCACTGCTGCTTTGAACGATAATGGTCAGCAGGGCCCCGATAAGCACGCCGAGAAGTTTGTAATCGCCGACCAGAAGGAAAAGCTGACGGAATTCTTCACTGGTTTTAAGCGGATCAAAGGCGGTTTTCATGGTTGCCAGCCCGAAAAACAGCAAACCAAAACCAAGCACAATTTCACCGATATAGGTCGATTTTCTGTTTCTGCTGAAAAGCTTCAGGGCGGCGCCGATTCCGATGGCGGGCAACGCGAATTTGGTTATTTTAAAAGCGATCAACTGAGCGGTTATGGTCGTACCGACATTGGCGCCGAGAATAACCCCGATGGATTGAACCAGGGAAAGCAGCCCGGCATTGACAAAACCGACAACCATGACAGTGGTTGCGCTTGACGACTGAATGATCGCGGTGACGGCAATACCAACAAGAGCGCCAATGACCCTGTTGTTGGTGAGAACAGCGAGAATCTTCCTCATTTTGTCCCCGGCGATCTTTTGCAGACCTTCGGACATGATTTTCATCCCGAAAAGGAACATTCCAAGGCCGCCAAGCAGACCAAAAAGCAGCTTCTGACTAAGCAATACCGACATGGGTTCTCTCCATCAACTAATTTTAAAAATACAAATCTTTAACGCGGGCCTAAAAACAGCTTGTGAAAATAAAAAATTTTCGCGCGAATACTATAATGCGACAGCATATTTCTCAACAAAAAAAGGCCTGCGGAGCATCGCTGGCCTTTGGGAATGAAAAATCACGATTCAGTCGTGGAGACATGCTTAAGAATTTCGATTCAGGGTTGATATCAGCATGGCGCGATAATCTTTTTTTGCGTGACGCAGTTTCGCTGTAAAAATGCGCATGATATTCAGAGCCAGCTGCAGTCCCAGGCGAGGTTTTTCACTGGCCAGGGTGAGAAAACTTTTCTTCTCAAGGCAGTAAAGGGTCGCATTCTCGGCGATTCTGGCCGTGGTGGCACGGGGACCGCCGTCTATGACAGCAAGTTCACCGAAAATGTCACCCGCTCCCAGGACAGCCATGATCTGCTCGTCGGTTTCCGCCAGCATCTGAGAAATCTGGACTGTCCCCGATTTTATCAGATAGAGGGTTTCTCCGGACATGTTTTCGATGAAAACAGTTTTGCCCTCTGGGATTTCCCTGCAGCTGAATATGGAACTGATAAATTCAATTTCCTTGGTGGCAAGTCCTTTAAACAGGGGGCTGTCGGCGAGGTCTGAAAAATCGATGGCATTCAATGCAGAGGACTCCCTCGGAATGGAATTCTATTTATTTGTAGCTGGCGGCGTAGGCAAGGTAATTCTGGGCCGATTTTTCAAGATGTTCAAGTTCTTTTTGGGTTAATTTCCTCTTCATGCGCGCCGGCGAGCCCATAAAAAGTGTTCCGGCGGTAACCACCGTGCCCGGTGCGACCAGTGCTCCGGCGGCAATCATCGTATCGTCTTCGATAATGGCTCCGTCCATGACGACTGCGCCCATGCCGATCAGGCAGCGATTGCCGATCGTGCAGCCATGCAGGGTCACATTGTGTCCGACGGTCACGTCATCTCCGATCACTGTCGGGTAGCGGGCATGATCGACGTGAATGACGGTGCCGTCCTGAATATTGGTTCTTGCCCCGATGCGGATATAGTTGACGTCACCTCTTATGACGACATTGAACCAGACGCTTGACCAGGCGCCGATCTTGACATCGCCGATAATTTCAGCAGAATTGACAAAAAAAACGGAGTCATCCAACCGCGGATGCTTCCCCATATAGGTGTGCAGCATTTCTTAACCTTATTGGTGCAGGGTAAAAAGCAAAAGACCCACTCATAAACCATGAACGGGTCTTGTGAAGCGTTAAAAAGGGACTGTCGTCAGCTGTCAACACGTTCCCTGAGCTCTTTGCCGACTTTGAAGAAGGGCAATTTTTTCTCTTCGACCTTGATTATCTCGCCGGTCTTGGGATTGCGGCCCATGTAGGCTTTGTAATCCTTGACCATGAAGCTTCCGAACCCCCTGATTTCTATACGATCGTTATCAATCAGCGCCTGCGACATGGCGTCAAAGATCAGGTTGACAATTTGTTCGGATTTTTTATAGGTCAGGTTTTTTTTAATCGATAATGCCTCTATCAGTTCAGACTTGTTCATTGTGCCCCCTGAGGCTTAAGCCGGTTGTGAGTTGTTATCGAATCACCTTGTTTTTTTAGACTATACATCAAGCTTCTGCTGTGTCAACAAGAGTGGCATAAATTTCAATAAGTTGGATTGTCATCCTTTAGATAATCGTGAAAGGAGACAGGGTCCAGATCACCTTTGCGTCATCGGCGCCAATATTTTCCCAGCGGTGTGGAAGGTGCGATTTGAAGCAGATGCTGTCCCCTTTTTCGAGAACATACACCTCATCAACGATGGTCATTTTGAGGCGGCCTTCCAGGATGTAAATCAGCTCATCCCCGGGGTGATACATGTTTTTCCGCCCGCTTTGTCCGCCTTTTTTAACCGTGCAGAAAAACGACATGAATTGTGGATCGCGCAGGCCGGAAGTGAAGGATTCCGTATGCATATTGTATTCGTCGTCGTAAACCGTTTTGTCCCGCTCTCCCGGTCGAGTGTGAACGATTTCATGGGAGGTGGAAACGTCTTCGACAAAATAATTGATGCTTTTGTCAAAGACGGTCGCAAGCCGCATGAGGATTTCAACCGACGGGATGGTCAATCCCCTTTCGATTCTGGAAATCATATTGGATGAAACCTGTGAGCGCTCGGCTAAAATCTGAATGGTCATATCCTGCTTCAACCGAATTTCCTTCAGTTTTTTCCCGACAATCTTTTTGACCTGCATAATATTCGCTCCTGAAAGGGATGGTCAGACATTGGGCGGCGGTGATACGACCCAGAGGATTTTGGCCTGTACATTTGCCCTGTTGCTCCAGCTGTGGGGCAAGGTCGCCTTGAAGCCGATGGAGTCGCCTGTTTCCAGGTGGTAGTCCTCGCCATCCACGCAGAAATCGAGAGCCCCTTCAAGGACCATGGCAAATTCTTCGCCGGTATGAACCATGCCACCTTCGCCACTGTCGCAATGCGGTTCCAGGGTGTCGATAAACACAGAGAAGCCAGGGTCTCTTAAGCCTTGCAGCAGGCTGGTTATCTGGTGCTTGTCTTCAAAGAAAAAAACCGGTTCTCCGTGCCCCGATCTGGTAAAGATGACAGTACTCCCTTTTTCGGCTTCCTCGACAAAATAACTCAGGCTGAGTCCGAGGGCATCGGCCAGCTTCATGAGAATCTCCACGGATGGAATCGTCAAACCTCGCTCAATCCGTGAAATCATGTTGGATGAGACCCGCGACATTTCAGCGAGCTCTTGAATAGTTTTGTCCCGTTTAAGGCGAGACGACTTGAGCTTTCTCCCAATTAATTTTTTAATCATCGGCATAACACTCCATGGCTATTTAGAATGATGTTTTAACATGAGAGATATGGGTTGTCAACCCTATATGAGATATCCGCGGCGCTAAATGGTAACCACTATTTTTCTGTGATTTCATGAATTTATGGAAGAGGTTCGGGACAGAATCTGGGCAGGAAGTCTTTTATATGAAAAAAAGAATATCTTATGGAAAAATCATTTTTTCTAATGGTCGATTCAACTTTTGGAGCAAAAATAAAAAATTGTCACATGACTATTTCTTCAACTGGCTATGTATGCAGTTCAACAGTTCGACCGGTTGGATCGGTTTGTGAAGTAAGGGGACTCCGTCGTTAAGAAGCCCCTGCTCGCGAAGATGGTCAAAGGTGTACCCGCTCATGAAGATAATTGGAATTGATGTGATTTTTCTTAACTCATGGTAGAAGTCAGGTCCTTTGAGCCCCGGCATCACGACATCGGATAGAATGATGTCGATGGGGTGATCAGCGCTGCTGAGAAAGGTTAAGGCTGTTTCTGCAGATTCACAGGTAAAGACCGAGTATCCTACCGCCGTCAGGATGCTTTCAGTAGATTCCCTGACCAGTATGTCGTCTTCTACGAGAAGAATGGTTTCCTCTCCCCCCCTAAGTTCATTTCCCCCACTGACCGGGTGGTAGACAATTTTCTGATCGGATATCGGCAGATAGATCTTGAATCTGCTCCCCTGCCCCGGTTTGCTGTCGACCAGAATGTAGCCTTTGTGCTGTTTGACGATACCCCACGCCATGGCCAACCCGAGACCGGTCCCTTTGCCGGTGTCCTTGGTGGTGAAAAATGGATCGAAAATTTTCTGGTGAATTGCTTCCGGAATCCCCGCTCCGCTGTCCTCGACGGTAATCAGCGCATAGCGGCCGGGCTCTCCATAGCCGTAAGTCTGGCAGAAGCTAAGATCGATTTCGGTTTCTTCGGTCGTCATGGTCAGTATGCCACCGTCCGGCATGGCATCCCTGGCATTAGTGGCCAGATTGACCAGAACTTGTTCCAATTGCGCAGAATCTGCGAGAACTACCATTTGCTGTTTTGACAGAACCAGTTGTCGTCTGATCTGGTCGCCGATAACCTGGCCAAAGATTTCATGAACACGAATCACCAGCTGATTAAGGTCGAGGGGCGTGGATGGTTCCGATTTCTTGCGACTGTATGCCAGAAGACCGTGAGTCAGTTTTGATCCCCGCTCGGCAGCAGCACCGATTTTCTGAATCTTGGAAAGGGCTTTCGGCTGGTCTGCCAGCTGCGCTTCCAGGAGTCCGGCGTAGCCAGAAATGACGGTGAGGATATTGTTGAAGTCATGGGCGATACCGCCGGTCAGCGTACCGATGGCTTCCATTCTCTGGGAGTGCTGCAACTGCTGTTCGAGGGCTTTCCTTCTGGTGATGTTGATGAAGGTGATAACGGCTCCGACCAGCTGCTGGTCCCGGTGCATGGGGTGTCCCCAGTACTCGACCGGGATGGGTTGCCCGGTGCGGTCGGTAAAGATCGTTTCACTGCTGATTCTCGCACCTTTTTCTATGTCCTTTATGTAGGGGCATTCCGGGGAGCTGTTCAGCGTGTCGTCTTGCACCGTACGGTGAAAATTCCTGCCGATGAGTTCTTCTTCCGAGGCGTATCCAAGGATTTTCAGGGTCGAGGGATTGCAGAAAACAATATTTCCATGCAGGTCTATTCCGACGATCGCTTCTGCGGTCGAATTGAAAAGAGTGCGCAGCATCTCCTCGCTGTGACTGAGCTCCTTTATGTAATGAAGCCGCTCACATTCCGCAGCTGCTCTGGACGCGATGATGGCGAGGAATTCCTCAATATGCGGACCCTTGGCCACGGGTTTTTCAGAGAAAAGACAGACTGCACCGAGAACGGAACCACTGTGGCTGGTCATGGGTGTCCCGATGAAACAACGGCTTCCCTGCAATACCTGATAACATGGTTCGGCAAACCGGTCGGCAGAATGCTCGTCACAGAAAGTGTAGAGACCGGTGGCAAGTTGATGCAGCGGCGTCTCTTCGATGGGGACCCGGAAAGGCTGACGTGGATGCCCCTGATGGTGGCAGGCAAGGATATGGAATCCCCCGTTGTTGAAAAGACCGATGCAGGCGCCATCGACATGGAGCCAGCCACACAGGTTCTTCGTTATTTCCTCAAGGCATTCCTGGCCGGTGAGGCCTACGGTGCTGCGAACCAGGGCCTTGATGGTTTCTTCATATTTTTCTCGTATAGAGATATCTCGCGCCGAACAGAAAAACAGAGAGCGTTCAAGAAAATCGAACTTCCTGCAGCTCATTTCAACATGAATCCAATGACCGTCCTTGTGTAAAAGATCGGTACGGTAAAGGACTTTTTCCTCGCTGTCCAGTTCGGCCAGCACTTTCTGGTAATTCTCGGAATTTTCCTGGGCAAGCTTGTTGATGTCGAGTGGAGAGCGCCTGGCTAGATCTTCGGTGGTGTAGCCGATGAGATCGAAGGTGGCCTGATTGCAATAGATATAATTGCCGGGAGTTCCATCAGCCAGGCACTCTGAAACAAATACGGCATCAGCCAAACCGTCAAGCAACTGACTGAAGTCAATATTCTCCCTGCGGTTCATAAGAAAACATCTCCATGATCAGAAAAGGCACATGTTCGTGCTTTGGCAGATGAAGATCGGTTCTTGTTTGCTAGACTTTAACTAAGTTTCCGACTGAAAAAGGTCCATTGGGCAATCCTGCTACGAATCTGTGGTCGGGGTGTTCTCCAGCTCCCGCATGGGCTCTGCACCGATTTCTGGCCTGACGGCCTCGTCTTTGGGAAACATTGCGGGTTTTCGAAACAGAAACGTCAAGGCTTTTCTCCGAAGCTCACGGAGAGCCTCTGATTCGTCTTTCACCCTTCGGAGGACAATACTATGGATACCTGCAGCTCCTATATTACGGAATCCCGCATTGCGTATTTTTCCATGGAAATCGGGATCAGTCCGGATATACCGACCTATAGCGGCGGTCTTGGTGTGCTGGCCGGAGACACGATCAAAAGTGCCGCAGATTTGAAGATTCCACTTGTTGCTGTGACTTTACTCTATCGCAAGGGTTATTTCAAACAGCACTTTGACCATAATGCCTGGCAGGTGGAATCAGACTGCCTGTGGTATCCCGAGCATTTCATGGAATTGCTGCCGCAAAAGATCCTGGTGTCCATGGAACAACGCGACGTCAAGGTTCAGGCCTGGCTCTACCGGGTGAAAAGTCCGACCGGCGGAGAGGTTCCCATTCTGTTTCTCGACACCGATATCCCAGGAAATGATCCGAGGGATCGGGAACTGACCGATCACCTTTATGGTGGAGATAATGTGATGCGCCTGAAACAGGAGATTATTCTCGGCATCGGTGGGTCAAGGATGCTGAAAAGGCTGAATTTCGAGATCAGGAAATATCATATGAACGAGGGGCATGCGAGCCTTCTGACTCTGGAACTGCTCAAAAGCACCCGCGAACTGCTTGATGCCAGTGCTCACGAGAATGCCGGTTCGACTTCCGTCAAGCGGGTTATGGAACAGTGCGTCTTTACGACCCATACACCTGTTCCCGCAGGACACGATCGGTTTGATTACGCACTGGTCGAAGCGATCTTGCCGCGCGAAATATCCATTGACCTGCTGAAGGAATTTTCCGGAAAGTTGGAATTGAACATGACGCTGCTGGCCATGAATCTCAGCAAATTCATCAATGGTGTCGCCAAGCGGCATGGCCAGGTATCTCAGAATCTGTTTCCCGGATTCAAGATTCACTCCATAACCAATGGTGTCCATCCATTCACCTGGTGCTCTCCCTTTTTTGTCAATATCTACGATCAATACCTGCCCGGATGGGCCAATGAACCGGAAATGCTGGTGCGCGTCGATCATATCCCCGATGAGGAGATCTGGGATGCCCACTGTGGTGCCAAGGCGCTGTTTTTTCAATATGTCTATGAAAAAAACGGACTCCGTCTGGACCCAGATATCCTGACTGTCGGTTTTGCGCGAAGAGCCGCAACATACAAACGGGGCGATCTGCTGTTTCGGGATCTGGACAGGCTGATTGCCGTTGGTATGAAAAAAATACAATTGGTTTTCGGAGGCAAGGCCCATCCCGCAGATCAGGAGGGCAAAAAAGTGATTCAGAACATCATTCAATATACCCACCAGTTGCGTGACAAGGTGTCCGTCGTCTTTCTCGAGGATTATGATATGGATGTGGCCAGCCAGCTCATTCCCGGCGTTGATCTCTGGCTGAACAATCCCATCCGGCCCCTGGAAGCTTCGGGTACCAGCGGCATGAAGGCGGCTCTGAACGGTGTCCCGAATTTCAGTGTTCTGGACGGCTGGTGGATCGAGGGACATATTGAGGATGTCACCGGTTGGTCCATCGGTCCTCCTCCTCTGGACGCCCCTGAGGAAAACCCGCAAAATGACGAGGACCTGGTCGATCTGTATGACAAGCTGGAAAACAAAATAATCCCTTTGTATTATCAAGACCGGCCTGGCTGGATCAGGGTCATGAAAAACGCCATCAGTAAAAACGCCTACTATTTCAATACCCATGTCATGATGCGGCGCTATGTCTCCGAAGCCTACATTCATTAATTAATGCTCCGGATTATATGAATAAATTCTGAGGAAAATTAACTTTGCAAGATTTTCTTTCTGTGATAGTTTTCTGCGGTTAATTCATCAAAAGGAGATATTGAATGACAACAGTTTTGATTGGACTGCATATCATTGTATCAATCGCATTGATCGTTATCGTACTTCTGCAAATGGGTAAAGGTGCCCAGGCGGGAGCATCCTTCGGTGCGGGTGGCAGCCAAGCTATGTTCGGATCGACCAGTGGCAATTTTATGAGTAAAATCACTGCCGGAGCTGCTATCATTTTCATGCTGACAAGTCTGTCCCTGGCATATTTTTACAGTTCCCCCTCGTCCCAGACAGTGATGCCCAGTTCGGTAGCTGCACCGGCGCCTGCCGCCCCGGCGACACCAGAACAAAAATAATTAAATTCTCTATTGACAGTTGATAACGCGTTGAGTATATATACCTCCGCTTGCCGAAGTGGTGGAACTGGTAGACACGCCATCTTGAGGGGGTGGTGGGAGTATTCCCGTGCGAGTTCGAGTCTCGCCTTCGGCACCAACTGAAATCAAAGCCTCCGGAATCTTTTCCGGAGGCTTTTTTTGTCCCTGCCCTTCTTTTCCTGCAATATCAATCCAATATTTTTAAAAAAGCCGTTTATTTATATATAATACTTGAAAATTGAACCGATATTGAGTTTAATAGATTCTAACAATAATGCCGACTTATTAATTTTTCATGACAAATGAGGTTCCTGAATGCCATTAACAGGCGAACTTGAACATCTGCCTATCGTTGATGTGATCCAGCTCATCCATTCAACGAGAAAGTCCGGTACCCTGAACGTGTACAGCCGTAAAGGTGAAGGACAGCTGGTGTTTAACAATGGCTATATTGTCAGCGCCATGCATTCCAACGACGACCTCAAAATCGGCAAGATTCTCCTTGAGGGAAATGTCATCAGCCAGGAGGAGCTCGATCATGCGCTTGCTATTCAGGAGTCAGCGGGCTCAAACCGGCGGCCATTGATTGCGACCCTGCATGAATATTGCGGGCTCTCCAAAGATGCCGCCTACAAGGCCCTGGAAACTTTAATTGAAATGACCGTTGTGGAAATGGTCAGTTGGACCAGGGGAGTGTTTACCCTGGACACCGAAGAGTATTCCATCCCGGATGACTATCAATACCTGCCCTCCGATTTGCAGAATGTCAGTCTTGATACCCAGATGGTCCTGATGGACGCCTTGCGTATCTTTGATGAAAAGGTTCATAGCGGCGAAATCGTTATTTCCGACGAGCCCTATGAGGGTGAGGTGCCGACACCGGTGACATCTTCTGACAACGGATCTTTCGAAGATACTGACATCGAGGTGTCTGAAGATATTCTCGGCCTTGCCGAGCTGGACAAGATAGAACGGAAGAAACCGCGGGTGTTCCAGGTTCTTGACGCTTTCGACCCCCTCGATATTCATCGCCAGGAGCTCGCTCAGTGCATGCCCGGTTTCGACGAGGAGGAAAGGAACAAACTTGTCGCGTTCCTGTCAGAGCATTCCCACCTGGATGCTGGTCTTCCCCATCAGAACGCATCCACCCAGGCGGTCATTCTCTATAGTGCCGATGAATTTTTACAACACGCGATCATGACCGTCTGCAAACGGGAAGGCATCCTGACCTTTGTTACCCGGCAGCAGGACGAACTCGACAGCCTGGTCAACCGAAGCATAGCAAAGGCTCTTGAGCCTGTCGTCGTGTTCAGTTGCCCCGATCCGGATCATCCGGGATTCAGTACCGACGCCCTTATGAACCTGCGATCAATGACCCTGCATAAATATTCAAACATTTCCCTGATTCAGCTGACTCTGCCCAATGACTATGAGTTCGCCCTTGAGTCTCTGAATGACGGAATGCGGGCAGTCTTCCCCTATCCGAGCCCGAATCAGGAGACGAGCGCAACGGCCGATGATCTGGTCAAGTTTCTCAAGTCTTTCAGCACATATATACGAAGTTGCTTCAGCGAAGAACGGCGCCTGCAGTTTTCAAAATTGCGGAACAGTCTGTCCAACCTGCGGTTATTGAAAAAAGCCCCGGATATTTCCCTGTCACTGCTGCAGTTCGTCAGTGAATTTTTCCCGCGTTCCCTGACCCTGGTTGTCGATCGTCAGCAGCTCATTGCGGAGCGCAGCATAGGAATTCTGAGTGACAGGACGGCCGGCCCCTCTGCGCCCCTTAAAATCCGCATCCCGGTTCGTCGCGAATCCATTTTTCAGGATGCGTTAAGTAGCGGACGTTACTATATCGGGGAGGCGCTGGACGGAATGCTGTCCGATCTTCTTTATCCGGAAATCGGGGCTCCCGCCGAGGCGACCTGCCTGCTGCTGCCTTTACGGAGCAACGAGCGCACGATCACGATCACATATGCCGATTTCGGACAGCAGCAGTCTCAGGCCGTCCCCGTTGATTTTCTGGAATTTTTCGCCGGGCAGGCCGGGTTGGCCATGGAAAACGCCTTGTTCCGGAAACAGCTGCGTGACAACTCGAGATCAGATATCATCCATTAAGGAGTTTCTGCATGGATATAAAAACACTCAATCAGATTCTCGAAATCGCTTTTGCCAAAAGGGTTTCAGATATCCATTTCGAGGTCGACAACCCCCCTTTCTTTCGGGCTCACGGGCAGTTGTTACGCTCAAAACTTCCCAATCTGAAACCGCAGGATACGGAATTTATCGCGGCGACGATCATGGAGAAGAACAAACGTTCTCTTTCTGACGATTTCACGGAATTCGACGCTTCCTACGCTCTCGGCAACGGTGGCCGGTTCAGGGTCAGCATTTTCAGGCAGCGCGGTCATATCGGCATCGTCATGCGGGTCATTCCACCTGAAATTGGCAGTTTTCAGGATTTAAAGCTTCCGGCCGTGCTCGCCGAAATCGTCAAGGCTCCCAATGGGCTCGTTCTGGTCACGGGACCTACAGGAAATGGCAAATCGACGACCCTGGCCTCCATGATCAACTATATCAATGAAAAATATGCTTATAATATCGTAACGATAGAGGATCCTATCGAGTTCCTTTTCAAGTCTCAGAAAAGCTGCATCATACAGCGTGAGGTCGGAATCGACACCCATGATTTCAGTTCCGCGCTGAAGGCTTCCCTGCGTATGGACCCGGATGTCATCATGGTTGGTGAGTTGCGTGATGTGGAAACCATCGACGCCTGTATCAAAGCATCGGAAACGGGACACCTGGTCTTCTCGACCCTTCACACCCAGGGGGCGGTCTCGACCATCAACCGCCTGATCGGGCACTTCCCGCCGGAATCACAGGAAATTCTGAGACAACGGCTTGCCGATATTCTGGTGGCGACCGTATCTTTGCGCCTGCTTGAAGATAAAACGGGAGAGAACGTCATTCCGGTCGTCGAGGTCATGCGTACCACCACAACGATTCAGGCTTGCATCAGGGAAGGAAACCTTGATGATATCAAGGCACACATCGAAAAAGGCAGTGCCCAGTATCAGATGCAGACTATGGACCAGCACCTGATTCAACTGTGTAAAAAGGGACTGATCACGGTCCGTGAGGCGAAGCGGGTGTCGACTTCAATGGACCTTGAGCGGAAACTGACGTTTACCTGACGTGACTTGCTGACGGATTCAGTCAATAAAAAAAACGGCTTTCAGCCGTTTTTTTTATTCGATCCAGGAGATGTCACCGCTTCCCTTGCGCAATACCTCGACCTGGTCTCCGACCAGGCTGATCACTGTGGACGCTTCATTAATGGAGATCCCTCCGTCAATGACGAAATCGACCATCTTTCCAAGTTGCTCATGGATCTGATGGGGATCCTCCGGGGTCTCCTCCCCTGAGATATTGGCACTGGTGGTGACCAGCGGGTGGCCGAGTTCCTTTACGATAGCGTGACAGATAGGACTGTCAGGAATTCTGATCCCGACGGTTTTCTGTTTTGTGCTCAGCGAATCGGGGACGATTTTGGTGGCTTCAAGAACAAAGGTATAGGCGCCAGGCAGGTGCCGCTTCATGATTTTGAAGGCAAAATTGCTGACCTGGGCGTAATTGGATATTTCAGCAAGGTCGCTGCAGATGAATGAGAAAGGTTTCCGGCTGTCACGCTGCTTGATCTGAAAAATCTTTTTGACCCCTTTACGATTAAAAATGTCACAGCCGATACCGTAGGTGGTATCGGTGGGATAAATGATAACACCGCCCTGCTTAAGTGATTCGACAACCTGACGAACAAGGCGGGGTTGGGGATTTTCAGGATTGATCGAAAGCAACATAGCAATCTCCGAAGGTTAGTGTTTAAGCCATTTTAGTATCGTGATGTCTTTAAAGCAACATTTTCAAATCGGGGATTTTCTTCATTTCCTGATAAATGGCGGTAAGTTGCTCGAAACTTTGCAATGTTACCAGGA
The DNA here is from genome assembly GCA_963677135.2 of Geopsychrobacteraceae bacterium. Taxonomy (GTDB): domain Bacteria; phylum Desulfobacterota; class Desulfuromonadia; order Desulfuromonadales; family Geopsychrobacteraceae; genus Seleniibacterium. The sequence goes on along the minus strand of CAXXLS010000017.1, from coordinate 856,938 downwards.
CGGAGACGGCCTGGTAATTCCCCTTCCCGCTAGGACGGCAGCGAATGTTCTCCCGGCCAAGGCTGGCGTGCTTCTCAACGGCTGAAGTGACGCCCTGGACAAAGGGATCACCAGCCAGACCGACCGCTTTAAATTCATAATGACAGGGGAATTCCATGAGTTCTGATGGATCTTTTGTCATCTGGCCCTACTCCTTGTGACCGGTATGTCCGAACCCGCCCTCTCCTCTGTCGGTTTCATCCAGTTCGGCAACGACCTGAAGGACCGCCTGGGAAACGGGAGCGACGACAAGTTGGGCAATGCGGTCACCGGAACTGACAACGAAGTCATCGGTGCTGTGATTAATCATGATGATAAGAACTTCCCCCCGGTAGTCCGCATCAATGGTTCCGGGACTGTTAACCAGGGAAATTCCGTGTTTGATGGCAAGCCCTGAACGGGGGCGGACCTGGATCTCGTAACCCCTGGGAATAGCGAAAGCGAGGCCAGTGGGAACCAGCACCCGTTGTCCAGGCGCAATAACCAGATCCTCTTCGACAAGTGCACAGACATCCATTCCTGCAGCGAGTTCCGTCATATATTTAGGAACCTTGGCGTTCGGGTGCAACTTTTTGATCTGAATACGGGGATTGTCCACATAACCTCCATCGTATAATGAACAGCCGACGCATAGAAAGCAATGCGTCGGCCGGGTTTTCAAGCTACAGGATTTTTTAAGGCTAAAGGGATTATTCGTCTTCAGGGAGCTCCATGCCAAGAGCAGCCTTCCGGGACAGTTTGATCTTACCCTGCCGATCGATTCCGATACATTTGACCAGAACCTCGTCCCCTTCGTTAAGAACATCGGTCACGTTGCGAACGCGCTCATTCGCAAGCTCAGAAACGTGGACAAGGCCGTCAGTTCCCGGGAAAATCTCGACAAAGGCACCGAATTCCATGATCTTCTTGACGGTCCCCATGTAAAGCTTGTCGACTTCAGCTTCCTGGGTCAGATCACGGATCATCTTGATGGCTTTCTTTGCGGCCAGACCGTCAGCAGAGGCAATGTTGATCGTCCCGTCGTCCTGGATGTCGATGGCGCAGCCGGTTGCTTCGATGATTCCGCGAACGTTCTTGCCGCCGCTGCCGATGACCGTGCGGACCTGATCCGGCTTGACTTTGATGCTGGTAATCTGCGGAGCGTGCTTGGAGAGCTCGGAACGCGGAGCGGCAATGGCTTTGGCCATCTCGCCGAGGATATGTATCCGGCCCGCCTTGGCCTGATCCAGAGCTTTTTCCATAATCTCTTTAGTCACGCCGGAGATCTTGATATCCATCTGCAGAGCAGTGATGCCATCGGCGGTCCCGGTGACCTTGAAATCCATATCTCCGAGGTGATCCTCGTCGCCGAGGATGTCGGACAGGATGGCGATGTCGTCACCTTCCTTGATCAATCCCATGGCGATTCCGGCAATCGGCTCCTTGATGGGAACCCCGGCGTCCATCAGTGACAGGGAGGCACCGCAGACCGAGGCCATAGATGAAGATCCGTTGGATTCCAGAACATCGGAAACAATCCGAATGGTATAGGGGAAATCCTCATGCTTGGGAAGAACCTGGGCGGCACTGCGCTCGGCAAGCATCCCGTGACCGATTTCACGACGGCCAGGGAACAGCCGCATGCTGGTCTCGCCGACACAGAACGGCGGGAAATTGTAATGAAGCATGAATTTCTTCATTTCCATTCCCTGGATGTTGTCCATCCGCTGTTCGTCCACCGCTGTTCCCAGGGTTGTGGTGACGAGGGCCTGGGTTTCACCCCGGGTAAACAACGCACTGCCGTGGGCTCGGGGCAGAACGCCGACTTCGCAGGTGATCGGACGGATGGTTTCCATATCACGGCCATCGATCCGAATGCGGTCACGAGTAACCATGCGCCGAACAACCATTTTTTCAAGGCGGCCGAGAGCGGCGGCAATGTCATCTTCGCGCCCTTCGAATTCTTCGGCCAGAAGCTCCTGAACCCGGGTACGGTTATCGGCCAGCGCGGCATAGCGTTCCTGTTTGGAACGGATTTTAACCGCCTCGACAATCTGGGTCTCAGCGACTTCAGCGACCCGGGCCTCTAACGCCTCATCCTTTTGCGGAACTTCAAACTCGCGCTTGGTGTTACCAACCAGCTTGGCAAGCTCTTCCTGAATGGTCAGCAATGGCTGAAGAGCCTCATGACCGAAGAAAATGGCATCCAGCATTTCGCTTTCAGTCAGAAATTCAGCTTCACCTTCGACCATCATGACCGCATCTTTCGATCCGGCGATAACGATTTCGACATCGCTCTCCTGCATTTGCTGAAGAGTCGGATTAGCGACAAATTCTCCGTTTACACGCCCGACCCGGACACCGGCAATGGGCCCGTCAAAGGGAATGTCCGATATCTGAACGGCTGCTGATGCGGCCACCATGGACAGGGTGTCCGGATCGTTGACCAGATCAGCTGAAATTACGGTGGGCATGATCTGGGTCTCAAACATGTATCCCTTGGGGAAAAGGGGTCTCATAGGACGGTCAATCAGGCGACAGATCAACGTTTCACGCTCGGTTGCTCCGCGCTCTCTTCTGAAAAAAGATCCGGGGATTTTGCCGCTGGCATAAAATTTTTCAGCATAATTGACGGTCAGAGGGAAGAAATCCTGCCCTTCGCGCATGGTTTTAGCCGAAACGACGGTACAGAGAATTTTGGTTTCTCCATAAGTGACGACAACCGCCCCGTCAGCCTGGCGGGCGACTTTTCCCGTTTCAATCGTCAGGGGTTGTCCATTAAATTCTACTTCAACCTTGTGATAGGCCATATTGAGTTCTCCTTCAAAATGGAATTCAGCCGTCTGAATTCCCGTTAAAAAAAGCTAGGAGGATGACCCGAGACAGTCTCCGACTTTCGTCGGAATCTCTCTCCGGACAGCCTCCTTAGCGACTTGAATAAGGCAGCATGCCAAACAGCACCGGCATGCTGCCTTATCATTAACGACGAATACCGAGAGCCTTGATAACGGTACGGTAACGCTCGATGTCCTGCTTGATCAGGTAGTCAAGCAGACGACGACGCTGACCGACCATCTTCAGAAGACCACGACGAGAATGATGATCCTTCTTGTGGGTTTTGAAATGCTCTGTCAGGTAGTTGATTCTTTCCGTCAGAAGTGCAATCTGAACCTCTGGGGATCCAGTGTCACCTTCATGACGTTTGAATTGTTCGATGATTTCTTGTTTGCGTTCTGTGCCGAGCACTGTGTTCTCCTTTTGTTTGTGATCGATAAAGCCAGTGGCGTGGCTGTTTTATCATTATCTCAGGCTGCGATTTCTACCATAATTCCAGTCGTTCTGTAAAGATCAAACTGTCAATTTCCGGCCCCTTTAAGAACCCTGATAAGCTCGAAATCACCGCGTTTTTCTTTGGCTCGCCCTGGTGCAAACCGGGCCATGGCCGCAAGGTCCTCGTTCACCAGCAATCGAACGATGTCGCCTTGCCCCAAAGCGGTGCTGTCGGCATCGGTCGCCCCAATTTCCGGCGGTATCCCGAATCCGAGCTGACGGGCTGCATGTTCGTTCAGGTGGACGGCTGGATAATTCCTCAAGGCCTGGTTGAGAGACAGGAGGGAACCTTTTCTGGTGTCTTCATCTTTCAGCTGTTCAAAGGTGTAGCTGTCGGCAAGGGTAAAATCACCGGTTCGCACCCGTTGCAGGGCGGTAATATGCGCACCGCAACCCAGGGCCTCTCCGATGTCATCGGCCAGGGTGCGGATATAGGTTCCCTTGGAGCAATCGACCGCGATGGTGACCAGGTCATCTTCGATGGTGACCAGAGCGAGCTTGTGAATGAACACAGATCGTGGCTCTCTGGCAACTTCAATCCCCTTGCGGGCCAGTTTGTAGAGCGGAACGCCATCTTTTTTCAGGGCCGAGTACATGGGCGGCATTTGTTTCAAAGCACCGGTAAAACGCGGGCAGATTTCGGTCAGGATGGCGGCATGATCATCCGGGATAGGCCGTCTCTTGACCACCTCCCCGTCACTGTCGAGGGTGTCGGTGGTGACGCCCAGCCTGAAGGTTGCCAGATAGGACTTGTCTTCGGCCAGAAGAAACTGAAGAATTTTGGTGGCATCGCCGACAGCAATCGGCAGAACTCCAGTCGCCAGTGGGTCCAGGGTGCCGGCATGCCCGACCTTGCGGGTTTGATACAGCCTGCGAATCCTGCTGACGCAGTCGTGAGAGGTCAGTCCTCCCGGTTTGTTGAGAATTAATAAGCCGTGCACGTCTTCAGGCGAGTATCTGGTCGAGGAGTTGATAGACTGTCTGCTGGACGGAATGAAGAGTTCCCGAGATGGTGGCTCCGGCCGCATTGTGATGACCGCCCCCACCAAGATTCCGTGCCAGACTGCCAACATCGATGGTGCCGCGTGATCGGAAGCTGACTTTGAAGGTTTCACTGTCCTTCTGATTGAAAAACAGCGCGACCTCAACCCCGCGCACAGCACGCGGGTAATTAACAAAACCGTCTGCGTGTTCGCTGGTGGCTCCGGACTTTTCGAGAAATTCGGTCAGCATGGAAACGGAGGCATAGCGACCACAGGAGGAAATATCCAGGGTGGGCAGGACCATGCCGAGCAGGCGCATGCGTTCGGGAGGATAGCTTTCATAAAGGCTGCAGGCCATTTCCCACGGATCAACGCCGATTTCAATCAGTCGCCCGGAAACCTCGAAAGCCTCAGGGTTTGAGCTGGAATAACGGAATGAGCCGGTATCGGAAAGAATTCCGAGATAAAGACTTTTGGCGACTGACAGGGAAATTTCGTACCGGCATTCCCTGAGAACACGGTATATCATCACTGCCGTCGCGCTGGCCGAGGTGTCTAGGTAACAGATGTCACCAAAGTCGGAATGAGGATGATGATCGATATTGATCACCTGGCGGGCCAACGCATGAACATCAAGACCGGTCCTGGTGATATCGCCGGAGTCGAGCACAAATGCGACATCGAACTGTTTATCGGCAGTGATGCTGGAAGTCAGAAAATCACTGTCGGGAATAAAACCCATGATGTCGGGCACCCCGTCTGTGTTAAAAGCGATGACTTCTTTTCCCATGTCCTTGAGAGCCAGGGCCAGGCCCAGTGTCGAACCGATGGCATCTCCATCAGGATTCTCATGGGCGACAACCAGGAAGCTTCGGTTATTCTGGATCTGTTGTTGAATTTTCTGAAGGATCATGGAGATCGTCCTTAACCTGACGTAAGAGAGACTCGATTTTCTGGCCGTACCCGATAGACTCGTCATAGTAAAAGCGCAGGTCGGGGACGGAACGCATGCGCATGACCTGGCTGAGTTGTCTGCGCAGGTAGGGAGCTCCTTTTTTCAGACCCTGTTCGGCGCTCTTGCGATCGTTCTCCTCATCGGTCACGGTAAAAAACACCTTGGCAATGCTGAGATCTCGGGCGACTTTAACATCCGTGATGGTCACCGTTGCAACGCGGGGATCCTTGATGTTGAACATCAGCAGCTGGCTCAGTTCCCGAAGGATCTGCTCGGCTATTTTTTCTGGTCGGTAACTGCTCACCGGTTAAACTTCTCCATAACTTACATATTCTATATCGAGATTGATAATCCCGACCTGACCGGAATGATAGAGGTCTTCTTCAAGATTTCTGAAAATGCTCTGCATGAGCGATTCTTCGTTGCTGACCATGCAGAGCCCCAGAGTGGTGCGCTGCAGAAGATCCAGGTTCCCGACTTCCGCAACGGAAACAGGGAATCTGGATCTTATTCGATTCTGCAGCCGGGAGACAAGAGATCGCTTCTGTTTGAGGGTATGAACTTCAAACAGGCGCAGATCCAGAAGTACAACTCCGACGATCATATCCGTCAAACAGCCTTAAAGCGACGTTTTGACTTCTTCCATCTCGAAAACTTCAATAATGTCACCGATCTTGATATCATTATAGTTCTCAAGCCCAATGCCGCATTCGTAACCGCTGGCGACCTCGCGGACATCGTCCTTGAAGCGCTTGAGAGAACTCAACTTGCCTTCCCAGATAACGACATTGTCGCGAACCAGACGGGTCTGGGCGTTCCTGATGATTTTCCCTTCAAGAACGTAACATCCGGCAATGGTACCGACTTTGGAGACATGGAAGGTGTCTCGTACCTCGACCCGACCGAGGTCTTTTTCCTTGAGGGTCGGAGCAAGCAGACCCTCCATGGCATCGCGGATATCATTGACGGCGTCGTAGATGACACTGTAGAGCCGGATATCAACTTTTTCCGTTTCGGCCAGCAACCGCGCTTTGGCTTCAGGACGTACGTTAAAGCCAAGAACGATGGCGTTGGATGCGGTGGCCAGGGTCACGTCGCTCTCGGAAATACCACCGACTCCGGTGTGGATAACATTCAGGCGGCAGGCGTCCGTGGACAGTTTTTCAAGGGCGTCGCGAACGGCTTCAACGGACCCCTGAACATCAGCCTTAATGATGACAGCAAGTTCTTCGACCGATCCTTCCTGCATCTTGGCGAACAGCTGGTCAAGGGATACCTTGCTACTCTTGGCAAGGTCGATTTCCCGTTGCTTGGACTGGCGATGCTGAGAAACCTCCTTGGCCGCTTTTTCATGCTCGACCGCGTGAAAGGTGTCTCCGGCGTCGGGAACGCCGCCGAGACCGGTCACTTCGACCGGGAAGGACGGACCTGCTTCCTTGACCTGGTCGCCGTTGGCGGCCGTCATGGATCGCACCCGACCATAATGCAGACCGGCAACGATGGAATCACCAATCTTGAGGGTGCCGTCCTGAACCAGAACGGTGGCAACCGGACCACGACCTTTGTCAAGGCGAGCCTCCACGATAGATCCTTTGGCCCGTTTGTTGGGGTTGGCTTTCAGTTCCAGAACCTCGGCCTGAAGCAGAACCATCTCCAGCAGTGAGCCGAGGTTGGTGTGGTTCTTGGCAGACACTTCGACGAAAATGGTGTCACCACCCCACTCTTCCGGAACGAGTTCGTATTCGGTCAGCTCCTGCTTGACCCGGTCAGGGTTCGCTTCGGGCTTGTCGATTTTGTTGATGGCGACAATAATCGGCACCCCGGCAGCCTTGGAGTGGTTGATGGCTTCCCTGGTCTGAGGCATGACACCGTCATCGGCGGCAACGACAAGGATGACGATATCGGTCACTCCTGCCCCACGGGCACGCATCGCCGTAAAGGCTTCGTGACCAGGGGTGTCAAGGAAGGTAATCTTGCCCCCGTCAATCTCGACATCGTAGGCCCCGATATGCTGGGTGATGCCGCCGGCCTCGCCGGCCGTGACGTTCGCTTCGCGAATGGCGTCGAGAAGGCTGGTTTTGCCGTGGTCAACGTGCCCCATAATGGTAACGACCGGTGGTCTGATCTGCAGATCTTCCGCCTTGTCGTCATTGGTCGCCGAGGATTCGACCTCAAGGATAGTTTCTTCGTCAAATGCGACGTTTTCCACTTCATAGTTGAATTCGGAAGCCAGAATGGCGGCGGATTCGTAGTCAAGGGGATGGTTGATGGTCACCATCGACCCTTGGCGCATCAGTTCCGCGATAAGCTCACTCGCTTTGACCCCCATCCGCTTGGCTAGTTCACCGACGGTGATCGAATCGCTGATCCGAATGATCCGCTTGATCGCCTTAGTGATGGTCGCCTCGACGGGTTTATTCTGTTTGCCTTGCTTACCGCCACGTTTCTTTTTGGATCCCATTCGCCCCGGTTCAAACACTTCAACGCGACGGCCCTTGCGTGAGACGCGTCCGTCCTGTTCATCAAAGGATTCGTCGCTGCGCCGTCCTTTCTTGCGCTTCTTGTTGTTGCGGCCCTCTTTTTCAGGCAACGGCTGTTCGCTGGGGGCGATAGGACTGACGTCAACCCGCTTTCTGCCTCTCGGTGCTTCGGTGCGCTCGGTGCGTGCCGGTCTTCCAGCTCTTTCCGAGGCGCGGTTGGCCGACTGCGCGGGCTTTTGCATCTGTGGCAGTTCGACCCGGCCGAGAATCTTGGCCCGGTCTCCCGTCGGCTTGTCGGGCTCCGTTCTGGCGACAGGCTGTGCCTCTGTCGGTTTTTTTGCCTTTTCCTGGGTCTTAGGCGCACTCTCGTCTTTCTTGGTCGCTTTGGATGCCTTTTCGGCAACCGGCTCCTGAACATCAGCGGGCTTTTCTTTTGCCCCGGAAACCTCAGCTTCTACAGGCTGCGGGGTTGGGGCGGCCTGAGCAGGTTCTTCAGAAGCGATAACCGGCTCCTTTTCCTCTGCTTCAGCCGATGTCTTGGCGACCGGTTCCGCAACGGTTTTTACCGGTTTCTCAGGCTCGGCAGCTTTTTTCGGCTCGGGAGTTTTTTCAGCCTTGGCAGCAGCAACCTCGGGTTCAGGCTTTGCTTCAACCTGACTTTCCTTGACCGGTTCCGCCTTGGTCGCAGCCGGTTGCTCAGGTACTTCGACTTCTTTAGGAACGACGGTTTTACGTCTTCTGATGATACCTGGCTTGATCCTCGCTTCTTCAATTTTTTCCTGTGCCGAGGTGTTCAATGAATCGAGCTTTTTAATGTCCTCTTCAGTCAGAGTACTTGAAGTCGAATCAACTGATACACCAGCTTCAGCGAGTTTTGCCATCAGGTCTTTGCTGTCAAGACCCATTTTTTTTGCGAGTTCGTTGACTCTTACCTTGCCCATCAATTCTCCCTTGCCAGTTGCCTGTATCTAGATAGTTCAGTGAGCAATGTGTCGACCAGAGCACCAGAAGAAAGTGCGACCACACTTCTTTCTTCTTTGCCGAGCATTTGCCCAATCTTCGCTTTATTGAATAGTCGGATACATTGTATCCCTTGCCTTGTCGACAATCCCGCTATCTTGGTGCCGATGTCCGCGGAGATGTCAGCCGCGACGATGACCACCCCCAGCCCGCACTCTGTTTTACGCAGCTGGTCCATGACCATATTGCTGCCGGAAACGGTCAAGCCGGCTTTGCGGCCCATACCCAGCAGGTTCGCCACTCTTTGTTCAACCGCAGCGCATGCCTGGGAAAGAAGGTCATCGTATGTCGGCGGTTGGCAACGCCCGCGATAGGCACGCAGAAACGCCTTTTTTTCGCAGGCTTTTCTGATGCACTCGGCAGCAATGCAGGTATAGCTTCCTCTGCCGGGCAGCCTGTGGCGATAATCGACCAGCAGAGTCCCGTCGGGAGCCATAACGTAACGGATCAGATGATCCTTGTCCAGCCCTGTACGGCAGGCGATGCAAGTTCGCTGCGGACCTTTTTTCTCGAGCTCCATGTCGTTCAGGCTATTCCTGCTCCTCTTCCGGAGTGCTGCTCTCCGGACTGCCCTCTTCTTCTATTGCGGCGTTCTGTTCTTCCTGCTCTTCTTCCTGGGCGCGGGTTTCGCTCTTGATATCGATCTTCCAGCCGATCAGCTTGGCAGCCAACCTGACATTCTGACCTTTCTTGCCGATAGCCAGGGACAGTTGATCATCCGGGACGATAATTTCCATGGCCTGTTCTTCTTCATCGACATAGACCCTGGAAACCTCGGCCGGCGCCAGGGCCGCACAGGCATAGCGGGCCGGATCGGGCGTCCACGGGATAATGTCGATACGCTCTCCGCGCAGTTCGGTCACGACATTCTGGACCCGGGATCCGCGCATGCCGACGCATGCCCCGACCGGATCGACATCAATGTCATGGGAAACCACGGCAATTTTTGCGCGGCTGCCCGGCTCACGAGCCGCACCCTTGATTTCAACAATCCCCTCGGCAATTTCGGGAACCTCGGAAGTGAACAGCGAGATCAGCAGGCCGGGATGGGTGCGGGACAGAATGATTTGCGGCCCTTTCGCCGACATCTTTACTTCCGAGATGTAGGCGCGTACCCGGTCAGACTGGCGATAGTTCTCACGCGGCACCTGCTCTCGATTGGGCAGCAGAGCTTCGGCGCGCCCGAGGTCGACAATCAGATCGCCGCGCTCATAGCGCCGGACAATGCCATTGACAACTTCTCCGACCCGGTCCTTGAATTCATTGTAAACACCCTCGCGCTCAGCTTCCCGGACCTTCTGAATGATGACCTGCTTGGCGGTTTGGGCTGCAATCCGGCTGAAATTTCCGGCCTCGAGCATCATCCCGAGGGAGTCGCCTATTTCCACGTCAGGATCGACTTCCCGAGCTTCCTCGATATCGATTTCCTTGTAGGAGTCTACGACTTCATCGACGACGGTTACGAATTCAAAAACCTCAACTTCACCGATTTCATCATTATAATGCGCCTCGAGATCCCGGGTGTTTCTGAACTTTTTGTTCGCTGCCGACAAAACTGCAGATTCAAGGGCCTCAATGAGAATCTGACGATCGATGCCCTTGTCCTTTACAACCTGATCGATGATGTGATTGAGGTTACCCACCATCCTGTTTATCCCCTTTTAAATGCTTGCCGGTATGTACCGGGTGTGAAAAATCGTCGAACCTAGAAATCAAACTTGAGGTTCGCCTTCTCTATCTGATCTAAAGTTATGTCAAATTCTGCTGCGGCACGGCCCTGAAGCTTCAACCTGATGGTGTCTCCTTCGACACCGACAAGGGTGCCGACAAAAGATTTCTGTGGCTTCGAGCCGTCAATCGGGGCCATCGGCAGCGTCGTTTTGATCTTCACCTGCTCACCGATGAACCGCGTAAAATGTTCTATCTTTGTCAACGGACGCTCAATGCCGGGCGAGGACACCTCAAGGTTGTAGGCCGTCTGGATGATGTCTTCAACATCGAGCAGCGAACTGATTTCACGACTGGCATCGGCGCAATCGTCAAGCGTGATGCCCCCTTCCTTGTCGAGGAAAAAACGCAGCGTCCAGCCATGAGATTCTCGCTTGTGCTCCAGATCGACCAGCTCAAGACCGAGATCGTCCAGAAGCGGTTGCACGAGATCAGCTATTTGTTCAGTAAGTGTTGCCATATCCTGCCTGATAAATCTCCGGGTAATAAAAAAAGCGAGCCGCAGGGCTCACTTTTCAAATTCACTCAAAAACCTCATTTATATATCATCTTGCCGGAAGCCTGGCAAGTAAAATCTATTAATTTCGGAAATATCCCCGCTTTTCTTGTCTGCTCCTTATTTTTCTTTCGAGACATTTCTCGGCAAAACCGGGCTTGATCAAATAGCGGCCGGTATTTTCAAGAAACGCGTCAGCAAGGCGTTGCCTCGCTGACGCCAGGTTGGCGGTTGGAACCCCCATCTGTTCAAGGGTCCTCTCATAGAGAACCGATTGCTGATTGCCATTGTTCTGTTCAGGAGGGAAATATGCCCTGGCCAGAATCCGCACCTTGTGGAAATCTCCGTAATAGCGGGTCGACAGATCGTAAAAATCGATCTGAAGGTGATCGCCGACTTTTCTGGATGCGAAGAGTTTCATATTGGATCCCCCGATCATTTCCGGGCCGGCTTGGCGCCGGAATAGACATCGATCTGGTTGAAAAGCCCCCTGAGAATGCGCACTTCCTTGTCCGTCAGGCCGGCCCTGCCGAAAATGCGTCGATAACTGCGCAGGATATGATCGGGATTCTGGGGATTAAGGTAGCCGATATGAATCAGGGTCTGGCGCATATGCTGGAACATTCCTTCCAGCTGTTCGTTGGTGGCCAGGTGCTTGCGGCCGTAGCTCTGTCCTCGAAGAACCCCATCCACACGAATGGTTTCATACAGGCACAGACCGACCGCCTGCGCCAAGTTCATGGAGGGCTGTTTATCGCTGGTGGGAATGGTCATGAAGTGCTGGCACAAGTCGAGCTCGGCGGTCAGCAGACCATTGTCTTCACGACCGAAGACCAGGGCCACAGACCCTTCCTCTGCAATCGGGACGAACTGTTGTGCGGCGTCTTCGGGATGCAGCATGTTCTCTCGATAGCGGCCGAATCGCCGGGTGGTGGCATAACTGGCGGCACACCCTTCAAGGGCCTCCTGGAGAGAACCGAAAAGCCTGGCCTGCTCGAGTACCTCGGATGCCTTGACCGCCATCTGCCTGGCATCACGGGAGAGATGATTGACCTGGGGGTTGACCAGACGCAGATCGGTAAAGCCGAAATTCAGCATGACACGACATACTGAACCGATATTGCGCGCCCCCTGTGGCTCCACCAGTACGACAGCGAGGTTGTTCTTGTTCAAAAAAAACTCCTGGAATTCAGTAAGGTCACTTGGTTGTTTCTGGGGAATACATTACCGGCTCGAAACCGGCGCTGCGATACTGCCGAAACCTTTCCCGCGAACGGGCCAGCAGCTGATCGTCATAAACTTCGGCCAGATCAACGACCTTGGCAAAGCCCTTGACAAACGATGGCGAACAGGGGTTGCCCATAATCAGAACCCTGGCTCCGTTGCAGTTGGTTTCACTGGTGGTGATGACGATCGGTTCGGAAACGCAGTCGACGGCCCCGCTGTCATAGACGTGGGGAAGAAAAGATCCTTTTTCCCAGGTCCAGAGAAAGCGATCAAGAGCCATAGCCTGCTCAGCGTCCTGCAGATAGATGAGAATCCGACCCGCTTTTTGCAGATAGAAATCTTCTGTCAGCTGGCATAGCAGGCGAGCCTTTTCAGGGCGCTGCTGTTTTACGAAAAAGATCTTGGTCACGATAATCAGTCAGCAGAAGAATTGAGAAGCCTGGTCATTAAATGATGCCCGGGAACGATGTCGTTATTCCGTGCCGCCTCTTTTTCCGTGTAGGCGGATGCGGCGGACGACTGATCCTGACGTGAATCAAAAATGATATAAGGGACCGGATCGGAGGTGTGGGTCCGTTTGGCCACTGGTGTTGGATGATCCGGGGTGATCAGAATGCGGCAATCGCCGATCTGATCGAGATGCTTCAGGACAGTGCCGACGACCTCCCGGTCAAAGTTTTCTATCGCTTCGATTTTTTCCTTGAGCAGACCGCCATGGGCGGCTTCGTCGGGAGCTTCCACGTGGACATAGACAAAATCATTGGTCTGCAGAGATTCAACAGCGTATTCGGCTTTGCCCGGTAGTTGGTGTCGAGGTAGCCGGTTGCTCCGGGGACATCAATGATTCTCAGCCCGGCATTGACACCGATTCCTTTGATCAGGTCAACCGCAGAAATCACGGAACCGGTCAATCCGAACAGTTCCTGATAGGTTTTCATCGACGGTTTTTTTCCGTGCCCCCACAGCCAGATGGGAATTGGCCGGTACCTTATGTTCCGCAACCCTGCGGTTATTGACCGGATGATCATGAAGCAGCATCTGAGCGGAATTCGTGAGGTCCTGCAGAATATCGGCACCTTCACCCCTGGGGGCAGGTAGTCTTCGATGCTGAGAGTGGAAATATCGTGAGGCGGGGTAAAGGTCAGTTGTTCTTTGCCGTTTTTCCAGACCATCAGGTGTCGGTATGAAACTCCCGGGTAGAAATTGAACTCGTCGCCCCCCAGCTCATCCTGCAAGGTCGCGACGAGCTGATCTGCTTCTTCAGTCGTGATGTGGCCGGCAGAAAAATCCCCCATGTACAATTTGCCGAAATGGGCCTCGAGCCAAACCAGGTTAAGGCGAAAGGCGACATCATCGGGTCCGAGAGCGACGCCCATGCTGGCAGCTTCCAACGGCGACCGGCCACTGTAGCAGTCGCGCGGGTCATAACCGAAAACGGACAGATTGGCGACATCGCTGCCGGGGTGGTATCCGTCAGGGACCGTTGCTGCCAGGCCGACCTGGCCGATCCGGGCCAGACGGTCCAGGTTGGGCGTTTTGGCAGCCTCCAGCGGAGTCTGTCCATTCAGTTCGGAGTTTGGCTCGTCGGACATGCCGTCACCAAGCAGGACGATATATTTCATTATTGCTACCTTCTAAGCACGTGGGTGAAATTGTGAATGTATTTGCTTCAGGCGTTCCTGGATAACGTGGGTGTATATCTGGGTTGTCGAAATATCCGCATGGCCGAGCATATTTTGCACCGAAACGCAGATCCGCACCATTCTCCAAGCAGGTGCGTCGCGAATGAATGCCGCAGCATATGCGGATAGACACCTTTGCTGATGCCGGCTTTCAGCGCATAAGCGCGCAGATTTTTCCAGAACCCCTGACGGCTCATCCCCTGGCCGCGTCGGTTCAGAAAAACAGCATCGGTCACATTGTTCTTTTTAAGAGTCAATCTGCCATTCTGCAGATATTTCAATAAACGTTCAAGAGCCACTTCCCCAAGAGGGATCAATCTCTGCTTCGATCCTTTCCCGAAGGTGGTCAGGCACCCAATGTCTGTCTTGAGATCGCCAAGCCCGAGGCCGACCAGTTCTGATACCCGCATACCGGTGGCGTAGAGAACCTCCAGCATGGCCCGGTCCCGTTGTGCGATAGGACCGTCGCCGACGGGCGCGTTCAGCAAAGCCTCGACCTCCTGCTGGGAAAGCAGTTTCGGCAGCGGCTGATAGATTTTCGGCGAGTCGATGAGGGCGGTCGGATCGAGGCCGCTGAGGTTTTCCCTCACCAGAAAGCGATGGAACCCCCTGACCGCACTAAGGGTACGAGCGCGGCTGCGGGGGTGCCATCCGATTCTGTTGAAGCCAGTTCAAAAATGCGATGACATGGCTTTGGGCGATCCGATCGACCTCAGTTACTCCGGCCTGGGTCTCGAGAAATTCGACATAGCCGGCCAGGTCGCGGCCATAGGCATTGAGGGTGTTGGCCGACAGGCCCTTTTCAATGGCCAGGAAATCAAGGAATCGATCGAGACACTGGTTCATCAGAACTTTTAATCAAGGCGACTGAGGAGGATCTTTTTAATCTCTTCAATCTTTTTGGGATCGGTGATTTTCTGGCCGAAAATGTCCTGGACGTAAAAGACGTCGGCCGCCTGATCGACCTTGGTTGAAATCTTGGACACGGCGATGTACAGGCCAAGTTCCTTCAGGGTTCTGGTGATTTCGTAAAGCAGCCCGACCTTGTCGGTTGCGAATATGTCGATAACGGTATATTTATCCGAAACTTCGTTGTCAAATTCAATCTTGTTCGGGCGCTTGGGGCGATCCTTTTTCATGGTCAGATAGTGACGGCTGGTGACACTTGGCGACCAGGTCCTCAATCTTCACCCGCCCTTCGATGACGGCCCGCAGGTCCCTTTCAACCCGCTTCCACTTCTGCCCATTGTCCACAATATCGCCGACCGTATTGTTGGTCTGCAGAATATCAAGAACGGTCCCCGTCTTCCGGGTATGTATCTGGGCGCCGAGAATATTGATGGAATGCGCGGCCAGTACCCCGGCGATATAGGAGAACAGCCCGGGGCTGTCGATGGTCGCCAGGGTCAGTTCGGTAAACCGGGCCTCCCTGTTATGCTCGATTTTCATGGCGATGGTGTCTTTACCGCGATTTAGCGCCAGCCGGATATGAGGGATGATCTCTTTGGAACGGTATGCTCATCAGGTAGCGGTTATTGAGACTGTTAATCGCGCGGTTGACCGTCGATTCAGGAAACTCTCCAAGCAGGGCTTTCCGGATTTTCCGTTTACGGTTGCGCGCCTTCTCCGATCTCTGCTCCTGGTAGAAGTCCTTCTTCTCAATGATGTCGTAGGTTTTTTCATAGAGTTCCTGAAGCAGGGTTCCTTTCCAGTCGGTCCAGAACATCAGGGCCGACGGCCTTGATGTCTGCGAAGGTCAGGAGATAAAGCATCCTCAGGTTTTCGCTGGCGCTCATCAGTTCGGCGAACTGGGCGATCATTTTCATGTCCTGCAGATCGCGGCGCTGGGAAATGTGGGCCATCTTAAGATGATGGAGAACCAGGAACTGCAGGCGCTGGGCGTCTTCGCGATGGAGGCGCATCCGCCGGGCGATGGTCGGAATCATTTCCGCCACCACGAATGCTGTGGTCCTTGCCGCTGCCCTTGCCGATATCGTTTGAAACAGAATGGCGAGCAGCAGCAGCTCCCGCTTCTCGATATTGTTGGCGACGTCGGTCAAACAGTTCGTATTCTTCCGCATAGGCGCCGGTCCAGAGTTTTTCCATCTCTTCGATGTGCGAACAGCGAATGAATATCGACGGTATAAATATGATAAAGATCGAACTGGACCTTGCAGTAGATTTTCTTGAACTCGGGAATATAGGCGTTCAGCAGCTGCAGATGATGCATCTGCCGAAGAGTCTGTCCAATCCCCTTGGGATGTCTGAGAATATCCATGAACGCGTCATTCATGCGGCGGGGAACGGCGAATCCGATCATTGATCAGATGCAGGCTGTCCCGAATCAGGAGTTTGAGTTCGACGCTCATCTCCACGCCCTGAATGTGAGCCAGCTGAAATGCGACCATCATCAGCTCCGGGAGCTTCCCCGATCAGGTTTGTCGTCCTTGATCCGCAGCTCACCCCGAATGATGTAAAACCCGTCTTCGAGATTCCGGCGGCCGAGAAAGGTAAAGACGCTGCTGGGCTGGTTGCGCCGGGTGGCGCTGAGAATCATTTTCGAGGCCAGATGCTCAATCTTGATGGCCTGAGCATAATAATCCTGCATGAACTGCTCGACAGCGGATCCGGTACTGGTCTTTTTGAAACCAAAAAACTGGGCCAGCTGCTCCTGGAGTTCAAAGCTCAGCTGGTCCGTTTTGCGCTGACTGTTGAAATGCAGGTAGTTTCTGATTTTCCAGAGGTATTCTTGAGCAGATTGGTACTCCTGGAGATCTTCCTCGCTAAGAATCCCTTTGATCAGCAGGTCCCGGAGATTGGCCGCTTTAAACTTGACCCGGGTGATCCACAAGGCATCCTGCAGTTCGCGAAGCCCACCTTCCCCTTCTTTAAGGTTCGGTTCCAGCAGGTAAACAGATGAGCCATATTTTCGCTTTCTTTCCTCGCGCTCTTCAAGTTTTGCTTTAATGAAATTCTGGGTGTCGTGATTGAGAACGTGAGGTGTAACGACAGCCTGGAAATGCTGATAGGTCTCCTGGCTGCCGACCAGGAACCGGCTGTCAAGCAAAGAGGTTCTGACCGTGCTGTCCTTCGCTTCATCGATGCAGCTGTCACTGGAGCGTACGCTGTAGCCGATATCGAGATTCAGATCCCAAAGCAGATAAAGCATACGGTCAGATATGGTCTTGGCGGTATCCGCTCCGTGGGGCAGATAGAAGAACATCAGGTCGAGATCGGATCGGGGACTCATTTCTCCCCTGCCGTAACCGCCGAGGGCAATCAGAGCGCACCCCTCAAGCCCTTTGGGGTCGAGCCCGTCACTGGCGGCCAGGTAAAGCTTCTGGACCAGTTCGTCGAACACACCGGTCAGTTCGGTGACGATCTCTCGCCCTCCGGCTCCCTGATCGTTCATCTGCCTGACCCGATCCAGTTGTTCGGCAAGATAGTCACTGGAGCCTTTCAACAGGGAATCTCTGAGACTGTCAAAATCAGCACCGCCTGAGATGATAGCGGTGGTGATATCCTCAAGGGTTTCGTTTTGGTAATGTCCTGTCATCGTTTAGCGACCTGGTCTATAGAGGCGGAATAATGTTTCACGCCATTGACAATGGATGCTGCGACACGTTTTTGAAACGTTGCCGATACCAGCCTTTTTGCTTCACGGGGGTTACTGATGAAAGCGGCTTCAACCAGGACAGATGGCATGGTTGCTCCCAACAGAACGTGAAACGGGCCCTGTTTGACTCCGAGATCCCGAACATGACTGTAGTGTGGCTTCAGTCCGCTCACCAGCGCCTGCTGAACTTCAGCGGCAAGGCGGCTCGATTCATTGATTTTCGCATTGGCCATGAGATCGAAAAGGATCGCTTCTAGATTCCCGACATCGTGCAGAGATGTACCGTTCTCACGTGCTGCGACCTCAGCGGCCTTATCATTTTTCGATAGATTGAGAAAATAGGTTTCCGTTCCGTGGGCCCCTGATTTTCGGCTGGCGTTGGCATGCAGTGAAATAAACAGATCGGCACCGACCTTGTTGGCGTAGGCAGTCCTTTCTCGCAGTTCAAGAAAACGGTCATCGGACCTGGTGAGCAGGACTTTGACTCCAAGCTGCGTCCTCAACTCGGCCGCCAGTTTTTTGGCCAGAGCGAGGGTCACGTTCTTCTCCAGAATGTTACCGGGGCCGATTGCGCCGGGATCTTTACCACCGTGACCGGCATCAACGACGATCAGGCGCACTCCCTCGTCATGCTGTTCCTGCGGAACATGCAAAACCGGGATGCGATCGGCTTTTTCGTTGAGAATGTCAGTGATGGTGTCATCCTGATTCGCGCGTGGTGATCCGCCTCCCCCGGGCAGACTGATGGCGGCCTGTGATGGTTCTCCCATGATGTCGATCACGAGTCGGTAAGGGTTCTGCAGGGGGATCATCCGGTATTCGCTCTCGCGGTTGAGGTCAAGGACCACCCGCGCCTTCTGGATATCGTTCTGTCCTGCCCTGACCTGTTTGATCAACCCGTTTGCGATCGCTATTTCAGAAGGGACAGTGGGAGCAATCCGGGTATAAAGCAGGTCAAAATAGATGCGGGGAGCCTGACCTCCGAGCACCACCGGCTTGGCGACGACCGGCGCTGTCAGATCCAGGACGATGCGGGTGTATTCCGGCCCGCTCCAGAAGCGGATATTCTCAAGGGTGGGCGCTGATCCGACAGACTCAGGATCAGGATCGGGGAGGATCTGATGCTGGGGCACATTGGCTGTACGAGGAACGGCAGGAAGATCTTTAAGCCGGCTCTGAGCCTGCCGGACCATGTCCCCGCCACTGTAGGCGGTCACGATCCGTTGATAGTAGTTCGCTGCCAAGGCCTTGTCTGCAAGCCTGTTTTCGGCAGTACGACCGGCATGGAAGAGGGCATCGTCCGCAAGCGTACTGCCAGGAAACCGCGAGACCATATCATCATAGGCTCGCAGGGCCTGCCTGGCATCCCCGGAGCTTCCGGAAGCCAGGGACAGACCATCCCATGTCCGCGCTTTAAGATACATGGCCCGGTCGAGATTCTGGTCCCCGGAATTGCTTTGAATGAAGCGATCAAAGCGGCGGATAAGTTTTTCCCAATTGACCCGTTTCTTCTGTAATTGTGTCGAACCTGTCAGGCTCCGGTAATCATCTCTGATGGCATTGTAGCTCTCGGCCATCGCCAGAGAGGCTGAAAAAGCCATGAACAATACCATCAATAGAATGATAATTTTAGTGCTTCTCATCACAGTAATTTTTTCAGTTCATCAAGAATATTGAGTGCCTCAATGGGAGTCGTCACGGTCAGGTCAAGCCTTTCCAAACGGGCACGTATGGCATCTTCAGACCCGCTCGAGAACAGGGAGAGTTGATTGTCCTGTTTCCGTTTGGGTTGTCCTTCGCTTTCACCGATCCTCGGTTCACCCTCTCTGACAAATTCGCCGGCTTCAAGGTTCCGTAGAATTTCCTTGGCACGGGTAATGACCGAATCGGGCAGGCCGGCGAGCCGACCAACTTGGATGCCGTAGGAACGGCTGGCTCCGCCGGCGACGATTTTGCGCAGAAAGATAATCTGGTCGTTCCACTCTTTGACCGCAACGTTGTAATTTTTAACCCGGTTGCGGGTAAGGGCCAAGTCCGTCAGTTCATGGTAATGGGTGGCGAACAGGGTTTTCGCGGCAACCTGGGGATTGTCATGAAGGTACTCGGCGACCGCCCAGGCAATGCTGACACCGTCGAACGTAGACGTTCCCCGCCCGATCTCATCAAGAATAATCAGGCTGTTGGCCGTGGCATGGCGCAGGATATTGGCCGTTTCATTCATCTCCACCATGAAGGTTGACTGCCCTCTAGCCAGATTATCACTAGCTCCGACTCGAGTAAAGATGCGGTCAACGACACCGATGTGAGCGCTCTCGGCCGGAACGAAACTTCCGATCTGGGCCATCAGGGTGATGAGGGCGACCTGCCGCATGAAGGTCGACTTGCCCGCCATGTTCGGACCGGTGATGATCAGCAGTTGATTTTTGTCCTGGTCAAGATGAACATCGTTGGGAACGAAAGCTTCCTTCAGAGGCATCCCTTCGACGACAGGATGACGACCGGCGTCAATCTTGATTAGGCCGGAATCATCAATGGTTGGGGCGACATAATTGCGCTCATGAGCAAGATCGGCCAGGGCAAGCAGGACATCGATTTCGGCGAGAGCTTCCGCACATTGCTGGATCCGCCTGCTTTCGGCCGCGGCTTTGAGACGGATCTCCTGGAACAGGTTGAACTCCAGCTCAACCATGCGGTCTTCAGCGCCCAGGACTTTTTCCTCGTACTCTTTCAGCCGGGGCGTAATGTAGCGCTCGGCGTTGGACAGGGTCTGTTTGCGCTGATAGTCCTCCGGGATGCGGTCGAGGTGACGGTTGGTCACTTCGATAAAATAGCCGAATACTTTATTGTATTTGACCTTGAGGGTGCTGATCCCGGTTCTTTCACGTTCTTCCTGTTCGAGACCGGCAATCCACCCCTTCCCTTCTCTGCTGATCAGCCTCAGTTCATCGAGTTCGGGGCTGTAGCTGTCGCGGATGATGCCGCCGTCGCGCAGGACGAAAGGAGGATCATCAACGATGCCTCGTTCCAGCAAATCCCGCAACTCAGGCAACAGATCAATGCGCAGTTTCAGGCTTCGGGCATAATCGCTGGCAAGAGAATCGAGCAAGTCGTCTATGCCGGGCAGTTTCTGCAGAGAACTTCGCAAGGCGGCGAGGTCCTTGGCATTGGCACTGGCCATGGAAATTTTACTGTTAAGGCGTTCCAGATCGTAGACGCCGTCAAGAGCCTCACGGAGGTCGATGCGCAACAGGCTCTGGTCGACAAGCTCGCCGATGGCCCGTTGCCGGGCGAGAATCTGTTCTTTGTCGATCAGAGGGTAGTGGATCCAGTGGCGCATGGTGCGCCCCCCCATGGCGGTGACGGTACGATCGAGAACGCCCAGTAGCGACCCGCGTTTTTTACCGTCCTGGAGGGTCGCCGTCAACTCGAGGTTGCGGCGGGTCGAATCATCCAGCAGCATGTAGTTTTTGGTGTAGTAGGTCTGCAACGGACGAATGTGATTCAGATCGTGCTTCTGCGTCTGCTTAAGATAATGGAGAACCGCGGAGGCCGCTTGTTGAGCAGCGGGCAGGCCTTCGCATCCGAAGGCCTGCAGCCCCGGAACATTAAAAAAAGTACGCAGCTGTTCAACGGCATAGTCCGGCTCGAAGACCCATTCCGGAAGCAGGTTGCACATCATGCCGTCTATGCAGGGGGCTATCTGGTTTTTGAGACTCTGGCCGGTCGGTCCTTCGCAAAGCAGTATTTCGCGCGGACGCAGGGAGCCGAGTTCACTCTCAACCTGGGCGAGGGAGTCAACCTGGGTGACGCGAAATTCTCCCGTGGTAATGTCCAGATGAGAGATGCCGAAAAATTCGTCCTTGGCAACGACAGCAAGAAGGAAATTGTTCTCTTTGGGCTCCAGGGTGTCCGTATCGGTTACCAGCCCCGGAGTGACAACCCGGACCACTTCCCGCTTGACGATCCCCTTGGCCGCCTTGGGGTCTTCGACCTGTTCGCAGATTGCGACCTTGTGCCCTTCGGCGACAAGCTTGGCAATGTATCCCTGGCTGCTGTGATAAGGAACCCCGCACAGCGGGATGGCATCGGCATCACCTTTATTCCGCGACGTCAGCGTAATCCCGAGGATGCGCGAGGCAAGGACTGCGTCATCCATGAACATCTCGTAAAAATCACCAAGTCTGAAAAACAGGATGGAGTCGGGGTAGTCCGCCTTGATTTCGAGATATTGACGCATTAATGGTGTTGCTGTTGACATAGGGTGCTTCCTGAAAAAAAACTGCCTCGGGTAAGGCAAGCGACTTGTTGATATACGAAGTTGGCCATCCTAGCAAACGGCTCTGGACAAGTAAACAAACAAGCTAAAATTAATCATGGCCGCGGCTTGACCATTGTTCATCGGAAATGCTAAGAAATCTCGATCCTTAATAGCACGACATGGTATCATTCCGACAAAGGCGAGGCAGGTGAGCGTATGACTGACCAGATAGCGCTGTTTGACCCGAAACAGTACGACATATCCAACCTGGAGGACGAAATCCGGGTTGATCGCCTGTGCGCCTGCCTTCTGAAGGTGTTTCACGACGATCTTCTCAACATTCAAAAGCTGGACCCCCTGGCGGCGGGATCCCTGGCTCGGGGGGCCGACTATTTTCTGCGGGACTATATGATCGACCGCCATCGCTGCAACATTTTCGCGATTACAGGGGAACGTCTCAAAGGTTTTGCAGGAAACTGGTATATTGTTCAGAATCTTGAGCCGGATATGACGGAATTGGCGGATATTCTTTCCGGGGTCATGGCTTTTTACCGGTTTTGCACCATGAGGAAACTGCTCAATACCGAGACCTGTCTTGAATTGGAATATCATTGTAAAAACCATGACTACTACCAGCAGAGGATAACAGCGTTTTTCGATATCGAGGGGGACGGTTTTTTAAGCTGGGACAAGGAATGCCCGATTGTTTAAAGGACGCTGCCAGATGATCTTACCGGAAAATATCAAACTCAGGGCCGCGGCTTTTTCCGTGGCAGGCGCGCTGTTCCTCGCTCTAATCAAGATAATTGTCGCTATTTTGAGCGGGTCCATGGCCGTTCTGGCTTCCGCGGTCGATTCGCTGCTGGACATTTTGATGTCCGGTGTGAATTTGATGGCGATCCGTCAGGCTGAACAACCTCCGGACCAGCGGCACCCTTTTGGCCACGGAAAATTTGAAACCCTGGCCACCTTGTTTCAGTCCCTGGTTATCTTCGGGTCTGGCGGATGGATCATCTACGAAGCGGTTCTTCGGTTGCGCGAAGGGCCGAGCCTGGCAAATCTTGAACAGGGGATCGGGGTCCTGGCATTCAGCTCCCTGGTGTCATGGTTTATTGCCAGACATTTGAAAAAAGTCGCCCGGCAAACGGATTCCTCAGCCCTGGAAGCCGACTCCCTGCACTTCAGAATGGATATCTTCACCAACCTGGGACTGATGCTCGGATTGTTGTTTATCCGCTGGTTCGATATTTTCTGGCTCGACTCCGCCCTTTCGATCCTGGTTGCTTCCTATATTCTGCACGAAGCCCTGCAGCTTATCAGAAGAAGCATGACTGATATGCTTGACCAGGAACTTCCGGCGGAGATCCAGAGCCAGGTCCACCAGCTTATCTGTGGCCACAACGGTCCACTGGCGGGCTATCATGGTTTACGCACCCGCCGGGCCGGATCTCTGAAAATCATGGATTTCCATCTCGAGGTCTGTAAAGAGATGACCGTGGCCGAGGCCCATAAACTGGTCGACAGCCTGGAGAAAAAAATCGAACGGGAGATCCCCGGTGCGGATGTCATCATTCACGTCGATCCCTGCGATGCCGTGCAGTGCCCGGGGCGTGACAACTGCCCTCTGGCGAAAAGCAGAATCCCCGGCCGGGTCCAGGATGATGCAAGGCACTGTCCTCCCACTGCCTGAAGCGCGGACCCTAGCGGCCGACGTAGATGCCGAGGGCTTCTGCGGTAGCAACCAGCTCTCCATCCGAATCCACCAGGTTCTGATGTGAGACGGCATCGGCAAGGTCCACGTCGATAACCCTGGTCCCTTTAAGAGCAACCATTTTAGCAAAGTCATTTTTCGCAATCAGATCGACGGCCCTGACCCCGAACCGGGTGGCCAGGATGCGGTCATAGGGGACCGGCGATCCCCCCCGCTGCAAGTGGCCGAGAATAACGACCCTGGTTTCGATATCGGTACAGTCGGCCATGGCCCTGGCCAGCTCGTGCCCGATACCGCCAAGCCTGGCAACTCCCAGATTGTCTCGGGCGGTTTGCTGAAGGATCTGGGTACCGCCTGCGGGCGCCGCTCCTTCCGCTACGACAATAATTGAAAACCGGCTGCCATGGGCCCTTCTGTTTTCGATCGCCTGGCACAATTTGCTCACGGAAAACGGGATTTCCGGTATCAGGATGGCATCAGCCGATCCGGCGATTCCGGATTCGAGAGCAATCCAGCCGGCATCGCGGCCCATTACCTCGACGATGATGGCGCGGTGGTGACTTTCCGCCGTGCTGTGCAGGCGGTCCAGCGCCTCGGTGACAATGCTCACCGCCGTGCGGTATCCGAACGTGACATCGGTGGCCCTCAGGTCATTGTCAATCGTTTTTGGGACCCCGATCACATTCAGCCCTTTCCTGGCCAGGCCGAGGGCGATTTTCAGGGTGCCGTCCCCGCCCACGGCCACCAGCACGTCGGCCCCCAGGCGATGAAAGTTTTCGACCACCTCATCAGAGACGTCTTTCAGTTCATTCAGGCCATGAAGGTTGACCGGATAACTGAAGGGATTTCCACGATTACTGGTTCCCAGGATCGTCCCCCCTCTGGGCAACAACCCCCGGACATCTGCCGGACCGAGTTCGCGGTAACGAAGGGCGCCGACCAGCCCGTCATATCCGTCTTCTATGCCAAGAACCCGCCAGCCATGACGATTGACGGCGGTTTCTGACGACGGCGCGAATGACTGCGTTCAATCCCGGGCAGTCCCCGCCCCCGGTGAGAATTCCAATCGTTCTGCTCATTGCTTCGGCTCCTCTCCGCTGTGTTCCGGCAACGGTTTCTCTTCCGCATCAGTCGCTATGGCCAATTGAGAAAAACCTGCGGAACGCGCCATATCCATTAATTCAACCACTTCGCCATGACGGGCGTCCTGATCGGCCATCAACAGGAAGGTCATGCCCTTCGCCGTGGCCGCCCGGTAGGTGGACAAATGGGCTTGCAATGCCGCCTTGGTGACTTTGGTCCGTTCCAGGTAGATGTCCCCCGAAGCGGTCAGATATACGTGCAGATCCTTGTCCTTCTGCCGAATCTGTTCCGATCCCGAATGAGGGAGGTCAATGGACAGCCCGGGCTGTTCGATAAATGTCGTTGAAATCATGAAAAAAATCAGCAGCAGGAACACCACGTCGATCATCGGGGTCAGGTCGACCTTCGGAGATTCTTGAACTTTACGTCGAAAACTCATGGAGGCTAGCCTTCCAACTGATCAATGATCTGCATGGTTGCTTCTTCCAGTTCCAGAACCAGACGATCTGAACGGCTTAACAGATAGGCGGTGAAGCAGGATCATCGGAACCGCGACGGTCAGACCGGCGGCCGTGGTGATAAGGGCCTGGGAAATGCCGCTGCCGAGGGTCGCCGGAGAGCCGACCCCCTCTATGGCAATAACATTGAAGGCCTCGATCATACCGAGAACAGTGCCCAGCAACCCAAGCAGAGGTGCAATATTGGCAATGGTTCCAAGCAGTCCGAGGTAACGTTGCAGGGCCACGGCTTCGCGTTCGCCGACCTCTTCGGCAAGACTCTTCAATTCGTTACGCCCGCGCCCGGAATTTTTAAGGACGACATACAGGATTCTCGCCAGAGCCGATTTCTGATCGTGACACAGGGCTACGGCATTCTTGAGGTCCCCTCTCCCGATTTGATCATTGATGGCGGACCGCAGCCTTTTCAGCTGCCTTCGGGTTCTGAAAAAAGCGTAAACCCGCTCCATAAAGATAGCCCAGCCAATGACAGAGCAGAGCAGAATCGGATACATGAGGGGGCCGCCGTGAGTAAAAATTTCAATCATCAATCAGTCTTCCTGTCAAACGTTTAAAATGCGTCTTTCATCAAGCCATCAGTCGGAATATCCACACCAAATCACGGGTTCAATCAAAGCGCAGGATTCGGCCGGTGACGTCTGCACCAATCTCCAGAAGACCGACGCTGTGATATGGCGCGCGGCGCTTATCGGTCGGGCTGCCGGGGTTGAACAGAAGAATCCCCTCTTTTATGCGACAAACCGGGTCATGACTGTGTCCGTAGACGATTGCATCGACCTGCCGGCCGGAAAAAAACCCAAGAATCCGATCTTCAAGATCAACGGGGTGCCCCCAGCCATGAATAAGACCGATCTTTTTGTCGCAGACGGTGATGATGCGATATTGGGGAAGTTCGGTCAATGTGTGATCCATGTTACCGCGTACCGCTATGAACGGCAGCGGATAAAAACAGCTCTCCAGTTCAGCACAGGTCTGATCCCCCGCGTGTAAAACCATGTCAATATCGGCAAATATCCCCGTGAGCAGTTTGTCAGCCAGGGCGGCGCAGTCACCCAGGCGATGCAGGTGAGTGTCGGCCAGAACGCCAAGCACTTTTGTTTGTATATCCTCTTTTTTCATGATTTGAAATTGCCATTCTTATCAAATTTGTAAAACCTGCCATTTTATAGCTGTTATCATATAGAACATCCAAGGGAGCTCCTTAAAACCCTGATTTACCAGCTTTTTACCCTTGACCCAAAAGTGATAAAAAAATCGTTATAGAGAAATTTTATTTTATAATCAATATGATAGGGGCGTTAGCAAGCTGTTAGCACTTGACTTTGTTTTAGTGCGACTATAATTTCCTGTTGATTGATCCAGTGTTGATGCAATGTCATTATTACGGTTTTTTACACTATCGCAGGAGCCCCGCTAACTTTCATTTCACACTCAATACGTCAGGAGAGAGCCATATGTCGATGCGTGAAGATGCCCTCAATTACCACAGTTCAGGCAGAAAAGGCAAAATCGAAGTGATTACGACCAAACCCTGTGCGACCAGCCGCGACCTGTCACTGGCATACAGCCCCGGGGTTGCGGAACCATGCCTCGAAATAGAAAAGAATCCAGATGATGCGTTCAAGTATACCGCCAAAGGGAATCTGGTCGCGGTGGTCTCCAACGGTTCAGCCGTGCTCGGTCTCGGCAACATCGGCGCCCTGGCCGGCAAACCTGTTATGGAAGGAAAAGGCGTCCTGTTTAAAAGTTTTGCCGATATCGACGTTTTTGATATCGAGATCGACACTCAGGATCCGGACGAACTGATTCGCACCGTCAAACTCCTCGAGCCGACTTTCGGCGGAATCAACCTTGAGGATATCAAGGGTCCTGAATGCTTTTATATTGAAGAAAAACTCAAGGAGCTGATGGATATTCCGGTTTTCCACGATGACCAGCATGGCACGGCGATCATCGCGGCGGCCGGAATGCTCAATGCCTTGGAGATTGTCGGCAAGAAAATCGAGGATGTCAAAATGGTCATCAACGGTGCCGGTGCCGCCGGAATCGCCTGCGCCAACCTGGCGATCAGTATGGGCATCCAGGCGGACAACGTGATTCTGTGCGACACCAAAGGGGTTATCTATAAAGGCAGAACCCATGGTATGAACGAATATAAGGAACGCCTGGCGGCCAACACCGAGGCCCGGACTCTTGAGGAAGCCATGGTCGACGCCGACATTTTCTTCGGGGTTTCGGCCAAAGGGGCCCTGACCAAGGACATGCTCAAATCGATGGCCGCCGATCCCATCGTGTTTGCCATGGCCAACCCGGATCCCGAGATCACTCCCCCCGAAGCCAAGGCCGTTCGCAGTGATGTCATTATCGGTACCGGTCGTTCCGATTACGCCAACCAGGTGAACAACGTCCTGTGCTTCCCGTTTCTGTTCCGGGGTGCTCTGGATACCCATGCCAGTGCCATCAATGACGAAATGAAACTGGCCGCGGTCCGGGCTCTCGCAGACCTGGCCAAGCTTGATGTGCCTGATTCGGTGCGCAAAGCCTACGGCGGCGAAACTATTCAATTCGGACGTGAATACGTCATCCCCAAGCCTTTCGATCCCAGGGTCCTTCTGCATGTTGCTCCTGCTGTCGCCAAGGCGGCCATGGACTCGGGTGTCGCCCGTCGTCCCATTGAAAGTATGGATAAGTATCTTGAATCCCTGGAGGCCATGCAGGGGCGCTCCAAAGAGATCATGCGCGGGCTTATCAACAAGGCCAAGGCAAATCCGAAGCGGGTCGTTTTCCCCGAGGGAGAAGAGGACAAGATCCTGCGGGCCGCCCAGATCCTTATGGCGGAAAAAATCGCCATTCCGATTCTGCTCGGCAACGAGGCGACGATCATGAAAAGAGCCAAGGAGATGTTTCTTGATATCGACGGGGTTGAGATCATCGATCCCGCATCCTGTGAAAAGTGCGATGACTATATCGAAACCCTGCTTGCCAAGCGTCAGCGCAAAGGCGTGACCCGCTCCGGCGCTCGACGGCGCATCACCACCAACAACAACTATTTCGGGGCCATGATGGTCGCCAAGGGGGATGCCGACACCATGCTCTCCGGCATCAATCAGCACTATCCGGAAACGATTCGTCCCGCCCTCGAAGTCATCGGAAAGCAGGACAAACTGTCCAAGGTTCACGGCATGTATATGATGGTCCTGAAGAAAAAGGTGGTCTTCTTTTCCGATGCGACCGTCGACATCGACCCCAACGCCGAGGAACTCGCCGAAACAGCGATCCTCACCGCGGAAAAAGTCCGCCAGTTCGGCATCGAACCTCGGGTCGCCATGCTGTCATTTTCCAATTTCGGCAGTTCAAGTCATCCTTCAGCGCTCAAGGTCAAAAAAGCGACGGCTCTGGTCAAACAGCAGGCCCCTGATCTTGTCGTCGACGGAGAGATTCAGGCCAACGTGGCCCTCGATCCTGAATTGATGGAAACCCAGTACCCGTTTTCCGAGCTTAAAGGGAATGCCAATGTCTTTATTTTCCCCGATCTGCAGTCCGGCAATATCACCTATAAGCTGCTCAGCAAGCTGGGCGGGGCGGAAGCCGTAGGTCCCATTCTGATGGGAATGCAGCTCCCGGTTCACGTTCTTCAGCGCGGTGATGATGTCACCGATATCATTAACATGGCGGCCGTGGCGGTTGTCGACGCCCAGGAGCATTCCCACAAATAAACCGTCATGACAGCGTTCCGGTCTCCGGATGAGTTTTTTCATAAAATTCATCCGGGGCCGTTCCCACGGCGATCCCAGGAGTGTCGTCCTGGTGGGTAAAATGAGCCGTTCTGGAACCTTTTTATCGGTAAATCGTTCGGGAGCTTCCCTGTGAAGCTCCCGTTTTTTATGGAACTTCCCTTCCGACCTCTTTCCTGCTAGGATGCCTTTGCTGCCGAGGGCAGTTGTTACTTAAATACATGATATCCAGAAAAGAGATTGAACATGAAATACTGCAGTACGCGTGGTCAGGTCAAAGGCTTGAGCTTCACCCAGACGATTATGATGGGACTGGCTGACGATGGCGGGTTGCTGTTGCCCGAAGAGATCCCGGTTCTGAATAAAGATGATCTTGCCGCCCTGACCTCTCTCTCCTATCCGGACCTGGCCTTCCAGATCATTTCCAGATTCGCGACCGATATTCCGGCCACAGACCTCAGGGATATTATTGACCGTTCATACCAGGCTTTCAATCATGAAGAGGTCACGCCGGTTGTTCATAAGGACGACGTTTTTATCCTGGAACTTTTTCATGGCCCGACCCTGGCCTTTAAGGATGTTGCCCTTCAGTTTCTCGGCAACCTGTTCGAGTATGTGCTGACCAACACCGGCCAACGTATGAATATCATCGGCGCAACCAGCGGCGATACCGGCAGTGCCGCCATATATGGAGTGCGTGGCAAGAAAAATATCAATATTTTTATCCTCCATCCCAAAGGCAAGGTGTCCCCCGTGCAGGAACTGCAGATGACCACGGTCACGGACGACAATGTTTTCAACCTGGCCGTTGAGGGGACCTTCGATGATGCCCAGTCCATCGTCAAGGAAATTTTCGGGGATCTGGAATTCAAGCAGGCCCATGCGTTGGGCGCCGTCAACTCCATTAACTGGGCGCGCGTCCTGGCGCAGGTGGTTTATTATTTCTACGCCTGGTTCAAGGTGAGCGGTGAAACAGGAGCGGATAAGATTGACGTTTCTGTCCCCACCGGCAATTTCGGAGATATTTTTGCCGGCTACATTGCCCGGCGTATGGGGGTTCCCATCAATCGCCTGATCCTCGCGACCAATGCGAACAATATTCTCAGTCGCTTTGTCAGGAATGGAGATTACTCAACCGCCGAGGTGCACCATTCCCTCTCCCCGTCCATGGATATTCAGGTCGCCAGCAATTTCGAACGCTACCTCTATTACCTGTATGACTGTGATGCTGCTAAAGTGAGCCAGGTCATGGCTGATTTCAAGACCACGGGAGAAATGCGCTTCACCGAGGGTGAGATGAACAAGGTGGCCGGTGATTTCGCGTCCGATTTTATCGATGACAAGCAAACCATTGCGACCATCAAAGCGTTTTATCAGGAAACCGGTTATGTTCTCGATCCCCATACCGCTGTCGGAGTGGCTGTTGGCAAAAAACTTCGCGACAGTTCCTGTCCGGTTGTCTGCCTGGCGACCGCCCACCCGGCCAAATTCGGGGAAACCGTCGAGGCGGCCATTAAGATCGCTCCGAAACTTCCGACCGCCTTCGCCGACCTGAAGGATCGCCCAAAGCGTGTCTCTGTTCTTGAAGCCGCGACCGATCGGATTAAAAAATACGTTGAGGAGAATGCTATCTGATTTGGTAATTCTTTATTGCAATCGCCCCATTCTATGCTAAATTCCTCATTAGAGTCGAACTTCACTGGGAAATTCGACCACTTTTCGGGATGATCTTTTGAGGAGGCTCGGATGGAAGCATTGTCAACAGAAACAGTCATAGAATTGGCTCAAGCTTATGGCCTGCCGTTGGTGTGGGCCATTCTTATTTTCATCGTCGGGCGCATCGTGGCGGGCCTTCTGGCCAATACCGTCGCCAAACTCATGGTCAAAAGCAAGATCGACGAGACCCTCGTCAAGTTCATGCGAAGCCTGATATACATGGGCCTGATGACCTTCGTTGTGCTGGCTGCATTGGGTAAGCTGGGAATTGAGACGACAAGTTTCGCGGCGATTATTGCTGCGGCGGGTTTGGCTATCGGTCTTTCCCTGCAGGGAACCCTGGGAAATTTTGCTGCGGGCGTGATGCTGATCCTGTTCCGCCCCTTTAAGGCCGGCGACTTTGTTGAGGCCGGCGGTGTTTCAGGCGTCGTTGAAGAAGTCCAGATTTTCAGCACCAAGATGCGGTCCGGAGACAACAAGGAGATCATCGTTCCCAACGGTCAGATCATGGGGAGCACCATCGTCAACTATTCGGCCAAAGAGACCAGACGGGTCGACCTGGTTATCGGAGTCGGTTACGGGGACGACCTGAAAAAGGTCCGTTCCGTACTTGAGCAGGTTCTGGCCGAAGAAACCCGAATCCTGCCTGAGCCTGCACCAACCATCGGGGTTCTCGAACTTGGCGACAGCAGCGTCAATTTTGCTGTGCGTCCCTGGGTCAAGAGCGGTGATTACTGGCCGGTGCTTTTCTCCCTGCAGGAAAACATCAAATTAAGGTTTGATGCCGAAGGTATTTCCATCCCCTTCCCGCAAAGAGATGTTCATATCATTAGCGACAGTCAGGCGGCCTGACTTTTCAACGGCCCTCTTTACAAAAGCGCCAAGGCCCTGGACTAAGCAGTCCAGGGCCTTGGCGGAATTCAAACAGACGGGTCCGTTGTCTTACTTAAGTGCCCAGTAACAGAAAAAGCTCCGGTTGCCCGGAGCTTTTTCTGTTACTGATGATTCTCTCTTAACAATCGAAGTAGAGAGCGAATTCCTGAGGAACGGGACGCATGCGAACCGCGTCAACCTCAGCTTCTTTCTTGTAGCTGATCCACATATCGATGACATCCTTGGTGAAGACGTCGCCCTTGAGCAGGAAGTCATGATCCTTCTCGAGGTTGTCAAGTGCATCTTCCAGAGAGGTTGCGACAGTCGGGATGTCTTTGAGCTCTTCAGGAGACAGACCGTAGATGTCTTTGTCAAGAGGCTGACCCGGATCGATTTTGTTTTCGATGCCGTCGAGGCCGGCCATGAGCTGGGCTGCAAAAGCCAGGTAACCGTTAGCGGAAGCATCGGGGGTACGGTACTCGACGCGCTTGGCTTTTTCATTGTTGGTAACCGGAATACGCAGGGAAGCGGAACGGTTACGGTTGGAGTAAGCCAGGTTGACCGGAGCTTCGAAGCCGGGAACCAGACGCTTGTAGGAGTTGGTGGTCGGGTTGGTGAAAGCACACAGGGCTTTGGCGTGCTTCATGATACCACCAATGTAGTACATAGCGGTTTTTGACAGGCCGCCGTAGCCATCGCCGGCAAACAGGTTTTTGCCGTCTTTCCAGATCGACTGGTGGCAGTGCATACCGGAACCGTTGTCGCCGTAGATGGGTTTCGGCATGAAGGTGACGGTCTTGCCATTGCGGAAAGCAACGTTTTTGATGATGTATTTGAACCACTGCAGGTTGTCGCCCATGCTCAGCAGAGAGTCGAAACGCATGTCGATTTCGCACTGGCCGCCAGTAGCAACTTCGTGGTGACCACATTCGATGGTCAGCCCGGCCTGCTGGAGAACCATCATCATTTCGTTGCGCAGATCAATCATGCTGTCGGTCGGTGCGCAGGGGAAGTAACCTTCCTTGTTGCGTGGTTTGTAGCCGAGGTTGGGGAACTCTTCACGACCGGTATTCCAGATGCCTTCCACGGAGTCGATGCTGTAGAAGGACTCATTCTGGCTTGACGCATAGCGGACATCGTCAAAAATGAAGCACTCCGGCTCGGGACCGAAGTAAGCGGTGTCACCGATACCACTGGATTTGAGGTAGGCTTCGGCCTTCTGTGCGATGAAGCGAGGATCGCGGGTGTATCCTTCGCGAGTGATCGGATCGATGATGTTACAGATCAGGCTGAGAGTGGTCATTTCCGGGAAAGGGTCGATCTTGGCGGTTGCCGGGTCAGGCATGATGAGCATGTCTGAGTTGTGAATCGGCTGCCAGCCGCGGATTGAGGAACCATCAAATCCGATACCTTCTTCGAAGATTTCTTCACCGAACTCACTGACGGGAGTGGTGAAGTGCTGCCAAATACCTACAAAGTCAAGAAACTTGTAGTCGACAAACTGGACATCATTTTCTTTTACAAATTTAACTACTTCACTTGGGGTCATCGTTGATTTCTCCTTTTGATTGATGATTTCCTCTGGAAAGTTGCTTCTTCGATACGAAGAATATGATTACGATTACAGAGCGTCTTCGCCACGTTCCCCGGTGCGAATTCTGACGACATCCTCGACTGCGGTGACAAAAATCTTGCCGTCACCGATCCGGCCGGTTTTTGCCGCATCGGCAATTGTATCGACAACCTGTGCGACAAGATCGTCGGAAACTATGATTTCCATCTTGATTTTCGGAATGAAATCGACCACGTATTCAGCACCGCGATAAAGCTCGGTATGCCCTTTCTGACGGCCGAAACCCTTGACTTCGCTTACGGTGATCCCCTGAATGCCGATCTCGTTCAGAGCCTCTTTAACCTCGTCGAGTTTAAAGGGCTTGATTATCGCTTCAACCTTGCGCATGGGATTTGCCT
The DNA here is from genome assembly GCA_963677135.2 of Geopsychrobacteraceae bacterium. Lineage (GTDB taxonomy): Bacteria > Desulfobacterota > Desulfuromonadia > Desulfuromonadales > Geopsychrobacteraceae > Seleniibacterium. Next base: position 823,539 of record CAXXLS010000017.1, on the reverse strand, counting down.
CCTTCAATTGTGTTCCTTGTAGATTCCAGGTTAAACAGGACTCGTATCAAGCAATTATCCTGCCAGCAATGATTTATCAGACAATAAAATAAATAGTTCTAAATTTCAAATAGATAGCATGGAGCTACCAATTGAGGCGGTGGTCGGAAAAACCCGCCCCCGGAGAGTTGCCCACAAAATAATCAGGAGTAAATGGAAATGATTACTTATTGGGCAGCAATCATTTCGTGACCGTCTTTTTCAAATAACTGATGCTTTCGCAGTGATAGGTTTGCGGAAACATGTCGATCGGTTGACTTGACACCAGATCATACCCGTGATGGACCAGATACTCAAGGTCTCTGGCCAGGGTCTGCGGGTCACAGGAGATGTACATTATATGCTCTACAGCCGAATTTGCAATTTTCTTTATCACTTCATAGGCACCGCACCGTGGCGGGTCAAGAACCACCACACCAGGCTGGTTTTTTTCGATAAGATCAGGCAGAATGCGTTCGGCATTAGCGCAGATGAAATCAGCGTTGGCAATCTGGGCATTGCTGGAATTCAATTTGGCCATGGCAATGGATTCGGGAGCTTCCTCGACCCCGGTGACGTGCCCTGCCCGTCTGGCCAGGGGTAAACTGAAATTACCCATCCCGCAATAAAGATCAATGACCTTTTCATGGCCGGTCAGAGGAATAAGCTCCATGGCCTCGGCCACCATGGCCAGGTTCTGAGCAAGATTGATCTGGGCGAAGCTGCCGGCTTTGTATTGGAGCGACAATGGGGGCTGGCCGACCTCGATCCTCAGGATGCCATTACCTGAAACGATTTCCCTGTTCGTTTTCATACCGCCCTGAATGATCAGATCGGTCCGGTCGAAAAGGGGGCTCATGAGGGCGGCCAGCTGATCTGGTCGATCTCCAAGGTAATGAATGGTGGAGGCACATTTGCCGTCGGCATCGATGGCCAGATCGATTTGGGGAATTTTGCCGGCAAAAGGTGTTCCGTCTAGCAGCTCGCGGAGTGAACGCAGGAGTTCGTTGAGGCGCGGATCTATCAGCGGGCACTCATCTATCGCGACAACAAAGCGAGATTTGGCTCGGTAAAAACCGGTCACGAACCCCGTTTCGGTATTATGGCATTTGATTTGAACCCGGCTGCGATACCCGAACTCATTTGGGGCGGCAAGGATCGGACGGATCAGGTCCTCGCGAAGACCTGCCCTCCTCGACAAGGTCTCTCTGAACAGCGTCTCTTTCCAGACCCTCTGTTCCGCATAGGGGAGATGCTGCCACTGACAGCCTCCGCACTCTCCAGCCACCGGGCAAATGGGGCGTCTTCTGGTTGCTGAAGGAGAAATAATCTCAACGGGATCAGCGTCTATGAAATTTTTTTTTCTCCTGACGACCCGGCTGACAACGGTATCGCCGACGGCAGTATGGGGAATAAACACGACCTGCCCGTTATGTCGGGCCAGGCCATGGCCTCCATTGGCCAGAGTCTCTACGGTCAATGGAGGCAACAACTCGTCAGGGTGAAAATTAATGCGTCGGACCAAGATCAGCTCTTTGCGGGAACAAATTGATCGGCGTCAAAGTTCAGGGTTGAAAAATAGTCTTCAAGGGTTTCAGCGCGCCTGATCAGTTCAACGGAACCATCCGCACGCAGCAGCAGTTCCTTGGGACGGAGTCTGGCGTTGTACTGAAAACCCATGGCGTGTCCGTGGGCGCCGGTATCATGAATGGCCAGCAGATCGCCGTCAACGACTTCGGGCAGCTCGCGCTGGATAGCGAATTTATCGTTGTTTTCACACAGGGAACCAGACACGTCATAGACGTGATCCCGCGGGGCGTCCTCCTTGCCGATGACATCGATATGGTGATAAGAACCGTAAAGCGCCGGCCGCATCAGCGAGGACATGCAGGCGTCGACACCAACATAATCGCGGTAGATGTTTTTATGGTTGATAGCACGGGTCACCAGACAACCATGAGGACCGGTCATATAGCGACCGCTTTCCATATACATGCGTGGCGCATGTCCGTGTTCGGCTTTGAATTCATCGAATAACGCGGTGATTTCCTGCGCCATTTGAGGAATATTCAGGGGCTCCTGATCCGGCTGGTAGGGAATCCCGAAACCGCCGCCGATATTGACAAACTCAAACTCAATGCCGAGCTCTTTTTCAATCATGTCGACCAGAGACAGGACCATCCGGGCGGTTTCGACCATATAGGTGTAATCCAGTTCATTGGAGGCAACCATGGTATGCAGACCGAAGCGTTTTGCTCCCCTGGCCTGGGCCAGCCGATACGCTTCGACGACCTGGTCGTGGCTGACACCGTATTTGGCTTCGACAGGGTTGCCGATGATCACGTTGCCGGTACGGCGCGGTCCCGGGTTGTAGCGGAAGCAGATCAGTTCTGGGAATTCGGGAACCTTGTCGATCAGGGAGATATCATCCAGATTCAGAACACAGCCACCGTCGGCAGCGGCCGCATTGAATTCTTCAAGAGTGGTGTTGTTGGACGTGAACATGATGTCCTCGCCACGCCCACCGGCGTTGCGGCTGAGAACCAGTTCGGCGATGGAGCTGCAATCGTAACCGAAGCCCATATCCTGCATCAGGTCGAGAATCTTGGGGTTCGGTAATGCTTTGACGGCGTAATATTCACGGAAACCGTCAATTCCGGAAAACGCTTTCTTGAGATTTTCGCCGGTCTCACGAATGCCGATTTCGTCATAGATGTGAAACGGGGTACCATAGTGATCGGCAAGCTGTTCGGCAATCGGAAAGAGCCGCTCTTTAAAACTTTTTGACATTGGCATGGTTCAGACTCCTTAATTATCGATTCTGTTCAAATGAATCTTTCTGGTTTCCTTAAACGTATTGAGAACCACCTGGGTGCGTGTCTTAATGACCCCGGCAAGAGGAGTGATTTCGCAACTTAAAATGCGTCCCAACTCCTGGTGGTCTGCGACCCTCAGCTTCAGGAGGATACAATCTTCACCGGCGACCTGATGGACATCCTGGACACCGGGGATTTCGGCAAGGCGTTGTACCAGGTCGGCAAGGGAGACCTGGGAGGAATACACCTGGACAAAGGCGGTCAACCCCTGATGGAAGGCGTGAGGATTAAGCCGCACTTCATAACCTTCGATGATGTCGCGTTCTTCAAGCTTACGGATTCTTTCCAATACCGCAGAGGGAGCCATGCCCACCTGCCGGGCCACCTCGGCATTGGGAATTCGTGCTTTCTCCTGAAGGATTGTCAGAATCTTAAAGTCTATTTCGTCGATCATTCTATTATTCTCCGAATAATTAGAATATCGTTCATTTCTACAAAAAAGTCAACTGGCCGGGTCAGGTTTAACTAACCGCGTTTTTCAATTGGCACGGATCACCTGGGAGACCAGGTATCCGGAATAACCGAGATAGACAAGAACCAGTAGCAGACCCTCTCCTCGGGTGATGCGTCTTTGACCACGGAACCCCATGCAGGCGAGAAAAAGAGCGAACGTCAGTCCGCCCATGATGGCGCAGTCACGGTAAAGGACTTCAGACCCCACCACCATGGGATGAATCGATCCGGCGATCCCCACCACGGCAAGGGTATTGAAAAGATTGGATCCGATCACGTTTCCCAGAGCCAGATCATGCTCGCCTTTACGCGTCGCGGCAATGGCGGATGCGAGTTCGGGCAGAGAGGTGCCAATGGCGACCACTGTCAGTCCGATGATGAGGTCGCTGACGCCGAAGGCACGGGCAATCTCAACAGCGCCCCAGACCAGCATCCGAGAGCTCCCCACCAGCAGCAGCATCCCGATGAACAGCCAGAATAGAGCTTTTTTAAGAGGCATGGGACGCATTTCAAGTTCAACGTCGAGATCGACCTCAAGGCTGTCGTTGCGCGACCGCAGGCCCATAAAAATCCACCAGCCCATGATCGCAAAAAACACCGCCAGCAGGATGATGGCATCGATCCTGCTGAGGGTCAGGTCTATCAACTGGGCGACTGCCAGGGCGGTAACGATCAGCAGGACGGGCAGTTCTTTGCGCAGAATTCCGGATTTGACAGTAATCGGGCTGATGATGGCCGTCAGACCGAGGATAAGAGCAATATTGGAAATATTTGAGCCAAAGGCGTTGCCGAGCGCCAGACCGGGATTCCCCTGGTAGGCGGATATGGCTGAAACGACCATCTCAGGTGCAGAAGTGCCGAAACCGATGATGACCATGCCGATCAGCAGAGAAGGCATGCCGGCATGGTAGGCGGTTGCGGCTGCTCCTTCTACGAATCGGTCAGCGCTCCAGATAAGAATGACAAGCCCGAGAACGAGAACGATAAATGGGACAGCTAATGACATTGTTGAAACCTGAATTCATTAAAAAGATTGACGTATGGAATATCCTGGCGTGGTGATAACGTAAATTTGGACGGTATTCAAACAAAATGTAAAGATTTCAGCATACCTGCCTCATTTTGCATGAACAGACCCCATGAATGCAATGGGGTCTGTCTATCGGGCGGGCTTGATCTGATCGACAGGATCAATACGATTTTCTGAACATGGAATGGTGGCATTTTGGACAAGGAGGAATACGGTCGGTTTTTTTCATGTGAATATCTTCTCCGCAATTTTTGCAGGTCAAAGTTCCCGCGCTGGTTATTTCTCCAGTTTTGAACTGAATATTCCTTTCGGACTTATCAGCCCAGTCCTTCAGGGTTTCGGCCGAATTGGACAGGATTTTTGCAAAAACGCTCTGGGCTCCAGCGGCGATGCGGTTGGGATCAACAGCCTCCTTAAAAGACATTTTCGCCCTGTTCATATGCTCGATCGTATGTTGCAAATCACGTTCGACAAAAGCCGAGACCTTCTCTGCCTGCTCACGGGTAAAATCACCGGCCGCGGCAAGTTCGTCCTTTGCTTTGGTCAAAACCTCATCGACGTTCTTGCGACCGGTATCGAGCAGCCGTTCAGTACTCGCAACAAGTTTTTCATACAGGCTGACATCTTCATTGGGATACTTATTGTCTGTCATGGCGTGACTCCTTGTTGGTTGGGCAAGTACCTCATTGGGATGATCCTCAGTTGAGTAAAGTTTATCAGTTTTTCCTGGTTTTGCAGACCGCCGGTCCTGGCGGAAAAACCACATCGGGAGGAAAAACCACCTGCTACTTTTTATTCAGGTGATTCTGAGATATAATATAACTATCCAGAAAGGAGGAATGCCTATCGAAGATGAAACAGAGCAGTTGAGTAGGTTTTCCATGACTCCGGCAGGTGTTCGATGCCGGGGAATCCTGTGAATAAGGATAAAGACATTGAAGAGAAGGCCCGCGTAGCGATAGCGGGCCTTTCACTTTATGCGCAGCGCGTTCAGCTTTGTAAGCCACTGTCCGGTCTGATTCGAATGGGCTCCCTGCCAGTAGATCTGGGAACAGGACCGGCAGCGCCTGAATGCGTGGCAACACCTGCGGGTCTCAGGCTTGAGGTCGGCAAAGACGACTCTTTTCTCGACCGCCTCCAGCAACCCATTGCAGAGAGGACAACGGGTTTCCAGCCGGATCTGCTCCCATAGCTGATACCGATTCAGGATCTGAGCCGCCTGGAGCAGATCGTTATCATGACGGATCAGCAGGCCTGATCGAACAACAGCATATTTCAATATGCCACGATCCCGGGTCAAGACAGTCCTCTGTTCCGCTACTCCGATATCAACGATTTCCCGGTCTTCATAATCATTTCGATAAAGGCAATCAAAACCGAGCAGGCGCAGTTTGCGACAGAGCTTCCCAAGGTGGACATCAAGAATAAATCGGGGATTCGAAAGCGGACCGTCAGCCAGATGGATCAGGTCAGGCCGGTCGGAAAGACAGCGCGGTGGATAAACGTGAAGATGGTCTCCTGCGCGGACCTGGCAGGTAAAGTCAACACTGATATCATCAACCAGGATTAGATCGACCTCGGTGTGGGGAATGCCGCAGGCCTCGATGACATCCTTGACCGACGGATTTTGTCTGAAGCGGTAAGTCACCTGGTTGTCATTCAGCGCTTTTTTTACCAGTCTGGCCAGGTCACCATGACAGGTAACAACAAGGGTCTGTTCCGTCTCGATGCGTGTCCTGTTCTTTGTCATACCCCACCAGCAGTTCGGTCAAAAGCAATCGGCAACCTGCCGGAAATAATCGTCAAGGTCGTCCGTGACGAAATACCTGTGGGGAGTTTCGTCGAGCATGACATCACCCTTATTGACGACCAGCGTCGGAGCATTGGTACAGTAAGGCAGACGGGATGCCGGAGCCACCTGCAGCGAGGAGCCGAGGATCAGAAGCAGGTCACATTCTCTGACCAGGCTTTCGGCGCGTGAATATTCGTGGACCATTTCACCAAAAAAAACAATATCCGGTTTCAACACCCCTTTGCATCTGGCACAACGGGCAACCGGAGACGTTGAACTCCCGCTGATCTGTGACTGCCACCAGGCGTAACTCAAATTGGAAAAACCCGCATCGCAACCGGTGCAGCGGGCACTGTTGTAGGATCCGTGAAGTTCAATGATATTATGGTTTCCGGCCTGGTGGTGCAGCAGGTCGATGTTTTGGGTGATAATGCCGGACAGTCGCCCTGAACCTTCCAGGTCAGCTAAAAAACGATGCGTGGCCGTGGGTTCGATGTTTTGGGCGACCGTGATGAAATCTTTGGTAAATTCATAAAAATAGCGAGGCTCGGAATAAAACCAGTCGATCTCGAAGACTTTTTCCGGATCGTATCGCCTGGTGACATATAATCCCTGCGGCCCTCTGAAGTCGGGAATGCCCGCAGCCGTTGAAATGCCAGCGCCGGACAAGACAACAGCCGAACGGCTGTTTTTGAGATGTTCGGCGCATTCTCTGGGGGATAATGTGTGCTCATCGGCCATGTTAAGCCCTCCTGCTACTCGATATTGAATCTGTATAAGAGATCGACACCGCTCTCTTCCCCGATGCTCGACTCAATCTCCCATTTAGGTGCGAGCCGGTAACGCAAGTTGAGTTCATTGGTGTTTTTGAACAGGGAATACCCGAGGCTGATATAGAGATCGGGGGTCAGGTATTTCCCCGTCGTTATGACCGCGTCTTCGGCATCCCCGTTGCCGGAGCTGAATTCCAGCACATCAAGGCGCAGCCCTTTGCGGATTTTTTCCTGCACGGAAGCCGCCTGTTCCTGGGACAGCATCGCACCGGCGGCGGTAAGAAGTATATCATTGTTACCGATTTCCGAGGAAAGCGGCCTGCCGAGGACCAGATACGACAGGATATCAGTATCCGACATGGACGGGTTTGAATACAGGGTGACCACGGGAGCCTGGGGCACCCCGCTGACCTCGACCCCGACCTCGACATCGTTGACGGTCTTGGTTGCGACCACATCGAGCAGCGGCCTGTCCGGAGGACCGCCCAGGTAATGAAGTTTACCGCGTTTGATATTGAGAATGACCCCGTAACTCGAATAACGCCCATCGACGAAATCAACGCTTCCACTGGTTGAAAACGGCTGGCTTTGACGGGTTCGAATCCGCAGGTTGCCCGTCAGACCGGAATCAATGCCGATAATCTCCAGCCGGATATCATCACCGAGAAGCACATGAATATCGACGTCGTAGTCAAAGGTGGCCGATGCCGGGACGTCACCCTGCGAATCGACGAACACCAGGTCGGAGCTGTTCGAGGCCAGGTTGCTGATCGGAGAATCACGGACCAGCACGTCGGTCAGGATAATGTCACCGCTGATCGAAACATGCCTGCCTCGCCCCCGGATCTCGAGATCAGGGGTCAGACTCATGTGGAATTCGGGAAGATTGACCGCCTGAAACCTCTCCCCTTTAAGCAGCAGCCTGAAGTTCTGAGGCTTGAATCCGTCAAAAAAGACCGATCCCTGTCCGCGAAGGCGTCCCTGCCCGGCAGACATACTGAAGCTGTTGATCTTCAGGGCCTGGTCGGCCATTGTGCCCGTCGCCTCGATGTCATAAAGGGCGGTGCCGGTGCCCGGCAGGTAGGCGCGGCCCTCGGCTAACGAAAAGGAGCCGATGCTGCTCGGGTTATCGTAACTGCCGGCAAGGTCATGCCGCAGAACGAGTCTTCCCCCACTGTCAAGAATTTCGTCGGGAACCAGAAAATCGAGAACACTGAGATCGTCAAGGCTGACAGTGGTTTTGACGGACCAGGACTGATCCTGAACGACAGCAGGAAAGAGCTCCCGGGTGACGGGGATTCGGGCGTGACTTTCCAGGCGGCCGAATTGCTTCATTTCAACCAACAGGTCTGCGACCAGCAGGTTCTCCAGCCGCCACTTAAGAACGGCTTTTTTAAATTCGTCAGCGACCGTTTCCTCGAGCCCCTGGTAGCGAATTCGTCCATCGTCAATGTCCGCTTGTCCGTGCCCGGCCCACCCGGATCGCCGATGCCACTCCAGGAAGGTCTGCCCATTGACTGTCCCGCTAAGATGGGTCTGGTCTGGAAGCCACCTGTCCGCGAGTCGGACGGGCAGTCCGTATAAGGTCAGGTCTGCAAGAATTGATGAGGGTATGGTATTGAGCGAGGGCCACTCCCCCGTTTTTATCTGCCCGAAAAGCTGGAACCCTTCAGTAAAATCCAGTCGGGTCTCTGCCGACAGCTGATCACCGTTCCAGCTTGCTCTCAGGGTACCCTGACCAAGGCCCACCCGATAACCTTGCCAAAAGAGAACCCCATGCAGATCCATGAAGGACGTGAGTGTTTTTGCTTCCCGGTTGTCGATCTCAAGACGTCCGCTGGTTCTCCCGCCGGAAATCTGCAATGCGTTCAATTGCCGTGCGGCTTGATCGATATTGATATTCTGCCAAAGCAGTCTGCCGAACATCAGATCCCTTCCTGCGCTGACGAACTTGTCGATGGTGATGGCCTGATCATCCTCACCCCTGACATTGAAATCGCGCAGCGTGATGATGCCTCCCGGGTTGATGCTCAACTCGGCCGGGTCGCCCAGATGCCAGTCGCCATAAGCTGAATCGCGGACCGAAAATTCGCTGAGAGAGCCCAGCCAGCCATTGTCTTTCCAGCCACCGGTCCCGGACAGAGAAACCGTGGTCCGCGCGCTCTCTGCGCTTATAAGGAATTCCTGTGAAACCGGTTTCCCAGCCAGTGAGATCTGAGCATGGGTCAGAGAGTCCTTTGGCCATTGTGCTGATTTGATGCCGGCTAAATCAGCCTTGAGAGTGAGCGCGCGCTCTCCTGGCACGGCCGCGGCCACGATGCTGCCCCCTTCAATCGACCAGCCCTGATAGCCGAGGGGGCTGGTTATCTCAGCCGTCACCCGAACCCGCAGCTCATCCTTCAGATCCAGTGAGCCGGAGGCCTGCAGACCGCCGTGGACGTTTTTGAGAAGATGTTCAAACCGATCGATCGTGGTGCTGAAAAGAAGGTCCTGCTCCGGATTCCCGCGGATCTTAAGGGAGTAGCCGTTCCCTTCCAGCTCGGTCGGTTCGATGGTCCATCTCCCGGCGTCGTAGCGGGCTGCCCCCTGACCTTTGACCGCGAGTCCGTTCATCATCGAATCAAGCAGCTTGACGGACACATAGCCAAGCTCATCATCCCCGTTCGGGCGGCTGTAGCGGCCTGATATTTCAGCATTGATATCCCCCTCGATCTGGGAATTGATGACGGTGGGATTGAGGCCCCGGGCCATCAACTGCCACGCTATGGAGAGGCGGTCTTCCCAACCGCATGCAACACTACCGGTAACGGTACCCGACAAGAGTGACGCGTGCAGGTCCGTCACAGTCAGTGATTGGCGGTTTCCGGTAAACACCCCTCTGAAACTGGCGTGGGACACCAGGGGCAGCTCCGACTTCAAAAGCAGACGGCCTTGGTACTCATTCACGGTTCCGGCCAGATGGCCTTCACCGGTGATTGGATAAGGCATTCCAGCAGCCGAAGAGCTGACCTGGTCGAACAGAAAATCAACCTCAAGGCGCGGCTGATCCTGGTCGAAAGTTATATGTCCGGTGGCTCCGACAGTGCCGTCTATACCGTCCCGTTGGAACCTGAGATTCTGAAACCCGAACCGGGTGGCAGACACTTCGAGAAGAGAGCTGACTTTGGTGACAAGGGTTTCCCGGTCAACAACCCGCAAACTCATCTCTCCCCTGCTCACCGAACCTTTCATCTCCTTCTTCAGGCTGCCCTGTAATGTGACCTCGGACCAGGGCAGCCGGTCGGCTATTGAGCTCGCGGTGCCGGTGAATTTGAGTGCCTGCCCGGTGAGATCGATGCTGCCGGTGCCGGTGAGATCAAGGGAGGATGTCGTCACCGTCAGCCGGTCGACATGAAGGACACCTGAGATGAATCTGAGCGCCCCCGCCATTTTACCAACCTGATGCTCCACGCCGTCCGCCCCCGTCATCGAGATACGGTTAATGTCGACATCCGGAACATCAATGGACACGGGCTTGAAGACGTTCGGCAGGTCCGGCCATTCAGGCAGGCCGATCTTGCCTACGGAGGTATTTGGGGAGGCTATGGACAGGTCGCCAACGGTCAGCTCGGACAGGCGGATTTTCAACGCAAGCCATTCTGAATCGGCACTGTCAATAATCAGCCGGTCAAGACCGATGGCGTAACCATTCATATCGAGACGAAGGCCTGAAAGGACCAGCTTGCCGGACAGGTGACCTTCGGTTGTCACGGTCCGAAATGACCCTCCGGACAGCTTTGACAGCTGCTGGAACAGCCAGCGGGTTCCGGAGTCGCTATGACATATCCAGAAACCGGCGGCCACCACGGCCACCACGATCAGCATGGTCAAACCTGCCAGAAAGAGTGTTATGTTCCTCGCTTTTACCATCCGATCCCTACACTGAAATGAACCCGGTAATGGTTCCTTTCCTGGTTCAGCTGTCTGGCCAGATCAAGCCGGAACGCACCGATCTTGGTATAGCGCCGCACGCCAAAACCGGCTCCCTGGGCCAGGTCGTAATCAGAAAAACTGTTAAAAGCGTTACCGACGTCGTAAAAGACTGCAATTCCCCAATTTTCAGACAGAGAACGCTCCAATTCGACAGAAGCGGTCAGCAGGTGTTTTCCACCGACAACATCTCCTTCACTGTTTTTCGGCCCCAGCGACTGATAGGCATACCCGCGGACGGTGCGATCACCGCCGGCATAAAAACGGAGCGAAACCGGGACATCCTCAAATGCGTCACGTTGCCAGGTTGTCCCCCCTTTGGCCCTGAACAGCAGGGAAAAATGATCGCTCAGCGGGGTCAATGACGTGATCTGGGTGATCAGCTGGACGAGGGTTGCGTCGGAAATGGGATTTTCATAACTTCCCTGCACGGTAGTGCGCAACTGCAGCCCTTTTGATACTTCCATAGGACTGCCGACATCGCGCCAGGTAAGGCGGATACCGTGCAGCAGCAGTTTGCTGTGATCGGATTCATCAGAAATTTTCGCATATTCGCTGCTGTGCCGCAGGAACACCGATCCGCTGGTTCTGTTACTGAGGGCTCGTTGATATTCTATTTCTGAAAACACCTCGCGCGACAGGTATGTGTCTGTCGCTTCCCTGGTGGCACCAAGATGGAGAAGAATCTGGCTGTCCAGCCGCCGCATATCCGGAATGACGTATGTGGACAGCAGGGATTGCCTGCGCTCTGCAACCAGAAGACTGCCATGCAGCTCATGCCCGAGGGAAAAAATGTTCAGACTGCGATATTGCAGAGACACCCTTGCGCCGGTATCCGTTCCGTAGCCGATCCCCGGCCGCAACTGGTGACGGGGCTGGGGGTCAAGGCTGACCTGGACGGGAATCTGTCCTGCTGTCGTGTTTTGATAATCCGGCTCAATCTTGACCATATCAAAAAAATCTGAGTTGATCAGGTTGATCTGACTTTTTGATATCCGGGGGGCGCTGAAATAATCACCTTTGCGGTAACTGAGGTAACGCTGCAGGAACCGTCTGGAATAGGAGTCCTGTCCGCTGAAGCTCGTTTCTCCGAAACGGTATCGTGGCCCCAGGGCCAGAGTTAAAAAGATATCCGCTTTCCGTTCGGAAAGATTGACGCGAATTTCATGCCGGGTGAACCTGGCATCGATATAGCCGAGGTCCGCGGCGCGCTGTTTCAGATCAGCCTTACCACGATCATAGCTGTCCTGGCGCAGGATATCCCCCTTTTTCAGCGGAAAAGACGTGAACATCCCGGAGAGCTCGGGCGGCCCTTCTTCAAGCTTGAGATCCAGGCCGGTGATTCTCAGCGGCTGGCCTGGATTGACGCGGACTTCAAGGAGATAATCATCCGCACTGTCCTGCTTCAGTTCGCTGCTGCCGGAAGCCTCAAAATAACCGTAAGGTTCAAGAAGCCTCCTTATTTTGTCAGGCAACTGCTTCTGGTAACGGCGCAGCCACCTGACATTGATCCGCTCATTTTTTACCAGTCCGGGTGGAACTGTCAGTCCGGTCTCCAAAACGTCACGCAGAGTTCCCTCTACGCCGACAATCGTCTGTGCCAGGGTCTGAGCCTGAACAGGGAGAGCGAAACCTGCGACGAGCAGCAGTGCAAGAGAAAAAGCGAGAATTCTGGATACCATGTAACGTCAGGCTCTGGAAATGATGCAAAATGTGTTAAGACTCTTGGCTTGTTGAAAAAATTCAGCTTTCAACAAATCTTAAAAACACGTTAGCATGAGTAGCGGAATTTCACCAGCGATCGTCACTTCCGATTGCCAGGTCCTGCCTGCTAACATCAGGAAGATATTCAGATTATGCCAGCAAAAATGAAGCTTACCAATATTGATATCCTGAAACTGTTTTCGACCCCGGATTATTCCGAGGTCCTGTCAGGTTTCAACGAACGGACCTACGCGAAAAGAGAACTGATCAGCACCCCTTATCACAGCAAGGATTCCATATTTATCGTCAAGTCCGGTCGCTTGCGGGTTTATCTTTCTTACGAAGATCGTGAATTCACGCTCGCCCTCCTTGAAGCCGGAGACATTTTCAGCACCCACGCGCGGACCTATGCCGAAACCCTGGACGATTCCGCCATTCTTGAGGCGGACACCAGGTCCTTTCAGCGGAAAATTATGGAACATCCGGAAATCACAGGCACTGTTGTCAAGGTCCTGGGCGAGCTTCTGAAAAATTCCATCGACATTATTGAAGGACTGGCTTTCAAGGATGTTCGGCAGAGGCTTTACGATTTCCTGCTTAATGCCGTGACCGACCGGGGCAAGGATCATCCCCGCGGAACCCTGGTTGAGCTGGGACTCAGTACGGAGGATATCGCTCTGCTTATCGGCACCACCAGGCAGACGATTTCAATGCTGATCAATGAAATGATCAAGGCCGGACATGTGGAACGGATAGACCGCCAGACGCTGATGATTAAAAACCCCAGGGCCCTCACCTCAACCGAACAGGAATCGTGATCCCCTTTACTCTTTTTTTAGCAAACTGTCGGCTATCCGACAGACGCCTCTAAAATTTTTGTTTAATATCCCGCTATTCTATTATTTCAAAGGAGTTTTATCATGGGACAAGCGCAACCTAAACCAGATAGATATGTGTCGTTCAAAGGCATTGAAGAGGAAAAGAATACCAGTGAGTTTATCAGGATGCTCCGGGTTCATATCGACGATCCTGAAAAAACCAATGCCTTCTGGGAAAAATACAAAATTATGCTGGCGGACTCTGAAAGCGGCAAATCGGGAAAGGATTATCTGTTTCTTATCCACAGTTACATCAATGTTCTCAGGGATTATCTTGAAGAAATGGAAGATGACGCCGCCCTCGCCCTCCTGGAAAAGATAGAGATTGAAAGCTGCTGAGTTGATCACGGCACCATCTTTTTACCCTTCTTTCTTTTCCGCATCACTCCCCAGACAAAGATGACAAGAGAAATTCCCAGCCCCAGGTACAATGGCTGTACCAGCTGGAATTTCATCATCCCGCAGAAAATCACGCTTGCCGGCGCCACGAATATCGATAACGCTCCTGCTTTCCTCAGATCGTAGCGACTGAAGAAAACCGCAAAAATCAGTGGGAAAAACAGGGTCGCACCCCGCAGGCCCATGGAAAGAAAACTCCAGTCCATAATCGCTGAACCGAGGTTGAAAAGCAGGAGGACAAAAGCGCTTAACACGATCAGAGTCGTCAGCAGCCTGAACAGGGCAAGTTCCCACTTTTCTGATCTGAACCAGCCTCTCAAGACATCGACCTTCAGGGTGGTCGCCACGCCAAGTGCTAGCCCGGATGCCGTCCCGACGGCAGCGATCAGCAGGGTTGCAAAGGCCACCCCTGCCAGGGGAGCGGGCATGTAGTCAATGATGAAGGTTGGCAGCGCCAAAGCGCTCTTAAGGTCCGGTACGGTTTGCTTCATGTACAAGCCGACGAGAATGCCGAACAGCCCAAGGGGGGGGATGAAAACAGCGCTCAAAAGAGCACCCTTGCGTGCGGTCGCCCCGTCGCTGGCCGAAAAAACTGCCTGCAGGTAGGTCTGTGTCGAGATGACTCCCACCACCATCGACAGGAGATCCGAGACGCCTTCCGAAGCACCGTAGCCGAACAGGCTGAACCAGGGAAAGGCCGGGAAATGTCCGGCCAGACTGCGAACCCCGCCGGAATTGAACAGCACCAGAAGTCCGGCAACAACCATGGTCAGATAAATAAGCAGCATCTTGATCAGACCGGTCAGGCCGGCCGATTTCATACCTCCGCCCAGGGTGAATAGCAGCACCAGCAGGGATGATACCGTCGCGCTCCAGATCAGCGGCAGATCGAAAAGCACAGCAAGAATAGCACCGCAGGCAAGCAGCTGGGCCACGATCTGGATGAACATGCCGACGGCCGAAAAAAGACTGGAGAGAACTCGGGAACGCTCACCGTGATAGCGGGAGATAAACTGGGGAATCGTTTCGACCTGGCTGTGGCGTAACGGAACGGCGAGGAAAATGCCGAGAACAAGACAGGCCAGTCCCGCCCCCAGGGTAAACCACCAGGCCGACAGCCCCCAGATAAAAGCAAGCTGCGCCGTGCCGATGGTAGAGGCCCCACCGACCAGAGTTCCGGTTATGGCGCCGAAGACATTCCAGGGTCCGGCTGTCCGTCCCCCCAGGGAAAAGTCCTGACTGTCCCGCGCCTTGGTTTTTCCTCCCCAGGCCATAAAGACAATGGTCGCCATGGTGATGCAGAATGAAAGCAGAAAAAGAGGACTTGTCATCGGTTGAAGGATTCCGTCCTGCGATATGGACCGCCCTGGGGTCTGAATGGGTTCACGGCAGCCTCGAAATTATAGCAGATAATAGAGTCATTCCAGGGTCAATAAATACTCATACATAATGCCGGAATTTATATATGAAGATTTATTTGACAAACGCGACGCAACCCTTTAAGGTGGCGCCAATAGAGAGAGCCTCAGGGTTCTTTCGAATCGGGTTCCAAGAAAGCTCCCCCCTCCGCTTTTTTGGAACCCTTTTTTTGTCTCGCCAATCGTCCCTTGAGCTCCATGATTCTCCGGTAGGAGCCTTCTATCCTTTCGCGAGGGATCTTGCCGTCGACGATCAGTCTTTTGACGCGTGCGATGGTCACTCTGATGATATCCGGCTGATAGGCAAGATTATTTCCCAGGACAAGAATATCGTTCCCCGCATTGACCGCCCGCATCAGGATCTCCTCATCGGAATAATATTTTCTCAGTGCGTTCATCTGCAGATCATCCGAAATCACGATCCCGGCGAATCCCAGCTCTTTTCTCAGCAGTTCTGAAATCGTTCTTTCCGACAGAGAGGCAGGATATTCAGGGTCGAAGTTTTTGTTGAAAACATGGGCGACCATGATCATATCCGCCTTGTGACGGGAAATCAGCTGCCGGTACGGCACAAGTTCAGCGGCCTCCCAGGTGTCCGAGACATCGACAAAGCCAAGATGAGAATCCCCCCGGGAGCTGCCATGTCCGGGAAAATGCTTAAGAGCCGTTATAACCTGCCGGTCATGATGGGCGTCTATAAAACGGGCCGCCAGGGTGGCGACCTGTGCCGGGTTCCGTCCGAAGCACCGTTCAAGGCGGGCGATAATCGGATTGTCCGGATTGTTGCAAAGATCGACGCACGGGGCAAGATTGAGATTGATGCCACTGTCGACAAGCTGCTCGGCCAGGCGGGACATGCCTGACGCAACCCGCTTTTCGTCAGCCATCGACCCGAACCCGGCGTGGCTTTCTCCCCGGATAAAACCATTGGTCTCATTCAGCCTCGCCACCCTTCCCCCCTCCTGATCGACAGCAATGAACAGGGGCACTGAGGACGCGGCCTGCAGTTCCCGGGTCAGGGTGCGAAGTTGTTGCGGCGAACGGATATTGCGTTCCTTCTTCTGACGCTCCACGTCGTAATCAAACAGAATAACACCTCCGACCACACCATCTGCGAGGGCTCTTTCGAGCTCAGGAGCATCGGCCAGGCGATAACCACGGAAACCGGTCATCAGCATCTGCCCGATTTTCGCATCGATGGTGACAGGTTGCTCATCTGCCCAGAGATTCGAAGACAGGAAAGCGATGACGACGAAGCTCACATAAATCGCATTCAGGAAGGGTCTCACCGCGGTTTCCCTTTCAAGATTAAGGATTAAAATTATTTAAATATCTGTCAGTCCTATGCTACATTGCCACGGTGACTAAACATACCCCAAAAGAGGATAACCATGGCGAAAATTGATAAACTATTTCAGATCTTGCAGCAGAAAGGAGGCTCAGACCTCCATCTGTCCCCCGGCAACCCGCCATTGATCAGGACTTCCGGTCAGTTGCAGCCTGCCGTCGAACAGGTTCTGAACCACGCCCAGTACAAATCGCTCCTGTATGAGATCATGAACGAGTCCCAACAGCAGGAATTCGAAGAAAGAAACGATCTCGACTTTGCTTATGAGGTGACGGCCCTCAATGCGCGGTTTCGTGCCAACGTCTTCATGGGTCGGCTGGGAATCAGCGCCGTTTTCAGGATTATTCCCGCGACCATTCTGACCGTCGAGCAGCTCGGGCTGCCCGAATCGGTTCTTCAGCTGACTGAATACAAAAAAGGCCTGATTCTGGTCACCGGGCCTACCGGCAGCGGGAAATCCACGACTCTGGCCGCAATGATCGACCATATCAACAGAACCAGAAGTGAACATATCCTGACGGTGGAGGACCCGATCGAATTTGTCCACAAGCCGCAAAAAAGTCTCATCAATCAGCGTGAAGTGGGGATTCACACCGCAAGTTTCGCCTCGGCGCTGAAAGCGGCCCTGCGTGAAGACCCGGATATCATCCTGGTTGGAGAGATGCGCGATCTGGAAACTATAGAACTTGCCATTACGGCGGCGGAAACAGGCCACCTGGTTTTCGGGACCTTGCATACCAGCAGCGCTGCGAAAACGGTGGATCGTCTTATCAACGTCTTTCCGACCACCCAGCAGGAGCAGATACGCACCATGCTGGCCGAGTCCCTGAAAGGTGTCGTCGCTCAGCAGCTGTTGCGCACGGTTGACGGCAAGCGCTGTGCGGCACTGGAGATTCTCAAGGTGAATGCGGCATCGGCAAACCTGATTCGTGAAGGAAAAACCTTCCAGATCCCCTCGATCATTCAGACCGGTCGCAAAGACGGTATGCAGCTCATGGACCAGGCCCTCCAGGATCTGGTCAGGGAAAAGCGGGTCTCCTTAGAAGAGGCCGCCCGCTTCGCCGTCAATAAAAATCAGTTCCAGAGCACCGGTGCGGGAGAATAGAGAATGAACGAACAGCGAATTTCAGTGGAAACAAGGAAGGTCGAGCTGACTTTCACCAGCGGCGAGAAAATTTCCGGAAAACTGTTCCTGCAGCTTCACGGGGCGTCCTTGTGTGGACCGCAGAAAGTGGGCGAGGTTCTGAATTCAGAAGAAGCCTTTATCCCCTTTCAACACGACGGTATGGTTGAGCTGATCAACCTGGAACAGATCGTCAGCGTCGACTGTGAGGCAGAATCAGAATTCGATGACCTGCTGTTGCTGGGAGAAATGCACAAGATCGCTATTGAAACCACCAACAGCCTGCTCGTCGACCTGAAGGCCTATGTCAACCTGCCGACCGGCAACAATCGGATCAAGGATTTTCTCAATCAAAGGAAACATTTCCTGCTGTTTGTCCAGGGGGACCGCGTGGTCTATTTGCGGCGCGATAAAATTATCAAGGTCAAGGACGACGCGGCCTAAACAGCCCCTCGCGAAACGATCCTGAGCAAAGGGGAATTCGAGACCGGATTCCCCCTCACCCGGGTTTGAAGTGAACCACCCCTTCAAAGGGCTTTCCCGTTTTTTTTCAGCCGGCTCCTCGGCGGATGACCAAGAGCAATAACCGAAACAACGGACTGGTCCAAAAGAACGTCTCGCAAACTGTGGCGTTTCTGGATCGCCGCAATCTTCGCACCCCTCCTGTTGCCGTAAACTGCTAAGAAACCATGCATCGTACGGTCTTTTGGCGTTCCTTTAAGGACGTGCTGAGCGACGCCGGGGCAATGGGAATTGAACCAGGGCAATGCCTCCCAGGGTGATCAGTCCGCCGATGATTTTCACCAGAGTCAGAGGCTCGTCGAGACAGGCAACCCCGACTCCGACGCCAGCGACCGGAACAAGAAGGGTATAGGGTACAATTTTTGACACATCGTACTTGGCAATCAGGTGATACCAGAGCCCGTAGGCCGTGATGGTGGTGACAAAAACCAGGAACAAAAAACAGAACCAGGCCGTCGCTGAGGCGTTGCCGAGGGAAGCCGCCTGCCCTTCTTCCAGGAAGGCGGAAGTCATCAGCAATGGAATAGATGCGACCAGGCCCATCCAGGCATTAAGGGAGAAGGGGTTTATCGGTCCGATCATCTTGATGATGGTATTGCCGATTCCCCAGGCGACGACCCCGATGACCACCCAGATCAAATGGACAGGACTGGCAATCATGCGGGGTTCACCGAGCAGGATAAGGACCCCCGCAAAGGCGATCAGCATCCCGATGGATTGCTGTCTTCCGAAACGTTCCTTAAGGACAATGCGCGCGAAGATGACGGAAAAAGGAACTCCGACCATGCTTAGAATGGCGACGAGAGAGGCATCGACCCCCTGTAAACCAAAAAAAATGCTGCCAAAATGCAACCCCCCGAAGAACAGGCCCAGCAGGACAATGAGAAAAAACTTTCCGCGCGGGATGGGGTACCACCAGATCAGAACCAGTGATACGGCCAGAAACCGCATACCGATCAGGAACAGAGGCGGAAACTCTGCCACCGCCGTTTTGATAACGGTCAGGTTGGCTCCCCATACCAGGGGAATGACCAGGGCGGCAATAATATCGGGAAATGTCATGATCTGGGCTCGCCTCAAAGAGAAAGCCCGGAGCAGGCAAGCATCCCCAGGCTTTCTCTTTCGTCGCTATGGAATCTTAAAGCGTGTTATCCAAGACGTTCAACCTGCCCGTCAAGCAGCCTGACGACATCGGCGAGGGTATCTGCAGTGCCGACATTGCCCGGAAAAACCACGTACGCCATGCCCGGAAACCGGGTTTCTTCTTGCAGGCGCCAGACCGAAATGCCTGGCGCCACCTGGCCGACAACAAGGGCTGATCTGACGTTAAGAGCGTCGGTCGCCAGGTCACTTGATGTGATCCCCCCTTTGGCAATGAGAAAGCGCGGCTGGACAGCCAGGCTCTCCACAATCTGGACCAGGGCCGAAGAGACTCTCTGTCCGATGTCGAGGTTGACCAGGTCGCCGGATTGTTTGACCAGAGACCGACTGGTGTAGATCATGATGTCCTGTCCATCGCCAAGGCAGTTCTGAACTTCGGCAATGGCCCGACTGATCTCTGCGGAGCGACTTTTTTCTTCAAGTAGAGAATTAACATCGACCTCCAGAGACCTCAGATTGTCGAGCTTTTTGGCAGCTTCTACCTGGGAGGTTGTTTTGCCGACATAAGACCCGACGACAACCAGACCACCATGCGGGTTGGCGGCCACCGGAGCGATTTCGTCCCTGGTCAGATACGGTTTGGGTGAGATCGCCCCCCTGACCTTGACGAAGGACGCGCTTGAGCGGACCAGGTAATGTTTTCCGGCGGCTTCTGCTTTAAGCAGACCAAGGACAAAAACCTCAAGATCGCTGTAGTCTGCCGCATTGACGACGATCCGGCTGCCCCGGGGAGCGCCGGTGAGCATTTCGGCGACGCGGTCGGAACCATGCAGCCGGAGATCCTCAATACTGACGCAGATGACCTCTGTCGCAGCGACCTTGCCTGCGGTTTTTTCCTCGACGTATTTCGGCATGTAGGAATTCTGGTAGCCGAACACGGCGTCATTGGCAAATTCAGTGTCTTCCGCCGGGGTCAGCTGCTCGCCTTCCTGAACGTAATGAACATTGTTGATGGTAAAGCGGCCGCCTTCAATAAAGGCTGGAATCAACAGGTGCCCGTCGAAGGCAAACCCCGCCTGTTTTTCTAAAATCTCCTCGAGAACATCGAGTTCCAGCGGATAATGACCCCGCAATGTCGAATCGCTTCTGCTGATGATATCGAAGCCGACCCCGCAGTTGGTTGATGCGGTGCAAAGATTTCGGGCAATTTCCGCGTTCAACGCACGTGCCTGATCGCCCTCAAGGCTTCTGGTGTTGGTCAGGATATAAAAAACATCCTCCGGACTCCGCAGGGCTTTTTCCAGTTCGTCCACCTGCCAGCCGGTCAGGACATAGATACCGTGGACGGTTTGAGATCCGGTCGGATCGTCATCAAGTACAACCACTTTTCGACCGGAATTTTTAACCGCTGCTTTTATGGCCTCGAATTGGGTGTTGTCGGCTTTGGCCTCAGGCAATGATGCAAAAAGTTCTGATTTCGATTGTACGGCTCCGCTCACATCCAGCTCCCTTCAGACGAGTGTCGGTTCAGTCTTGCTTCGGTTCGGGCAACTTCAGCCCGGCCAGGTGTTCATAGACTTTGATGACCGCCGAGTCATCTTCTCGGCCATGACCAGCAGCGCTGGCGGCGGTGAACTGCTGAAGGGCGGTGCTGGCGATCGGAAGCGGCAGGGTCAGTTCCCGCCCGGTCGTATGAACGATCCCGAGATCTTTGACGAAAATATTAACGGCGCTGCGGGGCGTATAGTCTCCGGCCAGGATGTGAGGGACGCGATTTTCAAACATCCAGGAATTACCGGCACTGTTGATAATCACCTCGTAAAGAGTGTCCGGATCGAGGCCCATGCTGATCCCCAGGGCCATGGCTTCCGCAGCTGCGGCAATGTGGACCCCGGCAAGATGCTGATTGACCAGTTTGACGCTCGATCCGGCGCCAGGAGCATCCCCCAGGCGATAAACTTTTTCCGCAACGGCATCCAGCACCTGTTTTGCGCGCTCGAAGTTGGCCGGTGCCCCGGACGCCATAACCGACAGCTTGCCCTGCCGTGCCTTGACCGATCCGCCGCTGATGGGAGCATCGATGAGGTTCAGCCCCTTGGCGGCAAGGCGGTCTCCAAGTTCATGTGCATAGCTCGGCGCGACGGTCGCACACTGAATAACGAGACCACCCGTCGCCATCGTTTCGACGACGCCGTTCTCGCCGAACAGAACACTGTCGACCTGATCGGAATTGACCACCACGACCAGGACGATATCGGTCTGGTCGGCAACCTGAGCCGGGGTCGCCGCACACTGTCCGCCGCCGGCAGCGAATATCTTGCAGGCCTCTTCACTGACATCGCAGCCAATGACTTTCAGCCCGGCATCGACCATGGCCAGAGCGGATCCCATCCCCATTGAACCTAAACCGACAATACCGACAGTCTTTTCCTTATCTGCTCCTGACATGTAAGTCCTCCGTCTGTTAAATCTGCAAAAAATGACACGATCAAGAACGATTAATCCCAAGGTCCCGCAGGGCCGCATCCCTGATCATCAGAACGTCAGAGGCCGAGATCACAAAATCGTAACCCCGGTCAAGCATCTGCCTGGGGGTATCGTTGGGCCGGGGCAGTCCCCCTAAAAACTTGCTGCTTTTCTTGATAATCTCCTCGGCCCGCGCGACGGCTTCGATAAATTTGGGATTGTCATAATCGCCGATCTGCCCGCAGTCTCCCGACAGGTCGCCATGGCCGATAAACAGGACATCAATCCCATCGACGGCGGCGATCTCTTCAAGATTGTCAACGGCTCTGAGACTTTCGATCTGGGCGATGATCAGCAATTCTTTGCCGTTGTCGGGCAGGTAGGTGGAATTGTGCAGACCATATGAAGAGCTGCGGCTCAGCACGCTGGCGGCCCCCCGTTTCCCCTGGGGAGGATAAAGGCTCGCACGGACCAGGGCCCTGGCTTCTTCCGCACTGCCGATTTCAGGAACCATCAACCCTTCACAACCCGTGTCGAGGGCGCGCTTGATCTGGACATGATCATTCCACGGCACTCTGATAATCGGGCAGGTCGGGGCGGCGCTCATAGCCTGCATCAGATGGGTCGCACTAAGATAAGTATCGGGACCGTGCTCCAGATCGATAACGGCGCCGTCATAACCACTCAAGGCCATAATTTCGGCAACCACAGGGCTCGAGGTGTGCAGCCAGCAGGCAAGGGTCTGTTCTCCTGCATACAGTTTCTTCTTTAACTGATTTTCTCTATACATCGACTTGACTCCATAACAGGTGTAGTGCGTTTACATTTGGGAAAAAAACATTCCCCATCTGAAAACGGGCGGGGCAATCTTCCCAAGGCCCCATAAATCATGCCTTACAGCAGCCCACGCTGGGCCAGGTTCTTCATAAACTGACCGGTTCCAAACTCCCAGGGAGGCGCCTGGGTAGACAGATTGACGCGATTGACGAGGGCCCCGAGACGTGGTGTTCTAATCGTAACGATGTCACCGACCTTGTGAGTGAACCCCATTCCGGAGGCATCACGATCATAGGTAGGGGCAAAAAGCGTTCCGGTAAACAGCACCAGACCATCCGGATACTGATGATTGCGGCTGATCGTCTGTTTCACAAGGTCGGCAGGGTCTCGACTGATTTTGGTCATGGTGCTGCCATCCTCAAGCACAAAACCGTCCTCCCCTTCCACTTTCATTTCCAGGTCGAGTTGACGGACATCGTCAAGGCTGAAATTTGCATCAAAGACCCGGATAAACGGACCGAGTGCCGTCGAGGCGTTATTGTCTTTGGCCCGCCCCAGTAACAGCGCGCTGCGCCCTTCAAAATCCCTGAGATTGACATCGTTACCCAGAGTAGCGCCGACAATCTCGCCGCGGGACGTGACAACCAGCACCACCTCAGGCTCAGGGTTGTTCCAGGTGGAATCCGGATGGATTCCGATTTCGGCCCCGATACCGACCGCGGACATGGGCTGTGCTTTGGAGAAAACTTCAGCGTAAGGGCCGATACCGACTTCGAGATACTGGGACCACAGACCGCGTTCGATCAGAAGATCCTTGAGCTTGGCCGCTTCCGGAGAACCCGGCACCACGCTGACGATATCGCCGCCGATTTCGGTTTTGATCGTCTCCCGGATCGCTTCGGCGGCCTTGGGATTCCCTTTGGCCTGTTCCTCGATAACCCGCTCGAGCATGCTCACGACAAAGGTTACCCCGCATGCCTTGACCGCCTGCAGGTCAATGGGAGCAAGAAAATAAGGCTTGTTCGGGTCAATTCTGCCCGCTACGCTGTTGGCGAGCAGTTCTGACACGCCGCCAAGAACCGGGCCGTCCAGTTCGCCCAAGCGGGCCAGCAGTTGGGAATCTTCAAAGAGACCGGAAACGGTTGCCGAATGGCGGGAGATATCGATAACATTTTCCGAACGCAGAACCACGACCGCCGGTCCGGCGGGGTTGCCTGGCAGCCAGACACGACCGACCAGGGTCGCCTGCTCTGTATCAATAGGTAAGATCTCGTTTCTGTTTAACTCAAACTGCATTGCGCGCTCCTGTTTGAATACATCGCTGCTGTTAATGCCGGGTTGCCCGGCAAACCTGAGACTGGACTCCGAGACCATCGATACCGAGCGTTATCCGGTCCCCTGCTTTCAGATATACGGGAGGCTTCAGCCCCATGCCGACACCAGGCGGCGTTCCGGTCGAGATAATATCACCGGGCCACAAAGTCATGAAACGGCTCAGGTAGCTGACAATCTCAGCCACTGAGAAAATCATGTTCCGGGTATTGCCGTCCTGATAACGTGTGCCGTTGACCTCGAGCCAGAGGTGAAGGTCCTGAGGATCGGGAACCTCATCGCCAGTGACCAGCCAGGGACCGATGGGGCCAAATCCGTCACAGGATTTACCCTTGACCCACTGCCCGGTCCCTTCGAGCTGAAAGGCTCGCTCACTGAGATCGTTGACAACGCAATAACCGGCCACGTAATCGAGCGCCTCTGCAACAGGAACATCTTTTGCGCGAGCGCCGATCACCACCCCGAGCTCTACCTCCCAGTCGGTTTTCAGAGATCCGCGGGGGATCATCACCTCGTCATCGGGACCGGCAATGGCACTGGTCGCTTTCATGAACAGGACCGGTTCAGCAGGAATGGCCATGCCTGATTCTGCGGCATGATCAGAATAATTGAGCCCGATGCACATGAATTTACCGCTCCCGGTTACGCAAGGCCCAATCCTCCCCGGGTCAGGGACCAGAGGCAGACGGACTGGATCGAGATTCCGCAAGGTGGCCAGCACGGTTGGACCCAGGGTCTCCGGGTTGATATCTTCGATATGGGCGGAAAGATCCCGGACCTGCCCGTTTGGATCAAGAAGTCCAGGTTTCTCCTTTCCGGTGTCGCCGTAGCGCAAAAGCTTCATCCCTAACCCCTCTTGTCTCAATGAGAACGGTGCCCGGCACCGGGGCGACCCCTGCGGATAGCCCCGGTGCGGTTTCCATCAGATCGCGTCCTTGGTGCGAACCCCGTTGACCAGCCGCCAGATGTTTAGCGGGTTGCTGTCCTGAAGGGGTTCGGGCAGCAGTTGTTTCGGGAAATCCTGCAGACAGATCGGCCGCAGGAAGCGGTAGATGGCGGCGGAACCTACCGAGGTGAAGCGGACATCGCTGGTCGCCGGGAACGGCCCCCCGTGGACCATGGCATGACAGACTTCGACGCCGGTCGGGAACCCGTTGACCAGCAGCCGCCCTACGCGTACCTTCATCAGGTCGATGAGCTTGGCATATTCTGCCATTTCGCCGTCTGCCGTCTGGATGGTTCCGGTCAGCTGTCCCTTGAGGCTGGCAATGGCGGCTTCAAGCTCGGCGAGGTCTTTGCACTTGACCAGCAGGGACGCCGGGCCGAACATCTCTTCAGTCAGCTTGGGATTGGCGATAAAATCCTGGGCCGAAACCGTCATCAGAGTCGGCTGGCAACAACAGCCGGGTTTGGATTCCGGACTTTCCCCTTGCGCTTCGACAGTGACACCAGCCTGGCTCGCGATGGTGGACACCCCTTCCGTATAGGCTTCTTGAATGCCCCGGTTCAGCATGATACCGGCCATCTGCTTGCTGAGGGAGGCGCCGGCCGCCTTGATGAACCGGTCAAGACCGGGACCTTCGATTCCCAGGACAAGTCCGGGGTTGGTGCAGAACTGCCCGACCCCCATGTTCAGTGAGGTAACGAACCCTTCGGCAACCTGCTCCGCTTCCATTTCCAGTTTTTTGGGAAGCAGAACCACCGGGTTCTGGCTGCCCATTTCCGTGAAGACCGGAATCGGCTCCGGACGATCATTAGCCAGTTTGACCAGGGTCATGCCGCCACTGAAAGAACCGGTGAAACCAACGGCTTTAACGGCCGGTGCGACCACCAGGGCGCTGCCGACTTCTCGTCCGGCGCCCATGAGCAACGAAAAGACCCCGTCCGGCATGCCGGTCTTTTTCACCGCCTTGTCAATAGCCTGGGCGACCAGCTCGCTGGTGCCGGGATGGGAGGAGTGCCCCTTGACCAGGACCGGACAGCCGGCCGCGAAGGCCGATGCGGTATCGCCACCGGCCACGGAGAAAGCCAGGGGGAAGTTGCTGGCGCCGAAAACCACCACCGGACCCATGGCCTGGTTCATGTAACGGATATCGGACCGCGGCAGCGGCTTACGATCAGGCATGGCCGTATCGATACGGGCATCGAGGAAATCACCGGCTTCCACCACGTCCGCAAACATGTTCAGCTGCACGCAGGTGCGCCCCCTTTCCCCTTCGAGACGAGGCTGAGGCAGGCCGGTTTCGGCCATTGCGCGCTGGACCAGTTCGTCCCCGAGGGCCATGATTTCATCGGCACAGGCCCTTAGAAAGGCGGCTCTTTTACTCAGAGACATCAGGCGGAATTCCGCGGCGCAGGCATCCGCTGCAGCAACCGCTTTTTCAACCTGGGCGGAAGACGCCTTGGTCAGGACCGGGTCGATGGTTTCATTGGTTGCAGGATTAACGGCCTGATAGGTCCCGGATTCACCGTTGACCCATTCGCCGGCGATTAACAATTTTCCTGAAATAGCCATGGTAAAACGTCCTCCTCTTGCATTGTGTTGGTGATACGATTATTTGTTTTTCCGCTGCATGAGCTTTCTGAACTCTGCAACTGCGTAAGCTACGCCCATTCGCGGACTGGTCAACACCGGTATCGGTGTGTCACCGAGTTCAGGCAGTATGGCGACCATACTTCCCTGAGCGCAGACGACGACATCGACACAATCCAGGACGCCGCGAATCGCGTCGAGAACCATGTCGTTATGCTTCTTGCGGTTTCCCCCTATCAACTCGCTGAACGCCCCTTCTACCAGCAGGGGCTGTATCTCAATATCCCTGTCAAGCTCCGTGGCGGTCTTTTCCAGCAACCGGCAGGTCGGCCCGAGGGTCGTCTCGAGGGTTGCTGCGACAGCCACCTTTCTTCCCTGCTGACAAGCCACTCTCGCCATTTCCTCGTCCACCTTGATAACCGGTGTGCTGATCAGCCGGGCCGCGATATCCGCCGCTTCCCCGACCGAGGAACACTGATTGAAAATCAGATCACTGCCAGCGTCTTCGGCAGCACGATAATAGGCGCACATCCGACTGCGGACGGCATTGGTAACGCCGCCGTTGGCCAGCACTTCGGGCAACAGGCTGTCATCCACAATATGACGAACCTGAATTTCGGGTCCGAGCTCATTAAAAAGTGACGTGAGATCCTCGACTGAGACGAAACTGGTATGAACAATCGTGATGATACCGTTCGGGTGAGTCATGTATCCTCCTGTTTAACAGAAAGGGTATAATTTATAAATGATGTTTTTTTTGCTTTACCAGTCAACAACGGTCCCATCCTCAAGTTTTGCGTGCACCGGATGAATCGGTTCCTGCTTGAAGGGATGCCGCGCCGCTTCCGTTTCATTGATTTCGACACCCAGCCCGGGCTCATCAGGAAGAGTCCAGCACCCGTCAACCATATGAACAGGAGTCTTGGACAAAACATCACGGTACCAGGGCACGGCGCCGACCATCTCCTCCTGGATAATGTGATTCGGAGTGGCGACGGCAAAATGCAGGGCCGCGGCACCGGCAATCGGACCGGCCGGATTATGTGGGGCGATACCGATACCGACAGCTTCCGCCATGGCAGCGATTTTTCTGGCTTCAGTAAAACCGCCGCAATGACAGAGATCAGGCTGGGCTATATCGACGGCCCGCTGGTCAAAGACCGTTGAAAAATCGAAAAGATCGATCAGCCGTTCGCCAGAAGCCACGGGAACCGGCGAGTGTTCGCGGACAAACTTGAGTCCGGCGGTATCTCCGGGGGGGACCGGTTCTTCGATAAACAGCGGGTTGGCCGGAGCGAGAGCGTCCACATACTGAAGCGCCGCTCTTGCCGAGGCCGGACGACCATGAAAATCGACCATGATTTCACAGTCGGGTCCGAGAACCTCGCGCAGTTTGAGGGTCATCCTCGTCAAGCGGTCGAGATCCGCAACGGACGCGGTGTAGTGAGTATAGGGAACATGCACCACCTTGATGGCTCGATAACCATGCGCCTTCACCTCCTGGGCCCTGGCGATGAGAGGTTCTTCCTCAAGGCTTTCATAAACGGCCGTCATCTGCCCCATGCCGAGGTGCGTATACACCTTGACCCGGTCCCGGACCTTGCCGCCAAGCAGTTGCCAGGCAGGAACCCCAAGAGATTTCCCCCAGATATCCCAGAGTGCCAGTTCGATACCTGACAGAGCGCTCGAGCCGATGGCTCCAAGTCTCCAGAAACTCTGTTTTTTCATGATCCGGACCAGCTGGTTGATCTGCCGAGGATCTTGACCGACGATCAGGGGTTCAAGATCCTGAAGCGCTCCGACCACGCCCCGGGTCTTCCACTCAAGAGTCGCCTCCCCCCAACCGTAGAGGCCGGGCTGGTCGGTTTCCACCTTGACGAAAATCCAGTTGCGCATATCCGCGTTGACGACCAATGGTTTGATACCGGTAATCTTCATCAGTATTCCCCGTCAGTTCAGTGCCATTATGAATGCTGTCGTTCCACCCCTGTCACAGGGCCTCGCTACCCGCCCTGGCGATCTGGTCATCCTGGTCGGCCGTGACCCCGCTGATGCCGATGGCTCCTACCAGCTGGTCATTGAAATACAGAGGTTGGCCACCCGGCACCGGAACAGCGCCGGGCAGAGCCAGAACCGCCTGCCGCCCGCCGACCAGGCCCTCCTCGAAAACCCGGGTCGGCCGCTGATACAGCAGCGCGCTGGAGGCTTTTTTAAGGGCAAAATCGATACTGGCCAGCTGGGTGCCATCCATACGCTCCAGCAGAATCAGATGGCCGCCATCATCGACGACCGCCACGACAACATTCCAGCCGTGGGTTTGCGCCTCCGTCTGACAGGCCTGCACGATGCGGCGGGCTGCAGCGAGGTTCAGAACGTATTTGGATGGCAGGTTGTCCGGCATGACAGCTCCTCTTACTTCGGTTGAGAGTAATTTTCGACTTTGGTCCGTTGTTCCCAACCTTCACTGAACAGGGCCAGACGGCCCCCGGTCCGCGGATGTTTTTCACACTCCTCGCGGTTGAGAGTGACCCCGA
Organism: Geopsychrobacteraceae bacterium; assembly: GCA_963677135.2. Classification (GTDB taxonomy): domain Bacteria; phylum Desulfobacterota; class Desulfuromonadia; order Desulfuromonadales; family Geopsychrobacteraceae; genus Seleniibacterium. The sequence continues at coordinate 794,493 of CAXXLS010000017.1, read as the reverse complement.
GACCGGGAGCCGTCGGAGCGGCAAAACACCCGTCAGCCGGATCAACCCGCGGCGCACCATGAACGGTATCGAAAACCCACGGATCGGCAAAATCGTTGAAATGTTCGAGGATTTTGAAGTTGGGACAAGCAACGGAAAAATGCAGGGCCGCGGCGGTGCCAATCGGGCCGCAGACGTTGTGAGGTGCCAGCAGAACGTTATACGCCTTGGTCCAGCCAACCAGCTGCTGGATGCCGGTAATCCCTCCGGCATGAGTCAGATCGACCTGATAAATGTCAACCAGTCCTTCCTCGATAAACGGCCGCAAATCGTGGGCGTCATGCATCCTCTCCCCTGACGCGATGGGCAGATGGGTGCTCTGGCGAACTGCTCGTAAGCTGGTCACGTCGGTGGGAACCACGGGTTCTTCGAGCCATCCGGGCTCAACGTCAAGAACATCCCTGGCCACAGCCCGGGCCGCTGCGCCGGTAAAACGACCATGCATTTCAAGGAAGATCTGGACATCGGGACCGACCGCCTCGCGCACAGCTTTGAGGATGGACACGGCCCGTTTTCTCTCACTGGCGGAAATTTCAGCGGAGGCCGCTCCAAAGGGATCGATCTTCAGGCCGCGGTAGCCTTTGGCGACGACGCCTCGAGCCAATTCCTGGATGACTTGCGGGTCGCGATCGCCCTGATACCAGCCATTGGCGTAGGCCGGCACCCGGTCCCTGAACTTGCCGCCCAGCAGTTTCCAGACGGGGGCATTCAGTTCCTTGCCAAGAATATCCCAACAGGCCATGTCGAACGCTGCAAGAGCGCTCTGCCCCACCTCGCCAGGCAAGCCGTACTCACCAACCTGGATGTTCCAGGCCAGCCGGGTCAGGTCCGCCGGATCCATACCGATGACATAACGTGCGCCAAGCTCCTCGACCGCTGCAATGAGGGTGTCGGTTTTGTTGACCATGCGCACTTCGCCAAGCCCGGTCAAACCGGTATCGGTTGTCAACTCAACGATAGTAAGCTCACGCCAGGGAGCGCCAACGACCACGATATCAATTTTGTCAATTTTCATAAGGTGTTCTCCTGGACCATTTTAAAGTGCTTTAATTTGCGGTTTGGAAGACGCCACCGCCTGCAACGGGTTGCGTAACGGCCGCCCGAAACCCTCGGCGGAAATTTCAAAGATGTCACCAGGCTCGGGTATGACCTTGTCGGCAAAGCTGAGGGTCGCGGTGCCGAAAAAATGGACATGAATATCGCCAGGACGCCTGAAGCCGGGGTATTTGAAATGATGATACTCAAGGTTGGAAATGTAATGGCTCATGTTCTGCTCGCCGCTGGAGAAATCCTTCTCCCAGAGAACAGAATTGTCCCTGAAAATACGGCTGGTCCCCTTGATATCCTGCGGAAGATCGCCAATCAGGATCTCCGGACCGAAGGAACACTGACGCAGTTTGGAATGCGCAAGCCAGAGATAATTCTGTTTTTCAAGAACATGATCGGAATATTCGTTGGCGATGGCAAACCCGATCCGAAACGGTGTGCCGTCCTCGGCAATCAGGTAAATCCCAGCTATTTCAGGCTCCTCTCCGCCATCCTGGGCGTACTCGGGAAGGTCAAGTGGCTGCCCGGGAGGAACGACCCAGCTGCCATCCCCCTTGTAGAACCACTCCGGCTCAACCCCGATCTGGCCGTCCTTGGGCTTGCCCCCTTCGACCCCCCACTGGAACATCTTCATTGAGTCTGTCATCTGGTCGGCTGCCTGGGCGTGCATGGCGCTGCGGGCGCTGGCACTGCCCAGATGGGTCAACCCGGTTCCGGCCAGAATCATATGGGCGGGATCACGGTGGGTGACCGGAGGCAGCAGGCATTCGGAATCGATGACCTCCTGGTAGGAGACGCTTCCTGAAAAACCGAGGGTGTCAATGGTCGTCGCCAGATCATTACCGGAGGCAATGGCTTTCTGACACAAATCGTAAGTGCCGGAAACATCATTGACAACCTTGAGGTTGTCATTGTCGACCACGGCGACGTGGGTCGTTGCCGGGTTCTCTTGGTGGAAAAACTGTACGATACGCATTTTGTTATCCCTTTCAAAAACGGAAATTCTAAAAATCAGTTCGAGAGCTCTCTGGCGAGCAGGTATTTCATGTGCTGCACGAAGGATTCGGCTTTCTCTGCGACCGGGTCTCTGCCTGTCCCGGGGCGATAGAGGGACGACCCCAGCCCGAACCCTGCCGCACCTGCATCCATGTAGGATTCCATATTGTCCAGGGAAATCCCCCCGACCGGAACCAGCAGAATTTCGGGTGATAATACGGCACGCAAACCTTTGAGCACGGCAGGAGGCATCATATCGGCCGGAAAAATCTTGACGGCATCCGCCCCGGCGTCGTGCATGGAGGCTATCTCGGTCGGAGTCAGGGCTCCGGGAACCGCGTACAGACCAAGCTGCTTGGCGCGCCGGACAACATCGACCCGCGCATAGGGAGTGACAATCAATCGGCCGCCGGCAGCAGCAACGGCCTCGACTTCAGCAACGCAGGTCACGGTTCCCGCCCCGACAAGAGCGGATTCGCTGAAAGTTTCAGAGAGAGTCCTGATCGTCGTCAAAGGATCGGGAGAGTTCAGGGGAACTTCAACGATCGACAACCCGGTGCTGATTGCCCCACCGACGATATCGGTAGATTCAGTCGGTGTGATGCCACGAAAAATTCCAATAAGACCGGTACTTGAGAACAGTTCCTTAAAGTTGATGTTCAACTGAATGCCTCCTCGCAGGACAACAGTGCGGCAACCCCTTTGCAGGTGGCGACATCACTGCCGAGACTGATGGCCGATATCTTCCTTTCTTCAAGAGCCAGTTGGTAGGATTCACAAAGCTTGTCTGAGCCGATAATGACGACTGGCTCCGGTCCGGACAGCTGGCCGATGCTGTTCAAGAGCTCATGACCAATCAGCAGTCCGGAGATGTAGGACGAAACAGCCGAGCTGTCCAGCTGACCGTCAAGCAGGCGCGTTCTGCCGGTGAACAACTGATGCAGCAGCCCGCCATCAATAGTTTCCGCACCCTGCAAACCGGCCTTGAAAGCCTCATCATGAAAGGCATCCCCCGGATCGCAGCCGAGAATCGTCTGTCCCAGACCCTGAAAGACATCTCCGGTCATAAAGGTGGAAAAATCCGTTATGGTGTTGTCGGTCACCCGCACCCACTTGCTGTGGGTGCCGGGAAGGCACAGCAGCCCGGAACTGAGGCCAAGATGATGCAGGGCACCGAACACCTGGACTTCCTCTCCACGAATGACATCGCTTGAAAGATCATCCTTGACGACTCTGATTCCTGGGACAAGCTGCCCCGGGACAGTGCCGGGGAGCTCGACAAGAGCGGCTTTCAGGTCTTCGATACGGGTCGGAACCGAGCAGTAAGGCGCCTCTATCCAGCCATTCCGGGAGCCAGCCATGCCGCTGATGAACACAGCAAGGGGCTTCTCCACCGCAAAGAATTCGACCAGTTCGGACAGAACTCCGGGATAATCCGCGCAGGACAGCGATTTGATCCCGCGCGGACTGCTCTTTCTGTCAATAATCGTGCCGTTCTCACTGCACAGATAGGCCCGCAGGTTGGTTGTTCCCCAATCGATAACGATCATATCCGGACCCTTAAAGCGGGTTGGTTGCTCTTTGGTCGACCGGATAAGGAACGCAGCCCTTTTCGGAGCTCGAGACGTCGTACATCAGGTTACATGCAGCGATATCCAAAACCCGATCCTGCATCATCGTCATTCTTTCGGCGACAATTTCTTCCCGCGCGGGGAGAGTGTCGTAAGGAACAACTTTCCCGGCCCCCAATTGCTCAGGATCGATGATGTCGAGATGCTTTTTGCCGATCTGCAGCCACATCAGGTCACCATTGGCCAGCTTGCCGATGCCACCTCCGTCGAATGCTTCAGGAGTGACATGGCCGATACATGCCCCTTTGGTCACCCCTGAGTAACGGCCGTCGGTGATCAGCAGCGATGAGGCCTCGAGGAGCTGATGGTGCTTGAGGTTGGCACTGGGGGCGAACATTTCCGGCATTCCGTAAGCACGCGGCCCCTGCCCTGCAATGACAAAGGCAAAGGACAGATAGCCCTTTTTGAGAAGTTCGGTAAAATCTTCTTTTACGAACTTTGACACATCCCCTTTTGAATTATATTCCAGGAACCTGGCGCTGACCTCTTCAGGCATGCTCTCAACAATCTTCAGGAGATTGTCGAAGATCTGAATGCTCGACATTTCATCGAGACAGGCGCGTTCGTTTTCAAAGTAGTCGACAATGAAGATGTGATCGTCAAAGTGAGTGAGCTGACGATCGGTCATTCCGGCCAGCTTGACCACGCTTGACGACATGAAATTGCCCCGCAGAATTTCGACCCCTGAGGTCTTCCGAACCGGTTTGGTCCTAATCACCGAGGCCTCGTCGAACCCTCCGCTGACAGGTTCATCCAAATCCTCGATACGCTCGCCCCAGGTCTGGCCGGTCATGGTGGGAGCATCCAGGTCCATATGACAACCCAGATCCTTCAGAATCCGATAGAGGCTCTCCATCCCTTTGCTCTTTCCGGATGCATACTGCTGAGCCAGGACAAAGGTGTCGCGGTGCTCGGTCAGACTGTGAGCGAAAATTTCCGGGACCGGCGTCGTTTCACGAATGCGCTCGTAATCCCAGATGGAGGCGTCAAACCCTGCATAGCGCATAAGAGCGGGCAGATGGAGCATAATATTGGACGAGCTGCCGGTCGCATTGTGGATCCGAACGGCATTGGCAAAGTTCTTCTGGAGAATATTGGTGATACGGTACTCTTCCTTGTTCAGGCAGCCCCAGAGCAGATCGACACACTCGTTGACGACATCGACGGCAGGCGCATCCATCAGCAGTTCGGCGCGGGACGGGGTGAGTCCCAGCGCACTGACCAGGGTCCGGGAAGAGTTTCCGGTCCCGTTGAAAGCGCAGACCCCGCCCTTGTGATGACAGGTCGCAGCAGCCAGGTCATCCATGATCGAACGGCATTCGGCGTCACTGATCAGGCCATACCCGACGGCGCGCTTCATCTGCCCGAAGAAAGCCTCATCAGAAGAACACTGCAGAATATAGCGCATATTTTCAGCGATATCGTCAGCCAGGTCATTGATCCCCTTGGCGCGGGCCTTCTCCATGATCTCCTGGAGACGTTCCGCGGTTCCGGGCCGTATCGTCCCGCCCCTGAGAACATGGGCGGGGATAAACATGCCCCAGACCGGCGAAGAACCCCGCCCTTTGTGCAGACGCGCCCGGTCGGCAGCCGCCAGACCGCTGATCACCGCTGACGGGAACTTGTCACAGCTTGAGAGGACATAGGCCGCATGATAGGAATGGCCTTCGAACGTGATATTGACAGCCGCAGCGGTGTCGTTTCTTGAAGCCAGGGAGTAACTCTGACCAATGTTGTTCTGAGCGGTTCCGTCACAGATAACCGGAATGGAAAAATGAAACGGCACCCCGCCATTGGCCCAGATTCTCAGGACCGCGAGACTGATGTGAACGTCATCCCTGAGATGGGCGGGATGGTCGATGGAACCCGAGATAACGGCCACCCGGGGTTTGTTCCTGACCAGGCGGTCAACAATATCATCAAGGGTCACTTCACCCGGATCCAGAGACGGGTCCATGTTCCGGACAAAGTCCCAGGATCTGTTGATTGTATGTAAAACACAGATCGGCTCGTTGGCCAATCCCTGGATACATTCTTTGTAGGGGTTGAAATCTTCTTCGATAACCACATCTTTAAAATTGACATCCGACATAGTGCCTACCTTTGCATACATGGAGAAGAGCTATTGTCAGTATTCAGTTGCAAATCCGGTTGTTCTGGAATGTCACCGCGAAAGAGCTATCTTTCGCGGTGACGTTCCACATGATACCCCGCAGCCTGATCTCAGCTTCCCAGCCAAAGGGAGATTCCCGGGAAGGTCAGCACCAGCGCAAGAGCGATAAGTTGCATGATAATGAAGGGCCACACCGACTTGTAGATATCGAACAGCGATATGTCCGGCGGGGCCACGCTTTTCAGGTAGAAGGCCGCAGGGCCGAAGGGAGGCGACAGGAAGGAAACCTGCATGTTGATACAGAAGACGATACCGAACCAGATCGGGTCGTACCCCAGGGCCTTGATGATCGGCACGAAGATCGGCATGGTCAGCATGACGATACCGATCCAGTCGAGAAACATTCCGAGCATGAGCAGGATGATCATCATCAGCAGGATGATGATCATGGGGTGGACATCCAGACCGAGAATGGCCTGTTCGACAAACCGCTTGCCGCCCATCAGGTTGTAGATCCCGACCACGGCACTGGCCCCGATACCGATCCAGATGATCATACCGCAGGTTCGCATGGTCTGGCGCAGAGCCGAGTGAACAATATCGTAACTCAGTTCGCGACGGATTATCGCCGAAAGCACAACCCCGATAACACCCATACAGGCCGCTTCGGTAACCGAAGCGATACCGCCGTAAATACTGCCCAGAACCCAGACCACGATGGTCAGCGGCAGCAGGACGTCACCGACAGCCTTCATTTTTTCCTTGGGCGTCATGGCGATCTCATTGGGCGGTGCTGGCGGTCCCATTTGCGGATTGATATAGCAGCGGATCAGAATGTAAAGAATGTACATGGAGACCAGGATCAGGCCGGGTACGACCGCCGCGGTGAACAGTTCCCCGATGGAAACGTTGGAAGTCATCCCGTACATGATAAGGACGATACTCGGCGGGATCATGGTCCCAAGGGAGCCACCGGCCACAACAGTACCAATGGCGAGGTTCTTGTCGTAACCGAGGCGCAGCATCTGGGGCAGAGCCAGCATGCCGAGCAGGACAGTCTCGCCCCCGATAATACCGGACATGGCCGCAAGCAGGGCGGCAACGACGACTGTCTGAACACCGACGCCTCCCTTCAGGCGCCCGGCGATAATGCGCATGGCGTTGTAAAGGTCTCGAGCGACCCCGGTTTTGTCCAGGAGGCTCGCCATGAAAACAAACATGGGTATGGCCACCAGTGAATATTCGGTGACGAATGAGAAAACCCGGGTCCCGATCATGCCGACGGCCATGGGGCCGAACCAGCCGAAGGTGAAAAACAGAGCGACCAGACCGGTCAGAAAACCGAGGGGCATGCCAATAAGCAGCAGTGCAACCATCATGACGAAAATCAGTAGAGTGGCAGCTCCTATTCCCATTGCACTTAAACCTAACATAGTCGCTACTCCTCTTCGCCGTAAGTTCTGATCTTCTTGATCAGGTGCAGAAAGGCCTGCAAGACCAGGATACAGAAGACGATCAGAATGAAAATTTTGGTAACGGTCGGCCAGACACTGTTCATGGCGGATCCGGAACGCTGCATGTAGAAATCACCGGCAGGGGTGAGAATCGATCTGGAGGTCATGTACCACATGGCGTAGGTGCCCCCGATAGAGAAGATGAGCACCAGAAAATCGACGAAAATCGCGATCCGCTTCTGCCATTTTTTGGGGAAAAGATCCCTGACAATTTCCACAGAGATATGGCTGTCGTTACTGAAACAGTAGATACCGCCATAAGCCATGGCCATGCCGACGATTGCGATCGTGGTTTCATGCACCCACACCGTCGGAGAATTGAAGAAATAGCGCATGATAACTTCGTAAAAACTGATGATGACGGCGATAACATAAAGCCAGGTCACGACATCACCCAGTTTCACGATCCAACGGTCCAGTGCTGTCTCGCACTTATCAACCAAAATATCTTCTTGCTCTTCCATAACAATCCCTGCAGTTAAAGAAAAATCTGTTCAAAAAAAGGGCCCCTTGCGCAGCGTCAGGGGCCCTTTCGGTCAGGCCATCAGATTACTTTTTGGAATCCCAGTATTTGGCGACAGCGTCAGCCCATTCTTTAGCGGTGGGGGAATTGGACCACTTAGGCCATTGGGTCTTGGCGATCTCCCGGAATTTTGCAACCTCTTCCGGCGGCCAGGAGATAACTTCGATCCCCTTGGCTTTTGCTTCCTTGACGGCTTCAAGGTCCAGCTTGTGATGTTCTGCAACCATGTAGTCACGGAAACGCTTGACGTCGTCCATGAGGATTTTCTGCAGATCGGCCGGCAGGGATTTCCAGACGTCGAGGTTCAGGGTCAGCTGCATGGTCGGCATGGAATGGAAGCCGGGATAGATCGGATAACGGGCGATGTCGTTCATCCCCTGGGCCTGGTTGGTGGCAAAAACGGTATAGTCGGCGGCATCGATAACGCCTTTTTCCAGGGAGGTGTAAACTTCGGAACCGGGCAGGTTAACCGGAGTCGCGCCAACGGCGGCGAAAACATTGTTGACCATCCCCTGAGGAGCGCGCAGTTTGATGCCTTTCAGATCCTCAACGCTACGGATCGGCTTTTTGGATACAAACGCCTCGACACCGGTACAGGCGACACCGACAAGTTTCACATTGTACTGATTAAGCAGTCTGTCGAAGATTTCGAAGCCGCCACCGTTTTCCATAAAGTCGAATAGCTGGGAAGGATCACTCCAGGCGCCGACCATGTTGCCGATCAGGGAGAAAGCCGGGTCTTTCCCTGCGAAATAGGACGGGTCAGTCGATTCCATCTGGATGATATTGGCACCGACGGCGTCCAGGGTTTCGGTGTACTTGACAACCGAGTCGGCAGGCATGATGGCGATATCGATCCGTCCGTTGGTATCTTCCTTGACCCACTTGGCGAATTGCTCGAGGAAACGGGTGACGTCGTCACCAGCGGCACCTGAGGTCTGGAGGGCCCAATTGTACTCTGCCGCAAATGAGGTTCCGGTCAACATGACCATGATTGCCAATACTGCCAACAACTTCTTGCCAATCTTCATACATCTCTCCTTCTGCTGAGGTATTCGCTTCCATCATGGAAGCTGGTTAAGGAACACGACCACTTCGATTGTTACTGTTGCTGGTTCAACAGGACAATTCCGGTTGTCTGCAGGCCCAAGTCCCTGATGGTGTTGCTCAGGACATTGGCCATGCGCAGATAGGCTTCTTGCGAATTACGGTTTTCTATTGCATCAAGCACAGATTTGTGTGCTTCAAGACTCTGGTAGGTGTGCTCGCTGGCCCGGTTGGAGAGATAGATGGTGTGGTAGAGGGCAGCACGGATGGTGTGACCGAATTGAGATACGAAAAGATTGCCGCTGGCTTTCATGATCGATTTATGGAAATCGATATCAGCTTCATTGTCCATGAAGGCCGTTTCCGGTTCGGTCCCCTCAAGACTGTCAGCCATGCGTTGATAATGGCTCTGGATTTCCTGAAGATTCTCGTCGTTCGCCCGAAGAGCGGCAAGGGAGGCAGCCTGAGGTTCGATGATCAGGCGCAATTCAAGCAGGGACAGCAGGAAGCGGCTCTGGGTAAGGGCTCCACAGCTCCAGGCCAGAACTTCCTCGTCAAGCAGGTTCCAGGAATGAATCCCCATCACCCGGGTGCCGACATTGGTTTTCCGCTCGATAAAGCCCTTGCTCTCAAGGGTTTTCAGAATATCCCGGACCATGGTCCGGCTGACGCCCAGTTTTTCAGATAACGCTATTTCATTGGGGAGAATGTCATCCGACTTCAACCTGCCCTCTATGACCAGGCGAGCCAGATGTTCAAGAATGTTTTTCTTATTGACGGCAACTTCAGAAGGTAATGAGAACATTCAGGTCTCCTTTGATCCACTTATTGGATCAATTTGTAATACAAATTAAAATTATTATTCGGCGCCGTCAATATATTTCTTAAAATTTCGTTTTAATTTTTTCTTAGATTGGAAAGTCCCGCCTCCTAATCTTCATATGACTGGTTGATAAATCTATCTTTTCTCAACCATAACGAATAGTTAGGCCACACCAAACAGATACTGTCGATATAACGACATTCGATTATTTTTTAATTGATGACCATTTCTATCCTTTTTGTAAGATTAATCCATTATCCTATCAGTAGCTTTATTGTCCTATTTTAGGCGATTCAGGTCAGACTTATTTGGGAAATACTCATTGAGTCGCTATCGACACAGCGGAAAAAATGATTCCAGGAAAAGCGGGAAAGACCTTCAGCAGATTCCGATTATCCAGCCTTCCGTATTGCCAACCACCGTTTCATGGTCGTTCAGGGATGGCGAAAAGTAGCGTGCAAAATCATCGTCAAGAGACCGTTGCCTGAACCAGGCGGCAATGGCGTAGGCATCCTGCTGATCAGGCGAAAGGCCGGGCTTGAGAAACGCGCCGCGGTACAGGGAGGGATAAGCTTCGACGATCACGGTCTTGCCGGGTTTTGGTGCCCATCCGTCAAACGGCCAGAAATGAATCGCTTCACCGCATTGATCTGCAAGGAACTTTATCCATGGCAATCCGGCATGGGTCGATTTTGCCACCGAGCCGGGAACATCGAAATGGAAAACGGATTTAGCACCGCAACGCCTTTCGCACAAGCGGCGCCAGCGGGTATCGGTCAGGCGCCGCTTGTCCTGATCTTTCCTTGCATAGCGGATATGATCAACCCTGACACCGGGCTCATCAGTAGCCCACAGGGAGCAGAAATCAGTCAGAAACAGGGGCCAATCGCGGGCAAGACCATTCCGTTCAAAGTATTGGAGAGGAAAAGACAGACCGTGATCGATTCCGATCAGACACCTCTGCGTCCCCGCCTTGATCTGGCTAAGAATCCATTCAGCCAGACCCCGCCTTGTCCAATAGCGACTCGGTGTTTCCTTGGGCAGTATTTCAACAGGAGGCGTCTCCGGCGTTGCCGAAAACAGCCTCAACCCCTTCAGACCGGTATCAGAATCGCTGGCACCAGAGTAGTCAATCCCGATAAAGCGGTCGAACCCGATCTTCAATTGACACGATCCTCGATTCTGATGCCCAGGGCAGTCAACAGATGACCGCTGCTTCTCTGGACGACAACCCGGGCTCGACTGAAATTGGTGAGGCTCTGCACGACCTTGCGTTCAGCATTGTCAAGCTGACTCTGGGCCTGAAGCAGGTCCGAACTGTCCGCCCTGAGCAGATCGAACAGTGCGAGCTCGCCGTCCAAAACCGCCTTGGCCGTCCCTACCGCAGCCCTGGCCGCCTCCACTTCGGCTTTGGCAGCCTGCAGGTCGCTGAGGGCCTGGTTCACTTCATAAAGGATGGATTCTTCGACGGCTCTCAGTTCACTGACCTTGCGCCGGTATTCGAATTCGGCACTTCTCAGGGCAGCATTTGCAGCACGGTTACCGATGGGCATTTCAAAATTCACACCGACCGACCAGCTTTCCTTCGTGCTTTCATAAACATCGGCACGCGCTTCAAGGGAATTGTCCGACAATGAATTTTTTGAATAGCTCGCCTGAAAATCGAGGGTCGGCCAGGTGTTACGATCGGCCAGTTTTCTCTTCAACTCAACGGTCCGCAATTCCTTGCGCGCCCGTTCTATCTCCGGGCGATTCTGCAGGGCCTGAGACTCGAGAGACTCGGCCTCCGGCAGACTGTCGGCATAGGCTGGAGAATCCAGGGTCTCAACCTCTCTGGCCTGGTAAAAGCCGCTGCCGTTCAACAGCCGCAACAGATCATTCTGATAGGATCTGAGTTGTTTCCTCAGGGAAATCAATTCGTTTCTGCGACTGTCCAGGTTGGCCCGAATCCGGTTGACGTCCAGCTCCTTGGCCAATCCGCGCTTCAGACGGTTCCGTTCGCGCTCCAAAAGGTCCTCGGTCTGAAGCCGGTAACGCTCGGCGACGGCAATGATTCGGCGCTGAAAATCGAGCTGCCAGTAAGTTAGACAGACATTGGCTACCACGTCCATCACGGTTTGCCGATAGTCCTGGTTCAGAATGCTGATATTCAGGCGGGCAGATTCAATGGCTGTCTGGTTTTCCAGATCTCCCAAGCCTTTGAGCAACGGTTGGGTCAACTGCACTGTCATGCGCGACGTGCTCTGGGGATTCGGATAAATCAGGGTACTATTGCTGTCGAGGTGGTCGACTTCCTGGAACAGGGACAGGTTGCCACCGGTTGCCAACAGAGACTTCACCCCGAGACGGGCAAGCCAGCGTTCCTCCTCCAATCCTTCATCGACCAGCAACCCGGTGTCCAGCTGGCTCTGGGTCGGCCGATCAACCTTGCTTTTACTCCACAGGGCAAACAGGGCCGGATCGTAAACGGCTGCGAGGCTTTTATAGTCCTGCTCGGCCTGTCGCGGATAATAGGCGGCAATTTCCACGGACCGGTTCCCCTCCAGGGCATACCTGACGGCATCCAGCAAAGTCAGACTGACCCGTCCGTCGACAGCGGTCAGTGAGGATTCCTGAAACGGATCGATCTCGGCAGCCTGGGCCGAGTTGCCTGCCTTACCCTGAATCGACAGCCGCAGACCGGGAGCGACGAGATCACTCGCCCCTGCGGATAGGGGCAGAAACAGGCTGACAATCAACAACGATAGGCAAGGGCAGATGCTGCGGATCATAATAGACCTCCAGGATCAGAATTGTATACGTACGCGTTCGCCGGCCGGCCGCCGCCCGGGATTGGTCACAGCGATTCGGACCCGCAAGGTGTCACTGGCGGCATCGGCAACGGCAGCAATATTCCTGATTACGCCGCTTGCCTGAGGAGCCGGGCTGTTGCCCGTTGACGCGACCGGGAAATAGATCTGGACCTTTCCTCCGGCGACCAGACTCCGAGCGATTTCAAGGGGAACCTGGGCATCGATTCTCAACGGATCGATCCTGACGATGCGGAATACCGGCGACAGGGGTTCCGCGGCCTCCCCTTCTTCAATCTCGATCTCTTCCACCTGACCCGACAGCGGCGAAGCAAGAACCAGCTGTTCGAGCCGGGCCTCAAGTTCATCCCTCTGCAGCGCAAGCTGCGCCCTTTCGAATTCAGCCATCTGGAGAGACAGCTCAGCGGTCTCAACCTCAAACCGGGCGTGTTCAACTTCCATAACAGTGACCGCGCCATCCTGCTTGGCTGCCTCCATTTTTTTCAGATCTTCCCGCTTTTGCCTCAATTCTGCCTCGGCCATGGCAATCCGCGTCCGGTCCTCCGCCTTTTCTTTCAGCTGACGGAACTGGATCCGTTCAGCGCTGTCTTCCTGGCTGGCCAGGATCGTTCCTGTTCTGACCCGGTCCCCTTCGGCGACGCGAACCATTTTGATGCGCCCACCGCGTACGAACGCCAGCAGCACATCAGCATCAGGTTTGGTGATCGCCTCGATGTCCGCAGCAAAAAGGGTGGAGCTTGAGAAAACCAACACAAGCGAAAGGAGGGAGATGGAAAGATATTTCATGAGCACGATCCCTTTCTGGATTTTCAGGCTGGTTCAGTACTCATCAAGCCTGCCGATTGTGATATAATTGCTTGATGAAAATTCAGCAGAGTGCAGGATTAGCCGTCATTTTACTTGTCGTTGTTCTTGTCCTTTCTTCAGGCCTGACCGTTCGCGCCGAACAAAAGCGTCAATTCAGTCTTCATGTGAATCTCGACCCCGGTCAGTGGAAAGCCGCCCGGTTGAAAAACCTCGTTCGCGATGCCAGCCTCAGCGTCAGTATCCACGGGTTCGACGCCGTCGATATTCTTATCCTCAAGGAACAAGACTATCAGAAATTTCCCGAGCCATCGGATCCGCTCTTCAAAGGCCGCAGTTTTGATCAGTTGACCTTCACTATCGATATCCCGGTGTCCGGCGATTATTTTCTTCTTTTCGACAACCGCCGGTCAGCTCACCCCGCCGACCTGCAGATCGATCTCACGGCCACCGCATCAGGACCTTCTCGGAATGCCGACAGCAGGCTGCAAAGCAGCCTCGATCGCCTGAGCGTTGATTTGCACAAACTGTTCATCTTCGACCCCGTTCCCATCGTTCTGCGCAGTTGCAACACGGCCGGGGTCTTCAGCGTGGCAGAGGGAATTGTCCTGTGCCACGAGTTCGTCGACAAACTGCAAACCACCCTTCGGGACCAGCAGAAAACGACCGACGTCCTTCTGTTCGCCATTTTCCATGAATTCGGGCATCACCTCATGCTGCAATGGGATTACCCTTTTTACGACAACGAGGAAATTGCCGACGAATTCGCCACTGCCCTGCTGATGATGCTGCGCCAGCAGGATCGTCTGCAGGCCGCCGGCGAATTTTTCATTCAGAATCCCAACGCCCGGGACCTTCTTCTTAAAGCCTTTCAGGATGATCGCCACCCGCTGTCCGCCCAGCGCGCGCGGAATATTCTCAATTGGATGAAAGACCCGAATCGCATCGGCCGATGGCAACTGTTTCTTCTTCCCCACATGCAGACGGAGACCCTTGAAGCGCTGCGTGACAAGGCCAAGACACCCAAAACCCGCGCCCTGCTCGACCGGGAATTGTCCAATCGCTGATGCTGCCCCTATTCGCCCTGCCCGGAAAAAGCCAGGGCGTCCGCCATCATGTCATCGAGATCAAGCAGTTCCCGGCGCATCTTGAAATGTCTGCGTTCCGTCGTTCGTTGACAGTAATTGGCAAACATCCTGCCGATCAGATTCTTCCGCCGCGGTCGGTCGGACACCAACCAGCGTGACAGGCGTCCCGACCACCTGTCCTGGTAAAGAGCCAGAATTTCATCATCGAGAGCGGCAATCAGTTCACAGGACCCGGGATCACCCTGCCGTCCGCAGCGTCCGAAGAGCTGCCGGTCGATGCGCCTGGCGCTATGTCTTTCCGTAGCGATGACGTGCAGTCCGCCGGCCTGCCTGACCGCTTCGGACAGTTTGATATCAGTCCCCCGTCCGGCCATATTGGTTGCCACGGTAATTTGTGCGCTCTGGCCGGCGGCCGCAATGATATCCGCCTCTTCCTGATCCTGGCGCGCGTTGAGAACCCGGTGAGTCAGACCCGCCTCGTGCAACTTGTCAGACACCACTTCGGAAGCCTCCACCGAACGGGTGCCCACCAAAATCGGCCTGCCCTGTTCATTCAATTCACGGATGTGCTTGAGAATCAGTTGCCATTTCGCGTCCTGGGTGCGGACCACCCGACTGGGCAACTGGGTGCGGATCACTGGTTTATTGGGAGGAACGGTGATCACTTTGAGACGATAAACCGACCAGAGTTCGGCGCCGACTTCCCGAGCCGTGCCGGTCATGCCGCAGATGAACTGGTAGCGTCGAAAAAATTTCTGGTAACTGATCCGGGCCAGGGTTTCTTTCTGGCTGGTTATCTCACAGTCCTCCTTGACTTCGATCAGCTGATGGAGCCCCTGTTCCCAGGATCTGTCCTGCATGGTGCGTCCGGTGAATTCATCAACGATCTGCACCCGGCCATCCTTGATCAGGTAATCACGATCCAGGTGAAAGAGATGCAGAGCCGTCAGCGACTGCCTGATCAATTCCTCCCGTCGGGTTTTCCCCTTCCAGAAACCGGACAGGGGTTCCACCAGTTCAGCCAGCCGGGCTTTCCCCTGGTCCTTGAGGATCAACCGGCGTTGCAGCTGATCAGCGGTGAAATGTTCACCTTCGCTTAACTGACGGGCCAGATCGAGGGCCTGCTGATAGATTTTGGCCTGGTAGGAGCTGTCTCCCTGCCCCGAGATAATAAGGGGGGTACGGGCCTCGTCGATAAGAATGCTGTCCACCTCGTCGACCAGGGCCATGCCGAGACCCCGCAGCAGCAGACGGTCCGTGGCCTGGTCAGCGCCCACAAGTTTTTTCAGATGAACCTGGCTTTTCGCTGGTTTCCGACCGAAAGCCAAACGATCCTTCAAATAATCGAAGACCAGTTCCTTGTTGGTACAGTAGGTCACACTGCACCGGTACGCGGCCTGCCGCTCGGCAGGCCCCAGTCCGGACACGACGATACCGACGGTCAGACCGAACGCCTCGAAAACCGGCCGCATCCAGTCGGCATCGCGACGGGCCAGGTAATCGTTGACCGTAACAACATGGACCGGAAGACCGAGCAAGGCCCCGACCACAGCAGGAAGCGTCGCTGTCAGGGTTTTCCCCTCACCGGTATTCATTTCGGCAACCATCCCCCGGCACAGCACGTAGCCACCATACAGCTGAACATTGAAATGCCGCATGCCCAGGCTCCGATCGGCCACTTCGCGAACCAGGGCAAAGGTTCTGCAGAACAGGCTGAAATCGGGATCCCGGGCCAGAAAATCCTGCCGCAACTGAAGAATTTCCTGGTTCAGGCCTTCATCGGAGAGCAAGTAAAAAAGATCCTGGTACTGATTGACCCGCTTAATCAGCCGTTCGAAGCGAACCGGGCGACCGCCAAGCATGGCCGTCAGGCGTCCCGAGGCATCCAGAAACCAACGATCCAGCTTGGACAGATCTTCAACCGTACGCTCCGGGTAAAAACCACGCCCAAGTTTTATGCTGAGTTGCCGGCTAGACATTGAACCTCCGCAGGAACAGTTGACGAAGACTCCGGTACCACTGCCAAGCCAAGGGTTCCAGGCCATGGTCAAAGCGGATGTAGACACGCCCTCCTGAAAAGAACCGCTCCACCGGCAGCTTGATCTCCAGGTCAAGCTGAAACAGCCGGTCAAAAGCTTTTTTCCCGCTGGTATCGAAAGGATCTATGGCGATCTGACCGCCTCCGGACCGACCCAGAATGGTGCTCGGCAACTGTTCAACCGCACCAGGAGCTTCTCTGAGAACCGATGCCGTAAAAACGGTATCGATCGATTCGGCAAACCGGATACCGACGTCACGGGTCCGACCGCGGACAAGATCGATCTCGGCCTGGGACACCACGACCCGAATTGTCGGGTTTCGGCGGTCGAGGACATATGCCAGAAGCTCACCCTGCTGAACATAACGGCCCGGCAGGTCCTGGGCATTGGGCATGACCAGAACCCCGTCCCGGGGACTTCTGATCTGCAGTTCTCCGGCACGTTCCTCAGTCCTTCTCAGATTCTCTTTGAGGGTGGCAATATCCTCGCCCACCATCCGCGCCTGGACCTGATCTTCAGCAAAGGCCGAGATGTAGCGGGATTCGAATTCCCGTAACTGAGAACGCAGAATCGCGACCTGGGTGGTCAGTTGCGGATCCCGGCATTCGATCAGGATATCCCCTTTCACCACCGACTGATCAGTGGCCGCCATAATCCGTTGGATCTGGCAACTCGCCCCGGCCCGCACCATGGATTGTTCGGGGATCCAGACCACTCCTTCAGTGCGGGTCGCCAAAGGGAACGGCACCAGGAAGACCAGGGCCAGCACAAGAGATATCAGGCCCAGACTGACCCCCATGGCCCGGCCGCGCATGCCGTCCAGCTGGCGGTTGAAAAGCAGATAACTGGCCCGCTTGTACAGGGGAACGACGAGCATCGAGACACTCGCCCAGAAAGCCAGAACGATTCCGACAAAAAAGAACTTTCCGGCGATAAACAGAACGATGGCCGCATAGATGAACAGCCGATAGATAAAGGACGCCACCGCGTACACCGAAAGCCAGAATCTTTCCCCCGGCGCCACGTGCGGTTCTTCCAGGTTTTTAACGCCCAACAGATGGGCTTTGATCAGATAACCCAGGTAGTTCAGGCTGCGCTGGGCCAGGTTGGGGATTTCGACCAGGTCGGACAGGATGTAATAACCGTCGTAGCGCAGCAGCGGGTTGCCGTTGAAAAACAGGGTCGAGACGCCACCGATAATGATGACGTTGTAGGCAATGGAGCGCATAGTTCCGGGCTCAAGATTGGCCCAGAGGATCAAAGCGAGTGCGGCGAGGAACAGTTCCGTCAGCATCCCTGCGGCACCAACCAGGATGCGGCGCCACTGAGAGCGAAAGGCCGAAGAGGAAGAGGCCTCGACATAGGGCACCGGCATCAGCACCAGCAGCATGATTCCCATCTCATGAACTTCCCCGCCCCAGCGCTTGGCTGCGTAGCCGTGACCCAGTTCATGGAAAAGCTTGACCAGCGGGTAAGCGCACCAGAGCACCGCAAGGTTTCCTACCGACAGGACCCGGTCGGTAATATTCTCGGTCAGTTCCGACCAATGAACGGCGGCAAGACTTAAGGCATAGCCGACCACGATCAGCCAGCACAACAGGCCGAAGAGGCTGAAAACCGGCCGGGCCAGAGGCATGGTCCAGGACAGGAAACGGTCCGGATCGACCAGGGGAAAGCGCAGAGACAGGGGGCTGCGGAGATTGGTTTTCCATTTCGCGCCGGAAATCTTTTCTCCCCGTCGAAACAGTTCCGCCGTATCGGGCGGCACGTCGCATAACAGCACATCGGCGCTATGCAGGCGGGTCAGCAGCCGGACCATTTCCCCCTGGGTCGGAGCACTGTCATCATAACGTTCCAGCACTTCTTCCCAGATTTCTTCGACGGTCCTCTCCCCGTTCATCAGGCCGATGGCCTGGTAGGCTACCGGAGAAAAGCGATAAAAGCGACCGCTGATATGATCCTGCAGGACGTACCAGAGCTCGCCGCGATAAAAATGCCGATGGATCTGGCTGTGCCCGCGAATTCGTGGTTTAAGATGAGCGACGCGATACCAGGACGGACTGAAGAGAGATTCTGTCATCATTCCCCCCTGTCATGGCCACCAGGTCCAGATCCACAACCTGAACCAGACGATCAGCTCATGGGTCCAGATCCAGATCAGTTTGTTTTCACCGACGGTAATCTTGCCGAACCCTTCCATTCTCGGCCGGAGACGTTCCGAAATATTTGCCAGGTCCGCCTCGACGAGGAAAAAGCTGTTCCCCTCTTCGGCCTCAGAGACCGGGGTGATTTTGGTTACCGTAAAAGCGAATTTTTCGTGAGGAAGAGAATTGAGTATCAGGGCCCCTTCCTGCCCGGGTGCCACCTGGTCGATGTCTCGTTCATTGACCTGCAGCATCAGCCGGTAACGGTCAAGGGGAGCCAGTTCAAACAGGGTATCACCGACCGCCACAGGACTGCCGAGAGCCTGACTGAGATCACCGCTGACGACAATGCCGTCAAAGGGAGCGACAATCTGGGCGCGGGCAATCTGCTCGTCGAGCAGTTTCAGCTGTAATTCGGCCTGGAGAGTCTGTTCGTAAAAGATTCTGGCTGCCGCAGTATCTTCTTCGGCGATCGCCTTGCGGTATTCGAGCTGATGCTGAGTCCGCTGGCTGGCCCACCGGTTTCTTTCCACCTGAAGATCCCTGGCATCCAGTGACGCCAGCTGCTGTCCTTCGCGCACGACATCCCCGGCCCTGACTTCGGCACTGTAGAGATAGCCTTGAAAAGGCGCCACCAGAGCGCGCCTGACCTGACCTTCCAGGGTGGCTTTGGCGGTGATGCGATAATCTCCGGTCGCGTACCAGAAAAACACGCCAAGCCCGATAAGCCCGAGCACCACCAGTTTGGCAGCAACATGCCGGGGACCGATCAGGAGTCCCAGCAGGTGCCCCGAAGACGCGCCCACCTTGACCAGAATATTGCGATCATTCAGTCGCTTCTCTTCGAGGATCGGTCCGAGCAGGTCCGCGGCGGTGGCACACAGGTCAAGGGCGTCCTGATCGAAAGGCTGACCGTCTTTCCGTTCGAAGGTCATGGCGCCGTAAGAGTGCCCGTCCTCGTCGACGCACGGGAACGTTGCCACGGCGGAATTGCCGGTCGCCTCGACCAGATCCTGATGGGCCCTGAGGATGACGGCATCCTGCTCCTGAACTGCAGGCCAGACAATCTCCTTTGCCTGGTCCATGGCCTCGTCCATGGCGTTACAGATCAACCTGATCAGGTTCATCTGTTTGCCGAACTGGGCCATATGGGAAACGGCGCCGATTTTGGCCTGTTGAAAACGCGTGTAACCGACACTGACCCGGTCGCATTCAAGGTGCTGGGCCAGCTCGGTAGCCACCGCCAGAGCCGCCCCCTTGTAGGTGTCCTGATTAAGGGCGACGAGGGACAATTCAAGAACGGTCTGCAGGCGGGACTGCACCTGTTGCCGGGGAATGATCTGCTGCTGGAGCAGGTGATTCTGCAGCCAGGAACATCCCCATTGCAACTGACGCATGACCGATTGCAGTTCCTTTTGAGAGCGCTGCCGGATTTCCAGGACGGCGACCCCGGAAACACATTCTTCAAGCCACACCGGGTAGCCGACAAGCAGAGTCTTTTGGTCAGAGGCAGGGATATTTCCGGCCGCATCCGCTCTCAGCACAACGCCCTTGCGTTCGCTGAATACCTGCTCAACAGCGCGGACGAAATGAGTCCGCTCCTGCAGCCCGGCAGGATAAAAGGCTGCAGGAGCGAAGCTGCTATCTTCAAAGGTGCCGAAACCGACCATACCACTGACGGTGCCGGGAATCATGAGGGCCTGCAGAACCAGCCAGCTGGCGCCGAACTCCTGAGGAGACTGGGCTTCGACCAGAGTCCGCCACAGTGCCGGCTCCAGAAAAGAAACATTTTCCTCGCGGCGAACCTGATTTTGCGGACTGGTTCTGTTGTCATGTTCTTCCGGCATAGGCAACCTTTTGAAAGTTAGGGTTTTTTATGACCGAAATTAAACTGTGACTTCACGTTATTTATCTGCCGGTTTTCTCAGTTCAATGGGAATCTCACCGAATTTTTTTTCATATTGCCCCACTACGCTGGCCAGCAGCAGGGCGAGCCGCTTGGCGGCAAACGGGTTCAGAATAACGCGGTCACTGAGCTGCACGGTGACCTCTTTTTCTCCGCCGTGCCAGGTCTGGTTGGTTCCGAACAACAGGGTAACCTCCTCCCTGGTGCTCGACACGTTGCAGACATTTGCGTAGGAAGTACTCATTGAGGAATCATCCCACTTCACTTTAGGAATTGCTCCGGTCTTCTCATCAACCTTGACGTCCTGCTCAGTCGCTTTTTCCATATTAACCTCCGTGGTGTAAGGATGGTCGTGCTATGAGAACAGCATATTCTTAATTAATAGCAGAAGACGAAGGATTGTCTATTGGCGGGGAATATTTAACCAGCTGAATTTATGGTATTTTATGAGAAATATAAAAGGAGGGCGAAGACTCGCCCTCCTGCTATCAAAACATCTAGAAATAACTGATATCAGATATCCATCAGCCACTCGTCATCGGCTTCAGGATCCCAGGCGGCGCCGACCTTGTGCCACTTGGCCGGATCGAGGCGCAGCATGGCGTCATGCTGCCAGTTGTCAACCGCCGAACCGTCGCTCAGTTTGCCGCTGGCATCGTCAAAGACCAGCGCCACCCGCTCGCCGGCATCCAGATCGGCGTCCATGACGCCACTGTCACTGTGCTGGTATCCGGCGATGTGTCCCAGCTCATGCATGACCGCCGAGAGCAGATCCATCCGACCATAAGCAGCGGAGTCGGCAGCCGCGGTCAGCCCGTCGGTCGTCGCCACAAATTCGCTGTCGTCTTGCGGAGTGGTATCGACGAACCAGCCGTAACCGGCGGCATCGGCATCGATGGTCATCAGGCCTTCGCCCGTGTCACCAAGGAGCAGCCCGTCGAGATCGGCCACCTGGTAGTCTGCCCGCGCCATCATCGCCAGCGCAATGTCATCGACCAGCCCTGAGTCACGCCAGCGGGCGATGGCTTCCTGGACGATGGGGGCCAGGGCGTCGTTGTTCAACAGCTCAAGATCGGCCGCCGTGGTTTCGGCCGCAGCCGCGGCCTTCAGGGCCACGTCACGGAAGGCGGGATCATCAGTCCGGATGGTGACACTGTCGAAGGAGGCCGTACCGTCTTTGGCCAGCAGGCCGAATTGCCCGTCGACCGTCACGGCATTGAAGACATGACCGACCATCGCCTGCCAGTTGCTGGCGCCGTCCACCCTGATGGCGGCGTCGACGGTGGTTCCCTTGAGGGCCAGGGACAGTTCATAGTCGGTTCCGGCCTTGATGGCGAAGAATGTCGAGGCATCGATCATCCACTTGCCATTGATATAATGACCGATAATCAGGGCGTCGCTGTCAGCCGAGAGCCCGACATACTTGAAGTCGGCGATATCGTAGTAATCGAAGACGATCCCGGTTGTGCCTCCGGTGTTGACCGTCAGCTCCATATCGAGAACCGAGTTGGCCTGTAACCCAGCCACCAGGCCGAGATCGACCAGGCTGATGCCATAGCCGCTCAGGTCAGACGTCCCCTCGTAAGAACCAGTCAGCATCGTCCAGGTTCCGCTCTGGGGAACCGTGAGGAATTCGACCACCGTGTCAGCGAAGTCTTCCGTCACGTCCAGGGTGTAGTCCGGGGGCAGGACCTGTACCACAATGTTGTCGAATGTGCCGCGGCTGTTGTCGGAACCGAGACCGATCATACCGTCGTTGATACCGTAGACCCAGCCGTCCTCATCGACGCGCGGGGCGAAGGTGTGGGTGAAATATTCCTGGCCGTCGACCACCACGGTCACGTTGGTGCCGTTTACCGCCACCAGGATGTTGTAGTAGGTCCCCGGTTTGATCTTGGCCGGAGTCTCGGCATCGATGATCCAGCCTTCTGCGGTCCGGTGCCCCAGTTGAATCTTGTCGCGCGAGGCATCGATGCCGGCAAACTTGAAATCGTCCGGACCCTGGTAATCGAAGATGATATAGGCGTTGGCCTTCCAGCCGCCGGTCGGTTTTTCCATGGTGATGGACGCCTGGATTTCAAAGTAGCTCGGCAGCATCTTGTCGACGTTGTAAACAGAGATCGCATCGCCGCCCAAGGATTCTGCGGTCACCACCAACTGACCGCTCTCGACACTGAAGACACCGCTGTCAACGAACATGGCGTTACTGTTGACATCGCCGTCGTTGAAGCTGGACGTGCGCAGAACATCGCGCTTACCGCCGGGGATATTCCCCGCCTGCGGATCGGAAGGAGCACCGGTCTGATCCTGCCATGCAAAGTCTTTCTGAACAACCAGGCCGAGTTCGCCCTCAGGCTCACCGTTACGGGCCGGATCTGCCCCGGTATCGGCGGCGCGGGTGGCGTCGGCCCCGTCACTAGCGGACAGGGCGTAGAGGAATTCTTTCAGTTGCGGCTGCATTGTCCTGCTGACCGTGGCCGAACCGAACGGTGCGTACGGAACAAGATAGCTGTTGTATTCACCGACCCAGTCGATCAGGCGGTCGCCGCCGGTATTGGCGATCAGAACATCTCGGCCGGCCCCACCAAAAGCGCGATCTTCGTAGGTCGGGTGGCTATCGGGCTGATCGTTCAGCGCGGTATTGGTGGTCAGGTCGTCATCGGCGTTAAGCAGGTCGTTCCCCCAGCCACCGTAGATAGTGTCGGTTCCGGTACCACCGACCAGCCAGTCGTTGCCGAGATCGCCGAAGATGACGTCGCCGCCGTCATCGTGAACGGCATCATACCCCGGTTCCATGCTGCCGGTGACCTTTTCGAACTCACCACCGGGACGGAAGACACCTTCGGTTTCGTCGAAGTTCAGCAGGAAGTGAACGCCGGTACCATCCTTGGAGAGGTCACCGGCAGCGGTGAGCAGGATCTGCCGAAGCGGATCGTATTCGTCGTACAGAGCGAATTCTCCCGCTCTGAAGCGGTTGTTCAGGTGCTGACCATCTGCATCAGCGGTATTGTAAGCAAGCACGTCGCCCGGGTTGGTATTGCCCAGGCCGGCCACCAGGTAGCCAAGGTCAAGAACATCGACCGCCTCACCGGCGACATAAACGGGAACATAGGCATGCTCAAGAGCCTCGGCGCCGGAGATAGCGTCATCGCCGGAACCGCCGTGGAGGAAGTCACTGCCCAGACCGCCGAAGATGATATCGTCGGCATATTGGGCACCGGAGCTGTCCGGATATTCGTCATCGCTGCCGAACCAGGTGGCGTCATAACTGAACGGCGTCAGGTTCACCGCTTTGTTCAGTTCACCGGAAACGTTAATCTTTGCCGTCTGGATCTTGCCCGGAGTCGCGATCTCTTCGTCGAGCACGTTACCGTTCGACTCCTTGGTGCTCGGGTCATGAGTAAGCAGCGGTTCAATGTTGTTCAGAGCCTCACCATTGAGGTCCGAATGGCCGTTATTGCGACTGGTGTAGATACGGCCGTCATCGCCGATCACGCCGTCCTGGCCGGTCCCGCCACTGATCCAGTCGTGGCCGTAACCGCCGATCAGGTCATCATCCTGTCCTTCGCCGAACAAGACATCGGACCCGGTCATGCCGTAGATGAAGTCGTCGCCCGATTCGCCATGGAGCTCGTCAACCTGCCCGTAATCCGCAGTACCGTTGACGAAAGCGGCGCCGTAATCCGGTCCGCCCGGCGTGTAGTCGAGGAGGTCAGCGGCGCGCACGATGATCCGCAGATCGCCACGGTCTTCATAATCGGTATCCTGATCGTAGTTGAATTCGAGATACCTGGTCGCATCAACGAGAGGATCGGGGGATACGATCTCTTCCTCGACATTTTCGACCAGCCGGTAGATATTGCCGTTGTCGCCGAGGATCATATCGGCATCGCGGGCATGACCGGTCGGGTCGACGGTGATCAGACCGTCGGCATCGGCGGTGGCATCACCGATATCATTGCGGGCAATATCGGTCCCGGCGCCGCCGAAGATCAGGTCGGAGCCGTCGAGTTCACGTTCGGCAAGGGTATCGAGGCTGAAGATGTCGGAGTTGTCGCCGATGATGTCGTCCTGGCCGAGGTTGCCGAAGATGACGTCATCGCCACCGTTGCCTTCGATGTAGTCATCGCCATCGGTCGCGGCTTCGAAGGACGCATCGACCACCAGCAGGTTGTCCCCGTCACGATAGGCACCGACGGCCGGAAGACCATCATCCTGAAGGATCTTGCCGTCGATGGACCCGTCACCCTGGACGATATCGTCACCACGCTGGGCGAAGATGGTATCATCGTCACCGCCGCCGGCAATGTAGTCGTTGCCGAAGCTGTTTGTCGGAACGGTCGCGGTATGGTCAAGGATATCGATATCCCAGTCCTGCCAGACCGGCGTACCGGTCAGATCCGGGATCAGGCGATGGGTCGCGTTCTGCATGCTTTCGCCGTCATCTGCACCGGATTCACCGTAGATGGCGTCGCCATTCAGGGTTCTGAAGCGCGGGCTGGTGTCATCCTCGTAACCGGTCCAGCGATCGAGGCTGACATTGTCACCGAAGATCAGGTCGTCACCCAGGTCGCCGTCGATATTGTCGGCATTGGCGCCGCCGATGAGGATGTCTTCGTCCTGGTCACCGTAGATGGTATCCACCCCACCTTCCGTATGGTCGGTGATTTCGACGAGCCTGGCGATGGAGCCGAAGAAGACCTTGTCATAAGTTTCCTCCGTAGACGTCTTTGAACCGGCATCCACCAGGACCATGCGACCGAAGTCGCCGAGGATCAGATCGTCATTTGCATCTCCATGGACGGTATCGCCAGCGGTGCCGCCGAAGATGATATCGTCACCAGCGTTACCGCTGATGGTATCGGCACCACCAAGATCGGTATCTTCGGTGCGGATCAGTTCGAGGGTCATCGGATCTTCGAGGGCATCTTCCACGAAACTGACGTACCCGTTATCACCCAGGATGACATCGGCCAGATCGGCCGAGCCTTCGGTTATCGCGTCGCCATGGATGGTATCAGCGCCAACGCCGCCCAGGACGACGTCGATGGCGGCATTGCCGCTCAAGGTGTCATCACCACCGGTCGCTTCGCTGGTATCGGTGGTTTGAATCCATCTGAGCCCGCTGCCATAAGCATCGAGTCGACCCGGTACGCCCGGTTCGAAATCGATGCTGGCATTATCACCAAGAATGATATCTTCCCCATCGTTTTCGCCAGCGCTGGCACTGCTGTCATCACCGTAAACCGTATCAGCAGCGGTTCCTCCGATCAGGATATCGTCATCACCGCCACCGGAGACAATATCCGCGCCACCGGTATCAATCGCCAACGTCTCGAGGGAATCGAGGTAGACATCGCGCGGATCATTAGGCGTATCCTCGTTCGGCACGAACAGCATGACGCCGTTATCACCAAAAATAACCTCATCATCAGCGTTGCCGTAGAGGGCATCTGTCGTACCCTCGGCGTTGTAGCCGCCGAAGATGATGTCATTACCGTCATCACCGTAAACAGTGTCAGCACCACCGACATCATCATAGGTGGTCCGGGCACGATTGAGGCTGGCCGGGACAAAATCGCCCAGAGCCGGTCCTTCTTCGCCACCGACGTTGGCCGGGGTGTAATCGAGGCGCCCAAGGTCGCCGAAGATCATATCATCACCAGTATGACCGTTGACGGTATCGTCACCGTCGCCACCGAAGATACGATCATCGCCGCCATTACCGACGATGGTGTCATCACCGGCCTCGGCGGATGCGACCGCAATCAGCAAACTCGGGTCTCGGGTGACACCGTCGGTCTGATCTTCAGGAACCAGGGAAATGCGATATTTGGTGGGGTTGTTCTGAGGATTGATCGCATCAAAATCAGTAATCGGATCATAGACCCCGGGAACAACCTTCAACGGAGCGATCAGGAGATGTTCCGCACCACTGCCAGCGGCGGTGATATCGATGAAGGTACCGGCAATGGCATCGGCTTTCGAAGCCGCCAGCATGATCGAGGTCGCCGTATCGTAGATAGCGTAATAGGTGCCCATGTCGGCGAGATCGCCGCTGCTTGTGGCGATACTGGTGCCGCCACCGTTGGTGTAAATAACCGGATCACCATCGATGAAGCTGTGGGCCCCTACGGTGATGGTATTGTCTCCGGGGTTCACATCGCCGGCACCGTCAAATACGGTCCAGTGATTCTCATCCTCCAGGTTCCAGTCCGGGGTGACCGTGAGGATGTCCGTGGTATTGGAGAGAATCTGGACCCGCTGACCGAAGCCGCGCCCGTCCGGCGTCGACAGCATCAGACCGATCAGGCCCTGCATGTCGATGGTTTGAACCGGATAGCCGCCATCAACATCGGTCAGGGTATTGAGGGTGAAATCATCAAGGTATTGCGGATCGAGCAGCTCCCTGGCCAGACCCAGCAGGGTCACGATCTTTCCGGCCTCATTGACATACTCGACGCGACCGCGGTCACCGAAGATGATATCATCGGCAGACCCGCCGGTCAGGGTGTCAGCCCCGTCACCACCGAAAATCACCAGAGGAATCGAGGCTGCCGATGCATCGACGATATCATCGCCA
The DNA here is from genome assembly GCA_963677135.2 of Geopsychrobacteraceae bacterium. GTDB lineage: Bacteria > Desulfobacterota > Desulfuromonadia > Desulfuromonadales > Geopsychrobacteraceae > Seleniibacterium. Next base: position 767,386 of record CAXXLS010000017.1, on the reverse strand, counting down.
CCCTGGGTATCGATGGACATCGGACCATCCTGGTCGCCATAGATCCGGTAGACGGTGGTGGTGTCAAGATCGGAGTTCCAGGTGGAGCTGACCGTGATCATGGTATCGGTCCGGGCGATAATCTCCCTGCGGGTTCCCACCCCGGCACCGTCGATGATCTCAATAACGCGTCCCACCAGTTCCGCATCGCTGAAGGAGCTGAAATCGCCATAGAGAACATCGAGTTCCTTGACTTCATCCAGGTTCGGGTTGGCCGGTACCAGGTCAGCAAGCAGGTTTTCATAATCACTGGAAGAAACCGTGCCAACCATGACTTCAGCGCCGAGGACCCGGTATTGACTGGTTCCGTCCGGCAGGACATCCCAGGCCTCGGTAAAGGTCAACATGGTCTCATCGTTTATTGCGATGATTCTTTGCTGGCCAAGACCGGTCCCGCCGGTAATCTCGACCCGGTAACCGACCAGACCACGTTCACCGGTGGTCAGCGGGAAGCTGGCATTGCTGTCGGTCAGGCTGTCGCTGGTCCAGGCCGTGACGGTTCCGCTGTGCAATTCAGCGAGGTCGGAGTCGAGATTGACGGTCACGGTATCGCCATCGATGTAGCCGTCGCCGTTGAAATCGACCACGGGCTCATCACCGGTGTTGATGATGGTCCAGGTCTGGAAACCGTCACTGCGCACATGGGTGTCGGTGACGGTGAATTCATCAATTCCGTCACCCAGGTTGATTTCCACGACTTCCATATCACCATAAGTGATGCCTCGGGGATGCCAGACCTCGCCAAGATACAGATCCTGGGAGGCCATGCCGAGACCGCGCAGCCACTTGCCGTCCTGGTTGATGACGAAACTTTCGACGATGCTGTTCCCGGCGTATCCAATCGTCGTCGCGTCGGTCAACCACCCTTCCCGGTCGGGAACTTCATTGTCGGCCTGACTGTCTTCGTTGTAGACGAACAGGTAGTCGATCTGTTCCGTTTCGTCGGCAAAGAAGTTGGGACTCATGGCCGTCAGAGTGTATTCGGTGATCTGCGCATAGCTCTGCTCAGTACTGTTTTCCCACGACCTGCTCAGGTCCCAGGCTTCATTCAGGGTCAGGGTGACTGTGTCGTCCCCTTCACCCGGACCATTAACATTAAGCATTGCATCAACAATGAGCCGGAACTGGCCGATTTCATGGAGGAACTCCGTATCGCCCGTGATCGCGTCGATATAGGTGCCGTCGGCCAAAGTGACGGTGAGCATTTCTGCAACGATGAGCTCAAGGATCTCTTCGTCCGTACCACTGTCCGCAATCAGGTCATGGATGCTGTCTTTGAGCATTTCGGCGGCGTCGATCAGGGTGTCTTTGGGAACGGTGATGGTCGTGCCGTCGGAAGAGACGCTGTCAACCGCATCGGTCTCGATCATGTAGTCGGTTTCATAATGCAGCATCAGGGGCTCGAAATCGACGATGGAGCCGTTGCCGCCCTCGCCGTACAGGTACAGCGGCCCCTGGATATCACTGACAGTGTGGGGTTCGGGAGCGAAGACCTGGGTATCGTCACCGTCGATATTGGTGTCGTCCACGGCGACCACCAAGACGGCTTGCGGGATATCCCAGTTGCTGGCGTTAAACACCAGAGAGACCGATCCATCCCCATTGTCAATGGCATCCGGATGGTAGGAAATGACCTCAACCTGTTCGCCCCAGTGAATCACCTTGCCTGACGAGGTCTTGGTGATCTGCGGATCGACCAGCACCTGAACGGTATCCGTACCGGTCAATTCCTGGGTCAGGACAACCTGGTAAGAGTCGAACCACGGCCAGGACATGAGCGGCCCTTCGATAACGTCGGTCCCGTCGCCGGTCTCGGTGATCTTGACCTGGGGCACCTCGTCGTCACCGATGTCGGTAAGGTGAGGTTTGACGTAGCGGCCATCGTACCCGACCGTCTCATAGCGATAGGTCACTTTGACCACGGCCCCGACGGCCAGTTCTTCATAATCGCCGCCCGGGGTCAGGAAGACGATTTTGTTGTTGACGATTTCGTACGTCTCTGGGGCCCTGGAAACGCTGTCGACCTTGACGTCCGTGACGATGTAGCTGCCGCTGCCATCGGGGGCGGGCCGGTTGAGCAGCCCGACGTAGGCCTGGGTCTCGCCATCGATGGCACCGATCTTGATGGTGTCGGTATAGGTCGGCAACGACAGCCCGTCGCTGTCCCCGCCGGTCACGGCGAAATTGATCAGGCCGTGATGGAAGCCTTCCCGAATCGTATCGTCGACGGCAGTGATGGTCACGGTCCGGACATCATTCCAGTCGTTGGGATCGCCATCGTCCTTGTCGAAAACCAGGGTCGCTTCGGAGAAACTGACCTGGCTGTCAGGACTGGTCAGGGTCACCGTCACGTCGCTGTCTGTCGGGGCGCGGGTAAGAACGATATCCACGGTGTCGGTGGCGCCGCCTTCAAACAGGTCGGTGCTGTTATTCGACGGCGTCACGGTCACGTCGGCCATGTCGTTGTCGTGAACGAGAACGGTTATTGCGCGGTTGGCCTCGATATCGCGGGTGATCTTGTACTTGCTGGCCGGTCCGACTTCAACGCCCTCGCAGCCGCGGAACTGGCCGTCGAGCAACAGGGTCGAACCGTCGATGGTCTCAAGAATGCGCAGGGACTGGCCGGCGCCGGGACCGTCGGTGATCTGGAGGATATACCCCTGGAGGTTCGGGAAACTGGTGAAATTCCCGTCATTGTCGACCGGTTTGGCATCGACGAAGGTTGTGGTGTACTTGGTCGAGTCGACCGGATCCTGAGTGACCGTCAACGAGTCCGGAATACCGGTTATGCCGATGGAGGTGGTCACGACATGATTGATGAATCCGGTCTGATCCCCTTCAATGGCGTCATCATCATAATCGTCGGCATCCAGCGGCGCCAGAGGGTTGGTCAGGTCGTCGTAATCATCTGCGGTGCTGAGGTCGTCCGGTGCGCTGACCCTGACCTCCTGGGGAACCCACCAGGCCAGGCCGTTGGTGTTGTCCGGTTCAAAGATCAGGGAGATGACTCGCCCGTTATCTGACGTTCCGACCTTGGTCGGACTGTCGAGCATGAACAGCATGGAGCGCCGCTCCTGCTGGTCGAGGGTCTGGATCGGGGCATTGACCTGTACGGTGACCGGTCCGGTCGGCGCTTTTGACAGCACGATATAGTAGGAATCGTAGCCGCCACCCTCGGTGATTTCGGTGTTGCCGTCAGGTTCACTGATGACAACCACCGGATTCGGGGTGTTGTTGTCGGAAATATTGGCCGAGATTCCGGCGATGATGGTCTCATCGTAGGCATTGCCGGTACTTTCGATCTCGTGGGTGATCACACCGCTGTGACCGCGCAGATCGTTACTGATAACCGGCGGGATATCACCGCTCATGTTAAAGGTATCGCTGCCCAGGCCACCGAACAGTTCGGTGATAAAATCTTCACCGGTACTGCGGACATAGAAGCGGTCGTCCCCTTCCGCCCCGTCGACGGCCAGGGACTCGATATTGACGAAGTTGACGTTGAGCCCGGCGCCATAGACGCCGTCCTTGGTGACGACAAAATCATCACCGAATTCGGTGCCGATAATGATCACCCGGTCAAACCCGTCACCACCGTCGATATTGACCGGAGCGTTCATGGCGTACTGAACCAGGTCGACCCCGGCGCCGCCGGAGACATCGGTCCGGTCACGGAACGGTTCCTGGGAACCGGCCAGGGCGAAGGCCTTGATCAGGAAGGTGTCATCGCCGTCCTCACCGAACAGCGACAGCACGGCCTTGTTGTGGAAGACGGTGAAATAATCGTTGCCGACCCCGCCATAGATGGTCATCGGGCGGTTGATGCCGTCACTGAGCCAGCCAACGGTGGTTTCGATGGTGGCAAAGACGTCCTCCGGTTCTACGTGATTGTAATCGTAGGCGCAGATGTCGCGAGGCGAGTTGTAGAGCTGACCTATCTGGAAGGTGTCCTCCCCTTCGTTCCCTTCTATCGTGGTGTCGGTACCGACATCGTCCGAAGCGAAATGATCGTCACCGAGCAGCCCTGAGATGAGCATCCGCTCGAGGCCGAGACCGTTGTCAGCGCTCCAGTAGTTGATCCGCTCGGTATACGGGGCCTCATTGAGCAAGGCGACGAAGGCCAGGCCAGTCGACGAGGAACTCTTGCGCAGCAGGAAGTTGTCGTCGTAAAGGGTCCCCTTGATCCGCATGACATCGCTCTGGGTCGTACTGTCGCCGCTGTCGTGGACGCTGATGATGCCGTCGTTATCGGCCCCCATCAAGCGGATGCGGTAGACATCGTCTCCCCACTGGCCGTCGATGAAATCTGATCCGTTGCCGGAGCGGATATCGTCATCCGCATCGTTGTTCGGGTCACCTTCACCGCTGCCCGGATCCGCGGAGGTGGTCACCCCGAAGAGGTAAAGCTGGTTTTTCAGGGTGTTGACGCCGTAGACGGTCTCATTCCAGGCAGGAACGAAGACGTGGTCGCTGCCGGTACCGAAGTCGGTCACGTTAATCGCGGTCAGGCTCCAGGCATCCAGCAGAGTCGCGGCCAGTTGAATGGTATGCTGGTCATTGACGATCACGTAATAGGTATGGCCATCCACCAGCCCTTCAACCGCGGTCCCGCCGCCGGCACTGTACTTGACGGCCTGACCGGTAAGGAATCCGTGGTAGGCCAGATAAAACTGGTCGTAATCGGGATCCAGGTAAGCGATACTGCTGCCGTCAAAGACCGGGGACGTCCCGGAAACATCTTCGAATCCGCGATCACCGAAGACGACATCGTTACCGGCGCCACCGTCAATGATGTCGTTGCCGGAACCGCCGTGGATCCAGTCGGGATCACCTTCACCATAGATGGTGTCATTCCCGCCGTCGCCGTCGATGATATCGGCTCCGGCGCCACCGTAAATGTGATCATCGCCGGTGGCCGTGCCGTCGTCATCGTTCTCATCGCCGTAAATCAGGTCGCGTCCGGCTTCGCCATAGATAGTGTCACCAGCGATACTGCCGGTATCCAGGGTGTCGTAGGGAGCAGACACTGCGGCATCGCGCTCGCCGTAGATGGTGTCACCGCCGTCGCCGCCATAGATGGTGTCGACATCGCTGCCGCCGTAAATGGTATCGAACCCTTCTTCACCGTAGATGGTATCCTGGCCGTCACCGCCGTCGATGGTGTCGGCACCGGTCCCGCCGTAAATGATATCGTTGCCGTCGTTGCCGATCAGGATGTCGTTGCCTCCTTGAGGATCAAGGCGGTCGCGCTGGGTATTGGACACCTTGATGACGTTGGCCACGGTCTTGGGCACGGTGTCATTGGCAAAATCAAGCTTGCCGCCGTCACCGATGATCAGGTCATTGTCAGGTCCGGCCGAGACGGTGAGATCATTGTCGCCATAGATGGTATCGAGCCCGCCACTGCCGAAGATAATATCGTTGCCATCCCCGCCGTAGACCTTGTCGTCGCCATCGTCCACCGGGTTGAAGAAAGCGGTGATCGAATCGCTGCCGATGCGTCCGTCGTCGGCGAAAATGATGTCATTGCCGCCACCGCCGTAGATGGTGTCATTCCCCTTCAGGCCGTAGATGATATCGTCTCCGGCGCCGCCGTACAGGGTATCGTCCCCTTCGCTTCCTCTGATAATCGCGGCCCCCGGGGCCCCTGGAGACGCACTGAGTTTGATGGTGTCGTTGCCGGTCATTCCGTCCAGATCGAACAGGAAGTTATGGGCAATGGCCGATCCGTCAAAAATATCGTCCCCTTCCCCCCCCTTGAAGATGATGGTTCCGCCGGCCTCCATGTCGTAGGTCTGCCAGTCTTCCCACAGACCGGGAGCTCTGACCTGAACCTGGGTATCGGACAGAGACTTGACCTCGAAATGCTCGCCAAAGTCACTCAGGTCGCCATTCAGGCGCTGCGAGGCGAATTCGCCGGCATTGATCTGGAGATCACCACCTTCAAGCTCGGTCGCCAGGATCGGCGGCCGGGTGAACGGGATATCGAACTCAAGGATGGTGATGGCCGGCGTGATCGGGAAACGCTCGTCGATCTTGAGAATAAACAGGTCGATCTTGAGGAAAGCGAACAGCTCCGCGGTAATCTCACCGTGAACATCAAAAATTGCCAATGGCGCCAGAGCCGGGTTGCCGTACTCCCATTCATTGACGATGTTGCCGGCAATCTCCTTGAGGCGGACACGCCCGTCGCGGTCAGGATCGAACAGATCGAAATCGATCTCGATAAAGACTCCGCCGCCGACGCCGGCACGGGCCACGCCAAGATTCAATTCGGCTGCCGCCCAGAGTCCGCCGGTGAGCACCAGTTCAGGAACATCGGTGCCGAAATCACCGGTCGGCAGGTCGGTGTCACTGATGTAGAAACCGTCGAAGAGCAACAGCGGGTTACGGAAATCGCTCTCGACAAATTCCTGGATACCCAGAGTGTCGTATCCGAAAGCGAAGTCAATCTCGGCGCCGAATTCGATGTTGATGGACACACCGAGGGGACCGTAAATCGGGAAGAACTGGCTGTATTCGAATTCGAACTCGAGGGGCGCCATATCATAGGTCACCAGCACGGCGGGTTTGCCCATCAGCAGGCCAAACACCTGCATCGGATCTTCCAGAATCGGGAAAGCCCAAGGGTTGGTCTCAGCGGCTTCTTCGGTCAGATCCCCCATGATGTCAGCTGCGGTCCCGGCCAGGGAACCCAGGGTATTTGAGAACCAGTTGTCGCCGAACACGTCAGAGAGCAGATCGGCAGCATTGGCCTTGATGAAATCGAGAGAGCCACTCAGGTCGAAGTTCGGATCGGTAAGGTCGATGCCGCTGAAATCCACCCCTGTAGCGGTATCGTCGAACAGGGTCATATCCCCGAAGTTGAGCATCAGGGAACCCACCGAATCAGGATCGGGAATCCTGTTGATCAGGGTGATGATGTCGGCCACCGCATAGATAAGACCCGGATCGAACTGGCCATACATGGCGGCCAGATCGAGGGGGGTGATGTTGAGGCCGAAATCGCTCAGCACCGGGAACGGCGTGGTGATGAAATCGATCAGGGGCTGAATCGGCTCGGTGTAATCCTTGACACTGCCGACAATCGGCCCCAGAACGTCGCTGACAAAGGAACCGAGATCGAGGGTGATATTCTGGAATTCGACGGTATGGAGGCCGTCCTTCATGGCATCGCCGATCCCGCTGAAGGGCACGAAGGTGCTCGTCTCGGGGTCCGCGGAAATATAATCACCGATGCCCCAGTCCAGAATGAAGTCGGCGCCGAGTTTCGGGAAGCCGGAAGCATTGGATCCGACGATATCGGTACTGAACTCAAGGGCGAGGTCCAGATCGATATCCGCCGAAGCGGCGATGCCGGCTTCAAAGCCGACCTTGCCAAGTTCGGTAAACTGCAGCTTCTTGGCGTCATCCCCGGATGCGCCTTTTTCAATGATATCGACTTCCAGCGCGACCCCCAGGTCGGTGACCGGGTCAACGGTGGCACTGAGTTCGAGGAACCCCAGGGTTCCGGTCAGTGACGAGTCCCCGAGGTCGACATCGATATAGGCCGTCAACTCATTGCCATCGGAGATATCGACATAGAAACCGTCCTGGAAACTGATTCCGAAACCGAAATCGAGATCCCAGCCGATGGTGATGGCGACGTCGCCGTCAGCCTCCAGGCCGAGACCAGGCAGCCCGATATCGAAGCCGAAATCGGTGCCGAAGGTGTAGGTATCACCGATAGCCAGGTTCCACTGGATGTAGGTGTCCTTCAGTTCGGTCCCTTCGTCGTTCAGGTACTTGTCCAGGTTGGTCGTCAGGGCGATTTCCTTGTTCGCGTCGGTGCCGTAATAGCCCTGGAATTCATCAACCGACGGAGCGTCTGAGGAATCGTACTCGGTACTCTGCAACAGGCTGCCGAGGGTGTCGTTCAGGAACTTGGAGATCAGGTTCTTGTCGGCATCGGCGAAATCGTCTGCGGCATCTTCGACGGCATCGATCAATGCCCTTAAAGGATCAATGAAATCCTCGCGGACGTCCTCGATAAAATTGACGCCGTAGGTCAAAGCATCCCCGACGATGGGCAGATCGAGACGATTGAACACCTCGGTATCGAGGACATACTGGATGCCCTCGAAGAACATGTCGAGACCGTCGACGGCCAGCAGAATGCTGTCGAACAGATCGAACTGGTTGGCGAAATCGAAGGTCTTGATCTTGTCGATCACCTCGCCGGCGTCAATGACGATATGATTGGCGAGCGCTGCGGTGGAGGTATCGGTAATCAGCTGGATATCCGCGATATCGGCAAGGTCTCCGTCCACCGTGATGTTGCCGATATATTTGGAGTCGGTCGGGAAGTAGGTCGGCAGCGTACCATCGATGGTTCCCGAGATACTGGTATCGAAGTCATTGCTGTCGAAGGTGATCTGGCTGATCGACTGGGTCGACTTGAGGCCGGCGCTGAATGCGCCGCTGATAGCCAGTTCACTGGCGAAATCGTCATGATTCTGGATAAACAGGCCAAGGGGACCGAGACCGGCACTGAAACTCAGATTATCGCCGCCGATGGACAGGTTGGCGGCGATCCCGGTGGTATCGTAAATCTTGACATCGATGGCACTCGGATCAGACGGCAGGGCACTGAGATCGATACCGAAATCGAAATCGGCCACCAGGGAGCCGGTCGCGTTGAGATCTGCGGACCCGCTCAGCCCGATGGCGCCATCCAGCCCGGGAATCCCCAGGCTGGACAGGTTCAGCAGTTCGGGAATCTCCACCCCGATCGATTCGTTGAACGACATGCCGAGGTCAAGTTCGAACTTGAGAATATTGGAGGCCAGTTCCGCGAAGTCAAGGTTGATGCCATAGGGGCCACTGCCGTCGGCGGGCAGTCCGAAGGCGTTCTCGATCTTGTCGGTCAGGGTTTGCAGGCTGGCGGCCGGATCGTTGGCGATGTCACTGAGGGCCGAGGCCAGGTTGTTGGCCATACCGAGGAAATCGTTCACGCTCTTGTTGATCAGCGGAATTTCGGTGTCGAACAGCTCAAAGCCCTCCATCCCCTGCAACAGCGCGAGAAGCTGCTGGAGAGACGCGAGAACGGAGCTGAAATCGAGGTCCTTGAGTTTAAGCAGGTCGCCAAGATCGGCATCCGTGATATCAACACTGATACCCGCCGGAATGGCGGCGAACACCTTGGCAAGGGTCCCCCCGGACAGCACATCGTTGACCAGGGTGACCGTGGTGGTGCCGGCGTCATAACTGCTGCCGAGGACTTCGGCCGGAATGACCGGTGACCCCAGTTCGATATCGACGACAAAACCTTTCTTGAAGATGCTGGTATAGTCGCCCGAAAGGCTGAAGCTGTTGGCCGACACCCAGGTCGGACTGGAATATTCCGTTTCCGAGAAGGGGTTGCCGATACTTGAAATATTGAACACGACTTGCGGGGTCGCCCCCAGCAACAGGCCGCTGATATCCGGCTCAAGTTCGACATCGAAGGTCAAACTGCTGCTGTTGGTCGTGATTGTCGGATTGTTGACCAGGGAAGCGAGATCGCCCAAACCGTCGACCAGGTCGTTCAGCGTTTTGGGGACCGGCGCTTTCAGGCTGGTCTGCACTTTGCCGGATATCGAGCCATCCCCGATCAGCGTAACCCCGACGAAGCCGAAATTGGCAGAGGCCTGGGCCTTGATTTCAGCGGTTCCGCCGCTGGCACCTGTGGTTCCGACAGCCTTATCGAGGGACGCCGCCCCGGTAGTGGCATCGACACTGACGATTTTGTAACGCCCGGTCGTGAAGTTGGTGCCCCCGGTGATGTCGATATACTGACCGACATGGTCAACGCCGAAATCCTCGTGAATGAGGATATGATCATCACTGCCATCGATGACCAGGCCGGTGAACGGTTCGGCCGCACTCAGGGAGAAATCGGCGGACAGATCGAAGTTGTCGACAAAGAAACGGTCCATCAGATCGACACCGGTCAACGGAGCTCCGGTAATTTTGCCGTCGCCGTCGGCGGCATTGATGGAACCGTCCCCGTTGTCGTCCCCGATGGGATCAACGGCCAGGATGCCGAGCATAACCGCCGCCGGCGAGGTGTTGATCGGGGTCACCCGGAAGACCGGATCGCTCGATGAGCCGGGAGAGGTGAAGGTGGTGTCGGTCAGGCGCAGGCCGGTGTTGTTGTCCGGATTGACCTCGGCAACCACATCATTTGAGGTCTGGGTGTTGATCCGGGAGATGATTCCCGCAATGTCGGTCGCCCCGTCGAGGGAGACATCATAATACCCCAGACCGCCGTTGACGGTATTGTCCGTCAGGTAGATTCGCAGATCATTGTTGTTGGCGGACTGCGAGGAATCGAAACCGAGTTCACCGTAACCGGTGCCCGAACCGCTGACGGAGAAAGTCGTGATCCCGGAACCGTCCGCAGCTCTCAGAACCAGGAAGTTCCCCTGGGACATTACCTCGATCTTGTCCTTAAGATCGGCGCAGAGGGTCGTACCGGCAGGCAGCTGGAGTTCCGTCGCGGCGTAGTCGGTACCGACCACGGTCAACGAAAACTTGTCGACCGCAGCGCTGCTGGCGGTCAGCCGGACGTAATCGTTGTTATCCCACGCGTAGGCTTCGGCTTTCAGTTGGGTATCCAGCCCGGCAACTGCAAGCGCGGTGTTGATATCCGCCACCAGGTCTGCAAAGTCACTGTTGTCATCGTCATCGACGACGGTCACGGTGACCGCAGGACCGTCATTGACACTCACCGTAAAGGTCGCATCACCGGTCAGATCGACCGTACTGACGGCACCGGACAACAGAGACGGAGTCGCAAAGGCGGTTTCCACATCTTTGGTAAAATCGATCACCGTCCGGTTGGCTTCTGTTTCGCCGGCTTCGACGGTCACGGTGTAGGCGGTTCCGTCGATCGTCACCGTCATCACCGCGTTCTCTGAAAGAACACCGACCTTGCTCGGGGCATCCTTGGTCGTCGTCAGGGTGTAGAGACCACTCCCCTCGGCGTCATGGATGGCCTTGAACCCCAGTTCGTTGATGGCCGGGTCGCCGGTTTCAGCAGTTATCGTAAAGTCATTCGTAGCGGAAATTTTAATTCGCTCAGGGTTGTTCGTATCCTTGCCGATGGCAAGACTGCTTGTTGCCGCTTCATTAAAGATGTTGTACGAACCGCTGAATGAGCTGCCGTTCCATTTTTGGGCATTCTGCAGGCCAGAGGTGATATCGGCGATCAGGTCGTCCACCGTCTGGTTATCCAGGGTATGGGTAATCACATCATCGTTAACCAGCGCCGTATCGCCGTCGTTCTCATTGTCGGCATCCACGGTCACCCGGTACTTTTCTCCCTCTATGGTCATGGTGAAGGTCGCGTCATTGGTCAACCTGCCGTAAATGATATTCGGAGCATACAGAGCGGTTAACGCCGGGGCCATTTCCACGGCCGACATGTCGATATCAAGGGAGGAGAGCGTCGTTGTGCCTGACAGTGTGCCGCCTGTCGCCGAGGACACATCAAGCCCCAGGGTGACGTTGAGCTTGCCGGTGGCATCGAGAACCACCTGGGAACTGCTGCTGACATCGAGCAGGGGAGCAAGGTCGAAATTGAAATCGATGGGGAGCAGAATGTCGATCAGGTTATGCTGAATACTGAGATCGTAGGTCAGGGTTTTGCTCACGGAATCATAGTGCAATGGGGTGCCGTCGATACCGGCATTGAGGGAAACCGTTGACAATGCGGGCAGTTTTGCCGCCAGTTCCTGGGCATTGGTGAAGCTGGGAACCAGGCTGCCCTCGTCTAGTTCGAGGAGTTTTTCAACATCGGCAACCGCACCGCCGATCCCGTCGTCACCGTCGTCAAACAGGAGCGCGTCGGCGATCATATCGGTAAAATCGAGAACGTCAGCCAGATCGCCTTCCGAGAACGGGACATCGATGACGGAGAACAGGTCACTGCTGCCCACGCTGCCGAGCCAGTTGGCGAGCTTCTGGATCTGGCCGATAACGGTCGAGGCGGAAAAATCCTTGAAATTGAGCAGATCGCCAAAGCCGGTAAAGGAGATATCGGTCACCGGGTCCAGGTAGATCCGGTAAAGATTGTCCGGATCCGTATCGAGGGACTCGCCAAAAGCGCTGCTTGTCGTGTAGTTGATTTCCAGCCCGCTTGCCGACAATCCGTCGATCCCCGTAGTGATCCTGGTGTTCAGATCGATTTCAGCGTCCGCTTTGGTGACGGAATAGGTTAAAAGATCTGCTGTAGAGGTGCTGGTCAGATCGGAATAGGAGATCTTTGAATCAAAGGTCAGGTTGTTGCTGACCTGCATGTGATGGGAACCCGGATCAAGTCTGATCCTCCAGACTTCGCTGCTCGGGCTTGGGTCGGTATCCACGACGCTTGCGGTCACACCGGTACCGCTCAGGGCGGCGCTCAGCTGGGTGACGATGCCGGTGATGTCTCCAGCACCGGCAATACTGATCAGCTGCGGAGTTCCATGATCAACAGCCAGGACGAACTGTATGGGAGTGGCCAAAGTCGGAGCATTCGTCGCGGTGTGGGCCGTTCCATCCCAGGTCACCTCGCTTGAAAAGCCCAGATCGTTAAAATTCTGGCTGACGACTGAGAGCCTGATTTTCCCGCCGTTATTATCCGCTTCGACGACATCGCCCAGGCCGGCAGTGTTCAGGGCCGTGTTGACATCAGCAATCAGGGCCGCGATATCTCCGTTGCCATTGGTCAGAGCATCGGTCACCTTGACGGTTCTGGCATCGCTGTCGCCGACCCGCAGGATAAATTCCGCGTCACTGGTCAGGTCGTAGGCCGATGGCGCATTGGTCGCGGTCATGGTGCCGGAACTGAACAGGGCGTCAAATTGAGCGGCCGTAAACCCCAGGGCCGTCGGGCTGGTGGGATCGACGGCGTCCGCGCCGACTTCGACGTCCAGTTTCAGGTTGGAATCGTCGGTCCCGTCCTTGTAGGTTTCAAGTCCCAGAAACCCGAGGTTGAATTTCATGCCGTTGAGGTTGTATTCGGCCAGGACACCGGCGGTCAAATTGCTCAGGTCAACAAACACATCATCATTAAGTGATGCGGTTTCGCCGGAAGTGAGAACTCCGAAGTCCAGGTCAAAAGCGACATTCGCCTCGACGGTAATGCCTTGCGGGAAACTCAGCCCGTAATCGTCGGCGGCGCGGCCCAGATCTATGGGCAGAACCTTGGTTGCGGTGAGATCGAAATGAAGATCATAGGCATTCTGGTTGGTATTGCTGTAGGTCGCGGTGACATCGATGTCAACCTCTTCATAACCGACATCGCTTGAGGTGAGGCCGCCAGTGGAAAGAGAAAAGTCGAGGTTGGCGGACAGCCAGTCGTCAAAAGTGCTCGGGTCATACGTGCCACCACCGGCGATACTGTCAAGTTCATCAGCGATACCATCAACAAAATCTTGCAGATATTCCGTTATTTCGACTTTTCCGTCGTGGTCGCCGTCAAGCAGGTTGATCGTTGCTTCATTCCCTGAACTGATTGCGCCATCATAGGTATAGTCGACGGTCATCGCCAGCAGATCATTGATACTGGGAGCGACCTTCCAGGCATCTTCGATGGTGCCTTCCACCTGATTGATGAGGGGCAGCGGAGTATCCAGATCTGTGGACAGGACAGTAAACAGGTTGTCGAAATCGGTTTGCAGTTCACCGATCGCATCGGCCATGATTCCGGCAAAGGGCTGCAGGTCCGCAGACAACAAGAGCCGCGGTTCAAGCGGCTCGAAAATTGTTTTTCTCGGTTTGTTCTTGACGGGCTTGCGGACGGTGCGCGTCGATAGCGGTTTGTGATCGAAAAAACGACTGCCTCGATACTTGCGATAACGTTTCATGCCGGCCTCCCTCATCATTGAGGTCTTTCAGCGTCCGCAGCATTTTCCTGGTATTCATTATTTCGGTTTTTTAATTAGTCACTCTCATTACTTTTTTCTTATATGAAATTCTATAGTTAGCACATTTACATACTGTTACATTATTTAAACTCAACCACAGCTTCGCACAGAGTCAAGAATGTCCGGAAAGGGGAGGACATCTGTGGTTACCTGAAAGTGATTGTTTTTATTGAGGGGATGTGCAAACCGGGAGAGAGACAATTAAATAAAAATAATTGACAGGCCAGATAGGCTATTTATTCCCATATAAATCAAAGATGATTTTCTATTATTTTACCGGCACTTACCTCCGAAAAAAAGCACTTCCCGGTATCATTTACCATATCCGGTAAGTCGTTTCCTAGGAGCCGAAGGTTCCCTGCCGCTCCGCCAGGGTCAGGTATTTTTCCACCAGGGGCCAGAGGGCCGGAGCCCCTGCCCTGATCGGCCGCATACGTTCCAGCACCTGGGCCTTGCTGATGCGGTGAATCCGCCAGGTGCCACCCCGGGTATTGATATTCTGCAGCAGGGTATGAAATCGGTCCAGGGCGTTGGCGAACCTGGCTTCTTCCGTCTCGGCGGCTTCAAATTCATCCCAGAGAGCCCGGAACTCGCCGCCAAGATCAACCGGGAGCATGGTAAACAGTTCGTCCGCGGCGCGCCGTTCACGCTCTTCCTTGTCCCTGTTCCCTTCAGCATCGTAGCAGAAGGTATCTCCCGCCTTGATCTCGATGACATCGTGGAGCAGCAGCATTTTCAGAATCTTGTGGCGGTCGATAGGTCCGGGAGCGTATTCGGCAAGGATCATGGACATCAGCGCGACGTGCCAGGAGTGTTCGGCGCTGTTCTCGTTGCGCGATTCATCCATCACCAGGTTGCGGCGCAGGACCTGTTTGAGTTTGTCCAGCTCCTCGATAAAGGCGATTTGTCGGTCCAGGCGCTCGGGAACATCGGTCATGGTCGGTCTCTCCATCGTCACTGCGGATCCTAGAAAAGCCCGGCCAGGCCGGGCGGTGGCCCTTGCTCCATCATCTTGATCACCTGCCGGGCCAGCAAGGCATACCGTGCGGCATCCCGGTTGGATATATTTTCCGGGTCCGTCGCGTTTTCAGCAATCTCCTTGAGTTTCATCAGGTCCCGGTAAAGCCCGAGGGCGGTATTGCCGACCTTCTTCTTCATTTCCAGCTCGAAGAGGACGTAATCAAGGGGGTATGGTGAAATCGCGGGGGCGACTCCGAAATGCTCCAGGGCCAGATTCTTCAGCTCGCCGTCGACCTGTTCCCAGGCTTCAAGAACCGCAGTTTGGGGAGGCGCCGGCAGGTTTGCAGGTACCGATTTCAGGAGGAGCGGATCATCAAGCACATGATTGGCCCGGTGCATGACCCGCTCCAGTTCGCGGACAAAAACCTCCGTGCTGACGGCCTGTTCCCGGCGGGAGGATTTCCGCAACCGCTTCAGCAGCGGAGGGACCAGAAACAGCGCAATAACGAGGATCAGCAGCGGCTGGGCGATTTCCTTAAGGATCTGGATGACGAGTTCACTGTTCACGGGTTCATGCCCCTCTAAAACAGGGTGAGCTGATCATCGACCACAGGCTGTTCTTTTTGAACGCTATCCACCTGCTTTCTGGTCCTGGCTTTGGCCTTGCCGACCGGTTTTGCGGCGGTCTTTTTCGCTTTCACCCTGACCGTGACTTTCCGCTTAGCCGGCTGGGCGGACTGCTCCTTGCTCTCTTTTAAAATCCGGTACACAGACGCCACCCCGATCTTGAGCTTGTCGGCCACCTGCTGGCGCGTCAGCCCTTTTTCCAGCAGCTTAAGCACCTTGTCCGATTTGGCCCGGGCCGTTGCCTTGCGGCCCTTGAATTTACCGGCCAGCTTGGCTTTTTCGATCCCTTCTTTCTGGCGCTCCAGCAGCAGTTCCCGTTCGAATTCGGCAATGGCCCGCAGCATGGACAGCATCATCTGACCGTTTTCCGTCGAGGTATTCAGCTGGATGCCCAGCACCCTCAGGCAGATCCCTCTGCGATTCAGATCCTGGGTGATGTCCAGAAAATGCCGGGTATTCCGGGCGATCCGGTCAATCCGCGTAACGACGATGGTGTCCCCGGCGCGCACAGACGTCATCAGCTTGCCGAATTCGGGCCGTTCCGCGTCGATGGAGGCCAGGGTTTCCTGGAAAACGTTCTTGACCCCGGCCTGCCGCATCTCCTTAAGCTGGGCGCTGAGATCCTGGTTGCGCAGACTGGCCACGGCGTATCCGTAAAGATGTCCCATTATGTCCCCATTACTCAGTTTCCAACCTGAAAACCGCCGGTAAGGCCATCCGATGTTTCGGGATGGTCGCCAACTATCAAAAATCTTAAAACCAGAACGACACCTTCTATCACATAATCGGCGAATAGTCATTTGATAGTTCGAAGACGATGAGAAAAAGCCCCGTCGCAGGACGGGGCTTAACAGCAGGAAACATGGGAAATTCCGGGGCCCTGCGCCGACGGGCCGGACCGGCGTCGTGACGGCTACTGTGAACTTCTGTGGATCAGGTTCAGGGTGTCGTAGAGATCATTGACCCCGATCTGGCCCGGCGCCGAAGCTTTCCTGGCGGCGCCGAAGGTCAGACAGGACCCGAAGATCTCGCAGGCCAGGCGGCTGATAACACCCTGCCCCGCCATCGACATGGTGATGATCGGGCGGTCGGCGTACTGTTCCTTCATGACTGTGGTGGCTTCCAGCAGGGTCAGTACATCCAGCGCACAGGTGGGCATGACGGCGATCTTGGGAATATCCGCGTCCATGTCCTGCATCTTGCGCAGCCGGTAGATGATATCGTCCCTGGCCGGGGTCTTGTCGAAGTCGTGATTCGAGCCGACCACCTTGATGTCTTTGGCATGGGCGGCGGCGATCAGGTCCCTGACGATGTCGTCGCCGATAAAGATCTCGACATCGATCATGTCAACCAGACCGCTGGCGATGATGTCGAGGTTGAGCTGCAGATACTTCTCGGCGGACATGGCATGGTTGCCCCCTTCGTTTTTGGTTCTGAAGGTAAACAGCAGGGGGACCCCGTCAAGGGCCGGCAGCAGGTCCTTCAGAACGTCGACGACCTGGGCGGAATCCTCGACGCCTTTAAACCAGTCGACCCGCCATTCGACGACATCGACGTGAATCTCCTTGAAGCTTTCGGCCTCTTCGACAATCGCCGCCTTCGTTTCGGCGACAATGGGTACGCAGATTTTCGGGATACCCTCTCCAAAGACGACACCTTTGACGTTTACTGTCTTCATTTGACCTCTCCAACTCGGTAGTGAATAAAAGGATCCTGCCCCGGGAACACCTGGTCTGCGGAAGCGAATCCCCTCTTTTCGGACTGTCATGACAAAATGGTTTCCTTCGTTGTAGAAAAGCAATCCGCCCCTGTCAATCAAAAACTCGAAAAGATAAAACAAAAACAGTTCAAATACTTACACAATCCTCCTCTCCGCAACGGCATATCATTCCAAGAGTCTTCAAGGGCCGAACGAGGCTGTGACTCTTCTTGACTTACGCAAAACTTACGCTTATCCTGATATGGCAGAAACAGATCAAGGAGAGACATCATGAGCCCATTGACCCCAAAGCAGAAAGCGGTCTGCGACTATATCCAGAGCTTCAACGACCAGCATGGCTATCCGCCCTCCCAGCAGGAAATCGCCAAGGCGTTCGGCTGGAGATCCCTGGGAACCGTGCAGAACTATCTGGTCCGCCTGCAGCGCGAAGGCGTCCTCGCCAAAGACTGGAACGCCCGGCGCGGACTGAAGCTGCTGAAACCTGAAAGCCAGGAAGCGGAACTGCCTCTGGTCGGCCGGGTGGCTGCCGGCAGGCCGATTGAAGCGATCGCCACCCCCGACACCATCGACGTGCCGGTGTCAATGGTCGGCGGCGGCGAAAACTTCGTCCTGAAGGTCGCAGGCGATTCGATGATCGGCGACGGTATCCTCGACGGTGATTATGTCGTCGTTCGCAAGCAGTCCCAGGCCAATTCGGGGCAGACCGTCGTCGCCCTGATCGATGGCGAGGCGACCGTCAAGCGGCTGGTACAGAGGGACCGGCAGATAGAACTGCACCCGGCCAATCCCGCCATGGAACCGATACGGATCGCTCACGACCAGGATTTCCGCATAGAAGGCATTGTGGTCGGGGTGATTCGTCATTGTCGATGAATCGCGATATTCTGCATCTGGCCATCCCCGCCTACCCCATCGCGGTGGCCCGCGTGGTCGACTCCTCGTTACGACAACGCCCGGTCGCCATCGCGCCGGGGCTGTCGGACCGGGCCATTATCCAGGCCGCATCGGCAGAAGCCGCCGCCGAAGGTGTCATCTGCGGCATGACCGTCCGCCGGGCCCGCAGCCTGTGCCCGGCCCTGCTGACCCTGCCGCCGGATGCGCAGCTTCTGGCTCGCGCGGACCGGGCTCTGCACAAACTGGTGGGGCACTATTCACCGTTGATCGAACTGCACCCTGCCGGGCGCCTGTTCATCGACCTGACCGGATCACGCCGACTGCTCGGACCAGGCCGGGATGTCGCCATGCGCCTGGAACAAGAGCTCGAAAAAAGGCTGCGCCTCACCGCCACCCTGGGCGTTGCCGGCAACAAGCTGGTCTCCCGCATTGCCGCCGGCTGCCTGGAACGCCCCGGGGTCTGTGACGTGCTGCGCGGCGCGGAACAGTCCTTTATCGCTCCGCTTCCGGTCCGGGTTCTGCCGGGAATCGGAGCGGTCCGCGAAAACCTGCTGCTGCAGGAGCTCAACCTGCGCCGGATCGGCGAACTTGCCGCGCTCACCCTGGTCCAGCTGCGTCTGGTCTTCGGACCCTTTGCGCCCCTGGTTCAGCAGCGGGCCCTGGGGCGGGACCCGGCCCCGGTCACTCCGCCACGCCAGTCTCCTGAAATCAGCTCGGAAAGTTTTCTGTCACGCGAGGAGAACGATACCCGGGTCCTGTCGGCGGAGCTCTGCCGGCTGGTTGAAACCTGCGGCATCCGCCTGCGCCAGATCAACCGCGCGGCCGCCAGTCTGGATCTGACCGTTCACTATGCCGACGGCATCAGCTGCAAACAGGGCCGTCAGCTCGCCACACCCGGCAATCACGACCTGCTCCTCTACCGGGAGGCGGACCAGCTTTTCAGGGAGCTGTGCCGCAGGCGGATCAGAATTAAAGGACTCAGGCTCTGCTGTCGCGAGCTGGAACATCCCGACCGGCAGGCGTCCCTCTTTGCTGACGCCGCCCCCTCGCTGCGCCAGCAGGCCCTGCAGCAGACCCTGGACCAGCTTCGCAGCAAGTACGGTATGCAGGTCGTCCAGCGCGGGCAGGTCCTGATCGCATGAGCACAATAAACTACGCTCCCCTTCACCTTCATTCCGCGTTCTCCCCCCAATGGGGCGTCCGTTCCCTCGAGGACATCTGCCGCTCAGCCCGGGACATGGGGATCACCACCCTGGCCCTGACCGACCGCAACGGCCTGTACGGCATCCCCCGCTTTCTCACCTGCGCCGATCACTACGGTTTAAGGCCCGTGATCGGCTGCGAAGCCTGTCACCACGGGGAACGCGCCGTACTGCTGGTGCGCAACGAGGAGGGCTATGCCAACCTCTGCCGCCTGTTGTCCGAACTGCACTGCCGCGCCGATTTTTCACTATCCGGGCGCCTGCCTCATTACCACCGCGGGCTGACTGTCCTCAGCGACCAGAAACACCTGCTGACCAGGTTGCGCGGTCAGACGGATGAACATCTGTACGTGGAACTGTCTCCTGGACACCAGATGCATCAGGCGCTGGTCCTCGCCAAAAACCTGAACCTGCCGCCGGTCGCCACCAGCCGGGCCGTACTGCTGGAGGACGGCGATTACGAAATTCACCAGCTGCTGCGCGCCATCGCCCTCAATACGACCTTCAGCAGGCTGGCTTCGGAGCAGACCGCACGTGACTGCGACCGCCTTTACAGTCCGGCCCGACTGGCCGATTATTTCCCCCACTGTCCCCAGGCGCTGACCAACACCCTGAAGATCGCGGAGGACTGCCAGCACCGCTGGGACTTCACCCTGGTCTTCCCGAGTTTTCGCGGCCGGAGCGAGGCGGAAGCCTACCAGCTGCTGGAGACGCGCGCCCGCGACGGTGCCGCCTGGCGTTACCGGCAGATCACCCCGCGAATCGAGGAGCGCCTGCAGAAGGAGCTGCGCCTGATCCGCGAGAAAGGTTTTGCGCATTATTTTCTGGTGGTCGAGGAACTGGCCCGCCAGTGTCCCCGCACCTGCGGCCGGGGGAGCGCCGCCGCGTCGCTGGTTGCCTACTGCCTCGGCATCACCCACGTCGACCCCATCGCCCACAATCTCTTTTTTGAGCGTTTCCTGAATGAAGACCGTCAGGATCCGCCCGATATCGACATCGACTTCCCCTGGGACGAGCGGGATGCCATCCTCGATTTTGCCTTTGCCCGTTACGGCGCCCGGCGCGCCGCCATGGTCGCCAACCAGATCGGGTTCAAGGGACGCTCGGCGATTCGCGAAGTAGCCAAGGTATTCGGCTTTCCCGATGCCGAGATCAAGGCCCTGACCGAGCGTATCTCCGGCTACTGGAAAGCCGACCAGAGCGCCGGCGCCGTGGCCACGCACCCGTTGTTTCACGGCGAAACCTTCAGTGAAGACTGGCAGAACGTACTGCGCCTGGCCCGGCGCCTGAAGGGTCAGCTGCGCCACCTGTCGCTGCACTGCGGCGGCATCGTCATCGTCCCGGACGACATCCGTCGCTACGTTCCGGTCGAGATCAGCGCCAAGGGGCTGCCGGTTATCCAATGGGAAAAGGACCAGGCCGAGCAGAGCGGACTGGTCAAGATCGACATCCTGGGCAATCGCTCCCTGGCCGTCATTCGGGACGCCCTGGTGGCCGTCAGGCGCAACACCGGCAGACAGATCGATTACGCCAGCTGGCAGCCTCTGCAGGATGGGAAAACCCGGAACCTGATCAAGAGCGGCGAAACCATGGGCTGCTTCTATATCGAATCCCCGGCCACCCGCCTGCTGCTCAAGCGCATGTGGCAGGACAACCCCTGCGATGACCAGCGCGACCTGTTCGAACACCTGGTGATGGCCTCGTCCATCATCCGCCCCGCGGCCAATCGTTTTATTCTTGAATTTCTCGCCCGCATGCACGGACGGTCCTGGCAGCATCTCCATCCGCTGCTGACCGATGTTCTTGGAGAGACCTACGGCATTGCCATCTACCAGGAACAGATCACCCAGATCAGTATGGCTCTGGCCGGATTTTCCGCCGGAGAAGGCGACCAGCTGCGCAAAATCGTCAGCAAGAAGGACAGGCGCCAGACCCTTGAAGACTATCGTCAGAGATTTCGCAGCGGTGCCCTGGCACATGGCGTCGGCGAAAACGTCATCAATGCTCTCTGGGAGCAGATCCTGTCCTTTGCCGGCTATTCATTCTGCAAACCGCATTCGGCGTCCTACGCCCTGGTCAGTTGCAAGTCGGCGTATCTCAAGGCGAACCATCCGGCCGAATTCATGGCTGCGGTCATTTCCAACCAGGGGGGGTTCTATTCCCCTTTCGCCTACCTTTCGGAAGCCCGGCGCATGCAGCTTGAGGTCTTGCCGCCCGACATCAATCACAGTGACTATCACTATACCGGCAGGCAGAGAGAACTGCGGCTCGGCCTGATGCAGATCAACGGGCTCAGTCGCCAGGCCGTCACCCGTCTGCTGAGCGAGCGGAACGACCGGGGTCCATTTCACGACTTTGCCGATTTCATGGGCCGGGTGACAATCGATCAGAGCGATGCCCGGCTGCTGATCAAGGCAGGGTGTTTTGACGAGCTGGAAGGAAAACAACGGCGCCCTACCCTGCTCTGGCGGCTTCTCGGCCATAACCGCCAGCCCTCAGTCGGCCAGATGCCCCTGTTCGGCGCTCCGGCAGCCGCCCTGCCGGAGCCGCCCCCTTATGACGCCAGAACTGTCCTTGACCAGGAGCTCGAGACCCTCGGCATGCTGGTCTCCTTTCATCCACTGGTCCTGTACCGCTCCCAGATCGCCCGCCTGAAACCGGTCAGAGCCTGCGACATGCTGCGCTGGGTCGGTCGTCACATCACCATGATCGGCTGGTGGGTCACCGGAAAAACCGTCCAGGACAAAAACGGCCGTCCCATGGAATTTATTTCCTTTGAAGACACCACCGGCATCTATGACGCAACCTTTTTTCCGGGAGCCTACGCCCGTTTCTGCCGAAAAATGGTACGCCATCGCCCCTATCTTCTGAAAGGAAAAGTCGAGGAGGAATTCGGGGTACCGACCTTAACGGTTGACTGGATCGATTTTATCGATGCCTGAATCGGCCGGGGCCCGGACTTCCGCACCTTTCCAGCCCCTTTTCTAATATTAAAGAGCTTGTCATGCCGGGATTCTGGCCCTATACTCCGAGCCTATTTTTTGCACAGGGGGGACACAACGATTTTCAACCCATAAAGCATCCGATAATTCATCATTTATCCCGGCTTTCTGGAACGGGCACGACGTCATTATGAAAGTCAAAAAACGGCACTTCTTTAAATTATTCCTGCCCCTTGCAATGCTTCTTGTCGTGGGCGCCCTGGTTATTGATCAGGCCCACTACCGTTCCGACCTGGCGGTCTACCGGGCCCGCGAACTGGCCAACCTTCGGGGACAGCAGGAAACCATTTCGAGCCACCTGCTCCGGATCGCATCAGATCTCGACTTCCTGACCAACCTCGACGGCTTCAAGGCTCTTGCGGCCAGCGACCCAGGGGCCTTCCCCGAGAGCCTGAAACAGGAGCTTGTCGCATTTTCAGAAGCCCGGCAAATCTATGACCAGATCCGCTTCCTGAACGCACAGGGCATGGAACAACTGCGGATCGACAAAACCGGAACCAATGCTGTCGCCATCGCCCGGGAGAAACTGCAGGACAAAAGTGGTCGATATTATTACCTGAAGGCCATCGGACTTCCGCCCGGAAGTCTCTACGTCTCCCCCTTCGATCTGAATATGGAGCAGGGGGCCATTGAAAAGCCCCTGAACCCCGTCATCCGCTTTTCCTCGCCGGTCTATGACGAGAACAATCAATGCTGCGGAATCATTGTTCTCAATTATCTCGGCCAGCTTCTGCTTGACGATATCAGACCGGCCATCAACGGTCGCATATCCCAGAGCATCATGCTCCTTAACCCGGAAGGCTACTGGCTCAAAGGCCTGCGGGCGGACGACGAATGGGGGTTTATACTGCCCAGCCGAGCCATGCGCAGAATGTCGGAGCAGTTCCCCGAGGCCTGGCAGAAGATAGCCGTTGGCAGATCTGACCATCTGGATACCGCGACCGGGACCTTGACCTTTCTGACCTTCGACCCTTTCCAGAAGATCCGCCGATCCTATCCAGGCAGGTCGCTGGTTCTCGAGGAATCGGCCTGGACGCTGGTCTCGCTGCTGCCGAAAGCAGCCATACAGGTCGAGATTCGACCGTTCCGAAAGGCTTTGCTGTCCGGCACCCTGGTCCTCCTCGCGGCCCTTGCCGCTGGGGTCTGGGTGCTGCTCCGCGCCCGGAGCGGCCAACGCTATTCTCAAAGACATCTTCACGATGCTGAGATCAAAATCGACCAACTCAAAGAGAGCCTGACCAGCGGTTATGTCGCCATCGACCAGAACGGCAGGATCATCGAATTCAATGAGGCCTACCGGAAAATATTCGGTTATGAAACCAGCGAGTTGATGAAATTATCCTGGCAGGATCTCACCCTGGAAAAAAGCCAGGGTCTGGAAGCGAAAATTTTCTCCGAACAGGTCTTTACCAGGGGCTATTCGGATATTTACGAAAAAGAATGCGTCCGCAAGGACGGATCGATCGTTCCCGTGGAGAAACGCGCTTTTATCACCAAGGACCGCCACGGCAAGGTCAGCTCCATCTGGGCCATCGTCAACGATATCAGCGACCGCAGAAAATACGAAGAACAGCTGCTGCTGCTCGCCTCCGTGTTTGACAACACCATTGAAGGGATCGCCATCACCGACACCAGCGGGACTATTCAGGAAGTGAACCCCGGGTTCACCTCCATCACGGGCTACAGCGCCGCCGAGGCGGTGGGGAAAAATCCAAGCATCCTGAAATCGCAGCATCACACCCCTGAATTTTACCGCGAGATGTGGCAGCAGCTGAAGAAGAACGGGTCTTGGGCGGGGGAAATCTGGAACCGCCGTAAAAACGGGGAAGTCTATCCGGAGCGGCTGTCCATCAACGCCATCAAGGACAACCACGGCAATACGACCCACTATGTTTCGGTCTTTTACGATATTACCGACATCAAGCGGGGAGAGGACCAGCTTCGCTATCTCGCCTATCACGACGCCCTGACCGATCTGCCCAACAAGCAGCTCTTCAACGACCGCCTGGAAACGGCCCTCGCTCACGCGAGGCGGACCGGCATCAAGGCCGCCGTCCTGTTTCTCGATCTGGACAATTTCAAAAATATCAATGACACCATCAGCCACAACATCGGCGACAGATTTCTGCGGCATGTTGCCGGAGTCCTGCAGGGCTGTCTGCGCGAGGAAGATACGGTCGCCCGCCTTGGCGGGGACGAGTTCATCATGCTGCTCCCGGAGATTTCCAGTGAACGTGATGCCTTCGAGGTCGCGCAACGGGTTCTCAATGCCCTGAAGCAGCCGTTTTCCATTGACGATATCGAACTGTTCACGGGCATCAGTATCGGAATCAGCATCTTTCCGGACGATGCCGCAGATGCCGAAACCCTCGCCAAAAACGCCGATCTGGCCATGTACAAGGCCAAAGCGTCCGGGAAAAACACCTATCGCCTATTTTCGGAACATATGAACAGCGAGGTTTCCAGGCGCATCGACATTGAAAACAGCCTGCGACGCGCCCTCGACAGACAGGAATTCGAGCTCTATTATCAGCCTAAGGTCGACCTGAAAAGGAACATCATCGACGGTTGTGAAGCCCTGATTCGTTGGCGCAAAGAGGACCAGCTTATTTCACCGGCGGAATTTATTCCGATTGCCGAGGAGACCGGGCTGATCATCCCCATAGGCGAGTGGGTCCTGCGCGAAGCCTGTTCCAAAGCCCGCTACTGGCAACTGGAAGGCTTCCCGATTCAGGTATCGGTCAACCTCTCTCCGCGCCAGTTCCAGCAGAAAAACCTGGTGAGCATGATCTCCGACGTTCTCGCGGCGACCAATCTGTCCCCCACTCTTCTCGAGCTGGAGGTGACCGAAGGGATCGTCATGGAGAATATCACCGAAGCCGTCAGTACTCTTGGCCTGCTGCGGGACTGGGGGATCAGTTTCGCTATCGACGATTTCGGCACCGGGTATTCGTCCATGCAGTACCTCAAACAGCTGCCTCTCGACGCCCTTAAAATCGACCGCACCTTTATCAAGGATCTGCCGGATGACGAAAGCGATACGGCGATTGCCACCGCGACCCTTCATATGGCGCATTCCCTGGGGCTCAAGGTCGTCGCCGAAGGGGTGGAAACCGTGGCGCAACTGGCTTTTCTGAAACAGCTTAACTGCGAGTCGGGCCAGGGATATCTGTTCAGCAGGCCTGTCGATGCGGACAGTTTCCTGACCCTGATGAAAGAAGGGCTCCTCCCGACCCCCAAGGTCGCATGACCAGCCCTCATTATTGACTCATCCGGCGCTCCTTTTACGGAATCGTCCCGTGGGGTTCTCGCTCGGGCTCCTGCCCTTCAGTGGTCAGTCACTTTTGAGCTCCCCCTAAGGGTGCGAAAGATCGTAAAATGTCTGATTGTCATAGGGCCATTCATGCCGGTCTTCCGGTCTCTGGCCGGCATGACAGGGTACAAAAGATCAGAACTCAGGGGCAAACCCGCCGTCAGGTCTCTTTTGAGGTCTGAAAATAACTAAATTTGTAAGAAAATTAATTTTACTATTGCTTTTGAATAATAGAACGTGGTACCAAGGCACAACTTAAGTAAGTTTGTGTCAAATATATCGCAATACGGATCGGCAGAGGGTCGGTCTGAATCGAAACACAGACCGTTAAGGTGTGTGTTTTTTTATGGGGTGCGCTTGATTTGACGCGAACGTCATTTTCCAAAGGAAAACGGAGAAAAAATGGCACAAGGTACAGTAAAATGGTTTAACGATTCTAAAGGTTTTGGCTTTATCGAGCAGGATAACGGCGCTGATGTGTTCGTTCACTTCTCTGCGATTCAGGCTGACGGATTCAAATCCCTCGCTGAAGGCGATCGCGTCTCTTTTGACGTTGTCGAAGGCCAGAAAGGTCCGCAATCATCGAACGTTTGTAAGATTTAAATAAAAGATTTTACAGATAGTTTTAAAAGGCCTCGCATTCAGATGCGAGGCCTTTTTTGTTGGTTGGCCAAAATCATTCCAAACTTTCCTGTTGCGAGGAACGGTCCCCTGCTTTATTTTCTTCTGCCATGACGTCATTGCCCATCGACCACATCCTCCCCGATCTCCTCCAGGCCCTGAAAGCCAGCAACAGTGTCGTTCTCCAGGCCCCGCCGGGAGCAGGCAAAACAACCCGGGTTCCCCTCGCCGTCAGCACTCAGCCCTGGCTGGCCGGGCAGTCCATTCTGATGTTGCAACCACGCCGGATTGCCGCCCGTCATGCCGCCGAGTTCATGGCGAGCGAGCTTCATGAAGACGTCGGCCACCGCGTCGGTTACACCATCCGTTTTGAAAGAAACACCTCGAAAAATACGATTATCGAAGTTGTGACCGAAGGAATCCTGACCCGCAGACTACAATCCGACCCGGAACTGAAGGGCGTCGGCCTGGTAATTTTCGACGAATTCCACGAGCGCAATATCCATTCCGACCTGGCCCTGGCCTTGTGCCGGGAGGTTCAGACGGTCCTGCGCACCGACCTGAAAATTCTGGTCATGTCAGCTACCCTTGATGCCGAACCTGTCGCGGCGTTACTTGACGACTGCCCGATCCTGACCAGTGCCGGGCAGTCGCACCCGGTCACCATCCGCTACCTGCCATCTTCGGCACACGACTCCATCGCCGAAAGCACAGCACGCGCAATTCGGACCGCCCTCAGGGAAAGATCCGGAGATATTCTCGCCTTCCTGCCGGGAGCCGGTGAAATCAACCGGTGCCGGAACATTCTATCGTCCGAACCAGGGGTGGATATTCGTCCGCTCTACGGAAATATGCCTTTCTCGGAGCAGCTCATGGCGATCCGGCCCGGCAAACAACGGCGCGTGGTGCTGGCCACCAACGTTGCCGAGACCAGCCTGACCATCGAAGGAATTTCCACGGTCGTCGACAGCGGCTGGGAACGCCGCTCTCGTTTCGATAGCGCCAGCGGCCTGTCCCGGCTCGAACTGAAGCGGATCTCCGCAGCCAGCGCGACCCAACGCTGCGGCCGGGCCGGCAGATTAGGCCCCGGAGCCTGTTACCGGCTCTGGAGTGAAGGAGAACAGGACCAACTGTTGCCCCAGGCTCCCCCGGAAATCCGGACGTCGGATCTCGCCCCCCTGGTGCTCGAGCTTGCCAGTTGGGGTGAAACCGAACCGCAAAGACTGTCCTGGCTCGACCCTCCATCTTCTTCCCGGGTCGACAAGGCAAAACGCCTTTTGAAAGATCTGCGGGCCCTTGATGCTGCCGACAAGATCACGGAGATCGGTCAGAAGATGCTGCGGTTCCCCGTACCGCCCCGCATGGCGCGCCTGATCGTGACCGCAGAAGCCGAAAATCAGGGCGCCCTGGCCTGTGAGCTCGCAGCGTTGCTCAGCGAGCGCGACCTGACAGGCCCTGGGACCGCAACCCACGCCAGCAATTGCGACCTGATTTCGCGGTGGTACCGTCTTCATGCCGAACCGGCCACCCCGGGCGCCCGCTCCGTCAGACGCGTCGCCGAACACCTGAAAAGGGTAATCGGGGCCACTGGAACTGTCCGCTGGCCGGCCGATCATCAGATTGTTCAACGTCTGCTGATCTCCGCCTGGCCGGACCGGGTAGCCCGGCAACGGCAAGCCGGTTCCGACCGCTACCTGATGACTGACGGCAGTGGCGCTGTCCTGTCCGGACGCAGCAGCCTGCAAAAACCTCTGTTCCTGATCGCCCTGGGTCTTCACTACCGCGGCAATGAGCCTGAAATCACCATGGCCACCAGCCTCGATCAGGCGGTTCTCGCTGATCAGCTGGCTGATCGTATCATTCACCACAGAGAGGTTTGCTGGGATGATCGGGAGGATCGCATCATCGCCAGGGAAAAAATGGTACTCGGCTCCCTGATTATTACCGAAACCCCGATCAAGCCAACACCCGACGAACAGATCGAAGCCGCCCTGGACGGTATCCGGCAACGGGGTATCTCCATGCTGAACTGGTCTATAGAGGCTGAACGCCTTGTCGCACGGGTCAGGCTTTGCGCACGGATGTGCCCCGAATATGATTGGCCGGATTTTTCACATGAGGGGCTGACCACCAACCTGGAAAACTGGCTGTCCCCTTTTCTTGCCGGGGTCACCAGTCGTCAGGCCCTGGGGCGTATCAATCTTGTTGAGGCCCTTAAGGCAGCCCTCGACTGGAATCAGTTTCAGCGCCTCGATCAGCTTGTTCCCGAGCGCATCGTCGTTCCGAGCGGCTCTAAAATCCGCATTGATTACACCTCGGAAGAAACCCCGGTCCTCGCTGCCAAGCTGCAGGAACTTTTCGGTTTAAAGGACGGGCCTGCAATTCTCAACGGTAAAGTGCCGTTGCGGATTCACCTGCTCTCCCCGGCCGGTCGGCCGCTGGCCGTCACTCAGGACCTTGAGTATTTCTGGAACAACGCTTACCCGGAGGTTCGCAAGGAGATGCGCGGACGCTACCCGAAACATCCCTGGCCGGAAGATCCCTGGAACGCCCCGGCGACGGCGAAGACCAAACGGAAAATGATCTAGTCCTCTTTGCTGTGGAGGGAGCTGCGGCAAGGAAAGAAGCGCCGTTTTGACGAGAAATTCCACACGGTTCTACTATCTTTCCGGCGAACATTCGTCTAATATGAGCAAATTCAGCACGTTCGACCGTACAAAAGCCGTCACCCGCGCAGGACCTTTATGAATGTCGTCATCAACAAACTGATCGCGCGCATGCAGCAGGAGAACAACTTTCCCGCGATTTCACGACACATCACCGAAATCAGCTGCAAAGCCTCCCCGACCGGCGATTCGTCGGCCAATGAACTGGCGACGGCGATCCTGCGCGACTATTCACTGACCAGTCGCCTGCTGAAAGTTGCCAACTCAGCCATGTACGGACAGTTTTCCGGCAACATCTCTACGGTATCGAGGGCGGTTGTCGTGCTTGGTTTCGAGCAGGTTCAACTGACCGCTGCGGGATTGATCTTTTTCGAAAGCCTTCAGGACCGCCTGTCATCGCACTATATCAAAGAAGCTGTTCTGTCTTCCTTTCTCAGCGGGATCATTGCCCGCGACCTGGCGAAAAACCTGCGCCTGCCCGGTGGCGAAAATTTTTACATCGGAGCCATGTTTCACAATTTCGGCCGTCTGCTCGCCATGAACTACTTTTCGGAGGAATTCAAAACCTGTCAGCGCCTGATCAGTGAAGAGATCCCGGAAGAACAAGCGGCCCGGAGAGCCCTTGGCGTGACCTTTGAAGAGTTGGGGGTCGGAGTGGCTCGGTTCTGGAGCCTACCCGACCAGATCATAATCAGTATGAAACGCCCCGATGAAAAAGCTCTTGAGGCGCCTTCGAAAAAGGCGAACCATCAGCAGATTCTCCCCGCCCTTGCCAACGAAATATGCCATATCACCCTGAATGTGGCCCCGGAGGAGCGTCGTCAGAAACTGCTTGCGTTGCTTGCACGATTCCGCAAACTGTATGCCCTTCCCCTGAAAGAAGTGACCACCCTGGTCGACGCCGCCGTCAAGGAAATGAAACAGATTTCCGATATTTTGCATTTTACTCCGGAAGAGATAGAGCGGCTTGAGCAGAAAAGCTTCAATGCCGAAACGACGCCGTTCAAGGGATCTGCAAGTCTCCATCCTCAAAACAAAACGAGAGCCTTGAACCGCTTCGCCATTGCCGAAAACGAATCTCCCCAGGGACGACTTGGACTGGAAGACCGGAAACAGCACCTTCAGAATGGGATTCAGGATATTACCAACTGCATGCTTGATGATTTTACGCTCGATGAGATTCTCGGAAAAATTCTCGAGACCATTTACCGCGGGATCGGCTTCAACCGGGTGGTGATTTTCTTCAAGGACCTTCAGACGGGGCGGATGCAGGCCCGCTATGGATTGGGTCCCAACGCTAAAAATATCGTCAAAAACGTCGATTTTAAAATTGAACCGGAGGCTGGTGACCTTTTCAACATGTCATTGAAGGAGAATCGGGATCTGTACATCGGCAATATTGCCGACGTCGAAATTCGGGACTATAAACCCGAATGGTTCGCCGGAGAGATTTTCTCCCCAAGTTTTATCGTTCTGCCCATCGTTATCAACAAAAGGGAAATTGGCCTTATCTATGGCGGCCATGATCAACCCGGAGAGCATCTGACCCAGGAGCAGCTCAACTCTCTCAAGACACTGCGCAACCAGGCCGCACTGGCTATTAAACAGGTTTTCTCCGGTTAAAACATGTCCGCACTGATCTTACCGATGAACTCTTCCGCAAACCACACACCCCTCTATGAACCGGATCAATACCACCCCACAACAGCATAGAATCATAGACTTTTTAAACTTTGTATGTTGTCTTGAGCAGATCCACGCGCCGGTCGTTTTTGAAAGCAGTCCCGCGAAAGAGCGGGGACAGGGACTCCGGCTGGCGATTTTTAAAAACATTCAATTTATTGAGAACAAGGGCAAAGAAAAACCATCGAAGGAATCTGAACAACGGAGGAAAATGCAGGACGAGGGGTGCACCGACATTATGCCGGTGCACCCCATCATATGCAGAAAATCAGATGGCGGGGTCGCCGCTGCGCAGGTCTTCGTAATAACCGAAATTGTAAAACTCATCCAGGTTGCTGAATTCGGCCCATTCCAGAGACAGGTTCGGAGCATTGGCGAAATCGTACAGTTGCTCTATTTCATCAAGCTGGTGCTTTTCCATGGCCTCCAGCCAGATCAGGAGCTTCCGGGTAGCGGCATGCGGTTCCTGCTCTGCCGCCTCACGATATCGGCGAATCAGGTTTCGCTTGGCCCTGATCGCCAGCTGGTAGGCGTCAAGATCAGATTCAATGAGGTCGCAGACACCGTTGTCGCAGATTGAATCAAAAACGATGGTATCCTTGTTCAGGCTTCGGCATGAAACATCACCGATTTCGGGGAAGTGCTTTCTGAATTTCGAAAGCTTGTCCAGGAGACGCTCCTCCTCCCCGGCCATCAGCTTGAATACCCTTTTCAGACCCTCTTTGGTCGCTCTCCCTGCCATGTGCTGATAAAACTGTGCGCCACTTTTTTCGGTCTGGTGCGCATACTGGTAAAGGTCCATATGCAACTCCTTGGCAATTACGGAAGGGGTTTGCGTGACTCGAGGGTTAATTATAACCATTTTAGTTGTATATAGTCCAGCTTTTGAACATTTTCCCTTTTTTTCTGCGGCCGCAGCAGCCAACGATAATCTGAATCATCATTTTAAAACCCTATGTATCCGGTATTGTTAGTCTTTTTAATATATTGTCCCTTTGTCGATTTTGATATCTATTATCATTTGTGTTATGATCAGTTTAAATCAAAGCCGCAGACATCAACATGTCTGCATTTATTTTTCCCCAAAGAAGGAGTTTTTCATGTATTTACCGAAGACCAGAACGAGAGTTTTCACGCTGGTCACCATGGGCCTGCTGACATTGCTTCTGACCGGTTGCGACACCAATGACGGCCCGGTCGAAAAAGCCGGTGAAAATGTCGATCAGGCGATCGATTCGGTTCAGAACAGTGCAGAAGATCTTGCCGACAAAGTTGATCCAGACGGACCTGCCGAGCAGGCCGGGGAAAAAATAGACGAGACAATTGAGCAGGTAAAAGAAGCGGTTCATTAAGCAAGCACTGAAAGGAGCAAGCACTGAAAGGAGCAAGCGCTTTATGCTTTCCTGGGCATTAACATTTCTGATCGTTGCCATTGTCGCCGGCATTTTCGGTTTTGGCGGTATCGCCGGCGCAGCAACAGGCATAGCGAAAGTCCTGTTTTTCATATTCATCGTTATTTTTATCGTTTCTCTGGTTATGGGCCGAAGGCCACGGGCATAGTCTGGCAGGCTGCGCTTCCGGAACAAAGATTCCGGCCTGATCGTCCTAAAGGGATCGGGCCGGAAAGCCCTCTGACCGGCCGGCAGGACAATTGAACACACATTCAATCCGTATTCATCCCTCGCCGTTCATTTCTCTGATTTTGTCCCTGGAGGGGCAATCGTTTCGACATGATACCAGCGAGTTCATTTCCAGATATCCTGACCCAGATCCTGTGCGGGCTGGCTTTAGCAATGGCCGGAATTCTGCTGATCCACCTCAGATCTCCTCTCGGCTGGTTTATTTTGTTTCCAAAGCTCGTCGCCGGAGCCCTGTCTCCTATCTGGCTGGCAGGCGGAATGGTCGGAACAGGCCTCGCCTTCCTCAACGGGCAAGTGACGACGGCCATGGGAGGAATGCTGGGCAGCATTATTATGATCTCATATATTCGGTCATGCACGCGCTCTCATCGTCAGCTTGCCCCCGCTTTCGGCGAAGATTTGCAAGAGGGAGCCCCGCCTCTCTTTCACTCTGCAATGCTGATACGAAGATGGCCCGGGAAGCTCAACACACCACCTGAAACATCTTATGTCTGGCAGCGGGACCTTCCTTTCTGGACCTTCACGAAGAACGGCCGAACATTGCTGTGCGACCTGTGGCGTCCGTCTCGGGATTGTCCAAACGGAGTGATTCTGATCTATTGTCACGGCAGCGGCTGGTGGGCCGGGGATAAGGATTTCCAGACCAGGCCTTATTTCAGGCACCTGGTGGCCCAGGGATATACGGTCATGGACGTGGCCTACAGGCTCTGCCCGGAGGTGGATATTCATGGCATGGTTGGCGACGTCAAAAGAGCTGTCAACTGGGCAAAGGATCACGCTGAGGAGCTGAATGTCGATCCTGACAAAATTGTCCTTGCCGGAGGGTCTGCGGGAGGGCATCTGGCCCTGCAGGCAGCCTACACACCTGACAATCACGATCTGAACCCGCCGGAACTGGCCGGAAAAGATTTACGGGTCGCCGCCGCCATCTCCTGCTACGCCCCGACCGACCTCGTTGCGACCTATCGGCATACCGGGCAAAAGACCTTTACCAGGCGGCCATCCCCACCTGTCGGTCCGGAAGCGCCTCGTCGGCTAAGAGATGTCGGGCGACTCGATACCGTCATGGGGGGGGAGGCTGGAAGAGGTGCCGGAGCTTTACCGACTCGCCTCACCGGTGACTCACGTCGGTGACGGCTGTCCGCCGACTTTCCTGATCCAGGGATCCCAGGATATCGTCACCCCGATCCAGGCAACCCACGATCTGGCCGACAAATTACGCAAAAACGGCGTACCCTGCGTCAATCTGGTCCTGCCATGGACAGCTCATGGCTTTGATCTGGTGTTCCCCCGGATCTCGCCGCCCGCCCAGTCGGCAATTTATGATATCGACAGGTTCCTGGCGGTTATCGCCGAGTCCTGAAGGGTCGGAGAGATTTCATCCCGGCAGGGTATTCTGGCCTAGAAAGCCTCCGTCGTACTCCTGATCACAACCCTTTCCCGCATAGATGCGACCTGGGCGACAAACTCCCTCATGTGATTCGAGACGGAATGTTGATCAAGATCTTCCCTGCTGGCCCACTTTTCAAGCAGAGTGACACGGTTGTCCGTAGCAGGTTCCTGAACCGGTGATCCGATACTGATATCGCGGGTAAAATCATACATCAGGCACCCCTGTTCAGCGAGGACCTGAGGGCGAATCCGCTGGCATGCTGCCAGAAATTCATCCATTTTCCCTTCTTTGATGTCCATGGTGACAACCAGGTAAATCATTGCTACCTCCGTAACGGCCCACAGAACAGGCCATGGGCAAAAATGATGACAGACAAGGCTAGAGCGTCAGGGCGGCCTCACCGGAATAATGCTGCTCGCGCATTTTGGCCACCTCGGGGCTTTCCAGGTATTCAGAAAAGGTCAGCATGCGATCGATATAGCCCTGCGGGGTAAATTCTATGATACGGTTGGCGACTGTTTCCAGGATTTTCTGGTCATGGCTGGTAAACAGGATGACCTCGGGAAAGGCCATCAGGCCATTATTCAGGGCCGTAATCGATTCCAGATCCAGGTGGTTGGTCGGCTCATCAAAAATCAGCACATTGGCATTGGTCAGCATCATCTTCGCCAACATGCAGCGCACCTTCTCCCCACCGGAAAGAACCGTCGCCTTCTTTTTAGCCTCGTCGCCGGAAAACAGCATACGGCCAAGAAAACCGCGGGCAAAACTTTCCCCTTCGGTTGGAGCGAATTGCAACAGCCAGTCAACCAGGGACAGGTCCCTGGTAAAATAATGGGCGTTGTCGATGGGAAAAAAGGCCGGGGTTATGGTCACGCCCCACCGGAAGGAGCCGCTGTCGGGAGCCAGTTCTCCTTCAAGAATCTGGAACAGGGTGGTCTTGATGAGGCTGTCGCCGCCGATCAAAGCGACTTTATCCCCCTTATTCAAGGTCAGGCTGAAGTTGTCGAGGACCCTGACCCCGTCAATCGTTTTGCTCAGGTCCTTGATCTCGAGAATAATATCGCCGCAGGAGCGTTCCGGCTTAAACGAAACGAACGGATATTTCCGGGACGAAACGGGCATTTCTTCGATGGTCAGTTTCTCAAGCAGTTTTTTTCTCGAGGTCGCCTGCTTGGCCTTCGAGGCGTTGGAACTGAAACGCTGAATGAACTCCTTGAGTTCATTGGCCTTGTCCGTGGCTTTACGATTTTCCTCCTGGCGCTGTTTCAGGGCCAGCTGGCTGGCCTCGTACCAGAAATCGTAATTTCCGACATAGACGGTGATTTTTCCGAAATCAATATCGGCAACGTGGGTACAGACCTGATTGAGAAAGTGGCGATCGTGGGAGACCACGATGACGGTATTCTGAAACCGCGACAGAAAATCTTCGAGCCACTGGATCGATTTCAGGTCCAGATGGTTGGTCGGCTCATCGAGAAGCAGCACATCGGGATTGCCGAACAGGGCCTGGGCCAGCAGAACCCGCACTTTTTCACCGCCTTCCAGTTCCTTCATCTGGCGATGCAGATAATCGTCGGGAATGCCCAGGCCGTTGAGAAGAACAGCCGCCTCGGATTCGGCTTCATACCCGTTCAATTCAGCAAATTCGGCTTCCAGTTCTCCGGACCTCACCCCGTCCTCGTCGGTAAATTCCTCTTTGGCATAAATCGCTTCGCGTTCACACTTGACCTGGAACAAACGCTCGTGTCCCATCATGACGGTATCGATAACGCTATGCTCATCAAAGGCGAAATGGTCCTGACGCAGCATGGCGATCCGTTCACCGGGGCCGACGGAAACCTCTCCCTTGTCGGCTTCCTTCTCTCCGGCAAGAATCTTCAGGAAAGTCGATTTGCCGGCCCCGTTGGCCCCGATGAGGCCATAACAGTTGCCAGGCACGAACTTGATATTGACGTCTTTGAAAATAACCCGCTTGCCGTAGGCAAGAGCGATATTGTTAGCACTGATCATTGCTTTTTTCCTTATAACACAATAAAAAACCACAGGGATCCCCTGTGGTCCGAATGAGCAGGCTTTGTAACATTGATAAGCATCGAACACCAAAT
Source organism: Geopsychrobacteraceae bacterium (assembly GCA_963677135.2). Lineage (GTDB taxonomy): Bacteria > Desulfobacterota > Desulfuromonadia > Desulfuromonadales > Geopsychrobacteraceae > Seleniibacterium. The sequence goes on along the minus strand of CAXXLS010000017.1, from coordinate 731,587 downwards.
GATTTTTTTTAGCTCGGTAATCGCCGCGACAGTGCTGCGCCAGGCCAGGACTGTCGCGGCGATTTCATGGAGGACTACCTGATCAGGCTGAATTTGGTCCGTTTTTCAAGCTGCGGATAGGCGACGGTGCCTTGCGCAGCGGCGATGCACTTAAGCAGCCAGGCCATGTTGCGACCGAGAATCCTCATCATCTGCAGACCTTCGAGATCCTGAGCGGCCTCATCAGCAGCGGTCCCGTGGATAGAGGTCCAATAGTGGGATGACACGATCGGCATCTGGGCGAAGGTGAAATATTTGTTGAGACGATCAAAGGATGCGCTGCTGCCGGCGCGGCGGCTGCTGGTGATGGCCGCGGCAGGCTTAAAAGCGTATTGATCGGCCTTAAGGTAAAAAACCCGGTCCAGAAAGGCACAACAGGAAGCGTTGGGACCGGCAAAATAGACCGGCGATCCGACGATAAAACCGTCTGCCTCTTTCAGCAGATCGACGCATTCGTTGACCTTGTCATCGGTGTAAACGCAGTAACCGGTTTTTGCGCACACTCCGCAGGCCTTGCACCCCTTGATCCCCTCGCTACCGATATGCAGGATCCGGCTGTCGATATCGTTTTTTTTCAGTTCCTCGGCAATTTCAGTCAGGGCAGTATAGGTGCAACCTTCGGCATGAGGACTGCCATTGACCATCAACACGTTCATTGCAACTCTCCTTATTTGTCTGTCTATCGGTAGAAATTCCGGGTGAAATACGTCTCCGTCCCAAAGTTCCGAACAGCCGCAGGTGGCTTAATCAGTCGAAAGCGGCCCTTCAAGGGATGAACGCTAATAGCAATACCGCCGTAAGCGACCCAGGTCAATAGAAAGCCCCGGGCTCAGGCTACGAAAATTAGAGCAGCATATCCGGAAAACCCTGCCCGGTACAAAGGAGCATCAGGAGGCAAAAACAACGGGAGAGAAAGAGAACTCTGGTTCGGCGCAGCGTGTCGTAGTGATGACGCCAAGCCAGTGCCCATTATCCGGCTCTGGAAAATCGAACCGGAAATGAGCACCGCGACTTTCCCTGCGCATCAGAGCGGCATTTAGAATCAGACGGCCGACAGTCAGCTTGTTTTTCACCTCCCACCAGGAACGGCTCGACCGGGCGACAGGGGATGAATCGAAACGTTCCTGAAGAGCAGCCAGAACCTCGAGGCCTGCGGCAAGGCCATCACCATGACGCACCACCCCGGCAGATTGCCACAAGGCGGTCGTAATCTCGAAATTGATTGCTTTCAGTTCTTCCAGATCTGGCTTTTCAGAAGCCATCTCGACAGAACTGGCCATCCCCCGGTCAAAGTCCGTTACCGCCTGTGCCGCAGAAATTCCGGCGATGCGTCCGAAGACAACCGCTTCAAGGAGGGCATTCCCCCCAATCCGGTTGGCCCCATGAATACCCGCGGCCGCTTCGCCGCAGGCATAAAGGCCTGCTACGGTCGTTTCGGCGCGCGCATTGATGACGGCTCCTCCCATCAGGAAATGGGCTGACAAACCGACGATGACAGGTTGTCGAAACAGATCGTACCCACGCCGGGAAAAGTTGTCCCACAAATCGGGATAGCGGGTCCGGGCAATCCTCTCGGGGACCCGGCTCAGGTCCAGGTACACACCGCCCTCCACGCCCTTCCCCGCGCTGATTTCGCTGTAAATGGCCCGGCTCATGACATCTCTGCCCGCGGTTTTCTCACCATCAGGATGATATTTTTTCAGAAACGCCTCGCCATGCCTGTTCCTGAAAATGGCTCCGTCGCCAAACAGGGGAGTGGGGATCACCTGCTTGAGCGGGACCATTCCCATGGCGGGGAAAAACTGAACGAATTCAAGATCGCGCAATTGCGCGCCACCCCGCCAGGCCAGGGCCAGACCGTCACCGGTGACGTCACGCGTGTTGTTGGTATGCAGGTAGAGGCGTCCCCCACCACCGCATGCCAGGATGACCGAACCTGCATAAATCGGAAACATCTGACCAGCGCGATCCAGGACCAGCGCGCCAATGACCCGGTCTTTCTCTTTGATCAGATCGACAACCATGCACCATTCAAGGGTACGAACCCCCAATTTTTGAATTGTGCTCAACAATGGAAGCAGCAGCGCCTGCCCCTTTGCCTGGACCGGCCAGTTTTTATTCACGCAGGTGGCGGTGCGGGCCACACGGTGTCCGGGGGTCATACGCAGAAGCAGATGATGATTTTTGTGGTGAAACTCAACCCCGCAGGATCTGAGAAAATCGAGGGCTTCAGATGCTGACCGCGCCATGGTTTCGATCAGGGTCCGGTCCCCGATTTGGCGTCCCCCCTCGATGGTATCCTGGATCAGGAGAGAGCGGCCGGTCTCATCCCCTTGGACAAGCGTGGTGATATTGGTCGCGGCCACCAGGGTATTGCCACTGCGGCCGGGCAACTGTTTGCAGACCAGGAGAACATCTCTGCCCGCGGTTTTGGCTTCGAGCGCTGCGGAAAGGCCGGCCAGGCCGCCGCCAATCACCAGAACGTCGGTGCTGATCGCCTCCATAAACGGGGAACCTCCTTAGGCGCGCAGAAAAACGAAAAGCTGAGGGTTGATGAACGCTTTTATGATGGCATAAAAAACAGGATGATCCCGAAGACATTCTCGGGATCATCCTGTTTTTATTCACCTGGCCAGGCCAGGCGTAAGGTGCGCTGACGACCCGGTCGGTTTATTGCCTCAGGTTATTCCGGAAACGTCACCTGAAGGGGTGGCCGCCGGGAGGCAGCCGTCGGACCGTAGTTCGCGGCCAGATAGTCGAGAATGGTATTCTCCAGATCAGCCTCCAGGTCCTGCAGCCCCTGTTTCTCCTGCATCCAGCGAATCATTTCAAGCCAGCCGTCCCGGTCGGCCTTGTTCTGAGTGATAAGCATGGCGGAATGACAGACGGTGCAGACCTCCTTCACCTGATCAAATCCCGGGGCCATGATCAACCCGGTCTCCTGATCGATCTTTTCTTCCGCAGACAGAGCCGGGATCGCGAGCACCAGCAATACCAGGGCAACACATAGCGGTCGTAGGATTTTCATGCTTTCCCTCCGTTCTGATTACAGGGCTTTTACGGCAACCCGATGACAGGCGTTGTTCAGGTAGCCCCGTGGATTCCAACCGGGCACGACCATGGGCTGCATATTGCCGTTCTCATCAGTCGCACGGGCCCAGATTTCATAATATCCGGCCTGCGGGAAACTGACTTTTGCCGACCAGTCCTGCCAGGCCAGGCGGTTGCCCGGACTCTTCAGGTCGCAGGAGTGCCAGGTACTGCCGAAATCGATGGAGATATCCATCGCCTTGACAGAATAATCCCCGGCCCAGGCATGCCCTCGAACCTCAAGCTCCTGCCCCAATGTCGCCAGTGATCCGGATTTTGGCGAGGTGATAATCGATTTGACCGGCATCGACTCGATAACCACCATATCCTTTTCCGGAACCTTGGTCCCCGGTGCCACCGGATAGGCAGGGACCCGGTAGGACATGCCGGTCATCTTGGGACCATCGTGGACCTTGTTGCGGATGACAATGCGATTGAGCCATTTCCCGGAGGTAGAAGCGGGCCACCCACCGGTTATCAGACGCAGGGGATATCCGTGAATGGGGGGAATATCCTCCCCGTTCATAGCCCAGGCGATAAGGGATTCATCTTCCAGCGCTTTGGCCATCGGAACCCCACGGGAGATGACAACCTTTTTGGGATCACCGCTGACATGAGTATCGGCACCGTAATAGCCGATATAAACGGCATCATCCTTGACGCCGGCATACTCGAGAACATCCCGCAGCCGGGCCCCCGTCCACTCGGCGCAACTGATCGCCCCGACCCGCCACTGGTTTCCCGTGGCCGGAGGGTTGAACTCCGAACGGCCATTGCCACCGCACTCGAGCTGAATCTGATAGGTGTAGGCCTTGAACTTCTTCTTCAGTTCGGCAAGACTTAAGGTCACCGATTTTTTAGCGGATTCCCCCTCAATGGTCAGGGTCCAGCTGGCCGCATCGACATTGACCGGGGGAATGCCGTTATTGCGGATAAACATCTTGTCGAACGGAGTGACGCTGTCATCCAGAAAATGTGGAGGAGGTTCGGCATTGAGCGGCTTGTCGTTGAGGACAATCATCTCCGGAATTTTACCATCGATCGTCATCATATCTGCGGCATGAGCGGTGCCGACCAGTTGTACGCCTTCGGGCAAAAGTCTTCCGAAAGGAATCTGCATGCCGATGGCGGCGGCCATGGTCGCCACGCTGCCGGTTCGAATAAAGGATCTTCTCGAAAAATCCGTACTGTTCTCGAGATCGTTCTGGTGACCATTCTGTTCATTCCTGGGATCTTTTTCATTTGCCATAGGTCCACTCCCTTTGCAGATGGTTAACGCCCAACGCCTTAAATTATAGCGAGTTTCACTCAAAAAACCAGAAGAGTAAAACGCTTTTTTATTTTACAGGCACAGAAGTTCGGAATTTCACCGCATTGGGGTAGGCATTGTAATGAATATTCAGGGAGATAGCATCGCCCTGCCCGTTCAGACAGAAAATATAAAGCTGGAATTCGTATAAGGAGATTGTGATCCCGTGGGGGTCAGGCGAACAAATTAAGCCGAATGGCGATTATGAATTGACATGTTCATGAGCAGCCCACGCTTTTAATCACGCTCGACAGGCCTTCTGTCCTAAAATTCCTGGGACTGTCCGAACACCGCGCTGATAATTTCCCGAGAGGTTTCTTCGACCGATTTGTTCGTAGTATCGATGATATGCCATTTCTTGTTCTTTTTGGCCAGTTCATGGACCATTTCCATCTCGTTGAAAATATGCATCAGATCGGTATAGTTGCTGCGTGTCTGATAGTGCTTGATGCGGGCGCTGCGAACCTTTTGCAGAACCTCCGAATCCATAACCAGGCAGACGATCCGGTTCTGATCGACCTTGTAAAGTTCTTCAGGCATGGGGACTTCGAGCATCAATGGGATGTTGACGACCTTGTAACCCTGTTGAGCCAGCATGTACGAGGTCGGCGTCTTGGACGTCCTCGACAATCCCAGAATGATGATATCCGCTTCGTAGATCTTGTTGACATCCTGGCCATCGTCATATTTCATCGTGAATTCGATGGCCTCTATCCGCTCGAAATATTTGCTGTCAACCTTTCTCAGCAGGTTGGGGCTTTCTTTCGGCTCCAACCCCAGATAGGTCGAGAGTTTTTCAATAGGCGGTCCGAGGATATCATGATACATCAGCCCCATCTCCTGGCAGATTTCCTTGACCCTGTCGCGCGTTTCATGCTTGGCGATGGTAAAGGCGACAAAAGCATCATCCTCCTTGGCGGTGTTCAGAATCACCTGTATGCGTTCCAGGTTGTCCATTCGTGAAAACACACGCAGAATAGACGTCGGGACGTCAAACTGGATAAGGCTCGCTTTCAGAACATTGATGGCGCTCTGCCCGATTCCGTCCGAAATGATATATACCCGTTTTTGCGTCTGGTCGGTCACCTCAGTCATCGGCAATCTCCGTCCCTTGAAATGAAATGGGTTCACCTGGTTATTTTTACCCGGAAAGCGTCTTTCTCCGCAAGCTGTCACCAGGAAGAACTGATGATTTAAAAAACGATTTCCCGTTGGAACAGCTGTGCGATTTCTGCGACCGAAAATCCGGCCTCGTGGAGGACGTCCCGTGAATGCTCCCCCAGCCCGGGCGCCGGTCTTCGAAAAGACCCGGGAGTCTGCTGCAGCCGTGGGGAAACAGTGTGAACAGGGATCGTCCCCATTTCGTCATCAGGCAATTCGACGATAATATTCCTCGACCTGAAGTGGGGATCCTTGTCAATCTGTTCCATATCATATACCGGACCGATGGTCACCGCAGCCTTGTCAAAATAGTCGACACACTCATGCTGATCCATCCCGGCAATGAAATCTCCGATAATGGTATCGAGGATTTCGGCATTCTTCACCCGGTCGGCATTGGTCCTAAACCTTGGATCCGTGATCAGATCGTCCCGCCCTATGGACTTGAAAAGCCTTTCCGCCATGCTCTGGGCTGATGCGGACAGGGCGACCCACTTATCATCCCTGGTCTTGTAAACATTGCGCGGTCCACTGTTGGTCGATCTGCTGCCGGTCCTCTGCTTCACCTGTCCGGTCAGTCGGAAATTAGCCGCCTGTGCTCCCAGGATGGAGAACAGGGGATCAAGAAGGGGCAGATCGATGACCTGCCCACGCCCGCCGGAAACTTCGACATTGCGCAGCGCCGTCATAACACCGAAGGCGCCGTAAAGGCCTGCCGTCATGTCAGCCAGGTAAATAGGGGGAAGCACCGGCTCACGATCAGCAAAACCATTCATGGAAGCAAAGCCGGACATCCCCTCGATCAGGGTTCCGAACCCCGGTCTATGGGCATAAGGACCATCCTGCCCGTAGCCGGAAATTCGGACGATGACCAGCCGCGGGTTCCTGGTCAGGAGAAGCTCCGGATCCAGCCCCATTTTTTCCAAGGTCCCCGGACGGAAACTTTCGACGAAAACATCCGCCTTTTCGACCAGGCGCAGAACGACATCGATGGCGCCGTCGGCCCTGAAATCAAGACAGAGGCTCCGTTTATTCCGGCAGTAGGTTTTCCAGGCGGTGGCGACCCCTTCAACCTGCCAGTCCCTGAGGATGTCACCGGTTTTAGGTTCGACTTTCATGACCTCGGCGCCGAAATCCGCAAGGCACATGGTCAGGGTATTGCCGGCCACCAGGCGTGACAAATCAAGCACTTCTACACCGGACAGCGGTCCTGTGGAACTTTCAGAAAAACTAACCGAGGGATCCATAGCCGTTCCTTAAAAGCTGGCCTGCGTTACAGGCCGTCGCCATCGACCTTCCGAAGACGTGAAGCGGGCTTGCCAGCTGCAATGGAATATGTTATCTGACGGGTTAACTGTTTATTTGTTAAACAATCTAACAGTACGTCCTGGCCGTTTTGCTGTCAAATAAATTCTGTCGGGATCCCATGATCATCCGACCTGGCACAGAGAGCGGACGGGATAGTGCGTCATCACTTGAGACATCAGGACAATCCCATGAAATTCAGAACCCTCAAAAATGAAAATCTCTCGGAAAAAATCGCGAACGAAATTATTCAGATGCTGAACGACGGTACCTTGCAGGCTGGCGAGAAACTGCCGCCGGAACCCGAGCTGGCCTTGGCTTTTGGAATAAGTCGGGGAATTTTAAGGGAAGCACTGACCATTCTGACCGCGAAAGGTTATCTGCGCAGAACCCCTGGGCACGGAACCTTTATCAGGGACATGCCCAAACCTGCTCGGGATGGCAATTGTACCGTCAACGACCTGTTTAAAATGGCCTCTTACCGGGATATCCTCCAGGTCAGGCGGCCTCTTGAAGAACTGTGTGTTGAACTCGTCGTCGCCAGAGCGACAGACGCAGAATTGGATCAGCTGCATGCTGATATCATGGCCCTGACCGGTGAACAGATCTCAGATATTGCGGAATTCACTTTTCACCTCAGGCTTGCTGAGTTATCCAAAAATGTCCTGCTTATCAATCTGATCTCCTCATACTCCGTCCTGATCAATGAGTTCGCCCACGAGGTATATGCCATTGACGAGCGTTATAAAGCATCCCTGCAGGAGCACGCCGAGATCGTGAGGAAGATAAAAACCCGCGATGTCGAAACAGCGAAAAAGGCCATCAGAAGCCATCTGCAGGCAGCACATGACATGTTGATCAAGAACAGCCAGTCCTCTCTTCCGCAGAGCTGACAGGGATGGAGGAATCATGACGCACCGAAGGAAAAGATACAGAGAATTCCGCAGTTGAAACGACGTCAAAACAAACCTCGAGCAAGATCTCCTCTGCGACCTAAAAAACAAGGGAATTTAAGCGCCCCTACCAAGTCCGCATCTCTCCTGCACTGCCTGGCCTCTTGTGAATAGCGAACCGGTCCGTTCAGAAAAAACGGTGTCTGCATTCAAGATCCCTGAATACCCGAGGGCGGGCTACCGAACGGTCTGAAATCCGCTATACTTTTAATAAACAAAAGAAAGTTCAGCCTTTGGGGCAAGGGAAAGGAGGATCTTTATGGTATCAACAACTTTTTGGGATCCGCAACTCGAGGCCAAACTTCATGCCTGGCACCAGATGCAGATGATAGCAGAAAAAGGCAAACCGGCGCCCTGCATTACCATCAGCCGGGAATTCGGCTGCCAGGCATACCCTCTGGCAGAAGAACTGATCCGCAGGTTCAACGCCCGTGTCGCTGGAAATCCCTGGGTGGTGATCGGTCGCCAGTTGCTTGAAGAGGTCTCCGAACTGTCCGGATTTTCCATCGAGCAGATAGAAAAGTCCCAGGATACGCCGGCGTCCCTCAAATCCCTCTTTTCCATGTTTCTGGACAACAGCAGGGCCGAGGAAACCGAGGTTTTTTCCCATTTAAAATCGGTGATACGGACTTTTGCCGAGCGCGGTAACTGCGTCATTGTCGGCCGCGGTGGAGTTTGCGTCACCCAGGATTTAGCCAACTGCATCCATTTACGGCTCGTGGCGCCCTACCCCTTCCGGCTTCAGAAAATCATGAAAAGTCATCATTTCGATGAGAAAGAAGCCCGTAAATACATCGATGTCCATCAGAAACAAAGAGAGGACTTTGTGCGCCGGTTCGCCGGTGAAAACATCGACAATGCACGCCTCTTTCACCTGGTCTTTAACAACGACCGCATGAGTGTCGAGGATATTGCCACCGTTGTCGAAGTCTATCTGATGAGATATCTCGATTAGCATCACAATCTGATGCGGAAAGGCCCGGTATTCCCCAGCCTCCCTTTTTGCATCAGACCGATTTGCTGAGCGGCCGGAATCAGTCAATGCCTCGAATGCTCCGGCCTTCGGTTCGCCCCGGGCCTATTGAAGGACTCTTGCAGCAAGACTTTCTCCTGCCGCGACGCCCCTGTTACCACACGGACCAAGGATGCCCATGAAAACGAGAATAAAAGACGCCCTGAACCTGGACTTTGAACCGGTTGCCACCCTCTGGCTCGACGATGCGCCCGGTGATGCCCTCTCCTTTTCCCCGGGCAAGCGAGGCTGCCTGATGTCCCTGTTTGCAACGACGGCGACTACGGGCAAGATCGCCTGCCTTAACAATGACACGGTCGGCTGTCCCGGGGGCGGCGTTGGCCTGGGTTACGGCAATCATTACGCCGACAATTTTCCAGGAGGCGAAGACTGCTTCTGCCATTTTTTGTCTTCAGGAAACACAGGCTTTCCCAAGGGAGAGCAGATCGCCGGAAACATGGCGGGCATGGCGCCGGAAGCCTTCCTGCACGAGTATCTGCATGGCGAACGCTACATGAAGAGTCCCGACCTTGTCAAAGACTTCATATTCCGGGTGGGAATCATGGATATCGATAAAAAATACACCGTTTTTATGCCCCTTGCCATGGCCGAACAACAACCAGCAGAACCGGTCACGGTCAGCATCGTCTGCAATGCGGCGCAGCTTTCAGCCCTGGTCATTCTCTGCAACTATTTTCGCAAGGGGATTGAGAATGTCGCTATCCCCTATGTCGCCGGATGCCAGTCGATAGGCGTCATGACCTACCACGAGATAGACAACCCCGCTCCCCGAGGGATCGTGGGAATGCTTGACCTCACGGCCAGAAAGACGGTCCTGCACCGCCTTGGCCGCGGCAAACTGACCTTCAGCGTGCCGTACAAACTCTTCCGCGAGATGGAAGAGAACATTCCGGGCAGTTTCCTTGAGAAAAGCCCCTGGCTTGACCTCCGCTAGGGACAGTCGCATCTGGAATTGCGGCGCAACTTGCTTCGGGTCATGTACGGCAGGGCGTGCGCGGATGGAGCACTCGCAACGTTTGACACACGCCCTGCCTGGTTTGAATCGAATGAAACCTGAAAGGTGAGCGATTGAAGATCTTACAGGGCTTTTATTTCATTCCACACGTCATCGTCGACAAAAATCCCCTTCTCGTCATGTTCGGCCCTGAACCTTATGAAATCTTCACCCGGCGCAAAAATGCCTGAGGAGTGTTCAGAAGGTGCGGAGCTTTTGAGATGGGTGATTGCCTTATTGATCGTCTCGGCCATATTCTCTTCACTGATCACCTTCTTCGGATCAATAACAATAAGAACCTGCGACGCTCCTCCACAGCTTCCTTTTCCCCGGTTGTCAAGATCTGCGGCACCGATCCCGTTGGTGAGAATAGCTCCGAGAATATCGAGCATGAATGAAAAGCTGGCCCCCTTCCAGTACCCGATCGGCAGAATCCTCCGGGTCTCTTCAATCGCCCCGGGATCGTCCGTGATGTTGCCATCCTTGTCAAAGCCGCCGGGGAACGGAAGTTTCTGGCCGGCCAACCGGGTCACCTGAAGTTTGCCATAGGAATACTGAGAAATGGCCATATCCAGCATGATGGGGGGACCGCCGGCGACTCCGGGGGTCGCCATGACAAAGGGGTTGTTCCCAAGCTTGCAGTCCTTGCCGCCCCAGGGTGGCATGACGGATTCGGTATTGGTCCACATCATGGCGACATAACCGCGATTTGCCGCATAGAGGCCGTAAGTGCCGCCACGCATCCAATGGGTGGTATTTTTCAACCCGACCATTCCGATACCGTGGGCATCCGCCATGGTCATGGCAGCCTCTACACCATGCAGGGCATTCAATACCCCCGGCCCCATGTTGCCGTTGAATACCTTAATCACACCAAGATCAACTTCCAGGGTGGGCTCGGCATCAAGATCAACCCATCCTTTTTTAATATAATCGACAAAGCGTACGACCCTGTTCGTTCCATGAGAGTAAATACCGTCATAGGTTGATTCCGTATGGATTCTTGCGCAGATGTCGGCCTTATCTTTAGCCATGCCATACTTCTCAAATACCCGTTGTATTTCCTCTTTGATTTCATCAAAACCCAATCTCATACATGTCCCCTTCTGGTGTCATTGGAAGATATAACGATCATTAAAAACGATTTCGGGAAAGAAATCGCCAGGAAGTGTGCTCCTACTATCGCACCCGGGATATGGCAGCCTCGCCAAGCTTTCGCCAGCCGGGCCATGCCCTGTCCGCTAATAAAAAAGCCGGCAGGACATATTCCCTGCCGGCTTTCGTTGGGGTTTTTATCAAAGCGCCTTGACCAGGCCGCCATCGACCAGAACCGACTGGCCGGTAATGTAGGTATTCGCCTCCGAGCACAAAAAGGCCGACAGCTTGCCGTACTCCGACGGTTCCCCGTAGCGCCCCAGGGGAATGGTCTTGAAGGTGTTCTGCTGCAGCTGCTCGACGGAAACCCCCGCCTTGTCCGCACGGATCTTGTCGAGCTGATCGATGCGGGCGGTGCCGATCCGCCCCGGAGCGATGACATTGACCAGGATGCCGTCTTTGCCCAGCTCCTGAGACAGGGTCTTGGCCAGCCCGACGACCCCGGCCCGGAAGGTGTTGGACAGGATCAGGTTGTCCAGCACCGCCTTGATGGACGAGGAGGTCGAACAGAGAATCCGACCGCCCCCCGCCTTGCGCATGTGCGGCAGAACCTCGCGGATGGCCCGGATATACGAAAGCAGGGTCAGCTCGTAGGCCTTCTGCCAGACCTCGTCGTCAAAAGCGTCAAAGGTCCCTGCCGGTGGCCCCCCGGTGTTGTTGATCAGGGCGTAGACCCCGCCGAACTTCTCGACGGTGGTCGCCACCAGCTGCTTGATGTCCTCGGCCTTGGTGATGTCGCCGACAAACACCTCCGGGCTGTAGCCGGTTTCGGCCTTGATATCGGCCCGGGCTTCTTCGAGCTGATCCGCAAACGGGCTGAACAGCATCACCTTGGCCTGCTCCCGGGCGAATTCCATGGCGATGGCTTTCCCCAGCCCCGAGCTGGACGCCATGACGATGACACCTTTATCCTGCAATCCTAATTCCATGATGAAACTCCTTGTTTCGGTCGTTGTGGGATGGTTACGGGTTCACTTTCTTGTCGATGACCGGGCATTCGAGCGGTGCGAAACCGTCGATCCGGCAGGCCACCCGGTCGCCGTGCTTGATATGCACCGCCCTGGGGGTGCCTGTCGAGATAATGTCCCCCGGGTACATCTTCATGACCTTGCTGTGAAAGGACACCAGAAAATCCGGCGGGAAGGTCATGTTGGCGACCACATTCTGGGCGTGGACCTGACCATTGTGAATGGTGGCCACCTGCAGCTTCATGACGTCCTCGATTTCGTCCTTGGTGACCAGCTGAGGACCGAAGCTGAAGAAACTCTCAAAGCTCTTGGATATGGTCAGGTAGCGCGGATTCTTGCGCAGGATATCCTCGGCCGTCATGTCGATGATGGTGGTAAACCCGGCGACGACACTCAGCCAGTCTTCGCGCTCGACATCCAGGCATTCCTTGCCGAAGATCACGCCCAGTTCCGCTTCGGCGGTGGTCCCGTCCGACTGCAGGGGGATCTTGATGGCATCGTTCGGCCCGATGATGGTGGTGTCGGGCTTGAAGAAGCTGGCGGGGATGCCGCTGGGAGCCTTCTCGGCCAGGTCGGCGGCATGGTCGACATAGTTGAGACCGATGCCGAAGATTTTCCGGGGATGCCGGTAGAGGGGCGCGAACCGGGCCTGGTCACTGGCGATGACATGGTCCTGCAAGGTGGCAATCCGCTCCTTCCCGCCCTGCCGGTACCAGTCGTTCAGGGCGTCGAGCTGGTCGTGCTGAAGGATCTCGAAAATATCCGTCAGCCAGGAGGTGCCGAGTTTTTCGTTGATGACGGCCAGGGTCACAACCCCCTCGTCCTGAACGACGGCGGCGGTCTCAAGCCCTTCGATAATAATCGTGGCTAATCTCATGAATGCTCCCTTTTTTTAAAAACTACTCACGCTTACTGAAGTGAAACCTGTTTGGACCTGTTGCGAAATTGTTTGAACAATGGGTAGAGAAGAATGAAAAGCACACCGCCCAAAATCACAACGGAGATAGGACGCTGAACCAGGAAAGTCCAATCTCCCCGGCTGATAAGCAAGCCTCTTCTCAGATTTGCTTCAGCCATGGGCCCCAGAATAACGGCCAGAACTGCCGGTGCTACTGGGATATTTATTTTTTCCATCAGATACCCGATAAGGCCGAAAGCAAGGCACATCCAGATATCAAAGATTGAATTCTGAATTGAATAGGCCCCGATAAACGTCATCGGAACAAGCATGGTTGTCATGAGCACCGGCGGAATTTTGAGGACCTGAATGAACACCTTGGCCCCGTAACGGCCAAGAACAAGAAGGATCATAGCCGTCAGCAGCATCTCAATCATAAAACCATAGATAACATGCGGATTGTCACGAAACAAGGCCGGTCCCGGTTGCATCCCATGAACAAGAAGTCCGCCGAGAATGACCGCGGACACCGCGTTCCCCGGAATACCGAGGGTTACGGCCGGAATCAGGGCGGTCGAGGAATCGCCGTTATTGGCGCACTCCGCCGCGGCGACGCCTTCAGGATTGCCCTGTCCGAAGCTCTCGGGGTTTTTCGAGTTTCGTTTCGTCTCATTCCAGGCCATGAATGCTGCGATATTGCCACCGGCCCCGGGAACGATCCCGATAATGACGCCGATAATCGAAGACCTGATCCAGATTTTTATATATCGGAACCAGTGCGACAAGGAAATTTTGGTCTCTTTCAATTTGAGCATAGAGGCCGGGGCACCGGTTTTTATAGCTTTTTCAGCCATGTCTATGGCCGGCGGTATGGCGTAAAGCCCGGTTAACAGGACCACCATATCAAAGCCACTGACAAGGTGCATCGATCCAAAGGTATAGCGTTCGTAGCCAGTCATCGGGTCGATACCGACCACCCCGACAAACAGACCGAAACAGGCGCTCAGAAGGCCCTTGACCGGGCTTCCGCCAAGCAGCACCGAGATGCTCGCAAGACCGAAGACCGCGAGGGAGAAATACTCCGCCGGTCCGAAACTCAAAGCAAAGACCGAAAGCGGCGGCGCCATTCCCATCAGGACGAAGGCGCTGACAATTCCCCCGAGGGAGGAAGAAACAAGAGACACGCGCAAAGCGTAGGCAGCCTCCCCTTTCTGAGCCATCGGAAAACCATCGAACGTCGTCGCAATAGCCGCCGGAGTTCCCGGTATTCTCAACAGAATAGCAGGGATCGAACCGCCATACATCCCCCCCTGGTAAATCCCCGCAATCATTCCAAGTCCGGTCAAGGGCTCCAGAGAAAAAGTCACGGGAATCAAAACGGCGACTCCCATGGTTGCGGTAAGACCAGGCAATGCGCCGATACAGATGCCACCGATAACGCCAAGGACCATGGCCAACATAACATGCAGGCTGAAAACATGCGGTAGAGCTGTTATGAATGCGTCAAACATAATAGTTTTACTCCCAAAATAGCGGTGAGCCAGAGTGAGTCTGTTTTCTTAACCTGTCTGGAAAAATTCAATCGGTAACGGCCGCTGAAAAGCAATAACAAAAACGATGTAAATAAAAGCGATAAAACCGAACGTCGTCGCACCGGTGAGGAACGGGCGTCTGAATCCCAGGGCGAAACTGGTTCCAATCATGAACAAGCAGGTGGAGCTGAAATAACCAATGATGTCTATCAGCGCGATATATAACGCCAGACTGACAACGAAAATGGTGAAGTTTTTGCGACTTTCCAAAAACGGTCCCGGACCGTCTTCAGAGTCGTTCTCCGCAGGAGCTGTCTTTTTAAAAAAGGCGCTGGCACCCCAGATAAAAGTCAGGATAAAGGCTGTGCCAATAATCATGCGAGGGAAGAATGCTGCTTCTGAGGGCATGGAACCAAGTTGAGACCAAGCCCCGACACAGAAGATCAAGCTGATAATGGAACCAATTTTCTCTCTTCTCTGAACGGATGCCATATTTGATTCCTTCTTGAATTTGATTTTTCATGTGGTCGGGAAGCGGATCGCTTCCCGACCGAATCGTTGAAAAAAAGAATTATTTTTTCCAGGGTTCTTTTGCCCACATCTGCTTCAGATCATCCTGCATCTGGTAAAGCATGTCATGGTACGCCTGCCCTGCGATGTAATCGATCGGCAGCTTCATTTTGTCTGCCTGGGCGATGAATTCCGGGTCTTTGACGGTTTTTTCAATAGCGGCAACCAGCTTGGCCAGACGGTCGGCAGGAACGCCTTTGGGAGCGCCCATACCGCGCTGTGCAGACATGATCACGTTATAGCCCTGCTCCTTGAAGGTTGGAATTTCGGGAGCTTTTTCCCAGCGCTTGGTGTCCATGACACCAAGGATTTTCAGTTGACCTTCTTTAGCGAATTCGATTCCCTCACTGACATTGAAGGAGCCGATCGAGATGTGACCACCCATCAGAGCGGCCCGGATTGGAGCCCCACTGGGGAACGGAACATGGGTCAGTTTGATACCGGCAACCTTTTCAAAAGCGAGCATCGCAAGATGATCGTCACCACCAAACCCGGTGGTTCCAACGGTCAGCGCAAGAGGGTTTTCCTTGGCGTACTTGACGACATCCTCTACGGTTGAAAAGGGACTGTTCGCACTGACGTTGAATGCGGAGGCATCGGTCACCAGATTTGCCAGCAGTTCAAAACTGTCGATACTGAAAGCGGTTTTGCGCTCGATCGGAATGGCTATCATGTGGGGGAAGTTCAGCATGCCGATGGTATAACCATCAGGCTTGGCTTTCGCCAACGCGGTTGCCCCGACTTCTGTTCCCGCGCCGGGCTTGTTGAGAACTGAAATCGTTGCTCCACCCAGATATTTTTCCATATAGGGAACCATGGTTCTTGCCATAATGTCGGTCCCACCGCCTGGAGCAGCAGCGACAATCATGTTGATGGGGCGCTCTGGATATTCGGCATTGGCCACACCTGTAAAACCGATTGAAAGGGTGATGAGTACTGCCATGCAAACATGTTTAATCCTCATTTGTCTCCTCCAGTTGTTGTTAGGTCCTGCCGTTAGGGGTAATGGAACGAGCTTCCGGTCCTAAAATTTGGCGTCCCTTTTCTCCTTCCAGGAAACCAAAAGATTTTTTTCAACCTCGTCTTCCTTGAACTCAAAACCAAGGCCCGGGGCCTCGGGCAAAATAATTCGTCCTTCTTCTACAGCCAGATCGATATCGAGTATTCTCTGCAGATTGACGATGCGCTCATCGGTAAAAAACTCAACAAACAGGCCGTTCGATACCGAAGCAATGAGCGGAGCGTGAAACTCCTGCCAGGCATGCGTACATACGGACAACCCGAAAGAATCGGCCAAATGAGCGATGCGCTGCCACTCGGTTATGCCGCCACAGGCAAACACATCAGGCTGCGGAATATTGACGGCTTCATTCCTCAACAGTTCGCGAAAGCGCCAGTGACCCGCTTCTATTTCTCCGGTGGCAACGGAAATCGGGCTGACTTTGACCAGGCGGGAATGGTTGTCTATATCATCCGGGCCAAAAGGCTCCTCGATCCAGAACGGATCATATTCGGCGACGGCTCTCAGAAAGCGCATCGCATCCGGAACACTCTTCCATGAGTTGTTGGCATCCATCATCAGTAATCTGTCCGGTCCGATCACTTCGCGGGCAGCCGCGACCCGACGCTTGTCTTCGGAAACAGACTTGCGGCCAACCTTCATCTTCATGGCGGAAAAACCCATGTTGACGTTTCTTTCCATCTCCTCACACAGCTTCTTTATGTCGTCGCCGTCGTTGTAGTACCCGCCGCTGGCGTAAGCCGGCACGGTTCCTTCGTAAAAGGTTCCCATGTATTTCCAGAGGGGAAGTCCCGCTGCCTTCGCATTGTGATCCCACAGGGCGATGTCAAGTGCTCCGAGGGACCGAAACACAGCTCCGGCCCGTCCCTGAAGCAGGGATTCCTGGTACATCTCACTCCATAAAGCGTCGGTGGCGAACGGATCTCTGCCGATCAGGACATTGGCAAGCAATGACTGAACCGCTTCCTGATAAATCTCCCCACCGTGATCACCGCAATAAGTGGCCCCGATTCCTTCATAGCCATCGTCGCACTGGACCTTGACCAACAAAAACTGCCGAGATGCCACCTTGCGCGTCGCAAATACGGCAGAGCTCTGCAGTGGGATATCAACCACTGCACTTTTAATTGAAGTAATAGAAGCCATTGAATTTTCTCCTCTGGTCTTGTTAGGCGATTTGACCAACGCCGGGCACCACGAAAGAGGATAAGCCGGACCAACGCTGATTCACCGCCATCGATGAATAGGTAGTAAAGGACTTCGTGTCACCAAGTCCGTTAAGGAACAATTTCTCAGCACTGAAAAGAGAAAAGATCGCCACAAGGCTGATTCGGTGAAAAGAAAAATGAACGCGGCAACGCTCGAGAAAAATTTGCGTATAGAATGGGACAAAACCGATATATCGGATTAAGGGACCAAAAAAAAAGGGGGGCCCCTTTATGGCTGGGCCTAAAAGAGCAGACTGGTAAGTGAGTTTGTTATAAGTATCGTCACAATCCGAAGAGGTTATGATTTTTCCACAAAAAATGAATTTACGGAACATATTCCTTCGCACCTCTCTGGAAGACAAACGGTTTTAAATGACGTTATTAATAAATTTTCAGCTAACTATTTACATATTCCCTAACATAAATTTTTAAAAAAAGACTTTTTAAAAGATATTATCAATCGAAATAATTTCGATATGAACTTATTGTTTTTTCAATTATTGAAAACGAATAATCAATATGGCTCATGAGGCTTTGAGATGCATCATCTTTCTTTCTGTTTCTAATGTCGGATATAACCTGCTGATGCTCTTTTATGATTTCAATCATTCTTGTTTCATCGATGATTGTTAGATACCTGACACGATCAAGCTGGGCTTTAACTGTGACAACGATGTCCCAAGCCTTCTGATGTTGAGTCACTTCAAAAATATGGTGATGAAACTGGTTGTCTATCTTGTAAAATTCTTGACGATCTTTATTAAGAGTGTCTTTTTGCCTATTCAGAATCTCTTCCAATCTGTCAATATCTTTATTGGTCGCCATATCGACAAAATCTGACACAGCAGCCCCCTCAAGGGCTTTCCGGATAAAATAGGATTCTCTCAGAGAGTTGACCTGGATTTTTGTGACATAAGTCCCCGAACTTGGGATAACAACGATCAGGTCTTCTTCAAGAAGCTTAAGAAAGGCTTCTCTGAGTGGTGTTCTGCTGATACCCAGCTCAGATGATATTTTCTTGTCGGAGAGAGCGCTTCCGGGCGGCCGCTTCAAGGTGACGATCTCTTCCCTGAGCATCTCATAAGCGCTCTGAGCGATAGATTTCGTCTTGTTGGCTGGATCGATAAATTTTGAAGCAGGACCTCTATCCATAATGCCTCCTCAACCGATATATCGGTTATAGAGCAACAGGCGCCCAATTTTCAACAAAAAAAAGCATTGGAGGCTATTATTAATCTCTAACCAGGCACGGCTTGAAGTTTTAAATTTCTGATAACCATATGGATTTATATCTTTTTTCAACAAAACCATCGAAGCCCCAAAGGACTCGGGAAAGTCTTATCACTTCCTATTTTTTTCATAATGTTTAACTTTTTTGAATTTCTGACTCTCACAATGAAAAATCGATATATCGGTAAATAACCGCAGATACGCCACGGATCATTGCTGGTCGTCCCGAATCTAACGGATTTAAAAAGAGAGTGACCCCGAATGGGATCACTCTCTTTATCATGGGTGAGGGCCTCGTAATGTCCATTTGTGATTGTCACTCTGCGATTTTCGGTCGGCGGTTTATCCAGACCGTTACGAGTGGCGACGTCCATGGCGAAGACCTCAATCAGCAGACGCACCGGTAACGGATCGCCCGGCAGCCCAAGGGATTACTGCTGCCATTGCCGCAAGGCAGTGCGAATGATCTCGAGATAACCCGGAGCCCGCACGACTTCCTGATATCCCGGAACCGCACCGACCCACTTGCCCAGGCGGACGTTGTGTTCCTGAGTGAGATAAAGGGTCGGCAATCCCATGAGCGCGGGACCATCCATGCCGGCAGAGGTCACACCAATCTGCCCCACCAGGCCATGGCGACATCGCAACTCTTCAAACAGTTGCAGTTGGGCTCGGCGCATGTCCGGTCCCTGGAAGAGCGGCTCTTTCCAGCACAGGGTCAGGTTGACTCCCCTTGCCGGAACAAGCTTAAGAGGAACCGCATCGCCGAAAAAGACGGGCGTAAGCCCGACAGACATGACACGTTCAGCAAGCTGGCGCAACTCATCGAAGCAGGTATTGCGCTGGGCATCGTGATCACCCGTTCGGACCCAAAGCAACACTTTTCGTTGAGGGTACCCTGCCACCCTGCCGACTATCCATGACTTTAATGCCGCCGAGGGGGACCCTTCTCCGAGAAATGCTGAACGCAGGGTGCGCTGAGCTTTCGCCGCATCGCCACGAAACGCCTCAGCGATGATATGCGTCAAATGCTTGGGACTCGCCGGACGGGACCGGTATGGGCGCAGTGATTCTGCCAACCCGGCATCGCAAAGGAAACGTCTGGCCTGCATTTCCTGAACAGCGCCAGGCCTGATCTGGATGGGCAGGCCGGCAAACAGCGCGGCAGCGGCCAGATACCAGCCTTCGCCAAAGGAAAAACCGGGATCGGCATGAAAAGTATAGGCACGGTTGCGCTCTACGACGATCCTCCTGGCTGCTTTTGCGGCAGCCTCAGCCCTGCGGGCAATCGCTTTCGCTTTTGCGGTATCGAGCAGGCGGGCAAATCGCGAAGCCTGCGCTGCGGCCTCTTCTGCAGTGCGAACAATCTCCTCGACGCGCCGCCAGCCGTCTTCGCAATCGTCCAGAGTGGGGGCCCGCTGGGAGCCGCGCGAGAGCTGCCCGGCCCCATAGCGCGCAGCCTCAGCCCTGCCCCCCTGAGCCTGGACCAGCACCCATTGGAGTAACTCAATCTCTTGCTTTTCCTGCGTGCTATCGAGCGCCCTGGTGGCCAACAGGACAACCTGATCCAGCCGAGCACGATACTCATCGCGCATCCCTGGCAGATGCAGCATCCCCTGCAATGCCGTGGTCTGCGCCAGCAGTGTGGTGACCTTTCGTGCGAGTCTGTCGCCATCGGTTTTGCTATGGAGCAGCCCCTTCATCACAGGATCTTCTTCGACCAGGTTTTCGGCGCGGTCGGTCCGTCAATTTCCAGTGCCACATTGTGCAAAAAAGGCCGGGGACCGCGCGATTTTATCCAGTTGACCATAACGGCCAATCCCTCTTCGAGCTTCACCTTCGGCCGGTAAGCAAGAAGCCGGCGGGCCTTATCGGCGCTGCAGTTGGCAAAGTGAACCTCCTGGGGGCGACCATCGATCCGGTTCGGGTCCAGGTCAAAATCAAGGAGCCGGGCGATTATGGCTGCAAGCTCGTTGATGGTCACAAACTCATCGTCAGGACCGATATTAATGACTTCCCCGACACAGCCTTCGTCTGTCGCCATACGCAGCAACGGATCCACCACATCGGAGACAAAACTGAAGCAGCGTCTCTGAGTGCCGTCCCCGTAAATAAAGGGTTGACGTCCTTGCAACATCAGGTTGATGAAAATGGCGGCCACGTTGCGATACGGATCGTCGTAGCGCTGCCGCGGCCCGATGATGTTGTGAGGAACGGCCACGACCCACTCCATACCATGGGTTTCGGCAATATTGGCCAGCAGCCGTTCGGCACTCCACTTGGCGATGCCGTAAGGATCCTGGGGAGCCGGAACCATGTCCTCCGTAAAGGGAACCTGATTGGTGCCATACCTGGCCATGGACGAACAGAGAATAAAGCGCCTTACCCTCCCGGCCGCCGCGGCGGAAACAACGCCACTGGTCGCCGTGACAACATTTTGGGTCACCAGATGGGGACTGAATACGGAAAGGCCCTCATAGGCCGTAGCCGCGCAATGGTAGACGACATCGACATCTTTCATCAACGGGGCAAGGCCCGCAAAGTCATTGCAGTCGATGTGATGAAACACAGCACCACTGGGAACATTGTCAAGGTAGCCGCCCGTCAGGTTGTCACACCCTGACACCCGGTACCCTTCCGCCAGACACCTGTCCGCAATATGACTCCCTAAAAAACCAGCTATGCCCGTAATGAAAATTCGTTTATCGCTCAATTGAAGCACACCGTACCGGATGAATAAATTCCTCGTTTCCTGCCTGACAACTTATGCGTTACCACTCGGAGCTGCCAAATGGCGACAAAGAAGTGAGTAATGCGGCGCATCATAGCACAAGTCATTGAATCGCCTAAGGGTACAAAAAGTCTCAGCTGAAACGTTTCTCCCTGGATTAAAATCCAGAAGACAACCAAAGCCTCTCAACCTCCACCAAGTGGTCTGATATTGATTTGCAATATGATTTGCAATACCCGATTTAAAATAGAAAAAGGCCAGTCCATCAGAACTGACCCTTCTCTATAATTTGGTGGAGGGAACAGCTCTCGACCGCAACTCAGCCTCCGACCCCAAACTACCCCGTAACACATTGAAAAACAAGGGCTTCACATAGGAAGTCAAGTCACGCCTCAAGTTCCCGCTGAGGAAGCAACTTTTCTCTCCCGATTTCCAAGCTCCGGACGAAGATGCTGGGTTTGCAACCCGGGCGGATACCAGAAACAATCTCCCAACAAATCTGATTCGATTCCGAAACCCGGAATCGAACTGGCCTACCTGCCCGGCAGTTCCGTACCGCGACTCATGATCTCGATATAGCCCGCATAGCTGAACAGGCGGTTGCGCTTCTGGGCGGTCAGCTCCTTGACGATGCCGAGTTGCTCCAGGTGGCCGAGCGCCTTGTTGACCGTAGCCGGGGTGATGCCGGTCTTCTCCACCAGCGAGCCCGAGGTGGCGATGGGATGCTCCATGAGTGCTCGGTGAACCTGCAGGGTGGATGTCGCCGCCCGTCCGAGGCCGCTGATCTTGTCGCGGTCCTGGTTCGACAGGTCGAGAAGCTGCTGCGCCGTCTCGACCGCCTGAGTGGCGGTGACGATGACCGCCTCGGCGAAGAAGTCGAGCCAGGCTTCCCAGTCGCCGGTCATGCGCACGTTGTTGAGCAGCTCGTAATAATACTGACGATGCGTCTTGAAATAGAGGCTGAGGTAGAGCATCGGCTCCCGCAGCACCTTCTGCTCGCACAGGAACAGCGCGATCAGCAGACGTCCCAAACGGCCATTACCGTCGAGGAACGGGTGGATCGTTTCGAACTGCACATGGGCCAGCGCGGCCTTGAGCAGTACCGGGGTCGGCTCCGGCTGGTCATGGAGGAAGAGCTCCAGCTTGCTCATGCACTCCAGCACCTCCTCGGCGGGCGGCGGAACGAAGGCCGCATTGCCCGGCCGGGTGCCGCCGATCCAGTTCTGGCTGCGCCGAAACTCACCCGGGGTCTGATTACTGCCCCGGCCCTTGGTCAACAACACCCCGTGGATCTCCCTGAACAGCCGCAGCGACAGCGGCAGCCCTTCCTCCAGCAGACGCAGGCCATGGTCGAGGGCGGCGACATAGTTGCTGACCTCCCGCACGTCATCCAGCGGCACGCCGGGCTCCTGATCCAGCTCGAACAGCAGCAGGTCGGACAGGGACGACTGGGTCCCCTCGATCATGGAGGAGAGCACCGCTTCCTTACGGACGTACATGTAGAGGAACAGCGAGGTGTCCGGCAGCAGGGTCGAGACGCTGTCCAGCCGACCGAGCGCCAGCAGCGCCTGGTCGAACTTGCTGCGCAGCTCCGGCGTCCAGTCGATGGGCGGACGCGGCGGCAGCGGCGCGGGCACGAAGGCCTGGGCCTTCTCACCCACCGTCGATATGGTCACGTATCTGCCTTGGAGTTCTCGCTTCATCCTGCCTGCCTCGAACCTAAAATAAGGCTCGCCTTTATTTTATTTTAACTTCACATCCTAAAATAAAGAACCGGGAAGGAAAAATCAAGCGGATTTCCTGAGCGGCCACTTCGATTTCCTCAGACGAGCGTTCGACGCTGCAACGCATCTGCTAAAGCGGAAAAAAATCACAACCACGGCTCCGATTTTTCGATTGCCGGAAAGGCCCCGTAAGCTTCCCCGTCAAGTAGACAGTTGAACAATAGAGTTTTCAGCGTTCTTTGACAGATATTCAGCAGGAGTCAGATCCCCGAGAGAATCGTGTGGACGCTGCTCGTTATATTCGATTTTCCATCAGTAGGTGGTTTCCCGAACCTCGTTCAGATTGCGGAACAGGTACAGGTTGAGAACTTCATCCCGATAGGTCTTGTTAAACCGCTCGATATACGCATTCTGGTTCGGCTTTCCGGGTTGAATGTACTGAATCGTCATCCCGTGTTCTTCGGCCCAAGCGATAAACTCTCCGCTGAGAAATTCGGGGCCGTTGTCGGTTCTTAAGGTGTCGGGCAATCCTCGCTCTAACCGTAGTCGCTCAAACACTCGGATCAGGCGCTTACCGGTGATTGAAGTGTCGATCTCAACATGCAGCAGCTCGCGGTTGAAATCATCGATCACGTTAAATGTTCGGAATCGGCGACCGGCGTAGAGCGAATCGCTCATAAAGTCGGCCGACCAAACCTGGTTGGGTTGATGCGGCACCAGCAGTGGTTGCTTAACCCGTTTCGGGAGCCGCTTCTTTGCCCGGCGTTTCTGGTTCAGGCTCAGCTTGCAGTAAACGCGACAAACCCGCTTATGGTTCCAGCGATAGCGTTTATACAGGTACTTCCAGCATTTCCAGAACCCCCATCGGGGATGCTTGTCGAGCAGAGTGTTGATCGCATCAATCACTTCTGCATCACGATCCTGTGCAGCAGGGCTTCGGTAATAGGCCGCCCGAGACAGACCGATACAGCGGCAACTGCGCTGTACAGACATACGGTGCTCGGCAATCAGATAGGTGACGGCTTCACGCTTGTCGGACGGCCTTAAAGCTTTTTTTCGATCAGGTCTTTCAGGGCCATATCGGCATACATGCGCTTGAGTTGGGAGAGTTCGCCTTCCATTTCCTTCATGCGCTTTAAATCGGAGGCGCTCATGCTACCGTACTTCGATTTCCAGTTGTAATACGTGGCGTCAGAGATGCCATGAATCGACCCGGTTTTTCCGGAGACAGTTTTCGTTTGAGTCAAGCCGCCTCGCTTGACTCCTCTAGCCGATAATACTCATTTTCTTTTTCTGCTGGTGGAATATTTCCGATCGGTTCCAGCAATCGACGATTATTAAACCAATCCACCCATTCCAATGTTGCGTATTCAACCGACTCACGGCCTTTCCATGGACCGCGATGGTTGATGACTTCCGTTTTATAAAGGCCGATGATGGTCTCGGCCAAAGCGTTGTCGTATGAATCTCCAGTTGTGCCGACCGAAGCATTAATCCCAACCTCTGAGAGTCGCTCAGTGTAGCGAATTGAGAGATACTGACTGCCCCGGTCGCTATGATGAATCAACTCCCGGCGGTTCTTGCGAGCCCACAAAGCCTGCTCCAGAGCATCCAGAACGAGTTCTGTCTTCATTGATGTCGAAACGCGCCAGCCAACAATACAGCGTGCGTACACGTCAATGACGAAAGCCACATAAACAAAGCCGGACCAAGTGGCGACGTAGGTAAAATCAGCCACCCAGAGCTGATTCGGGCGACTCGCCTTGAAAGTCCGTTTCACCAGATCGGGGGCACGCTGCTGCGTTGGATCGCTGATCGTTGTGATCTTTTTCTTGCCGCGCACAACCCCTCGCAGCCCCATCTCACGCATCAATCTGTCAACGGTGCAACGGGCGACCGGTATCCCTTCTCGGTTTAGCTGCCGCCAGACTTTGCGAACACCATAAACCTGTAAATTCTCGTCCCAAACCCTCTGAATCTCAGGTTTCAACAATTGATCCCGCCAGTGTCGTTGCGGAACCTTGCTAGGATCGTCTTGGCGCGCTTTGTGGTGGTAGTACGTTGATGGGGCGATCGGTAACTGGCGACAGATCGGCTCGACCCCGTATTGGCTTCGGTGTTCATCAATAAAAAACACCATTACTTCGGTTTGCGGTCGAGCTCCGCCTGGGCGAAAAAAGCTGCAGCTTTACGCAAAATCTCATTGGCGCGTTTCAGCTCCCGGTTTTCCCGCTCCAGTTGCTTCAATTGTTCTTGAGCCGATAGTTCCTTAGAACGACTCTCTTGGGATCCCCCGGCTTCTTTGCACCATCTTCGTAACGTCTCTGGTGTGCATCCTATTTTTCCCGCAATGGAACAAATCGCTGCCCAGCGGGAGGTATATTCTCCCTGCTGTTCCGCAACCAATCGGACTGCCCGCTCTCTGACCTCAGGACTGTATCTCTTGTTCGTATTCATGACCCCATACTCTCAAAGTTTGGAGTCTCCGACAATCCCGGGGCGATTCACCTGACTGGTTTCATTGAAATAATGGATAATCTTCTGCGCCCTGATCACATCGTAGAGTTGAGAGAGGGTCTCTTGAGCAAATTCGTTATCGGATAAGCCCACAGAGTCAAGAAAGGGTCTTACGACTTTGTTCCATATCTGGCTCCCTCCATCAACCTGTGGAAATTCTAAAATCTTGTGCAAACAGAACCAGTGATGCTCTTTTGGTTCAGCCAATGAATCCTGATATTGTTTTTCTGTCAGGAACCGGAAATTGTATTTCATTAGCGAATCATCATCGTCTGAAATCACTGGCTGCTTGAGATCGAGATACAGCTTTCTCGGCGGCAGTATGTTTTCATCCATGGTCCCCGGCCACCAAACCCGAGGCTGCTTATATGCATATGTACTGCACAAACCTATGTACAAGGACGTCAGCCTTTGCTGGCCATCGATTATAGCTTTGAAATCTTTGAAGCTGGCGCTGGTCTTTACGTATGGATTCTCTTCATTGAACCTCTGGCAGTAATACTTCAGAAACTCATAAAATTTATATTCGTTTTTGATGTGGTCGCTTTTGATTTCCCACATCATGAACGTGTTGATAGGATATCCGCGCATGATCGAATCGAACAAAACGCAGATCTGATGACTGCTCCAAACAAACTTACGCTGAATGGCTGGCAATAGGTAATCCCGGTTATTTATCGCATCGATCGCTTCCTTGATGCTTATTGCTCTTTCATATTCACCTGCCATAAATCAGCTCCATTTAGATATCTATTATCTTTTTACAATTGGTCAAAACCATCTGTTCTGCTTCGTTGCGAGAGACATTCCATATATCACTCAAGGCAGAGCATACGTCCATCGCTTCCCAAGGCATGATAGGTTTGCCATTCAGAGTGGCAAAAGGTCCGTCTGATTCCGGCAACACCAACTCTGAAGGGATTCTCGAAGCCAGGTCTCTGCCTTTTTTGCTTTTTAGCATCAGTGAATTGACGCTGAAGTAACACCTCATTTCGATGGCTGCTTTCACTTCGGTAATCGATCCGGAAAACCAGTGAAGTATTGGTGTGCCACAACTCGGATACTTTTTGATGATTGACAACACCTTGGAAGCGGCACCTCTCGAATGAATACTGATGATTCGGCCTCCGGCTTTTTCACACTCTCGGATTGTGCTATCAAAAATCAGTTCTTGTTTCTCGAATGTCTTCAAATACCTTGAAGAGCCATCGATCCCAACTTCTCCGATGAAGTCCGCCTTATGGATCGAACTTAATAGAAGATCCAGCTCATCGAACTTTTGGTCAGCGACTTCGGGATGCAAACCGAGAGCAACCTTGATATTCTCATGTCCCTTGAAAACTTGTGAGGTCGCCAGCCATGCCCTTGGACTGGTTGTAACAGCCAGTGTGAAATGGTTTTCTTTATTGACCCGGGCGAGGATATCAAGCGCGTTTGGGTATAAATCAAGGTGTGTATGCAGGTCAATCATATCACTCCTTTCCCAAGTAAAAGCTCTTTAATCTCACAAAGCCCTCGGGAAAAGACACCTTCGAAGTCACTCCGATTCTGATGGTCGGCAAAAGAAAGGTGTCCTGAAATCAAGCGGTGAATTCCAGATTGCTCGGCAACTAAACATGCACTGGCAGCGGCACCTACATCATCGGGGTTCCCATGATTTATCCGTTCTAATTGTTCTGAATAATAGCCGCCTGACGTTTGGTCGGCTTCTCCCCAGCGTTGAAATGCAGCCCTCCGAACCAAGCAAGGAACACATCTGCCGCAATGTTGCATCTTGTACACTCGATATTTCCCACAACTCACAGATTGAAAAACCAACTCCTTCAAAAGCGGTTGATTTTTACATTCTGCCAGCACCTCTCCTTTTGTCTTGAACTGATAGGGCATGATGAGATTCAGATTAATTCCGACTTCATTCCAGATACTCTGAATTCCTTTTAGGTAAACGGGATGAGTGGTCTTGGTGCTGAAACTGCCCATTCGGCCTGAATTTAGCGGTATGTTCAGACTGATAAATCCATTTTCAGGAACGTATATATCAGTTGATGAGTCGGACTGTGCTTCAATGGCAGACGCAGCTAAGGCTGCAAAGGCAAAGAAAATTATAGACCGGCCTCTTGTCGATCCTTCAGATTCCCCTTTGGGGGGATGAATCTTGTGGCTCCATTGGAAATGTGAGCTCTCGGGCCTGATCTTTTTTGCATAGTCTCTTTGTGTTTTTGCATCTCCTCTCACAACTTGTGATATGAATATCGGCTTGTGATCGTCAGCTACTATGTCGATTGCCCCGGCTAAACTATCAACACCGCCAGATAAAAGAGAAACACAGTCACAATCGAATCGTTTAAGCCTTTTTGCTCTTGGTGCGGTGACTCCATTGTCTTTGAAAGTAAGAGACCAAAAATCCCCTGTAAGAAACCTCAGCGTTTTTTCAAATTCCTGCTTCGCTGGCTCCCAAACATTTGGATTACAGAGGTGAACGGTTAAATCTATTTGCCGAGTCCACCCATCAGCACTGTCTTTTCTTGTGAGCGAATTATCAGCGGACGCGACCGACAAGGCAATGGTGTTGAAATCCCAGATTTTTTCTGAAGGATGCAGCCCGGCTCTTTGTATGTCTCTTATCAAGGTCGAACCGAAATAACCGACATTCTCCCTTCGAGGATTCGAGTATATCGAGAAATATTTTGTACCTTCCTCAAGCTGCTGAGGTATGAGGTTTTCCGGAGCACAAACGATCTTTCTCATGCTTCCTCCTCGAACACTTCGAAAGTGATCTTTATTGCAGATTGAAGCAGGGAGTTCATCTCTGCTTTTGTCGGGTTGGATGTATCCTTTCTCAGCTCCTGTATCTGTGCCGAAATTTCTGACTTCAAATAATCCCGCATATCATTCATTCTGGAAACGGCTTCCCTTGGGGAATATCTATCACTTTCAAATAGCTGACCGATATCCAGATTGAGTCGATTGAATGCCTCGTTGGACATGAACAGTTCCATCACCGTCCAAATGCTGTCGTTATCCATGTTGAGCAAATCAACGTTGGGATCGATCGTCAACAGGTCTGACATCGCCTGAGCCATGGAATCCCTGCAAGACTCCTCTTCAAGGCTGCCTCCTGTCGATATCACTTGATCTATGATTTCATCGGCAACTTCATATGCCGAAAGGTTCTTCGAGGTGAGTTGATTTACCCAGTCCCTGACTTTGGTATCTGCACTGTCACGAACGCCTTGAAGGAAATTGAAAAGTCCTGCACCGGCAGACGTTGACGTCCGCATTCGACTGGCAACTCTGGATGCTCCTCCCATCCCCTTTCGGGAATAGCTTCCCAACGCTTTCTTTAGGGAACCACGATCACCACTGCTTGCATATTCACCAAGGTGCCGTCGTGCATTGCCAAATCGCCTCGAGGGAGCCATCTCCACAGGTTGTGCAGCAGGTTCGGTTTGTTGGGGATTCTGATCTGGCTGAGCAGGCTCACCGGAAATCTGCTCCAATGGCGACCCGATTTCCGACGCAACAGAACTTAGCCAAGGGGGATCAAATGGAACTCCGCCTCCGGGGCCTGAACTTGACGAAGAGGTTCCCATTACTTTTTCCTCCCGGCTGTACTGATAGCTTTCTTTACAGGTGCAGGAGAGCTGTCATCCTTCTCCCAGCGAGCCAACAATTCTTTTGCCCATGTCTCGTTGCGTAATTGAGGTATCAACGGTGCGGGCCTTTTGCCTGCTGGAATTTCATCAAGCATGGCAATGAAAGAAGTAGCCAATTCAGGAAATGCCTTGGGTAGATGTAACGCTTGAACGATAACGGCTGATTCCCATTGCTGGTTTCTGGCTCGCCGTTTCATTCGAGTTAGGATTTTTTCCGACTCAATCACTCCAATCTGCTTGATGTTGCCGATAAGCGGCTGCAAGAACCCTTTGGCTTCACAGAGAGCAGACAACAGCTCTCTACCATCAGGAGAAAGCTCATCGAAACTAGCAAGGGATATTGCCTTGTCCCGGCTCAAATAGAGCAGCGGTCGCAAATCGATTTCAGACAGCGGTGGGTTCAATTTCAACCAGTCTGAAATAAATGGAGCTTTCCATGACTCGTGTGGAAATGTGAGCTCTTCAGCTTTGGCAACCTTTTCTTCAAGTTCCTGTAGAAATTTCGGTTTACCGTCCTCACTGTCGCCGACCTGTTTGGCAAGATACTCAAACGCAGCGGCAGGGGCGCATCTTTCAAATATCTGCAACTTAACCAGCTCCTCAAAGGAAACGCTCATCTCTTGAGCTCTGGCAACTGATTCCCGAATAATGAGGTTATTCAGAAATCTCTTGATAAGTCTCGGATTGCCCGCGATGTGATCTGAGGTAGCCATGATATTGGCAAGCTGGTCCGCAAGATCGATTTGAACCGCAAGCTTTGAAGCTGCATCGCCATAAGCGTCTTCGATCACCTTTTTAGTCAGGCCACCAGCCCACGATTTCTTGATGGCACTGACAATTGCATCGTGACCTTTATCTTTCTCTTCCTGCGTGATTTGACCACGCCGTTGAGCGAGATCAGCCAAAAGCAAAATCAGATATCCCTTGACCTCATTGGCACCCAGCCGAGGGACCCTGAGCGGAATCTGGATCAGTTTATCGAAGTAACTTGTTACAAGTTCATCGCTGAGGTCGATATTGCCGAAGTGGGATCTCACCGCATTTCGGATCATCTGTTCGTCTGCTGCAATGATGAATGCCGTTTGAGGAACCAGAAGCAATAACCGCATGGCCTCAAGTGTCGAGATCGCCGTATTGGGCAAACACCGATCGAGATCATCGACCAAGACAATCAACGTTAATTCGAGTTTTTTGAGCAACTCCTGGAATAGTGCTCTAAGAGCCTCTATCTCCTTCGGAACTGACTTTTCTTCTTTATCATTCAGGAGTTTCTGCAGATCAGGCGCAACCTGATTATAGGATTCCTTGATCTTACTCAGATCCTCTTGACTCGGCATTCCGCTTTGACCTAACAAACCACTGATCGCGCCGATAAAAGAACCGACTGGTCCAGCCACAGCACCGCCGGTAATGATACCAGTGGCAACTGGAGCCATGAACTTCGCAGTTCTCAACCAATTGATGCGCTTGATAAACTCTTTGGCCTTGTCGACGCAGGTTTTACGCGCTTCTGACTCTTCCATTATTTTGTCGGCCACTTTTTGGAGAAGCGCCATGCGAGCGTCATCGTAACCTTGATAAAGCCAAGCATTGAAATTGATGAAGATGTAGTTTTTCCCACCATCAAGACCTTTGAGGGATTCACCGATCATCTGAACAAGAGAGGATTTGCCGACACCCCAGCTTCCTGAAACTCCAATAGAGACAGGCTGACCATTTCCGTCTTTGATCATTTGGGCTGCCGTATCCGCGACAACCTTGAAATTCAATAGGTCTTGAGTTGTTTCTACATCATTCCACATGGTTGATCCTTTATTTCAGGTTGTCTTGTTCATTCGATAGAGCAAAAACTCCCGTATCTTTTCAAAAAGGTCATTCTCAGCAGCTTTCTTCAGTTCGCATTCCCACACGGTCATCACGCGCCAACCGGCCGCTTCGAGGTCACTGACATTCTTTTTGTCGCGTTCGACATTGGCTTCGAATTTGGCCTTCCAGAAGTCCTTACGCGTCGAAGGCGTCGTGGTCTGTTTGCAGCCATGCCGGTGCCAGAAACAGCCATGCACGAAGATGACGGCCTTGTATTTCGGAAAGACCAGATCCGGAGAGCCGGGCAATCTTTTGTCGTGCAGTCGATACCGAAAACCCATCCCGTGCAGCGCCTTTCTGAGACGCATTTCGGGCTTGGTGTCCTTTTGTGGGACACTTTTCATGATCTTGGAACGGGTTTTGGTGTCGACTGTATCCATCAGATTTTCCCTATCACTCCCGTCGTCACCAAGGCTTCCAAATGTCGTTCGAGTTTTTCCGGCAGGTTGCCTCCACGGACCAGCACTCCCAGTTCCATGTTGTTTTCCATGGCCGCTCTAGTGAGGTTGGCGCTCGTGATGAAAGCGAGGGAGCCATCGGCAACGGCGCATTTTGCATGGACGGCACCGTTCCAACGGTCAGAGGATTTCGATTCGGAATTCCACGCATAGACGTTGGCCGACGGAATCGCTTTTTTGAAAGCGTCTATCGAGTCGATATCGATCTTCCCGCCATGGGCCTTCGACGACTCCAGCAAGATGTCGATTTTGACGTTCCTGCCGACCGCATCCTGCAGAGCCTTCTTCACCGAATCAATGTTATAGGCGACGAAGCTGACAATAAAGAGCCGCCACCTCGCGGAGCCAATCACCTCGAGTAAAACCTGTTCTGTATGCCGGGACGCGACCAGCCCTGTGAAAGGACCTGTCCAGACCATTTCGACGGCTTCACGCTTTTCCATGATCGAGGCCGTTCCAGATGCGCCACGCAATGCGGCCGCAAGTTCCAGAGGTGAAACTCCGGGATCTTTTTTCCATGCCTTCTCGAGAGCGTTCATCATCGGTTTGTTGGCTGCCGGGCCGAAGCCCGAACTCGCCTTGTAGAACTCGTCTACCGAAGACAGCCCAGCTATCTTGTCCGCTATCGCGTTTACCCGGTCGGGATGAAGTTCGATCCCGATGTCAGCTATGGCTTTCCAGATATCGGTATTCATCACTTCTCCGCCGATCCGTATGGAGCCTGTTCCTCAGCGACGCAATAGTAGTCCTTGGTCACTTTTTTGAAGAAGGCTGCATCCTTGCATTCGAACGTTTCCACCAGCAATGCCCTGTCCAGATAGCGGTTGCCTCTTTCACAGGATGTTTCGGCCACGAATGTACAGGCGTGGCATGAAGCCGCATGGAGGGAACGATCTTCACTTGGGTTGTGTTCGGAGCAGAGAGGATCGGACGAACACACCATGGATCTGTTCAGCGCCTGTTCGATCAGACGGCCGAGGTTCTCGGGCTTTCCAAGATCGACCAGACCACCAAGTGTTCCATCGGAATCTGCAGCGGCGGTGTAGATGAGAATCCCGGCCATTGGAGACTCTCCGGTACCGGCATAGATCCGTTCACGGATACTTGCCGCGTTGTACCCACATTCCAGCGCCAGCTCCCTGATCAACAGGTGGGCGAATGAGTGCAGCATGGTATATCTGATTCCGGGGTAACCGACTTCCGGATCAAGCCCACGGGCGTTCCTCCAGCCACGGTGACCTTGTTCAATTTTCTGGTCTCTGCGTTTGACGGCTTCCAGCTTTTCCCAGTCGGAAATGGCCTTTTCGTTGAAACGGATGAATATTCCTTCCCCATGGACCTCACCGGCAGGAATCCAGCTCGGTCTTCCTTTACAGAGGTCAGCCATCGGTGGTCGCTCGTCTTCGTCAGCCGACTCCTCGGGAGCTTCCACACGGGTATACCCAATCAACGCGTTCACTTCTCTCAAGCGTTCCAGCAAGAGAACCGAATCCAAAACATCCTTGTAAGGTTCCGGTCTCGCGACCTTGCTGCTCAAAAAGTGAGGCCAGTCCGTCGGTGGGTTCGGGGATATCAATACATCCCACTCAGGTCCCTTGATGTCACCTTCGGAAACGATCTCGGTGGCGTTTCCATCTTTTCGATCCTGTACCGCCAGCCAGATTTCATCCGCCTGATATTTATCGATTCCGGGGAGGCTGTTGGTCTTGGTCAGGGTCTTTACGATGATCTTGATCTCTTCGACAGAATCGGCATCCGCAAAATAATCCCATCCATCGAGAATCAACTGGGACAGCTGGTTCTTCTCGAGGGGGATGGCCAACACGGAAAGCGTGATCGGGAACCAACTGTTGGTGGCCCCCAAAAGAACCGCCCGGGGTTGCTCGTTACAATCGGCATCGAATTTGTCGAGATGAGGATGACGGCCTCGGCAAGCCGGGAGGTTTTCCTGACCGCTTTTGCCAAAGGCTTTTGCCAACTGTTTCGAAGCGCCACAAGCATCGCATTTGACCCAGAGATTTTCGGTCTGCAGCGAAGCCCCTGATTCGAAGAATCGCAGCGTTCCTCTGCAATCGGATTGCCCGCCATGCACAAACCAGTGCCAAGGAAAATCGTCCAAATGACCGTTGCGGCAAGCCAGCAGGAAACGCGCTGGAACGGCATCGGCATTTGCGCCCTTGATACAGTTCGTATGGACGAAGTGGGTCAGTTCCGGCCTATAAGGGTTGGCCTTGATGTTGAACAGCCCGGAGTCGTATTCAGCCAGAAGACCGCATTTCACACAGCGAAGCCAACGCGGAAACGGTCTGACCGGAACGCCGACTTTGCCCTCTGCGGAAAACGGACTCGCACCTTCGTCATTCAGGAATGGTGGAATCCGCAGATGGGTCACCTGCGGACCGAGCACTCGACGCACGGCAGCCAGCAATCTTGCTTCTTCAACAGGCGGACACCGGTCGATGTCCCATCTATCCAGTCCCATCGTGATCACGGACAAATTGGGTAGGTCGATCAACGCACCCGGTCCGTAGGTCCACAACAGCTGGCTCGGTCTAACTTGTCCTACTGGATGTGTACTCATGCTTCACCTCCGTCGCTATCATCAGTCCTTCTCATTCGCCAAGCCGGAGGCTCCGGCAGAGTCGCAATATCCATAATCAATTTCACACCCGGTTCCACCTCACGCATCGACATAGGCACGGTGAATTCGTCCCAAGCGGCAACGCCAGGTTTTCTCAGCAGTGCCGCCACGTCGCCCTGACGCCTTTCGGTTTCATAGCCCAAGCGCCGTCCGGCTTTTCCGGCTTCCTTCACCCAACGGTCCGATCGATCGGAAATCATCACCTCGGCGTTGTCCTTGATGGCCTTTTTGCTGGTCGCTTTCCAGGCTCTGTTGGTGATGCTCTCCTTTGCGCTTTTCAATTCCGGAGAGGCCACGTTGTCGAGCGCCATGGCACCGAGGTTCGGATTCAATGGAGCGTGCCCCAGCCGCATCAGGCTGACCAGCGTACCCGTCAAACCACGGTCGAGGGCTCTCGGCGCGAAAGGTGTGACCGATTGGGCCTCGACGTGTTTGTAGAATGTGGCATGGTAATGCTCGAACGTTTCGTAGTGCGAGAGGTCACGCGGTCTGGACCATGTCAATACCGTGCAAACCAGTCCCGGGAACTGACGGCCGACACGGCTCGTAGCCTGAATGTATTCGGCCGTGTTTTTCGGCTGACCGTTCACGGCCATGATTCCCAGACGATTCACGTCCACACCGACCGAGAGCATGTTGGTGGCCAGAACGATATCGATGGCCCGGGTTTCACCTTTTTCCCACTTGGTGACGTATTTACCGTCTTCCAGAGTGGCGTTGAACTTCACTTCCAGCTGATCCAGCTTTTTCGGGATATCCTTGCTCGACACACGGGAGGTCAATTCATCCACGTTCCTGACCGACCGCTGTTCCAGTCCGGGACGGCTGACATCGCTCATCTGCACCCTGTAGGCACGGGTCTGGACGTCATCCTCGGCAAGGCGTCTCATGCCCCCGAGTTCCCGCAGTGAATTGAAATACCCGACAACCGTCATGTATGGGTCCGCGACCTGACCGAACCGTTCGAAAAGTGACTGCGCCGCCGTCAACATGGCCACGTAGACACGAATCAACACGGCCGGACGCGAGCTTCCCGGAGAACAGATCCCCATATATCGACGACCGGGTTTTTCCTCGATCGGTCTCTGAACCGAAAAGAAATTGTCCTCCACATCCAGTCCATGGGGTGGGAAAACCGCCACCTGTCTCAAGAACACGTTGTTGACCTGCTCGTCGGCCTTGCGCACGGTAGCGGTCGACGCGATGACCTTGGGTCGGATCGATTTGCCACCGACCTGCCATGTGGAGAGTTCATCCACGGCCGTCTCGTAAAGCCCGACCATCGTTCCCAGCGGTCCGCTGATGAGATGGAACTCGTCCTGAATGATCAGATCCGGCGGACGAATCGGGGTGATGTCTTTCACCGTGACCTTGGGAAGATTGCCCTTGGCGTTGTGATTGCCGGAACAATCCGCATTGGGCCAGAGCAGGCCATGTCGGCCGCACTCCTGCGTGGCACGTCCGAAGAGAGTTCGCACCTGTCCGCGCCACGCCATCATGGCGAACTTGTCCACCGTGGCGATCAGCATGGTGGGAGGATGCCTGTAAATCTCTTCATCCACTACCAGAACGGGGATTCCCGTATCCTTGGACTTGCTTCGGCCGAAATCGCAGCGTCCGAACTTGTCTCCACAATAGATGAACGTCCGTCCGACATCTTTTTTCACTTCGATGTCCCGGCCCTCGGCAATCTCGGCACCACACCACGGACAAGTGGTCAACTGAGCCGGGGAATTACTGCCGTGACGCTTGCCATCCCTGAAACTCTGAATGGCCGTATGTGCTTCCTCGGTGCTTCCGGGAGTCACCCGGTTACCGACCCAGAGGCCAATAGTGAAAGGAGTGGTTCCCCATTTCTTGGGATCTTCACGACGCATCGACTCCAAGGCACAGATCAGGGTGGTCGCACGCTGAAACTGCTGGAGCGTCAACAGACGGAGGGTATATCTCATGATTACGGCGAGGCCGCGTGTGCCATCCAGACCGCCCAGATTTCCCTGCAACCGTCGGATCGCCATGGTGAAAGCAGCCACGCCCAGATACGCCTCGGTCTTACCACCACCAGTGGGGAACCAGAGAAGATCGGCCAAGGCTTCGAGTGGTTCGGTTCTGTCCTTGTGCTCCGGATCGGCCAAGGCTGGCAGCGACAGAAGCATGAAGGCCAGCTGGAACGGTCTCCACGAGCGGTTCTTTCGAACGTTCAGGGCATCGATGTCAGGATCGTCACCGCGCCTCTTGGAGAGCGCATATATACTGCGGATACGCTGGAGTGCCATGGCCCGATTGGCGAAGCGGAATGCCTCGAGGGCGTCTTCGCTCGTTCCCAATGTCTCGATACCTTCTTCCAGACGCTGGTGAACCTGAGCGCAGCGATCCATGGCCGTCGATGCGGCACCGTCATATCCGAGAACGTCCTTGCCGATACGTTCCCGTTGTTCAGTGATCCAGAGAGCGTAATCCTCGGTCAATATCTTCAGTCCGGCGACGAGGGCATCCTTGTCCAGTTGCGCGAGGTTTTCCATGTCGAGGAAACCTTCGGCAATCATGCGCTTCATACCCGGACGGTCTTCGTCTGCCAGACCCGGCGTTTCGGTCACCGGCACTTCGTATTTGGGCAAGATTGCGGTTTTGATTTCGACCGCATGTTCCGTATCGTTTTCGGCCGTGGTCGCATGGACGGACACACCGTGACCGACCGCGAACTCGACCTGTTTTCTGTAAATCATTTCCAGCGCTTCACGCTCGGCATCACCGCCATCGGAATCCAGTACCGGCCGCCGCCTGAAAATGGGACGTTTTTCCGGGTCACGGACGATCAGTTCCGGCTGGAATACCCAAGCCTGATCCTGATTCTGTTCCGGCATGGACTGGTTGTTGATGAAAAACAGCGTCACCAGCCGGTCGCCGTTATCCAGAGGCGGACTGATGGAGCCCTGTACCAGAACCTCCGGGCATTGATTGTCGATAACGAGCGGTTCGATTTTCCGTTTGTTCATCGGAATGATGACGGAACCGCCGGAAGGGATACGCTTCCAGCAGCGGAAAGGCTTGTCGTTGGCCTCGTTGATCCGCTCGCTCTCCGTTCTTTCGTAACGTCCCCAATTGGCGATCAGTTCCACCTTGTCCACTGTGGAATCCACGCAGAACGTGAAACCCAAGGACGATGGAACGAGTGACTGGTTGGTCGAGGCATCCACTTCACGGGTGCCTTCCTGTTCGTCTTCGGCTCCCGCTCCGGGCAGCTCGTCCTCTTCGGTGATGACTGCATTTTGCGGAGCCAGCTTGCCGACCAGATAACGGTCACGGACGCTCATACCGATGATCTCCTCGACAGGGCCGTCGGCCGGTCCCAGAAGGTCGTCGATCATGGCCGCCTGCATCAACTCGCGGACGTATGCCTGCTCGCTGGATGTGTCTCCCGAAATGACGGGGAATGCCGTCCAATTTGCACCGGTGGTCGTTTTCAGGGCATTCTCGAACAGCGCCCAATCCAGCCGGGTGATCGGTGCCTTGTTTTCGGGGACGGAAATGGTCAGTTCGTCCAGTGTGGCGGTCGGTGCTGCCGGTAGATAGCCGTCGAAATAGAACGAAGTGTCTTCGAGCGAATAGCGTTTCCTGAAGGCCCGGCCGACGCCGATCACAGTGTACTTCCCGTCACGCTCTTCGGTGACCAGCATGGCGTCTTCCGCCTGGATGCCGCGCAAACTGGAAGAGCCGAAGTCGATGGTAAGGACATAGCCATCGAGACGGGCTTCTTCACCGAGCCTCACCAGCCAAGCGTTGTTATTTCTTCCCGAAGGCACCGGCGGGGTTTGTTCGGGATTCACATTGTCATTGTCAGTCATTTACAAACCTCCATATCATTTCGACCCCTTCGTAGAAGCGTTCATGAAGTTGAACAGATCCAAATTGCCGTCGTCTTTGGCCGGGGATGTTTTCTTTTTGCGGGGAGTCGAGGTCTTCTTTTTCTTTTTGTCGTGCAGCCCTTGGGCGACCTCTTCCTCGTAGCGTTCGTGATTCAGCTTGAGCAGGCGTTGAAGAACTTCACGCCGGGCTTCTTCGGAAATGGTGAAGCGGATGCCTTGTTTTGTTTCGTGGAATCCATGGCCAAGGTCTATATCATCCCAGCCATAGGCAGCCGCAACAGCTTGATCCAGTTTAATGTGTAGGTTTCGGAATTCCTGAAAATCAAAAATAACAACATTTTGATCGTGAAACATGTTGTATATCGACGTTAACCCTTTGTCCTCGGCTATCATCAATTGTTGCCTATAATCGTGATATTTTTTACCGACGTCTATTGTGGAACCTCCGTCAGCCGGTAATGGATATTTTTCGAACAAGTCAGTTGGTGCATAGCGAAGGGTTCCACCTAAGGAAGATGCGAAATGCCTACAAAAAACTTCATGCAAGCTACTTTGTACAACTGAAAACAGTAGCCATGTATCTCTTGCAATGACAACCATTGGAGAAGAGAAGATTTGATTTCCATCGACTCTGACTGGATTGATATACTTGCTTACAAACGGCTGGACAAAGATGTCTTCCCCTTCTTTTATTGCCTCACATAGGCCAGGTCGTGTTTCAGCATACTTCCACCATCGTTCTCGGTTGGCCTTTCGTTTTGACTTCATCCTTTCCGGCTTGACATGATCCTCAATGATTTCAAAACACAATGGATACAATCTTGCTTCTTCTTCAGTTTTTTCACCAAAGTTTATCGCCCACCGGCTGGCCTCTTGTGTAGGAGAAGTGTTTACATCTTGCCCTGTCAAATATGGGAAAACCACATCGTGATTTGCATTATCCTGCAATAGAAAATGTGCTGTTTCGCTATCCAAAACAAAGCCTTTTCCCATTGGATAGTGACCGATAAACATTTTCCCTTTGTTTGTTTGGAGAGTATATGGTTTTTCAAGGAAAAACTCAGATAGATTTGTAGCTATCTGGTTTTGTTTATTATTGTTAAGCGTACAGAGGCTTTTCCACATCAGCTTGGTTAGACATACAACGGCAACCTTCACACTTGCTTTGCCGGGCCAATCCATACTTGAAACAGCGAAATAAATAATGCGTTTCCTTTTCTGTAATACATCAAGCGATATTTCTCGCGTATCTCCAGTAGCAATGGTGTCGGTAGATAAAAAACCATAGCAAGAGTTTGAATTAGTTAGGTCATCAGAACGGACAAAGAAGTGCGCACACAAATCAGCTGTACCTATTGAACGCTGAGCGATGAACTGTAGCCACTTCAAATAGCTTTCACCGAAATTTGTTGAAATTCTCATTCCCCAAAGAAATGGAGGATTTCCGAGCATTCCATCAAACCCACCACGTTCGAAGACCTCCGGAAATTCCAGCGCCCAATGAAAAGGCTTTCGCGGTGGCTTACCCGCCGGAAGGTCTGTGGAAAGTGATTTTCTCGCCTCGGCAATGATCTTCCGTCCGGTCTCGTTGTCACCTTCGATATAGGCAGCCGCCCATGTGGACAGGTTGTCCATGGCGGTGTCCAGCGCCCGCTGGTTGCCACCGGAGGCCAAGGCTTCACCTATCATGGCGTCGGCAATGTGTTCGATATGTTCCAGTTTTTGCCGGGCCTGCTGATCAAGCCGCTCCATGTACTTGACGTCCCGGATATCCCGGATCGGTGTTTCCCGGAGTTGTTTGCGTAGCGTGAGCGCATCCTTGACCGCCGCTTCGATATTGGAAGCGAACATGGATATGGTCTTTTTCTTTTCCGGATGCAGGGAGAACTTGGTCAACTGTTCCAGCTTGTGCAACCCGAGCAGGCTGTCGCCGGAGCGCAGGTTGTGGTCGAGAAAGCCGAAGGGCCTGCCCTTGGCCAGCGTGATCAGCCAGATGGAAAGCTTGGCCAGTTCCACGGCCAATGGATTGAGGTCGACACCATACAAACATTTTTCCGCCACCAGACGCCGGGCGATAAGCAAGCGTTCGTCTAGTGAGTCCGGCATCGGCTCTGCGCTGCCTGCCGATTCCAGAGCGACACCGTCCACGGTAATGAATTTTCCCTTACCCGTTTCCTTGCCCCACGCTTCGACCAGCCGTTCAGACAGCCAGCGGCAG
Organism: Geopsychrobacteraceae bacterium; assembly: GCA_963677135.2. Taxonomy (GTDB): domain Bacteria; phylum Desulfobacterota; class Desulfuromonadia; order Desulfuromonadales; family Geopsychrobacteraceae; genus Seleniibacterium. The sequence continues at coordinate 691,444 of CAXXLS010000017.1, read as the reverse complement.
ACCTGAACGAGAAAGGCTCCGGAGCCCATGGCAGGGTCACAGATTTTCAGATCCAGCAGTTCGGCCGAGGACTTCAGCTGCCACTCTTCACGTGGCTTGCCTTCGGCCGGGCCGACATAGACCACCGGCTCGAGGGTGGTCTCGACGATACTTTCCGTCAGGGATTTGGGTGTGTAATGCGTGCCGGTCTCCCGCCTGTCGGCACCGAGGGTGACGGCAAAGGAATGGGCACGATATACGATGAAGTCTCCCCATGCATCGCTTCGAAGCAGATGGGCGAACGGTTTCAGGCGAGCGGCCAGTTCCATGTCACCGCCGCAGACCGTGACGATCCTGCCGAAGGTGGCGTCATCCACTTCCTTGGCAAGCGCATTGATTATGGCGCTCTTGCTTCTGGATGTGGTGGTTTCGACAATGGATATCAGCGCGTCTTCACCATCCAGCCGTGCCGATTCGAGTTCGGCCAACGCGATATTTGGATTCTTGGCTTTATGAGAGCCTATCAGTCCGAGCGTGTCTTTTTTCAGCCTGCGAACGGTATGCTCCAACAGACCTTCGTAAACATGGCCGATCTGCTCGACATCCAGCGCCTTGTAGGAAAGCAGTAGCGCTCCGCCGCGCTGTTCCAATACCTGCAACGCCTCGAGCAGCAGCAATACGGTTCGGTTGTCGATAGGAAGTGGTTGTGCAGGTGTCTCCTGCCAATGTGTTCCTTTGGCACGACCTTCGAGAAACGGAAAACGGTCGGGATCGAAAAGCGATCCACCCAATGCAGGCATCCGCAGGGATTCATGTTCGATGCCGCCATAGACGGCCCTGAACACGGCAAGCAGCCGGGTCCAGGCATCGTGCCTTCTTTCCAAAACCTCGTGCCCGTGTTGGTCGGCTTCCTCGGCCAATTGTCCACGCAGGGTGGTGATGGCGTAGTGTTGGTCGTACACCGGATCGTCGAGCAGCAGGAGACCTCGCTCTTCTGCACAAAGAACGAACACCAGCCGCATCATCACCGTCAACCCGGCTTCGTAAAGTTCCGCAGGCGGAACGTCATGCAGGAGTTCACGGTTCCTGTCCTGATCGGCCTTGTCCAGACACTGGACCAGCACCTCGACCGCACGCTTGACCTGTTCACCGAGGGTATCCGTCACTTCTTCGTGGTGCTGGAGAGAATCTTCCAACATGACAGGGAGGGTCTCTTCTGCGGGACCGAACCAGCGACGCACTCCCAGCAGGGACTGGAACGCTTTCAAGGTTACCGGTTCCTGAAACCAGAGACGAGCGTACCAAGATACATGGGAAGAGGTGCTGCCCACCGGGGCGTTCACCAGCATCCAGCGCTCGCCGTTGGTGACGAGCCCGAGCCGGACTCCCTTGTCCCGGCACAGCAGGGTCATTCGTTCGAAAACCGGAACCGGCCAACCATCGCCGACCTTCACCTTTTCCAGATCCGTGCCTTCGGGCATGATGGATACAAACATCATCGGAGCACTGCCTCCATCACCCTTCAAAACAAAGTCGGGCTTGAATTGGCCATCCCCGTCCGGAGACTTGTAAGTAAATTCATCGGATGCGGCCTCGAGCACCGAATCCTCGTATTCCAGCAGTTCATCGAGCACCAGTTCGATCCAAGCCCGGTGCAGTTCGGGAAGCTGGGGATCGTCTTCCTCGACGGCATCACGCCATTCCTCGTATGCGGAGCGGATGCGGTTCTTTCTGTATGTCTCCAGAGACTCCAGTCCCTGAGGGAAAACCTTTTCCAGCACGGATACGGCCAGAAAAGGACCGGAAACTTCGATCATCGAGAGCCACTCGGTATGTTGTGACATGTTCTTCATCTTCAGCAGCCTCCCATTTGTGACTCAGGTACCAGAAAGACCACGGCCACCGGGAAGGTTCTATCGGTCAATCCTGTATAACGTTTCTCTATCGCCGCCTTTTCCATTTCCCGCTCTTCGGGAATTCTCGAAAGTCGCATTCTCAGAGCTTCGATATCCTTGCGGATCTGGTTGCGTTCCTCGGGTTCGAATCCGGGAAGAACCATCTGTTTTGGGAGGGCATCCTCTTTCAGCTCACTCTTTATCGTTTTTTCGAGTTCATCGAGGACGTTCGTCAAATCGGTTATCTCGCCATCCTTCCGACGGGCCAGCGTGTTTTCGAGGAAGCGAAGCCTGTCTTTCGAACGGGCTTCCATGGTGGCACGAATGGAGCTCTCCTGTTTTTCGAACCGCTCGGTCAGAATGTCCAGAAGACCGCCTTTCGGATCGAAGGTGGCTGCCTTGGCCAACAACTCCTGCAATCGACCTTGCTGCGGTATTCTCGAAAATCCGTTGTGTTTGAGCTCGCCACCCGAGATCGTTATCTCTTCGTGCAGGCGGTGATGGTCGCCCCCGGTGATGACCAGACGGGACCAGACGAGCACGGCGGGTGTCGAAAGTTCTTTGTCCGGAACGGTCTTGACACTCACGCGATGCAGCTTTTTCACGTCATCCAGCTTCCAGAGTTCTTCCCGCAAAAGCCGCAGGCACATCTGGACGAGTCGATGGTTCAAGTGAGCCAAGACCACATCGTCACGGCCTTTGGCAACCTCGTGATCGAAGGTGATCGGTCTTCTGTCTCCAGTATGGGGATGTTCGAGTCCGGCCGTCGCACGGCCCCACGAGCCCGGAAGTACAGGCACTTCAAAGACGCTGCCTTCAGGTGCTCCCGGTAAAGAGAATGGCTTCAAAGAAGGTTTTTCAGCGAGTTCCAGAGCGATGGAAACGGCCCTATATATGTGATCTGCCGAAAGGTGGAAGTCGGTCTTGGCCTCCATGAGTCTTTCGTGTAGCTTGTCTATCTTTTCCTGAAGGCGACGCTCGGCGGATACATATTTTCTGGCCTTCGCGGCTTTGCCTTCGGCGTCGGCGGTATCGAGAACCGTTCTCTTGCCTAGCATGGCTTCTTCGATTTGCTGGGCTATGACCGGTCCGACACTCCCGAGATCTTCCCGGATGGTGTCGATCTTGAGTACCGCTCTCATCAGGTATTCGTGGTCGCCTTCTATCTGGCCGACCTTTTTCGAGTGGATCGATTCGTTCGACTCGAACCCTTTTCCCACAGGATGCCAGATAAAGACTTCGGACTCCTTCTGCCCGTGTCGGTCGATACGACCGTTCCTCTGTTCCATGACGTTTGGATTCCACGGAATCTCGATATGGATCATGTAGTTACAGTAGTTCTGCAGGTCGATACCTTCGGAGGCCGCATCGGTGGCAAACAGTATTCTGACGGGTGAAATATCCGGATGAGCCTGAAATGCCGCCTTGATCTTTTCACGATCGTTCTGGTCGACACCACCATGCATCAGCATCATGCGCTCGCCGCCGAAGCCGTAGGTGGTCAGAATTTGTTCCATCCATACATGGGTGGCGCGGAACTCGGTAAAGAGAATCACTCGCTTACCGTTCCATTCGCCATCGGTTTTCAAATGTGTTTCGAGCCAGTCGACGATGGCCGATGCTTTGGCGTCCACCCGGTTTTTCGATTTTTCGGCCCATGCGGTCAACTTGTCGAGCATCTGCCGTTGATCCTGATCGAGAGGGACCGACAATTCACCGGCAGCTTCCACCGCTTCGTACTGGGCATCTTCGTAGAGCTGGTCGTTGGCAAAATCCTCTTCCGCCTTCAGGATGGCCTTTTTGAGGATCTTGTCGTCCATGGCCCCGGCCTTTTGTTTCGGTCTGGGAAGTTCCAAACTCTCCCGGTGTTTGGCCAGCGTTCCAGCAAAAGCCATTGGGGAAGAGAAAAGCCGTTTTTTCAAAAGTTTGTGGACGAAGTCGGAGCCGTATTCGAAGGAACTGCCCTTGACGCTCTTTGCACGGGCAGCCGTGAATTGTTTCAGGAGGTCGTGTATCTCACGTTCCTCATCCGAGTAATCGACTTCGAGAGGCATCAGCCTTCTTTTCGGATACAAAGGGTTTCCGTCTGCATCGACCAGATCTGTCTTGAGCCGTCTGACCATAACACGTTGCAGCTGTTTCTCGTCGGGCATGACGGATCGGGCGAACCGCTGGTCGTCCAGCAATTCCAGCAACGAAGTGAAGGACTCCTGATACCCGTTGTGTGGCGTGGCACTCAGAAACAGCCGGTGTTCGAAATGCGGAGCGATGGTTCTGATCAAGCGGGTTCTCTGACTTTCCAGAGCGTACTTGGAGGCGGTCGACGGTGCGACATTGTGTGCTTCGTCGATGATCAGAATGTCGAACTTTCTCGGATAGGTAATGGTCGGCGGAAGGCAATCCTTGACGAGCCGGAGACCTTCACCGCTTTTCATCCAGTCCATGGAAGTGATGAGTCGCGGGAACGAAGCCCATGGGTTTGCGTGTATGCCTCGTTCACGTCGCAGACGCTTGATGTAATCGGTATCGACAATCCGGAATTCCAATCCGAATTTTTCCCACATCTCGACCTGCCACTTGACTTGCAGCGAAGCCGGACAGACGATGAAGACCGTTCTCGCACGATGGCGGACAAGCAGTTCCTGCACGACAAGCCCTGCTTCGATGGTCTTACCCAAACCGACGTCGTCCGCAATCAGCAGGTTGACACGGGTCATGTCTATGGCACGAACCAATGGGTCGAGCTGGTAATCTTCGATGGTGATTCCGCTGCGGAAAGGAGCCTGTAGAAACGATCTGTCGGCATTGGTCACCGCACCCCAACGGACGGCATCCAGAAAGGCGTCCGATTTGTCCTCGGAGTCGATGCCGGTGACACGAGGCATTCCGGCCTTTTCGAGAACCTGGGCTCCGGGTTCTATTTGCCAGACCACTTGGAGCTCTTCACCCAGAGCGTCCTCGTCCAAGGAGGACAGGGTCACGACATGTTGCTCTCCGTTGGCTTCGAAAGATTGTCCCTGAACGTCGCTGACAACCCACTGGCGTCTTCGGACTTCGACGAGTTGCCCGGGTTCGGGAGCTACGGAAGCGACGGACAGATATTGATTGGAACGGTCGGTTGTATTCTCCATTGCGCTCTCCGTCTATACTTCGCAGACGGATGCGTTGTACTCCGTCACATGTTTCAAAATGCTTTTACCAATGAGTTCACCGAGTTTTACGGGGACCGCATTTCCGATAAGACGACCGAGCACCTTTTTGCTGATAGGTTCACCGGGAGCCGTGAATTTGTATTTTTTGGGGAAACTCTGAAGGATCGCGCCTTCACGCAGAGAAATCGCCCTGTTTTGTTCGGGATGGCCAAACCGGCCGTTGCCGAAACCGAAAAACTGCGTCGTTATGGTCGGCGCAGGCTCGTCCCAACTCATCCGGCCATACACGCTTGGATAGGTTTTACCGCTCTTTTTCTTGTGGCAGTCAGCCACGAGTTCTTCAGGCCAGTCACGCCATGTTCCGCCCGGCTTGGAAACGAGTATGCGCTGGTAGTTGGTTTCGGAAAGGCTGGAGCTTTGGTGCAGTGGATCTTTCGAGTCGATCGCACCCGCTTCGATTGCAGGCAATTTACCTATGGCTTCCTTGACGGTTTTGGCTTTTCTCTTGAATTCCTTAGGGCTCAGAAGTTTTATCGGCCCCAGCTGCGAAGCGAGCAGCACCAGACGGTTCCTCTGTTGGGGCAAGCCGTATTCGGCACAATTCACGACCTTGTAATCGACGTGATAGTTTCTTTCTTCCAAGTTCTCGACAAATTCCCTGAAGACATCCTGATCCATCAATCCCGGAACATTTTCCATGGTCACGAGTTCCGGTTCGGTCTCCTCGATCAAACGGGAAAACTGAAGGAGCAGCCACCATCGTTTGTCCGATGAGTCCGCCTTTTGATTGTATGAGGAAAATGTCTGGCAAGGCGCACAACCGGCAAGAAGTTTGAGGTCGGCACCATTGTATGCGGCCAGCAGTTCGGAGGCTTCGACATCATCGACGGATTTCAGTAAAAAGTCGGCCTTGTTGTTGGCTGCGTAAGGATATTCACAAGCCGGATCGATATCTATTCCAAGGTTGACGGCGATACCTGATTTTTCGAGCCCACGAGTCAATCCACCGGCACCACAAAACAAATCCACTGCACCTATCGTGTGCAGTGAAGCATTCTGTTTTTTATATGTGCCTTTTCTACCCATTATTTCTGTTCCTCACTATCGTTAGAGGAGGATGTTTGAGCACCACCAGCCTCTACCCATGCATCTACCTGATCTTTTTTGAATTTCCACAGGCGGCCCATTCGGTGAGCGGGCATGCCGTGCTTATCGATCCACTTGTAGACGGTGTCCTTACCGATCCCAAGGTATTTGCATATTTCGTCCACTGACAACCAGCGATCATCTATTTCTGCCATGTCTCATACTCCTCTTGGGGGCTATTGCTTTTTGCCATGACCTCAACAGAGGCAGTTAAGGAATGCTGCAAATACAACACTCCCAATTTAATTCACCTTGCAAATATACTGAGATGAGCACCGGATGTCAAATATTTTTTGCCGATTTAAGCCGATTTCGTTCTATTTTGCTGGATACCAGCATCCCGAGGCAATCCTTTCCGCATTATGGCCGAGATTGTAATTGTACAGCCAAACGGGCCTGATCAAGTCGTTGGTCTTTACTGCCACCAGAACGCGCTTATAAACACAGCGGCCATTGGGATCGAATGCCTCCAGCCGATCGATGGGCGGTAGATCGAAGCCGGGATTGGCGAAGGTCATCAGCTCCCCGTGGACCAAATCCCAGTCGCCTTCGGGTCGAGTCATGGCATTTTCGGGCAGTTCGATGATGTTCTGTGTTCGGGTATCGGCCAGCGGATCGGCGGTGCCGGTGGCCAGTATGCGGCTCTCCGGGACTTCCAAGGCCGGGAATCCGGCGGGAAGATGATAGAGTCTGCCCCAAGTAGTGGCGGGTTCTATGCTGATGGCCCGGGTGCAGAACCGGTCAAAATTCCAGAATCCCTTTTTCAGGGTTCCGTAAACAAAAAGCCGGAGATGGCTGTCGTTATTCTTCATGCTTTCACTCCTTCGGGTAAGGTTCCTTTGCGTTCCTGACAGACAAATCTGAATGGATGGCTTTTCCACTCCTTGAGAGTCTCATGGCGGAAGGACAGCATGGTGAGCGGTGGTATTTCCAGTTCGCGCCAGCCACGCAGGTCATCCAGAGCAGCTTCGATGTATTCCGGTTCCGAGGCATAGAGCACCGCTCGGTGTTTGCGGCTGTAACGAAGCGACAGCGGCTTGTTCCCCTTGATGACGGTAATGGCCCCGGGATCGAGCCGTGAGGCCAACACGGCGCTCATTTGGCCGCGACACAGGCGCAGGGTTTTGCGGAAGCCTCTGCCGTCGATGGTGCCGTCGGGTGCAAAGCGGTCGGCCAGCCGGAAAAGCAGCTCGCTGTCCACTTCGGCATAGCGCGGCAGGCCGAGTCTGCGAAACAGGTAATCGGCATTGTAGATGGTGCCGTTATGGGTGCCGATGATGATGCCGGAACGGAGCGGATGGTTGTTGCGGCTGTTGGCTTCGCTGCCCCGGGTCCGCCAGCGGGTGTGTCCCATGAGGATGGTGGTCTGGTTATCCACTTCGTCCATCAACTCATGAAAGGTAGATTCCCTGACCAGCCGGTGTGCCCGGGTGGGCCGTTTGAAAAGCCGGAAGTCGCCGTCGGTTCGGAGCCATGCCATGCCGCTGGCGTGGGGACCACGCTCCTCGCTGCAGAGCAGCATGCGGATGAAGACCTCGTTCAGATATTCCCGCTCGGCAATGCGGCGTCGCTTCTGGCCGAAGATGATGCCTACTTGTCCGCACATAGATCATCCTCCTTGTCAAAGCCGTCCTCCGGAGGCAGGTCAATGAAGGCGTCATCCGGCAGAAACTCCACCAGCCCATGTTTTCCCAGCAGGGTCAGGAATTCGGCTGCGGCCGCTTCGGGATCTTCAGGCAGCTGGAGTTTCCGGTCCGGCTCGATACGGCCAAGCACACCGAGAATGTAATCCCGGGCAGTCGCTTCGATGGTGAACGGTGTCTGGCCTTTCATAATCTCCACCAGCTCAGCGCAGTTTTTGCCTTCCAGAGCGATGCCGTCAGCGTCCAGCGGTTCGCCGTCCAGTGTTGTCGAGTGGATCAGTATCTTCATGATTCACCTCCTAAAACAGAAAGGCCGGGATTAGACCCGGCCTCTGTGGTTTGAATGATGGTTTCGGTTTCATCCGGTTTGGGACGACCGTTCTTGAAGGCCGCATCACCGGGCATGTTTTTCATCAGGTGTAATCGGGCGGTCTTGAACTCATCCCCGATCAGGCCGAGGTGGAGCAGGAAGACCCTGAAGTCATACTTGGCGCTTTGGGGATCGAAGTCCCGCTTGCGGCTGGATGCGGCTCTTCCGTTGAGGGCCTTGGCGGCGATGCCCAAGCAGAATTGCAGGTAGGCTTTGATCTTTCCGGCATGCAGGGTCGCTTCGAACCAGCGGAACTCCACCGTGCCCCGGTACCAGACGTTGTGCAGGTTGACTCCGTGGTAGCGGGTGTTGTCGTAATGCTGGGGCTGGTTGTTGTGGTATCCGTACCAGATGCGGTTCAGCTGGGCCTTGGTCTTGGGACGCTGCCGTTCGATGTTCCGGATCAGCTCGTCACTGACCGGTCGAGTGTAACGGCGCAGGCGGTCGCTGTTGATCCCGAGCGCGTGGAGGATCAGCGGTTCCTGTTTGTAAACCACCTTGGCAAGGTTGCCCAGCTTGCGCCCGTCAAAGGGTTCGGCATCGATATGGATGTGGATGCCGCACTGGCTGTTGATTTTTCCACCGGCCTTGCGGATGGCCCGAACCACCTCCTGCAGTTGCTCGAGGTCGTCATAGGTCAACACCGGGCTCACCAGCTCCGCCCGCAGGTGGGATGGCACATTGGTCAGGGAGGCGTCGTTGACCACCTTCCATTTGCGGCCCCGCAGATCTTCCACCTCCCAAGGATCGTAGCAGGACGGTGCGCCGATATGCCTGACATGGCCGCCGACCACCGAGTGGATTGCCCAGGCTATCTGTTCCCGGGTGCGTTTTACGGTCTCGATCTCGATTCCGTATCTGAGTTCTCTTAAATCCATTCACAGTCTCCGTTTTGCGGTTTCTAACTTGTTGCCGGGCTTGTAGTTAAGCCTTCAGCTTACATGTGAATGAATGCTTTAATTCCGTCAGAAAGCAAGTAGAAGAACAGAAAGAATCCACATTTAACACCTTTATTTTCAACATGTTACGATTCTGACGACATTCAGGCGGACATATCAAAAGAAACGCCCCGGAAGCGTGCGGGCGTTCCGGGGCGTTGGCTGTTTTTCACGGATGGGATGGGCTCAGGTATCAGGGCTGCCACCAGTAATCAGGCTAGTGTGAATGGCTGCATTTCGGGTTTCATCCTGCTTCATTTTGTACAGAAAGGCAGTGCAGGCTTCGGCCTCATCGAGCGGCAATCCCAGTTCCTCCTCCAACCGGCTCAACCTGTGGTGCAGGTTTTCGATCAGATTGAAGGAGTGATCCCGGACCAGACCTTCCCGTTTTTCCTGTGGAGACGGGATGAATTCCGTCATCCCGCCACGGCGTTTAACGATCATCTTTGGGCCTCCATCAGCTCAGGGTTGCACCGAGGGTGTGAATCCTCGGATAGGTCAATACGGTTCCGGTCAGCTCAGCCTTGTAGCGCACCTTGTTGCCCTGCGGATCGCTGAAGGTTCGAACCAGCGTGTATTCGGTCCAGTCTTCATCGATGGGTCGGGTGTCGTCGATGGTCATGGCTTCCCATGTTTCACCGCCGTCATTGGAGGCGAACCACTGAACACTGGTGCCGCTTGGGATATCCATCTGGGTGTAGACCTTGGTGGATTCCACGCCCTGCGTCAGTTCATTCTCACGGGTCAGATAGGTTCCGGAGGTATTGTTCAGGTAGCCGATCAGGTTAACATCCCGGAAATTGAGCGCCGGAGTGTCGTTACCCATGCCGGTGCTGAAGCGCACCCTTACCAAAACGCCATTGGCCAGATTGGGCAGGCGCTCTTCCTCGGCCGGAACAACCGCATCCCACGTCGAACCACCGTCGGTGGAGTATTCCCAGATCAGGTGGGTGCCTTCCGGGATAGCTGAATATTCATCGATGTTCAGATCGGAGAACTGCACACCGCTGACCGGCTGAAACTGGACCGTGCCTTCGTTCTCGAACTCGTAACCATAGAGCTTCATGGTGAGGTCGGAGCCGTTAAGCGGAGTCCAGGTCTCTGCATTGGAGCTTTCCAGAAGCACACCTTCCGCATAGGTCTGGCGGGTGATAATGCCCTGACGGCCGGTCTTGCCGAGGGTGGCGGTTCGCACCTTATAATTGGTACTGTTGGTCAGCAGGACCACCGCATAGCTGGTATTGGCTTCCGCGTAGAAGGGATCGTCGAAGCTGATCTTGGTTTCACCGCCAAGGTTGATTTCCGACGGCGCGATCACCTTCTCGGCAAAGATGGTGTCGTTGGGCAATCCTGTGGTAACGCCTCGAATCTGAACCGTTACCGGAATGGATGCATCACGCTCAGTGAACTGAATACCCACCGCCGACAGCACCCGGTTTTCGGTAAAGCTGAAGGTCTGCGCCAATGGATCACGGCGGACAAAGATGGTGCGGGTTCTCCAGACGGTACGCACCACCGGCACACGAACGATGCGGGTAATGATGTTGGTCTGGATAAAGCGCTGAATACGGGTAATCACCAGCGGGTCATTGATCTGCAGGCTGGCCCGGGCGGTGTACGGCCCATCGGCCATTTCCACGATACGGTTGCCGTTACGGGCTTCCGTCGGCACCGTGAAAGAGGCGGTCACACGTCCGGCATCATCACTGACCAGATTGCTGGCCATGACACGCCCGTCACAACGCAGGACAATCCCGGAGCGATCCGGCGTGAAGTTGATGCCTGTCACGGCAATGCCGGTCTGGCCACGGCGGCCGATATTGGGCGTCACCTGCAGCATGGCGGGCGGCTTTTCAAAGACCGCATACGGGTTGATATTGCGCTCCTCGGACCAATCATTCTGCTCGAGAATCACCTGTTCCGAACCCGGCAACAGTGCCAGACTGCCAAAGAAGCTGGCATCGCTGCTGCCCGTATCCACTTCGAGCGGTGATGAAATGGCAGAGCGATCCGGAGAGGCAAACTTGCCCAGTTCATTTACCCGGGCATCCCACTCGGCGTGATAGATATCCGACTGCGCAGTATTGGAGAAGTCATCCGAATAGATGCCTTTCTTGGACTGAGCGTCGCGGTTCTGCAGTTCGTTGTTCATCTGATACTGGGCATCGTTGTATTTCAGATCCTCCACATCTTTGATGATGTCATGGATCTGATCCATGGTGATGCGGGTGAGCCCGAAGTTGCGGATCTCCATGTCGGTGGAGTTGGGCGGGCAGTCGATGCTGCAAAGCCCCAGGGCGTTTTCCGGCACGATGGGCAGCTTCGGAAAATCCGCCGGAGCGCCTTCCAGCCGTTTGATCTCGGTGGTGGTGGCGTAAACGATGTCGCGGCGGCCGAGGTAATAGTCGTAGTCCAGGCTGCAGTTGGAACCGTTCACCGGCTGGTCGCCGAGGCTGCCGCGCCCGAAGTTGATCACGTTGAGGTTGCCCAGCTCGAGCTGGACCGGTGACATGGTGAGCCCGGCGGTGTTGGTGGCCGGAGGCGAAACGGTGCCGATCTCCTCGACGCCGTCGTCGACGTAGGACAGCGCCTCGCTGCCCAGTTCCATCAGGCGCTTGTAGTCGGTGCGTGCTCCGTTGGTGGCGGCCCGGTAGACGCGATAGCCGGTCGCGCCGCTGACCGGCAGCCAGGAGAGCTTGTTCATCTCCCTGGCGGCAGTGCCCCGGGCAATGACCGCAGCGGCGTTGAAGGCCGTCTCGCCGGTGGCGTTGTAGGCGGTCACCAGATAGAAGTAGTTTCCGGCCGCCGGATGGTTGGCCTGCCCGAACCAGCCGCTGTCCACGTAGTCGGTGCCCTTGACCATCTGCTTGGTGTAGGTCCAGCGCACCGTGTAGGTGGTGCCGATGGCCGGTTCGTTGCCGGAGCCGAGCCAGTCGACATGGTTGCCCGACTGCTGCCAGTCCACGCCCTCCTGGAAGATGGTCGCCCCCTGGCTGACCTCGAGGATGTCCACCACGGGATTGGGATCGAGCAGGTCTTCGCCGCCGCCCACTGAGCCGCGAGTAACGTTGCGGGTAATCTCGACGATGGCCTCCACCTGGGTCGTCTCCTTGAGCGGCGTGGAGTTGACCGGATAGCGGCGCTTATTGATGTCGAAGGTCTTCTGCTCACCGCGCACCGACTTGGTGGCAATGGATTTGGGCACCAGGGTCGAGGTGGGCAGATCGCGCTGATGCCGGAAGCCCTGGATGTAGGCGCGTCCGGCGTTGGTGATCGCCTCCACGCTGTCGTCGTCGACGCCCCCGATGAAGGTGTCGAAGCCCCGCACCAGATAGCTTCCGGCCTGGTCGAAGGTGCGCTCGGCCAGGTTCTGAATTCTTTTCAAAATGGTGGAGGTGGCGGGAATCGCCCACTTCATTACGGCCGTCGTGGCCTTCACTGCGTAGGCTCCCCTCCGCTCGCTGACGCGGCCATCCTTGGCCGCTCTTCTGACATTTAGTCAGCGCTCGCTTCGCTTCGATTCCCGTGACAACTTCGCACCACTAAAAAAGGCCGCCCAATTTATGACTGGGCGACCATTTTTAATTGGTGGAGGTGGCGGGAATCGAACCCGCGTCCGAAAGCTTTCCACGTAAAGCTTCTACATGCTTAGTCTGTATTTTAATTTAACCGGAGGAAGCTCCCACAGACAGGATATTCAACCGGCGAGTCTTTTTAGAGTTTCGCCCGACAGCCAAAGACTTGCTGTTAGACTAGTCCACTGCTTTACGTTTCATGTCCTACATGGACGATAAGTCATGAAACGTGGTCGCTTAATTAAGCGGCCAGTGCGTAACTAACGTCAGAGTCTGCGTTTAGTTAAGTTGGGCTTTGTTTCGGAGCCAGCCCACTCCGGCATGCGACTTTCGTTTCCGTCCCCCGTCGAAACCTTGACACCCCCAAATTCTTATAAGTGTTTATTTTTCAGTCAACTTCTTTTTACTAGTTAAAGCATTATCTCATATTGAACTACGAAGTGCAAACTATCTGTGCGCGTTCTTCATGGCTTTCGCCATTTCCCGATCGGCCTCTTTCCGCTTGAGGGTTTCGCGCTTGTCGTGCAGTTTTTTTCCACGACCGAGGCCGAGCTCAAGCTTGATGTAATTATTCTTGAAATAGATCTTGGTCGGGATCAGCGCCAATCCCTTTTGCTCGGTCTGGCGGATCAGCTTGTCGATCTCGGCGTGATGCAGGAGCAGTTTTCTCATCCGCGTCGGGTCATGGTTTTCGCGATTTCCGAACGCATATTCCGGGATGTTCATATTGTTGATGAATACCTCGCCATCTTTTATCCGGCAGAAGGACTCTTTCAGGTTAACCTTCCCATCCCTGATCGATTTAACCTCGGTTCCGGTCAGAACGATACCGGCCTCGAAGGTTTCGTCGATGAAGTAGTCGTGATACGCTTTTTTGTTGGTGGCGATAACTTTGATACCCATATGCTGATGACTTTCCTATTCAGGATTCGATGGCGACGATCTTGGGCATGTAGGCTTCTTTTTTAAGTTTCCGGGTGAACAGCCGGATCAGCAGAAAGCTCACCACCAGGCAGAGGGAACCGAGCAGCGCAGACAGCAGCGAGGGATCGACGGCTCCGCTTTTTTCTCCGACCGTCTGGCCGATCAGAGCACCGACAAGCAGGGCGATAACCGGAATGATATAAAGCATAAAGGATGACTGCAGGAAATTCCTGGTGGTCGTCACCACTTTCACCCGGTCATGCAATTGTCCCCCGGCCAGGTTGAGAGCTTCGATCAGCATGGTCTCTTTGTCATCCCCCATCTGGCAGGAGTCGACCGAGGGGCAGTGATCACAGGCACTGCTGCGCCCGCACTGGACAATGGCGATGTTGTCTTCTTTGAGTTCGACAATGGTTCCGTGTTCTTCAATCATAATCTTTCTTCAACTTCGTACGGGCTTATGAATCAGGGCTTGGGTTGCCAATGGATGTTCAGTCTAACCCGTCACGACCTTTCGGACAACAGCACCTGCTCGCCCATGACCGCATGAACAATATCTGCAGTGCAGCCCGGCGCTACAAAATAATCGAAAACCTCGCCCTTCGCAACAGTTGTTTTGGGTCGCAAGACCTGAAATGCGGCGAACTTACCCTGTTCCAGGCTGCCGAAGCGATCGGCCATGCCAAGAACGTCGGCCCCGGAAAGGGTCGCCAGGTAGAACAGGGTGGGAGCGTCAAGATCCCCTGCGAACCAGGTATGGGCAAAGGCCATTTCATCCCAGATGGACAAACTGCCGCAACTGGCCATGCTATCAGTGCCGAGAGCCAGCCGGACCCCGCTGTCAAGGAGTTTTCCGGCAGGTGCTTTGCCGACCTTCAGGCGCTGGTTGGAGCGCGGACAGAGGGCGATGGCCATCTTTCTACTGGCCAGCAGGTCGATTTCATCATCATTCAACTGCACCCCGTGAACAAGCAGGTTTTCGGGGAAAAGCCCACCCTGCTCATCCAGATAGGCCACCGGTCTGGAACCACTCCCCCCGGGGATATAGGCTTCCCAGCCGATGGCCGGGAAAAACTTTTCGGCCATGGCGCCCCGTCCTTGTTGAATGAAATCGACTTCGTCCGGGGACTCGGCCAGATGGGTGCAGCATAGGACATGACGCCGGCGGCAGTCCCGATAGATATCTTGCAGGTAGGTCCTGCTGATCGTATAGGGGGAATGAGGAGATACGGCCTTGGTCATGTGCCCGCAGTTCTCTTCTGCAAGCGCTCGGTCAAGACCGCTTCTGACTTTTTCGATAACGGCCGGATCGCGCCCCAGGGTTTCTAGATACAGACGCCCCTGGATCGCCGTTCCGTTGTAAACGTCCGCCGCGGAGTGATGCGCCAGGATGTCTCCGACAATCCCGGTTCCGGATGCCAGGGACTGATCAATACCATGCCCCAGGGAGTGCCGGTAATCGTCCCCCTTGAGCTTCCGCTTGACCCGGATCAGCTGCAAAATCCAGTCGACGAAATCCTGGGGGGCGGCGGTCTCCCCGGCAGCCAGGGACCACCTGGGGTAGTCGGTCAGCTCCAGATGAGTATGGGCATTGACCAGCAGCGGACAGATGATGGCATCGCCAAAATCGGTCACGGCGGCATCCGGGTACGCGGCGGACAGCGGCGGATAACTGTCCACGGCAACGATCCGTGAATCGCAAACGAGGAAGGCCCCGTCCTCCAGGGGCGGAGCGTTCCCGGAAACTAACAGCCGTGACCGGTAGATGGTTTTCATTCAGGATCCGGGTTCAGCCAGGAAGGCTCTGATGGTGTCGAAATGGTGCTGGACCTCATGTTCCCCGGCAACGATATCACACTGTTCAGCAAGAACGGAACTGAGGATGTCATCGGTCGTCAGAGGGTTGGCCAGCACGGACCGGAAAACGGTAATCTGCTCTTTCCCGTAGCGGGCGCACCGCAGGCGGGTCCGCGAGACAAAGGTCTTGCCGGCTTCGCGCTGCACTTTCTGGACGAGCTGGATAACCTGATCAAGTTCCTGGTTGACCTTTATTACCAGGTCCGGAGCCAGATCGGGCAGCCGCTGCTGAAGCCAGTCCGGACAGTAACGGTAGGTCAGGATATTCAGTTCCGGAGCCGAGATCAGCTCGAAATCGGGATGTCGGGTGATCATTTCCGCAAAGGTCCGGGCTTTTTCAATGCCAAGATCAATCAACAGCTCATACCCTTTACGGCCAATGATGGAGAGTCCGGCATGAACAAGCAGAGCTTTCCCGGGCCTGGACCCTTCAAGGGTATGGCTGCCGAGGTCTTTGGACCCATGCCGCAGAATATAATTGGCATGATGTTCAATGGCATTGAGGGCATGGGGGTCTTTGAACAGGACCATCCCGGCGCCCATGGGCACATAAAGCTGCTTGTGCGCGTCGATGGTCACCGAATCGGCCCGGTCGATACCGGCCAGTAAATGGCGATGCCGGGAGGAAAACAGAGTGGGCCCGCCCCAGGCGGCGTCGACATGGTAATGACAGCCGATCTCCTCGGCAAAGTCGGCCAGTTGCTCCAGGGGATCAATGTGACCGGTTTCGGTCGTTCCGGCGATTCCCAGCAGGGCCAGGGGACGGATGTTACGGTCAACCAGCTTTTTATGCTCTTCGCGCAGATGGTTCAGATCGATCCGGTTATGCTCGTCGGTATCGATCAGGACCAGATTGTCCCGTCCGATAGCGAGCAGATCGGCCGCTTTCCCCAGGGAATAATGGGCCCGGCGGGAAGCCAGAATCGCCAATCCGTCGCAGTCGAGGTGTTTGAGCGCCCTGAACAGCCCCTCCTGGGCGATTCCCCGGAATTCCCCGTCGGTCTTGCACAGCATATTCCGCGCCGCCCAGAAGGCCGTCGTGTTGGCGATCGTCCCACCGGAACAGAAAGCGCCCATGGCATGGGCGCTGTCATGAATATAACGTTCGTAAAAATCCTCGTCCCGGTCATAAATCAGGCGGTGCAGCATCGCCAGGACCTGGCGCTCCAAAGGGGTGAAGGCCTTGGAGGTTTCAACTTTCACCAGGTTCTGGTTGAGGGCGGTCATAATGCGCGACAACGGCAACATGAAATAAGGCAGCGCCGAGGTCATGTGCCCGACGAAACCGGGTGCCGCGGTATGAACGGATTGAGCCACCAGTTTTTCCTTGACGAACTCGGTATACTCGGACACGAAGGTCGGATCTTCAGGAATGGCGGAACTGGAAAAATCCTTCTCTATCTCTTCCAGGCTGCATTCCAGTGCGACAATGTGCTTCTGAAGAAAATCGGCCACATTGCCGGTAATTGCCTGGTCGATTTTACCGAGGGTGGAATCGGGCGCTTCCGGAACGGTGAAAATTCGATAGAGGGTCTGTAAATTGGCAAGTGCAGTTTCAGTCATTGTTTATTCCATCAGGAAACCGTTGTCGATCAGCCGGGTCGATCCGAATCTGACCGCAAGCAGCAACACCGAATTCTCGTCGACGGCCTGCTGATCCTCAAGGGTCGTCTGGTGACAGATTTTGATATAATCGATGACGGCCTCGGGCTGAGTCGAAATCTGGCCGGTGATGCGCCTGATCAGATCGGCACAGTCCGTATCCCCTCCCCTGACCAGCTCCCGGGCGTCCCTGATCGCCCGCGAAAGACTGAGAGCCTGCCGATGCTGTTCAGGGCTGAGATAGACGTTGCGCGAACTCATGGCCAACCCGTCGGCTTCCCGGAAAATCGGCATACCGACAATCTCGACGGGCATATTCAGATCATTGACCATGCGCCGAATGACGGCAAGCTGCTGAAAATCCTTGGTGCCGAAAATGGCGACCTGGGGCTGGATGATATTGAACAGTTTGCAGACCACGGTGCAGACGCCGCGGAAATGTCCCGGACGACTCGCTCCACACAAGATTTCGGTGATCCCTTCGACATTCACATAGGTCGCATAACCGTTCGGGTACATGTCCGCGGCAGTCGGCGCGAAGATGACGTCGACGCCGACTGCCGCGGCAAGTTCGCTGTCGCGCTCAAGATCGCGGGGGTAGTCCTCAAAGTCCTCCCCCTGGCCGAACTGGGTCGGGTTGACAAAAATGGACAGAACCAGCAGGTCCCCCTGCCCCCGCCCTTCTTTCAATAACGACAGGTGTCCTTCATGAAGGAATCCCATGGTCGGGACAAAACTGATGCGCTTCCCTTCGGCCCGAGCCTGCAGGCTCCAGTGCTGCATTTCTTCGGCGGTTCTGATGATGTCCATAAGATTTTCTCCGCCTACTTGAAGGAATGTTCAGGACCGGGAAACTGGCCGTTCTTGACTTCGGCAATATACTGCTCGATTCCCTGCGTGATGATCGCCGAGACATCGGCGAAACGCTTGACGAATTTGGGGGAGTACTTGTCGCACAGACCGAGAATATCGTGAATGACCAGGACCTGCCCGTCACATCCGGGTCCGGCCCCGATGCCGATGGTGGGGATAGTCAGCTGCTCGGAGATTTCCCTGGCCAGCTCCGCCGGAATCGCTTCAAGAACAACGGCGAAGGCCCCGGCAGCCTCAACCGCCTTGGCATCGGCAATGATCTTGCGGACCTGTTCATCCTGACGTCCCTGTACCCTGAAGCCGCCCATCCGGTGAACGGACTGGGGTGTCAGCCCGACATGCCCACAGACCGGAATGTCCATGTCGACAATGGCCCGAATCGTGTCCGCCATATGCTCGCCACCTTCGAGCTTGACGGCCTGGGCACCACCGTCCTTGACCAGGCGACCGGCATTCAGACGCGCATCCCGAATATCGATCTGGTAGGACAAAAACGGCAGATCGGCAATGATAAGGGCCTGGTCGCAACCGCGGGCCACGGCCCGGGTGTGATAAATCATTTCTTCCATGGTGACCGGCAGGGTGTTTTCGTAGCCCGAGAAAACCGAGCCGACGGAATCGCCCACCAGAATCATATCAATTCCGGCCGTATCCATGAGTTTAGCAAACGGATAGTCATAAGCGGTCAGGACGCTGATCTTTTCGCCCTGCTCCTTCATTTGCGCTATATCCAGTATTGTCCGGCGTTTTTTCACGATGATATCCTTGTCAAAACAAAAAAAGCCTTTCGTCGCAACGAAAGGCATACTCCGGGGTCCAACCACTGGCGGTGGTCCCCATCCTGAAAATCTCTGCACCTTCCGTCCCGGTCATCACTGATCCAGGCGGTGTGTAGCCGGCTTTCTCCGACCGGAGAATAATGGCTGCCACGGGATCTATGTCGTCAGTTGCCCGGCCACCATAAACAGCGTCCTTGAGACTCCAGTCAGGGTACCGGGTCGGACACTCCTTACGGCGCAAAGGCGAAAACCGGTATAGCATAGCCATGTGAAGTCAGTCCACATTTTTCAGGTAACGGGATGAGACCGTCCATCAAGCGGCAAGCAGCAGAAATAACAGCAAAAATAAAGCGGGGCGGATGATGGTCCGCCCCGTGGATTATACTGAACGTCGAATCAGCCGGTCAACAAACCTTCCAGGCCCCTGAGAACCACGGTAAAGGGATGAAAGTTGCCGGTTTTTTCACTCAGCAGATTCTGCCTGAGATCTTCGTAGCTGCGCATTTTCTGACGCCGCTCGCTGAAGTAGGACTCGGGAGAATCCGGCTTGTCCATAGCGACGCGCTGAATGATCCTGACATGAACCATCTGCAGGGATCCCAGCAACGATTCCCGGGCCTGCCGGTCCCAGTGATCGCGAACCGGAACCGAGCCGACCTGTTTGAGAATGTCTTCAATTTTCAGTTTCCGGTCCACCACGACCTTGATACGGGCCAGTTTTTCGAGATCCTCGCCCGAGGAGACACTCATGCCGACCAGCGGAATGAAATCTTCAAGAAAATCGAGGAGGGCAAAACGCCGGGCCACATGAGAAGCGACCCCCTGCTGCTCGAGATCGGCCTGGAATTTTTCGCTGTCTGCAAGATCGTCCGCGCTGAACATTTCGGGGATAAGACTGGTGTAATGGTCAAGCAGGTCGCGGATATGAGCCAGATCATCAGCTGTTTCAGGAATTTTCATCCCGTTGACCAGGGCGTAACTGGTGTAACCTGCCAGCAGGGCTTCCAGTTTAAGCAGCAGCTGATACTGACGGTCGGCAGGCATCCGGTTGTCAAGAGCATAGATCGCTCTGCGCATTTCTGAACCGTTGACCAGGTTGTCAAACACCAGGTACGCGAGGGCGACCTCGACCTGGCTGCAGCCGGCGAGGCGGCTGGTGGTCAGCAGAAACGTTCCGCCCGCCTGGTCGATAACCCGGTTGGTCAGCATCGTGGCGGTAATCTCTTTGGCCAGCGGGTGGTTGGGCAGCACGTCGCGATAACGATCGACCACTTCCCGAGGGAAATATTCGAAATAGAGGTCCTGGATGACCGGACTCTGCGGCAGCCTGGTGTCATTGAGAGCCCGGAACAGGAACATCTTGCTGTAGGCCAGCAAAACCGAAAGCTCAGGTCTGACCAGGCGTGATTCGGACCGGGCCACAACGTCCTTTCTGCTGGGCAGATATTCCCCCCGCCGGTCCAGCAGTCCGGAACGGCCGAGACGGTCAATCAGGTCGAGATAGGAATCGACATCCCGGCGGCAGCGGATTTCGTCGAGGGAAAGGGCCTGGGTCTGAGTATAATTGTTGGCCAGAACATCCTGGCAGACCGTTTCCTCGATCTCCTCAAGCAGTGCGTAGCCCTGCTCAAGATCCTTGACCTTCCCTTCATGGCGCAGTTCCCGCAGCAGAATCTTGAGGTTGACCTCGTGGTCGGAACTGTCGACCCCCGCGGAGTTGTCAATGGCGTCGGTATTGATCCGTCCGCCGTTAAGAGCGTATTCGATGCGGCCAAGCTGGGTGACCCCGAGGTTGCCGCCCTCACCGACCACCTTGGCCCGTAATTCCACAGCATCGATCCGCACTGCGTCGTTGGCCCGGTCGCCGGCATCCTCGTTGGTTTCACTGCTGGCCTTGATGTACGTCCCGATTCCGCCGTTCCAGAGCAGATCGATCTCAGCGGTGAGCAACAGTTTGATCAGCCCGGGAACATCGATGCTTTCCTGGCGGGTGCCCAGCATCTTGGCCACCTGTGGGGACAAGGGAATTTCCTTGAGCTGGCGCGAGAAGATCCCTCCCCCTTCGGAAATGAGGTCCCTGTTGTAATCATCCCAGGTCGACCTGGGCAGGTTGAACATCCGCTCACGTTCCCGGTAGGACGTTTCGGGATCGGGATCGGGGTCAAGAAAAATGTGACGATGATCAAATGCCGCCACCAGCTTGATTTTCCTGGACAGCAGCATGCCGTTGCCGAAAACGTCGCCGCTCATGTCGCCGATACCGACCACGGTGAAGGGCTCAGACTGGATATCGTGGCCCATCTCCCGGAAAGAACGCTTGACACTCTCCCAGGCCCCGCGGGCGGTGATGCCCAGTTTCTTGTGATCGTAGCCGTGAGACCCCCCGCTGGCGAACGCGTCCCCCAGCCAGTAGCCATAGGAATTACTGACGCCGTTGGCCGTATCGGACAGGTGAGCTGTCCCCTTGTCGGCGGCGACAACCAGATAGGGATCCTGATCATCGTAGGCGATGACTCCATCCGGGCGGACCACCTGGGGCCCTTCCCGATTATCCGCGGTATCGAGCAGACCGCGCATGAGGGTCTTATACGCGTCGGAAACAATCCGCCCCATTTCATCCCGGTCAGGGCTGCTGAGTTTGGTAATGAAACCGCCCTTGGCCCCCTCCGGGACGATCACCGCGTTTTTGGCCATCTGGGCCTTGACCAGGCCGAGGACCTCGGTCCTGAAATCATCAGGCCGATCGGACCAACGGATACCGCCACGGGCGACCTTACCACCCCGCATATGGATTCCTTCCATGGTCGCAGAGTGGACGTAAACCTCGTAGAGTGGCCTGGGGTTGGGCATGTCGATAACGCCGAGGGAGCTGACCTTGATGGAAATGAAGTAATCATCCTGCTCATAGCGCAGGAAGAAGTTGGTTCGGATGGTCGAATCGATGAGGTTGAAGAGGGTTCTCAGAATCCGGTCCTCGTTGGGATCGCTGACCTCCTCGAGGGCCTCGGCAAGTTCCATTCTGATCGGGGACAGGACATCCAGCTCCCTGACCATCGGGTCTTCCCACTCCCGTTGCGGTTTGAAACGACCTTCGAAATAACGATAGAGCAGCAGAGCGACCTGATAATTGTTCACCAGGGTATCAGCGACCCGCTTTTTACTGAACGGACTGCCCAACTGGAAATAATAATTCCGGTAACAGCGGAATACGTCGATTTCACGCCAGGACAGACCGGTCAACAGCTGCAACTGGTGCAGATAGTCGTTTTCGACCTCCCCCTTGCGCATGGCCAGAAGGGTTTCCAGCAACAGCGGTTTGATTTCCTTGAAGGATTTTTCACCGCGGACATTGGGCCGGACCGCGAAACTTTTGATGTAAACCGGGGTGCCGTCGACCACCAGATCGGAATCGACCTCCTGCAGGATGCAGAGATTGAGATTCTGCAGGAAAGGCATCAGGGCATTGAGATAACTGCGCTTCAGGCTGTAATACTGAAGCCGGTAGTAATCACTCTGTTCGTGAAAAGGACCCCAAAGATCGAAGTAGTCCTCGCCGCTACTGAGCACATTTTCAATGTTGCGCACATCCCGCACGGCAAAGCGCGGATGGATACGGTCCCGGTAATCCTTATGGAAGGCGTTGATATAACGCTCCCAGACATCGAAGGCGGTCGGGCCGAAGGATTTTTCCAGGAGCTGCCTGAACTTCAGCTTCCAGGGCATGGCCAGCCTGGTCAGCCCCTGCTCGAGACGGACCAGGTCAACGGAAATGTCCTTCTCTTCCAGCAGCAGGTTGATGTGCAGGCTCAGGTAATCGGATGCCAGGTGAATCAGACGCGACTCAACCCTGATCGCGTTGAAAAACCGCCGCACATACCCTTCCATCCGTTCGATATGCTCAGGAAGATAATACTCGTTGGGCATGATCAGCAGCAGGGTCAGGCCGTTTTCCGACGCGCTGGGTGCGAATACGACCTTGACCTCGGCCTGCCGATGCATCTGGGTAAAAGACCGCAGCATGCGCCGCAGTTCATCGTTCCCCATGAGAAACAGTTCGATTTTGGGGAAGCTGTTGATGATCTGGATCGATTTTCGGTAATTATGGCTGTCGTGGGGAATGTTCAACTCGGCCAGGGCTTTTTCTATGCGCTGGCGCAGGGCCGGAATCGAAGAACTGATTTCATCGATACTTTTCTGAGTGTAGAAACCGAAGAAGCAATGCTCCCGGAAGCAGCCGTCGGGCAGCTCTTCACGGAAACCCAGATAGGTCAGGCGTTCAAACCTATGGAGAGGACAGTAGATGTCCGGTTTTTCCAGATCGACATTCTTGCCATGACCAAGCAGCGGAAAAACCTTGTCCGGAGTCAGCTCAACCGCGTCGCTGGTTTTATAGAAAGGCTGCTCATAAAAATGGATCAGGCCGAGCCGCCGCTCCTCTTCTTCACGGAAATCAGCCGCGTTCCCATCGCCGGAATACAGATAACTTCGGCAGGCGACAGGGATGAAATTATCCTGTTTCAACCAGGCGTAGAGGTCCTCGTGCCGGGCAAGGTCACCGATGGACGCCAGGTCATCGAACCGCTTGAGCATGGCGGAACGAACTTTATAAATGGTCACCGCGGCGGAGATAATGGTCGCCACGGCGGCCCGCAGGTCATCTGTCAGCCGTTCGGGCAGCCTTTCCAGCTCGATCCAGACAAAAGATTCGCGCACCTGGTCAGGGTTGTCGGGAGACAGGTCGGTCAAGACCCCATCGGCCCGCGTCACGGGGATAAGGGGATGACAGATGACCCGGAATGGGACTGACCGACGGTGCAGATACTCCTGCAGGGAAAAGAAAATGTGATTCGCATCGACGGAATTGGTCAGAAGATAGTAGCGGCCGGGAGCCTGCTGTGCGATTAACTCGACTTTGACGTCCTGTTGCCGTTTATAAAGAAATGCTCCGGCCTGGCGGAGATGCCTGATGACCTCCGGAAGATCAAGCTGGGCGAGGATGTTGGGCGGGGTATGTTCTCGTAAAATCTGCGCGAGCTGCAGATGGATTTTCAGCTGATCATCGACGCCCTGTTTTCGTAATTCTTCCTCGATTTTTTCAGAGCTGAGCAGCTCCTCGCTTTGTTCTGACGTACGACCTTTGCGGGCCACAGTCACTTTCATGATTTGTCTCCCTGTGTCTTCGTTGAGTAAGGGTAAAATAAATACTGCGAACGTGAACGACCACAACAAGCTTGAATCATAGACCAGTGAAAATGGCTTATCAAGCTATGACGTCAAATATATTTTAAGTCAGAACAAAAAAACCGGCGGTCAGGCGGGAAAAATCGTCAAGGGACAGGGTTTCGCCCCGCACCTTGGGTGAAATCCCGGCGGAGGCCAGGGCCTGGTCGATCTCGTCGCCACCGAACCCGGCGGCCAGGAGGCTGTTGCGAAGGGTTTTTCGGCGTTGCGTGAACGCTCCTTTGACCACCCGGCGAAACAGCGCTTCATCGACAGGATCGACTCGTGGAACATCACGCCGCTGAAAAAACAGTACGATGGAATCAACCTTGGGCGGAGGGTTGAAGGCGCCGGGCTTGACCAAAGTCACCATGCGAATATCGAACCACAGCTGAGTCAGCACCGAAAGAATGCCGTAATCCTTACCTCCCGGGGCTGCGGCAAGCCGCTCCCCGACTTCGCGTTGAAACATCAGGACCATGCGCTCAAAAAGATGACGATGGTCGATAATTCGAAAGACCACCTGGCTGGAAATATTATAAGGCAGATTGGCGACCAGGACATAAGGAGGCTGGTCAAACAGCTGTTCCCACGGAAGCTTCAGCACATCGCCGGCATGAACCGTCAGTTTTGCGTCCCGGCGCTGCTGCAGAAGCTCAATCAGGTCCCGGTCGATCTCCATGACCTCGACCTGACCGGCACGCGGCAGAAGCTGGTCGGTCAGCACGCCAAGACCGGGACCGATCTCGATGACCCGGGTCGTGTCATCAAGGCGGGCAGCGGTCATGATTTTATCGATGATCGAATGATCATGCAGAAAATGCTGACCAAAGCGTTTCTTGGTGCGATATTCCATGAATGACAAACCTTTCAGGGACGTCTGCGCGGCCAGCGGGGGATTTTCCATTGGCGCAGAGTCGGGACAAATCTCACAGTCAGTGAATACCCGATAATCGAAAAGGGAATTCCCAGAACCAGGCAGCCGAGCAGTAGCGGTGTCGCGAACTGCAGCCCCATGCTCAGGAGTTCTTCATATTGAAAATGATGATGGTGGAGGGGCGGATAGCCGAGGAGCATGCGGCCGACCTCATATTCGAGACCGTAGATAACCGGTGCGGTTACCGGATTGGTGATGAAAACCCCGATAAAAGTCGCTATCTTGTTTTGACGCAGCAGAAAGGCAAAAGCGATGGCCAGGACCATCTGGAAGCCGAAGGTCGGGGTAAATCCGATAAACAATCCCAGGGCGATGCCACGACCGATGGCATCGGGCTCAGATTGAATCCGAGCCAGTTTGATCAGATTCAACTTGAATTGTCTGAAAAATCCCCAACGCCGCCACATAGTCTGTCAGCACCGAACATGTTCCAAGGGCCAGCTGGAGACGGCGTTAAGATCCAATCCGGAAGAGATCCCCTGCTGGAGGTAATAGTCCCCGGCAACCGCAAGCATGGCCGCATTGTCTGCACACAGAAGAGGTTTCGGAAAAAACACGTCAAGCCCCTGCTCACCGGCGACCTGATGCAGCGTCTTGCGCAACCCGGAATTACAGGCGACCCCCCCGGCGACCACGATTCGCTCAAGCCCCTGGTCTTCGGCCGCGCGCAGGATCTTCTGGACCAGCACATCGACGACGGCAGTCTGAAATGCGCAGGCGATCTGGGCCGTCTCGGTCGAATCGGGCGCATGCTCCAACCTGTGAAGGTAGTTCAGAACGGCCGTTTTCATGCCTGAAAAACTGAAATCGAGGTTCTTCTTTTTCAGTAGCGGACGCGGAAAGACGATTCCACCGTCATCCCCCTGGGCAGCCAGTTTATCGATTATCGGCCCCCCGGGATAACCGAGGCCGAGCATCTTTGCGACCTTGTCGAACGCTTCTCCGGCCGCGTCATCAACGGTGCGACCGAGCAGCCGGTAGCGGCCGATACCGTCGACCCGAAAGAGGTGGGTGTGGCCACCCGACACCGCCGCCGCCAGAAACGGATACTCGACCTTCTGTTCCAGTTGAACGGCGAGAATATGCCCTTCGATGTGATGAACCCCGATCATGGGAATTCCCAGGGCGTAGGCGTAGGCCTTGGCGAAGGACAAGCCGACCAGCAGGGCCCCGATGAGGCCGGGCCCCCGGGTCACCACCACACCGTCAAGGGCGGATGCGTCGATACCGGCATCGGCCAGGGCCTTGTCAACCAGAGGGGAGATGACCTCGAGATGTCTGCGCGATGCCAGTTCCGGTACGACACCGCCGTAAACAGCGTGAAGATCCACCTGGGAAGAAATCAGGTTGGACAGAATGTCACGCCCGTCCCGCACCACCGCCGCGGAGGTCTCGTCACAGGAGCTTTCCAAAGCAAGTAACAACATAAGTCTAAAACATCCGGTTTCTGATCGTCTTACAGCAGGTTTGCGGCCAGCTCGGCGAGGGAGGAACGTTCACCTTTACTTAATGTGGTGTGACCGGCAATATCTTGTCCCTTTAGACGTTCAACAGCATAAGTTAAACCGTTACTTGAAGAATCAACATACGGATTGTCGATCTGATAGGGGTCACCGGTCAGGATGATTTTGGTGCCCTCCCCGGCCCTGGTAATAATCGTTTTGATCTCGTGAGGAGTCAGGTTCTGCGCCTCGTCGACGATCATGTACTGCTTGGGGATGGAGCGGCCGCGAATATAGGTCAGGGGTTCAATCTCCATCAGGCCGAGATCGATCAACTCGCGGTAACCGCGCTTTCTTTTCCCCCCCTCGTCATAGGAGGACAGCAGCAGCTCGACATTATCAAATATCGGCTGCATCCAGGGGGCCAGTTTCTCTTCAATGTCACCGGGGAGAAACCCGAGATCGCGTCCCATGGGGAAAACCGGCCGCGATACCAGCAGGCGATTATAGGCTCCTTCATCTGCAGTTTTCAAGAGCCCGGCGGCAATAGCGAGAAGGGTTTTCCCGGTCCCGGCCTTGCCCACCAGGGAAACCAGCTGAATGTCGTCATTAAGCAGCAGATCAAAAGCGAACTGCTGCTCACGATTGCGGGGATGGATTCCCCAGATCCCTTCTTTGGGCGTTCTGACCAGAGGCAGCAGTTCTTTGCTGGCGCCGTTGTAACGGGCCAGTGCCGTATGGGACGGATTGCTCTCATCGACCAGGGTCACCCCCTGATTGGCGAACAGCTCGTCTTCGGTATCCAGTTTCCCCTGCTCATAAAAACGATCCACTTCGCCCCCCGGAACATACAGTTCCGAGGTGCCGGTGTAGAGTTCTTCGACCGGAATCTTGTCGTTTTGATAGTCCTCGGTCTTCAGTCCGATGGTATCCGCCTTGATACGCAGGTTGATATCTTTGGTAATAAAAATGACCGGACCGTTCGGAGAGTTATCCTGCAGATCCTTGGCCACGGCGAGAATCCGATTGTCTCCGCGATCGACCCGCAATTCCGGGGGCAATTTCTGCATCAGCTCCTGCTTATAGATTTCCACCCGCAGCAGCCCGCCATTGTCAAGGGGAACACCTTCGACCAACTTCCCCTGCAGCCGGAACTGGTCCATCATCCGGGAAATCTGACGAGCGTTCCGTCCGGTTTCGCTCTGATCTTTCTTGAACCGGTCAATTTCTTCAATAACCGTCAGGGGCAGAACCACCGTATTGTCAGAGAATTTGACAATCGCCTGTGGATCATGAAGCAGAACATTGGTATCAAGGACGTAATTTTTCTTCATAACAGAAGATCCTCTGTAAGATAGCGGTAAAAACGAACTGGTTGGAATTCTAGGCGCATTCCAGCCTGGCGATGACTCTCAGGAAATGATCAATCTCCCGGTCAGTCGTAAAATACCCGGGACTGACTCTGACGGTCCCCCCCGGATAGGTTCCCAGGCTGCGATGGGCATCCGGGGCACAGTGCAGTCCGACGCGCACGGCGATATTCTCCTGTTGGTCGAGGATGAAACCGATTTCGGCAGGATCCAGGCCGGTGACAGTAAAAGACACCGCCGCTCCTCTTCTCTCCAGGTCGTCGGGACCGTAGACCCTGACTCCGGAGACCGTTTTCAGACCGGTGACCAGCCGTCCGACCAGATGTGTTTCCCGCCGGCGGATCTCCTCGACCCCGGTCGCCAGGATAAATTCGAGACCGGCTTTCAGACCGGCGATCCCGGGCAGGTTGTAAGTTCCGCTTTCCAGTCGTTCGGGCATCTCCTCAGGCTGCCGGTCGGAATGTGAATTAGCCCCGGTTCCGCCGTAGACCAAAGGGACCAGATCGAGGTCCGGAGCGACATACAGAATGCCCGTCCCCTGCGGTCCCAGCAGCCCCTTGTGACCGGGGGCCGTAAACAGGTCAATATCCAGGGCGCTGATATCGATGGGGAGCAGCCCGGCGGTCTGAGCGCCGTCGACCATGAACAGGATCCCGTTCTCATGGCACCAGCGGCCGAGACCGGCAATATCCTGGAGAGTACCGAAAACATTGGAGCAGTGATTAACGACCAATAGCCGGGTCGGACGTTCAAGGCAGGCGGCCTTGAGAGCGGCCTGGTCCACCGATCCGTCGGCAGGGTTCGCCTTGACCTTGACGACGGTGACACCCCGGTCGGCCAGGGCAGTCAACGGCCGGGCGACAGCGTTGTGCTCCATTGAGGTCGACACCACCCGCTCACCGGGGGCAAGCAGACCGAACAGGGCCTGGTTGATGGCCAGCGTTGCATTGAAAGTAAAAACAAAACGCTCGGAAGCGGGGACATTGAACAGTTGGCCGAGCAGTTCACGCGTTTCAAAGAGGAGTTGGTCGGCCGCCAGGCTTTGCGCGTAGGCACCACGGCTGGGACTGCCGCCCTGCCGCAGATACTGATCAACCGCCAGGTAGACGGACTCGGGCTTGGGATGGCTGGTTGCTGCGTTATCCAGATAAAGCAAAATGACGATCCATTCCTGGTGATTCTGCCGGCCGTCAGAAAATGAAGATCACCCGGGAAACGACGAACCGGAATTAACAAACCGCAGAAGAATACTCAATATTCCTCCCGACAACAAGTGATAAGTCCGATATTAGTCCGATTGCCGGCCAAAGTCACCAGCAGTTTGCCGAAATGTGCCCGAAGAGCCACCCGTGGTCCCCAGCCCGGCTCTTGCCTTCAGTCCCAATTTTTTGTTAGAAATGCCGCCTATACCATCCCTGATCGACGGGTCGGACGATCCGGATTAAAGAAACCAGATTGTAATTTTAAAACTTGACATACCCCAGATATAGTGGTCTATATTCACCCACTGCAACTACATCTAGTGTTTAATGCACACCTTTTTAGTTATTTTTCAATGATTTACATTTCAAAGAGGAAAGGAACCGTCGATGACTGATGTTAACGCCGCGAAAGGGTTGAATCTTTCTCCCAATGCCATGACAGTTCTCAACAAGCGCTATCTCAAGCGCAGCAGTGAGGGGGTACCAACCGAAAAACCGGAAGACATGTTCCGCCGGGTTGCCAAGGCGATCAACGACGCTGAAATTGCCGTCGATGGCAAAAAGAAAGATTTTGAAGCCGAATATTACCAGATGATGACGGAACTCGATTTCCTGCCCAATTCACCGACCCTGATGAATGCCGGTCGGGAGCTGGGCCAGCTGTCCGCCTGCTTCGTGCTCCCGGTCGGTGACTCCATGGAAAGTATTTTCGAAGCCATCAAGAACACCGCCCTGATCCATAAAAGCGGCGGCGGGACCGGCTTCTCCTTCTCACGGGTCCGACCGGCCAACGACGAAGTCCAGTCCACCAGCGGCGTATCATCAGGACCGATCTCCTTCATGCGGGTCTTCGATATCGCCACGGAGACCATCAAGCAGGGAGGCACCAGGCGTGGAGCCAACATGGGTATCCTGAGGGTTGACCACCCCGACATCATGGATTTCATCATGTCCAAGCGGGACCAGACCATCCTCACCAACTTCAATATTTCCGTCGGCCTGACCGAAGCCTTCATGCAGGCCGTCGAAAATGACCAGGACTACGATATCATCAACCCACGAACCGGCAAGGTGGTCAAAAAACTCAACGCCGCCAAAGTGTTCAGCCAGATTGTCGATATGGCGTGGACCAACGGCGAACCCGGCATTATCTTCCTGGATCGCCTGAACCGCGACAACCCGACTCCTCATATCGGAGAGATCGAGAGCACCAACCCCTGTGGCGAGCAACCCCTGCTCCCCTACGAATCCTGCAACCTGGGATCTCTGAATCTTAAAAACATGGTGGTTGACGGCGACGTCAATTGGAAGAAACTGGAAAAAACCGTCCGCATGGCCACCCGTTTTCTGGACAATGTCATCGAGGCCAACAAATATCCACTTCCCGAAATCGACGAAATGACCCGCGCCAACCGTAAAATCGGTCTCGGCGTCATGGGCTGGGCCGACCTGCTGATTCTGCTCGGCATCCCGTACAACAGCAAGGCCGCCATCGAACTTGCCGAGAAGGTGATGAAATTCATTAACGACACCTCTCACCAGGAGTCGATTCTGCTCGCTGAAGAACGGGGCGCCTTCCCCAACTTCAAAGGGAGTATTTACGATCAAAAAGGGGGCAGTAAAATTCGCAATGCCACCTGTACAACCATTGCGCCGACCGGAACGATTTCGATTATCGCCAACTGTTCCAGCGGCGTGGAACCCCTGTTCGCAGTGTCCTATGTCCGACAGGTCATGGACAACGATCGTCTCATCGAGGTGCATCCGCTCTTTGAGCAGATCGCCAGGGAGCGTGGCTTCTACACCGAAGAGCTGATGAAAAGGATTGCTGAGAAAGGGACCGTCCAGGGGATCAGTGACATTCCCGAGGATGTCAGAAGGATTTTCGTCACCTCCCACGACATCACCCCGGAAGACCATGTGCGGATGCAGGCGGCCTTTCAGAAGTACACCGACAACGCCGTCTCCAAAACTGTCAACTTCTGCCATAATGCGACCCGCGAGGATGTCGCCACGGTTTACCAGCTGGCCTATCGCGAAGGCTGCAAGGGCGTGACCATCTACCGTGACGGATCGCGGGACATGCAGGTCCTCTCCGTGGCCAAGAAGGACGAGGAAAAGAAAAGCGAGGCGGTCATTCCGATGGAGAGTCGCAAAGCCTCCAAAAAGCGGGAACGGCCCAGGGCCCTGGCCGGCTCGACCTACCAGATGGAAACCGGCTGCGGCCCCCTCTATATCACCATCAACGAAGACCAGAACGGCCTGTTCGAGCTGTTCACCACCATGGGCAAAGCAGGCGGCTGCGCCGCATCCCAGTGTGAAGCCATCGGCCGCCTGGTGTCCCTGGCCTGGCGCAGTGGCGTCCAGGCCCGTCAGGCAGTAAAACAGCTGATCGGGATTACCTGTCACAAACCGGCCGGCTTCGGCAACAACCGAATTACCTCCTGCGCCGACGCCGTTGCCAAGGCGATCGAGTTGCACATGATCGATGAGGAAGAAGCCCCCACCCAGTTTGTCAACAGTGGCGGTGCCTGCCCGGAATGCGGAGGGCCCATTGAGCACGAGGGCGGTTGCTGTGTGTGCCATTCCTGCGGTTTTTCGGAGTGTGCGTAAATCCGATCGTTCCCCCAGCGTTGCTGGACTAAATAGTTTTCATCCGGAAAAGGGCCGTTTCCAATCTGAAAACTGACGCATTGCTCTCCGGAGTTTCCGGATGGCAACTAAATAGAGCCGGAGGCAGAGAACAATGTTCCTGCCTCCGTTTTTTTCATATACTCTCAACCAGAGAGAAACAAAGGAGACGACCGCCATGACTGAAATTACGATTCCGCCCTGCCCCGAATGCCGGTCCGCTTACGCCTATGAAGACCGTGGACTGCTCGTTTGTCCGGAATGTGCCCATGAATGGGTCCCGGGGAAAACCGGCCAGGAGGAGACCGACCGTCACGTCACCGATGCCCACGGCAATCCCCTGGCCGATGGCGACACCGTGACAATCATCAAAGACCTGAAGGTCAAAGGGGCTTCCAGCTCTCTCAAGGTCGGCACCAAGGTCAGAAACATCCGCCTGGTCGAAGGGGATCACAATATCGATTGCAAAATCGATGGCTTCGGAGCAATGAAACTGAAATCCGAATTCGTCAAGAAAGTGTAATATGGCCAGCCGGGAATCATGGGAAGAGTTATGTCGTCAATGCGGAGAATGCTGCTTTGAAAAGCAGATCGACGGACAGGGAAGAATTATCACCACCCGGATTCCCTGCCGTTTCCTCGATATTCATACCAGGCGTTGCCGCATCTACCCGGAGCGCTTCAAATACGAGGAGGACTGCATCAAGCTGACCCCGGAAAACGTGCCTCACCTCGACTGGCTTCCCGCCGGATGCGGATACCGCATCCGGCGGGCCGGTGAGGAATAGCACGCCCATGGATCGCCGGGAGCGTCGGATATTCCTGAGCTGGAGCCTCTACGACTGGGCCAATTCCGGGTTTGCCACGGTTATCCTGGCCACCGTCCTCCCGGTATATTTTGCCTCTCTGGTGCCCGCAGAAGGGGCGAACCTCCCGTTTTTCACGGAGCATCAGTTTTCCGCGACCAGCCTCTGGGGCTACAGCGTCGCCCTGTCGATGTTTCTTATCGCGGTTCTGGCTCCGGCCCTGGGAACGGTTGCAGATCGGGACGGCAGTCACAAAAAGCTGCTGAAAATCTTCTGGCTGACCGGTTGCAGCGCCACCGCCCTGCTCTATTTCGCATCCCAGGACCGCTATCTGGTCGCCGCTCTGCTTTTTATTGTCGCCAATTTCGCTTTCGCGGGCGCCAACATCTTCTACAACGCCTACCTGCCCCACCTGGCCAGCGGAAAAGACATGGATCGGCTCTCCTCGCGCGGGTATGCCTACGGCTACCTGGGCGGCGGACTGCTTCTGGCCGTGGTCTTCCTGCTTATACTCACCAGCGACGACCGCGCCCTGGCAACGCGCTGGAGTTTTGTCATCACCGCGCTCTGGTGGTTTGTCTGGACCCTTCCGGCAATGCTTTACCTCCCCGCGACCGCGCCCAGCCTCTTTGAGCCCGTCCGCTATTCCATAAAAACCTACCTGTCTCAGTGCCGCATGATCACCAGGTACCGGGATCTGTTCATTTTTCTTCTGGCCTTTCTCTGTTACAACGACGGGATTCAGACCCTGATCAGCGTGTCTGCAATTTACGCCCGGGAGGAGCTTCACCTGACTCAGGGGACAATCATCGGCTGTTTTCTGATGATTCAGTTCCTGGCCATGCCCGGAGCCCTGCTGTGCGGCAAACTGAGCCACCACATCGGCACCAAGAGAACGGTTCTGCTGTGCCTGATGGTTTTCCTGGGGGTCAGTTTTTTCGCCTATCGAATGAGCAGCGCCATGGAATTCTGGATTCTGGGAGGGATCATCGCTCTGATCCTGGGAGGCAGCCAGGCCTTAAGCAGGGCCCTGTACGCCAGCCTGATCCCGCCGGCACGGGCCGCCGAATTCTTCGGTTTTTTCACCATCAGTTCCAAGTTTGCCGCGATTTTCGGTCCGCTGGTCTTCGCGTTGATCACCGACCTGACCGACAGCTCGCGGCAGGGGATTCTCACCCTGGGGTGTTTTTTCGTGATCGGCGGGATCCTGCTGGCAACGGTCAATGTTGACCGGGGGCGAAAAGAGATAGAGCCCGACTGACAGGAGCGATCGTGCCGGCGAACATTCGCGACGGGTCGTTGGGAGCGCATGTCCTGTCGATGCTTACCCAACCTGGATCAAGACAACCTGCCCACGCCCCGGACAGCCCCCATACCGAAATCAATCCCTGTCATACGGCAGGTTCAATCACCGTGTTTCTCTGAAGATGTAAAAAAACCGATTCTCCTATCTTTTCCGTCGTGATAAAAAACTCGACCTTCCGATCACCATCAAGAGCCCGCAGATCATTGCAGGCCGGTATACGAGAACAGGCGATGCCCGTTTCATAGGTTTCTTTGACGGTAGAGCGAATAGTACAGCTCAGACATTGGATGCCTTCCTCACAGCCGGCGGCGTTGTCCAGATGCAGGCAGCCGAAAACCGGGGGATAATGAAGCGACTTGGACAGCGTCAGCAGGCCTCCGTTAACGCGTCTTCGCGCGACTTTGTTCGCACCTAAAATGTCATTGTGCTCGTCGACAACGAACACCGGCTCCCGGAAGGTATCCAGAAATGCCTCCAGGGCCTGCCCGTAGCGCGCCATCTCCCTGGACAGGCAGTCGTAGCAGATACCGTGACTGACCAGATCCTCGGCGCAGTCGGCGGCCTCTCTGATCTCTTTCAGGCAATAGGTGCAGAGATAATTGATCATGGTTCCCCCCAAACAGCAGAGACAGGCAGGGATTCTCCCGTCGGGAGAATCCCTGCCATCGGTAGGTTAAAACTTGCCGAACTCCTCGTCATCCAAAGCGATCTGCTTCTTCATGGCGATCTGCGGCTTCGGCTTGATGCTTTCCCAGCCCCCCGATGAGGAGGGTGCGGCCTGCGGCGCGCTGTAGGCCACCTGGGCAACCTGATCTCCTTTGTGCAGGACAAAGCGCTTCAGCATCTCCTGCATCTGCAGGGCCTGCCCCGACAGCTCTTCGGCCGCGGCGGCGCTCTCCTCGGCACTCGCCGTATTCTGCTGGGTCACCTGATCGATCTGCGCCAGCCCGGTGGTCACCTGGCTGATCCCCTGGGCCTGCTCATTGGACGCGGCCGCAATCTCTTCCAGCAGATCGGCGACCTTGTTGGTCCCGTTCATGATCTCTTTCAGGGCGCTGGCGGTCTGCTGCGCCATCTGGTTCCCCTTGTCGGTCAGGGCCACGGACCCTTCGATCAGCTCCGCGGTCTCTTCGGCCGCCTTGGCGCTGCGGGCGGCAAGATTCCGAACCTCTTCGGCGACCACCGCAAACCCCTTGCCGTGCTGACCGGCCCGCGCCGCCTCGACCGCGGCGTTCAGGGCCAGCAGGTTGGTCTGGAAGGCGATCTCGTCGATAACCTTGATGATCTTGCTGATGTTCTGACCGGCCTGGTTGATTTCATCCATGGCGGTGACCATCTCGGCCATCTGGGCGTCCCCTTTTTCGGCCGCCTGCTTCGACTCGTTCGACAGCTGGTTGGCGGCGCTGGCGTTCTCGGCGTTGGTCCGCACCTGGTTGGCCATTTCGTTCATGGACGCCGTCACTTCCTCCAGGGAACTGGCGGACTCGGTGGCCCCTTGGGACAGGGCCTGGCTGGCATCCGACACCTGGCCGGAACCGGAAGCGATCTGCTCGCCGGCCACCTGGATATTGCCCACCATTTCACGCAGCCCTTCGAGCATGGTTTTCAGGGCGTTGCCGAGCTGGTCGTTGGGAGACGCCACGGTGACGTCATGGGTCAGGTCGCCCTGGGCGATGGCCTCGGCCAGCTCGCTGCGCCCCTGCAGGCTCTTGGCCATCCAGACCAGGACCGAACCGAGCTCGGTGATCTCGTCTTTGGCTTTGAAGGCCTTGCATTGACGGCAGTCATTGTAGGTGCCGTTGGTCAGCTTCACGCAGACGGGGTTCGGACCGAAGGTCCCGGTCTCGACCCAGCAGTTGCTTTCCAGCCCGTAGCTGGGGCAGTCCTTCTGTCCGCAGTTGTTCAAAGAAGAGCAGTTGACCTTGTCGCCCATGGGCAGGTTCTGATCGGAGGTGTCCCCCTTGCCGTACTGGCCGACCACGGCAAAGGCCCGGTGCAGCGGTTTGGTGATGCTCCGGGTGATGAACCAGGCGGCGGCCAGGCCGATGAGGGTGGCGATGATCAGCCCGGCGATCATGGTATGGCTGGCGTTGCTCAAGGAGGACACGGCCTGGGCGGCGATGCGCATGGTGCCGTCCATGCCGGCGACGGCCACGGCCCGCGCTTCGCTGACGACGGCATCGCCGATAGCATTTCTCTGTTTGCCGAGTTCCTGATTTTTAAGCCAGTTGTTCAGGTACTCATTCATGGCCGCCTTGTATTCGTTGGCGGCCTGTTCGGTATTGTCGATTCGCTTGAGGTCATCCTCCTGATAGGTGATTTTCCGCAGCGCGGCGAATTTGGACGCCATGACATCAAAGTTCTGGTTGGCATCCTTGATGATCTGGGGATCTCTCCTGGCCTGGGACTTGAACGCGGCAATGCGGGTGGCATTGCCAAGATCAATAATCTCGCTGACCAGCTTGATCTTTTCCAACCGCTCGGCCAGCAGTTTGGGCGCCGAGAATTCATCGATTTCCTTGTCCATCTTGGCGTTCTGACCGGCCAGGAAATCGCTGCAGTTCCCCATATACTGGGCAGCGGCGGCGTCCAGCCTGGATTGATCTTCATCCATCTTTTTATTAACGGCCACCGTCTCGTCGACCAGTTTCCGATAACTGGCAAACTGGGCTTCGACCTTTTCCACGGCAGGACGCAAGGCTTTGAGGTGTTCCGCCTCGTCACCGAGTTTTTTGGCGGCGTCAAGGCGTTCCTGAAGCGCCATCATGTTCTCCCTGGCCTCGGCGAGGAGCTTTTCATCTCCGGTGAAGCCGTAACCGCGCATGGCGTACATGGTCCGGAAAGAACTGCGTTCGACCTTATTGGCGATATCGACCTCCGGAACATATTCCTGTTCCAGCATGACCGACTGAGTCTCAACTTTATCCATGCTGACCACGGCCAGCGTGCCAAGCGAAATCGCTAAAATGAGCAGCAGTCCGAACCCCCCACCGACTTTCACTCCCAATTTAAGTTTTTTAAACATTGCTTTCCCCTTTCCAGAAATTCTGATGTCATAGAGATGCTTTATCTTTATGCGACGTCCGCTTCTTCAAAAGTTTCAGCGAGTTGGTCTTCTCCCAACAACGCATTGATGTCGAGGAGGATCTTGACCTTTTGATCGATCTTCCCCAGCCCTTGGATGTAACGATGCTCGGTTTTCCTGCTCAGCGGGGGCGGTTCAATATTCTGCCGGGGAATATCGACGACCTCATTGACCTTATCCACCACCAGGCCAACGGACACGCCATCGACATCGACCACGATAATGCAGGTTCGATCATCATATTCCCTGGCTTCAAGATTGAACCTGAGGCGCACATCGATAATCGGGATGACCTTCCCCCGCAGATTCAGAACGCCGATGACGTGTTCCGGCATGTCGGGAACACAGGTCACCTGCTGAATACCGATAATTTCAATGACATGCCTGATTTCCAGACCGTAACCCTCCTCTGCAAGTTCAAACGTCAGATACATGCCCTCCATGCTGTCCTGGTCTTCCAAATGGTTCCCATGCTGTTCCAGAATTGCCGTCGTCATGAAGAAAACCCCCTTTCCCCGAGTGTTCAGTAAATGTGCTCAATAATTAATTTCAACCAATTATTAAGCACAAATGATGCCATTTAATGTCGAGCTGCTAACGAGCTGATTTAAAATATCTTTTAAATTTTGAACGGAAAAAACGAGGGACAACGATTGTTGTAGGGGAACAGAAGGAAAAAGCCTACATTAGAGTGTATTCAATAGCTTAGGGATCTACAATTAAGGTTGTTAACGCAATAATTATTGCACTGTCTTTTTTATCCGTTTATTCAAAGCCTGTTGCGATATGCCGAGAGATTTCGCGGCCTGGGACTGATTACCGTTGGTGCGTCGCAGCGCCTCATTGACGAGGAGTTCGTTCATTTCCTTGATCGTGGGCAGTTTTTCCGGAAAAAGGAATTCCGGAACGGGGGAAGACTGATCACCAAGATTTCTTACTGAAACCAATTCCTGTTCATTCTGAATAGCTTCATGGAAACGGGCAGTGGACAATTCTCCTCCCTGGTGGAGGCTGACCGCGTCATAGATCATGGCCCTCAGTTCGCGATGGTTGCCGGGGAAATGGTAGGACCGCAGGAGCGCAAGCAGATCTGACGGCACGGCTGGAGGCTTTTTCCCCAAACTTCTGGCGGCCTCAAGAACAAAAAAATCAACCAGAAGCGGTACATCCTCTTTACGATTTCTCAGAGCTGGCAGGGTTATCCGGTGGGTCTTCAGCCGGAACAGCAAGTCGCGGCGAAAAGTCCCCTTGCTCTCATTCTCCTCCAGATTCTGATTTGTCGCCGCCACAATCCTGGCTTTGCATTGCATCGGTGAGTCACTGCCCAGGGGATAATACTCACCGGATTGCAGCAACCTGAGCAGCTTGACCTGGGATGCCTGCGACAGGTCGCCTATCTCATCCAGGAAGAGAATCCCTCCGGCCGCCTCTTCGATCATGCCCTTGCGGGTCTGTTCCGCCCCCGTAAACGCTCCTTTTACATGACCGAACAGGGCGTCGCTGAAAAGCATGTCATCAAGACCTGCCACATTGACGGCAATAAAAGGCGCATCCGGGCAGCAGAGGTGGTGCAGGGCCTGAGCAATCAAATCCTTTCCGGTACCGCTCTCTCCCTGAATCAGAACCGGCTCACGGCTGAGCGCTATCGCTTCGAGATAGGAAAAGATTCTGAACATGGCACTGCTTTGGGTCTTGATATGTTCAAACGCGGGGTGCGGAGAATGTGACAATTTCGAAAAATTCTCTGCCAGTTTCGTATGCTCTATTCTGAGCTCCCGTTCCCTCAGGCTTTTTTTAATGCTGTTGACAATCCGTTCCAGGTCGTCAGTTTTTAAAAAGAAATCCTGTGCGCCTTTTTTAATGCAGTTGACCGCCGTCGACACCTGGTTTGCGCCGCTGACGACAATGACCGGAATTTCAGGGTGGTTTTCATTGATATGATCGAGCAGTTCTTCGCCGCTGAGATGTGGCATTGTGAGATCGAGCAGAACCAGAGAATAATCATGAGCCTTCAACAAATCCGGGACGCACCGGCTATCGGTACACGCGTCGACGTGGGTGATGTCGGCAAGAATTTTCAATGCCCCTCGCAAGGTGTTCAACCATGATTTCTCATCATCGACCATTAATATAGGATTGTGCGGATTTCTGTCGTCCATGCTGATTCCCGGTCAAGGTATTCATAGTCTCACTATAATTAGCTTTTTCTTACAAAAGAATCCAGGATCCCTCGAGATTTGTCAACTATGATTTTCATAATTTCAAATCTCCCTCCCCCCCCAGATAGCTCTCCCATAAAACAAACCGTGTACCAAAGACCAATGATTCAAGCAGGACGATAAACGCCGTGTGCCTGTCGCCACCGCGGTTCAGATTTAACCTCATAAAGATCGGATGCAATGATTTTTTAGAACGGGAATATTCAGCAGTTTTCTTCATTGCAGTGAAGGGCCGAAAGAGAATCCAGATAAGACTTCAAGGACAGAGATTATCACTTTATGCCAGCTGAATCTGCATGACAAGCTCTTCAAGACTCGATATATTGACAGTTCGAAAACCTGACAGGATCGCCTCCTTACATTCCTCCAACTCCAGGTCTCTATTGCTTTATGAATCTGCCGTTACTTAAAATTCTGGTCATTGAAGAGGACCATGAATTGCTTGATCAGATCACCAGGAACATGGCCAGTGCCGCAGAAAATTTTGAACGGACCGACATATCGATTGAAATCATTGACGCGGCGACAGTGGCATCAGCAATCAGGCAGATTGAAGACGACCCCGATATTCAGGCGGTTGTCCTCAGCTGGGAGGTTGAGGGATCCTGCGTGGGGATTCCCGGTAAAGACCAGAAAGCACGTTGCGTTAACGTCGATATTATTTCGGCCATCAAGCAGATTCGCGTTTCCGTGCCAATCTACATTCTCGGCAGCGAGAAACAGGGGCTGAACATCATCAACGAATCCGTCGATATCGAATCATTCTTTTTCCGCGATGACATCATTCTCGATCCTGAATCCATTCTGGGCTACATTTTAAACGATTTTGACGACCGCTCTCAGGCGCCTTTCTGGAAAGCCTATAAAAACTACATCACGGAAACCAACGATTCCTGGCACACTCCCGGCCACTGCGGCGGGCTGAGCTTCAGGAATTCTCCCTATATCAACGATTTCTATCATTTTTACGGGCGCAACGTTTTTGTCGGGGACCTCTCAGTCTCCGTCGATTCCCTCGGGTCCCTGGCCGAGGGCACCAACGCTATCGGCAAAGCCCAGGAGGCTGCTGCCTACACCTTTGAAGTCACCAAGACCTATTTTATCACCAACGGATCCAGCACCTCGAACAAGGTCATTCTGCAAACCCTCCTCAGGGGCGGGGACAAGGTCATCGTCGACAGAAACTGCCATAAATCGGTGCACTACGGCATCGTGCAGGCGGGGGCCGCCCCCCTCTACCTGAACAGCGTGCTGCATCCCGATTACGGGATTTTTGCACCACCGACATTGGCGGAAATCAGGGAAACCATCGAGCACCATCCCGATACCAAGCTGATCGTACTGACGGGCTGCACTTACGAGGGGCTGCTGATGGATATTCGGGCGGTCGTGGCGATGGCCCACGAACGGGGAATCAAGGTTTTTATCGATGAAGCCTGGTTCGCCTATTCCCTGTTCCATCCAAGATTCCGCTACTACTCCGCTATCGATTCCGGAGCCGACTACATCACCCACTCGGCCCACAAGGTCGTCTCCGCCTTTTCACAAGCCAGTTACATTCATGTAAATGATCCGGATTTCGATGCCGATTTTTTTCACGAAATTTTCAGCATGTATGTCAGCACCTCACCCAAATACCAGATCATCGCCTCCCTGGATGTCTGTCACAAACAACTGGAAATGGAAGGTTACGGACTGCTGAAAGATCTCCTGGAGCAGGTCGAGGAATTGAAGGAACAGACGAAGAATTTCCGTTACATCAAAATCCTGGACAGGGAGGACTTTCAGGACGCCTTCCCTCACTTCAAAATCGACAAGGTCGGTCACGACCCGTTAAAAATTCTGATCGATGTTTCCCGGCTGGACTACACCACCCATGAGATTCACCGTTATCTGCTGGATGAGATCGGACTGGAAATCGAAAAATTCACGCATTCGACTATGCTGGTCCTGCTGACCCTGGGCGGCACACGGTCTAAAGTCATTCGCCTTTACAACGCCCTGAAAAAGCTGGACCAGAAAAAGGCCGCTATTCCAACCTCTCGCCATCGGAAAAAGAAACTGGAAGGACTGCCGAGAATCACCTTGAATTGCCCTCCTGCGAAAGCTTTTTTCGGAGCAAGAGAAAGTGTCAGCTACGAAAATGCGGTCGGCAGAACGTCGGCGGGCCTGGTTACCCCCTATCCTCCGGGAATTCCTCTTCTGGTCCCGGGACAGGCCGTTGAAAAAGGCGCCATCACCTATCTGCGGAACCTTGTTTCCCAAAATGTGCATATTCAGGGAGTTTACGAGGGCGAAATTTACGTGACGAAGGAGTCGTGAATGATCCCGGTTCTGAACCCGGCATGCCAAGTGGCTGCGGATCTGGAGGTTGGACAATCCTCTTTCAGGACTGATCGAGTACCGACCTGATGGTCCCGAGCAAAGACTCCATCTCCAGGGGTTTGGCGCAGAAGGCATCCACTCCCTTGTATTTTGCGCTCTCCTGATAGGGTTCGCTGCTGTAGCCGGTAATCAGCAGGCATGGCAGATCCTCTCTGAATTTCTTGATTTCGGCAATCAATTCGAGACCCGTCATGTGCGGCATGGTCTGATCGGTGAGGACCAGATCAAATGCGTTCGGAGACGCCTTGAATTTGTCAAGAGCCTCTCTGCCGTCCGTTTCGACTGTGACCCGGTAACCTGCGTCGACCAGCATCTGGCAGGTCAGCTCAACCAGCATCTCCTCATCGTCGACCAGCAGAATATGTTCATCCCCCCTGTTATCCCCTCCTTTCAATACCTTGGGCTCCCGGTCTGCCCGGGGCTCAGCAATCAAAGGAAAGAATAACGAGAAGGTACTTCCCTGCCCCAGGGCGCTGTCCACCGTGATCATACCACTGCAGGACCTGACAAAGCCAAGCACGGTCGCCAGGCCCATGCCGGTCCCCACCCCGACCTCCTTGGTGGTAAAGAAGGGATCAAAAATTTTCTGCATTGTCTCTTCGGACATACCCGCGCCGGTATCGACCACCCTGATGCGAACGTAATCCCCTTGTTGACAGATAAACCCGGGAGCCAGATCCTTCCCTTCAAGATGAATGGTATCGAGCAAGAACCTGATCGTCCCCTTTTCACCCATGGCATGAACTGCGTTGGCGCACAAGTTGATAAGGGCTTCCTGAAGTTGCGTCGCATCCACATCGATCAGCCCCTCACTTCCCTTCATATCCTCATAAAGAATATCGACCGTCGTCGGAATGACCGCGCGCAGCAATTGGGTGGATTCCCTGACGATTTGGGCGGGTTGAACGAGTTTGGTCCCGTTGACATCCTGGCGACTGTAGGCCATGATTTTTTCAACCAGATCCTTGGATCTCTTGATGGCGACAAAGGTATTGTCAAGGTATCGCTGCCATTTCTGATTGTTGTTTTTATATTTTTGCGCCAGCTCAAGGTTGCCTAGCATGATGGCCAGATTATTATTGAAATTATGAGCAATGCCTCCCGCCATAACCCCGACGGCTTCCATCTTGTATTTCTGCCGAAGCTGGACCTCCATCTCTTTTTGCTGCTTTTCGGCCTGTTTCCGCTCTGATATGTCGCGAATAATGGCCAGTGCGTGGGTCTTATGATCATGGATGAAGGTCGACAATGACAACTCGACCGCAATCAGATGCCCGTCCTTGTGGACGGCTTCCAGCTCAAGGGTCTGTCCCAGGGCTCTCCCCCGCCCTGTCTGCCGGAAATGATGAAAAGCCTGTTCGATGGAACCCAGCTCCGATTGGGGAGCTAACAGCAAGTGGACGTTGTTCCCGATCACGTCACCGGCAGGATATCCGAATATTCTCTGCGCCGCTGCGTTCCAGAAGGAAATGTTTCCGTCGGCAT
Source organism: Geopsychrobacteraceae bacterium (assembly GCA_963677135.2). Taxonomy (GTDB): domain Bacteria; phylum Desulfobacterota; class Desulfuromonadia; order Desulfuromonadales; family Geopsychrobacteraceae; genus Seleniibacterium. Next base: position 648,623 of record CAXXLS010000017.1, on the reverse strand, counting down.
CAATCTGGACAATGGCATCCTTTGCTGACGCGGTTATCTTGTCGAGAATTTCAATATGCTCGCGAATTCTTTCTTCCGCTTTCTTGCGCTCGGTAATGTCCTGAAGTTCAACCAGGAAAAACCTGGCGTCCTCCATGGAGATTTCATGCAGCCCCACCTCGACATTCCTGACCTGGTTGTCAATGGTCTTGATGGTTGCTTCGAAATCGCTGTTCCGGACGTCTCCGGAGTCCAAAAGACGGGAAATTCTTTCCAGCCCCGGAGAATCAAACACCGCCGCAAGATCTGAACCGACCAGAAGATCCTTGTTTTTCCCCGTGAGTTCCTGGGTCTTTTTGTTGACCTCGATGATTTTACTGCTGTCATCGAAAACGATCAGGCCCACCCCTGAGGCTATGAAAAAATTTTTAAACCTGCTTTCGCTTCTTTGCAGGGCCCGGGTCTTGTTATCGATGATTTTTCGAAGCACCTTGATGGTATAGGCGCTAAAGACCAGCAGCAGGCAGGCAATCAAGAGAACAGAATAGAGCCAGGATGGAACATGAAAGGAACCGGACCGCGGTCCCAATAACCAGCGATCCAGAACCTGGTAATAATAAGAGCTCTCATCCTCTTTCCACGCCTGCAGAGAGCGATCTATCGCTTCAAGAACATTCGCGTTGGTTCCTTTCGGGACGGCAAAAAACAGAGGGTTCGGAGAAAAAACAATGGAACTGGTCGTCAGTTCGTAACGTTCCGCATTCAGCAAGCCAAAGATGTTCGGAGCTACGCCTGCGTCGACGGCCCCTTCGGCAACCAGTCGAAACACGTCATGATGAGACCCCACTTCCACATACCGGCAGGCCAGATCAAAGCTGTCCGCCAGATGCTGAAAGTTTTTGCCGCTCAGATCCCCGCGCATGATGGCTATGGTGGATTTTTTAAGGCCGATCAGACTGTCAGTACTGGAACCCGTTCTGGTATAGACCTCCCCCCAGACGGTGAATACCGATTCTTTTGAATAGTCAAGGTAGGTGTTTCGCTCTTCGGTAAACATCACCGAAGTCAGCACGTCGACTTTGCCGTCCCTGCCAAGGTTAAGTCCGTCGTTCCAGGTGCCGTGCACGTAGGCGATGCGCCAATCGTTTTCTTCTGCGATGCGTTCGAGAAGGTCGGCATTGATGCCCTGAACCTGATTTGAAGAATTACGAAAAATGAGGGGATTGAAATCGAAGGAAAAAACGCTCAGTTCACGGCTGTGAACTGTCACACCCGTCAGAATCAGGATCAGAAAAAAGGTAAGAAAAAGGGATCTTTTGGCAGTCAATTGAGCTTCCCTTAACGCTACCGAAGCGCCGGTTATTTGAAGCGTTGTCAGCCCCCTCTTTTTATTGGCGTCCTATGTTGGGAAAAAAGCACCCTTGAGCAGCGGCCAGAAGACCTTTCGGTAATTTTTTCCTATATTGGTTAATTTAGATTAATTCTCTCCTTAAGTACATCAAAAAATGAGCAATTGCCGTATATATGCTAACCACAGCTCCGATTTTTAGAGTTTTAAAAAGCCTCCCTTCCAGGACAGGGAGGGAGGCAGACAATATCAAGAATAGCGAGGAGGAAGGCGCGTTTACTTTGCATCAGAATCGGACCCTGCGATCAGCAGGTCATCGCGAACCCCGGCGACCTTGACTTTCAGGCGCTCACCGGCATTTGCCCGGCCCGCATCGACCAGAACGGACAGGTAATTTTCGGACAATCCTTTGCGCCACCCGTCTTTCTGGCCTCCTTCAACAACCAGAGTGAGTTCAGCTCCGACGAACCGCTGCAGATACTGTGTGAATTTCTCTTTCCCGATCCTGCGCAGGAGGGCAGCCCGCTCCTTTATCACATGACCGTCAAGCTGGCCCGGCATGGTCGCGGCCGGAGTCCCGGTACGACGGCTGAAAGGAAAAACGTGCAGATGGCTGAAAGAAATCTCTTCCAGCAGAGAACAGGTCCGGTCAAACTGTTCGTCCGTCTCACCCGGAAACCCGGTGATCACGTCCAGCCCGATGGCAGCATCCGGCAGCAGCCGAACAATATCCGCGATCAGGGCACGGAAAAAATCCGTCGTGTAGTGGCGGTTCATGCGTTTCAGAATCTGATCATCGCCAGCCTGGAGAGGAATATGAAAATGCGGGCAGATCCAGCTGTTGTCTGCGACAAAGCGGAGCAGGTCTGGAGTCAGTTCGTTCGGTTCAATGGACCCAAGTCGCAAACGCCCGGAGAATGAGGACTGTCCGATTTGGGTCAACAGGCCGAGAAGATCGGTTTGCGGGTTGAGGTCAAGACCGTAGCAACCGATGTGAATTCCCGTCAGAACGACCTCCGGGTAACCGGACAGGGCAAGCTGTTCGACCTGCTCAACCACGTCCTGCGGCAAAACGGACCTGCTGCGGCCACGGGCGTAAGGGATGATGCAATAGGAGCAGAAGGCGTTGCAGCCATTCTGGATCTGCACGAAAGCCCTGCTCCTCTGTTCGAAACTGGTCAGTTTGAGGGGCTCGAAAGTCCTTTCCCGGCCGATGTCAGACACGATGACCCTCTGTTCGTCGACAGCGCCGATCAGGTGCTCGAGAAGATGCTTTTTCTCCTCATTGCCGATGATCAGCGACACACCCGGCAGAGCTTTCAACGCATCCGGATCGACCTGGGCATAACACCCGGTCACCACCACCCGCGCCTGGGGGTTGAGCCGCCGGGCCCGCCGAACCAGGTTGCGCGATTGGGAATCGGTTGCCGAGGTCACCGTGCAGGTATTGACAATCACCAGACCGGCCCCCTGTTCAAAATCGACAACCTCGTAACCCGCCTGCTGAAGTTGCTCGCTCATGGCCGCCGATTCGAACTGATTGGTCTTGCATCCGAGGGTGATGAAGGAAACGGTCCGGTTCATTCTATCCAACCACCACCAATGACAAGGTCGTCCTCATAGAAGACGGCAGCCTGCCCGGGAGTGATGCCGTTCTGGAGTTCATCAAACACGACCCTGACCCGGTTGTTCGGTAGAGGCTCCAACAGCGCCGGAACTTCCTGATGACGGTAGCGGATACGGCAGGCGGCCTTGAAGGGAGCCGGCGGGATGGCGATATTCCAGGTGCAGTCAGCGGCAACCAGCTCCTGCCTGCCCAGGTAGGGTTTTTCACCGACAATGACTTTTCTATCCCTGACGTTAATCCCGACAACGTAAAGAGGTTCATGCCAGCCGATGCCTAGCCCTTTGCGCTGCCCGATGGTGTACCGGTAGACACCCTGATGGCTGCCCAGAACCCTCCCGGAAACATGAACGATCTCACCGCTGAGGCGCCCCTTGCCCTGCTCCTGTTCGAGAAACCGGACATATTCCCCATCCGGCACAAAACAGATGTCCTGGCTTTCTGATTTGGACGCTACCGGCAGCTGATACTCGCGGGCTTTGGCGCGAATCTCTTCCTTGTTGTATCCACCCAGAGGAAAAAGACAGTGTGCCAGCTGCTCCTGGGTGAGACCGAACAGGAAATAGCTCTGATCTTTTTTGAGGTCGTCTGCTTTCCGAATCAGAGTACGATGATCGCGCTCAGCCAGGCTCACGTAATGTCCCGTCGCCAGGTAATCGGCCCCGAGTTCAAGAGCCTTGTCGAGTAATAATCCGAATTTGACCTGTTTATTGCACAGTGCACAGGGGTTCGGGGTGCGCCCGGAAAAATAGTCCTGGCAGAAGGGGTTGACCACCCGCTCCCGGAAATCGGCCCTGAAATCAACGACGTGATGTTCAATATTCAAGGTAACGGCGACCGCTTTTGCATCGGCAGCTGCGTCTGGCAGACAGGCCATGACCTGATCGGAAACACCTGCCCCCTGCTGGTCCCACAGCTTCATGGTCAGACCGATGACATCGTACCCCTGCTCAAGCATCAGTGCCGCGGTGACAGAAGAATCCACCCCACCGCTCATGGCAACAACAACCCGTTTTTTCACAATTATTCCGTCCTGACTAGTCAGAATTGCACAAACAAAAGGGCTCCGCAACGGTATTGCAGGAGCCCCGTTTTACCATTTTTTTGTCCTGAATTTATGCTTTGACCTGATGCTGCTCTTTATAATTCTTGATCGCTTCATGAAGCGCATCGGCGGCCAGGTTGGAACAGTGCATTTTCGCCGGCGGCAACCCGTCCAGGGCTTCAGCAACGGCCTGGTTGGTCAGGATCAGCGCCTCGTCGAGGGTTTTGCCGATCGCCAATTCGGTCACCATGGAAGAGGTTGCGATGGCAGCTCCGCAGCCGAAGGTTTTGAATTTAACATCCTTGATAATGTCACCTTCGACCTTCAGATAGATTTTCATGATATCGCCGCAGGAAGCATTTCCGACTTCGCCGACACCATCGGCATTTTCGATCTCCCCAACATTGCGCGGATTGGAAAAGTGATCCATAACTTTTTCGGTATACATAATGTTACTCCTGAATTCTACTAAGATAAGCTATTGTCTTATTAACAAACTTTGGTCACCATCCGGCACTCGTCGCAATCGAGGGGTGTCGGGTCATTACGGTTGTACAAGGGGCTCATTTCGCGCAGCCGCTGAACGATGGGCGGCAGCTCTTGGAGCACATAGTCGATCTCTTCTTCGCTATTGTCGGCACCGAGGCTGAAGCGCGTACTCGAGTGAGCGAGAACGACATCAACACCCATGGCACCCATGACATGGGAGGGTTCCAGTGAACCGGAGGTACAGGCTGACCCTGAGGAGGCAGCAATACCCTTCATATCAAAGAAAAGCAGCAGCGACTCGCCCTCGATATAGTTGAAACTGACATTCAGCGTATTCGGAAGCCTCAGGTCCGCATCGGGATGACCATTGAGCTTGACCTCCGGGATGCCGCCGAGAATCCCTTTTTCAAGCTTGTCGCGCAGCTTGCGGACATAGGCATAATCCTGTTCGAGATTTTTCCGGGCCAGCTCACAGGCAACGCCCAGGCCGACGATTCCAGCCACGTTATGGGTTCCGGCCCGGCGATTTCTCTCCTGATGGCCGCCATGCATGAAGCGGGTCATTTTCGTACCGCGCTTGATATAAATGGCCCCGACACCTTTAGGGGCTCCGATTTTGTGACCGGACAGAACTGCCAGGTCCACGTTGGCCCTGCGGACATCAACCGGGACCTTGCCGACCGCCTGAACGGCATCGGTATGGAAACGGACCTTGTACTTTTTGGCGATCTGGCCGATCTCTTCGATAGGGAACAGGTTGCCCGTTTCGTTATTGGCCCACATGACGGAGATCAGGATGGTTTTATCCGTTATCGCCGCTTCCAGCTCAGCAAGATCGAGCATCCCGTTCTCATCAACGCCGAGATAGGTCACGTCATACCCGTGCTTCTCAAGAAACTGGCAGGTTTCCAGGACCGCCGGATGCTCAACGGCCGTGGTAATGATGTGGTTTCCTTTTTCCTTCAGGGCGTCGGCCGTCCCCTTGATGGCGAAATTGTCCCCTTCGCTTCCGCAGGATACAAAAACAATTTCAGCAGGTGAACAATTCAGCAGGTCCGCAACCTGCTGGCGGGCCGTTTCGATGGCGCCGCTGACCATCCTTCCAGCCCAGTGCACACTGGACGGGTTCCCGAATTGTTCACGATAATAAGGCAACATCGCCTCCAACACTTCCTCTTTGACCCGCGTCGTTGCGTTGTTGTCCAGGTAAATCTGTTTCACGATAATCCTCCGGTTTAACTTGAAAAATTAAAAAATCAGCTGTTCAGCGCCTTGACATCGAGACGCCGACGACCCTCATCAGTCAGGTCTTCCAGGGTCAGTGAGGACAGGAATTTACGAATCTGGGTCCCTAATCCTTGCCACACCATCTGCGTTGCACATTCAAAATCACATTTGCAGCTACCGTCCGAATTCATGCAGGACACGGGAACGATCGTCTCTTCTACGGTATCGATCACTTCATCAAGATGAATCTTCGCGGCTTCCCGCGCCAGGACATAACCGCCCCCGGGGCCCCGCACGCTTTTCACAATATTGCCGCGCCGCAACTTGACGAACAATTGCTCAAGGTAGTTCAGGGAGATATTTTCCCGTTCGGAGATATCTTTGATCGAGACAGGCATACCGTCGCTGGTCAGGTTCAGGCTCACAAGGGCTCGTACCGCATATTGTGCTTTGGTGGACATTCTCATCAGATAACTTCCTCGCGCTGTTCAAGTTTTTCGTAGTGGTCCAGTTCAGCTTTGAGACGCTTCTGTTCCTTCTGCAATTCCTCGACCTGATCCTCGAGTCTGCGGATCTGGTCAAAAACACAGCTTACGGCTTTGGCCACCGGGTCGGGCAGTTTGTCATGTTCGAGATCGAACCCCGGTCGCCGTTCGCCGGAGATAACAACCCGCCCGGGAATTCCGACCACCGTGGCATTCTGGGGAACCTCTTTCACAACAACGGAATTCGATCCGACCTTGCTGTTGTCGCCGACCACAAAAGGTCCCAGAATCTTGGCGCCCGATCCGACGATGACATTGTCGCCCAGGGTCGGATGACGTTTCTCTTTGGCCCAGCTGGTTCCGCCCAGGGTCACGCCGTGATACAGGGTACAGTTATCGCCGATCTCGGCAGTTTCACCGATGACGACCCCCATACCGTGGTCGATAAAAAAACCCCGGCCGATGGTTGCCCCGGGGTGGATCTCTATCCCGGTCATGAACCGCCCCACATGGGAGACAAAGCGACCCAGAAATTTGAATTCATGGATCCACAGCCAGTGGGACAAGCGATAGAAAAGCATGGCGTGAAAGCCCGGATAGCAGAAGATGATTTCAAATACGCTCCGTACAGCAGGATCCCGGTCAAAAACGACTTTAAGATCTTCCTTGAGGTTAGAAAACACCTTGACCTCCAACGCCTCTAACAGCTCCGCAAAAACCCTTCGAGAGGCTTTCCGGATAACCGTGAATGAAATAAATGAACGATGATATTTTTTTACATTTACTACTGCAGAACATACGTCACGATTATCATACCCGACTATTTCTGTCAATTTTTTTAAAACATTTTAGTCAGGTATTCCTGAAGAGATTCCACAGGATGCCGGTCACTCGGATAATACGACCAGATCACTTGATAAAACCGCTTATCGGTCGACATCAAACACATTTTTATCTATACTTTGCCACATTCAATTCAATGGCTTTCAATCATCAACTCATGCGTACTCAAAGCAGTCGGAGTACCACACAACAAGGAGCGAGAAGATGCCAGAATTCTATTATCAGGACCCGATGCCTCTTGGTCCGGAAAAAACCCGCTACTACAAAATCGAAGGCTCGGAAAAATATGTTCAGACCGTCAACTTCAATGGTCAGGACGTCCTCAAGGTCGACCCGGAAGGGCTCACCGTTCTGGCCAACACGGCCATGCGCGACGTGTCTTTTCTCCTGCGCCCGGAACACAATGAACAAGTCGCCAAAATCCTGAGCGATCCGGAGGCCTCCGACAACGACCGGGGCGTCGCCATGGCGTTTCTGCGGAATGCCGAGATTGCCGCGAACTTCGAACTGCCCCTTTGCCAGGATACCGGGACGGCCACCGTCATCGGCAAAAAAGGTCAACAGATATGGACCGGTTGCAACGATGCCGAACTGATATCAAAGGGTGTATTCAAAACCTATACCGAAGAGAACCTCCGCTACAGTCAAACTGTTGCTCTTGACATGTACAAGGAAAAAAACACCGGAACCAACCTGCCCGCCCAGATTGATCTTTATGCGACCGATGGCGATGTCTACAAGTTTCTGTTTATCGCCAAAGGCGGCGGCTCCGCCAACAAGACCATGCTTTATCAGGAAACCAAGGCGCTGCTGAATCCTGAAAAACTCGAGAGTTTTCTGATTGAAAAGATGAAAACCATCGGCACCGCGGCCTGCCCTCCCTACCACCTGGCTTTTGTCATCGGCGGGACTTCGGCTGATGCCTGCATGAAAACCGTGAAACTCGCCACCGCCCGTTACCTTGACGAGTTGCCCACCGAGGGGAATGATCATGGCCAGGCTTTCCGCGACGTGGAACTCGAAGCCAAACTGCTGGCGGCTGCCCAAAAATTAGGCATTGGCGCGCAGTTTGGAGGCAAATATTTCGCTCACGACGTCCGCGTCATCCGCTTGCCGCGTCACGGGGCGTCCTGCCCGGTCGGGATGGCCGTTTCCTGTTCGGCCGACCGCAACATCAAGGCGAAAATCACCAGAGAGGGTCTTTTCGTGGAAGAACTCGACCGCAACCCGGGTCGTCTGATCCCCGAAAAATACCGGACCGGCAGCCACAGCAACGGAACCCGGATCAATCTGAACCGGCCCATGTCCGAGGTTCTTGCCGACCTGTCCAAGCTGGAAGTCGGCTCGCCCCTCCTCCTCGACGGGACCATCGTGGTCGGCCGCGACATCGCTCACGCCAAGTTCAAGGAAATTCTCGACAGCGGCAAGCCTCTGCCTGAGTATCTCAAAAATCATCCCATCTATTATGCCGGTCCGGCCAAAACACCGGAAGGCAAACCATCCGGATCCTTCGGTCCCACCACGGCAGGCCGGATGGACAGCTATGTCGGGCTGCTTCAGGAAAACGGCGGTTCGATGATCATGATCGCCAAAGGCAACCGCAGTCAGCAGGTCACCGATGCCTGCGCCAAGCATGGTGGCTTTTACCTTGGCTCTATAGGCGGCCCGGCGGCGATCCTGGCCGAAGAGAATATCAAGAAAGTCGAGTGCATCGATTTCCCCGAACTGGGCATGGAGGCGGTCTGGAAGATCGAAGTCGAGGACTTCCCGGCTTTTATCCTTGTTGATGACAAAGGGAATGACTTCTTCAAGAAGCTCGGTCTCTGATCACAGCCGCTTCACCAGTCGATGAAAAGCCCCGGCGGATGCCGGGGCTTTTCACCTTGCCAGCACCCACTTGCCGATACATATCCAGCCTGTTATCCTCGCCGTGATTGAGCTATAATCAGGCGAACATTGCAACAGATTCATTCCACTATTTCCTAACCGAACCAGGCACGTCATGACATCTGCGATCTATAAACTGTACGAGCGAATCGTACTCAGACATCCTGTCTTCAGTATTGTCTTCATTTTCATTATCGTTGCCGCAATAGGCAGTTTCGCCCGGAATTTTCACCTCGACGCCTCGGCCGATTCCCTGCTTCTAGAGAACGATCAGGACCTTAAATATTTCCGACAGATCAACAAGCAGTATGGCAGCGGCGATTTCCTGGTCATCAGCTACACGCCGGAACAGGATCTGCTCGCCGACAGCACCCTCGACGATCTGAGGACACTGACCAATGAACTGATGGAGCTCGATCGGGTCGAATCCGTCCTGAGTATCCTTGACGTCCCCCTGATCGACAGCCCCCGGGTGACGTTAAGTGAGCTGAGCAACGGGATCACGACCCTGGAAAGCCCGGAAGTTGACAAAGAACTGGCCCGCCGTGAATTTCAGACCAGCCCCCTCTATAAGGATATGCTGGTCAGTCCTGACGGCAGAACAACGGCGATTCAGATCACCTTTAAAAGAGATGAGACCTATCACCGGCTGCTTGAACAGCGTAACGAACTGCGCGAAAAAAGCTACTCCGCAAACCTTTCGGAGTCTGAAAATCGGGCCCTTGAACAGGTCAGTCAGCAATTCGACGACTACAGCCGCCAGGTCGCAGACCGCGAGGCAGCCGACATTGCCAGAATCAGACGGATCATGGATCAGCACCGAGGGGACGCCCAGCTTTTTCTGGGCGGGGTCTCGATGATCGTCACCGACATGATCGACTTTATTCAACGGGACCTGACCTCCTTCGGGCTCGGGGTCCTCACCTTTCTCGTCGGCATGCTGATCCTCATATTCAGGCGTTCCCAGTGGGTCGTCCTCCCCCTCATCTGCTGTTTTACCGCGGTCCTTTTCATGTTCGGTTTTCTCGGCCTGGTCGGCTGGAAGGTCACCGTCGTATCGTCAAACTTCACCTCCCTGCTGCTGATTATCACTCTGTCTCTCTGCGTCCACCTGATCGTCCGCTACAATGAACTGTTTCATGACATGCCGGGAGCCGATCACCCGACCAGGGTCGGAGAAATGGTCAGGTCCAAGGCGATACCCAGCATCTATACGGCCCTGACAACCATCGTGGCCTTTGTTTCCCTGCTGACCAGCGACATCCGTCCCGTTATTGATTTCGGCTGGATGATGGCGATCGGCATCACCTTTGCCCTCCTGCTCTCCTTTGTTATCTTCCCTGCCGGCCTGATGCTCGCCACACCACCGCGTGAATTTCGGCCCAAAATCGATATAACCAGCCATATCACCGGCTGGTGCCGGCACCTGGTCGAACAGCGCAAAGGACCGACCCTGGCGGTTTTCGCTCTGATCGCTGTCGTCTCGCTTATCGGCATGTCCAGGCTGACCGTTGAAAACCGCTTTATCGATTATTTCAAACCGACCACCGAAATTTACCAGGGGATGGAATTGATCGATCGCCAGCTTGGCGGAACAACGCCCCTCGATATCGTACTTGACGCCGATCCCGAATTCTTTGCCGCCAGGTCAAAGGAGCAGCAGAACAAGGAGGAGGATCCTTTTGCCGACGACTTCTTCGGCACCGCCGGAGAAGCCGACAGCGGGTTGTCCGGCAGCAGCTACTGGTACACCAGCTACCAGATCGAGACTCTCGAAAAAATCCACGACTACCTTGATCAGCTTCCGGAAACCGGAAAAGTTCTGTCCATGGCGACCACTTTCCGGATGATGACGATGGTCAATGGCGATGTGCCCCTCGATAACATCTCCCTGTCCGTCATTCATAAAAAGTTACCGCCCCTGATCGAAAAATCTTTGTTCGCCCCGTATCTGTCCGAGGACGGCAACCAAGTCAGGTTCAGTCTCAGGATTATCGACTCGGAGCCGACCCTGAGGCGTGACGCCCTGCTGAAAAAGATTCGCGCGGATCTCATTGACAAGTTTGAGCTGAAACCCGAACAGGTTCATCTGACCGGGATGTTCGTGCTCTATAACAATGTCCTTCAGAGTCTTTTCGAGTCGCAGATCATGACCATCGGCGTCGTCTTCCTGGTGATCATGGGGATGTTTATCATCCAGTTCCGTTCGCTGCGGCTCGCCGTCATCGCCATCATTCCCAACCTGATTTCAGCCGCGACGGTTCTTGGACTCATGGGACTCATGGGGATTCCTCTCGATATCATGACCATCACCATCGCGGCCATTACCATCGGTATTGCCGTTGACGACACCATTCATTACATCCATCGCTTCACCGAGGAACTTGCCGTTGACGGTAATTATCTGTCCGCGATGCGGCGCAGCCATGACAGCGTCGGCCGGGCCATGTATTACACCTCCGTCATTATCGTTGCCGGGTTTTCCATCCTGTCCCTGTCCAATTTTCACCCGACCATTTACTTCGGTCTCTTTACCGGGATCGCCATGCTGGTCGCCATGATAGCCAACCTGACCCTGCTGGCGCTGCTGCTGATGATCTGGAAGGGCCCCCAGGCAAAGGGGTAAGGGGCTCGGCATCACCCGGCTGCCCTTCGCGCCCGTCGAAAAGTCATTTTCGGCGGGCAATTCACTTTTTTCCGAACAACCGCAATAAAAGCTGGCACCGATTCCACAAATGCGCTAGGATGCCAATCTTTTGACCCAATTTCAAATACATACCTTTTTCTTGCAGGAAATCCATGGCTGAAAATAACAGTTTGTCCTTTGCCGACCTTTCATTGTCCCCGTCCGTAACCAAAGCACTCAAAGAGATCGGCTACGAAACACCGACCCCTATCCAGGCGCAGAGCATCCCCCTCCTCCTTGAGGGGCATGACCTGCTCGGCCAGGCCCAGACCGGGACCGGCAAAACCGCGGCCTTTGCCCTCCCTCTTCTCAGCCAACTCAAACCGCGCACGAAAAAACCCCAGGTCCTGGTCATGACTCCGACCCGGGAACTGGCTCTGCAGGTCGCCGAATCGATTCAGACCTATGCCCGTCATATCAAGAATTTCCATGTCCTGCCTATCTACGGTGGCCAGAACATGGGGCAGCAGCTTCGCCAGCTGCAGCGCGGCGTTCAGGTCGTGGTCGGCACGCCGGGACGCATCAAGGACCACCTCAGCCGCAAGACCCTCAAACTGGATGAATTGTCGGCCGTCGTTATCGACGAAGCCGATGAAATGCTCAAGATGGGTTTCATTGACGATGTTGAAGAGATCCTGGCTGCGGCGCCGGAGCACAGACAGACCGCTCTTTTTTCCGCCACCATGCCGAAAGAGATCCTTCGAATTGCGCACAAATATCTGAACGAGCCGGTTGAAATCCGCATCAAGAGCAAAACCTCGACGGTCGAAAAAATTTCCCAGTACTACTGGCAGGTCAAAGGCCTCCACAAACTCGACGCCCTGACGCGGATTCTCGAGGCGGAAGACATCGACGGCATGATCATCTTCGTCAGGACCAAGCTGGCGACCGTGGAACTCGCCGAAAAACTCGAAGCCAGAGGATTCTCAAGTGCCGCCCTGAACGGTGACATGACCCAGATGCTGCGGGAAAAAACCATCGAGCGGCTCAAGGACGGCTCTCTTGATATCGTCGTGGCCACCGATGTGGCCGCCCGGGGGCTTGATGTCAAAAGGATCAGCCACGTTGTGAACTACGACATTCCCTATGATACCGAAGCCTATGTTCATCGGATCGGCCGAACGGGACGAGCCGGTCGTGAGGGGAAAGCGATCCTGTTTGTCGCCCCCAGGGAAAAACGGATGCTGGCCAGCATTGAGAAGGCGACCCGCCAGCCGATCAAGGCCATGGTCCTGCCGAGTCGCAAGGATATCACCGACCGCCGGATCGATTTGTTCAAGGAGCAAATAGCCCTGACCCTGGAATCCGAGGAACTCGATTTTTTCGAGGAACTGATTGATGACTTTCAGTCGGAATACGAAATCGGCCACCGCCGAACGGCCGCAGCCCTGGCCTATTTGCTGCAGAAAGAACGCCCGCTGCAGCTTGAGGAGGGATTTCTTCAGGAAGCCCCCCGCGAAACGGTGCAAGCAGCCCGGGAAAAAAACCGCGGAAAGCAAGCCAATGATGCGGCAATGCAGACCTACCGTATCGAAGTCGGCAAAGTGCACGGAGTGCAACCCAAGAATATCGTCGGGGCCATCAGCAACGAAGGCAAGATTGACAGCAGGAATATTGGCCGCATCGGGATCTGCGATGATTTCAGCCTGATCGATCTTCCCAGAGAGCTTGATCAGGAGACTCTTCACAAGCTGAAAAAGATCTGGGTCTGCAACGAGCAGTTGCAACTGACGCCCTACGGTAAAGGTCCGGTCGATGCTCAGGAAAAAAAGACGAGACCGGCCCGCAAAGGCAAACCCGGGGGGGCCGACTCCTTCAAGAAGCGTCCCTACGGAAACAAAACAAAGGCGGCCCAGCGCAGCCCACGCAGCAAACGGGGGAAGACCGCACAATAAAGAGCCATCATCTGCTGAATGATGGCTCTTCAGGCGGGATGACGGCAGGGGTCAGCGGGGAAAGGAATAGCTTCCGTGCAGGCCATGTTTGGACAGAACAATCTGCCAGAGCTGGTTTTCCCGCGCCCTGAAGGCGCCGGCACTGGCCAGCAGGTAATACTCCCACATCCGCCTGAAGGTCTCATTGTACGATTGGGACAGTTCCGTCCAGCCTTTCTGAAAGTTCTCGTACCAGGCCATGAGGGTTTTATCGTAATCCGGTCCGAAACTGTGCCAGTCTTCGAGAACCAGATAGCCTTCAAAAGCCGCACTGATCTGTTGGGCGGAGGGGAGCATGCCGTTGGGAAATATATAGCGATCGATCCAGGGATCGGTACGCTGCGAAGGGGTATTTCCGCCGATGGTGTGAAGCAGAAAAATACCGTCGGCGGACAACAGTTCAGCCACCTTGCTAAAATAGGTCTGATAATTTTTGTAGCCGACGTGTTCAAACATCCCGATGGAAACGATACGGTCAAACTGCCCTTCCAAAAGTCGGTAGTCCTGAACCCTGATTTCGACCGGATAGCCGGCACATATCTCTCGGGCCAGTTCCGCCTGGGCCGTTGAAATAGTGATCCCGACGACCTCCACGCCATAGCGTTCCGCCATGAAGCGCGCCGTCCCTCCCCAGCCACAGCCGATATCGAGAACCTTCTGCCCTTTTTCAAGGTGCAGCTTGCGGCAGGTCAAATCCAGCTTGCATTCCTGTGCTTCGTCGAGGGTGGTCGCGTTCTTCCAGTAGGCGCAGCTGTAAATCATGCGCCGGTCGAGCATTTTTTGATACAGGTCATTCCCGGCATTGTAGTGCTGCTCGCCGACCTGGTAGGCACGGCTCAAGGACTGACAGTTCATGATGCGGGCTTTGAGTGCGGCAAGATAGACGACGATCGATTTGAATTTTTCATCGAGGCGCGCTTTAAGAAGACGTGATATCAGCTGATCGATGGCGTCCGCCTCCCACCACCCTTCCATGTAGGCTTCACCGAACCCCAGGCTCCCCTGGGCCATAACCCTGCGGAACAGACGCTCATTGTTGACCCTGATATCCCAGGGACGGTTACCATCAAGGGCGACATCCGCCTGGTCGAGGATTTGTTCAATTCGCTTGCGTAAACCGTTTGCCCCCATAAACAACCTCCGTAGCCCACCTTCCGTGGCGTCCCCACGTCCCGAAACAACAAGATCCTGACCAGCGGTGGTGCCTGTATATCTTCGACGGGAATGTTGAACGGTAACTGGAAAAAGCCGAATCCCAGGGAAAAGTAGCCATATAGTTCAAAGACTTACGCACAACTGATAAGATGTCAAGGGAGGCAATGGAAAAATCGGGCAGAGGACGCCGGCCGTCATAAGCTTTCGGTCGGCGTCCTCTGTCATCAGCGGGGGATAAAGGAAGACTCTCTGCCGATTCTGCGGACGACCGCGCTCAGCAGGGTGATGGCATGGTCGAGATCCGCAAGGGAGAGGGTCTCGACCGGGGTATGCATATAGCGTAACGGAATGCCGATCAGGGCCGTCGCAACGCCGCCTCTGGACAACTGCATGACGTTGGCATCGGTCCCGGTGGCACGTGGTACGCCGATAACCTGGTAAGGAAGGTTTTCCGCTTTGGCGGTCTCGATAATCAGATCGAAAAGAACCGGGTTGATATTGGCCCCGCGGGCGACTACCGGCCCTTTCCCGAGTTCGACCCGGCCGATGGTCGAAGCCTCGACATCGGGATAATCGGTCGCATGAGTCACTTCAACAACGATGCCGACATCCGGATTGACTCCGTAACTGCTGGTCGCAGCCCCCCGCAGCCCGATTTCTTCCTGGACCGTAGACACGGCGAAAAGATCAGCCGCGACCGGACCACCGCGCTTGACCTCCTTCATCACCTCGGTCACGACGAAGGCGCCCATCTTGTCGTCAAAGGCCCGCGAGGTCATCCGGTCCCCCTGCAATGCCTGGACGCCGACCGAAAAGGTCACCGGATCACCGATGCTGACCAGGTCCTCGACCTCTTCCCTGGTATTGGCCCCGATATCGATAAACTGCTTGTCGAGCTTGATAACGTTGTCGCGATCCTTGGGCTCTATCAGGTGAATGGCTTTTTTACCGATGACCCCCGGGATAACGCCGCCGGCCGTATGAATGGAGACCCGTTGACCGGGTGAAAGATGGGGGTCGACGCCGCCGATAGCCCCGAAATAGATGAAACCGCGATCATCAACATAGCGCACCATAAATCCGATTTCGTCGCAGTGCCCGGCGAACATCACCCGCGGGCCGCCGGATCCTTTCAATGAAGCGATCAGGTTGCCCATGACATCGGTCTGCAACTCATCGGCGACGGTCTTCAGCTGTTCCTGAATAACCCGCTGGGCCGGTTGCTCATAACCTGACGGACTTGGCGTTTCTACAAGTTGCTTAAGAAATTGACGTTGAGAATGATCCATGCTTACCTCTTTTTAGCACGCGCCACCAGGTCCGCGGAATTCTGCCGCGCCTGACGGTACTGTTCTTCATTCATGCCGGCGCCCAGGGCGATTTTTCTGGCCATCTCTTCGGAAACCAGATCTCCCGGAGCGTGGGCGTCGTTGTTGATGACCAGCTTCGCCCCGTATTCGAGGGCCAGTTTGGCAACGTGGCCATTGGTCAGGGAATGCCCCTTGCGGGTGGTGATTTCCAGACAGACCCCTTTTTCCGCGGCGAGCTGAACCTCCTCCGGCGTGATCAAACCGGGGTGGGCGAGAATATCGATCCCTGCCTCTATGGCCGCCCGATTGGTCCCGGGAAGGACCGGCTCGACGATCGTCTCGCCATGGACGACCACCAGCTCGGCGCCATTGTCACGAGCCAGGCGGGCAACATCGGCGATGTTGCCCGGCGGAACATGGGTCAGCTCGACCCCGGCCAGGACCTGCAGTCCGTTGGCCGCTCCGATTTCGTCGACAACACCGACGATACTGGACAGCAGGAAGGCGGTGTTGGTCCGGTCGGCATGATCGGTGATCGCCAGGGCCTGATACCCGGCATGAGCGGCCCGCCGGACCAGTTCTGCGGGAACCAGTTCACCGTCACTGAAAAATGTATGGGTATGAAGATCGATCATCAAGGGGGTCTCCTTTTTCAGTCCCGGGCCAATTGTCCCAGGTGGGAATTCCGGAAAGACTCGGTTATTTTGACCGGCAGAATCTGCCCGGCCATGTCTGCCGAACCGTTGAAGTTGACAATCCGGTTCCAGGTCGTCCGACCGAACATCTGCCCCTGCCCCTGTTTACTCGGACCCTCGACCAGGACGTCCTGGATCCGACCGACGTCGGACCGCCAGATTTCGGCACTGATCTGCTGCTGCAGTGCCACCAGACGATCGAAGCGATCCTGCTTTTCGTCGGCGCTGAAAATATCTTCCATGCGGGCGGCCGCCGTTTCAACCCGGGGAGAGTACAGAAAGGTGTAGGCATCAGCATAACGAACTTCTTTGACCAGGTCGAGAGTGGCCTGAAAATCGTCCTCCCCCTCTTTTGGAAAACCGACGATAATATCGGTTGTCAGACGTATATCCGGGCACACCTTTTTCAGTTTGGCCACTTTGTCCAGGTAGTCGGCGGCACGGTACCCCCGGTTCATCAGCTCAAGAATACGGTCGGATCCGCACTGCACGGGCAGATGCATGTGCCGACAGAGCTTCTCCAGACGGCCGAAACAGTCGATCAATTCATCGGTCAGATCTTTGGGATGGGACGTGGCGAAACGCAACCGCTTCAGACCGTTGATGTCATTCACCCTGTGCAGCAGTTCCGCGAAAGACACTTCCCCGGGATCATTGATGCCATAAGAATTAACGTTCTGCCCGAGCAGGGTCACCTCTTTCACACCCTGGTCGACCAGGGTCCTGATCTCGGCCAGCACATCCTGACTGGGACGGCTGATTTCACGCCCCCGGACATGCGGGACGATACAGTAGGAACAGAAGTTGTCACACCCCTGCATGATGGTCACGAAGCGGGTGACCGTCTCTTTCTGGGAGCGCTCGGGAAACAGGTTAAGGCGGGTCTCACGATCGAAAAACTCGGTTTCGCTGCCACGCTGATGCCTGTTCTCGGCCTGCCGGACCAGTTCCGGGAGTTTATGCACGTTATGGGTTCCGAAGACGATATCAAGATAGGGAACCTTTTCCAGCATGCGGTCCCCTTCCTGCTGAGCGACACAGCCCCCCACGGCAATAATAAGATCAGGGCGCTGATCTTTGATCGGTTTGAAGCGGCCGAGATGCCCGTACACTTTGCGTTCTGCCTTGTCGCGCACGGAACAGGTGTTGATCAGAACCAGGTCCGCCTGGTCAGCGGTCTCAACCTGGTCATAGCCGAGACCGGTCAGTAAATCGGCGATATGTTCGGAATCGACGACGTTCATCTGGCAGCCGAAGGTTTCAAGGTAAAAAGCTTTACTCATCTTGGTCATCCATCTATCGGTGTGAATCTGCGTTAAAAAAGATGCGCATCATAGCGACTGGGCGAAGGACAAGTCAAACAGAATCCATGTCTCTGCAGATTAGCGTTGAGGCAGGTGGCGGCTGAAATTTTCCGGGGACTCCAGACATTCCAGCACGACGGGGCGACGTCCCGCAAACAGCAGGCGAAAACTGACCTGCTGTTTGCCGTAAGCCTTGGTACGCCACCCTTTGAGCGTGGCGACCGGATAGGCCTCCGTTCTGTTCCCGAACAGGGAGCGACGCACCAGAAGTCGTTGATCGGTCAGGGCGTAAAAAAACCTTTTCCCAGGTCAGCCTGGCAAGGATAATCTGCCCCGGTCCGACCAGGAACGAAAACAGAACCAGCAACCCGGGAACGGCAAGCAACCAGCGGTTGTACCCATGGGCCTCCACCAGCTGGTAGCCGACCATCAGCCAGAAGCTGCTGGCCAGGAACAGAACAGAGCCAACCAGCGCCTGCAGCCAATGGCGAAACACATAGCAGCGCGGCGCAGGACGTCCCTGCCAGAGAAGAATTTCGTCAGGATCCAGATCCCATTGAAGAGGGTGACTCATTGATTTAATGCCTTCAATCTCGCAGCGGCGACCTGCCCGAGCTGTCCGCCGCTGTCGGCCTGCCGGACGGTTTCGTAGAGTTGCCGCGCCCGGTCGATCCGCTGGCGGCCGGCCTCAGCGTCTCCCAGTAGAAAGGTTCCCTGCAGGGTCGCCAGCTGGCCAAGGGACCTCTCGAGTTCCCGGGCGGCGGAATCGTAGTTTTTATTCTGCAGATAAATATAACCAAGGCCAAGATGTGACTGATAAAAGTCCGGGTCAGCCTGGACCGCCTTGAGCAGGTAGCGGCGGGCCGGAATGAGGTCTTCATTTCTCAGGTAGGCCAGCCCCAGGGCGCTCAGCAGCAGCCCCTGATCGGGAGCCTTCTGTACGGCCTTGTGATAGGTCGCGATAGCGGCGTCATACTGCCCCTGCGCTTCCTGACTCCGGGCCTGCTCGTAAAGGGAATAGGCCTCTTCGGTGTTCCGCAAAGACGCTGTGTAGCGGCGGTAATGATCCCCGGCCAGGCCGTCCCGGCTGTCGTAAGCTTGGTATTCGGAAGCCACGATCCGGCGGTTTTCGGCGAGACGGTCGCTGGACACCGGGTGGGTCCGCAGCAAACCGCTGACCCAGTCACTGGAACTCCCGGCGTCAAGCTTGCTGACAAAGATTTCCTGCAGCTGCACTGCCCCCTGCAGAGCGTAATTGGATCGAGCCATGTATTCAATGCCGAGTCGATCGGCCTCGTATTCCTGTTCCCTGCTGTAGCGTTTACTGATCAGAGAGGCGGTCAGTCCCCCGGCCTGGGTGATCAAAGGTCCGTAATCAGTTGCTCCGGCGATGGAACCGAGCAGACTGACAGTGGTATTCAGGAGAGCCGAGCGCTGCATTTCCTGAACGCTGTGACGAGCCGTCACATGGCCGATTTCATGCCCCAGGACAGCCGCCAGTTGCGCCTCGTTTTCCATATTGAGCAGCAGGCCGCGCGTGATGGCGATAAATCCACCTGGCAAGGCGAACGCATTGGGGCTGGAATCGTTAACGACTTTGAATTCATAGGTCAGTCCAGGCCGATGACTGGCTCTGGCCAGCCTCTGTCCGACCCGGTTCACGTAATCATTGAGCTGTTTGTCCGGATAGACACCCCCCATCTGCTGAATGGCCTGCTGATAGGACTTCCCCCCCAGAGCGACCTCCTGCTCCGCGGATATAGCCATGATGGCCAGTTCCTTGCGGCCGGTGACCGGATTGACGGCACAACCGGCGAGACCGAAAACCAGCAGAATCAAGACGGACCAGCTTTTATAGGTCATTTGCACCTCTCTGCCGGGCGCGAGAAAAAAGCATTCACCATCTGGACCATTAATCCGTCGGCTTCAAACCGCGCCAAGAATTCACCAGGCATACAATGCCGGAATGTTGTCAGTCTTCCTACTTGCCCCAACCATCTTCGGAAGGATGGTCAAGGGACTGCGCTCCCGGAATTTTTCTTAAAACAGTTGCATGCGCTCAGGTCTCCAACTATAAAGGAACGATCCATCTCATAGCAATATTTACCCACAGACTTTTATGGGAGCACCAATGTTAACGGAAAATGATGGCAAAGCCCTGCTTGCCATAGCACGCGAAGCGATTCGCCACTGCGTTCAGAACCAGACCTATCACCCTGCCCCGCGCGAAGAAAAGGCCCTCAACAAACGTTCCGGCTGTTTCGTTACCATCAAACAGAACGGTCAGCTGCGTGGCTGCATCGGAAACTTTCAGGCCAGGGAGCCGCTGTTTAAGGAAGTAGCCGACATGGCCATGGCCTCGGCCAGCCAGGATCCGCGCTTCGCTCCGATGCGGGAGGACGAGCTTGCTGACTTCAAACTCGAGATCACGGTCCTCTCTCCCCTGGTAAAAATTGATGACACCTCGGTCATCGAGATCGGTAAGCACGGCATCTACATTGAAAAGGATTTTCATCGGGGGGTACTGCTGCCCCAGGTCGCCACCGATTATGGTTGGGACCGGGAGACATTCCTCTGCCAGACCTGCATCAAGGCCGGTCTGCCCGCTGATGCCTGGCGCTCCCAGGATGCCGACATTTATATCTTCAGCGGTCAGATCGTGACGGAAGAATAAAAGTAAATTCTCAACGGAAAGACGCTAAATGATTCAAATTTCGATAGAACTGGTCCCACGGTCAGAAAAAGCCCTCGCCAGAGAACTGCAACAAGTCAAAGACAATTTTCCGAACGTCGGATTGATCAATATCCCGGACATCCTGCGGTTCAGCCTGAGAAGTTGGGACGGCTGCAACATTGCAGGCCAATATTTCAATCGGACCATTCCTCATTTGCGCGCCATCGATTTCGATCCTGATGCCCCCCTGCCGATCCTGGAGCAACTTGAACAGGAGCAGATCGAAGCGGTTCTGGTTGTCACCGGCGACCCGCCTCAGGACATGGGGCATAAAAGTTACCGCACCAATGCCCTGGAAATGATCCGCAGGCTTAAGCGCGAAATCCCCGGGATCAGAGTCTATGCCGGCCTCGACCAGTATCGCTGCAGCATCAAGGAAGAAATCGACTACATCAAGGCCAAACGCGATGCCGGAGCCGAAGGCTTCTTCACGCAACCCTTTTTCGACATCCGCCTCATGGACATCTACCAGGGTCTGCTGCCCGACCTCAATATTTTCTGGGGAGTGTCTCCGGTGTTGACGGAAAACAGTCAGAATTACTGGGAAAACAAGAACAATGCTGTTTTCCCGCCCGATTTTGAGCCGACTCTCGCATGGAACCGGGATTTTGCCCGGCTGGCTCTGGAGTTCGCGAAAAAGCACGACAATAATATCTATTTCATGCCGATTAAAACAGATATCGTCGATTACCTTCAGGGTATTATCTGACTGTCTGGTAAAACGGTCTGAATTCCGAAAAAGCCCCTTTGTTCTCAAGAACAAAGGGGCTTTTTCGTTCAATCCAGGGGATCGAACTTGTCGCGGTCAGCGTAGCACAAAGGACAGACCCAACCCTCCGGAAGGTCGTCAAAAGCGACTCCCGGCGGAACCTGGTTCATTTCGTCCCCTTTTTCCGGATCATAAACATAACCACAGCAGGTACAGATATAGCGCATCTCAATCGCCTCCTTATGCCCGTCAATCAGACAGCAAAGTATTTGGCCTGGGGATGATGAGCCACAATGGCAGAGGTACTCATTTCCGGAACCATCTCGAAGGATTCGGTCAGACCGACTCCGATCTCCTGGGGCTGCAGCAGCTCGAACAGAGGGATATGGGCCCCCAGATCGGGGCAGGACGGATAACCGAAACCGAAGCGCGACCCCTGGTACCCCTGGGCGACATAGGCCGCCATATCGACGCCCCCCTGTTGAATCCCCATTTCAACGCGCATCTGTTCGTGCCAGTATTCCGCCAGGGCATCCGTCAGTTCGACCCCGAGCCCATGCAGCATCAGGTAATCGTGATAGCTGTTCTGTTCGTAAAGCTCTTTGGTCTTTTCCGCCAGCGCAGGACCGATGGTGACGACGAAGAAACCCGCAATATCACCGCCTTCCTCGCGGCTGCGGAAGTAATCCGCAATACAGAGTCCCGGAGCGGACTGCTGTCTGGGGAAAGCGAAAACCTTTTCACCGCTGTTACTGTTGACAATCAGTTCGTCACCCTGGCTCCAGCAGTTGAAATAGCCGTAGGCCACCTGGGGCTGCAACCACCCTTCCTGCAGGGCCTGGTCTTTCAGCCGCTGGTAAAGGGGAAGAACGGTCCCCTGGTAGAGCTCGTCGTACTCATCTTTGCCCATCTTGCCCCGCCGGTAACCCCAGCGACCACGGAACAGGGCCGCCTCGTTGAGATAATCGAAGAGCCTGTCGGCGGCGATATCCGCGACAATCCGGCGCCCGACAAATGGCACGGTCGGGGGAGTAAAGGAGCGGTCGAGAACCTCCTGCTGGGGGCCGGGACGATTGAGGGCAACCGTCGACTCCTGCCAGTCCGTCGACGCCAGCGTACCGGCTTCGAAATCCCGAATCGCCTTGAGTCCGGCAAAGGCATCGGCACAATAAACCACCTGCCGGTCATAATTGGGAACACAGTCCTGAGCGACAAATTTACGGGTCAGGGCAGCGCCGCCGAGGAGCACCGGCTGGGTCAGTCCCGCCATCTTGAACTGGGAGAGATTTTCCTTCATCAGCAGGGCCGATTTCACCAGCAGTCCGGACAGGCCGACGACATCGACATCAAGCTCCTTGGCCTTGGCGATAATTTCCTCGGCAGGAACCTTGATCCCGATATTGTGAACCTTGTAGCCGTTGTTGCTGAGAATGATGTCAACCAGGTTTTTCCCGATATCATGAACATCACCTGCCACTGTCGCCAGCAGCACCGTGGTCCGGCCTTCATCCGACAGTTTTTCCATGTAGGGTTCCAGCAGGGACACGCTCTGCTTCATGACTTCCGCAGACTGCAGAACAAAGGGGAGCAACAACTCGCCCCGGCCGAACAGGTCGCCAACCTCACGCATGGCCGGCACCAGCAGGTTGTTGATGATGTTCAATGGCTGCCAGCGTCCGCGCAGGCTGGTGAGCAGATCGTCAAGCCCCTCCTTGTCGCCTTTGAGAACCTTCTGCCGCAAAGCCTCTTCGAGAATAAGAGAATCCGACTGACTGTCGTCATCGGAATCGACAGCCTGTTCGAAATGGGCAATGAACCGCATAAGCGCATCGGGGTCGCTGTTATAGAGCAGCTCCATGCAGACGTTGCGATCCTCCTCGCTGATGGCTGCATAGGGAAGAACTTTGGCGGCGTCGACGATGGCGGTGTTGAGTCCGGCCTCGACAGCTTCGTGCAGGAACACGGAGTTCAGCACCTTGCGAGCAGCAGGTCTTAAACCGAAACTGATATTGCTGACGCCGAGGGTGAAACCGACTCCCGGAAGTTCTTCCCTGACCTGCTTGATCGCCTCCAGAGTTTCGATGGCGGCATTGCGCATGCTTTCGTCACCGGAGCCGACAGTAAAGGTCAACAGATCGAAGAGCAGGTCCTGGGGACGAAGTCCGTAGGTATGGACCGCCAGGTCATAAA
Source organism: Geopsychrobacteraceae bacterium (assembly GCA_963677135.2). GTDB lineage: Bacteria > Desulfobacterota > Desulfuromonadia > Desulfuromonadales > Geopsychrobacteraceae > Seleniibacterium. The sequence continues at coordinate 624,979 of CAXXLS010000017.1, read as the reverse complement.
TCTGCTTGGCCACCTCGACCTTCTTCTCACAGGTCAGGGCCATCCCTTCCAGACTGATGGTCAGAGCGACCACCGCGGCCCCGTACTTTTTGGCCAGTTTGCAGATGCGCTCAAGATTGGCGCCGCCGTCCTCCAGATTGATGGAATTGATAATCGCCCGACCGGGATACAGCGGCAAAACCGCCTCGAGGGTTTCCGGACTGGTGGAATCGAACATCAGGGGCGCTTTGCACGATCCGGCAAACAGCTTGGTCAGCTGAATCATGTCGGACATTTCGTCACGACCGGCATAGGCAACGCACAGATCGATGACCTGGGCCCCCCGGGCTTCCTGATCAAGGGCGATCTTCAGGCAGGCATCCCAGTCTTCAGCAAGGAGGGCCTCACGGAAAGCCTTAGAGCCATTGGGATTACAGCGCTCGCCGATGAGCAGGGGCGGAATATCCTGATGCAGTTCGACGGCCTGGTACAGACTTGCCACGGACGCTTTCATAGCGACACCTCCCGCGCTTTGGGAGCAACCCCGTCCAGGCGGCGAACCAGGGCCGCGATATGGGCGGGGCTGGTACCGCAGCAGCCACCGACGATACTGACGCCAAGTTCAGTGACGAAACGATGCATCTGCTCGGCATAGGCTTCGGGAGCCAGGGGGTAGCAGGTCTGCCCGTCAACGACCTCCGGAAGCCCCTGGTTGGGAATGACCGAAATGCGATAGGGCCAGTGCTGGCTGAGATAACTGACGTGCGAAAACATGTCCTGGGGCCCGGTGGCACAATTCAGGCCCAGGGAAAAAACCGGGAACGGCTCAAGGGTGGCCACCACGGCAGAGATATCGGAACCGACCAGCATGGTCCCCTGTTGCTCGATGGTCACGGAGACCATGACCGGAATGTTCTGTCCGCTGGCGGCAAGTTTTTCAAAAACGGTGACCAGAGCGGTTTTCGTCTGGAGCAGATCCTGGCAGGTTTCGACGATCAGGCAATCGACCCCTCCGTCGAGAAGAGCCTCAACCTGGGCAGCGGTTGCCGCAGCGAGATCGGCAACCGGTATGTGTCCCAAAGAGGGCAGCTTGGTACCCGGCCCGACAGATCCGGCAATATATTTCCGTTCCCGCCCATCAATGGCCTGACGTGCCAGCTCGACCGCCTGCAGGTTGATTTCACGAACCTTGTCCTGCAAACCGTATTCACCAAGGACCACGCTTGACGCTCCGAAGGTATTGGTTTCAACCACCATGGCCCCGGCATCGAGCATCTGCCGGTGCAGGTCAAGGATATGCCGGGGCGCTGCGATATTGAGAATTTCATTGCAGCCTTCGCATCCTGCCCAGTCGTCATCAGTAATATTCATCAACTGCAGATTGGTGCCACAGGCACCGTCAAAAATCAGCAGCGGTTCATCTGAAAATTTCATACGTTCTTAAATCCTGTTCAAAAGTTGGCGTCTTTGACAATAGCCCGATAAATAAAAAAACGGGAAGCCTACTCTACACAAGTCGGGACCGGACTGTCCAGTTTGATCATTGAACTCTGTTTTTATTTCTGTAATATTTAGATTCTGCGTTAAAAGCTGATCCGTTATCCACAAGCGGCTCACCGCAGGACATGATCTTGCTATTCAGACGAACGTAAAATTGGGGGGACAATTTCAACATGAACCAGGTGATGCGCGATGCGATTACCGACAGATGGCTGCTTGGCAGTCAGCTGATCGAGCGGCAACTTATTACCCAGAAACAGCTTGACGAAGCAATCGAGCATAAAAGCATTTTCGGGGGTCGGCTCGGAACCTGCCTGCTTGAATTGGGGCTTGTCGATGAAGAGACCCTGGCCGGGACCCTGGCCGATCAGCAACAGTGCCCCTACTTTCCGCCGGCAGCGCTGATGGACATCCCCGGAGATATCCTGAAACTCATTCCCGTCAAAACAGTTCTGAAACAAAAAATATTGCCCTTTCACCAGGATAACTCCAGCCTTTACGTCGCCGTCGTCGACCAGGGGGACGGCTCCCTGTTCTCCGTCCTGTCAGGTCTAACCGGGCGGCGCATAGTTCCGGTCCTGTTTCCGGAAATACGTATTCTCATCGCCCTGAACATGTATTTCTCCCGCCCTCTGGCTCCCCGTTACGAACAGCTGGCCAGGGCCCTGAAGCAACCATCCCGAAAACCGGCCAACCATTCCCCGGGACACTCCAAACCGCAGCCGGAGCTGGCCGTCCCCCCTTCAACCAAGCCCGGTTCACCACTGGTAGACGCCGGCGATCATGACCGAAAACCGGATCAAGATCCGGGCCATCTGAAAACCGCTGTGGACTTCCATACGGCGGACAGGACCTATCAGGACCTTCTGCACACACTCTGTGACATCAGGGACAGAGATCAGATCGCGCAGAGCCTTCTCTCTTTTCTGGCGCCCTACTGCCACGGCTGCGCCCTGCTGACGGTCAGAGAGGGAACCCTGTCGGGCTGGAAATGCAGTCGAAAGGACAGAGGAGATAAATTCTCCCTGATCCAGCTCGAACTTGACAGAACCGAGCCGTTCGGCACGACCGTAAGGACCCGGAAACCGTACTGCGGCGATTTTCCCAGGGACCGCGAAGGGACGAAAATCAGACCGTTTTTCCCCTCCGCCCCCGCCCATCGCTTTCTGATTGTTCCCATAGCGATTAAAGGACGTACCGTTTCCGTGCTGTGTCTGCAGGTTCCGCACTCCGATCTGGAACAGATCCGGCCCCTCCTGGACGCCGTGATCCGGAAAATCGAGCTGGCATTTCAGCTGGTGATTTTCAAGAAAAAAATCCTCTCCTGCTGATGAGACCACTATGACGAAAGCATCAGAATCGACAACAAACGACCTTAAAGAATTTCACAAAGCCATCACCGCGGAGGGAGAGCACCTCTATGCCCTGCTCCACCATCATGATCCCGACATCCTCAGGACGGTCCTCAAAAATCCCCGCATCGGTGACGACCATCTTCTGATTTTGCTGAAGAGACGAGATCTTCCCGAAGATCTGATCTTGGCCGTCTACAAAAGGACCGCCGGTAATCGAAGCCACAAGGTCACCCTGGCCATCGCCAGGAACCCAGGTACCGACGGCCAGGTCATCCGCAGCATACTCCCCTATTTGAGACTTTTCGAACTGCTTGACATCTGCCTCTTGCCGGGCGCTTCTCCCGACCAGAAACTTGCTGCCGAGCGGGTTATCATGCAGCGGATTCCGACCGCTCCCCTCGGCCACAAGATGACCCTCGCCAGGCGGGGGACAACCGCGATCGTCGCTGCCCTGCTGAAAGAAGGAAACAGCCAGATCGTCGACCTCTGCCTGACCAACCCGCACCTGACCGAAGCGGCTGTTTTCCAGTTTTTAAGAGGTGGAAGCGCCAGAGCCGATACGATCTCGATGATTGCCCGCCACGAACGCTGGAAACAGCGCCCCAATATCCGCATGGCCATTCTGAAAAATTCCAAAACTCCTGACATCTGGTATACCCTCTGGTTGCCCGGCCTTCCCCGTCCCCTCTTTCTTCAGCTCATTCGCAGCCTGAAACATCATCCCGCCAAAAAGCAGCTCCTCCTTACCGAAAAAAAACGGCGTGGACTTCTCTGAACCCGGCACCGGCTTATCGGAGAGTCGACCACGCCACCCCAGCAACCCAGGTTGATTCTGATGACTTTATTTGCTGACGTTTTGTTAAAATCGTTTACATTCAGTCCCCCCTATGTATAATTGACCGGAATTTACATAATTAGCTTTTACCAATTTTCTTTTTCTAAATCTCCAACTTACTGAAATAACATATTTTAGTCCAGGCTATACGATGATGGATTCCTCCACAGCGCTATTTGAAATCCTCCCTGTTCTTCCGCTGATGTTTTCCATAATCCTCATCATGACGTTGTTCAGAGACACCTGGTCTGGAGGAAAATCATGAGCCAAGAAGGAATCGAAATTATCGACCATACTGTGCTCGATACCATCAGGGCCCTGTCCGGGGACGATGGGGCCGACCTGCTGACGCAAATAATCGATATCTTCCTCAAGGATACGCCAACCCAGCTCGACAACCTTGCCAAGGCAGCCGCAGGCCATGACCTCGAGAGCATTAGAGCCATTGCCCACAGCATGAAATCGGGAAGCGCAAACCTTGGGGCCATGCGCCTTTCAGCCTGTTTCAAAGAATTGGAACAGGCCAGTCGCGACCGCAACATGACGGACGTCCCTGATCTGATTCAGCGGATCCGGGGGGAATGGGACCGCCTTTTTCCGCACCTGATCCGAATAAAAGCAGCGAACCAATAGGTTCCATCTTCTCAGAATGCATACGGAAGTACTCACCAGAACCATGAAAACACTGCTTTTCATTATCCTGCTGACCGGCAGTCTGATCAACGTGTCTCCCGGAACCGGTCATGCCCGGGAGCAATTCGCCGAGCACCAGGTTAAAGCAGCTTTTCTCTACAACCTGACCAGTTTCATCGACTGGCCAAACGACAGTTTCGAGAACGAGAGCAGCCCCTTTCGCATCGTCATTCTTGGCGATGCCGAACTGTCAGGCGCTCTTGAAAAACTGACCCTGGGTGAAACCGTCGATGCACATCCCATCGAGGTTATTCATATCGATCTGCCGGAGGACCTGCCCTCCGCCCATCTCCTGTTTATTGCCGACAAATTCAAAAACGATGTCGGGTGGATTCTTTCCAAAGTCAACCGCCGGGGGCTGTTGACCGTATCCGATTTCACGGGCTTCAATCGCGCCGGCGGCGGTATCGCCCTGTTGAAAAACAACAATCGCCTTGAATTGCACCTCAGCCAGAAGATCCTGGAAAGATATGGCCTCAGGTGCAGTTCCAAGCTACTGAGACTGGCAATAATTGTCGAAGGAGCCTGGCAATGAAGCGATTCAGAGATTATCCCATTCGCCTGAAGCTCATCATGATCATCATGAGCCTCAGTACCCTGATGCTGAGTTTCGGATTCGGTCTGGCAACGGTCGAAAAATATTTTACCTTCAGAAACGCCCTGGCCCGCAATGTCGAAACCCTTGCCAATGCCCTGGGCAACAACAGTACCGCCGCCCTCTCCTTTCAGGATCCGGTGACGGCAAAGGAGATTCTAGCGGCTCTCAAGGTCGAATCCAACATCACGGCAGCCGTCATCCTTGACCAGAACAACGCGGTTTTCGCCACCTATCAGACGGAGTCCGCAGGACCATTTGACACCGAGGATTTCATCAACCAACTGCTCCAGAAAAGCGCCTCCGGGCAGCAGGGCGTTACTCGCTTTCACTCTTTATATTTCGATCTGAGCCGACCGATAACGATCGACAACAAACGTCAGGTCGGAACCATCATGATCAGGGCGCGTCTTGATGAACTCTACCAGGATCTGAAATGGTTCGGAGTGGTCTCATTTGCCGGCCTGCTCTACATGGCATTGATGGTTTTTCTTCTGGCCAACCGCCTTCAGAGACTGATTTCCGAACCGATTGCGCACCTGGCCCAGACCATCCAGGTTGTCGCCACCCAGAAGAATTATGCAGCCCGGGCGAAAAAAACCAGCAACGACGAACTGGGTGTCCTCATCGACGGTTTCAACGAGATGCTGCTGCAGATTGAGGACCGCGAAGAGCGCCTTGAAGAGGCTGTGGCCGCTCTGCAGGAAGCAAAAGAGGCCGCGGAACAGGCCAACCAGGCGAAATCACAATTTCTCGCCAACATGAGTCATGAAATCAGGACCCCCATGAACGGCGTGCTCGGCATGTCCGAGCTGTTGCTCGATTCGGAACTTACCAACGAACAGCGGGCCGCCCTCGAAACGATCAGAACCTCCGGAGATGCGCTCCTGAACGTCATCAACGATATTCTCGACTTCTCCAAGATTGAAGCCGGCAAACTTGATATCGAGAGGATCAATTTCAACCTGCCTCTGCTGATTGACGATATCGCCCAGATCTTTGCACCCAAAGCACAGGACAAGGGCCTCGAACTGGTGGTGGACATTTCCGACGATGTGCCCCAGGACATCACTCTTGATCCGAGCCGCATTCGCCAGGTCCTCACCAACCTGATCTCCAACGCCATCAAGTTTACCGAAAAGGGAGAAATCCTGGTTCGAGCTGCCGCCGTAGCTCGGTCAAACGACCAATATCAGCTGCGCTTCGAGGTCCGGGACACCGGGATCGGCATGACGGAACAGGAAAAAAGCAGGCTGTTCAAACCCTTCACCCAGGCTGACGAATCGACGACCAGAAAGTTCGGCGGAACCGGGCTGGGCCTGGCGATCAGCAAGCAGCTGGTCGAACTGATGGGGGGCCGGATCGGCTGTGACAGCAGGGCCGGATACGGCTCGCTTTTCTGGTTTGAACTGTCGGCTCCAGCCACTTCCGTGAGCAGTCCGGAGCAGGAATTCTCACCGTCCCGCTTCGAACAGCGTCACTGCCTGATCGTCGACGACAACCAGACCAACCGCCAGGTTCTGGAGCACAAGCTGACATTCTGGGGGTTTGATGTCGCGAGTGCCGAAAACGGTCTTGAGGCCCTGTCGCTGATGCATAAAGCCTATGAATCGGGGCAAGCTTTTGATTTTGTTATCCTCGACATGCAGATGCCTCATATCAACGGCATCGAAGTCGCCAAAATCATCAGGAAAGATCCGTCCTTCAGCACTGTCCGACTGGTGCTGCTGACCTCCCTCAGCGGCGTTGGCGACACCGAAAGGGCCCGACAGGTCGGCATTGACTGTTATCTGACCAAACCGATCCGTCAGGCCGAACTGCACGACACCCTGAAAGGTCTGCTGTCCAGCGATCCCAGGCCATCCCGGATCATCGCCCCTGATCGGCCGGGCACGTCCGCGACCCCCCGCTTCAAAGGAACGATTCTGGTAGCTGAGGACAACCTGATCAATCAGCAGGTCGCCCGGGGAATCCTGACCAAACTCGGGTGCGAGGTTGACCTGGTCATTGACGGCCATGAGGCCCTGAAAGCGCTGTCCCGCAAGCGATACGATCTGGTCTTCATGGACTGCCAGATGCCGGAACTTGACGGGTATGCGGCCACCCGGGAAATTCGCAGCCAGGAACAGGACAATGCAACATCACGGCTCCCCATTATTGCCCTGACCGCCAATGCCTTAAGCGGCGACCGAGACAAATGTTTTGCCGCTGGAATGGACGGGTACCTGAGTAAACCATTCAGTCAGGACCAACTGGTTCAACTGCTGAGCGAATGGCTGCCCAGGCAACAGGCTCCGACCGGGAGCCGCCTCAGCACGGCAATAAAAACAACCCTTCCGATTCTGGACAACAAGGTTCTGGACAATATCCGAGCCCTTGGGGGCGATGATTCGGACGACATTTTATCCCAGATCGTCAGCATTTTCCTCCACGATACCCCGACCCAACTGGAGAAACTCGCCGAGGCCCTCCGGTCCGGTGACACCAAAAGCGTTCAGGCGATTGCCCACAGTCTGAAATCCGGATGCGCCAACCTGGGCGCCATGCGCCTGTCCGACGTATTCAAATACCTGGAAACGCAAGCCCGGGAAGGTTGCCCGTTCGGCGAAGACCTCCGCCCGGAAAACATCATGGCCGAGTTCGAGCTGGTCAAAGAGCAATTGCACCCCCTCATGAACAATGAAAGACCGATATCCGCAGGAAATGGACACTGACTCATGACAGACTTTGCATTTCGGACATCTCACAAGATAAAAATATTCATAATCACCCTGGCGTTCAGCCTCGCCTCTCTAACGGCGGCCGCCCAGCCGGACAACGGGGATTCCCTCAACCAGTTGAAGACCATGAGCCTGGAAAGCCTGATGCAGGTCACCGTCTATTCCGCTTCGCAGAAAAGTCAGCCGCTTTCCGATGTCGCATCAGCCATTTACGTCATCACCCATGAGGACATTCGCAGAAGTGGCGCCCGCACCCTCCCCGATCTGCTGCGCGGTGTGCCCGGGCTCCATGTTGCCAACATCGACGGCCACACCTGGGCGGTATCAGCGCGAGGCTTCAACGGAGTTTTCGCCAACAAACTGCTGGTGCTCATCGACGGGCGTTCCGTCTACACCCCCCTTTACTCGGGCGTTTACTGGGACACCCTCGACACTCTGCTGGACGATATCGAAAGAATTGAAATCATTCGCGGACCGGGGGCGACCATCTGGGGCGCCAACGCCGTCAACGGCGTCATCAACATCATCACCAGAAACGCTGCCGATACCGGTTCCGGGTACGCCGCTGCCGGTATCGGTTCGACCGACAGGAACGCCCAGGGCTTTCGCATCGGCAAAAGCGGGAAGGAATTGGCCTATCGCATCTACGGAAAGCGCCTTGAACGGGACAATTTCGACTATTACGACAGCCAGTTCAACGAAAATTACGACAACTGGCAGAATCGGCAGGCCGGGTTCAGAATGGACTGGCAGCCCCGGCACAGGACCCGTCTCACCCTTCAGGGGGATATTTATTCCGGCAAGGCGAAGCAACTGCTGACCTACGATATCGTTAACCTGCCGCTTTACTATGAAGAGGTGCGGTCCCGGGGCGGCAACCTGATGACGGCCCTGGAATATCGCCAGTCAGCAAGCTCGCAATGGAATGCCAGAGCCTATATTGACCGCTTTCTGCGCGACGACGGTTATTTCGACCAGAGCCGCTCGACCGCAGACATCAGCATCAGCAACCAGAGGGACCTCGGTGCCGACCATGAGATCGTCTGGGGGGGCGGATATCGCTATACCGCGGACCATCTCACCACGTCGAATGAAGATGCTTTTTTTATCGATCCCGACGCCAAGGTCGATCATCTATTCAACCTGTTTATCCAGGATGAATGGACCCTGCAGGAAGATCGCGTCAAACTGATCAGCGGATCGAAAATCGAACATAACGACACCACCGGTTACGAAATTCAGCCGTCCCTGCGCCTGCTTTGGACACCGTCCGGACAGACCACCTTCTGGGCCTCGGTCTCGCGGGCGGTGAGGACCCCCTCCCGGACCGAAACCTCTCTCAATGCCGAAATCAAAATTCCCGATCAAACCATCGACACTCCGTACGGACAGAGCTCCTTCCCGGCCTATGTCAGTCTGAGCCCTGATCGCAAAGGGCATGCTGAAAAAGTGGTCGCCTATGAGCTGGGGTTCCGTACCGAGCCGAACCGGAACATGTCCCTGGACACGGCCTTGTTTTTCAATGATTACGACAACCTGAGATTCCAGACCAGTGAGGGTTACGAGCTGTCGCCCACCAGCATCACCTTTCCCGCGGAATTCAATTATCAGGCCGAGGGCTACTCCTACGGCATTGAATTCAGTTTCGTCTGGCAGGCTCTGGACCGCTGGAAGATCAATGCGACCTACTCCTGGCTTCAACTCGATTTCGACGCACCGGACAACAGTGTCGACCTGTTCTTCGAGCACCTGGAGGACAGCACCCCGGAGCACCAGGCGAGCCTGAATTCACGCCTCGACCTTCCCTACGGTCTGCAATTCGACACCACCCTCTATTATTTCAGCCATTTTTACGATACGCCGGCGCATCTGCGCTGTGATGCCAGAATCGGCTGGCAGGCGAACGAGAGCCTTGAAATCAGTATCAAGGGAGAGAATCTGTTTGACGAAAGTTACCGCGAATATGCCCCCAACTTCGGGGTTATTTCATCGCAGGTGCCGCGCAACTGGTACGCCCAGGTAAAATATGTCTTTTGATGAGCGTTATTTCCTTTTATACTGTCTGACAACTTCCGGTTATCAAGGCACGACAAAAACTTCAGCGGGATAACAATTCGATATAACTTATGGAAGACGTCGTTTCAACAACCAGCCACCCGACTGAACCGGTGATCCTCATTGTCGATGACGATCTCCCCGCCCGCATGCTGATGCGCGCCAGCCTCCAAAAGGGGGGGTTCAAAGTCATCGAGGCTCAGAACGGTCTCGAAGCGATCAACCTTTTCGAGACAGAAAAACCCGATGCCATCCTGATGGACGTCATGATGCCCGAACTGGACGGTTTCGGTGCCTGCCGGGCGATCAGGAGCCTTGACGGCGGGGAACATACTCCAATCCTCATGGTGACCGGCCTCGATGATCTTGAATCGATCAATCGATCCTATGACAGCGGTGCGACCGATTTCATCACCAAACCGATCAACTGGGCGGTTCTCAATTACCGGGTCAAATACATGCTGCGGGCCAGCCAGGCATTTTTCGATGTCATCGACAAACAGAAAAAAATTCAGGAGCTGGCGTTCTTCGACCACCTGACCGGGCTTGCCAACCGGACCCTGTTCCGGGAGAGCCTGACGGACACCATCACCGCGTCTCTCAACGAGGCCAAGCTGGTCGCCGTGCTGTTCATCGACCTTGATCGTTTTAAAACGATCAACGACACCCTCGGGCATCATGTCGGTGATCTGGTGTTGAAGAACGTTGCCGAACGTATCACCGCCACCATCAGAACCAGTCGGATCTTCGACAATTCCCACCGCCTCATCGAAAATTACCTCTCCCGCCCCGGGGGAGATGAATTCATCATCATGCTGCCAGGCCTTCTCGACCCCGAGGATTCAGGGCGCATCGCCGGTCGCATAAACGACGCCCTGGCCACGCCTTTCCATATCGAGGGGCACGAGATATTCATCTCATCCAGTATCGGTATCAGCATCTACCCCCTGGACGGCTGCGATGCGGAAGAACTGATGAAGCACGCCGACCTGGCCATGGACCACGCCAAGGACAAGGGGCGTAACGGATTCCAGTATTTCAAGAAATCTCTTAACATCAAAGCCCGCGAACGGCTGGAATTTGAAAACGATATCCGCAAAGCGGTCAGCGCCGAAGAATTCGAACTCTATTTCCAACCCCAGGTCAATATGGCGGACGGGAGCATCAGCGGCTGCGAGGCTCTGACACGCTGGCAGCACCAGACCCGGGGCGCTGTCTCGCCGGGGCAGTTTATCCCCATCATTGAAGAACTCGGACTGGTCGGCTCCTTTACCGACTGGGTTATCAAGGCGGCCGGCCAGCATCAGAAGCAATGGAAAGACCAGGGGCTCAACAGCATCAATATTGCGATCAACGTTTCCAGCAAACAATTTGTCCAGCAGGGGATTCCGGAAAAAATCAGCCAGGTCCTTCAACAGCATGACCTGGCCCCGGAATTTCTCGAGCTCGAACTCACCGAATCGGTTCTGGCCCAACAGAACACCGAAACATTCGCTACCCTCAACCGCCTGAAGGAGATGGGCCTGTCCATTTCCGTCGATGATTTCGGGACCGGCTATTCCTCTTTGGTTTATCTGAAAACCTTTCCCATCGATATTGTCAAAATCGACCGTTTCTTTATCAAGGACATCTGCACCAGCAAACAGGACGCCTCCATTGTCAAAGCCATTGTCGCCATGGCCCGAAGCATGAAAATGCGCGTGATTGCCGAAGGAATCGAAACGCTCGAACAGTTTGAAATCCTCAGGGACATGGGATGCGATATCGGTCAGGGCTATCTCTTCAGCAAGGCGGTGCCTGCAGACCAATTTTCCAAGATGCTGAAATCAGGCCAGTCCCTCATTCCGCTATGATGCCGGTTCACAAATCCGACAATATTATAATTTTTAAATTTTTGCTTTCAAATTATTGACATTTCCATTAATATGATAATTCTAATCCTACAAATGGAAATGTGATGCCAACGACCCAGCAAACCGCAACAGCCGACGGGCTCTATGATTACATCGAGAGGGAAATCCAGCTTCCCACCCCCCCGGCCATCGCTCTGAAAATTCTGAACAACATTCAGAACGACAAGAGCGGCATGGAAGAGCTGACCGGTATCATTTCCGCAGACCCCGCCCTGACGGCAAAAATGCTGAGGGTGGCCAATTCGAGTTTTTACGCCCTCAAAAATAAAGTTTCGAGTATTGAACGAGCCGTCTCCGTCCTCGGCACCAACCTGATCAAAAACATCGCCCTGTCTTTCGTCATCGCCAGCGACCTGCGCGAGAGTAATACCTCGAGCGCCTTTGATTACGATTATTTCTGGCGCCGGGCGGTCACCACCGCCGTCACGGCGGATCTGATTTCCCAGTATCTCGGCAAACGGGACGAAGACATTTTTGTCATCGCCCTTCTTCACGATATCGGCGTCCTGACCGCCTACCAGCACCACCGGGACAGCTATGCAAGGCTGATTCATTTCGCTCGCGAGAGCGATAGCAAACTGGCCGAACTGGAACAGCAGGAGTTCGGTTTCGACCATCAGCAGATCGCCCTCACCCTGATTCGCAAATGGAACCTCCCGGATCATTTCGCCGGTCCCATCGCTTACCACCACCATCCGGCAAGCGCGCCGGAAGCATGGCGGGAAAAAGCGGCCATTATCCAGGTGGCCGACCAGATTTCAGCAATCTATACAACGTCCGGGAACTCCGATAAGGTTCCGGACATCAAGCAGCAGCTCGCTGACAAATTCGGCCTCTCCCCTGAGAAGAGTAATCGCCTGTTCGATGAGGCGGCCCTGCAGAGCATCGAGATTCTTAACACCTTTGCCATCGAAGACGGCGGCATGAAACCGTACAGCCAGATGCTCCAGGAAGCGAATGAAGAACTTGGCCGCCTGAACATCTCGTATGAGCAACTGGTGCTTGAACTGAAAGAGGCCAAGGAAAAATCGGAACGCCTTGCCAACGAGCTGCAGTCAGCCAACCTGCGTCTGAACGACCTGGTATTTACCGACGGGCTGACCGGACTTTATAATCATCGCTATTTTCAACAAACACTGGCTCGGGAAATTCAGCGGGCCGAGAGGTACGGAACGCCGTTATCTCTTATTTTGTTCGATCTTGATTTTTTCAAAAAGGTCAATGACACCTTTGGCCACCCCACCGGTGACCAGGTTCTGGTCAACATCGCCGCCAACATCACTGCGTGCATTCGTCCCAGTGATGTTCTGGCCCGTTACGGTGGTGAAGAATTTGCTGTCATATTGCCGCATACCGATCTCAACGGAGTCAAGGTTTTTGCGGCCAGGCTGAGGCGCTGCGTAGCAAATACCGTCACTCAGCACGAAGGAGGGGAAATCCGCGTCACCACCAGCATCGGTGCCACCACGTACCAACCCTGGGAGAGGAAGATTACTCGCGAAGCGCTTATTAAAACAGCTGACCGGGGGTTGTATTCCTCCAAGAAAAATGGTCGGAACACAGTGACAACATTACTTCCGTAAACTGGTATTCCCTTATTCGCAACCCAGAGGTTTTATGCAGACAAATGAAAAGCACCTGGAAATCATCCGACTGATCTCGGCTGAACTCAACCTGCCATCCCCTCCGGCAGTGGCCGTCAGGATCCTGAGTGCGGTTCAGCAGAATGATTCCGCGCTTAAAGATATTGGTGACATCATCAGCGCGGACCCCGCCCTGACAGCTAAAATGCTGCGCGTTGCCAATTCCGGGTACTATACCCGCGGAGGCCAGATCAACAATATTCAGCGCGCGATGACCGTCCTGGGGACCAATGTCATCAAAAATATCGCACTGTCGTTTGTTATCGCCGGCTCTTTTTCCGACCAGGAGCACTGCTCTTTCGATTTCGACCTGTTCTGGCGGCGCAGCGTCATCAGCGGTGTGGCTGCAGAGCAGCTTGCCGTGACCCTCGGCGTGAACGACGACGACATGTTCGTCACGGCCCTGCTTCAGGATATCGGCATGCTGATCATCGCCCTGACCAAGGGGGACGAATATGCCCGGATCGTGAACGATGCGGAAAATTTCGATCTCTGCCTCCAGGACGAGGAAGAGCAGGTCTACGGTTTCAATCACGCCAAGGTGAGTTACGCCCTTCTTGAGAACTGGAATCTGCCCGAGAAGATCGCTACCCCTGCCCTCTTTCATCATCAGCCGGTCGCGGCGCCCTCCGAGCTGGGGGACACCGTCAGCATTCTCAATTATGCGGCCCGGTTCGCCCTGCTCTTCACCTCGGGCAGTATGGCTGAGAATACGCGGCTGCTGTGCCGTGAGCTGTCCGAAAAATACCGACTTGACGAGGCGACAGCCACCCAACTCGTAGACGACATCGCCCTGGCCGGAAAAACAATGCTGGCATCCTTTGACCTCCCGGCGGAAGATATCAAGCCCTACAGCCTGCTGCTGCAGGAGGCCAATGAAGCCCTGGTGGCTCTGAACCTGGATCAGACCCAGATGGTACTCGAAATGCGTGAGGCCAAACAGAAGGCGGAGCGTCTCAGCCGGGAGCTGAAAGAGGCCAACACCACGCTGCGCGAGCTGGTTTACCGCGACGGTTTAACCGGACTGTTCAATCATCGCTACTTTCAGGAGGCACTGAGCCAGGAACTCGCCCGTTGCTGCCGCTACCGGACATCGGTATCGCTGATCCTGTTCGATATCGATCACTTCAAAAAAGTCAACGATTCTCATGGTCACCAGGCCGGGGACCAGGTCCTGATGAATATTGCCAGGGCCGTGTCCTCCGCCGTGCGACCCACCGACATCATCGCCCGCTATGGCGGCGAGGAATTTGCCGTCATCCTTCCCGAAACCAATGCCGCCGGAGCCAAGGTTTTTGCTGCCCGGCTGCGCCGTTGCGTTGAGGGGATAGCCACCCTGGTCAACGGCCAGCTCATTTATGTGACCGTCAGCGCCGGGGCGACGACCTTCAGTCCCGACATGTCCAAAATTCCCAAGGAAGCACTCATCGATTGCGCCGATAAAGGCCTCTACCTGTCGAAACAGAACGGCCGCAACCAGGTGACCGCCATCGATCTACAGTCCGTCGAATAATTTTTAGTGAATTCGACTGGATAGTCGGCATTCCGCGTGATATTTTAATGTCATTCTGTAGTCACTTGCGAACAGGATCAGCATGCCGGATCACAATCACGCGGAATATCGACTCTCCACGCTCAGCACCGGGCTTCTCCTCGAGATCTCCGGAACCTGGCATATTCAGGCCGGATGCCCCGATCCCGCCCCCGTCCTGCGCCAGCTCAATGCGACTGACGGCAGCAGCCTGACCTTTGAATGCGGACGACTCGAAAAATGGGACAGCAGCCTGATGATTTTCCTCATGAGAATCCTTGAGCACTGCCGTTCCCTCGGGATGACCACTCACGAGGACACTCTTCCCCTGAGTGTTCAGCGCCTCCTGCAACTGGCGGCTACCGTTCCCGAACGCCAGGGGACACGGCGTGCGATCCTTGGGCAGCCGGTCCTGGCCAAGATCGGAAACATCACCATCGAAGCCCATCGCAACTGGAACGACCTGCTGCGCTTTCTCGGCGAAGTGATCTTCGCCCTGCTCGCCTTCCTGCGCCGCAAGGCGCGGTTCCGCACCTCTGACCTGTTTTACCAGATCGAATCTGCCGGTCCCGCGGCCCTGCTGATCGTCACCCTGATCAGCACTCTGGTCGGCATGATTCTGGCTTTTGTCGGTGCCGTACAGCTGCGCCTGTTCGGCGCGGAAATCTTTATTGCCAACCTCGTCGGCCTGGGCATGGCCCGCGAGATGGGCGCCATGATGACGGCCATTATCATGGCCGGCCGGACCGGAGCGGCCTACGCCGCTCAAATCGGAACCATGGTGGTCAACGAAGAGATCGACGCCTTTACCACCATGGCCATATCCCCCGTCGAATTTCTTGTTCTCCCCCGCCTGTTGGCACTCTGCCTGATGATGCCCCTGCTCTGCATCTATGCCGACTTCATGGGGATCATCGGCGGCGCTATCGTCAGTGCGTCCCTGATGGATATCTCCTTTTACCAGTATTTCCAGCAGATTCAGGGGTTCGTCCCCCTCAAGCACTTTATGATCGGTATTTTCAAGGCCGGGGTGTTTGGTGTCCTGATCGCCACCGCCGGCTGTTTTCGGGGCCTGCAGTGCGGCCGCAGCGCTTCCGCCGTGGGATTTGCAGCGACCAGCGCCGTCGTCACATCCATTGTTCTGATTATTGTAGCGGACGCCATTATTACCGTCCTCTGTCAGGTACTGGGATTCTGATATGGCGAATAACGCGATCCATATTGCGGTCCGCAACCTGACCATGGCCTACGGCGAGGTCATCATCCAGAAAGACATCAGCTTTGATGTGAAGCGCGGTGAGATCTTTATCATCATGGGGGGTAGCGGCTGTGGGAAAAGCACCCTGCTGCGCCACCTGGTCGGCCTCATGCAACCGACCAGGGGTGATATTTTTATCAACGATACCAATTTCTGGAAAGCCCCGCCGGACGCCAGAAACCACATCATCAGTCGAAACGGGGTGCTGTTTCAAGGGGGAGCACTGTGGAGCTCCATGACCCTCGAGGAGAATATCGCCCTTCCCTTGCAGGAATATACCAACCTTGGTGCCAAGCAGATCAGCGAACTGGTCAGCTATAAACTGTCCCTGGTCGGTCTCGCCGGCTATGAAGACTATTATCCGTCGGAAATCAGTGGAGGAATGCGCAAACGGGCCGGTCTGGCCAGGGCCATGGCCCTTGATCCTGAAATTCTCTTTTTTGACGAGCCGTCTGCAGGTCTCGATCCGATCAGCTCCCGTCTGCTCGATGATCTGATCCTCGAAATACGGGAAAGTCTCGGCTCCACAATCGTTATCGTGACCCACGAACTTGCAAGTATTTTCCGGATCGGCGACGATTCCGTATTCCTCGATCATGAGACCAAAACCATGATTGCCAAGGGCAAACCTGACGATCTTCTAAAATCGTCTACCGATTCGAAAGTGGTTGATTTTCTGACCCGGATGGAACAGTCCGGAGGAGAAAATACGCCCGCAAAGAACAGAGGCTGACTATGTACAGACGCAAACGCATCGATCCCCGGGTTATCGGCAGCTTCGTCGTCGGGGCCATCATCCTGAGTGTGGCCGGGCTCCTGTTCTTCGGACCCGGGGGATTTTTCTCCGAAACCCGAAATTACATCGTCCATTTCGACAGTTCGGTCAAAGGGCTCAATGTCGGCTCTCCGGTCCGTTTCCGCGGCGTCAAGATCGGCCAGGTCAAAGATATCAATGTCAGGGTCAGTCCCTCCAGCTATTCCTTCCATATCCCCGTGACGATTGAAATTCAGCCTTCCAGGATCAAGGCCGACGGCTCCGGAGACGGCCTGTTTGATGCCCTGAAGACAACGGTCAAAGGGGACGATCCGATCAGGACCCTGGTCGACAACGGACTGCGTGCCCAGCTGCAGATGGACAGCCTGGTCACCGGTCAACTGTTCATCAATTTCGACATGTTTCCCGAAACCCCCATCACCCTGACCGGCTATCCGGGAGAATACCCGGAACTCCCGACCGTCAGTTCGAGCCTCGAAGAGTTGACCAAGGCCTTCGAAGATCTGCCCCTGGGGGAACTGACGGACCGGGTCATCAGAACCATGGAGGGGATCGAAAAACTGGTCACATCGCCAAGCCTGCACAATGCCCTGGCCAAGTTCGACCGGACCACCAGCGAACTGAATCACCTGCTGGAACAACTGAACAGTGACATACCCCCGATAACCGCAGAGCTGAAATCGACAATCGAGCGGGCGGAAAGCACCATCGGCCATGTCGATGCCAAGATCGACCCCCTCGCCGGTGAAATCGAGGCGACCATGGTGGCCACCCGCCAGCTTGTCAGCCATCTTGACAGCCAAATCAGCCCCCTGGCCGAACAATTCAATACCAGCATGATCTCTTTCGATACGGCATCTCAGCGTACCGCTGAGGCTATGACCCAGGTCCGTAATCTGACCGATGACGATTCGCGCCTGTTTGCCCAGCTCGGTGAGACCCTCAGAGAGCTCAACCGGGCCGCACGCAGTGTGCGCTATCTGGCCGATGAACTTGAACGAGACCCGCAGATGTTGTTGCGTGGGCGCCTGACCGATGGAGATGACCAATGAAAGGCCTCTTGATCTTTTTATCCCTGCTGCTCGCCGGCTGCATTCAGTTGGGCGAGGTTCCGCACCCGCAAAACTATTACCTTCTGGAACCATTGACAGACCCCGTACCGGTCCTTGACAATCCAGTTTCAGAATTAACTATTGATATTCAGGATATTGTTTTTCCGTCATTTATCGACAAACCATATATCGTTTTCCATGACCGGGACAACCTGGTCACCCATCAGCAGGCAGAACGCTGGGCGGAACCTGTGGGCGACAACTTACAACGGGTCATCCATGCGAACCTGACACGGCTCCTGAACAATTCCATGGTTTATATGGGGCCCTGGGAGCAGCGGCCTGCAGCAGCTCTCAAAATTGAGATTCGGATCGAAGATTTTTCCGGACAGCCTGGAAGCACGGCCAACCTGACGGCTTTCTGGCGGATTGACGGAAACGGAACAAGCAGGCAGGAAGAGTTCAGGCAGAGAACCCCCATTGGTCCGCAGGTTGCTGATCTGGTCAAGGGGCTGAATAAAAATCTGGATGATTTCAGCATCGCCCTGGCGAGGGACCTGAAAAACAGCATCTAGGCAAAAAAACCGCCGCGTAAACGGCGGTTTTCCTGTGACAGATCATGTGCAGGCGTTGCCCATTCCTGGTTATGGCCATCGCCCCCTTGTCAGCGCAGCGCCTGGTGCACAATCTCCCGGGCTTCGGCCTGTATCTGGTTGAGATGCTCTTCACCTTTGAAGCTTTCGGCATAAATTTTATAGACATCCTCCGTTCCCGAAGGGCGGGCGGCAAACCAGCCGTTGCCCGTGCAGACCTTCAGCCCGCCAATGGCCGCACCATTGGCCGGAGCATGGGTCAATTTGGCGGTAATGGGATCGCCGGCCAGGGTATCGGCGGACACCTGCTCAGGCGCAAGAGCCGCCAGCCTGGCTTTTTCTTCGCGATTGGCCGGAGCGTCAACGCGGGCATAGACGGGGTTGCCGAACCGGGCGACCAGGTCCTGGTAATGTTCACCGGGATCCTTGCCGGTAACGGCCAGAATTTCACAGGCCAGGAGGCTGAGAATGATGCCATCCTTGTCGGTGCTCCACACCGTCCCGTCCTTACGCAGAAACGAAGCGCCGGCGGACTCCTCACCGCCAAAGCCATAGGAACCATCGACCAGTCCGTTGACAAACCACTTGAAACCAACCGGAACTTCCTGAAGCTGACGCCCCAGTCCATCGGCAACGCGGTCGATCATGGACGAGCTGACAAGGGTCTTGCCGATGGCGGCATCTTTTTTCCAGCCGCTGCGATGGGCGAAAAGATAGTTGATAGCCACGGCGAGGTAATGATTTGGATTCATCAGCCCGACGGACCTGGTCACGATTCCGTGACGGTCATAGTCCGGATCGTTGCCGAAGGCGATATCGAAATCGTCCTTGAGCGCCACCAGGCTCGCCATGGCGTACGGAGAGGAACAGTCCATACGGACCTTGCCGTCGTGATCGACCGTCATGAAACTGAAGGTATAGTCCACCGCGGCGTTGCGAATGGTGAGATCCAGGCCATACCGCTCCGCAATCGGCTTCCAGTAGCGCAGGCCTGACCCACCCATGGCGTCGGCGCAGATCTTCAGACCGGCCTTTTGAATAGCGGCCATATCGATGACGTTGCCAAGATCTGCGACGTACGGATTGATATAATCATGGGCAATGGTCGTTTCTGCGGCGAGGGCCTCTGAATAAGGGAGACTGGCAACCCCCTCATTGTTGTTGGCCAGCAGCTCATTAGCGCGGTCGGCAATCCAGCCGGTCGCATCAGTGTCGGCGGGCCCGCCGTGAGGAGGATTGTACTTGAAGCCGCCGTTGTCGGGCGGATTGTGTGACGGAGTAATGACGACCCCGTCGGCGAGTTCCCCGCTGCGATTTTTGTTATAGGTGAGGATGGCATGGGAGATAACGGGGGTCGGGGTGTAGCCGCCGTCCCTGTCGATCATGACGGTCACCTCGTTGGCGGCAAAGACCTGCAGGGCCGTCTTTTCAGCAGGAGTCGACAGGGCGTGTGTGTCCTTTCCCATAAACAGGGGGCCGCTGATGCCCTGGCTGGTGCGATATTCACAGATCGCCTGGGAAATCGCCATGATATGCCCCCTGGTAAAACTCCCTTTCAATGAAGAGCCGCGATGCCCGGAGGTCCCGAAAGCGACTTTCTGATCCGGATTGGCGACGTCTGGCCCGGTTTCGTAATAGAGGCTTACCAGCTCGGCGACATCGGTCAGCGCCTCTTTTGCAACGGGGTGTCCTGCGTCGGGATGAATGGCCATGATTAACTCCTGTCGTTGCGGAATAAACGATTCTGGTTGCGATATGATCCAGTGAACAGATTATAGGGCGTCAGAATGCGACTGGCAAATACCGATTCTGGTACCGGCAAAGTTTATCGGCCCGAGCCGCGCCGACAATGGACGGGCCAACGGTTCTTTTTGACTGAATGACGAAGGTGCCACGACACGGCTACTTCTGTTTTTTGAAAGGATTCCGATCAGGAATCACCGGAGCCTGATAATCCTCAAGATTCCGGACATAGGGACAATCGGCCGGCAGAATCCCCGCCGAGATAATCTCCGGAGTCAATTGAACACAGTCGGGATGGACCGCCGACCGGTTTTCATAATGTCGGCACAGTGCGGTTTCCTCGTCAAGGTGGGGACACGCCTTACTGGTATAAAAAATACGGCCCCGGTAATCATACTTTTCATAGCAGCACCGCCCGCAGCGTTCGCAGAGGGCTTCCCATTGCGAAGATCCGGGACTCTTCTCGTTCTTGGTCACCATAACCTCATATTGTCAGCAGAATGACCGCAGGACTGAGCACAGTTGCGGAATTTTCCGGTTATACTTCTACTGGTGGTCGTGATCGACCGCCATGAATGTCGAGCGTTTCACACTAGCACAAAAATCATCCTCATGCGTAAAATTCAAAAGGCCAGCATATGCGGTGCGGTATCATAATCTCAGCCTTGTGCATGCAACTGTGTCTCGGAGCGACCTATTCATGGTCGATCTTCGTGGCACCGATCCGGACGCTGACCGGGATCTCGCAGGCTCACGCCCAGCTCCCATTTTCAGTCTTTTATTTCGTCTTCCCGGCCACCATGATCTTTTCCGGCACCCTGCTCAAGAAGACCGGTCCCCGTATCGCGGCAATGACCGGAGGGGTGCTGTTCGGAGGCGGCTGGCTGCTGTCCTCCCTGGGGGACGATCATTTCCTGTACACCATTGTCGGCAACGGCCTGATCGCCGGAATCGGGGCCGGGATCGCCTATATCGTTCCCATTTCAACCTGCATGAAATGGTTTCCGCGCAACAAGGGGCTGGTGACCGGTATTGCTGTCGCAGGGTTCGGTGGCGGCGCTGCGCTGGTCAGTGTCGTCTCTGGAAAACTGATCGCCGGGGGCGACACACCTTTCCAGTTGTTCGGTCAAATCGGTCTGGCATTTACCGCCATCATCGTTCTTGCCGGACTCATCATGAGAGATCCGCCGGCAGCGGCTGTGCCTGATTCCGGCAGAGACACCCCTGTGAAAATTTTAGCGGACAGACGTTTTTACCTGCTCTACTTTGCCATGTTCGCCGGCCTTTCAGCCGGTTTTGCCGTCAATGCCAATATCCGCGAACTGCTGCCGGCCAGCCGGGTCATCCACGGCACCGGCGCGGTGGCTGTTTTTGCTATCGCCAATGCCGCCGGCAGAGTCGCATGGGGAAGCCTCTTCGATCGCTACGCATCGGTCCCTGTGCTCCAGGCAAACCTGGTCACTCAGGTCGTGGTGTTGCTGTCGGCCCCACTCATCCTCATTTCACCAGCCGGACTTTTCCTTTTTTCAGGCCTTTGCGGATTCAACTACGGCGGCGTCCTGGTGATCTATGCCGGATCAGTGGCCAGGATCTGGGGCGCCGACAACGTCGGAACCATTTACGGATGGTTGTTTTCAGCCAACATCCCCGGAGCGATCGCTCCCCTGTTTGCAGGTTTTTGCTACGACATCTTTCAGAATTTCCGCTTGCCAATGACCATTATATCGGTCATTCTCCTGGCCGCGACGTTTCTGATCCAGAAACAAAAGACTTATTTGTCGCCACATTGGCAGCAGAAACCGCCGACACATGGAATATCGTGATGTTTAGACAAAAAACCATTGACTCATAAATACAAATTGGCTATTACTAGGCGTTCTGAATTTGACCCAAGCGTAAAAAAGGCTAGGAGGAATAAGAAGATGCAGTGCGAAACAGTTCTCCCCGGTACCGAGTGTACTTTCTGGAAAAAGAGTGGTTGTGCAGCTGAAGGTGGCAGCTGTCAGGTAATTGTCGAGGAGTGCAAAGGTTGCGACCGAATCGCGACAGGAACGATCGGTGAGGTGTGCACCTCCTATCCGAATCCTGCTGCCAAATGGGCGTCAGGCCTGTGCAACTTTGCAACTCACAAGAAAGTTGACATCAAGTCGAACGACGTTCGCGTCAACCCGCTCAAAGCTGCCAAGCGTGCCGCTGCCGGCAAGAAGAAGTAATCATCTTTTTCACAACGGTGACTGCTCGAAAAGGCTGTCTGATTCCAGACAGCCTTTTTCTGTTCTGAACACGTTGGCGACATATCACCCTCCGGCTTTTGAACCGATCACGGTCTCCAGTTTGTCTTTCCCGATCTTCTGACCGATCAGCGCAATCATATCGCCTGCAGCGAAAGTGAAGTCAGCCTCCGGGTTAGCAAAGAACTGCCCGTCTCGCAACACCCCGACAATGGAGATCCCCGTTGTCTGACGAATATTCAGATCACGAATGCTGCGACCTGACAGCACGCCATTATCACCAACCTCCTCCCAGCTCAGATCTAGCAGGTCTCGGGCATTCTTCAATTGCAGCATGGTCCGAAGCTCGGGATTGTCGCACTGCTCCCGTTGATAATGGTCGCGGCGACCGGCATCAGTGAATTCCTGTATCAGCGTGACCGGGATATTCAGATTCAGAAGCGTCTGCCTGGCAATCTCCAGCCCGGCCTCCAATTCCGGCAGAATGACCATGGAAACGCCATCATCATACAGCGCTTTCATTTGATCCGTACCCGTCGCCCTGGCGACGATACTGATGTCAGGAACCAGCCTGTGAACATAGCGGACGATTGTTTCGGAGGTGGTGATGTGAGGAATCGTGATCAGAAGCTGCCGCGCCTCGGCCAGGTTGGCCGCTTCAAGGACGACATCCTGACCGGCATCCCCGAATATGGCCGGGTATCCCTTTTGACGGCATTCCTCAATGGACCGGTACGAAAGATCGATGATGACGAAAGGGACTGACAGCCTGGTCAGGATATTCGCGACGTAGCGACCGACCTGGCCACCCCCGGCGATAACAATATGATCATGCAGGCCCTCATTGGGAAGATTAATCGTTTCCAACTGATTGGCCTTGAAAAAGCGTTTTTTCAGCCCGTAGATGGGGGCGGTCAACCCGGACACCAGGGGGGTCAGCAGCATGCTGATGATAGCTGCAGCCAGGATAAAATAATACTGATCGGAAGAGAGAAAGTTTCCCGAAAAACCGACCTGACCGAGAACGAAGGAAAACTCGCCGATCTGGAACATGGTCAGACCGACCGCCAGGGGAATGACATTGCCGTATCCGAAAAGCCTGACAATCCCCGTCATCAGCAGTCCTTTGCCGACAGAGATGAGCACGACAAGCTGGAAGATCCCCCACCAGTTCCGGACCAGAAACACGGGGTCCAGCAGCATCCCCACCGAGGTGAAGAAAAGCAGGCCGAACAGATCCCGCAACGGGATGATATCACTCAGGGCCTGATGTCCGTAATCGGATTCACTCAGCACCATACCGGCCACAAAGGCCCCGAAAGCGAAAGACAGACCGGCCAGATAAGTTGCGTATCCGATACCCAGGCCGATGGTGGTGATGGTCAGGAGAAACAGCTCGCGGGAATTCCAGCGGGCGATCACCGTCAGGATCCGGGGCAGCAGACGGGTTCCCAACACCAGCATCAGGGCCAGGAACAGGATGGACTTGACCAGGGCCAGCCCCAGCAGGGACAGGCCGGAGGCAGGATTGGTCAGTTGCGGCAGAATGATCAGCAGCGGAACGACAGCCAGATCCTGAACAATCAGAATGCCGATCATGACCCGGCTGGAGAGGGTGCCAAGCATCCCCTGAGCCATCAGGGTTTTCAGGATAACCATGGTACTGGACAGTGAAACAATCCCCCCGAGCCAGAGGGAAGGGCCCGAAGGCCAGCCCAGAAACTTCCCAACCAGGAAACCGAACCCGACGGTCAGCAAAATCTGAAGGGGAGCACCCACCAGGGCGACAAATTTGACCGGGGTCAGTTCCTTGAGAGAAAATTCAAGTCCGAGAGCGAACAGCAGCAGGGCCACGCCGATTTCGGCAAGCTGCTCAACCTCATGAGGATCAGCGACCGCCCCGCCGCTGAAAGGGCCGATCAGAATCCCGACAAAAATATAGCCAAGCACCAGCGGCTGCCGGAAAACCTGGGCCAGCAGACCGCCGAGGAGCGCGGCAACAACGATAATAATCAGGTCAGCAGCAATCCCCATAGAGGTTTCCCTTTAATGATTCGTAAATCAGGCCCGCAGGCCGTGACCGCGGCCCAGCATTTCGGCAGCGTCCATAACCACCATGAAGGCGTCAGGATCATTGGCGCGGATAATATCACGCAGCACCGTGATCCGGCGTGCCTCTACGGTCACGAATATCATCGTTTTTTCCTCGCCCTGCGCCAGCCCCGTCCCGGCGACAATGGTCCCGTAAGGACCCAGCTGTTCGATGATCTTGACGCCCAGCTGTTCAACCCGGTTGGTCGTGATATGGACAATTTTCTCGGAGAGGGTTCCGGTCAGCATCATATCGATGCATTTGGCCGTGACGTAGATGCTGATCAGGCTCCACAGGGCCCGCTCGGTATCCTGAAAAACAAATCCCGCCGAGATAATGATCAGGACATCGCATCCCAGAATAACCTGTCCGACCTTGATATCGGTTCGCGCCGCCACCATGCGGGCGATCGTTGTCGTGCCTCCGGCCGAGGCGTTACCCCGGAGCATCAGACCGATGCCGACACCGATGGCGATCCCCCCGTAGAGGGTGGCCAGGAGGGTTTCGTGACTTAACGGGTCGAGGGCCAGATATTCCCTGAACAGATCGACAAAACCGGAACACAGGAAGATCGCCGCGACCGAACGCAGCGCGAAGGCCTTCCCGAGCAGGCGCCAGCCGCAAAGCAGAATCGGCAGGTTGATGGCGAGCATCAGCATGCCGATGGACATGCCGGACAGGTAATTCAAGAGAATGGCCATGCCTGCCGTTCCGCCGGTGGTAATACGGTTAGGCGCGAGAAACAGGACGATGCCAAGAGCCATGAGCGCCGCTCCCGTCGTAAACAGGCAGGCATGGCGAAATTCATTCTGAATATTCATAGAACACGCAACAGGACAGGGAAACAGCCCCCGGTCAGGAGGTCAGGCCGTCAATAACAGCGGCGACTTCATCACGCAGTTGCTTGTTTCCCTCGCCGTTTTCCAATCGCAGGAACTGTTTGAAATGATCGATAGCCTCCTCGATGCGATCCTGATCGAGGCAGATATACCCAAGGGTCAGAAACCCTCCCGGCAACCCGGCATCGAGCTTGAGACCTTTGAGACAATACTCTTCGGCCAGGTTGAGGTTGTCCCGTTCATAATAGAGATCGGCAAGGTTCAGTAAAGGCTGGGGATCCTCCGGATCCAGTTCGGAAGCCTTTGTGAATAAATCGAGGGCCTCGTCCTGCCGCTCCTGGCTCAGGAAGATGTCACCCAGAGCATTCAGGGCGAAAACCGATGTAGGATCGATCTCCAAGGCTTTGCGACAGGCCTGTTCAGCGGCGTCAGGATCATCGATATTCACGTAGGCCATCGCCTTGCTGACCCAGGCGTCGACATCATCAGGGTCGATAGCCAGAATTTTCCGATAGGTTTCCAGAGCTTCGGCGTTACGGTTTTCCTCGAGATAAAGATCTCCCAGGGTAAACAACAAATCGACATCCTCGGGTGCCGTCTCGAGACCTGCAGCCAGACTCTTGTAGGCTTGTTTGAACTGCCCGTTTTCGACCTGGGCCTCGGCCAGAAGCTGCCATGTTTCCGCATTGGGACGCAGTTCCGCGGCCTGTTGTAAATACCCGATAGCCACCTTGATATCACCCGCGTCGAGGGCGCGAACCCCCTGATCGAAAAGATCCTGTACCGACATGCTGTCTCTCCTGTGAACCCGTATTATAATGTTTGCCTGCGAACGACCTCGATACGGAATCCGTCGGGGTCGGTGACAAAATAGAATTTCGGCGGGCTGCCCGGCAAGCCCTTGAGGGGGGTCACGGTCAGCCCCATCTCGGTGTGACGCTTATGGGAGGCCTCAAGATCGGCCACGGCCACCGCCAGGTGCGAATAACCGTCACCAATGACATAGGGTTCCTTCTGGTCGTAGTTGTAGGTCAACTCCAACTCGAACGGCAGGCCGGCGGAGGTCATGTAACTCAAGGTAAACTTGTGCTCCGGGTAATCCTTTTTCCTGGAGACCTCGAACCCGAAAGCATCGCGGTAGAATTTTTCCGAAGCCTCCAGATCCATGACCCGGTAGCAGATATGAATCATTGGGTATTCCATATAGCCACTCCTTTTTCTTCGCTATGTTAAATTGACAATGCCGCTGCGCCTGATTATAGTCGCGGGCATGAGAGCGATATTTCTATCGGATGCGCACCTGCGTCATCCCCAGGATCAAAACTACCAGTTATTACTTGAATTTCTCAACCAGCAAAAACAACTTGATGCACTTTTTTTGCTCGGTGATATTTTTGAGTTCTGGTTGGGTTATGACCATCTGGTCTTCAGTGCCTACGTACCGCTGCTGGAGAAGCTGCGGCAGTTCTCTGCTGCCGGCACCAGGCTCTATTTTGTCGAAGGCAACCATGATTTCCTGCTCGGCCGCTACTTTCGCGAGACCCTGAACTGTACCATTATACCCGAACAGCAGATCATCAGCTGGGACGGGCTGAAAATTATGGTCTGCCACGGAGATCTTCTCAATCCCGGCGCCGGCTACCGCCAGCTGCGTAAATTCTGGCGCAGTCGCTTCGTTCGCGGTCTGGCCAGGATCGTGCATCCCGACCAGGTATGGAGATTCGGTCTCTGGCTGAGCAGCAAAAGTGCCAAGAACGATCCCGACCGTCCCCATCACGATCCCCTCCCCTACCTCCAGACCTACGTTGAGAAAAACGCCAGGGGCTGCGACCTGGTTGTGGCCGGGCACTTCCATTATCCCCGCACCGCAAGCTATGAAAACACCCGGATCATCGCCCTGGGCGACTGGATACATCAGTTTTCGTACGCAGAATTGATGGACGGAAAACTCGAACTGAAAAGCTTTGACCACATGTCACCTGAGCAATGACACCACGGTGAACGCCCGCCGGCCCTCTGACGTGATCTGCATGAGTTTTTTCCATCCCCCTTAGGAATCACTCTGACAGATCTCGATGATCGCATCCTTTCCCCGCTCAAGACTTTTATCCACGAGGTCCTTGAGAGTGAGGTCGCCCAGGCTCTCCGAAAGCAGGGTTTCCATCTCCTGGCAGGATTGCAGCGCAACCAGGGTGTGCGGATGCAGGCTGAGATGCTGAACATCCTGACCAAAATGCCGCAACTCCCGGAAGAAATGATCGAGAGTCAGGGTATCGGCAGCCCGTCCCAGCTGATAAAGATTTCTCCCCGTTCTGTTCTGCAGCTCGGCGACAAAACCGAGACGGACCAGAGAACCGAGGATACTGCGACACAAACGAGGCGGTGCGAACAGGTAGCGGGACAGTTCTTCCTGGCTGACGGGTCCTTCCCCCTCCTGAAAACGAGCGGCCAGGGTCACCATCAGAGACAGGGCGACCTGTTCGTAACTGCTGCGACTGACGTCAGTCCTGCGCAGGTCACGGCCACTGGTGCGCAGGTTCTGCTTGGCGTAGCAGACCCCGAGCCCGAACAGGACGATGACCCAGGACAGGTAAACCCAGACCATGAAGACCGGCAGCGCAGCCATGGTTCCGTAAATCGCATTGTAACGCCCGACGCCGACCTGAAAGTGAACGTAACCCACCTGGGCCAATTGCCACAGCGTTCCGCCGACCACACCGCCGGCCAGGGCGGCCCGCCAGTCCACCCGGGTATTTGACATAAAAATGTAAAGCCCGGAAAAGGCCAGCCACATGAACACAAAGGGGATGATCTTGAACAGCATCAGGACCAGGGTCCCGACCATCTGCATTTCCATAAGGACCTGAACGACCCGGTAGCTGGCCAGGCTGGAGGTCATGGAGATGGCTCCGATAAGCAGGACCGGACCAACCAGGACAACCGAAAGGTAATCGGAAAACCGTCTCAGAAAAGGACGAACTGACGGCACTCCCCAGACATGATTGAAACTTTTTTCCACATTGGTCAGCAGGGAAATAACGGCGACCAGCAGAAAGACCAGGCCGAAAGCACCGAGCTGCGCTACCTGGGTATTGTTGATGTAACTGAGCAGGGCCTCGGCGATGCGCCCGTCGCCGACCCGCAGTTTTTCCAGGATAAGGGGCTGCAGCAGGTTCTGCACCCCGAACGCCTTGAGCAAAGCGAAGGTCAGAGCCAGCAGCGGCACCAGGGAGAGCATGGTATAATACGTCAGCGCGGCCGCGCGCAGCATGGTCAGGTTGGCTGCAAAATCACTGAACACGAGAACCGCGGTCTGAAGCTGCCTCAGGCCCAGTCGTTTCAGCCAGGACAATTCCGCCGGATTGTGTTCCCAAAGCAGATCATTGATACGGGTGCGCAAAGCCCCCTGCCCCTTCCTGTTCACCATGCCAATTCACTCCGGAACTGCACCCATGCAGTTCAGCTTTAACCAGACCGCCTGCCGGCAGCCCGCTAAAAATCAACCTTCTCGACCGGCAACCCCAGTCCAACCACCTGATCGGCGAAGTCAGAGGTCCTGCCAACCAGAATCACCTGCAGCAAATCGGGGTGCAGATATTTCCGGCAGACCTGCAGCACATCGTCAACCGTTACCGCTGAAATTCTTTGCCGGTAGCGTTCGAGATAGTCTCTGGGATAATCGTAATAGTCGATCCGGACTTGGCGCGCCACGATGGCGTGAGTGTTCTCGAAAGCGAATACAAAGGAATTGATCAGACTCTGCTTGGCCAGCTCCAGCTCCGTCTCGGTGACGGGCTGCTCCCGCATCTGCCTGATCAGGGTCAGCATCAGGCTCACGACTTCGGCGGTCGATTCACTTTTCGTTTCGGAACTGGCGATAAAGAAACCGGGCAGATAACGACCGATCTGAAAGTAGGAATAGACCGAATAGGCCAGTCCCCGGTTGGATCTGACTTCACGCATCAGGCGGGAATTGAATCCGCCTCCGCCCAGGATGAAATTAGCCACCTGAAGAGCGTATTGATCGGGATTATCCTTGCTGATTCCGGCGTGTCCCATCAGGATGGTCGTCTGGGGGACATCCTTTTCGGCCAGCAGGATGTGCCCTGGCGGCGAATCGGGAAGGGTCGGAAAATCGCGGACCCACCGGTCCCCCTGCGGCCAGCTGCCGAGGACTTTTTCCAGCCTGTCCGCCAACCTGTCCCTGTCCACGTCACCGGAGACGGCAAACCAGAAATTCGCGGGGTGAAAATAACGCTCGTGAAGTGCCACCAGATCGGCGCGGGTGATGGCGGACACGGTTTCATCCGTGGGTGATGAACCGAGAGGATGGCCAGCGGCCAAGGTCTCGTCCAGCAGCCGGGCGGCGATCCCTCCGGGTTCATCATTACGGCGATGGATCGATTCGAGCATCTGCTGACGAGCCAGTTCAATGCGGTCCCGGTCAAAACGGGGCGCGCGCAAAAGATCGGCGAGGATATCAAACCCGCGATCGAGGTCCTCCTTCTGAAGGGACAGATTGATTTCGTAACTGTAAAGATTGGCGGACACGGAAAAACTGGCCGCCATCGCTTCCAGTTCAGCCTCAAGCTGATCGGGACCGAGATTGCCGGCACCACCGGTAGCCAGAGCCTGGGCGAACAGGGAAGACAGACCGGTCTTGTCAAGAGGGTCGGAAATGCTCCCCCCCTCGACCATCAGCGTCAGATTGACCAGGGGCAGTTCATGATCCTCCTTCAGATACAGGCGGGCACCGTTGTCAAGCTGCTCCACGGCGACTTCGGGAAAACGGAATTCGAGAGGCGCAAAATGCAACTGGTCGGGGCGCGGCAGATGCTTGCCTGGACCTGGGACGCAACCACTCAGAAATATGGCGATAACAAAATAAAGTAGAACTTTCATCAGCTGCGATCTCCCCGTCCCAAGGTTGCCACGGTTTTGTTGCTGTCTGAAAAATAACGTTCGGCAGCAGCCATGATGTCCTCGGCTGTCATCTCCTCTAACCTCTGGTCATAATCCAGCAGATATCGCCAATCCCCCAGCACCTGGTAAGAGGAGAGCATGCGCGCCAGGCCCGAATTGCCCTGAAGCCTGCGCAGCATGCCCGTGGTGATCTGTTTTTTGGCCTTCGCCAGTTCCTCCGTGCTGATCGGCTCGGATTTCAGCCGCTCAAGCTCAAGAGTCACGGCATGTTCAATCTCTTCCATGGCAACACCACGGCGTGGCGTCATACTGAGGATCATCAGGTTGTCATAGCGGGAACCGGGAGCTGTAAAGCAATTGACATCAAGCACAAGCTGTTTGTCGAGGACCAGCGCGCGGTACAGCCGGGACGTTCGCCCTTCGGTCAGAATCTGCATGATGATATCGAAGGCATAATCATCTCGGTGAGGCATGGTCGGTTTATGATAGGCGATCATCAGTTGGGGCTCAGCATCAAACCTGACATGAACGCGCCGCTCCCCCTCCTGAGGGGGTTCTCTGTCCGTCACCCTGGGAACCGGGATCCCCGGGTCGAGGGCCCCAAAATAACGGCGGATCAGATCAAGGGTCTCTTCGCTTTCAAAATCACCGACCAGGGTGATCACCATGTTGACCGGCGTATAATACTTATGAAAAAAATCCCTGATATTGTCGAGACTCAGATTTTCAATATCCGAAGACCAGCCAATAATCGGATCGCGATAAGGATGAACCTTGAAGGCGGTGGCCAGAAGGGTCTCATACAGCATGCCCCCGGGATCGCTCTCATAGGACCGACGCCGTTCTTCATGGACGACCTCCCGCTCGGTATAGAACTCCCGGAACACGGCATTCCGCAGACGATCCGATTCGATGGCCGCCCAGAGTTCCAGCTTGTTGGCCGGCAGGTTGATCAGATAGGTAGTCTGATCTTTTCCGGTGAAGGCGTTGTAGCCAACGCCGCCGTTTTCAGCGTAGATGCGGGCAAACTCGTCTTTGACGACCAGAGTCTTGTGCTGTTGCTGCAGACCAGCCAGTTTTTCACGCAGTCTGGCGAGCTCTTCCTCATCGCGTTCAGGCAGATTTTTCAGCCGGTCAATCTGTTTCCCGGTGGCTTCGATCTGAACCAGCAGTTCCTTTTCGGCGGCGTAATCCCTGGTACCAAGGGTCTTGGTCCCTTTGAACAGCATGTGTTCAAGCAGATGGGCGGCACCGCGCTGTTCGCTCGTTTCATTGACCGAACCGACCCTGAAGCTGATGTAGGCAGCCACGGTCGGCGAGGTGTGTCTTTCGACCAGCAGCACGGTCGCACCATTTTCCAGCTCATACTGATGGACTTTTTCGGCCAGTGTCTGGGCGGATGCCGCCTGGCCGAAGGACAGAAAGCAAACAACCAGAAGACCAGTCAGATATCGAAACATAGCAAGCTTCCTTGAGTTTTCCAATTATAGTTCCAGATAGTTAAAGATCATTCTAACGCATCGTCCGGGGAGAATCCAGCCACGTTCGGTCGTTGTTCCAGTCCGGGGGGCAGGAGTAACTCTACTCCCAAATCACAGAAAGTCCACCCCCCTTGTTCTTTACTGAAAACAAGGGTAATGTAAATGTCTGGACAAGTCGGCGAACCAATGCTGCTTCAGCCTGCCCCGGACCGCTTCCCCGCGGTAGTTTTCGCATCATGATTGACAGTGATCCCGGCATCACCATACGGCCATGATGCGATCAGTGCAATGATCTCATTTTTTTCAGACCGCAACAAACCGGGAACGGGATCGTAACAAGAGACCAACATTCTGATTTTAAAAAGACCTGGGGCCGAGAGCAATAACAGGCGTCAGAAGATTCATGGAGAAAGTGATAGATATGAAGAGAATTGCAGTTCTTACCAGTGGTGGCGATTGTTCAGGAATGAATGCGACCGTGAGAGCGGTCGTCCGGGCCGGAATGGTCTGCGGCCTCGAAGTGGTCGGCATTCAGAAAGGCTACCAGGGGCTGATTGACCGTCTTTATGAAATCATGTCCACCCGATCGGTCAGCAACGTCCTTCAGCGCGGCGGCACCTTCCTGCAGAGTGCCCGCTGCAAAGAGATGCGCACCGAGGAAGGTCTGCGCCTCGCCTGCCAGAACCTTAAAGGAATGGGAGTGGAAGGACTGGTCGTCATCGGCGGCGACGGATCCCTCAACGGGGCCCAGGCCATCAACAGTCACGGCATCCCGGTCATCGGCATTCCCGCTTCCATCGACAACGACATTCCATTCACCGACCAGTCCCTTGGGGTCGATACGGCACTCAACAACATCATCCGTGCCGTTGACAATCTCAAGGATACGGCCAGTTCTCACGATCGTGCCTTCATCGTCGAAATCATGGGACGCAACTGCGGCTACCTGGCCGTTGTCGCCGCCATCGCCGCCGGGGCCGAGTACAGCCTGATCCCGGAAGAGCCGTACGACCTTGACCAGATCTGCAGAGAGCTTCGCAAACGCTACCAGGAAAAACGCACCAACGCCATTATCCTGGTCGCTGAAGGAGCCGGGCGCGCCCAGGACATCGCCACCCAGATAAAGGATGGGATCGGTTTTGAAACCAGGGTCATCGTTCTCGGGCACTATCAGCGGGGCGGCTCGCCATCGGTTTTTGACCGGATGCTGGGGGCCCGTTTCGGCCAGGCCGCAGTTGAGGCCCTGCTCAATGGCCAGAGTGGAAAAATGGTCGGTCTCGATGGCGCCGACATCATTCTGACGGATCTCGAAAAGGTCACCGGTGCCGGCATCAGGCCCATCAATCCCATCTATCCCAGACTGGCCAACCAGCTGTCGATATGAGAAATCAGAACCGGCTCCGAAGCCCGCTTTTCCAGGCAGCTTCGGAGCCGCCCCCTTCCCCTCTTACCGGGCATCAAGCCTTTTCCGGTTTTAACAGCCCCCCGGCGGGAATGCTCTGAACTGTCGTTATTCCAGATGATTGCGAACCGGAACTGAAATGCTACGCTGATAGTAGGAGCGGCAGAATCCGACCCCTGCAGCTGCCGCGGAAAGGAGTTCCCCGTGGACGATCTGCGTCTTCACTCCGATTCATTGCGCTGGCATTGCGACCCGTCTCAATTTCAGTTCGCCTCGACGGCGGAGCTGCCGGGACTGGACGTCACCATCGGCCAGGAACGGGCTCTGGCTGCCATCGATTTCGGCCTCGGCATCACCGACAGTGGCTTCAACCTGTTTGTCCTCGGGCAGCCAGGAAGCGGCCGCTCCTCAACCATCAAGAAGATTCTTGAATCCAGGGCGCAGGAGCGTCCGGTTCCGTCCGACTGGTGTTATGTCTACGATTTTGATGAAGGGAGCAATCCCGAGCATATCAGGCTGCCGGCGGGAAGTGGGCACGAATTCAAAAAGGACGTCGACAAGCTGGTCGAGCGGCTGAGCGAAGAGGTCCCGAAATGTTTCGAGAGCAAGGAGTACCAGGAGCAGAAGAAGAAAATCAGCCAGGCCTACCAGGAACACAAGAAAAAACTGTTTCAGGCCCTGGAACACCAGGCAGAGGAGAACGGCTTTTCCATCCAGCAGGCTCCCAACGGACTGGTCCTGATTCCCCTGAAAGACGGCAAACCCATCTCGCAGAAGGAGTTCGAGGAGCTCACTCCCCAGCAAAAGGACGATCTGGACGTGAAGGGGACCATGCTCCAGGAGCGGATTGACGAGTTCCTTCTCAATATCCGTAAAATCGACGAGGAACTGCGGGAGAAAATTCTCAATGTGGCCCGGGAGGTCCTGCTTTATACCATTGGCCACCTGTTTGAAACCCTGGAACGCAAATACGCCTACCAGCAGCGGGTTATCGAGCATTTCAGCCGGTGCAAGAAAAATATCATCAAGCAGGTCGAAGAACTTCACGAAGAGCAGAAACCGCGAATCAGCATCCCCGGGTTGACGCCCCCCGAAAGCGGCCCCTCCTTTGAAAACTTCCGGGTCAACCTGCTGATCGACAACAGTGGGCTGGAAGGCGCACCGGTCGTTTACGAGGCCAACCCGACCTACTTCAACGTCTTCGGGCGCATCGAGCATATTATCCAGATGGGCAGCGCCGTCACCGATTTCCAGATGATCAAGGCCGGTGCCCTGCATAAGGCCAATGGCGGCTACCTGATCCTTGACTGCCGCGAGGTGCTGCTGAACCTGTTCACCTATGAAGCCCTGAAGCGCACCATCAGGAACCAGCAGATCCGGCTGGAAGACATGGCTGAGCAATATCGCCTTATCGCGACGGTCAGCCTGAAACCGGAACCGATCCCCCTGGAGTGCAAGATCGTTCTGATCGGCACCCCGGAACTTTATTACCTGCTCTTCCAGCTTGATCCCGATTTTCGCAAATACTTCAAAGTCAAAGTCGATTTCGACCAGATGATGCGCAACAGTTTCGGCAATATCCAACTGTTTGCCCTGTTCATCGGGACCAAATGCAACGAGGACAAACTCCTCCACTACAACCCGGAAGCCGTCGCGCGCACCGTCGAATTTTCGGCCCGCCTGGTGGAGGACCAGAGGCATCTGTCGTCAAGCTTTTCCGACATCACCGACTTGATCCATGAGGCGTCCTATTACGCCAGGCGCGAAAAGGCGTCCATCGTGGCGGCCAGTCATGTGGATCAGGCCCTGGAAGCGCGCATCTACCGATCCAACAAGATGGAAGAACGGATCCGTGAACTGATCGAGGAAGGGACCATCCTCATCGACACCGAAGGGGATGTCATCGGGCAGATCAACGGCCTGGCCGTCTATCAATTGGGGGACTACAGTTTCGGCATGCCCTCGCGCGTGACAGTGAGGACGTTTCTGGGCAAAAACGGCATGATCAACATCGAACGGGAGGTCAAACTTTCCGGCCCTATTCATGACAAGGGGCTGCTGATTCTGAGCGGTTTTTTCGGGGAACGTTACGGCAACGACAAACCCTTGACGCTGTCAGCATCGATCTGCTTCGAACAGAATTATTCGGGGGTCGATGGCGACAGCGCGTCCAGCACCGAACTGTACGCCCTGCTGTCCAGCCTGTCCCGCCTGCCGCTGCGCCAGGACATCGCCGTAACCGGCAGCGTCAACCAGCTTGGCAAAATCCAGCCCATCGGCGGTGTCAACCAGAAGATTGAAGGCTTCTACGCAGTCTGCAAGGCACGAGGCCTGACCGGCCGGCAAGGGGTCATCATTCCCGAGGCGAACCGCAAGAACCTGATGCTCAAACCCGAAGTCATCAGGGCCGTCGAGCAGGGTCGGTTTCACATCTGGAGCGTTTCCACCATCGACCAGGGGATTGAAATTCTTTCCGGGGTCGAAGCCGGAGCCATGCAGGATGATGGCTGCTGGCCACCCGGGTCGGTCAACGACCGGGTCAACCAGCGACTGAGGGAAATGGCCGAACTGGCTGTCAGCTTCGGCAAAAAAAAACGCCGAAAAGACCGAGGGGGAGGACGAATAGAGCAGCCAGTCGGGCCGGAGACCTGATCTCCGGCCCGACCCGGCCGCTAGCCTTTTTCTTCCTGTTTGTCAGCGGTTTTCCTGGCGTAGGCTTCCAGCACCTGCTCGGTTTTTTCCTTGCCGATATTGATCATCTCCCTCGCACGCTCGAATTCGTAGATGGTGCAGATATCTTTGGGCAGTTCAATGAGGATGTCCGGCGAGTGCCCGGCCAGCTTGTAATTGGCGATGGTCGACTGCATGGCATCGATACTCATGGAGATGACATCGAAAATGCCGGTATCGTCTTCGTCCTGATCATGGCCGTTAATCATCTCCTGAAGACCGTTGATGAAGTCGTAAATTTTCTGGTGGTAGCGGTTGCGCGGTTCAACAGCCTTGACCGGCACCTCCCGGGATTCTCCGAAGCGGGATTTGCCGCTCAGGCTGACCGCGATGGTCAGATCGGTCATATCGCGTAAGGTCGGAGCGATGGGAACGGGATTGAGCAGCCCACCGTCAACCAGGGTTCGTCCCTGATAGTTGAATGCGGAAAATACGGTGGGGAAAGCGATGGAGGCGCGAATGGCGTCAAACAGCGGTCCGTGCGACAACCAGACTTCCTTGCTGTGCTCAAGGTCGGTCGCTACGGCCGTATAGGTGATCGGCAGATCCCTGATTTCACGATCGCCGATCAGGTCTTTGAGGGTCTCGATAATCCGCTCCCCCTTGAACAGGGCTTTGCCGCTGAACGACAGGTCGAGCAGTTTAAGCACATCCAACCTATCCAGGGCGCAGACCCACTTGGTATAGGTATTAAGCTCACCGGCGGCGTAGATCCCGCCAATCAACGCGCCCATGGATGAGCCGGAAATCGATTCAATCCGATAACCGTGCTCTTCGAGAGCCTCGATCACCCCGATGTGGGCAAGACCGCGGGCGCCACCACTCCCCAGGACCAGGGAAACTGACTTATTCTGTTTTTTTTTCATAACGTCCCCTCGAACAACAAAATAATAATCTGTACGTTCCGTATAGTGCCATGACTGGTTTGATTGGACAATCTACGTACTATAATTTTTTACTGACAGGTGCCTTATTCTTATAGCGCGACCTCTTTTAAAGGCAAAGCCCCAGAAACAAACAAAAAAGTTGCGGTCACCATAGCGTCGCAGGTATAGTGCCGTCTTCGAAAACGATAAAGGAGTTGAATCAATGATTACTGCAATCAGTCCTATCGACGGCCGCTATGCGTCCAAGGTGACAGAACTGGAAGAGTGTTTTTCCGAATATGCCCTGTTGAAGAACCGGGTCAAGGTTGAGGTGATGTGGCTTATCACCCTGTGCGGCGAAGCCGGCATTCCCGAATGTCGGACCCTGACTGTCGAAGAAGAACAGACCCTGCGCCGGATTGTCGTCGACTTCACCCCGGAAGAAGCCGAAAAAATCAAAAAAATTGAAGCCGTCACCAATCACGACGTGAAGGCGGTCGAATATTATCTGAAAGAGCAGA
Organism: Geopsychrobacteraceae bacterium; assembly: GCA_963677135.2. Lineage (GTDB taxonomy): Bacteria > Desulfobacterota > Desulfuromonadia > Desulfuromonadales > Geopsychrobacteraceae > Seleniibacterium. The sequence continues at coordinate 587,654 of CAXXLS010000017.1, read as the reverse complement.
TTGCCGGGACGTCACTGGAGGAGATCTCCGAGTTTATTCACTTTGCCTGCACCTCGGAAGATATCAACAACCTCTCCCATGCCCTGATGCTCAAGGATGGCCTCGCCGCCCTCGTCCCCCTGCAGCAGCAGATCGTCGACGGCATCAAGGGGATGGCCAGGGAGTTCAGCGCCGTGCCCATGCTCGCGCGGACCCATGGACAGACCGCTTCTCCGACCACCATCGGCAAAGAACTTGCGGTGTTCGCCAACCGCCTGGCCAGGCAGAGCAGCAAAATAGCCGACGTCGACCTGCTCGGCAAGCTCAACGGCGCGGTCGGCAACTTCAACGCCCACCTGTCTGCCTATCCCGAGGTTGACTGGGTCGCCCTGACCAGGCAGGTGATCGAAGGCGAACTGGGCCTTTGCCAGAACCTGTTCACTACCCAGATCGAACCGCATGACTACATGGCCGAGCTGTTCGACGCCATGGCCCGCTGGAATACGATCCTCATCGATTTCAACCGCGATATCTGGACCTATATTTCCATGGCCTACTTCGGTCAGAAAACCGTCAAAGGCGAAGTCGGGTCCTCCACCATGCCCCACAAGGTCAATCCCATCGACTTCGAAAACTCGGAAGGTAACTGCGGACTGGCCAACGCCATCTTCCAGCATCTATCGACCAAACTGCCGATTTCCAGGCTCCAGCGTGACCTGACCGACTCCACAGTATTGCGGAATATGGGTGTCGGTTTCGGTTACAGTATGATCGCCTATAAATCGACCCTAAAGGGGATGAGCAAGCTCAAGCTCAACCAGCAAAACCTGGCTGACGACCTGGATAACGCCTGGGAAGTTCTCGCCGAACCGATTCAGACCGTCATGCGCAAGGCGGGGATTGAAAAACCCTATGAAAAGCTCAAGGAACTGACCCGCGGCAACAAGATTGACCGTGAAACCATCCGCGACTTCATCAACAGCCTGAACCTCGATGCTGCCGACAAGCAGCGCCTTGTCGAAATGACTCCCGGCAGTTACACCGGCATGGCACAGCGCATCGTCGACTTCCTCAAATAAGGTTGGTCCTCGGCCAACCTGAGCAGAAGGAGCCGCAAGCGATCACCTGATGGTTGCTTGCGGCTCCTTCTTTACACAATCGCAACACAATAGGGTCTTGCCCTCCCCTGAAAACCGGTATAGCCTTTCCGCGCATTTTTATCCACTCCAGAAAAGATCTATCCAGTGAGCCCAACAAAGCCGAAAAAATCAACAAAGTCGCCCTGGTCGGCATGCCGATCAACCAGACGGCCTACCCCATGACCGTGACCATTTGCGTTGTCGCCGCAGTGGCGCTGGTGATTTTTCAGTTTCGGGAAACATAGCATTCAGCGACGACTGGTTCAGTTGGCCCCTGCCCCCGATTCCTTGAGGGCCCGCCTGTTCATGGGCACGGACGCCGGACAGGATGTTGAAGCAGGCTATTTCTCGATTCCGGTCCTGGCTTCGACGCCCTGGCGTAGTCATGTTTGATGTCCCGCATCTCGGTCACCAGGGCCGGAATCCCTATGTTGGAGAATCCGTCATTTCAATTGGGACAGGGCGTGGTTCAAGGCCGCTTTCATGACCTCTTCCAGGGATGGATGGTAGATCGGCATGCGCAGCATCTCCTCAACCGTCATGTTATGCTCGACGGCCAGAACCAGGGAGTGGGCCATATGCTCGGCGCCGCGACCGAAGATTTCCGCACCAAGCAGAACTCCCGTCCCTTTTTCAGCGTAAATCTGAATCAGGCCTCGCTGATCATGATAGATTTCATGACGCGGCCCCTTCCCCATCGGGGCGCGCCCGATTACGAGGTTATCCTGGTCAAGACGTCGATACTCGGCGCCGACGATGGCCATCTGCGGATCAGTAAAATAGATCCCCAGGCCGGCCGCCCTTTTTCCTTCCTTGCGGTCAGGATAGGCCATGGCGCTGTCCGCCGCTATGCGTCCTTCGGTGTACGCTTCGTGCCACAAGGGAAGGTCCTCGGTGGCGTCTCCGGCTACGAAAATTCTGCCGTCACCGCATTGCATGGTCAGAGGATCGTATACAGGCATCCCCCGTTCATCGAGAAGGAGTCCTGATTTTTCCAGGTTCATGGTGCGCAGATTGGAGACTCTGCCACTGGCGACCAGCACCCGTTCATACGTCCGGACGATATCCTCGCCATCAGCGGTCCGATAAGTCAGTTCAAAGCCGTCGGCGACTTTTCTGGCGGCGGTAAAATTCCCCTGGGGGACAATATCAAGCTCCTGCTTAAGAGTCGTCATGACCGTACTCTGCATAGCGGGATGAGTGAAGGACCCGATCCGTCCGCTGCGACCATACAGGGTGGTCCTGACGCCGAGTCGGTGAAAAGCCTGGCCGAGTTCCAGGGCAATGACTCCCAAACCGACTACGGCCAATGATTCCGGCAGGTCCTCGAGTTCAAAGATGGTGTCACTGGTGTCTACAAGCTCATGGAGGGGATCGAAAACCCGGGGGATAAAAGGAGTCGACCCACAGGCGAGAATAATTTTATCGGCGGTGATCCGGACCTTGCCATCGACATCCAGAGTATGGGCGTCAACAAAGGACGCCCGCCCCTCAAGCTTGAACGTCTCCGGAATACTGTTGACGTATTTGAGGACCCCTCCGACGAAAGTTTTGGCCCGATCCTCCTTGATCCGTTCGAACACCCGGGGTCCGTTCACCCGGTACGCGCCGTCGATTCCGAAGAAACTGCCGTGATCGATGCCATGAGCCAGGTCTGCTGCGGCTATCAGCATCTTGCTTGGCATACACCCGACACGCGCACAGGTTGTTCCGTAGGGACCATGCTGAATCAGGATGACGCTGTCAGTCTGTTTACGAATCCGGCTAAAGGCTCCGAGACCGGCGGTACCGACCCCGACAATCGCATATTCAACTTCACGTGTTTCCATGCTTCCCTCTCATTGGTTTCTGACAATTATGGACAGAAGAACGCCAGCAGGCTGCTGCACGACCGGCCGCAGGACCATGCACAATCATACCGTTTATCTGGCAAAAAAGTGGACAATTTTATGAATCTTTATCCGCGCCCCCTTTGCTTTACGCCGTCAGAAGCCGATATTGACCGGCGGCAACCCGGTTCATTCCCTGTACCGAGGGCAACAGACAAGGAGTCTTGCCAAAGTCGTCATGACGCCGGGATGGTGTGGTTGGCAACCGAGGCAGCCGGCGCAATGAAGAGAGAGAGCGCAAGGAATCGGAACAGGTCGTTCTCGGAATGGGAAGGGATTCTGCCCCGTCAGGAACAGATACAATAAATCGAAGGAAGGAGGAACGTCGCGCGGAGCCAAAGGGAGCTGATCCGTTTGTCTCCGCGCCTGATGCTCCGATTATCTGATGGGAGTAAGCGGTTCCCCGGTTTTGAAATAGGCGCTCAGATTATCAACCACCAGATCCTCCATCGCCTTGCGGGTTTCTCTGGTGGCGCTCCCGATGTGCGGCAGCAACAGAACATTGTCCAGAGCGATCAACTCTTGCGGAACGTTGGGTTCCTGCTCGAAAACATCGAGGGCCGCGCCGCCCAGCGTGCCGTCTTTCAAGCAGCCGATCAGAGCCTGTTCGTCAACAACCGTACCGCGGGAGATATTCACCAGCAATCCTTCGGGACCCAAAGCCTCCATGACCTCTTTGGATATCAACTTGCGCGTCGCTTCGCCGCCAGGGGTCGTCACAATGAGAAAGTCCGCCCACCGTGCCAGATCCAGCAATGATTCTTCATAACCGAAGGAGACATCCTGGTGAGCTTGCAGATCAGTGTAGCGAATGTCCATATCGAACCCGGAGGCGCGCCGGGCGATGGTTCTGCCGATTCGGCCGAGCCCGGTAATAGCCAGTTTTTTACCAGACACCCTGGTCTGCAGTGGAAAGGTATTCTCCAGCCACTTCCCGGCCCGAAGGTATTGGTCGGCAGGGACAAAGGCGCGCGCCAGGGCAATCAGAGCTCCGAAAGCCAGATCGGCAACACAGTCGGTCAGAACTCCGGGGGTATTGCAGACGACGATATTCCTCTGTTTTGCCGCACCAAGGTCGATATGTTCATAGCCGACGCCACGCGATGAAATGATTTCCAGGGCCGGAAGGTTGGCCAGCAGATCGGCGTCAATCTTGCCGATCCCGGCGGTCGCCACCGCGTTGAAGCGCTGACCGTTCTCTTTTAAAAAACGCTCGCGATCTTCCTGCTCCCAGAGCCGAACGACATTGAAATTGTCTGCCAAATGCCGGTTGCCGGCCGGCGTCAAACTGGCGACCTGAAGAACTTCGATTGTTTTGGGTGTCATAATGCCTGCCTCCTCTTCACTGCAAACGAAAATTTCATACCGCCAATGATTTTTCAGAGTCTTTGCGAAGAACAAATGCGCGCCGGTAGGGACGCCTTATGCCATTTGAGATTGCGGAGACCCGAAACATCAGCCTGGCGGGATTTAGAATCAGCCCTTTCTAGGTGCTGATGGGCAAGATGGAATAAGTCACCCGACGATTGACGTCGAAGGCAATCATCGGGTGACCATAACGGGAGTACTGTAAGCGTTTACATTTCACTTTGTCAAATCCTTTTTGAACATGCCGCAATGGCTGAATGATTTAATTCATCCCGGTTATTTTAATAACTTACAAGGTTGGATATAGTTTCAAAAAGCCGCTCTGTTCATCCGTCACATGATGACGTCGTTTGCATGGCCTCGGCACGGACAGAGGGGAAAAACGGAACCTGATAAAGCCACCAACCTGTCGGGTCCCCAGATATTGAAACGACTGGAATTATCCAGCTTTGACAAGGAGATCACTGTGAATCAGAAAACTATCGACCAGAAGGTTATCGGCTTTCTTCATCCGGGAGCCATGGGCATATCACTCGCCGCGACCGCCCTGAACTCAGGCCACATCCCCTGCTGGCTTTCGACCGGCAGAAGCGAAAAAACCCGGCAACGGGCCCGGGATCATGATCTGGAGGAAGTCAAGAGCCTGGAGGAACTGACCGCACAATGCGACTTGATCATCTCGGTCTGCCCGCCCCATGCCGCTACGGAGGTCGCCAGAAAGGTTCTTGCCGCGAACTTCAGGGGGACTTATGCCGATGTCAATGCCCTGTCTCCTCAAAGCGTTGAGCAGATAGGGGACCTGATGTCTGGCGCCGGAGTCGCCTTCGTCGATGGGGGCATTATCGGGCCACCGGCCTGGAAGACCGGAACAACCTGGCTCTACCTGTCAGGCCCTGCCGCCGAGGATGTGGCCGCCTGTTTTACGGCCGGGCCTTTAGCCGCTGAGGTGATCGGTGATCGCATCGGCAAAGCCTCCGCGCTGAAGATGTGTTTTGCCGCAAAAACCAAAGGCACCATCGCCCTGCTCTGTGCTGTTGTTGCGGCCGCGGAAAATCTGGGGGTACGCCAAGAGCTGGAGAACCAGTGGGAGCGCAGCGGCTCACCCGATGCCGGGGTGGTATCTGATCAGATCACCCAGGTCACAGGCAAGGCATGGCGCTTCTGCGGAGAGATGGAAGAGATTGCCGCGACTCTGGAAGGGGCAGGACTGCCTGGCGGCTTCCATCTTGCCGCCCGCGACATTTATCAACGTCTTTCTGGATTCAAAGACAGGGAGCCCGCCCCGCCGCTGGAGGATGTCCTTGCCGCGCTGACTGCCCCGGTCATCCGGCAAGTCCGCTGACCATTAAGGGGAAAAGCCTTTCAGAATTCCGGCCAGGAGAGTGTCTGCCGGCTGGTGAAATGTTTTTCCTCACCACTGACCGGGTCGATAAAGCACAGCTCAGCAGCAATCAGCTGCAACGGATTGGCATAAACATCCAGCTGATCATTTCTGACCCGGGGATAAAAAGAGTCGTTGCGGATAGGAGCGCCGAGGGCGGCCATATGGAGGCGCAACTGGTGCTTTTTTCCGGAGATCGGACTTAAGGCGTAACGCCACCAGGCAGCCCGTTTTTCAACGACATCAATCACGGTCAGCGAATTTGCCGGTCCGTCGATTTCCCGGGACAGGAAAAAGGGGTCTCCGCGCACGATCCGCGACCGGTAATGATAGGGGAACTGCAATCCGGGAAGCGGCGGGGCGATAGCCTGGTAGCTTTTCTTAACCCTCTGATCGCGAAACAGGGCCTGATAAAGCCCGCGAGATGCTTTTCTGGTGGAAAACATGACCAGCCCGCAGGTGTGGCGATCAATACGATGCACGGGTTGCAGCTCGGTATTGCCAAGGCGGTCGATCAGGCGTGCCAGCAGGCTCTGCGAAACATATTTCCCGGTCGGGATAACAGGCAGAAACGGGGGTTTATCTGCCACCAGCAGATGGTCGTCCTGATACAGGATGGTCTCGCGTCCGGGAATAGGCTCTTCGTGCGGGTTTTCGCGATAATAAAAAATCTTCTGCCCGCGACGGCAGGGAGCATCTATTCCCAGGGCCCCCCCTTGACTGTCACAGATCAGACCACGCTCAAAACGGGACACCCAGCACTGGGGCGAGACATGGGAAAAACGCTCGCACAGAAAGTCCAGCACGTTTTGCCACGCCCCCTGTGGAATCACCACGGTACTGGCTTTTCGATAAGGCGGAACGATATGCGTGATACTCATCAAAAACAGATCCAGCGTTGGCGCGGGTTGGCAGACAGGGTCCTGTTTACTATAGTTCAGGGGCTGAACACAACCACTTCCTTTCCGGGTTCTGGATTTCAAAGCCTGCGGCCGCTCAGGCTCCAACTTTCGGTAACGTCCTGATAACCCTTGCCACCTCCCGGCATGATCCCTATACTTCCCCTGTTGAGTTGATCCCCTTCTGCCACCTGAATCCGGATAAATGAAAAGACCCTCCCGATGAGTCATAAAAAGCGCACCCAAAAGCCGTCCCGCAAAAAAGCGGCCAGGAAGAACAAAAACCTTTTTCGGCGGCTCGTTTTCAAAGCCCTGGTCCTGATTCTGATCCTGCTTTTTGCCGGTCTCGCGTTTGTCGATCATACCGTTCGTGAGCGGTTTGAGGGGAAGCGCTGGAAACTGCCCGCCCACGTTTATGCCCGCCCGCTGGAACTTTACCCGGGCCTGCAGATCACTCCGCAGGAGCTGACCGATGAGCTGACCCTGCTCGGTTACGAAGAGACTCCTGAGCCCCGTGCCCAGGGTAGTTATCACTGGGAGGGCAGCCGCCTGGTCCTGGTGACCCGCGATTTCACCTTCGGTGACGGCTTTCAGGAGAGCACCCGGTTGGTGCTGACTTTTTCCGGAACTGTGCTGAAGACCCTCCTTGAGCAGGAACGCGGGGCCCCGGCCCCCTTGGCGCGTCTTGACCCACCGCTGATCGGCGGCATCTATCCCGAACAGAACGAAGACCGGATCCTGGTAAGGCTCGACGAAGTTCCGAACGCCGTAACCGCTGCCCTGATTGCCGTTGAAGACCGCCGCTTCTACTCCCATCATGGCGTCGATCTGATCGGCATCGGCCGTGCCATCGTCAACATGGCGACCGGTGGGCAGATTCAGGGGGGAAGTACCATCACTCAACAGCTGGTCAAAAATTTCTATCTAAGCTCTGAACGCACTCTTCAGCGCAAGCTGCTGGAGATGCTCATGGCCCTGTTGCTGGAAGCCCATTACAGCAAAGAAGACATCCTCGAAACCTACCTCAACGAAGTCTACCTGGGGCAGGACGGCAACCGCGCCATTCATGGTTTCGGCCTGGCCAGCCATTTTTTCTTCAACAAGCCGGTCAGCCAGCTGAAGATCCACGAAGCGGCGCTGCTGGTCGGCCTGCTGAAAGGTCCATCCTACTACAATCCGAGGACGCAGCCGGAACGAGCCAGGCAGCGCCGCAACCTGGTTCTGCAGCAGATGGAGGAGGTCGGCACCCTGACCTGGACCGAGGTTCAGCAGGCGCAGAGCGAACCACTGGGAGTGCTGCACCGTCCGGTGCGCGGAACCTCCAGTTTTCCCGCCTTTATGGACCTGATTCAGCGCCAGTTGAGGCAGGATTACCGCGATGAGGACCTTCGGTCACAAGGGTTGCGAATCTTCACCACCCTCGATCCCCGGATTCAGCATGCGGCTGAAAAAGCCCTGCAGAAACGCCTGCGTCAACTGGAACAAGGGCGCAACCTGGAGAACGGCAGCCTGCAGGGAGCAATCCTGGTCACCAGCAGCCAGAATGCCGAAGTCCAGGCGATCGTTGGCGGCAGGGATCCTCGTTTTGAAGGATTTGACCGGGCCCTTGATGCCAAACGTCCCATCGGGTCCCTCATCAAACCGGTTGTCTTTATGACCGCCCTGGCTCAGCCCGACCGCTATACCCTGGCCACCCTTCTCGACGATGCTCCCCTGTCGGTCAGCCGCAAGGGGAGCGCAGACTGGACTCCGCGGAATTTTGACAACCAGAACCATGGCCGGGTCCTGCTTCATGACGCCCTGGCCCATTCCTACAACGTGTCGACAGTCCGGCTCGGCCTGGAACTGGGCCCTGAACAGGTGCTGACAAACCTGACCCGCCTCGGCGTCAATCGTGACCTGCCCGCCTACCCTGCCAGCTTGCTGGGAGCCAACACCCTCTCCCCCCTTGAGGTGACCCAGGCCTATCAGACCATCGCCGGTGGCGGTTTCCGGACCCCCTTGACGGCCATCAGAGAGATTCTGACCAACGAGGGAACGCCTCTCCAGCGCTATCCCTTGGCCGTTGAGCAGGCGTTTGACAGCGAACCGATCTACCTCGTCACGACAGCCTTGCAGAATGTTGTTCGGGAGGGAACCGCCAAAGGGTTGCACCACTACCTGCCGGCGGATCTTGGAATCGCGGGAAAAACCGGGACCACTGATGATTTTCGCGACAGCTGGTTTGCCGGCTTCACCGGCAACAAGGTGGCGGTCGTCTGGATTGGCCGAGACGATAACCAGCCGACCGGACTGACCGGGGCAACTGGCGCAATGACCGTCTGGGGTGATATGATGGCGGACCTTGATCCGCAGCCTCTGATCCTCGCCGAGCCGGACCGGATCGAGAGCCATTGGATTGACCGACCGACCGGAAAGCTCAGCGGACCGCGTTGTCAAAACGCCATCAACTTGCCGTTCATCACGGGCTCGGCCCCGACGCAGCAGGCTGATTGCGGCCCGGAATCCCGGGGTTCGTCTATCAAAAAATGGTTTGAAAGGATCTTTCAATGAGCATCAAGAAATGGCTGACAGTGATAGGAGCCAGCCTCCTCCTGCTGACCGGCTGCGCAACCTACGCGCCTCCCCCGTCCGGGAATTCGGCGGTCGTCAGCCTGCTGGAACAGGCCCAAACCGCAACCCGCGGCGGGGATTACGACCGGGCCGGCACGGCCCTGGAGCGGGCCCTGAGGATCGAACCCCGCAACCCCCTGCTGTGGCAGGAACTGGCCCGGGTGCGCATCGATCAGCAGCAGTTTGTGCAGGCTGAAAACCTGGCGAAAAAATCGAATTCCCTGAGTCGCGGAGACCGCGAACTGCGCCGTCGAAACTGGCAGATCATCAGCCTCGCACGGCGCCTCAACGGGGACGATCAGGGGGCCAAAGACGCCCAGCAGAGAGCTGCCCGGGAGTAAAAGCTGACCGCCTTTTCAGATCGCGTGCCACCCTCCGGACGATAGCCCCGGAAAAAGAGCCTTGCAGGGGGCTGATCCCCGACCGGATGTACGCCCTTCGCCTCTCATCATGTCCTGCCGCGTTCCATACCACCGCATCAGTCCCCGCAGAAAAATCGAGAGCCCCTGTCTCACTCCCGCCGTAAAGGCATTCCGACCATAACGCGTTCAGCTAAAGACCATGAGGTTCTGCAACACCGGCAATTACCTCAGCGGGCTCGCTGTCGTCGAGGGGAGATGACGATAAAATCGTTGAAGTTGGCACAGGAGAACCCCACGCGGGGCAACCTGGTATGCGTCATACCGGAAGATACCGTCAGACACGACCGGCTGGTGAGAGCTTCAATTCTCAAGCGCGATGACATTCCCACCCGAATCTCCCGGGTCTTGACATTCATTAAAGAATGGCCGCCGACATCAGCGAGCAACGGGTCCCGGAACGCAGATCTGTGTTCCGAAAGCCATACAGCCGGTGGTTTTCCGGCGAAGTCCTGAATTCCGCACCAAACAAGTGGACCATAATGTCCAAAGATGAGATACTTGACCTGGTTTTGTGGAGGTGGGGACCTGCTTCAAAGACGGAATAAGGCCACCTGTGCGAATGACACCTGATCAGCAGCCACAGGCTGGCATGGCATGCCACCCATGGAGAGCTGGCCGTGTATCACCGCCTGTTACGGATTTTCATCGCCACCGCCGACCCGCAATTAGCGGAGTTGCTGCAAGGGATCGAGCCCCTGGAGCAATTTTCCCACGAGTTCATTGTCAGGCCTGAGTGGGATGAACATGCTGCTGCCGACTGTGCCGTCGTCATTCTCGATGATCCCCATGACATCGGCGGCCTGATCGACCGGGGTCATGCCGTGCTGAACCAAGAGACCGTTCTGGTGGCCTGTTTTCCTCTGGCATCCCTTCCTGCACTGGCCGACGTTTACCATCTGCTTGACCAGGTCTGGGTCCGTCCACTTCAGCCCGATCACATTCGAGCATCGTTCCAGAAGATCCTTGCCAACATCAAGGGGCGTGAAAACAGCGCCCTCACCGGAAAATATCTCGACACCCTGATCGACAGTCTTCCGGATCTGATCTGGTTCAAAGATGCGCGCGGCGCACATCTTAAGGTCAATAACAGCTTCTGCCGGACGGTCAACAAAACCAAGAAACAGATTGAAGGGCGGGGTCACTATTATATCTGGGACATTGAGCCGGAAGAATACGCTCAGGGTGAATACGTCTGCCTTGAGTCGGAAGAGATTGTCCTGAACAAAAAGGAAACCTGCCTGTTTGACGAAACAGTCAAGTGCGGTGGAGAACTGCGCAAGTTCAAAACCTATAAATCCCCGATTTTCGATACTGACGGCGAAGTCATCGGCACGGTCGGATTCGCCCATGATGTCACTGACCTTCAAAATCTAATGATCGAGCTGAACATCCTCATCGAAAGCCTCCCTTTCGCCGTCATGGTTACGGATGAAGCGAGAAACATCACCAGTATCAATCAAAAGTTCATCGACCTGTTTTCACTGGTACGGGAAGGCGTTATCGGCCAAAGTGTCGATGCCTTCCTGGATGAAAGCCGAGCCTTCACCAAGAGCAAACGCTGGATTATCGAAAGAGGCGACGAAGGCACCCTGCTGTTGTCCCAGGAAAAAATCCTGAAGATTCACGATGAACAGCTGCTCGACATTTTCGGGGTCATGGCCGGGCATATTTACCTGTTTTTTGACATCACCCTCGAATATCACCACAAGAACAGATTGCTATTTGACGCCAATACCGACTACCTGACCAAGCTCAACAACCGACGCCGGCTTCAGGATTTCATGCGCAAGACCCCCTGCGAACCCAGCACCGCCCTGCTGCTCGCCGACCTGGACAACTTCAAGGAGGTCAATGACCAGTTCGGTCACGGCGAAGGGGACAAGATCCTGATCGCGTTTTCCAACCTGCTGCAATCCATCTTTCCCTCCGAAAACCTTTTCCGCCTGGGAGGGGATGAATTCGCCATCATCATCCCCCGGGCTGAAACCAGCAGACAGGTAAGAAGCTATGCTGAACAACTGCTGAACGGCTTCAATCATCAGGTCGCGCGTCAGTTCCCGCGCACGGACATTTCGGTCAGTATCGGCATGGCCATGGATCAGGATGACAGCGGCAATTTCGGAGAACTGTTCAAGAAAGCTGATATGGCCCTTTACGAATCGAAAAAATGCGGCAAGAGCGCCTGGTCCTTTTACGCCGCCCCTTCCCCCGCTGCGCCTTGAGCATGGTGGCCATCGTTTTCCCCTGAAAAAGCCACAGGGTGCGGTTGAATATTCAGATTGGGGAAACCCTGAGACCTAAGAGGATCGATTCAATCCTAAGGAGATTCAAACACCTGCCTTAATTTCCCGGAAATATCATTCAACGAAAAGGGCTTATGGATAAAATGGACCCCTTCTCTCAGGACACCGTGATGAGCGATAACATCATCCGTATACCCTGACATGAACAAGCACCTGAGATCTGGGTAGCATTGAAGAAGTTTCTCCGCCAGCACCCGGCCGTTCATTTCCGGCATGACGACATCGGTCATAAGAAGATCGATTTTGCCCGGATGCCCTGTCGCCAGGCGGATCGCTTCAGCAGGCGTATTCGCGGCCAAAACGCGATATCCCTGCATTTCAAGCAGCTGCACGGTCACCTCTAATATCCCGGCTTCGTCCTCGACCACAAGAATAGTTTCCCTGCCAGAGCCTTCCTGTGATAAATATTTACGGGCTGGAACCTGCTCAACCTCGCCAAGATGTCGTGGCAAATAGATCTGAAAAGCCGTGCCTTGTCCTACCCGACTCGACACCTCTATATACCCCTCGTTTTGCTTGACAATCCCATAAACTGTTGCCAGTCCGAGTCCGGTCCCCTTACCCACGCTTTTGGTTGTGAAAAACGGTTCGAAGATGACATCAAGTTCTTTCTTAGGCATCCCGCACCCGTCATCTTTCACTGTAAGCTGTACGTAGTCTCCGGGGACAAAGTCCTTGCCCTCTGATTGTTGTAAACAATCGTATTTTTTATTTTGAACCTCAATGGTAATCCGGCCGAATCCGTCAATAGCATCTCGAGCGTTGATACAGAGATTGGTCAGGATCTGATCGATCTGAGCAGGATCAAATTTGACCGGCCAGAGGACATCATTTGGTTTCCAATCCACCTCGATTTCTTCTCCGACCAGTCGTCTCATCATCTTGAGCGTCCCCTGTATCGTGTCGTTTAAATCCAATACTTGGGGAGAAACTTGTTGTCTGCGCGCAAAGGCAAGGAGCTGGCGGACAATGTCAGCAGATCTCCCTGCAGCCTGCTGAATATGAACGAGATGCTTTTGGAGTGCCGGAGAGATTTTCTCTTTTCTCTGGGCAAGTTCCGCGTGACCAAGAATAATGCTCAACTTATTATTGAAGTCATGAGCCACTCCGCCGGCCAGACGGCCAAGGGCTTCGACCTTTTGGGATTGCTGAAGTTGGGCAATCAGTTTTATTTTCTCTTCCTCTTCCAGTTTCTTTTCGGTGATATCCAGAATGGTGCCCATCAAAAGCATCTCATTCTGGCTTTTGGATGTCAGTGAGCCTGATCCCATAACCCATCTCATCTCGCCATCGTTGGCCCGCTTGATACGGTATTCTTTGAAAAAGGGGCGCCCCTGGCCGATGACGTCCTCCGTTAAGTATCGCTCCATCATCTCCCTGTCATCGGGATGAACAAGATCGAGCCACCCTTGAATGTTTCGGGGATAGTCAGGACCAATGCCGAAAATGGAGTCCATGACCTCCGACGACTCCCAACAACCACTGATTAAATCAGCCTTATAAGAGCCGACTGACGCCGCACGCTGCGACTCCTTGAAGAAAAATTCACTTTCCCTTAATGCCTTCTCGGCGCGTTTCCGTTGGGTAATATCGGTCAAAGAGCCTGCTATTGCCGTAACTTTACCATTGTCAATGACGGGCGCTTCGTTGACCTCAACCCATATAGTTCGGCCCTTTTTGCTCCGACACTCGACCTGATAGGATGGTTGCCGCTGGCCTGTTTCCAAGGCCCTTCGGGTCGCAAAGACGGCTTCCGCGTTCAATGGATTGTCCGTAATCAGATCTGTCCATTGAAAGGCCGCTTCTTCTGGCTCAAAATCGAAAAACCGACGAGACTGTGGACTGATGTAAGTGAAAACATTATCTGGTGAATGAATATAGAAAAGGTTCGTACTGTGCTCTATGATGAGCCGCAGCTTCTGTTCCGCCTCCTTTAATTTTTCCTCTGCCAACTTACGTTCGGTGATATCCTGAAGATAACCGGTCCATACGACCGGACCTCCAGCCTTGGCCGTATTCGGTTTGGAGTGGACATGAAGCCACTTTAAACGCCCGGAAGGGGTTATTATTCGAACTTCAGTGGTAAAGATTTTTCCCGCCAGGTTCGCTTTAAGGTCCTCCTGGTGAAAGCGCTCGACATCCTCTGGATGAATAAGCTTCCAGACTAAACTCATGTCCCTCAAAAGTTCATCGGGATCCAATTCGAGAATTTCGCGACATGGCTTAGGGGCAACGTAAAGGAAACGACTTGTGCCATCCGAATCCAACACCGAATCATAGAGCATGACCGGAACAGTGTTGGCCATTCGTTCAAGTCTTTCTTGGCTTTTCAATGTCTCATCCTTCATCCGACATGCGTTCTGTCTTATCTCTGCCATTCATCAATCATTTCAGATCAGTCACCACACAAAAGAGCTGTTTTGTTTTGGTGGGACTTTGCAGGTTCCGGCTATCAGCGTGAATCAGGAGATGTCATTAAGAAATTTTTTTTTAGGTATCTGGAAGACCTTAACATGACTGGCAGTTTTTTAGAAGTTGTTAACTTCTTAAAAATTAACCGTCTCTGCCCATAAGAATTCCGATTGTCATGGGATGATGTTTGACAGGAAAATCGCCCCCCTCCCGCCCGTTGCCGTAAATGACAGCAAAGCCGCTTTGAAGAGAACACATCCGAGCTTGCACCGATGACCGGTTCTTTACCACAGAGAAGAGCGCTGTCAGGAATTTCAAAGGAGGCAGGTCCGGATGAGAGGAATATTTCAGGACAGCAGGCCCGACGTTCAGTCGTCAACCGATTTGAATCGGAAAATAGAGCTCAAAAATTGAGCCCTGCCGTGGAACACTGCTGACCGTTATCATGCCGCCGTGCTGAGAGACGATGCCTTGAACCGTGGCAAGTCCCATTCCTGCTCCTTCATGCAGCCCCTTGGTGGTAAAGAAGGGATCGAAAATCTTATCCAGCATCTCCCGGGACATACCATGCCCGGTATCACCAACGCTTAGCTTCAAAAAGGGTCCCGGTTTTGCTGAATATTGAGCGGGAATGTCTTTGCTGTGAATATCTGCCTTTTCCAGGCTGATTTTCAGATCGCCCTCCCCCGCCATGGCCTGTATTGAATTTTCACAAAGATCAACCAGAACATCGTGCAGCTGCAAGGGATCTCCAAAAATAATGGCCGAGGTGCTTTCCGGATGGATTTCCTGAATGAAATTTACCGTCGCAGGCTGCGTTGACTGCAAGAATCCAACCGCATGTTCAATGATTGAGGAGAGTTGTACTGGGGCTTTTTGCTGAATCTCTTTCTGACTGTAGGCCATGATCTTTTTAATCAGATCCCGTGAATGGTAAACGGCCTTTTTTGCCTTTTCAAGAAGAGCACTCATCTCACTGAACTTCGGCCCCTTCAATTCCGCAAGCTCGATACTCCCCAGAATAATTGAAAGGTCGTTGTTGAAATTATGCGCCACGCCTCCAGCGATGTAACCGACAGCCTCCATTTTATGCTTTTGGCGCAATTGAGCTTCCAGGTATTCCCTTTCTGTCTCGGCTTTGATCCTTTCTTCTATTTCCTTCTTCAGCTGTTCATTGCTCTGGATAATCGTCTGGAGGTTTTCCTTGAATTTCTGCAAACCCTTTTCAATGAGGCCGATTTCATCCGAAATACCGGAGGGTTTTATGTCGATACCCAGGTTTCCGTGGGTCAATTGATCCATTTTCCTGGCGCTGTCGATCACCCTGAGGTACATGCGCCGATAAAGAAGGTAAATGCTGTAAAAAATAATGAGAAAGATAATGATGGAAACGATGATACCAATCAGTAAATAACGCAGTTGTTCAGCAATGACCTCTTTGCTGACTGTCGTACAGGCCTGTTCAAGAGCAATACCGATACTGTTGAGTTGTTCCAGCACCTTCACCCCAACGTCGAGGTAGTTTTTTTCCAACTGGGGATTTGGTCTGCCTGCCAGAACCGTCTCCATATAACGTTGGGCAAGCGGATAGAAAACTTCGAAATATTGATGCCTGAAATCCCTGACTGCAGCGAGGCTGTCTCTGGTCAGGATTTCCGATGCAATGAAGATCAGTTTACTGAGATACTCTTCAGCAACATCTTTGCGGTTTCGGATCTCTTCAATCCTGCCGTCTGTGAGACTCTGAATGTTGAATGATGCCGCTTTCAGATATGATGCAACCGGACCGGCATGATCGCGAAGTTTTGACAGCAGGTAAGCGGTTTCTGACAGTGGCTTCTGACCTTTTGACCAGCCGGTTTGCTGCTTGATCGCAAAGATAAGGAAACTGATCTGCCTGATCTGCTGCGACATCTTCTGAAACCAAAGATCGTCAAGCTCACTGTCCCGGTCTTGAAAAGGCAGCAGAAACTGCGCTTCGTACCGTTCTCTCAAGCGATCTATTTCTTCTTGGGTTTTGGTTATCTGCTCAATGACGGGAAGAGATTCATATCCGGGCAGAGTCTGAAGACTTTTGAGAGTGTCTTTCAGTTTATGGTCGCCATCTGTTCGATGTTGACGCAGAAAATCAATTGAAGGTTGAATTCTTTCTGAAGGCCCCTTGAAATTCAAAACAACATTAACCCGTCCCCGTTCAAATCCATAGTGCCTTACGACCTGAAAGAGGGAGTAACATTTTCTCAGCACTGCTTCGGAACTGACAGTTTGTGAATAACGCTGGTATTGCTGGTAGAGGGTCAGAGAATTGAAAATCGTAATAATGATCAGAAGAGTCAGTGAAAGGCTGACCAGCAGAGTCAGTATGCTTTTTGATTTGCTGTTCTTCATCGAAACCAGACAGGAAAATAGTCGACAACCAGACTTGAATGCTGGTTATACCGCACTCATTCATAAAATGAAATTCTTATCTGGACCTGTCACGCAGATTATATGAATGGTCCGCCATTCAAATGAAGCAGCATTTTGCTTCGTCTGCTGTTGTCAAAAGCTTCACTGCAGTGCTAATGAGGAGTCGGCATTCTTAAAAACCCGCCAGGGGATAGCCGTTATGTAAAGGTCAGCCTGTTCAGGCCATAGAGCAATTGATCCCTTCATGGCATCCAAACTTTCTACGAGTTCTTTCGGCTCTTCGCTTTCCGTATTGAAATCTTCTTACGCAGTTTTTATGTGACGGCATGGGATTCCAAAAGGTTAGGTGTCCCAACCTCAAATCAAAACCACGACGGATCGCTCGACTATCAGGCAGGATGGCTACCGAGCCGGAGGCCTTCAAGAGCAGAACCGCCCCATCAAAACCCCACCTGCCGCTAACCATAAACTGAGCCCTTCTCAACCAATGACCGGGGCCGCCGACTTTCGACTTCATTGACAACTCGGATAGCGCCGGATCCGTCGAGGGGACAACGGGTTTCGCAGATACCGCAGCCAATACACTTGTCGGTCACCACCCTGGGAACTTTCAGTTGCCGCACCCGACCGGCGACGGTAATCAGTTGTTCTTCAAAGACGATGGCCTTTTCGCTCGTCGGACAATGCTCCTCGCAGACCAGGCATTCCTCCTGACGCGCAAACGGCAGGCAGCGGTTTTTATCAAACACTGCCAGTCCGATAACCGTTTTTTGTTTCTTCTCCAGGGTTAATCGTTGAATCGCACCAGTCGGACAGACCTGACCGCAAAGGGTACAGTTGTATTCGCAATAACCCAGGCGAGCGACCACAAGCGGCGTCCAGAGTCCTGTCGCCCCGGCTTCGAACAGTGCCGGATGCAAAGCCTGTCCGATGCAGACCTTCATACATTCGCCGCAGCGCACACAGCGACGCAGAAATTCTGACTCGCCTACAGCCCCAGGCGGACGAAGCAGGTAAGGATTAAGCCTGTAGCTCTGTGGAGCTATTGTCGCGACAGGCGCCATGATCAGACCGCCAGAGATCGAAACCAGCAGGTCACGCCGTGAAAGATCAACAGATTGTGGGGGGCGTGGACCTTTTAATACAAAACGGACTCTATTCTGCGGACAGTAGTCACTGCAGTCGAGGCACTCGATACATTCACTCCCCTTCAGTTCTTGTTCGCCAACAGCATTCATGCGACAGTCCGTTACGCATTGCTGACAGTCGTTACACAATCTTCCGGGTTGCCGCACCAGCAATGACCGGCGGCTGCAAAGACCGAACAAGGCGCCCAAAGGGCAAAGGTTCTTGCACCAGAAACGCCGCTCAATCCGTTCGAGCAGCAGAATCGTCAGGAAAACCAGCAGGGTGAACAGACCGAGAGTATATGTCGGCTGAAAAAAGGCCATCAGATTGTCGCGAAAGACAGGATAGAGGCCGTTCAATACCGGGATGTCATATCGGTACGCCCAATCGAAAAGGCCGTTCATTCCCAGGTTGTAGGCAGGATAAAACGCCAGCGTCAGGGAGCGTAAAAAGATCGCCAAGGGATCGAACAGGCCGAGCAGTTGCAAACCACCGAAACTTGCTGCCGTCAGGGATATAAGCAGGAGGTATTTAACTTTACGCCAGCCGCTACGACAACGAGTCGGACCGCGACCGGTCAATTTGCCAGCCCCATCGATGGTGGTGCCAAGGGGGCAGATCCAGCCACAGAAAAAGCGCCCGAACAGAGCCGTCAACACCAACAGGACCAGAGCGGGCCACAACGACCAGCTGAAATCACCCGGTGCAAGTAAATCCGCAAGGGCTGCCAGCGGATCGATACGGAACAACAGGCTGACCGGATAGGGTAGCTGATCGAGCCCCCTGTACTCGGTCTGTACAAACAGCCAGAGGAAACCGAACAAACAGAGCAGTTGCACGGTTCGACGGGCATTGGCTTTGCTCAAGAGCCTTTTCATACCATCTGTATCCGCTTCAGGTCCATGGTCCCCAGACCGCGTTTTGCCCCCGCAACCACTGTCGGGATATCTTCCGGCCGATAGCCGAACAGGGTTGCGGCAACGCTGTCGGCAGCGACGATATCGCTCGAAGCGATCAGCGTATTTCGCCACTCGACATCACGCACATTGCCGCCCTGAGGGCCGTTCCGCAGCAAAATTCGCGAGGCGTCGACAAGCGTTAAATCGGACTGGACGATGAGGTTGATATCGGTAACGGCATCCCCGATCCGGCGATGCAAACGGCCACGATTCCCGCCGATGACACCCATGATGTTTTTCATCCCGAGTGTGAGGGTCGTAAGGGAATGATCTTTGGCGACCGGGATATTGATGAAGCAGTCCGCTTCAATGGCCGGCCGATAGAACTCCCAACTGCGCAGTTCTCGCCCTTCCCTGATAGCGACTTCCTGGTAAGCCCGGCGGTCCATGTGTTCAATTCGCACCCGGCTGCTGCCGAGCCCTTCAACCGCACCCTGAATACCGCTTTTGACATAGCATCGACGTGGATCATTACAGGAGTTGTCGAACACTCTGACTTGAGAAGCACCGGCGTCGAGGCAGTGCTCGATGACAGCCTTGACCACGTCGGGATGCGTGTTGGCCCCCATCTCCGGAGTCCGATCCCAGCCGATATTCGGTTTGACCACAACCGTGTCGCCAGCTTTGACAAAATTTCCGATCCCCCCCAACGCACTCAATGTCTCATCAACCAACTGCGCGAGGTTCTGTCCCTGGCGTTGGGAAACACTGGAAAAACCTGCTGCCGCAGCAGGAACGGTGAACAGATCAAAAACCGGAAGACTGCCAAAAGCAATGGCGGTCTGAAATAAAGAACGAATGAATTGTCGTCGCTCCATAAAACCCTCGTCACGCTTATTTGCAAAAAAAATGTCTGCTAGGAATTATACCTGATATTCGGCGTTCAGTTTTTTCACTAGGAGTTCTGATATTGATTCTACCCGCGTCTGCGTTGAACCAACGACAATGGAGACACGAAACCTCAACAGGTTGATCGGCACGTCAGGATCGATCCGGTTCTGGAACTAAAGTTTGCCGGCCTTCGATCCGAAGCCGTTTAAGCGAACCCGCGAAAACCATCCTGATATCGATTATCCGTCTTTGGTTTTTAAAGGGGGACCAGTAACAGCATCGACAGCAGACAGCATCCATCCTGCGGGCGATGGCCATGCCGCCTGATCTGTCCTCCTCAAAGCGCCCGGCCACAGGATGAAAACGGCGAGGGCCCCTTACCACCGCGAGACAAGCTGTATATAATGACCCTATTGTCAATTCCAACGACCATTCATAACCGACGTATCGATTCTAATTTCATAGCGAGCAGAATATGAGCAGAACACGAATTCTTATTTCCAATTCCAACGATCCCTGGTTCAACCTGACTGTCGAGGACATTATTTTCCGCTCCATGCCGGCCGACCAGCGCGTCCTGTTTTTATGGCAGAATGCCGACACCGTGGTTATCGGCCGCGCTCAGAACCCCTGGCGGGAATGCAATACCGAAAAGATGGAAGCTGACGGCGTCAAGCTGGCCCGCCGCCAGACCGGAGGCGGTGCGGTGTTTCATGATCTGGGAAACAGTTGCTTCACTTTCATGGCCGGCAAACCGGAGTACGACAAAAGCGTTTCCACCCGGATCGTCTTGAACGCCCTGGAAAAACTGGGAATCCAGGGGAAGGCCAACGGGCGCAACGACCTGGTGATTGAAGACGCCCAAGGGATGCGCAAATTTTCCGGTTCGGCCTACAAGGAAACGTCCGATCGCGGCTTTCACCATGGCACCCTGCTGCTCAGCGCCGATCTGACCCGACTTGCGGACTATCTTAATCCCGACCCGAAAAAACTGCAGGCGAAGGGTGTGACCTCGGTCAAGTCGCGGGTTGTCAATTTGAGCAGCCTGGTCCCCGACATCACGCATCAAACTGTCGGCGAAGCGATCAGCCAGGCCTACCAGGACTATTACCAAGTCGATGTCAGTCCGGAATATATCGATCCGGATCATTTTGCCGGGCTGCCCGGATTCGAGGAAAAGTTCGCCCTGCAGCGCAGTTGGGAATGGAATTTCGGTAAGACGCCCCCCTTTACCCACTCTCTGGAGGAACGTTTCGACTGGGGCGGAGTCGAGGTTCTGTTGAACGTCGAGAGGGGTACGGTCAAACAGGCCACGGTCTACACCGACATGCTGGACCCCCTGCCCATGGAACGGTTCGCAGCATCGCTGCATGGTCTTCAGTACCATCCGGAGAGCCTGTCCGGATGCCTGGAAAAACTGCGCGCCAGCCTCCCTGAGTATCGGCCCCATTTCGATACGGTGGGGCAATGGCTGGTCAGACAGTTTGCCTGATCCTCGCCCCCAGACCGCTCAGCAGACAGCCCGCCAGAAAGGCGGGCTGTCCGAACGAAAACAACAAACCGCCCCCCCCTGGAGACCACGCTTTGAGCTGCCCCCACATCATGAATCAATCAAGCTGAACGATGTTCCTGGTTCTCATCGACTCGTAAACAGCGCAGACAAAATCGACTGATCGCTTCCCTTCCAGTCCGTCGACCAGGGGCCGCCGGTTTTCCCTGACGCTTTCGATAAAATCTTCGCATGCCAGGCAATGACCTTTATCACCGATCGCCGTCGGATCGGCCGCACCACCGATTCCGACCCGGGAGGCTTCCAAAATCCCTTCATCTTCCGGTTCGGGGGACACGAATTCCCAACGGACGATACTGTCTCCTTCGATACCGATAGTCCCTTTTTCACCGGAGATGTCGATCCGCCGGGGGAACCCCGGAGCACAGGAGGTTGACGCTTCAATGGTGCCGATGGCGCCATTTTGAAAGCGCACGACCGCAGCCAGGTTATCTTCAATTTCGATTCGCTCATGCGTTGTCGGCCCCTGGAAGGCGGCCACGCTTACGGCATCGCCAACCAGGTGCAGCAGCAGGTCGATACTGTGAATCCCCTGGTTCATGAGACACCCGCCTCCATCCAGAGACCAGGAACCGCGCCATTCACCGGAATCGTAATATTCCTGGCTGCGGTACCAGCGCATCTGACAACTGGCAAAAAGCACTCTGCCCAGGCGCCCCCTGGCGATAGCCCGTCTGGCGATACGGGTGCTGTCATCGAACCGCGCCTGGAACAGGACCCCGAGCCTGACCCCGTTACGGGCGCAGGCGACAATCAGGTCCTCTGCCCGTCGCGAGGTGATTTCCAGCGGTTTTTCACAGAGGATGTGCTTGCCATGCCGGGCTGCCGCCAGGCCGGCTTCAAGGTGGGCCCCGGAGGCACTGGCAATGGTGACGGCATCCAGGTCACTGCGTGACAGAAACGCGTCCAGATCGTGATATGCCGCTAA
Source organism: Geopsychrobacteraceae bacterium (assembly GCA_963677135.2). GTDB lineage: Bacteria > Desulfobacterota > Desulfuromonadia > Desulfuromonadales > Geopsychrobacteraceae > Seleniibacterium. The sequence goes on along the minus strand of CAXXLS010000017.1, from coordinate 565,424 downwards.
CTCATACTGGGCGGCAAAAGCCTGCGCGCGTTCAAGATTGCGTCCGTAAACCGCCACCACCTCGGCATTCGCCGCCTGCCTGATGGCGCGGCAATGAACATGGGCGATGGTCCCCGGACCGATAATTCCGAACCGTAGTTTTTTGCTGGTCATGGCATCTCCAAAAACACTGCGGCCGATGGACGTTGTTCAGGCGCATCAGACATCACTGGTCATGATGAACAGCGGCTGCCGGGAAAATGATTCGTAGGCCGGCCTCAATCGTTCGGTATTGTAGTGCTTGTGAACGTCCACGACCTTTTTGCGTCCGGTGACGACGTCGATCGGGACATTGTCGTAGCAGCCATTGCGCAGGCTGACCAGACGGCCCGATTTGCGCTGCAGGACCAGGTCCAGGGCCAGGTTGCCGAAAGCCATGGGAACAATGGAATCAATGGCGTCGGGATCGCCGCATCTTACCAGGTAGCCGAGGCGCTGATTCACAACGTTGACCCGCCGGCCATCATTGAACCGGGGGCTCAGCTCTTTGAGTTCGCGAGCGACCAGGTCACCGATCCCGCCGAGTTTTCGGTGTCCGTACTGGTCCTGTTCATCACCCTCGAAAGACATATCGTCCTGGTGGAGCATGGTCGCCCCTTCCGAGATCAGAACCACGGAATAGTTGCTCGGATGCTTGCACCGATCCTGGCTGAGCAGATCGGCCAGGTGGTCTATGGCGAAGGGATGCTCCGGAATGATACAGCGGTCGGCAGCCCCCGCCATAGCCGGCAGCAGAGCTGAAAAACCGGCATACCGTCCAAACACTTCAAGGACCAGGAAGCGCTCGTGGGAACCGGCGCAGGTCCGCAGACTGTGAGTCATCTCGATGGTACGTGTCACGCAGGTGGAAAAGCCGATACAGTAATCGGTTCCGGGGACGTCGTTGTCCATGGTCTTGGGGATCGCCACGACCTTGACCCCTTCATTGTGGAGTCGCAGCCCGTAACTGAGGGTGTCATCCCCGCCGATGGGGATCAGGGTATCAATACCGAGAAACTCGATATTCTTGAGAACGGTTTCGGTGACATCGTTGATGTCGCCCTGGTACCGGTCACGCAGGTGGGGTGGAACATTGCTCAGGGGCAGATGGCTTGGCCGCGTACGCGAAGTATGCAGGAATGTTCCACCGGTTCTGCCGGCACGATTGACAAGATCTTCGGTCAGTTCCCGAAAATTATTGCTGTTGTCAGCCTGGGGGTCGGGAATCAGATCGACCAGGCCGGCCCACCCCCGCCGGATTCCGATCACTCTGAACCCTTCCCGCAACGCCCGGACTGTGATGGCCCGGATCGCCGGATTAAGTCCCGGAACATCACCTCCGCCAGTCAGAATCCCGATCGTTCCTTTATCAGCTGCCATGGTTGCCTCCTGTCTGCAGTCAAATACTTCTCCTCATTAAAGAGTAGATCGTTACCGGCGTCTGGCAAGTGGCCGGGCAATATTCAGTACCGGAACAGCTGCAGGCTCCCCCCTCCCCCGAACATCACAGCAGGAGGTCTTCAATAACCTTCAGTAACGCCTCGGCATCCTCGACGGCCACCTCGGAAAACCATAATTTTTGAGGATAAATCATCACGTTGGGCCCCTTGTCGCAGACCCCGAGGCAACCGGATGCCGAAACCCTGACCTGCCCTTTCCAGCCCCTGGCGCCGACCGCTTCCTTCAGCAGATCTTTCAGTCGGGAGCTGTCCCGATCAGCACAGGACTTGCGCGAACCGGCGCGATCGTTGGTACAGACAAAGACATGAACGACAAAGGGCGTTTCCTGGTGAGCTATCATAATCTAAAACCTTTTCCTGAAGAATGAGGGCACGAATGTTCACAACCAGCCAGACTTCCATTATCTACCAAAAAGGTCAAGAAAAGGATAGAGTGCGCCCCTTTCATGTGACGGGAAACCCGAAATAATTATAAAATCAGTTCAGTGAGAAGCCCCTCCCGGGGTAACCAGCCACGCCAGGGGGATCGTGCCCAGGCAGAAAAGGGTGGCCACAAGGTAGGTCATCTGCAAACCGACGCCGTCGCCGAGAAGTCCGACACAAAAAACGGCCAGGGAACTGACGCCGAAATTTATGAACATGTACATGCTGTTCATGAAGGTGGGCATATTGGTGCCGGTATCCTGGGTTCGGGCGAGCAGCACGGGTCCAGAAGCGAACAGGAACAAACCCAGAGCGGCCAGAAGGATGATGTTGTTACTCCAGACAAACAACCCCATGAAGACGACCGTAGCGATACTCGAAACCAGGAGAGTATTGCGACGACCGATCCGATCGGAGATATTCCCGGCACAAAGGGTTCCGAGGACACCGAAAAACTGCAGCACCGACAGGGAAATGCCTGCATACCAGAGAGAACTGCCCTGGCTGGTCAGATAAACGGGCAGGAACAGCGTCAAGGCGCTCTTCGCTACATTCTGAAACAGAATATACCCGGCCAGGGCCACGAAAAAGGCGCGCTGCTCCCTGAGGACCCTTCGCGTATCCCCTCTTTCCTTGGGCTTGGTGAATCGCTGGGGAGGCTGATAGTGCCGCAGCTTGACAAAGAGAACCAGGGACGCCGCCAATCCCAGTGGGATAATCCGGTAGATCCCTTCGAGACCCCAGGCGGAAACAGCCGCAATGACCAGCATCGGGCCCAGGGTCCTGGCCAGTTCACCGCCGACCATAAAAAAACTCATCCCCGTTCCGACCCGGTTGCCGGAAACGTCCTTGACCATGACCGGGGAAGGGACATGAAACAGAGCGGCCGAGACCCCGGCGACAAACAGCAGGATAAACAATATCGTCGCAGAGTTGGCCAGGCCGACAAACCCCATACTGGTCGCCGTAATTGCCGGAGTCAGGATGACGATGTATTTACTTCCGGTCCGCTCAACCAGCAGTCCCAAAATGGGATTGAACAAAGCCGGAATGCGCCTGATGATATCGAGAAAAGCAGTCACCGAAAGGGACAAACCGAGCTTGGCAATCAGCAGGGGGAGTAAGGGAGCGAGAATAGCCGAGAAGGTGTCATGGGCGAGATGGGCAATAGACAGAACAAAGACTTCATTCTTTTTAAAGGTTTGAGGATTCACTGTCACTGACTTTCTGCAAACGTGGCTGGAACGGGGCTGCGGCAGCTGCCGGTGCCTTAGCCCTGTTCATCAAAAGGGCGAATTCGGAAGCGTTAACTCTACAGCATCAATCTGCGAAAGAAAAGTGAAGAACAGCGATCAGGTTGTTCGATAACTTTACGTCCTTAGACTGAGAGCCGCCCTTAAAGACCCGTCTTCGCAAAAACCTCACTCCGGAAAAGACTGCCGGCCTGAAACATGCATAAACCATTGCTGATTTTATTGACCACGTAAAGGAGGAAGGAATGGCCACAGTCTGGACCACGATGGAAAAAAATGCTGATGGGCGTTTTGTCGAGACCGGTTTTCATACCACGGAGCCGGAAAAATGGTACCGGTGCTTTACAGTAGACGATCCTGAAGAGTTTATCGCTCATATGGTGCGCTTCCAAAGCCTGCCGAAAAAAGCGCTGGGCCGGGAGGATTATGAAACAATCTGCAGCAATATGGGAGTCAAACCGGCTACTGACAAAGATTTGGAATTCTATGGTACGACCTACAGTACGATCGGCACCAGCAACTACCATCTGCACACCGATCCGGAAAACCGGGACGCTGCGATTGCCAACGCTCTTCACGGTCTGCGCTACCGGGGCATCAAAAAGAGTGCGATCTGAGACCCTGACTGGCGAAACCGTATCCGTCTGATCGGGCCAGTGACAATATGACTCAGAGATCCTGAAAAAGCCCCGGAGTTGTCATCCGGGGCCTTTCATGTATCTTGCCACCTTTTACATTTTAACTGTCTGTTTTATAGCAGTTTTTATTTCATACCGCCGCTACCTCAGTGGCCTGGTAAAGACCGTAAACCTGCTATTTCAGGTATTCCGGAAGCTGATCAAGAATACTGACCGGATCCTTCTCCGCCAATTCAGCCGTCGTCAGGACATGGTCAGCGGCCTTTTCGAGCCTGATCGCATGCTGCAGCTGCTCCATGGCCCCCGGGGTCTCTTCAACCCGGCGCCGACGGGTATCATAACCGACACCGACATCCATGATCGAACCGTCCTGTTTCATGATGGCCTTTTTAATGTCCTCCTCGCTGACCTCCGGAGCGATTCGTGCTGCCACGGCCCCGAGAAGCAGATTTTTTCTGACCGCTTCGATCGCCTCGGGCCGGACCTCCTTTTTAGCCTGTTCAATCGTCTTGCCGCTTGACTTGAGATAATTGTCAAAATTGTTGGTTCCGACCTGCTGACGGAACTGATTGATCATGATCATGATCTGCTGTTCGATCACTTCCTCCCGCAGGGGGCAGGGGTTGATCTCGATCAGCTTTTTCAGAACGGCACTGCGCTTGTTGTTTTCGGTTTGTTCGTCCGCCATCGATTGCAGGGATTTGCGGACCTCTGCGGCAAAATCTTCGATACTGTCAAAAGGAAGCGTCTTCAGAAGCTTTTCATCATCCTCTCCAGTTCCCCGCTGCTGACGCATTCCGGCGATCTGACGTGCGACGTCGTCATCGGTCGCGACAACCGGAGTATAGTTCGCTTTCAGACCTTCGTACTGCTTGAGCTTGATGTCCGGCTCCAAAGCGACACGGATCTCGACCAGACACGGATCTCCCAGCCTGGTCTCCTGCGGTTTGATTTCCGGATAGGTCATGGGAGTCAGACCCAGTTCCCTGATCGCATCCATGTAATAGGTCGGCAAAATAGAATTCAACCCCTGGCTGGCAATCCGTTCCAAATTCGGATGTTTCGCCAGCATGGCGCGGTTGCTCAGGGGGACTCCCGGCTGTTTATCCTTGGCGTCCTCGGTTTTCAGAAATTCATCCATAATCGCCTTTTCAATCGTCTCGGCATCTATTTCGATGGTGAATATCGCTTCTTCCTTGGTGGCCCTGATCAGCTTGACTGACATCGCAGACTCCTTGATGAAATGAGATAACATTTGCCAAGGTTATTAGAATATTTTCGTCTCAATTTGAGATTTGCCACGTCCTTCTGAATATCCTTGGTGATATTTATCATGAAAGATGGTCTTCCGTGCTTTCCGCAATTAATTTTTCCACTTATTTTCAGCATGTTAAACAATGAGTGGCAGGCCGTGTCGAATTGAGACGAGACGCTGGCAATTGCTTTGCCAGTCCTGTTTTCACCCAATTCAGACCTTTTCGGTTGCTTGATACGTTGTGATTAGCAAAATCCAGGCCCAGTATTTTCTCATGCCCGCAAAATGGCCTTGCCAGACACTCTGTTACTGAGTGGCGAGTACAAGAACCTGGCGACCTGAGAACGGCTTCCCACCACCCATGGTATGCGTGATGGAATAATTCTTTGAAAAACGCGTCAATAAGTGTCATGATGATGCATTGATATGAAATGAAGACCGGAGAAAGTAAGAGTTCTTTTCTTGCTCGTGCCTCAACAGCAAGGCGTCATCTCGCTGAGGTTTCCCGGCTCCCGGAGAACTTGTCTCGAAAAGACACCCCCTCCCGTTAAAGACACTCAATATTTGACAGACATGCCAAGGCGGCCCCAGTCAGGACCCGGTTGTTCTTAGATGTATTGTTCATGAAAGGACGAAAGCGTTGGAAGTTTTCAGCATTGTTTTTCCCGTTCTGCTGATTCCCCTGTTTGGATATCTCTGCGTCAAGCTCGACTGGTTGTCCATCGCCGACAGTGACGCCATTTCTAAATTCACCTTCACTTTGCTGATCCCTGCGCTTCTGTTCATTGCCATGATCCAGATGCAGATTCCCGATGACATCAACTGGAATTTTCTTTCCGCCTATTATCTGGGTGTCTTCGCCATCTATCTTCTGAGTATTTTTATGGGGGCTGTTCTTTTCAAGTTCACGATACCCGAACAGAGTGTTTTCGGAATGGGAGCCTCCTATTCCAATGCGACCATCGTCGGCATGCCGGTGTGTCTTTACGCACTCGGCGAGGAAGCAATGCTGCCGCTGTTCATTATCATTTCCATTCACAATCTCGCGCTCTTCAGCATCGGGATTATAGCGGCCGAACGAAATTCCCTGAGATTGAACTCTCTGCTGCAACGTCTTCTTCAGCTCGTCCTGCAGCTGGTCAAGAACCCCATCACCGGCAGCCTGATATTCGGCATAATTCTCAATCTTCTCAACGTCAGTCTCCCCGATCCCGTGGAGGATGCGTTCAAACTGTTCAGCCGCGGCGCAGTCCCGGCCGCCCTGTTCGTGCTGGGGGCGTCAATGAACAAGTACCAGATCAGAGGGCATATGAGGCCGGCCCTTCTGACCATTCTGCTCAAGATGATCGCCATGCCCTTGCTGGTCTGGATCCTCGCTTTTCATGTCTTCAGCCTGCCACTCCTGTGGGCGGCGACAGCCCTGTTGACCTCCTCCATGCCGGTTGGCATCAACGCTTATATATTTTCGCAACGGTACGGGGTTGGTGCCGCGACCGTCAGTACCGCGATCGTCCTGTCAACGCTATGTTCCATCGTCACCCTGACCCTGGTTCTGACCTATATTCACAGAGTTATCATCTAAAGAGGATCCGAATCCGCTTCTGAAGATTGCCGCTGAATGCCGTCATGCCCCTTCCCGGTCCTGTTCAAAAAGGTCTTTTACCCGGGAAGGATTGACAGATGAGCGTTACCGTCTAGAATTTTCGTGTCAATGAGATCCGCGGTCGCTGTGCGCAGCTTTATGCGAGCCGAAGATCCAGATCAGCGCAGTTATTTTCGCCGTGATACCATTCCTAGCCCCAGGAGACCTCATGAAAAAAGTTGCCCTGTTTGTCTTCAATGGAGACCCCATGTGTTTTATCCATGTGCTCCTGAATGCCCTCGACATGAATGAAAAAGGTTACCAGGCGAAAATCGTCATTGAAGGGGCGGCCGTAAAACTGGTCCCGGAACTTGTCGAAACGGGTCATCCGCTGCATGGACTCTGGAAAAAATGCCGAGAAGCCGGGGTGGTCGATGGCGTCTGTAAAGCCTGCGCAGCCAAGCTTGGCACCCTTGACGCCGCAGTCGCGAGCGGGTTGCCGCTGCTGGGTGACATGTCCGGTCATCCAAGCATGGCGAGCTACCGGGACGCCGGGTTCGACATCATCAGTTTCTGACGAAACCGTCAGGTCACTCGCCTCCACAATTGACCATGCTCACTGAAGCTCCACTGCTAATCATCCGGGCGGGTTTCGGATAAAGGGACCGACGGGGGACTTGACTGGTGAATGCTGGCTGGCTAACCTACGGCTGTAATCAAACCACCGGGCAATCATGCCTGCAGCTGCCGTTGGCCTCACCAGGCAAACGAATGAACAGACAGGATCAATCATAATAATGCTTCAGGGAATCCTTTGGGATAATGACGGGGTGCTTGTCGATACCGAGCACCTCTTCTTTGCCGCCAACAAAGAACTTCTGAACTCATACGGCCTTGATCTTTCCGAAGAAGATTTTTTCAACTGGTACCTGATCCGCAACATCGGTTCCTGGCACCTGTTCCAGAGTATCGGCCTGACCGACGAACAGCTTCCGGAAATCCGCCGGAAACGCAATGACATCTACAACCGTAAACTCGTTGAAGCCGAAGATCTCGCCGTAGAAGGGATCAAGCCGGTCCTCCAGTCCCTGCATAAAAAAGTTCCCATGGGCATTGTGACCAGCGCTTATCGTCATCACTTTGAGACCATCCACGCCCGTCTGGACCTGCGCGATTTTTTCGATTTCGTCCTGACCAACGAGGATTATGAAGGGAGCAAGCCCTCCCCCGCACCCTACCTGAGCGGCCTGAGCCGTCTTGCCATCCCACCGGAAGAATGCCTGGTTGTTGAGGACTCCCCGCGCGGCCTCGCAGCGGCCAAAGCGGCGGGTATCCGCTGTATTATCCTGCGCCACAGCCTGATGAAGAGTTATGAGTTCGGGGGCGCCTACCACATCGTCGACAATGTGACGGAACTCGCCGCAACCCTTCAGGATCTCCTCAAGGATTCCTGACCAGCGATTTCGCCATCGTCCGCACAGATCCGCAAGAGCCAGAACAGAGCGCATCAAACTTGTGAATTTGCAGCAAAAATAGTATAAAGTTCCTGTCCCCCTCCTCCGCCTTGGCTGGCCGGTTTCAGCAGGATACGGACAGCCTGCAGACCTGACAATGATCGTCATTCCTCGTACGCGGATTTACGGGCAGGAACTCTTCAGCTTTCACTTTATTCGGATTCGGAAAAGGCAAATATTGTGGACAACAACGTAGTAAACCAGGTTCTGGGCCTGGTTCTGATGATGGCTATCGGCGCCTATTTGCGCAAACGCAAGATTATGAATGATATTGCCATGAAGGCATTCACCGACGTGCTTCTGTCGGTAACCGTTCCCTGTATGGTCATCTACTCATTCCATCTTGATTTTTCCAGGGAGATGCTCAACAATGGCATCGCCATGTTCCTGTGCGCCTTCGTCATTCATTCGTTTCTGATCATATTGAGCAAACTTCTTTATTTTAAATTCGATCCCCTGAAAAGAAATATTCTCCTCTTTTCAACGGTTTTCTCAAACTGCGGTTTTATCGGTTTTCCGCTGCTTTACTCCCTGTACGGCAAAGAAGGGGTTTTTTACACATCGATTTTCGTTGCCTGTTTCAACCTGTTTGCCTTCAGCTACGGCGTCATGCTCTTCACCGGCAAATCGAGCATGACCCAGGCCGTTAAAAGCCTGATCGTCAACCCCCCCCTGATTTCTACGGTGGTCGGCATCATCATCTTTCTTACCGGCATCAAGCTTCCCGAGGCACCGCTGATCACACTGCGAGCGGTCGGCGATATGACAACGGCCATCTCCATGTTCATCATCGGGGCCATGCTGGCCGATGTCAGTATCAAGGACGCCCTGAAAGGGGTCGATGTCATCTATTTGAGCCTGATGAAACTCGTCGTCGCCCCCTTCCTCTGCTATCTGCTGCTGAAGCCGTTTATCAGCAACCAGACGATTTTCACCATTGCGGTTATCCTCGTGGCCATGCCAACGGGCTCCCTGACTGGGGTTTTTGCTGAAAAGTACAACGGAAACCGGTCCCTGGCATCACGTTGTACGTTCCTGACGACGGTGTTGTCCATGCTGACAATTCCGGTGGTTATCTCGCTGCTTTAATTCCCCTTGCCATGGCGACATCATGAGCTCACGACAACAGATCACGACGACCTGCACCAGGGACTGTCCCAATACCTGCGGACTGGTCGCCACCGTGGAAGATGGCCGTCTGACCGGCCTCAAAGGAGCGCCTGACCACCCCTTCACCAGGGGGCTGGCCTGTCACAAGACCAGCGCCTACATCGAGCGGGTCTACAGCAAGGAACGGATCATCAAACCGCTGCGGAAAACCTCCGGCGGTTGGCAGCCTATCTCCTGGGATCACGCCCTCGTCCTGATCGCTGAAAAGCTCAAGCAGGTGCGGACCGAAACGGGTCCGGAAGCGGTCCTCTATTACCAGGGATACGGAGAGCGCACCGCTCTGAAACTTCTCAACAAGTACTTTTTCAACCTGTTCGGCGGGGTGACGACCCTGCGCGGATCACTCTGCGGAGGAACGGGTCAGGCGGCCCAGAACCTCGATTACGGCCACCGGATCTCCCATGATCCCCTCGATCATTACCACTCACGGGCGATGATCCTGTGGGCTCGCAACCCGGCGACAACCAACATCAGCCTGGTTCCGATCATGCGCCATATCAGCCAGCAGAGCGGCCGGGTGATCGTCATCGATCCCTACCGGAACCGCTCCGCAGGCCTGGCTGACCGCCATATCGCACCCGCGCCCGGAAATGACGGATTCCTGGCCCTGGCCGCCGCCAAGATCATCTTCTCTCACCACGCCGAAGATCGCGAATTCCTTGTCAACTGCTGCACCGGCTACCCCGGCTACCGAACCCTTGTCGAGCGCTTCAGCCTCGAGGATCTCTGTGCTAAAGCCGGCGTATCATGCGAGGACGCCGGTTTTCTGGCCCACACCCTCATGGAGTATCGCCCCACCTCGATCCTTCTCGGCTGGGGACTCCATCGCTATAAAAACGCCCACTTCACCATCCGCGCCATCGACGCCCTGGCTGCAACCAGCGGCATTATAGGAATCGCCGGCGGGGGGGTCAGCCAGGGGTTCGAAGAATACGGCCCCTATGACCAAACCTGCTGGGGAGATCACCTGAACCCAGGGCGCCGGACCCTGCTCATGCCCGAAATCGGCCGGGAGATTCTCACCGCCTCGGACCCGGAAATCCGCATGGCCGTAATTACCGCCGGCAACCCGGTCTGCATGGCTCCCGATTCCGAACAGGTCGCCAGGGCCCTGCAATCTCTGGAGATGGTGGTCTACTCCGGACATTTCATGGATGACACCGCGGAGTGTGCCGATCTGGTGCTGCCTGCCACCACCTTCCTGGAAGAGCACGATATCATGGCCAGCTATGGGCACAATTATGTCGGACCAGTCAATCGGGCAATAGACCCGATTGGCGAATGCCGAAGCGATTTCGAACTCTTCTCAGGACTGGCCAGGCTCTTTGAATTTGCCGAGGAATTCTGCCTTCCAGCAGAGCTGTGGCTGGAAAAAATCGGGGCTCCCATATTCCGTCACGGTTGCACCCCGGCCCAATTGCGACAGGGACCGTTTCGCATGCCCGAACCCATGATCCCTTATGCAGACCGCCGCTTTCCGACCGCATCAGGGAAATTCCAATTGCTGACCGACGACAATGGGATGCAACCCCGGACTTCGGATCCCGCATACCCCTATACCCTGCTGACCGTCGCCGCCCACCACCATATCTGCTCGGAACGGACCCTGGAAGAGCATGCGCCTCTGCCGGTTATCCGCCTGCATCCCGAGGAAGCTGCGGAACGCGGCCTTGGTGAGGACCGGCCGGTTCTGGTCAAAAGCGCCGCCGGCGAAATGAGAGCGCGCCTCGTCACTGACACGGCCGTCAGGAGAGACTGCGTCCTTGCGGAGCGCGGTGGCTGGATCAAGGCCGGCCACGGGTTTAACCGACTGACCACCGCCATGACCAGTGCCATCGGGGACGGAACACCATACTACGAGACCCGGGTGACCCTGTTGTCGGATGAATGAAAAAGCTCCCGCCGGCAGCGGAGCTTCTGAGGTCGGTAGGCGTCCCATGCAAACCCTCCCCGGGATCAGATATCCAGCGCCGCATGATAGCCATGATAAACGGCCGTGGTGATATTGGCCGGGCGAACACAATCACCAATAAACCTGACCAGGGGGGCCGCATCCACAAAGGTCGCGGCTTCTTCCTGCCGGGCTCTCTGGCCGGCAGCGCACAGGATCGTTTCAGCGCTGATCAGTTCGCGCTCCCCCCGGGCGTTATTGCAGAGCACCCCGTCCTTACGGATCTCCAGGGCCATGGTCCCGGTATGCGTCACGACCGCCTGTTCCAGCTCCTTCAGGAGGATCGGTCGATGGCGGATGTTACAGTCAACGGCCAGGTCATCGCGCATTTCGATAAGCTCAACCCGCTTTCCCTGTCTGGCCAGGTGCAGCGCCAGTTCGCAACCGGACAGACCGCCCCCGATGATCGCGACCCTGTCCCGAACCTGGTCCTGCCTGAGATGATAATCGTTCACGGTTATGACATTGTCTCCGTCGATCCCCGGCAACGCAGGAAGACGGGGCTCAGAGCCGATGGCGACGATCAGGGCGTCTACATTTTCGGCTTCGACATAGTCCGGGGTGACCTCGGTATTGAACCTTATTTCGACCCCGGCATCTGCGGCGAGCCGCCCCAGGGTCACTCCCAGCTCATACATCTCGTGTTTGAACGGAATGGCCCTTTCACAGTTCAGAATTCCACCGACCGTATCAGTCTTTTCACAGAGAATGGTCTGATGCCCTCGCCGGGCCGCGGTGATGGCCGCCTTCAGACCACCGGGGCCGGCCCCGGCGATCATGATCTTGGCAGGGGTCCGACTCGGATGAATTTCAGTTCCATCAAGCTCCCGCCCGATCAGCGGGTTCACCGCGCACCGGCGGGTCGCCGTCACCGCCCGCTCCGCCATGCAGGTGAAGCAGCGCAGACACTTGATAATCGTCTCATCACGGTTGAGCATCACTTTTTGGGGCAGTTCATGATCAGCAAGCAGGGCTCTGGCCATTTCGACGACATCGGCTTTCCCGGCCGCGATGATCTCTTCCATCATGCCTGGATCATTGAGGCCGCCGATGGTCGCCACCGGGACCCTGACATGTGGCTTGATAGCCGCCGCCAGGTAGGCATTGCAGCCATGGGGCAGAAACATCGAGGGGTGGGTTTTGGCAAAACCGGCCTGGTAGGTTCCGGCCGAGACATGAAGCAGATCGATCCGGCCCTCGATCAGTTTTGCGATTTCGATACCACCCTCGATGGTATAGCCGCCTTCGAACAGTTCAGACCCGCTCATTCTGAATTCGATGGGGAATCCCGGACCGACCGCGGAACGAACGCTGTCGAGGACTTCGCAAGCGAGCCGCGCCCGGTTCTCCAGTGAGCCGCCGTAGCTGTCAGTCCGCTTATTGAAATGGGGAGAGAGAAACTGGTTGATCAGCCAACCGTGACCGCCATGCACCATGACCATTTCAAATCCCGCTCGCTTGACCAGGGCCGCCGCTTCCCCGTAGGCCCTGACGATGTCGTCAAGCTGATTCCGGGTCAGGGCTTTGACGGGAATGCCGTCGGGACGAACACCATCACTTGGGCCATATTGTGCCAAAGAGGTCTTTTTTCCCCGATCCGTCAGGTAGGTTCCGGCATATTGTCCGGAATGGGAGAGTTCGACACTGGGGATGGCCCCGTGCCGACGGATGGCATCGGCCGTGTAGGCAAAACCTGACAGGGATCCGGGCGTTTTCAGGTCGATATGGAAAGCGTGGGAACCGTCGGTCTCGGGATGAACCATCAGCTCGCTGACGGTTACCGCGGCAGCTCCCCCTTTGGACCGCAGTTCATAAAAGGCTGTGGATCCTCGTCCGATACAGCCGTCGGCGGTTATATCGGTCCCCCCCATCGGGGCAGAAAACATCCGGTTGCGAAAGACCACATTGCCAAGAGTGATGGGCCGGCAAAGGTGGGGATACTTCCGTTTCATGAAGGCCTCCTCGTCATTTCTTTAAAAAAAGAGTTGAAAGGTAGCCTTGAGGAATCATGTACATGACATAAAATATGCGTCAATGTAGCAGGAATTCACAGATAACTCACCATGAAAATCTCCTGCGTAATGATCTCTGCCGAGGCACTGACGCTCTACCCGAGAAGGGCATAGCAGCTGCACCCTTTATCCGGTGGTGCTGGTGAGGGATTATTTTCTTGTTGCAATCAGCCAGTCACTAAACGGTATAATGCCGTTCCTGTTTTATGACATTGTCTTCACCATGCCGGTATGCTATGAGTCCGATTTTCCGAGGGGGAAACAGGGGGGCCTGACGCCTATGAAGATGCTGAGAATTGAAAACAAGGGCAGAAAAAACACTGCTGAAGAGCCAAAACCTTCCGCAAAAGAGGCTGGCAACGGCGGCATCGCGGATACCTTTGAACCACAGGAGATCAAGCACCTGTTCTTCAATTACCTGACCACCATGCTGGTCATTGAGGGGGGGGTCTTCTTCTTCTGTTTCGTCAGCCATCTGGCCTCCCCGGGATCGGTTTTCCCCTGGAAACCTTACCTGTTCGCAACCTTTATCACCCCCATCGCCATTACCTTCATCTTTGGAATTATCCTGCTGACCTTCAACCGCTTTTTCTTCAGGGAATCCATCGATAACGGCTTCGATCCCAGAGTTCTTGGCACCTGGGAAAAAGGGCAACGCACCGTCTCTTTTCTGCAGCTGATCTACCGACTCCCCTTCCTGGGAGGTATGGTTCTGCTGATTGCCGGCTCCGTCCTGATCTATAAACTGGACGATATTGCCTTTTACGCCCTGCAGATAGGTTCCGGAGTTGCGAAATACCTGTTCTTCACGTTTATCGGGATTCTTCTTCTCCTGGCCGGGGGCCTTATCATCTGGATGATTCTGAGTTTTCGCTTACGCCAGGAGACCCTTAAATCGGACCATCAGTACCGGATGCAACTGATGGAACAGTTCGGCATGGTCATGCTCGAAGACGGGACGATGCTGAACAAGGAAGGAAAAATTCTCAACCAGTCCCATGATACCGGAATCCTGGCAGCTTCTGAAAAAGCGAAGCTTCTCACTGACGACGAGGCGGACATCCAGATCCTTGAAGACAGCCGCAACAATGGTCAGTCAAACGTCAGGCCCGGCTCAGACAGCTAAGCTCCGGCCAATGTCATGGTGTTTTTTTCGGAAGGACTCAAACTATTGAACCGCTACTGGCTGGCGTGCTCGGCAGCTCTCTTTATGGCCGTTATTCTGCTGTCTCTGTGGCCGCTTCCTGCCTTACCGGTCATACCGGGAACGGATAAGACCCATCATTTTATCGCCTACACCATGGTCATGATCCCGGTCGCAGTTCGCAAGCCCGCCTGCTGGCTCCTTGCCGGCCTGTTTTTCATTCTGGGCAGCGGACTGATCGAACTCATCCAGCCCTACGTCAACCGTTATGCGGAATGGCTTGATTTTGCCGCGAACAGCGCCGGAATCGCCTGTGGTGCGCTGATCGGTCTCCTGCTGAGAAGATATCTCCCCCATCAGGCAGAAGAATAATACCATCGCGTCCCCCCAGGCAGCCTCCAGGTCAACCCTTGGACACCGTGATACAAAGACATTCGGCCTCGGCATAAACCACTTCGCCTGAGCAGATCCGGCCGCTGACTGTCACTTTACGCCCCTCAACGGCCACAACCCGGCTTTCGACCGTGACGACCTGACCAAGGGGCAGCATATTGCGGAAACTGACGTTCAGGTGACCGACGACAACCGGATACCCCTCCGTCCAGGCGGCCAGGCCCAGGACTTCATCCAGGACGGCCGCCATGGATCCGCCATGGCAGTGTCCGGCTGGTCCTTCAGTTTCAGGACCGAACCAGACCCTGGCGCGCAGACACTTGTTCTCATTCCGGTAGTAGCGCACTCGGTAGCGGTTCCCGTTCGGCTCCCCGGAGACAAAACGCAACGACGCGCCCACCAGGGCCGGGGCGTCAAAAGCGGTCCAGCTCGGCTCGCCGCTCAGGTCAATCAGGGCATCTTCAGTTCTGCTGATATCGGCCATGGGATCCTCCGTTAAAAAGCAATACTCACGCACGACGTTTCTCCACAGATTAAAACCAAACCCGTGAACATTGCAATGCGGGACCGATTTTCATTGCAGCAGTCTGATGCGCTACAATGAAAGTTTGAAGACCTCTCGCGCCGGTCGTGAGGCGTGACATTTTTCAAACAGGGGGCCGAGTATGGAAACCGCAGAGTGGGATGAGATTCTGGACTTCTGGTTCAAAGAGACGGAACCAAGTCAATGGTGGCTGAAAGATCCTGATTTTGATGCGTATATAAGGGGCAGATTCGCCAGGTTGCACGCCCGTGCCAAAGCATGCGAATTATTTGCCTGGCGGCAGTCGCCGCAGGGACGATTGGCCGAGGTTCTCATCCTTGACCAGTTTTCACGCAACATGTTTCGCGAGAACGCTGCGGCATTCGCCGCCGATCCCCTGGCTCTGGCCCTGGCCCAGGAGGCCATAGCCCAAGGAGTGGACCTGGCCCTTGAAGAGCAGGAGAAAACCTTTTTGTACATGCCCTTCATGCACAGCGAATCGATGGAGATTCACCAGATCGCCATGAGGTTATTCGCCCGCAAAGGACTGGAGAAGAGTCTGGAATTTGAAAAGCGACACTATGAGATTATCTGCAGATTCGGGCGCTACCCACACCGCAACCAGGCCCTGAAAAGGATATCGACCCCGGAAGAACTGGAATTCCTGAAAGGTCCGGGATCGCGTTTCTAGTGGTTTTATGAACACTCCCCCACCGGCTGAACTGCGGGAAGATTGAACCTGCGTGCAAATTCGCCGAACCGCTCTAACAGGACGGGATCGACAGGAATCCCTTTGGCCGAGCGATCCCGTTGGACAGTCCATTCGCGATCACCGGGAGCCATCACCCGGCAACCCGGCATGGCGCCCTGGCGTCTCAAATCATTCAGATAGAGACTCATCTGCTCGTCAAAAACACTGGTATCGATGAAAGCTTCCGGTTTTATCACCAGGAAGAAATGTCCGAGATGACGCCTGGTGCTCATGTCCTCGCCATGAAACGGCAATAACTGATGACTGAAGCCCATTCCGGTCAACATGCAGCCGAACAGCTCGCACAACCCGGCAAGAGCGGCGCCCTTGTAGCCGTAGGTCAAGCCCCCGAGGGGGAGAAGAGCCGTTGAAGCGTGAGGATCCGTCGTCATCCGGCCCTGGTCATCAACAGCCACTTCGCCGGGAAGCTCGCGGCCGATGGTCTGATAATGAAGAACCCGATTGAACGGAATGGAACTGGTCGCCATGTCGAGAAGATACGGGTCAGAGTCTTTGACCGGAGCCGCGACACTGATGGGGTTGGTCCCGTGGAAAGGCTGGACGCCGTCATGAGCCAGCACCAGTTTGTCGGAATTGCTGAAGGCCATCCCGATATAGCCGGCTTCGGCAGCAGCGAGGGTATAACTGCCAGCAGCACCGAAATGGGAGGAATTGACAACCGCGACGGCACCGATACCAACCTTCTCGGCCAGCAGGATTCCCTCCTCGATGGCACGATACCCGGCATAATGACCGAAACCGTCGTCCGCATCGAGAACCCCCGTCGCCGCAAGCCTGGGAGTGAAATTCATGACCGGCCGCCCATTGATGCGACCGCCCTCAAGAACGGCGAGATAGTGAGGCAGGAGCCTCAAACCGTGACTGTCCACTCCCCGCAAGGAGGCGCCGACCAGGGAACGCGTGACCGCATCGGCAGACGCAAGGTCGGCCCCGGCCGCAAGCAGTGCGTCCCGCACAAAGCGTTCGGCAGACCGGCGAGAGATTCTGGCCCAATGCTTTTCATCCGCATGATGTTTTTCCGTAACTGCCATAAAACGACCTGCACTCATCAGAAAAGAAGGGAGTCTTTCAGCAACAGGATAGTCATCCACCCGGCAGGAAACGACATCGAAAACGGCCGCTGCGGTTTCCTGCTCGGAGATTGCTAGCCGAAATCGACCTGGACCTTGACAGACCGGGAGCGATCCGTCGCCGCTTTGATGGCGTCAAGGACGGAATCCATCGAAAAGACGTCGGTGATGATCGGTTTCACATCGATCTTTTGCTCACTGATCAGCCTGACCGCCTCGGCATATTCGCCGTGGAAACGCTGACTGCCGATCCATCTGACCTCCTTACCGACGAGCATGTTCATCGGGAAAGTCATGTTTCCGCTCACCCCGACCTGAATGATCGTGCCCTGGGGTCTGATCACCTGAAAAACATTCTCGATAGCGGGTTGCGCAGCCGAACACTCAAAAATGATGTCGAAATACCCCTTGCCCTCGGCGTAAACGGCGAGGGGATCCTTTGCAGTACTCACGTTGATCAGTTTGTCAGCCCCGAGAGCTTTGGCGACTGACAGAGTCTTGTCAAACAGATCGACGACGACGATCTCAGCGGCGCCATGATGTCTGGCGACTGCGACACACAAGGCGCCGATGGGGCCGGCCCCGTTGACCAGGACTTTTTTTCCGGCCAGCTCGGCACTTTTGGCGGCATGCAGGCAGACAGCCAGAGGTTCGGCGCAGGCCAGCTCGGCGATGGAAGTCTCATCGCTCCCCTTTATGCACTGCTCGGCACCGATAACAAGGTATTCCCGAAAACCTCCCTGTTCGTGAGGCAGCCTCATGGCCGAACCGATGAAATGCATGTCCAGACAATGCTGAAACAAACCTTCTTGGCAGTAACTGCATTGTCCGCAGGGCTGGCTGGGGTTGACCCCGACCTTGTCTCCGACCTGCAATCCCTTCACGCCATCGCCCAGGGCTGCAACGGTCCCGGCGAATTCATGCCCCATGATGATCGGTTCCTTCACCCGCACGGTCCCGAAGCCGCCGTGCAGGTAGTAGTGAAGATCGGAACCGCAGATCCCCCCCCGGCCGACTTTGACCAGAACCTGGCCGGTACCTGGCGGGTTCACCTGATCGGTTTCAATTTTAAGATTTTCTTGACCGTACAAACGACAGACGCGTGATTCCATAGGGACAGCTCCAAAACAGTGTTAATCAGCCAGCAATCCTGGCAGCCAGGTCGAGATTTCGGGGATATAGGAGACCAGAAGCAGGACGATAAGATTGGTAATGATAAACGGCATGATCGCCTTGATAACGGAACTGAGCGGCAACTCTGCAATATTGGCACAGACAAACAGACACACGCCGACCGGCGGCGTAGTCAGCCCGATCATCAGGTTGAGAACGGCGAACGTCGCAAAGTGCAGCGGCTCGATACCGACCCCCTGAGCAAGGGTCAGCAACGGAACAAAAAGAATAATCAGTGCGGCGATAGTCTCCATGAACATACCGACAAACAGCAGCAGCAGGTTGATCAGCAGAATGATCAGATATTTATTATTGGTTATCGACAATACGGAATCCGCAATCATCTGGGGAATGCGTTCCGAGACCAGGATCCAGCCAAAGACGTTGGCGAAACCGACCAGAACCAGGATTGCCGCAGATGAAACGGCACTGTCAACAAGGATTTTCGGAATCGCTTTGACCGGCAGCTCGCGATAAAAGAAGACTCCGACAATAATGGCGTAAATACAGGCGATAACGGCGGTTTCGGTTGGTGTCATCAAGCCGCTGATCATCCCGCCGATAATGAGGGCCGACATGGCCAGTGCCCAGAAGGCGCCGACAAAGGAACGGCCGACCTCGGCAAAGCCCCGCCATTTTTGACGCGGGAATTTATTCCGCGAGGCGATCAGGTAGGTCGCAATAAGCATCGCAACCCCAAGCAAAATCCCGGGCAGCGCCCCGGCCACGAACATCTGGCCAACAGAGATTCCGGACAGAGCGCCGACAATGATCATGGGAACGCTCGGAGGGATGATCGGCCCTACGGTTGATGACGCAGCGGTCACTGCTGCCGAAAAATCAGCCGGGTAGCCCGCTTTCTTCATGCCGGGGATCATCACCCCACCGATGGACGCAGCATCGGCGACCGCAGTTCCAGAAATGCCGCCGAAGAGCATGGAAGCCGCGACATTCGTCAGCCCGAGGCCGCCACGCACCCAACCGACCAGGCCATCGGCAAACCGGATGATTCGTTCGGTGATACCTCCATTGTTCATCAGGTTCCCGGCGAGAATAAAGCCGGGAATGCAGAGCAGCACAAAAACATCAATGCCGGCATACATTTTTTGAGGCATGACCACCAGGGGGATATCGGCGGCCAACAGGTAGCAGAATGATGCGAACCCCAGGGTAATGGCTACGGGCAATCCGATGACCAGCCCACCAACAAACACGCCAATCAAGATAGCCAGGTTCATTCTGTCGTCTCCTGCTTTTGATAATCCGGTGAAAGGTCTATTAACAAATGACTGATGCGAATCAGGGCAAAGATAAACAGCGATACCAGCAGACAGAAAACACTCGCGTGAATGTAATTCATCTGCCAGCCGAGAGCTGGCGAGGTTTGAAATGCGCCGATGGAGGTGAACTGCCAGGCGGGCCCGATCAACGAATAACTCAGGAACGCAATGATGCAGGCGGAGACCAGTTTCAGAAACCAGGGGATTCGTCCCGGCAAAGCATCGCAGACGATATCGACATTGACCAGGTCACCGGTCAGCAGAGAGACCCCGACCCCGAAAGCGGTCAGGTAAAGCAATGCAAACCGGGTCAGTTCCTCCGTCCAGACCGGGGAATCGAAAAACCCGCTGCGACCAAGAACCTGGATGGTTACGGATACGATCAGCACACTGAAAGAGAGTCCGACCAGAACCCTGGCCAACAGGGTCAGGCCCCTATTCAAACTCTTGATGAACTTTTTCACAATAAACCTCGCCGTTTAAACGCAGCAAACAGAATCACTAAAACAGAGGATACCAGAATTTTTCGTAGTTACAGGCACCTGTACGGGCCGGTCCCCAGCCAAGCTGGCAACCGGCCCGTACACTTATTTATTCACTGAAAAGCTTCTCGACGATGGGACGGATTTCCGGCTTGACGTTCGCCAGAACCGCATCCTTGGCTTTGGCGGCAAAAGCGGCGCCGTCGACATCAACAAACGTCATCCCCTTGGCTTCAAGCTCACCGACCAGTTTCTGCTCGTCTGCCAGGAACAGCTCGCGCTCGTACTGCTGGGCGCGCTTGGCCGCTTCCATGACGTTCTTCTTGTCCGCGTCGGAGAGTTTATTCCAGGTCAGTTCGGACAGGGTCAGGTAAATCCAGGAACGAACGTGCTCGGTTTTATTGACGTATTTCTGAACTTCAAAGAAGCTCGCTGACTTGATGAGAGCGAGAGGGTTCTCCTGAGCACCGATGGTGCCGTTTTGAAGAGAAGTAAAAACCTCGGAGAAAGCCATCGGAGTCGGCTTGGCGCCGAGCGCTTTCCAGACATCGACGAACAGAGGAACGTTCGGCACGCGCATTTTCAGCCCGTCCAGATCAGCCGGGGTCTTGATCGGACGGTTGGAAGTCAGGTTGCGCGGACCACGAGCGAAATAGGCAATCGGACGGATCCGGGCCTTTTCGATGATCTGTGCCTTGATCTGCTCACCAATTTCGCCGCCGGCGACTTCATCCATATGCTCGAGAGACTTGTAAGCATAGGGAACGGCCAGCAATGCGGCCATGGGGGCCCAGTTCTGAAGACTTTCACCGGTAATGGTCATATCGGCGGTACCAAGCTGCATACCATTGATCAGATCCATTTCCTTGCCGAGGGATTCATTGGGGAAGACCTGGACCTTAATGCGGCCGTTGGTCAGAGCTTCGAGTTCTTCACCGAATTTGACGGCGGCCTTGTGCCAGATGTTGTCTTCGTTGGCCAGGTGACCCAGCTTGAGGGTCATGTCGGCCGCTGCCGCCGGCAGGGTCATACAAGCCACGAGAGCGACTGTGAGTAGAACTTTTCCAAAACGATTGAGCTTTGTCATACGACCTCCCTAATGCGTTACACGGTTTGAAGTGGAAGCAGCCTCGCCTTTGAGCCTGCTTCATTTCCTACTGGTTCAATCGGTACCCTGTTCTGCAAAAATTTCAGGCTGCTGTGCCATCATCTTGGGAAGATCGATAAGAACCTCCTTCATATGATCACGAACAACCTGCTCTGCTTTCTGTTGATTATGTTCAGCCAAAGCGTCGACAATGGCGGCATGATGATCGATCACCCGATCGAGGGGTTTATGACTTGAGCTGAGATAGCGCACCCGGTCGAAATGGGCTTTCAACTGCCCGACGACCGTCCAGACCGTCCCCTTTCCGGCAAAATCGGCGAGCAGACGATGGAAGCTCTCATCGAGATAAAAGAATTTTTCAATATCAACGGTGCTGGCCTGTCTCTGCTGGTCGATAATGTCCCGCAAGCGTTTCAGCTGCTCGGGTTCGCAGGTTCTGGCCAGCAAACGAACGATTTCCACTTCGATCGCTTCCCGAATAAACCGGGCGTCACTGACGGCATCCACATGGATTTTCGTCACGAAGGTCCCACGCTGCGGCCGGACCTCGACCAGCCCGTCATTACGCAGCGTGATAAAGGCTTCGCGCACCGGCTGCCTGCTGACGTCAAGGACCCTGGAAATCTCGGCTTCGGAAATCCGTTCACCCGGCTCAAGCTCGCCCTGGATGATTTTATCCCGCAGCAGCTTGTAAACCTGGGGACCGACGGCCTTACCCTGCCGCAAAAAAGAACTATGGTATAAATTCTTTATCACTTGACCTTCTCCTGATGGGGTTATATAACATACTACCATACTAGTCAACAGATAATCTCAATATCTGGAACCGCACCAGACAGTTTCCGGATATTAAAGCTCCTTCGAGAAAAAACAACCTAATTATCTGTTTTCATGTATGTTACAAACAGGTTTAAGCAATTCTGACCGAAGTCATCACAAAGATCGAATACCCTGGACCCGGACAGAAAAAATCATGATAAACACTGAATTCCCTACGGTTTCTACTGACAAACACTGTTAACAAATCACCTAAAGAGGTTGACCTATGAGACAAACATGGAGATGGTTTGGACCAGCTGACAGAACATCTATCGACGATATCCTGCAGGCAGGCGTCGAAGGGGTGGTATCCGCCCTGCACCACATCCCGCCTGGCGTGGTCTGGAGCAGAGAAGAGATAGCCAAACGCCAGCAGGAGATCGCGACCAAAAGCGACGGCACGCCCTCCGGCATTGCCTGGGAGGTCGTGGAGAGCCTGCCGGTATCGGAGGACATCAAAAAGCAGCAGGGTCCCTGGCGTGAACACGTCGAGAACTACAAGACCAGCCTGAAAAACCTGGCCGCCCAGGGGATTAACGTTGTCTGCTACAATTTCATGCCGGTTCTCGACTGGACGCGCACCGACCTGAAATGGAGAATGCCTCACGGCGGGACGACCATGCGCTTCGATCTGATCGATTTTGCCGCATTCGATATCTTTATCCTCAAGCGTGACGGTGCTGCTGAAGAGTTTCCTGCCGACGTCGTGGCCGCAGCCAAAGAGCGTTACGAGCAGATGGATGACGACAAGCGCCGGACAATCACTGAAAACGTCGCCTGCGGCCTTCCCGGCGCGGCAGAGAAACTGACCATTGATGATGTCAGACGCTTATTGGGCGAATACAACCGGATCAGCCCTGAGCAGCTGCGTCAGAATTTTATCGATTTTCTTGCCGAAGTCGCCCCCTGTGCCGAAGAGCTCGGGGTAAGACTCTGCTGCCACCCCGATGATCCACCCTTTCCATTGCTCGGTCTGCCCCGGATCTGTTCGACCGAATCCGACTACCAGCTCCTCATGGATGCCGTTGACATCCCGGCCAACGGAATTGCCCTTTGTGCCGGATCTCTCGGCGCGCGTCCTGACAATGATCTTCCCGGCATGATTGATCGGCTCGGCGATCGGGTCCATTTTATCCATCTGCGCAATGTCAGGCGCGAAACTCAAGGAGTTCCTGCATCATTCCATGAAGATGAGCATCTTTCCGGTGACACCGACATGGTCGCGCTGGTACAATCCATCGTTCGCCAGGAAGAGAAACGCCGTGCCGCCGGCCGCAAAGACGTAGAAATTCCCATCCGTCCCGATCACGGCATGGATATTCTCGACGATCTCAAGCGCAGTGGCCAGCCGGGCTATCCATCCATCGGCAGGCTCAAGGGACTGGCCGAATTACGCGGATTGATCAAAGCCCTGACTCATCCTTCTGTTACCGGTAAATCCTGAGAAGAGGAGTTTCATGCAAAGATTAACACAGTGCGGCAGCCTGCCTGCCGGGATTCAGACCCCGACCTATCAGCCGGAAGACCATCAGGTCGGCATCGTTCACATCGGTATCGGCGCTTTTCACCGCGGCCACATGGCCGTCTATACCGATGACGTCCTCGCTCACGAAGGGGGCGACTGGCGAATCACCGGGGTCAGTCTGCGCAGCTCCGGAGTACGAGACCGCATGGCCCCGCAAAACTGCCTGTATACCCTGGTTGAACGCAGCGGCGAGGGAGAAAAGCTCAGGATCATCGGCAGTATCCAGAATATCCTGGTCGCTCCCGAGTCCCCAGCGCAAGTCCTTGATTGTCTGACGCGTCCTGAAACCAGGATCGTTTCCGCCACCATCACCGAAAAAGGTTATCTGCGCGATCCGGCCAGCGGTGCGTTGCTGGCTGATCATCCTGACATCGTGCACGACCTGAACAACCCCGGGGAGCCGGTGACCATTCACGGATTCCTGGTCGAAGCTCTGGCCCGCATCCGCCGCGCCGGTACGGCTCCGTTCACCCCCCTGTGTTGTGACAATCTGGCAGCCAACGGCGCGTCCCTGAAACGGGTGGTCGTTGAATTCGCCCACCTCCGGGACCCTGACCTGGCCCGGTGGATTGCCGACCATGTCGTATTCCCCGACACCATGGTCGACCGCATCGTTCCCGCCACCACCCAGGCTGATATCGATGCTGTTTCCGAAAAACTCGGCTGCCGCGACGAAGCCCCGGTCCTCTGTGAGCCGTTCAGTCAGTGGGTGATTGCCGACACCCTGCCCCACCCCCGGCCGGCGTGGGAGAAATACGGCGTCACCTTCGTCAAGGACGTCGCCCCGTTCGAAGAGATGAAGCTGCGCCTGCTGAACGCGTCCCATTCCGCCATGGCCTATCTGGGCTACCTGGGCGGACATGAATACATCCACCAGGTGATCGGGGACCCGGTTTACCTGAAGTACATCAGGACCATGATGTCCGAGGAGATGATTCCGACCCTGCACATGCCTGAAGATGTCGATCTCGAGGCCTATTGCGACAACCTCATTGAACGGTTCAGCAATCCGACCCTGTGGCATAAAACCTGGCAGATCGCCATGGACGGATCGCTGAAAATTCCGCTGCGGATGCTTAACACTGTCCGCGACCGGATTGCCAACAGCAAGCCTTATCCGCGGATTGCCATGGCCATTGCCGGCTGGTTGCGCTACATCACCGGATATGATGAGGCGGGCCAACCGATCGACGTCAGCGATCCCTTTGCCGATCGCCTGCGCCAGATCGCCGACGGTCATAAAGACAACCCTGCAGACTACGTCAGTGCGATCCTTGAACTCGAAGATATCTTTGGGCAGGATCTGCCCCGGAATCCTGAATTCAAGGCAGCGGTGACCGCCGCCCTTGAACAAATATCCACCTCGGGTGTCAGGGCGGCTATCGCCCGGATTTAACGCGTTGCCATCCGGAAACTCGGGAGGGCAACGCACAAGCTTCCAGATCGGAAACGTGTAACTTTTCTCCATGGCAAGTAAATCAAGGAATGACGCGAAGGCGTAGTCCTTGACGCCGGACCGTTTCCGGATGAAAAGCAACTATTTCACTCCGGCAGGGCTGCCTGCCGGAGTATCCCCGCCCTCCTTTTCCTGCAGTCACTGGAAAGTCCCCTTTTTTCTGTTATTTTTTCAGTATAGACGACTGCTTCAAGATAGCTCCGTTGTCCCATCTCCGGTTGCCCTATTCCCGACAGGAGGCCCTCAATGGAAGATATCTTCAAATTCTACGATGAGTACGGCCCTGCCAAAATCGTCCATATCTACCAACCCACCATCCCCCTGAAAGCGGTACTGGTCATCGATAACGTGGCCGCGGGCCCGGCTATCGGCGGAATTCGCATGGCGTCCGATGTCAGCACCGATGAATGCTTTCGCCTGGCCAGAGCGATGACCCTGAAAAATGCGGCCGCCGGACTATCTCATGGCGGCGGCAAAGCTGTGATCTACGGAAATCCTAAAATTCCCAGGGACCAGAAAGAAAAGGTGATCCGGACAATGGCCGGCGCCTTGCGGGATCTGCATGAATATATTCCGGGACCGGACATGGGCACCGATGAAGAATGCATGGCTTGGATCAAGGATGAGATCGGGCGCGTCGTCGGTCTGCCGAGAGAGATCGGCGGCATCCCTCTTGATGAAATCGGCGCCACAGGATTTGGGGTTTACCACGCTGCCGAGATCGCCTGCCATTATTGCGGCCTGCAGTTATCAGGTGCCAGGGTCGTCATCCAGGGGTTTGGCGCTGTCGGCAGGCATGCCGCACGCTATCTTGCCGAGCAGGGGGCCATCCTCATCGGCGCCAGCGATTCCCTGGGCTCAATCTACAACTCTGAAGGACTCAGCATCCCTGACCTTATTCAGATCAAGGAACGGGGAGGCAGTGTCGCAGACTGCGACGCCGGCCGCAAGGCGGACCGGGAAAACATCATCGACATCGAATGCGATATCTGGATACCTGCAGCACGCCCTGATGTCATCGACAGCGGCAATGTCGACCGCCTCCACACCCGCCTGGTTATTCAGGGGGCCAATATCCCTATCACCCCGGCCGCCGAAAAACGTCTTCATGAGCGCAATATCCTCTGTATTCCTGATTTTATTGCCAATGCCGGGGGCGTCATCTGCGCGGCGGTCGAATACCAGGGAGGGACGGAACACGAAGCCCTTACCGTGATCGAAGAAAAAGTGACACGCAACACCCGTTTAGTCCTGGAGGCGGCAGCGGAAGACCGGCTGCTCCCCAGGGAAGCCGCCACACGCCTGGCTCTGCACAGGATCAAAAGGGCGGCTGGTTTCAAGCGCTGGGCCATTTTCTAGGAATCAGCAGCCGGCCTTCTCTGCCAGCTTTACCGAGAGGAGGAACCTATTATGTATCGCATCCGTTTTCACGGTCGTGGCGGCCAGGGGATGAAGACCGCCAGCCGCATTCTCGGGGCGGCGCTGTTCTATGCCGGATTCGAAACCCAGGATGCTCCCAGGTATGGTGCCGAAAGACGCGGCGCTCCCATCTTCGCCTACGTGCGTGCCGACCATCGTCCCATCAATGAGCGCGGCATCATCACCAACCCTGATCTGATCATCGTCGCCGATGACACCCTGATCCCCATCCCCTCCGTCGCTCTGCTCCATGGCGCCGTTCAGCGGACCGTCATGCTGATCTACACCACCCAGACCGCCGCCACCTGGCAGCAGCGCCTCAATTTTCCGGGCCGGATCATAACCCTTGCCCCCGAAGGACAGGGCGCCGGGAACCCGGAGATCCGTTATGTCGGGGTTATCTGTGCCGCAGGGGCGGCGTCACTGATCAGCGAACTGAACTGGGATCATCTGGAACAGGCGCTGACCACCGAGCTGTCTGGCTTCGGCATGACCATTCTGAACAGAAATCTCGACTATGCAAGACGTGCCTACCAGGAACTTTCGGGGGACCTGAAAGTCAGTCCCGGCGGACCTGTCACCCTCACCGATGCGCCCTCTCCCGCCTGGATCAGCCTGCCTTTTGCTCCGGCGCGTGTTTCGGCACCGGCCATTCATGCCGCGGCCACCAGCGTTGAAGTCCGTACCGGCCTGTGGCGAACCAGGAGGCCCGTCATCGACAGGAGCCTCTGTCATCGCTGCTGGTGGATCTGCAGTACCTACTGTCCTGACGGTGCCATCAGGGTCGCAGACGACAACACTCCTCACATCGACTACGATCACTGCAAGGGATGCATGGTCTGCCTGAATCAATGTCCACATCACGCAATATCAGCTCTTCCCGAGCAGGAATTCAGGAAGCAGCAGACAGGAGCGCCCTCATGACACGTGTTCTGCTAACCGGAAACGGCGCGGCGGCCTGGGGGGCAAGGCTGGCAGGTTGCGACTACCTGCCCGCCTTCCCCATCACCCCGCAGACCGAGATTATCGAGACTCTGTCAAAATGGATCGACAGCGGAGAAATCGAGTGCCGCATGGTCACCATGGATTCGGAACATTCCATGATTGCCGCGGCTGGCGCCGCCGCCGTCACCGGCGTCAGGGTCTTCACCGCAACCTCCAGTCAGGGACTGCTGTATGCCATGGAGATGATCTATACCGTAGCCGGCTGGCGGGCCCCTTTCGTTATGGTGAATGTCAGTCGGGGGCTCGCGGCACCGATAACTCTTGAGCCCGACCATAACGACATCTTCGCAGCCCGCGACAGCGGCTGTCTGCAACTGCATTGCGCCACCTGCCAGGAGGTGGTCGATGGCCTGCTGATCGCTTACCGGCTGGCCGAGGACAGCAGGGTCCGGTTGCCGGTGATCGTCAATCTTGACGGGTTTTACCTGTCTTTTACCAGAGAGCCGGTCCAGCTTCCAGAGCAGGAGCGGGTCCGCAGATTCCTGGCCCCCTATGATCCCGAAAATCTCGGGTTCAGGAAAGGAGCCCCGTTAAGCGAGGCGGTCGCAGTTCTGGGCGGATCCACCTATTCCTATTTCCGTTACCAGTCACACCTGGCGGCTCTCAAGGCGGCAGAGGTCTTTTCTGAATGCGCCCTGGCCTTTGGCGACAGGTTCGGCAGAACCTATCATGCGGTGGAAAATTATCATTCGGACGATGCGGATATGGTGTTCCTGATGGTCGGGTCGTTTTCCACCAAGGCGAAAGAGGCCGTCGACAGGCTTCGCGATACCGGCAAAGCCATCGGCCTGGTTCGCCCCCTGCTGGTCAGGCCCTTCCCGGAAGTCGTTTTGGGCCGGCTTCTGGCGGGCAAAAAAGCGGTCATCGTTGTCGACCAGAACCTGGCTCCCGGTCATGGCGGGGTTCTTTACAACGAGGTTGCCGCAGCCCTGTATAAGGCGTCCCATCGCCCGGTTCCCCTGCTCAGCTATATCGGCGGGCTGGGCGGACGGGATATCGGAATCAATGAATTTTTCGCCATGGTCGATGAGGCCGACCAGGCCGTTGACGCTGGGGTCATTCCTCCGCCCCGCTTACTCTATACGGCTGCTGAGCTCAAGAACATGGAAAAAATGCAGATCCTGACCCAGGCCAGGAACGAGACAAGGGGCGTATCATGAAAGAACCGACGCTGAAAAGCATGAAAGACCTGCCCTCCGAGCACCTGTTCGGGACCGGCACCGTCATGTGCGCCGGGTGTGGCGGACTGGAAGCCATCCATGAAACCTATGACCTGCTCGGAGACCGGACCGTATTCATCAACGCGGCCGGTTGCATGACCATGCTGGCGGCCTATCCCTACACCCCCTTTACCGGTTCATGGCTCTATACCGCCATGGCCGCAGCACCGGCAGCGGCACAGGGTGTACGTGACGCTCTCGATATCCTCCTCAGGAAGAACCGGATCACCCCCGAAGAAGATCTCATCCCGGTCGTTCTCACCGGAGACGGGGTGGCCTATGGCATTGGCATGAATGCCACCTCCGGTGCCATTGACCGGGGCCTTGACTTCATCTACCTGTGCTATGACAACGAGGGGTATGGCAATACCGGGCAACAATACTCGGGAGCCACTCCGCACGCCGCCCGGACCTCCACCAGTACCGGTCCCGGTGGCTATACCGGCAAGAAAAAAGATTTATTTTCTATCTGGATGGCCCATAACCCTGCCTACGTGGCGACGGCCATTGGCTCCGACCCCCTCGATCTGGCCCGCAAGATAGAAACCGCCAAACAGCTCAGAGGTCCCAGGCTCATTCTGGCCTTGGCTCCCTGCCCTACCGGTTGGGGATTCGATCCTTCCGAAACCGTTGCCATCGGTCAACTGGCCGTAAAAACCGGAATCTGGCCTCTCAAAGAATACCGCAACGGCACCCTTGTCCATACCAAAGTCCCCCGTCAGCGTCTGCCGATTGAAAGATACCTTGAAAAGCAGGATCGTTTTGCCCATCTTTTCAAACCTGCAGTCAACCACGAGGAGATCACCAGAATACAACAGAACATCGACCGATATTGGCAGATGGTGAAGATGGCGGACGAGACAGCGCCGGGCCGAGAATGATAAAAAACGCCCCGTTCCGGAGGAGGCAGGAACGGGGCCAATGTGTCCATTGATCGATGGACTGGAGAAAGTGGAGCTGGAAATTTCTGGAATTTCCAACAATCCTTCCGATAAAATTAGCAAAACCAATACCAACTCTCAAAAACCATGAATTTTATTAGCAAAAGACCATTTTATCTCGGTTTATTCACTCAGAAAAAATTTGATAAAAAGATGAGCCCTGGCTAAAACGGGCTAAAATGGTCACAATTGGCCGATTTTAGCCAGGCATTGATGAAGAACATATTCCCTGGAACAGGACATTAAAAAAGGAGGCTGCACAGCCTCCCTCCCAAGCAAGGCAAGACATCGCAGCGGGAGGGAAAGCGGAAAATTATTCCTGGGACAGCTGGTACTTCTCCAGTTTGTAGCGCAGGGTTCCCCGCGGGGTATTAAGGATGCGAGCCGTCTTGGCGACGTTGCCACCTGAAATAGCGTAGGCCTTGGCAAGAAGATTTTTCTCCACCTGGCCAAGGACGTCGTCAAGAACGATTCCTTCTGGGGGGATCTCGTAACTGAAGGGAACCTCGCTCTGCGGCTCTTCTCCCCAGATCTCCCGGGGTAGATGCTGCGGTTCAATCTCTTCAACGCTGTACATGATGCAGATCCGCTCGACCACGTTTCTCAGTTCCCGAACATTCCCGGGCCAATGATACCGGCCGAGCAGATCATGAGCCTCCCTGCTGAAACCCCGAATTGATTTATTGAACTCCCTGCTGAACCGTTGCAGGAAGTGGGCAAGCAAAAATCGGAATATCCTCCCGCCGTTCGCGCAAGGGCGGAATGTGAATAGGAAAAACGTTGAGCCGGTAATAGAGATCTTCGCGAAACGTTTTATTCTCGATAGCCGTTTTCAGATCGGCGTTGGTCGCGGCGACAATCCTGACGTTGATGTCGATGTTGCGATTACCGCCAAGACGCCGCAAACGGCGATCTTCCAATACCCTCAGTAACTTCACTTGCAGGCTGAGGTCCATTTCACCTATTTCATCAAGAAAAACGGTACCGCGGTCAGCCTGCTCAAAAAGGCCGATTTTTCTGTTCTTGGCATCGGTGAATGCACCCCGTTCGTGACCGAACAGTTCGGTTTCGAGAAGATTGAAGGGCAGAGATCCGCAGTTGATCTCGACAAAAGGCTGATCGCCGCGGGCTGAAAGGTTATGGATTGCCCGGGCCACCAGTTCCTTTCCGGTTCCGCTGTCCCCGGTGATCAATACCGTCGCCGTTTCGTGTTTGGCGACTTCCCGAATCTGACGGAAAATCTGCAGCAGAGCCGGGCTGTTCCCGACCATGTCGATCCCCTCACCGTCCTTCGACAAATGCCTGACCTTGCGGCGCAGGTTCTGGGTTTCCAGCGCCAGCTTGACGATCAGGTGGATCGCATCCGCCTTGAACGGTTTCTTGATATAGTCGTAGGCGCCGATTTTCAGTGCCTCTACGGCGCTTTCCACGGTTCCGTAACCGGTGATGATAATGACCAGGATTTCCGGATCCACCTCGCGCATGGCCCGCAGAACGTCAAGACCGCTACTGCTGCCGAGATTAAGGTCGAGCAGAACCAGTCCGATTTCTTCTTCTCCGACGATCTGAATCGCATCTTCGGGAGAACTGGTGGACAGGGTCCGGTAACCGTCTTCGGCCAGAATCCGCTCCAGGTTCTCCCTGATAAAAATCTCATCATCCACTATCAGTATTTTTTCCATCGCAACCTCAATTGCAGGGGCAGAAGCTTTTCGCGGCGACCTTCTCGTAGCCGACCGGACGATTTCAGACATTACCGCAACCCGGCCGTGACCTGTCCGGGTCCGACCCAGGAGTGAGATCCGGCAGGGATGCGCAAAAGGCGGAAAAATCATGGCGACAGCGCTGAAGGCAAGGTTTCAAGGGAAACCGAGGACCTCAAGCCAACCTGCTGAAAAACTCGGAACAGGAGTCAGAATATAGCGACTGGTGCCCTTGACTTCAAGGAAAATGGTGAATTTTGGCCACCGGGATCAGGGCGGACTGACGGTCGAGGCACTCTTCTTGTACAAGGGCAGGGACACGGTGACAACCGTCCCTTCCCCCTGCTGACTCTTGATGTCGATCTCGCCGCCATGATCGGAAATGATATTGTAACTGATGGCAAGACCAAGACCGGTCCCCCTGCCCCTTGCTGGTAAAAAACGGCTCAAAAACCAGGGGGAGCCGCTGCGCAGAGATGCCGCAGCCGGTATCGCTGATACGGATGAGAATATCACGCTCATCCCGCCCGACGGCGATCCGCAGTTCCCCGCCTTCGGGCATCGCATCGAGAGCATTGTTGCAGAGATTGAGCATCACCTGCTTGAGACGATCAGCGTCCATGAGGATGGCGGGCAGGTCCTGGGCGATCTCTTCAACAAGAGAAACCTTCTGCCGCTGACACTGCTTGCGCATGAGGAAAAGTGAATCCTGAACCACTTTTTCGACCTGTCCGTAGGCCAGCTGCGGTTCCGGAAGCGATGCGAAATGAAGCATTTCGTTGACCAGGGCTTCGAGCCGTTCGATCTCTCCCAGTGCCCGCCTGATGAGCTGCTGGTCGGTCTCATGACCGAGCAGCCGATCATGCAATTCGTCCAGCAGCAGGCTGACCCCGGTCAGGGGATTCCGAACCTCATGCGCAATCCCTGCCGACATCCTCCCCAGAGAGGCGAGACGATCCATACGGGCCATCTGCTGGCGCATGTTGACGCGTTCCGTAATATCTTCAACGATCAACAGCCAGCCCGACTGCTGGCGGAAGCTCAACGGGCACAAAGCCAGGCGATAGGTCAAATCCCGCCCGTTTCGTTCGGGCGTCACGTAGGTTCGGTATGTTTCCGAAGGATCTTGCTGGGCACTGGCCAGCCACCCGGCGAGGACGTTCCGTATTTCCGGCCAATCACAAAGCAGCTGCTGCCAGTCGCAATCCTTGTCGGGATGCTTGATATTGAGAACCTGGCAAGCCGTTCCGTTGGCAGATGTCAGCCGGCATTCCCGGTCGAAGGTCAGCAGACCGATATCGATGTTGTCGAATACCGTATTCTTAAAATTCCGCTCGCGAATAATCTCGCGCCGGGAGTGTCTCAATGCCCTCAGGGTCTTCTGGAGGCGTTCGCTACGCCCGTTGAGCTCCTCGACCATGGTGTTGAAAGAAGCCGCCAGGACTCCGACCTCGTCGGAGGTCTTTGCTTCCACCCTGATCTGAGCCGCCGAATCACCGTTGATCATCTTCCGGGTGCCCTCGGTCAGGGACAGAACCGGCCTGACAATACTGTTGGAAAGGACGAAAGCGACGCCTGCGACGACCACGACGGTCAGTGAAATGACGAACCAGGACTGCATGATGAAGCTGTTGATTTCATTTTTGATCAGCTGGGCCGTGGCCAGGGCGGGTTGATGGAACTGGGCGATCTCGGCCCCGATGGTGACTCCGCCGAAAATACCATAGCGCTGATATTCGCCGCGGCTGTAGGGAATGGGCGCATAGGCCATGATCTTGTTGGAACCGCCGATATTGGTGGTATCGACGACTCCGGACAGCCCCTGACGAACATCCCTGGCGGCCTTCGGATAATTGGGATGAACAAAACCTGCCTCGAGAAGGTTGAACGGAATCCGCCCGGCTCGGATATCCGCCTCGGAAGACTTTTCCGTGTACGCCGGAACCAGGGTGCCATCGGGATCGAACCCCCTGATATCCCAATATTTCGGGTGAACAATGGTCCAGCCTTCATCGTCGAACATAAAGGCGTAATTGCCGCTGGCATAGGATGGGAATACGACATCCTGTTCCCCGACAGGGTTCAGGTGCTGGGTAAATTCCATGAGATGACGATGATCGAGGGAAAGAACAACAACACCCGCCAGGACGTCATTTTCATAAAGGGGGGCGGCAAATCGTATGACCCCGCGATACGGGGTGCCCTGAACGGCTTCAAGGGGGGTCTCCGCTCCCTGCAGCTGCTCATCACGGCTGACGTACCACCCCTGCAGGTGAGAGACCCAGATGTCCCCCTGCGGCAACCGGGCGGCCTGTTCGAAATAATCCTCTGTCTTGTAGGTGGTCTGGGCGGGATCACTCACCTGACGCAGGATCTTGGACGGCCGGCCATCGATGATGCGGACCTTTTCAAAGCCGTCCACGCCGATGTAGGCGAGTTCGCTGTAGAGAAGAATTTTTTCACGGACCTCGATGGGCTCGAGATTGGTCCCCCGACGGAACCAGATTTCGCGCTGATGCCCCCAGGCGAAATCGAGATAATTCTCTTCCGTCGGCTCAAGAAAGGTCAGATCGGTTAAATCCCCCTCAACCTCATTCAAAAAAGCCGAAACCTGGACGGCGACCATCTTCGCCCGCTGCTCGAGTGCGCTGGCGGCCTGGCTGTCCAGGGCCTGGGTCGCTCGCTCCCGCAGCAGAAGCTCGACCCGCCGCAGACTGTGTTGAGAGGTAAACAGCAGCAGGCCAAGGGGCAAGAGGGACAACAGCAGGAAGGCTCCGAGAACCTTTTTATGTAGGCTGATTCGAAACATGCCCGGATTATAGCCAAATCACCGCCGATAACAAAGCAGGCAATGCTCAGCATGGCAGGATTCTGTCAGGTGATGTCAAAAAGATGAGGGTCCCCCTTTAAAAAAGGGGCACAGAGGACGGAAAAGACAGGCT
The DNA here is from genome assembly GCA_963677135.2 of Geopsychrobacteraceae bacterium. Taxonomy (GTDB): domain Bacteria; phylum Desulfobacterota; class Desulfuromonadia; order Desulfuromonadales; family Geopsychrobacteraceae; genus Seleniibacterium. Next base: position 531,173 of record CAXXLS010000017.1, on the reverse strand, counting down.
ACTTTTTGCGGGAAACCACATAGTCCGCCAGGGTGTAAAGCGCATCTCTCGCTGCCGAAGGCGGGAAGATCTCCAGCAGCTTTTTGGCCGTCTCAATCCTCTGGGCAGCCCTGGTGCGGGTATATTCGATCCCATCGTAGGTATCGATGAGAGCACAGACATAATCAAGGTCGGCCGCGGTCAGATCCTCGGCATCGACGATCCGGGCAATCTCAGACTTTTCTTCACCGCTGCAGGCCGCATAAGCATGGATGAGGGGGAGGGTCATCTTGCCTTCGTACAGGTCGTGCCCACGTTCCTTGCCGAACTCCGCCTGGTCCGCCACATAATCGAGGGCATCATCCATGAGTTGAAAGGCCGTCCCGATTTCCAGGCCGAACTCGCGCAGGGCCAGCTCCTGCTCTTCAGTGGCACCGGCGAGAATTGCCCCGACCTGGCATGCCGCCGCGATCAGGATAGCCGTCTTGTCCCTGACCACCTGCAGGTAGCGATTTTCGTCAACGTCAAGGTCACAGGTATTGATCAACTGCAGGATTTCACCCTCTGCAAGCTGGGTCGTGGTGTCGGACAGGATCTTCAGAATTCTGAGGTTTTCTGAATTCACCATCATGGAAAAGGATTTGGCGAACAGAAAATCCCCCACCAGGACGGACGCCTGGTTGCCCCACACCGAATTGGCGGAACGGTTGCCGCGCCTGAGGCTGGCACTGTCGACGACGTCATCGTGCAGCAGGGTCGCCGTGTGAATGAATTCAACGACGGCGGCCAGTTCGATATGCCTGCCCCCCTGGTAATTGCAGAGCCGGGAACTCAGAATCAGCAACATGGGACGGAACCGCTTGCCGCCACTCGACAGGATGTATTGTCCGACCTGACCGATCAACTCCACGCCGGAAGAGAGGTTCTTGGCGAACTGTGCTTCAACCGCCTGCATATCATCTTTTAACAAGTCAATAACAGATTCCATAATATTCCGGTTCCAGCTCTTGGAGGATAACGGCACGAAAGATCGTCAGGTCTTCACTTCAGCAGCGGCGTCATTCTAGAAACCACCCTAACGTATGTCAAAACCTTTTTATCGAAACCTTGTCGAAAAGGGATCAAAGCGCTGGGAAACCATGAACACAGGCACCCGGGTCAGGCCAGGCCAAAACCATCAGCTCAGCGCGCGGCATCGGCAACAAAGCGCCGCAGTTCCGGGTCCCACCGGTAGTGCCCGGCTTCCCAGAGCTGCTCAAGGTCATCCCAATTGACCAGTTCATCACCGGTTTCCTCGGTCAGATCCGAGACCGCGAGAATCTCCATGTCGTCAATAATATCATTGCCATTGCTGTCCGCCCAATGATAGCGGGCAATACGGGCGGGAGATTCGGCCGTGATGGCGACCATGGTTTGACTGCCGCCATGGTTGGCGACCAGTTCGCCGTCCAGAGTCAGGGTCTCGCCCAGTTTGGCGTCATCAGGAACCTGAACCAGATAATAAACGTTGGTCCGAGACTGGACGTTTTTGAAAATCCACCGGACCAGGCCATGCCCATGATCCACCTTTGAAGCGGCGGGATGACCGGCAAGATAACGCCATCCTTCAGGCAGATGTTCCTTCAGGATCATCTTCAGGGGTTTTTCTGAGTCCAGATGAACCTGAATAAGAACCTGGCTTCCGGGAGCGATGAAAGTGGGGAGAATTCTCCGGACCTGAATGGTCACGGATCTGAACAAATAATGGTAAGCAGCCAAGCTGCCGCCGAGGACAAGCGCAATACCCAGAGCGAGGAGCACAGTCCGCCAGCCGCCTGGCCCGGCAAGGGAACGCACAGAATCCTGATCAGGATCAGCAGGCCGCTGGCGATTCAGCAGAATCTGCTCCAGATCGACCTCGAGAGCTTCGGCAAGTTTGGTCGCGTTATCTTTGCGAATGGTGGGATAACGATTATTTTCCCAGCGCGATACGGTATCCGTGGTCACTCCGACAACCTTGGACACATAGAGTTGCGTCAAGCGTTTTTCTTCACGAATACGCCGAATCGCCTCGCCGCTGATTTCGACCGAAGCCTGATTTGTCAAGTCGCTGTGATCACTCATGAACAGTCCTCATCTCAAGGGAGTCTAGCAAAGACGCATCAAGGCTGCAAACAAACTGTTTCAAGCGTCACGATACCGACCTAAATACCTGATAGGTCGTCTCAAACACCCGACATCGGGTGCCATGACTATGGATGTCGAGTGATTATCCGGGATAATGCTGGCAAGGTTGACTCAGAAACGAATCCTGCCAACCATGAAAGGAGGCCTCTATGAAAAATGCATCGCAGTTTGCCCTTTTAATCACTATTGTCTTGTCGCTGTCGGCGATCACCGTCGGCGCCGCAGATCCGCCGCCGGATCTTCCCGGCGTGATTGAATTTCAGGCCAGGATGGGACAGGTCACATTCCCCCACGACCTGCACCACCAGCAATATGATTGCCAAACCTGTCATCACACCGACGGTTATCAGAGCTGTGGCCAGTGCCATGGGGCACGGGCGGACGCACCAAAACGGAAGGACGCGTTTCATGCACTCTGCAAGGACTGTCACAGCAAAGAGGCCAGAGGTCCTGCCAAGTGCAAAGAATGTCATGTTAAATAAGCATAAAAATTAAATTTATCAAATTATAAGTTGACATTAATATTTTCCCAGGCTATAGTCTTTTGTAGCAAAAGCAAAAAAGCTCTCAAAAACAAGTTTATACCCCGCGTTCTACCTCCTGACGCGGGGTCTTTTTTTTGCTGCCCCCTTGCCTCTTTCTTCACCGGTCCCGGATAATAGAAGAACCTCTTTGGAGAAAGGAAGGCGCGCATTGAATCACCTCCAGCACGAACAGAGTCCTTACCTGCTCCAGCATGCGGACAATCCTGTCGACTGGTTCCCATGGGGAGAAGGCGCTCTGGAAAAGGCCCGCAGGGAAAACAAGCCGATCTTCATATCCATCGGCTATTCGACCTGCCACTGGTGCCACGTCATGGCTCACGAATCCTTCGAAGACAAGGCTATCGCTGAAAAACTGAACCGGGATTTCGTGGCCATCAAGGTCGACCGTGAGGAACGCCCCGATCTCGATGCGACCTACATGCAGGCCTGCCAGTTGATGAATGGACACGGCGGCTGGCCCCTTAATCTGTTTCTCTGTCCGAACGGCAAACCTTTCTACGCCCTGACGTATCTTCCACCTTACCGCTCCGGCCGTCATCCCGGGTTCGGCGACGTCATCGAAAAAATCGCGCAGCTCTGGAAAGAGCAGCCCGATCATCTGGTTGAGGCCGGAAACCGCCTTGCCGATGCGATTCTCGAACAGGAAAACGCCAGTGCAGCAGTGGAACCGGAAGAGGCCATCCTCGAGGCCGCAATCGGACAGTTCAAAGACGTCTACGATCATGAACACGGGGGGTTCGGCAGAGCTCCAAAGTTTCCGCAACCCCATAATGCAGCCCTGCTCCTGCGCCTTGGCCAGCGCTTTAAGGACCCGGAGTCCTTGCAAATGGCCTTGAAGACCCTGCGGAAAATTGCCGCCGGCGGAATAACCGATCAGCTGGGCGGCGGCCTGCATCGCTATTCCGTCGATAACTATTGGCTGGTACCCCATTTCGAAAAAATGCTCTACGACCAGGCGCTCATCAGTTCCGCCTATCTCGACGCCTGGCAGTTCACCGGGCAGGCATGCTTTCAAAAGGCGGCAGAGACGATCCTCGATTACTGCCTGACCGAACTGAAGCACCATGACGGAGGGTTTTACTGTGGTGAAGATGCGGATTCAGAAGGAGCAGAAGGAACCTTTTACCTCTGGTCTTATCATGAACTGATAGACCTCCTCTCGGAAGATGAGGCAAAGCTGGTGTCCCACTACTACAACGTTTCAGAAAGAGGATCGTTCGAGGGGAAAAACATTCTCCACATCACCAGGGACCTGGCGGTTACGGCTGAAGAGCTCGGGCTGTCCCCCGCAAGGGCCGGGCAAATTCTTGATCAGGCCAGGCAGAAGCTCCGCACATTTCGCAGACAGCGGCCGAGACCGCACTTGGACGACAAGATTCTGACCGGCTGGAACGGACTGATGATCGCAAGTATGGCACGGGCGGGGCAGTATTTCGGGAATGACGACTATCTTCACGCCGCTCTGGAAGCTGCAGACTTCATCTGCAGCCGGATGATGAGCGGCGGCAGACTGCTGCGGCGCCATCGGAATCAGGACAGCGCAATCCCCGCCTTTCACGAAGATTACGCTTTTTTCATTCATGGCCTCATCGACCTGTTCCTGGCGACCTCAAGCCCGAAGCACCTGGATCTGGCCCTCGCTCTGCAACGCCGGTGCGATCAGTTGTTCAACGATGATAGCGGCGGCTATTTTGACAGTGAACAACCCTTCCTGCCAGGGATGGGACGTGGTCGCAGCAGGCAGGACGGTGCGATTCCAGCGGCCTCCTCGGTCACAGCCCACAATCTTATCCGGCTGGCACGGATAACCGCCTCGCCAGACGTTGAACTGCGGGCAAGAACTCTATTGAAACGACAGCTGAGCCACGCAGCCCGGTATCCCACCGCGTTCGCCTTTTCGCTGCTGGCCCTCGACCTTCTGCTCGCCGAAAAAATGTCCCTGGTTATTGTCACCGTCCCGAAGGGTTCAAGGCTGCCGGCACCATGGACAGCGCCGATCCTCAGTTTCAGACCTGCCATGATCACCGTGGTGACCTCTCATCCCGAAAAATTGGCTGATCGGACCGCCCTGGTCGGGGACAAACGCCCTGTTGACGGCAAAACAACGGCCTGGCTCTGTACCGGTTCGTCTTGTCTCGAACCGGTGACGGAGCCTGAAGCGCTTCAGAAACTGCTTGAAGCTCACGCGCCTTTGAACACTTTCAGCAAATGAGGAACCAGCTGTTTCTTGCGGGAAAGGACCCCTTCCAGCCGGTAGATATTGTCGCTTTCCTGCGGGTACCCGATAATAAACGGAAGTTCGTTCGGCCCCGCCGTGACCAGTAGGCTCATCTCCATCACAATATCGGTAACCAGCAGAGCCGCCAGCTCGTACCCTTTTTCTTCACGAAGCCGGGCCAGATCGTCCACCAGTTCATCGCGGCGCTCTTCAAAGGAGTGAAAATTGACGACTTCGACCTGTCCCAGGCCCAGCAGATAATCTCCGACCTGATACTCCTTGAAATCGGTGGTAATCAGGCGCCGGGCCGAAACGCCACTGGCCATGGGACTGCCCGCGGCAAAGAGCTTGCTGCCAAATTCCTGATGGTCAAGTCCCGACAGTCGCTCCAGCCATGGCACCAGGTGGCGGTCGATATCCGTCGTCGTCGGGGATTTCAGGATGACCGTATCTGACATCAGTCCGGCCAGAAGCAGCCCGGCCACCTTGGGGTCCGGGTCCAGCCCGGCCTGCTGATAGAGAGTCGCAACCAGCGAACAGGTGCTCCCCAGGGGCTGGTTGATAAAGCGGATCGGCATATCCGTGTGAAAGTTCCCCAGGCGGTGGTGATCAATCACCTCCATGATTTCGACCTTTTCCGCCCCGGGAACCGCCTGGGAGAGCTCATTGTGATCGACCAGGATCAGTTTGACCGGAGAGTTCTTGATCAGGTGGCTCTTGGTGGCGATGCCGGTGACCTCCCCGGAAGAAGACCTGACGACGGCCCCCGCCTGACTGCTGTGAGCCAGCTTGACGCGGAGATCCTCCAGCAGATCATTCCGCTTGACGGTCATGAATTCGGTTTCTGCCAGCAGGCCGACCGGGGTTGCCATCCGCGTCAACCAGACGGTATTAGCCGTATCGTAACCGCTGATAATCACGGAAACACCCTTCTTTTCTGCGGCCTCCAGCAGTTTTTCATCGACCGGCGAACTCCCGGTGATGATCAACAGGCGGACCCCGGCATCGACGGCGAATTGCTGAATTCCGGGCCTGTCCCCGGTAATAATGATGGTCTTGTCGGGAACAATCGCTTCCACCCACTGTCTGAAGGTCGCCTCCCTTCTGGCCCCGACATAAAGGTTGTAATCCTCGACCTTATGTGAATCGCGCAGCGAGAACCCCTGGGCCCCCAGGCAACGCTGAATAGAATCGATGGATGCGGTAATACGCCTCATTTTATCAGGCTCGGTCGGAACCAGGAAAAACTCGGTCATCCGCTTCAGCAGCAGCAGGCCGATGGCCTGGTCCGCGTCGTCGACCACAGGCAGCATCCTGATATGATGCTGGTGATAAAGCTCAATGGCCTTGGACATCGGCTCCGATTCATGGATAGTGACAACTTTTTCCGTGACGACATCTTTGACCCGGGGATGAACATCCGAGACCAGTTCGGGAACATCAACATCAAGATAATCCAGAACGAACTGGGTCTGCTGGTTGATATTACCGGCCCGGGCGGCTTTTACTCCGGGCAACCCCTGGCGACGCCGGAGTTCAGCATAGGAAATCGCGCTGCAAATGGAATCGGAATCGGGATTTCGATGTCCGATCACATATATTTTTTCAGGTTGGCTCATGTTCGGTTGACCTCCTCGCCATGACAACAGCCACTTCAATCAATAGGTCCGCATGCGTCCTTTGACATCACCCAGACCAATCACATTTTTTATGATCCCCTTATCAGGACGCATCTTCTCATCGAAACTCGCCAGGATATCCCTGCCACTGGTCCCGAAGACGGACGGATCGACCAGAATTCTGCACAGTCGGCTATCCGTTCCGAAGAAAGGTCCGTCATCGATACCGCTCAGATCAAGGGGCTCAATGACGATCTCCTGGAGGCCCTTGTGGTGAAAGGTGGGAATGACGATCTGTCCCTGTCCAGGAGGACCGAAATAACCGAGCCGCAGATTATACAGGGCCGTCAGGATATCGTATACCGGTTTATTTGCGGTGAGATCGTACCACTGATCAGCATAGGTCCTGGCGTTTTTCTGTTTCTGATACCTGACTTTATGAGCCAGATAATCAAAGGTATAGCGGGCGATTTTTTCCTTCCTGTCAGCGCCTTCTCCACGTATCGAGTGGGCTGCGTGCCAGAGTGGTCGCAGTCGGCCGTCAGGCCCTATTTCCATCAGGGTTTGATATTTTTCAACCCGGTGGCGGGTAAAAAAAGCCGCCACTCCCAGAGTTTTTGCCTGCAGAACAATCAGATAGGTGCCTGCCTCGGGACCATTTTCAAGACGCAGAGATCCTTCGCCAAGATGATCGAACCATAAAAACGAGATATCGTAATCGAAGCGCTCCCCGAGCAGGGTATTAATTGGATGCGCAGCGGATGACGGTTGTGTCTTGGCATACGATTCTGCCGAAAAAATCATCATACATATTATCAGCGACAGGACACCGACATGTTTTTTAGTAATCATTTCAAGAACCTTTTCATTTTATATAAGAGCAATGATTGATATTTTACTCATATGATTAAACAATTCTTGACGAAATTTATTGTTACAACTAATATCCATATATTCAAAATATCTCAGGAGTAAATACAATGCTAGAGTCTTCTGCCAAATTGCCATTCGATTCATCCAAGGATTATGATCGGGAATCAGAAATTCTCAAAGTTTTGGGACATCCCATCCGACTGAAAATCGTTGCCGGCCTGATGTCACAATCCTGTAACGTGAAAAAGATCTGGGAGTGTCTCAACCTGCCTCAGGCAACCGTTTCTCAACATCTGGCTTTACTCAAAAACAAAGATATCATCACCGGTCGTCGAGAAGGGGTCGAGGTTTACTACCAGGTCACGTCACCGGAAGCAATTCGAATCGTCAGCGCAATTTTTGGTGAATCGATCGACTGCAAATAGATCGCGCATTTTAAGATAAACATTAAAAAAACGGATATCAGTCATGATATCCGTTTTTTATTGGCAAATGTTCAGTGAGATTTTCAGGAAGGATCATTTCCCTGACTGAATCGCGGCAATCGTCTTACCTCGGATGCCCCAGTTTGCAGCAGGAACTTCTTCGATGATAACATGCGTGGCCTCCGGATTTTTGCCCAGAACTTCCTTCAGGGCCAGGGTGATACGCTCTATCAATTCTTCTTTTTTCTCGACGCTGATTCCCTCAGCGGTACGGACAGTGACGACAGGCATGAGCCGGACTCCTTTCTCAACGCGGATAACTCAGAGCACTAGTATAACCGGTACCCTAAAAGAATCAATAGCCAAATGACGAACAAACCTCTGCATTATCAATAAATTATATTAATAATGACAGGTCTCGCAGGGATGAGGAAACGAACTTGATTTGGGCATATGAGAGTTCAGATTCGATAATGCAGTAGGGCGACGCCCTTGTCGCTGTCAGCATCACGGAAATCATCACCGCCGCTCAATTCCATGAACAGGTGTGCTGTCGGACAGTGCTCGGCGACCATTTTCTTCAGAAAGTTACGGCCCAGTTCAGGAGCGCTCAGGCAGAGGATGACATCCCCACCAGGCCCGACCAGGGAAGGCAGCCGTCTAAGGATTTTGGGCCAGTCCCGCTTGGCCTGAAAACTTTTTCCCTGAGCTGCCGGAGGATCACAGACGACCAGGTCATAGGGGGCGAGCTTTACCAGGCGGCTGAAGCTGCGAAACAGTTCCAATGGCATAAAGGAGGCGTTGCGAAGATCGAGACCATTGATAAGATGATTCTGCCGACCGAGGGCGAGAGCTCCCTTGTTCATGTCGAGATTATCGACCTGCGCGGCCCCGCCCTTGAGCGCGGCCACTGAAAAGCTGCAGGTATAGGCGAACAGATTAAGAACCTTTTTATCAGCGGCTATACCCCGCACGTAAGAGCGGCCTTGCTTCATATCGGGGAAGTAACCGATATTCTGAGCATGGCAAAGTTGCAGTGAAAACCTGAGATCATCCTCCACCGCATACAGGTTTTCCGGCAATACTCCGAACAGAATTGAGGATGGACTGCCGGTCAGAAAGCGTTTCTGGAGAACAACCGCCGACAGGTCGGGGATCATTCGACCCAGCAAAGACACGAAGTCCTGATACCATTTGTTAGAACGCTCCCGGTAACTGGTCACCTGAACAACCGGGGAAAACCAATCGACAACGAGATCCTCAAACCCGGGAAAACACCCACCCCGGCCATGGAAAAGGCGCCGTGACTGGTTGGATAGAGGCAATTTCTTCTGCATTTCAACGGCAAGACGGTCCATGCTCTTTCTTTTTTACCTTTGCTCGGATTAGCGCTGGAAATGACAATTTAAAGCGTACATAATAAGCGATTGTATATCCCCCTCAAGGAGAGCTCCGATGAAAAGAACCAACCAGCTTATTTTTATTCTAGTCATTCTTATCATTGCGCTCGGTGCGGCCATTTATTTCAGATCAACGGAATCGCTCCAGGAGAGGCAGCCGGAAGTCGTTCAGAGCCCCGTACAGGAACCGATAAAAAAACCGATTATCCATTATCCGCTACCGGAAACGCCTGCCCCCCAGCACCAGGATAGCGCGGCTCCGCAGACCGCACCCGATACCGATACCGATACCGATACCGATAAAGGCGTTCAGACATTACCGGAAACATTGCCTGCCGTTCAGGACAGCGATAAAAGCATCGAAACCGCTCTGACCGAACTTTTCAACGATAACGGACTGCCCAAATTTCTGTTACTGGAAAATTTCATTCAACGGCTTGTCGCGACAATCGACAATCTGCCGGAAAAAAAATTGCCGAGGATCCACCTTCCGGTAAAACCCCCGCACGGTAAGTTCATCGTTTCTGGAACCCCTGAACAGCCGCAAACCAGCAGCAGGAACAACCAGCGCTACACAATCTACGTCGGCGCCCTTGAAGCCGTCAGTCCGGATCTGGCCGTCAAAATCTATATTCATTTTTATCCCCTCTTTCAGAAGGCCTACGAACAGCTGGGGTATAAAAACGCCTATTTCAACGATCGCCTGGTGTTTGTCCTGGATCATCTGCTGGAAACACCAAATCCGGCCGACCCCCTGAGCCTGAGCCAGCCTGTGGTTCTGTATACCTATGCGGACCCGACCTATGAAAACATGTCAGCCGGGCAAAAAATGCTCTTGCGGATCGGGCAGGACAACAGAACCAGAGTCCTGAACATTCTTCAAGAATACAGAAGACTGGTAACCGGACAGCATCCCTGACAGTAAAAAGCCCGGCATGCTCATGCCGGGCTTTTTACTGTCAGGACAATTTCGACGTCGGCACCCGGGCCTGTCTTCGTTCCGGCCCTCGATAACTTGAGTGGGAATGTTTTCTGACCGGATCGATGCCGGGATAAACCCAACCATCGGTTCTCTGAAATTTGACGATATCATCGCTGTCAATCAGTTCCTGAAGAGCCTCGGCGGGAACGGCATCCATCATCCCATCCTGAAATATGACCGCTATCTCCTTCATCTCCTGCCTCCCTTCATAATTAAACTATACCACCACCCGGCCGGGAGATAAAGTCTTTCTCTCATAATATCAACAGGTTGAATGTTATTGGCCCATCGGGCTCTTATCCTCCCCATCGCACCCCAGGAAAAATGGATGTCATTTACTTTCAGAAGAGCGTCTGCGCTCCGGACCGTTGTAAGCCCCGCGCAAAGTACTGCGGATTGGGTCCTGCCCCAGGATCACCCAGCCGGAGGCGCGTTCAAACTGGTCAATCTCACTCATGACGATCAACTCGTCGAGCTTTCGTGACGGAACCAGATCAATGCGGCCATCCTTAAAGCGCACCCGTATCAGCATATCGTCCTCCTCCGGCACGATTCAATCAATCAGAGCGTCGATCGATTCGAAATCAAGCTGTTCATCGGCAAGCCCGGTTATCAGTTTTATCTTGTGAGTATCTTCCGCCGTCAACTTGGAAACATCGTCTTTGAGAATCTCGAAAACCGTCGTTGAGGTCCGCCCGGCGAGCATATAGGGAATCCCGCTGCTGGCAATAATCTTCTGGGTGATCTTGCTGATCTTGCCAAGGCCGGGAATCACAATACCGGCAATTTTCTTTCGATATTCGTCGAGTTGATAAAGGTTGGCGAGAGTGACCAGCAGCTCATCGCGGCTGACATTGACAATAACCAGGGTTGAATCCTTGAGCAGCTCGACAACCCGTTGGGCTGAGGCAGCTCCCATCTGGATGGTATTGACAATGCGCTGAGCTTCCTCTTCGGTGGCATGCAATTCAACGTCAAGGACGCCGGCGATCCTCCTCATGGTCGGATTGGCAAGAATCGGCTGATAGTTGAAGCCACCAATGACCTTGATGTCGTCGTTGGCGAAAGCCAGATCGAGATAATCGAGAGTCTGCTGCCGCTTGGACGGAATAATCTTGTTAACCAGAATGGCCTTGACCTTGGCCTGCTCTTTCTGAAACAGAGCCATATTCATGTAGGCATTGTCAACGACGTTCCCCAGTCCGCCTCCGGTCACCATCAGCACCGTAGCGCCGACTTCCTTGGCAATGTGGGCATTATTGCAGCCGAGAATACTGCCGACGCCGGTATGACCAGCCCCTTCGATAATCAGGAAATCATTTTTGGCATCCAATTCGGCGATGGCGTCAAAGATCCTGCCGGCAACCTCCTTCTTATCCAACCGGCCATCAAGTATTTTCCTGGTATCTCCCTGGGCGAGAGCAAACGGGGACATCAGTTTCAGATCTTCAACTTTGTTGAAATAACGGGCCATCAATACGGCATCTTTATCGGCAACCAGGCCATTATACTCAATCAGCTTGGGGCCAATCGGTTTGATGAAGCCCACTCGTTCATATTTCTGCAAAGCCCTGTGCATCAGCGACAGGCTGGTTGTCGTCTTTCCGCTGTTCATTCCGGTTGCTGCGATAAAGACCTTACGTGCCATGTAGCAGAACTCCTTCTGAAAACCGGTTCTTTTGAAATGTATAGTATCAGCTTAACAAACAATCGTCGGCGTGGACGAGACCTGCCCCGATAATGAGGATAAATGAAGAAAGAAATCAACAGGAAATAAGCTGAAAAGACCTAAGGGGAAGGGAACAGGCAGAATATGCCGTGCAACAGCCGGCGGACGTAACGGATGACCGGCTGGAGTAACAAAATCCGATAGGGCCGGAAAATCGGCACGGGTCTCATCCTATCCGGTCTGGCGGGCGGTCTCCCGGTAACGAAGCTGTTCACACACCTTGTCGGCAATCGCCTCCCCGTTCAGTCCGAGCTGCGCGCGCAGCTCATCCTGGCTCCCCTGCTCTACAAACTGATCGGGAATGCCGATCCGGATCACCGGAACGACAAGCCCGTGATCTGAAAGCAGTTCAAGGACCGCTGAACCGAACCCGCCCTGCTGAGCATTTTCTTCAACTGTCATCACGAATGGAGCGTTCTGAGCCGCACCGAGAATAAGGCTGGCATCCAGGGGCTTGACAAATCGCGCGTCAATGACACTGACGTCGATCCCCCTGGCTCGTAACTGGCGGGCCGCGGAGAGAGCCTCCTGGACCATGGCGCCGACGGCGATGATAAGCCCGTCGTTCCCCTCGCAAAGAAGCTCACCGGTACCGCACTCAAGGGGAGCGATCTCCTCAGGCATGGGCAGTCCGACGGCATTCCCCCGCGGGTAGCGGTAGGCAAAGGGACCGTCGGATTGCGAGGCAAGGAGCATAATACGCTGCAACTCGACTTCATCTCGTGGAACGGCAAGGGTCAGGTTGGGAAGGTGGCGCAGGAAAGACAGGTCGAAGACACCATGATGAGTCGGTCCATCGGCACCGACCAGGCCGCCTCGGTCCATGGCGAAGGTGACCGGAAGATTCTGCAGGCAGACATCGTGCAGCACCTGATCGTAGGCGCGCTGCAGGAAGGTCGAATAGATTGCCACCACCGGCTTCATCCCCTGGCAGGCCAGTCCGGCGGCGAAGGTCACGGCGTGCTGTTCAGCAATGCCGACATCAAAGAAGCGTGCGGGGTAACGCTCGCCGAACGGCTTAAGCCCGGTTCCTTCCGCCATGGCGGCGGTAATGGCGACCACCCGATCATCCTGGTCGGCAAGCCGTACCAGGGTCTCACCGAAAACCGCAGTATAGGACTTGGGTTTGGGGGTGCTCCCGGTTTTGACCGCTCCGCTGAGCCTGTCAAAAGGACCGACGCCATGAAATTTGTGGGGAGATATCTCGGCCGGTTCGTAGCCCTTCCCTTTCTTAGTCAGAACGTGGAGCAGAACCGGTCCTTTGATCTGGGCCACGTTGTGCAGGGTTTCCGTCAGTTCATCGATGTTGTGCCCGTCAAGGGGACCGAAATAATCGAACCCGAATCCTTCAAACAGCATGCCCGGGGTCATAAAGCTTTTCAGGGACTCTTCTGCCCTTTTCGCAATATTAACCAGATCCCGACCAATTTTGGGGACGCTGCCGAGCAGACTCTCGGTTTCCTTTTTAAAACGGAGAAAGGTATCGGAAGTAAGTTTCCTGCTTAAAAAGGACGAAAGGGCGCCGACGTTGGGAGAAATCGACATCTCATTGTCATTGAGGATAACGACGAGCTTTTCCTTCAGGCCTCCGGCATGATTGAGAGCTTCGAAAGCCATGCCGGCCGTCAGGGACCCGTCGCCGATCACCGCCACTACCTTGTTGCTTTTCCCGAGGATGTCCCGCGCCGCGGCCATGCCGAGAGCCGCAGATATGGAGGTGCTCGAATGACCGACATCAAAACTGTCGTGTTCGCTCTCTTTGCGCTTGGGAAAACCGCTGAGACCATCAAGTTGACGCAGGGATGCAAAGGCATCCTGGCGACCGGTCAGCAGCTTGTGGGCATAGGCCTGGTGACCGACATCCCAGACGATCTTGTCGAGGGGAGAATCAAAAATCCGGTGCAGAGCGATCGTCAATTCGACAACCCCGAGAGAACTCGCCAGATGACCACCGTTTTCGGAGACCGTACTCACGATCGCGTCTCTGAGCTCCTGGGCCAGTTGCGGCAGCATTTTTTTATCCAGCTGCTTGAGATCCGCGGGGGATTGAATTTGCGAAAGTATGGTCTGCACTATAGCTCTCTCCCGGACATAAAAAGGCGTTTTCTTAGCATCACCCGGATCCAGATCCCCCGTCAAGAGGTCCGCTCAACAATGTAATTGGCAAGGGCCCGCAGCGGCTCCGCTGCCGCAGACAGGGGTGCTATGGCCGACAATGCCAGATCCCGCAATTCCTGAGCTCTGGCCCTGGCTCCCTCCAGCCCGAGCAAAGCAGGATAGGTCGCTTTCCCGCGTTGGGCATCACTGCCGATATCCTTGCCGAGCTGATCCTGATCAGCGGTAATATCAAGAATATCATCGGCAACCTGGAATGCCAGGCCCAGCGCCTCCCCGTAACGAACCAGGGCCTGTCTCTGTTCTGTTGACGCCTGACCGACCACACAGCCCATTTCAATCGCGGCCAGCAGCAAAGCTCCTGTTTTATGAGTATGAATGTACTCAAGGGTCGGCAGATCGATCGATCGCCCTTCGGATTCCATATCGACCACCTGTCCGCCGACCATTCCCCGGGAACCTGAACTTTTCGCCAGCAGATGAATCAATTCAAGACTTTGTTCAGAACTCAGGGACGGCCTGACCACCGGCCCGGACAGAAGCAGAAAAGCTTCGGTCAGGAGCGCATCCCCGGCCAGAATGGCGATCGCTTCACCGTAAACTTTGTGATTTGTCGGTTTTCCCCGGCGATAGTCGTCATCGTCCATGGCCGGCAGATCATCGTGGATCAGCGAATAGCTGTGGATCATCTCGATGGCACAGGCCGGCGGCAAGGCCAGGGCCGGGTCGCCACCGACCGCCTCGCAGGCGGCCATCATCAGCACAGGCCGGATTCTTTTCCCCCCGGCAAACACGGAATAGCGCATGGACGCGTGCAGATCAGCCGGCAGGGAATCCTTGCCGGGCAGATAGAGATCAAGAGCATTTTCCACCAGCCGCGACCGTTCTTCGAGGTAATCTTTCAATGCAAAGTCGTCACTCATCGTCAAATGATTCCAGTTTCATTGAGCCATCATCCTGCTTCAGCAGGACGTTGACTTTGAGTTCCACCTCCCGAAGGGCGTCCTGGCAGATTTCAGCCTGCTTCACTCCCGTTGCGAAAACCTTGAGCGCCTGGTCAAGGGTCAGTTCGCCGCTCTCAAGCTGCTGGACCGCGTCTTCGAGCTTGCGCAGAGCGGATTCGAATCCTTTTGGGGTTGCCATCTTTGCTTTTTAACTCCTGGTCACGCCCGATGCGGAAACGGTCACACAGAGCGTTCATTCAGTGAAATCGGAACAGTGATTATCGACAGCGGAGAGCTCCGCCGTCAAGTCATTTGCTCATAAATTTTATTTCCTGCGCCCGGTGACCGTCGCCTCGAGCCGTCCATCTGCCAGCATGATGTCCAGAGCATCGCCATTGACGACCTCAGCGGCCGAGGTCAGGACTTTGTCCGTGTCACTCCGCTTAACGATCGCATAGCCTCGTCCCAGGACCGCCAGCGGGGACAGCGAGTGAAGCCGACCGCATAAAACAGCGAGCGCACCCTGCTTTTCAGCGAGCATCCGTACCATCCCCTCAATCAGCCGATTCCGATATTTTTCGACCGTCAAGGCCTGAAATTGAAGAAGCTCCTGGGGCGGCCTGAGACGACTGCGCAAACCTGCCAGACGGCTCTGCAGCAGGGAAAGCCTTGATCTCATCTGCACGGCCAGACGCATGGTCAATTGATCAAGGTGCCGCTCCAGCTCCAGGCGATTCTTGGCAACCAGCTCAGCCGCTGCACTGGGGGTCGGCGCCCGCAAATCCGCCACCATATCGGAAATGGAAAAGTCCACCTCATGACCAACTGCCGATATGATGGGAATCCGTGAGGCGGCAATGGCCCTGGCTACGATTTCCTCGTTGAATGCCCATAAATCCTCCCGGGATCCGCCACCCCGGCCAACGATCATGACATCGACATCGTCATGCTCGTTTAATGCCCTGATCGCTTCGGCAATCTGCTCGGCCGCACCCTCCCCCTGAACCTTGACCGGGTACAAGAGGACCTGCAGCCCTGCGGTGCGCCTGCGCAGCACGTTCAGAATATCGCGAATGGCCGCTCCGGTCGGAGAGGTGACGATCCCCACGGTCCTGGGAAAGCCGGGCAGGGTCTGCTTGCGCTCAGGCGCGAAGAGTCCTTCCTCCTGCAATTTTTTCTTGAGCTGCTCAAAGGCCAGCTGCAACTGACCGAAACCTTCAGGTTCGAGACCGTCGACGATGAGCTGCAGGTCGCCGCGCTGAGGATAGATGGAGACCCGGGCCCTGCAGTAGACAGCCATCCCCTCTTCGGGGCGGAATTTCAAGGTTCTGAGCTGGCCGCGGAACATGGCGCAGCGCAACTGGGCCCTGCTGTCCTTCAGAGTAAAATAACAGTGCCCCGAAGAGGGAAAAGAGACATTACTTAATTCACCTTTGACCAGGACCTCGACAAAGTTGTCCTCAATCACTTCTCTGAGCAATTCAACCAGGGCCGAGACGGAAATGGCCGAGGTAATGTCCTTCATGGAACCCCTGCTTTCTTGAAACGTTCATTAGTAAATTTTCACCAGGATTGACAGTGGTCAGATTATACCCTATAACCAATCCTGTTTTCACCTATATGACAATTTTATCTGCACCTGCTTCAAAAGGATCGAAACTCAGACTAGAATACCCATTGTCCGTTACTTTTGCCTGAAAACGACATCCCGGAGGGCTTATGGCTCGTCCCTATATTATCACCATTGCCAGCGAAAAAGGCGGCGTCGGCAAAACGACTCTGGCAACCAACCTGGCCATTTACCTGAAAGGGCTGGCCGAAGACCTTCCTCTGACCCTGCTGAGCTTCGACAACCATTTCACCATCGACCGCATGTTCAAGATGACCAGACCGGCGGCGAACAGTGACGTCAGCCAGCTTTTCGCTGAGAGATTACCGGAGGATCTTGCCAATCTCGGGCAGTACGGCGTCAACTATATCTCATCCCACAGAAACCTGCATGACGCGTTTGAGCTCAAAGTGTCCTCGCTGCAGTTGGCGACCACCATGAGCCGCAGCAAGCTTGGCGGGATACTGATCATCGACACCAGTCCGACCCTCGATGTTTTTACGCGGAACGCCCTTTATGCCGCGGACCGGGTCATCGTCCCCATCAAAGATGCCCCGTCCCTGGAAAACTGCCAGCACCTGGCAGATTTTCTCAGCGCCAACAAGCTCCAGAAAACAACCCTGAAAATCCTCCCCTGCCTGATCGATACGAGGATTCGTTTTGACGGCCCCTTCAAAAACTCCTACCAGCTGCTGAAAGCCTACGCCATCAACAGAGGTTATCGTTGTTACGAAGGATATATCGCCAAAAGTCCGAAAGTCGAATCACTGGCCACCAACCCCAGTGGAAAAATCTACCCGGTCATGACCCACGGCAGGGGGACGGAGGTTCACATTCAGTTTTCTCATCTGGCCCGCCAGGTGTACCTTGAATATCTTGAGCAGGGGCCTAAGCGGCTGAGCGAAATCTCAAACTCTCAGTTCGAGGAACAGGAAAGACACCATCGCGCCTTATCCGGGCGGATGCAGAAACTTGCTCCGTTCTGTCCCTGGTGCAAAAAACCGCTGCCGAAGGGTGGCATCTGGCCTCATGCCTGGTACTTTGAGAATCTGGCAGGAACAGTCACCGGTTTTTTCGAGGACGACTGCTTTGTTGAACTGCTGATCAGGGAGTGCTATCCGGAACTTAAACGTGAGGAACAACTGCCGCTGGTCAAAGAACTGCTGCTCGGAGCCAATCCGCAGCCCTATCTGCTCATCGCCCTGAACCGTGAGGATCCGGCAAAAAAACGACTGCGGCTCCATCGGCTCAGCGAATCCGGGCAAATCCTTTCCGAGCGCACCGTCACCCCCAGGGAACCCGGCCTGCTCCGGCGTCTGGGGCATACCAGCCTGATGGACCTGTTCGAAGAAGGCGAAAGGAACGAGGAGAAACCGCCGGTGGATCTGATCCTGGCCCATCGCTGTGGCCAGCAGGCCAACGAGATCCTCGCCCACGAAGGCTACCAGCGATGGCAGAAACTGTTTGCCCAGGCCTGCGAGAACCTCAGAAACAGACCGCGCCGAAACGCGCCAAAGCCGGAAGCACAGAAAGAAGCAGATCTCTGATCAGGGCGTCGAAAATCGGCGGCTAGCCGGACATTCACAAAAAGGCACGCTCTTTCGTGGGCGCCGCAACTCCACCACCCTCCCCCTCTTCTTTTCAGGAACAACAGAACGGACAGATTACTCGTAGGCGTGAACGATCTGGGAGGCGGCCACAAATTCGACGGGTTGTTCCTTTAGCCAGTCGAGTTCCAGTCGCAAGGCCTCGAAGGTTTCCCGGTATGGATGGCAGATTGCAATGATGTCCCTGTTCGTTCCCGCCATGGCCGCCATCTTCCGGATCTGCCTGCGGATATAGGCGACGTCCTCCTCGTTGTCCAGAAAGATATTTCTGGTTGCCGTTCTCAAGCCCATCTTCCTGGCTTCGTTAAAGGCGACGGAATTGCCGATGGTCCGGCTGTCGATAAAAAAGAAACCGTGCTGTTTCAACTCCTCGAGAACAACCCTCATGGGACCGACTTCTTCGGTGAAGCGCGATCCCATATGATTGTTGCCGCCCACAGCTCCGGGCAGCTCGTCAATATAGGATTTGACCAGTTGACGTTGTTGCTGCGGAGACTGGTCAATGAGCAGAGCCCTCTTGCCCGGGTTGGTCCGGGGATAACTGCGGGGCTGCATGGGCATGTGAATCATAAACTCATGGTCGGCCTCCAAAAGCAGCCTGGAGGCCTGCCGGGCATACTCGGTCCCCGGCAGAATCGCCGGAGTGACCGGCAGACCGAGAGAAAGCAGGCTATTGATCTTGTTCAAAGACCCGCCCATGTCATCCATGATGATGGCGATTCGGCCAGTCTTGACGGCGGCCGGTTCCGGTATCTTGTAACGCATTTCCAAACGCAGATCCCCGTCCCAGAGCAGCCCGATGGTTCCGTGTTCGCGATCCACTTTCAAACTGGCGGGAGCCGCAGTCTGTTCAATGTGAGTAACCAGTTCGGTCAGAAAAGCATCACTGGGAAAATCCCCGAAAATCTTGCGGACCTGAATCCCCTGGCGCGGTTCCAGGCGCTGCCAGCCCATGGAATGGGGGCCGTTGAGCAATTGATTTTCAACCAGCTGCAGGATATCGTCGTAACTTGGTGCATGAATGACCTGAACATCCTGCATGGCCGGAACAGGCTCTTCGTAAACGAGGGCAGGTTTCTCACCGAACCGGTCCCGGAGCAGGATCAGGGCAAACAGGCAGGCAGCAACAAAACCCAGAAGAAAAACGGAAGCGAGAACAATTCTTAGCGGCTGGCTCACTGGCTGTTTTTTTTTGCTTCTGGTGCTTTTCTTTTTGGTGGGCGCAGTGCTCTTTTTGCTGCGCGATGAGCTTTTGGTTGCCATAACAGTATCTTATAGAAATAATGTGTTTCGCATGTCAGCGGGTAGTCAGATTTTTCCCGATAATCTCAATCCCTTTGAGCAGATCAAGGGCTCTCTGCAGCTGGTAATCCTGCTGTTTTTCCGGCGTGTCTGCAGAGGGCTTGAGCCCTTCCCTGCCCTGCTGCGTTTCAGGCAGAAAATGATTCTGCAGATCCGCCTCGCGAATATCTGCGGCCGCCATGTGCTCGGCCGTAGACAGTTGCGGAACGACGATATCGGGAGTAATGCCCAGAGCCTGGATTGAACGGCCCTTGGGAGTAAAATAGCGGGCGGTGGTCAGGCGCAGTCCGGAATCATCGCTCATGGGGATAATGGTCTGAACGGACCCCTTGCCGAAGCTCTGCTGTCCCATAATCACGGCGCGACCGTGGTCCTGCAATGCCCCCGAAACAATTTCCGCAGCACTGGCGCTGCCACCGTTGATAAGCACAATCAGCGGGTAGAGAGGCTCCGTTCCGTCCCGACGCGCACTGAACTCGAGCTGGGACTGGGGATCACGCCCCTCGGTATATACGATCAACCCATGGTCGATGAACAGATCGCCCACGGCCACAGCCTGATCAAGCAACCCTCCGGGATTATTGCGCAGATCAAGGATGAGGCCGCGCAGTTCATGATTGCCGACCCTGGCTCTGAGACCGGCAAGATGCTCTTTCAGCTCAGCCGCCGTACGGTCCTGGAACTGCGTGATCCTCACATAGCCATAGGCGTTATCAAACAGACGACTCTTGACACTCTCAATCTGAATTATGTCACGCACCAGGGTGAAGCTGAGAGATTTCTCCACCCCGGGTCGTTGAATCAGCAGCTCTACGGACTCTCCTTTCGGCCCCCGGAGCAGACGAACGGCCTCCATAATTTCAATATTCTCTGTGGAGCGGCCATCAATTTCAATAATTTCATCGCCCGATTTGATACCGGCAATATCTGCGGGGGTTCCCTCAATCGGGGAAACCACCAGCAAGGTATTGTTCTTGACAGTGATTTCGATCCCCAGGCCGCCAAACTCACCGTGGGTATCGGCCTGCATATCTTCATACATCTCAGGGGTCAAAAAGCTGCTGTGCGGGTCAAGGGTCTCGAGCATTCCCCTGATGGCTCCGTAAATCAACTGCCTGGCATCGACCTGTTCGACATAATTGGCCCGAATCAGGGAATAAACATCGGTAAATACCTCAATATTCTGATAATCCTCATCAGCGGCCCAAGCGGAACCGCAACAACACAGGGCGATGAGGCACGAAGAGACGATATGTCTGAACAAAACCATGATTGACCTTTTCTCAATGCCGCTTTAACCAGCTTAATGGATTAACGGGAGATCCTTTTTTGCGGATCTCGAAATAGATGCTTTCCCGGCCGCCGAGGCCACTGTAGCCCAACAGCTCACCCGCGACAACGGAATCTCCCAGGGCCTTCTGCACCCTGTCCGTCTGGGCATAAAGGGTATGATATCCTCCCGGATGACTGACAATCACAAGATTGCCGTACCCCTTGAAATAATCGGCGAAAACAATCTTGCCACTGGCAACCGCCTTGACCGGGGATCCTGGCGGTGTGGCGATTTCGATACCGTTGCTTTCGTAATAGGTGCCGAGCTTGCTGTCTTTCTGAGTTCCGAAGCCGATGATGACCCGCCCCTGAACCGGCCAGCCCAGTTTACCACGCCCGACGGCGAAATCGGTAGCGACCGGTCCCGAATCGGGTGCGGAGTGAACTCCGGGTTTTGGTTCTGCCAGGCGCTCGACCAGGTCCTTGAGCCGCTGCTCTTTCTCCCTCAGCTCTTTAAGTTGACGCTTTACGCTAGCTTTTTCAGAAGAGGCTTTGGCCAGCAGCCGTGACTGCAGCTTACGGGCATCAGCAGCGGTTTTGTGCTGTTCCTGTTCCTTGCGCAGCAATTCGTTCTTCTCTTGTTCAAGGGTCTCCAATTCCCTGAGCTTGGCTTTCTCCTGCTGCAACGCGGCCCGGTAGTCGTCGAGAAGAGTGATATCGTTCTCAAGGATTCGGGTCAGGTAATGATACTGCTGAACCATTTCCGTGGGGGTTTCGGCCGAAAAAAGGATCTTGAGCGGCCCGGTGTCACCCTCCTTGTAAAGTGCGACAAGACGGTTCTCAAGAAGTTTACGACTTTTGCCGACGACCGCCTGGCTGTTTTGGATCGCCTGCTGCTGCGCGGAAATCTTCTTCTGCAGGGCGGCTTGATCCCGTTTGAGCCTGGCCAGCCGCTGGTCGATTCGATCCAGATTCTTTTTCAGCAAGGCGAGTTCCCTGGAAATATCCAGTTCAACCTGGCGCTTGTTAGCCAGATCCTGTTCTGCTTTTTCAATGCGCGCCTTGACCTGTTCGAGCTGCGCCTGATTTTCGTCGCGATCAGCGGCAAGGGATGGTACACCAATACCGCTGAGGAAAAGACAAAAAACCGCGGCTGATAGAATCCTGACCAGCATCATCAAATACGCACAAATCGTCGCAACGAGGAAAGACTGCCCAGGGTACCGAGAAGCGCTCCGGAGAAAACCAGGAGAAGCTGTTGCCCGAAAGTCAAAAAGGTCAGGTCGAAATCGGTGGGAGTCAGCCAGAAACCATGCACGCTCCGGGCAATGATAAGCGAGTATGACAGCCCCAGGAACACCAGGGAAAGCCCCCCCCCAAGCAATCCCTGGAGGGCGCCCTCCAGCATGAAGGGGATTTTAATAAAGCGCATGGTGGCTCCCACCAGAGCCATGATTTCAAGCTCGTCACGCCGGGCGTACAGGGTCAGCTTGATGGTATTTGAGACAATAAACAGAGCCGCCAGCAGCAAAAATCCTCCGAGGATCATACCGACATAGCGCAGCATCTGGACAAATCGGTTGAAACGCTGCAGCCATTCCTGGCCGTAACGCAGGTCACTCGCCCCCAGTGCCCCCTGGAGCTTTTCAATAAACAGGGACACGCCCTCCTGGGTCCGAAATTCTTCATGCAGAGCGATCTCGAAAGAAGCCGGCAGGACATCGTAACTGATCCCCTCAAGAAGACTTTCGTCCTCACCGAGACGATTCTTGAAACGCGCCATGGCGTCCTGCTGGGAAACATAATTGACCCCTTCGACTTCCTTGAACGCTTTGATCTCGCGGATCAGACCAGGCAGGGCGTCTGCCGAAGGTGGAGAATCGAGGTAGGCGACGACCTGAATTTCAGCCGTCCAGCGCTGAGCCAGCTGCTCGATATTGACAACCACCAGGAAAAAAGTGGCCACAGTCGCCAGGGCAATCGCCATGGTCAGAACGGAAGCGGTACACAGAAGAGGCCATTGGCGCATATTGCGCACGGCGCGGAAGATGAAATATCGAAAACTTTCCAGCACTGCTGGACCCTCCGGTGAAACAGGATAATTTCGCGTGAACTGTGGGTTGGCGAGGGGATTATAGCTGAAAGGGCTGCTGATCTCCAACCAGTTTTCCCTGATCAAGAGTGATCACCCGCCGGGGAAAACGCCGATTCAAATCATGGTCGTGAGTCGCGAGCAGGACGGTCGTCCCCCTGGCATTGGCTCTTTTGAAGAGTTCCATAATCTCCATGGTCACGTCCTGATCGAGATTTCCACTGGGCTCGTCGGCGAGCAGGATCAGAGGATCGACAACCAGGGCCCGGGCGATGGCAATGCGCTGCTGCTCTCCGCCGGACAACTCGAGGGGCTTTCTCTGCAGCCGATGTTCCAGGCCGACTTCTTTAAGCGCCTGGTACACCTTCTTACTCACCTCATAGCGTTTTTTTCCCTGGGCTTCGAGGGCAAAGGCGACATTTTCGTATACCGTGCGACTGTGCAGCAGTTTGAAATCCTGAAAAACGACCCCGATCTTCCGCCGCAGGTATGGAATCTGGTGACTTCTGATGCGCGACACATTCTGACGATCGATAAGAATCTGGCCGCGGGTCGGCTTTTCAGCGGCGTAAAGCATCCGGAGAAAGGTGGATTTCCCGCTCCGGATGCTCCTGTTACGTAAACAAAATCCCCTTTGGGGATCTGCAGAGTCAGATCCTTGATGGCAACGGAATCACTCGAGTACCTTTTGGTCACGTTATAGAGCTGAATCATTACTACCCGACGCTATCATCAGTCAAAGACATGCTCTGCCCGGTCCTATCAACCCTGAGCCTGGACCGCGGTGATGGCCGATACGCTGACGATGTCTTCAACGGAGCAGCCACGGGACAGATCGTTGACAGGCTTGGCAAGCCCCTGAATCACGGGACCGACAGCCTCGGCTCCGGCAAAACGCTGGACCAGTTTGTAACCGATATTGCCGGCATCAAGGTCAGGGAAAACAAAGGTATTGGCCTTGCCTGCGACTGAGGATCCGGGAGCCTTTTTGGCGGCGACGCTTGGAATAATCGCGGCATCAGCCTGGAGCTCACCGTCAATCGCCAGTTCTGGAGCCATCTTTTTGGCGATTTCAACCGCTTCGATGACTTTGTTGCAGTCGTCGTGCTTGGCGCTTCCCTTGGTCGAGAAGCTCAGCATGGCGACGCGAGCCTCGACGCCAAGGAAGCTTTTGCAGCTGGCAGCGGTGCTGACCGCAATCTCAGCCAGGGCCTGGGCATCGGGATTGGGATTGACCGCGCAGTCGGCAAAACACATGACTCCGTTCTCACCGAATTCAGGAGTCTTGGTGACCATCAGGAAGACGGAAGAAACCGTCTTCATGCCGGGAGCGGTACCGACAACCTGGAATGCGGCCCGCAAAACGTCGCCCGTGGTGTTGTAAGCACCAGCGACGGCCCCGCCGGCGGCACCTTTACGCACCATCATCGCCCCGAAGAACAGGTTATCATCGGCAGTCAGCAACGTCTTGGCATCTTCCCTGCTCAAACCTTTTTTCTTGCGCAGTTCAACCAGTTCATCGATATAGTCTTCAAGAAGATCGGAGGTCTTCGGATCGACGAGCGTCACGCCGGACAAGGAGACACCCAATTCAGCGGCTTTGGCATTGAGGGTCTCGGGATTACCAAGCAGAACGACTTTAGCCAGGTTGTCCGCGACAATCTGGGCAGACGCCTGGATCATACGGTCATCGTAGCCTTCCGGCAGAACGACCGTTTGCACATTTTCACGAGCTTTCGCTTTGATCTGATCGACAAGATGCATACTTTCCTCCTCTAGAATTGATGCAAATTAAATCTTGTATATTTGATACTGCAGCGTATCGTTATACAAACTGCCAAAGCAAGGGTCAATCCTTTTCATCGGCGAGAAACCCGGCACAAGAGACTGGCTGAACTTCCTCGGAACCTCTATAATCAGCATAATATGGATTATCAGCATTCATCTCCCCAGCAACGAACCAGATCGCAGAGGCTGTTTTTTTACTGCCTGGCGCTTTCCCTGGCCGTCCATATCCTGGTTGTCATCACTCTGACAGCGTCAAAAACAGGCGACCCTCCGCCGCAGACCACCCGACCCACCATGGTCAGGCTGGTCGACCTGCCCCGGGTGGACCACCCCGAAGCGCAACCTAAGCCTCAGGAAAAACCTTCCGATTACGAAGTTGACCAACAACCCGCAGAACAAAAACCGGAAAAACCGGTGGCGTCCCATCGTAAAGCCGAACGGGATCAGAGCGTCGAGCGGGAGCAGGCTCCGAAAGGCGAAGATGCCCGGGATGAAACAACGGCCCGCCTCCCGGCATCGCAACCGGCATCGCAACCGGCATCGCAACCGGCACCGCAACCGGCACCGCAACCGGCACCGCAACCGGCACCACAACCGGCACCACAACCGGCACCACAACCGGCACCGCAACCGGCAGACCGACCGGCCAACGAACAACCGCAAACGGATAAAAGTATTTCAGACAGAGATTATGACGCAGAAAAGTCAACAACGGAAGCAACCGATACGGCCCCCGTGGAGTCCTCTTCGCCACCCCTCGTCACTCCCCAGGACCTGTTTCCCGACGCCCGCACCTTGAGCAGGATAGCACAGGGCAAGCTTGGCTCCCGCGACCGGACCAAACAACGTGACGATGTCGAAATCGGCGATACCGTCTGGCTCAACCTGCAGAACGATCTGCTTGTTTCCTTTTTCAGACGGTTTCGCGATCGGATTGAAAGGGTCTGGAATTATCCCGTTGAAGCCGCACAAAAGGGACAGGAAGGCACCCTTGAACTGCTCATCATCGTCAACAAGGAGGGAGAGCTGATCGATGTTCTGCCGCAGCAGGGGAGCGGCTCCGACATTCTCGACCTCGCCGCGATTCAGGCCGTCTACGCCGCCGCTCCTTTCGGCCCCCTGACCCGGCACTATCCTCACGAGCAGTTGAAGATCAGAGCCTATTTCAGTTATCGCCTCGGCGGTCGCTATATCTACGGCAGATAACGCGCCTTGGCTTCATGACAAAACAGCTGAGCGCGCCCATTGGCTGAAAACCAAAACCACATATTTATTAATCAGATAAGATTTATTTTCTAGAAAAAGAATAAAGACCGGACGACATGATACCGGGAATCATGGCACACCCGAAACCTGCGGAAGGAGCGCTCCCCTTCCGCAGACAGACAGGAGATTCTCAATCCTGACCGGGCTGCCAGCGCAGCTTGGGCTTGCGTGCCGCTGTCGCCTCATCAAGTCTTTTCACCTTGGCCCTGGTTGGAGCAGTCCTCAAAATCTCCGGGTTCTCCTCCGCTTCCCTGGCAATGGCCAACATGGCATCACAGAAGTCATCAATCGCCTGCTTGCTCTCAGTCTCTGTCGGCTCGATCATCAGGGCTCCGCGGACCACCAGCGGGAAATAGATCGTCGGCGGATGATAGCCGTAATCGATGAGGCGCTTGGCCACATCCAGGGTATGGCAGTCATTTTTCAACCCGGCTTCGGAGAAGACCACCTCATGAAGAGAGCGCTGCTTGTTGGGCAGTTCATAGACTCCTTCAAGACGGGCCCGAATATAGTTGGCATTGAGAACGGCCAGTTCGGTTGCCCGCTTCAGGCCAGCCCCTCCCATGGCCAGAATATAACTGTAGGCCCTGACAAGGATACCGAAATGTCCGTAAAATCCCTTGACTCGACCGATCGACTGGGGGCAATCATAATCGAAGCAATACCCGTCATCATTCCTTACCAGCACCGGACGCGGAAGAAAGGGAATCAGCTTTTCAGCAACGCCGACCGGACCGGCTCCCGGCCCCCCTCCTCCATGCGGCGTAGAGAAGGTCTTGTGCAGGTTGAAATGCATGACGTCGATGCCGATATCACCGGGACGACTCTTCCCCATCAGAGCGTTGAGATTGGCCCCGTCACTGTAGACAAGTCCGCCTTTTTCATGGACAAGCTCACAGATCTCGCGGATTTCGGCCTCAAACAGCCCCAGAGTGTTGGGATTGGTGATCATCAGCGCGGCAACGTCGTCATCCATGACTTCTGCCACCGCCTCCCTGCTGAGCATTCCGTTGGTCTCGACGGTAACGACTTCGTAGCCGCAAAGGGCCGCGGACGCCGGATTGGTACCGTGGGCGGTATCGGGAATGATGACCTTGTGGCGTTTCTGCCCCTGAGCCTCATGCCAGGACCGGATCATCAGCATCCCGGCAAATTCACCGTGGGCCCCTGCGGCGGGTTGCAGTGTTACGGCGGGAAACCCCGATATTTCCGCAAGAGACTCCTGCAGCCGGTACATCAGTTCAAGCGCCCCTTGGGTCAATGCTTCCGGGGTCTGCGGATGAATTTCGGCAAACCCGGGCAACCGGGCCACGACCTCATTGACCTTGGGATTATATTTCATGGTACAGCTGCCCAGCGGATAAAATCCGCTGTCGACCCCGTAATTCCAGGTTGACAGGCGCGTATAATGCCTGACGACATCAACCTCGGACAGTTCGGGGAAACCATCAATCTGGTCCCGCAGCAAGCTTTTTTTCGGACTTTTCATAGGGACATCGGCAGCCGGAATACTGTAGCCGATACGCCCGGGTTGAGATCGCTCGAACAGCAATTTCTCGTCAAGAACCAGCCCACGACCTTCAGCACTGATCATTTCACACCTCCTGCCAGGATACTGACCAAGCGGTCGATCTGGACTCTGCTGTTCTGCTCGGTGACGCAGATCAGCAGGGCGTCCTCAAGTCCGGAAAAATCGCGCCCCAAAGCGATTCCGGCAAGAATTTTGTCCTGCTCAAGACGATTCTTGAGAACGGCCACGGGTTCAGGACAGCGCACCACGAATTCATTGAAATGTTCACCGCCGAAAGCGATATCGAAACCGGGAAGCTGAGCGATCTGCTCCTTGGCATAACATGCTTTGGCATAGTTGAGTTCGGCAAGCTGCCGCAAACCCTGTTTGCCGTGCAGTGCCAGGTAAATACCGACGATCAGGGTGCACATTCCCTGGTTGGAACAAATATTGGAAGTAGCCTTCTCGCGGCGAATATGCTGTTCCCGGGTCGCCAGGGTCAGGACGAACCCCCGCTTGCCATCAAGGTCCACGGTCTCTCCGACCAGCCGCCCGGGAAGAGCCCTCATGTCTTTGCTTCTGACCGCGAAAAACCCGATCCCAGGTCCGCCGTACGACAGTGGAATGCCGAAGCTCTGACCTTCTCCGACCACAATGTCGGCCCCGAGCTCGCCCGGAGACTTGAACAAAGCCAGGGCCAGGGGCTCAGCGACCGCAGCAATCAGCCGGGCTCCTCCGGCGGACGTGACCGCGGCCTGTTCAGACAGATCTTCAATCTGCCCGAAATAATTCGGATAGCCGGTGACGATCGCAGCGGTCCGTTCGTCAAACAGGTCTTTCACAGCCCCGATATCGGTTCTGCCGTCCGCATGGGGGACGGGGATCAGGTCAACATCCAGATACTGGCAATAGGTGGCAATGGTTTGCCGATAGTGGGGATGCAAGGCGTCCGATACCAGGACCCGGTTTTTCTTCCGGCCCGTGCGAATGGCCAACAAAACGGCTTCGGCACAGGCCGAGGCGCCATCGTACATGGACGCATTCGCAACATCCATTCCGGTCAACTGACAGATCATGGTCTGAAATTC
Organism: Geopsychrobacteraceae bacterium; assembly: GCA_963677135.2. Taxonomy (GTDB): domain Bacteria; phylum Desulfobacterota; class Desulfuromonadia; order Desulfuromonadales; family Geopsychrobacteraceae; genus Seleniibacterium. The sequence continues at coordinate 502,644 of CAXXLS010000017.1, read as the reverse complement.
AAAGATCGCCTGCAGCGTCCCCTGGCTGATTTCCGGCTGGTAGGGCGTATAGGCGGTGTAGAATTCGCTGCGGCTGACCAGGTGATCCACAACGGCCGGAATAAAGTGGTTATAGGCGCCACCGCCGAGAAAGGCGTCCCATTCGGACACCCGGGCGTTCGCAGCGGCCAACCGTTGCAACCGGTTGACCGCTTCCGCCTCGGACAGGGCCTCAGGAAGGTCAAGGTCCCTCTGCAACCGGCAGTTCTCAGGTATTCCCGCGAAGAGCTCTTCGACTGATTTGACGCCGATTCGTTCCAGCATCTGCTGGACGTCGGTCTCGGTATGGGGCAAATAACGCATGGCCATCCCTTCAGAGGAAAGAGGATTTCTGTCCGTACCGTCCCAGATCAATCCTGCTCGATAAATTCCTGGTAGGCTTCGGCATCCATCAGGTCATCAAGCTCGGAAGGATCGGTCAGCTTGATCTTGACCAGCCAGCCGTCGTCATAAGGCGAACTGTTGATGGTTTCCGGCTCATCCGGAAGTTCATCGTTGACCTCGACCACTTCGCCGCTGACTGGCGCATAGATATCGGAAACCGCCTTGACCGACTCCACCACCCCGAAACTCTTTCCGGCATCAAGCTCATCGCCGACCTCTGGCAGTTCAACGAAAACGACATCGCCGAGCTGCTCCTGGGCAAAATCGGTGATACCGATGGTGACAATGTCCTCTTCCACCAGGACCCACTCGTGCTCTTCGGTGTATTTGAGTTCTTCTGGGAAATCCATATAATCCTCCTCAATCGAAAATTTGCCCGGAGGGGCTGTTTTTGTTTGGATGAGACTATTTAAACGAACGGCAACACCGTTCTTTCTGCATTGACTTTGCGACTGCGAATCCCGACCGCCAGAGGCTGATCCCCCGTCGCGATATCGATATCCACCAGCGCCATAGCGATCCCCTGCTTCAGGACCGGGGACATGGTCCCGCTGGTAACGTACCCAACCCGCTGTTCGCCGCAATAAACCGGATAATTTTCCCGGGGGACTCCGGGACCGACCAGGGTCAGACCGATCAGATTACGGCGTAGGCCTTCAGTTTTGGCCCTGACCAAGGACGTGCGGCCGACAAAGTCCCCTTTGTCGAGTTTGGTAATCCAACCCAGTCTCGCTTCCAGGGGCAGGATCTCCGAACTGAGCTCGTGGCCGTAAAGAGCATAGCCCTTCTCAAGTCGCAAAGTGTCCCGCGCCCCGAGCCCGATGGGCTGGATACCGTCTTCGGCACCGGCAGCCATCAGTGCCTGCCAAAGTGCGGCCCCGTCCTCAGCGGCGCAATACAATTCGAACCCGGCCTCGCCGGTGTAGCCGGTTCGCGAGATAATCGCGCTGACCGATGCGACTGTCCCTTCCTGAAAGTGATAGTACTTGAGAGCGTCAAGATCATGTCCGGTCAATCTCGCAAGAATGCGATCCGAGGCCGGCCCCTGCAGTGCCAGCTGGGCGTACTCGGAACTCCTGTCGACCAAGCGGAGATTCTGCAATTGAAGCAGTGCCTGAACATCCAGCAACCAGGAAAAATCCTTTTCCGTATTTGCCGCATTCACACAGAGTAAATAACGATCCTGAGCGAACCTGTAAAGGGTTAAGTCATCCACAACCCCGCCATGTTCGTAGCACATGGCCGTATACTGGACCTGACCGTCCACAAGCCGGGCCAGATCGTTGGTCGTGGCGGCCTGCAGAAAGGCGAACGCATCGGGTCCGGAGACCTCTATTTCGCCCATGTGAGAGACGTCAAACAAACCGGCTGCCTGACGAACGGCAAGATGCTCACTGATGACGCCGGCATACTGAACCGGCATATCCCAGCCACCAAATTCCACCATACGGGCACCCAGACTTCGATGCAACTCATTGAGAGGAGTTTTTTTCATAACAGCGCCTCCTTGTGATGATCAGACCTGGCTATCAAAAATTCATCGTTCGAGTCCTCTTCAAACACTAGCAGATATTTGAAGACAAAAAAAAGCAGTCAGAAAATTATCCTCCCGCAGACGGTCGGGACACCCTTCTTCAGACGCTATTTATCAGAAAACAAGGACCCTGTATATACAGGAAATTCTTTCGTAATAGGAAAAAACACCCAACGGGAGGTTTCCTCCCGATACAGAAACAGCCTGCAGAAAAATCTGCAGGCTGTTCAAAAACTCACGAAAGCCGACTGAATATCGAGCCGGACATGGAGATTGCCGATCAGGTGTTGCCGGCGCGCCTTTTGGCGCTGACCACGGTATTGTAAAGCAGCATGGTAATCGTCATCGGTCCGACGCCCCCGGGAACGGGAGTAATGGCCGATGCCTTCTCGCTGGCGGCAGCGAATTCGACGTCGCCGACGAGTTTCTTTTCACCAACGCGGTTCACTCCCACGTCGATGACCACAGCACCCGGCTTGATCCATTCACCTTTGATCATTTCAGGGACCCCGACCGCAGCAATCACCACGTCGGCCGCTGCAACTTTTGCCGGCAGATCGACGGTTCTGGAATGACAGATCGTCACCGTCGCATGCTGGGCAAGACACATAAGCGCGACCGGTTTCCCGACGATGTTGGAGCGGCCGACGACAACGACTTCCTTGCCTTTCAGATCGACTCCCGTTCGTTCCAGCATTTTCATGACCCCATAGGGAGTACACGGCTGGAACAATGGGTTGCCGGTTGCCAGGCGACCGACATTGTAAGGATGAAAACCGTCAACATCCTTCTGCGGAGAGATCGCTTCGAGAACCTTGCCCTCATCGATATGGCCAGGGAGAGGCAATTGAACCAGGATGCCGTCGATTCGGTCATCCTTATTCAGGGAATCTATCAAGGACAAAAGATCCGCCTCGGTTGTTGATTCCGGCAGCTTGTGCTCGTCTGAGAAAATACCGGCCGCGGCGCAGGCCTTCTCTTTCATGGAAACGTAGACCCTGCTGGCCGGATCCTCGCCAACCAGAACAACAGCCAGTCCAGGCGTAACGCCCTGAGCGATCAGCCCCTTGGTGTCGGCGGCGATCTCCTGCCTCAAATCGGCGGCAATCGCCTTCCCGTCAATAATTTGTGCCACAATAAACCTCCAGATTTTTTTCAAAGCGGTTTTCTTGGAATTGTCCGACAACTCCGCGGAAACGAAAATCAGACTATACGAAAGGGAGCTGGCTTTGTAAAGAATGGAAAATCTCTGGCTTGCGTGGGAACGAAAAACCCCGCCCGGAAACCGGGCGGGGCATAAATCGATGGCGCCGTCGGATCAGCCGTTGGCAGCCTTGGGGCACGAGGCACAGGCCTCGGAACCGGAGGACGAAGACGCGCAGGAACCGGCATTTGACGAGTACCCCTGCTGATACCAGCCTCCCCCCTTGAGGGCGAAAGCACTCTGGGAGATCTGCTTGCTGACCTTGCCGCCGCACTCGCGACAGCTTTCCACCGGAGCATCTGAAAACTTTTGCCGGACTTCAAACCGACACCCACATTCTTCACACTGATATTCATATAATGGCATAATTTAATCCTCCATTTTTATAATTCTAGACAATCATAAATGATAATAAAATAGACAAATCTCTGTCAAGACTCTTTGAGAGCCAACGTGATTGCGGACTGGGCTTCGACGGGAGAGATCCCTTTGATCAGGACCCGTTTCTGACGAGAGGTTTCCCCGGACACGATGACGACACGGCTTTTAGCGACCCCGATCAGCTTGGCCACGAAGGCGCAACAGGCCTTGTTGGCAGCCCCCTCGACCGGCGGAGACGTCAATTTGACCTTCAGCTTTCCATCCTGAACCCCCATCAGCTGATTTCTGCTGGAGCGCGGCTGAACCTGCAAAGCGACGACGACCCCTTCGGCATGGTCCCGCAGGTAGGAACAAATCACTTCTCACTCAATCCATGGTTCAGGCTTGCTTCAATCTCATCCAGGCTGAACGAATCGTGCAGCAGTTTCTGCTGATCATCCTCCTCCACCTCGAGCATATCGAGATTGAGCAACTGCATATGATTCTCCAGCAATGCCCTCAAGCCCACTTCAAAGGTTATTTTCTGCCGTTTGAGGCCCTGAATCTCTTCCAACAGAGCAATGCGCTGCCGGTCCGCGTCCTGAATGATACGATCCGCCTCAAGGTGAGCCTCGGCCAGCACGATTTCAGCCTCTTTTCGCGCATTGGCTTTCATATCCTCGGAAACCTGCTGGGCCGTCACCAGGGTCTGTTGAAGAGATTTTTCTCGGTCGCGCATCTGCTCCAAGGCGGCGGCAGTCCGAGCAAGGTTTTCTTTGAGCTCATTGTTGTGACGATGCAAACGCTCAAGCTCTTCGGCAACGATTTCCAGAAATTGATCGACAGACGCCGTATCGTAGCCGAACAGACGTGATTTGAACTGCTGCTGCTGAATTTCTATCGGAGTAATCCGCATGACTTTAGTATCCTGAAAAAAGGGAACCTAGTAAGCCAGTTGCAGCAGGAGTGAGGTTACGACCTGTTGTGCAACCGAAAGCAGTATCAGCAAAACAATGGGTGAAAAATCGAAGGCTCCCGCATGTAGAAATGGCAGCATTCGGCGCAGACGGTAAAGGACCGGATCCGTCGCATTGTGAAGAAATCGGACAATGGGGTTATAGGGGTCAGGGCTGACCCAGGAAATCAGGGCACGTGCAATCACGATAAAAATGTAGATATTGAATGCCAGATCGACAATCCTGGCAATAGAAACAATCAATATATTCATAAATCTGGTTCCTTTCTGCTCGTAAACGGAACACCATAGCTGTGACCGTTTCTATAATGAAAAGAGCGGATTGTCAACGCTGCGGCCGAGCAATGACACCCAAAACAGAGCCGGACCAGAAAAAACTGGATTCGGCCCATCAGAAGGGATAGATTATATCCTACTCTAAAGGAAATGATAAACCTTTCTCATCCCGATCAGGGTAAAGGATTGCCAATGGTTCAAACAAATAACCTCAATGTTTTCGATATCAGCCCGATCATCGCTCCGTCAGACCTGAAACAGGTCTTTCCGCTGTCCCTTCCCGCAGCCAAATTTGTCAGCGACAGCCGGACAACCATCAGATCGATCCTGCGCGGTGAAGACAAGCGGCTTATGGCCATTGTTGGCCCCTGCTCCATTCATGATCCGAAAGCCGCCCTCGAATACGCGGAGCGCCTCGCCAAACTGGCTGTTGAATTGAAAGAACAGATGTTCATCATCATGCGGGTTTATTTTGAAAAGCCCAGAACCACCATCGGCTGGAAAGGCCTGATCAATGACCCTGACCTGGACGGCACACACCAGATATCGAAGGGACTGGGAATCGCCCGCCAACTGTTCTGCGCCATAACCGAGCTCGGTCTGCCGATAGCCAGTGAAATGCTCGACCCGATCACCCCGGAGTACCTGTCGGACATCATCAGCTGGGGAGCCATCGGAGCCCGAACGACAGAGTCGCAGACCCACCGCGAGATGGCCAGCGGACTCTCCTTTCCGGTCGGTTTCAAAAACGGGACGGACGGCGGACTGAAAGTGGCGACAGACGCCATGGCGGCCGCCTGCCGGCCCCACAGTTTCCTCGGTATCAACAGCGAAGGAAAATCGTCCATCGTTCAGACCTCGGGCAACCCTGACGTTCATATTGTCCTGCGGGGCGGTAACGAGGCCCCCAATTATTTTCCCGAGGACATTGCCAGGACTGCGGGCCTGCTCAAAGCAAACCAGCTTCCCTCGGCCATCATGGTCGACTGCAGCCATGCCAATTCATACAAGGATCACACTCGCCAGGGCGAAGTTCTCGACAATATCGTCATGCAACTGAAAGAGCAGCCGGGCTCAATTGCCGGGATCATGATCGAGAGCAATCTGGAGGCCGGGAACCAGAGCATTCCCGACGACCTGTCTGCTCTGAAATATGGCGTTTCCGTTACCGACAAGTGCGTCGACTGGAAAACCACGGAAGAGATGCTGAGAAGAGCGGCGCGCAACCTCTGCGCCTAGCAAAGAGCCTTACGGCCCGCTGCCAGACTCCGAAGCAGCGGGCCATAACCTGATATCATCATACCAGGCCCGCACCTTATCCCCGGTATTGTCCGTATCCGTCATGATCGCCACCGCCCCCGCCTGGGGCGGTTCCTCACCAAAAAGGCGCCGGTAATCCTCAAGGACATTGCGTTCTTCCCTGAGCCACAGCCCGGCCCGATCGTTCCCCGACTCGACGGCGACCATCATCGCCCTAGAAAAGTAGGTGTTTGGAACCGCATCTCCAACGGCGAGGCGGTTCGCCCAGATATAGTTTATGGTCCGGGTCAGGGGCTTGATCCAGTGGGGAAAAATCACGTAAACCCGGGCAGCGTAATCGTCCCCTTTTTTCTCCAGTGCATTCCCGCCAGGCAAGGTGCGATCAATTTTCCAGAACCAGGTCAGGACCGGAAATTCGTGCACGCTGAAGGACATTTCCTTGACCAGTCCGGAGGCACTGTTGTCGCTTGAAGCCCGCAGAACCCGGCCACGACCGGGAACCTCGACAACCTCGTATGCGGTCTGATTCTGGAACGACTTTTCCTGCCACCCCGTCAGGCCCTGCTCGAAGTCATCGATAAGAATGGTGGGTTGAGGTCCTGCCAGCGCCAGACCCGCGAGGACAAGCAACCAGACTATCAAACCGGTCAGAACGCACCTCATGATTGATCAATTCATGGAACGAGGGTCGCCGGACTCTGCCAGGCCGATGGCCCCGAAGCGCTGTTCATAATTGTCTATATTGTGCTGCAGTGCCAACAGCATGCGTTTGGCATGGCGGGGAGACATAATCAACCGGGACTTGACTCTGGCCTTGGGTGCCTGTGGCTGGACATAGATGCAATCAACGACAAACTCACTGTCGTTATGATTCACAATGGTCATGTTGATGTACTGACCGTTGGCAACGCTGTCATCCATCTGGATCTCGAGGTTGACTTCGGGCTTTCCCGATTTTTCCTTATCCATACCGTCTCCTCCCGTGACCGTACTAAAGATCGTTCAGCAGCCTGTAAATGGCCTGCTCCAGCTCCCATACCGTTGCGGCCGCCGCCTGATGTCCTCCCTGTTCGAGCAGCACCCGGGCCCTGTCCAGTTGACTGTGGGCCTTCAGCAATACAGGCGACAGTTTGTTCTCAAGTTGCATGCGGGGAATTTCTCCGACACTTTCCACCCAGTCCTGCATTTCCTCGGCAGCCATATCGACCAGACGCAGGGCCTTGGCGGTATCCTCGGCAGGCAGGACGTCGTAAAAGCTGTCCGCTTTTGTTTCTATCTGTTGGAGAATCTCACGATAACGTTCTGATATGGTCATTGCCTTCTCTTATCCTTTCAACCATAAATTTTCAAAGGAGCGATCCTATGCGAAAACATGCCGGAAGACAACCATTCCTTTTCCGGCCGCAAGGAATTCTAATTGACTTCCGTCCCCGCCGGCTGCTAGTTTAGCTGACACATCGCTAGGGGTGTCATTGTTACTGAGAATTCTGCCGTCGGCAGAATAACCCTTGGAACCTGATCCGGATCGTACCGGCGTAGGGAAGCGGCTTAAATAAGGAAAACTGACATTCTGTCAGCCCAAAGCCGCCATCAGTGCGGCTTTTTTATTTTCAGGCTATGAAGATATTTTATAACGAACAGGAAATCAATGTTCCTGACGGGACGACCATGCGGGACTTACGGCTTCAGCATAAACCTGATGCCGATATCCTTATCATCAACGGCTATCCGGGTTCTGATCATCAGCGCCTGTTCCCCGGGGACCGCGCCTGCCTGATTCGACGTGGCGAACAACCCAGCCGGGAGGAGCTGGAAAGACAGCTCATCGCCCGCCATACTCCGGGAGTGCACGACAGGGTTAAAAACAGCTGCGTCGGAATCGCCGGCGTGGGGGGATTGGGGTCTCAGGTCGCCATCGCGCTGGCAAGGGTCGGGGTCGGGACTCTCATTCTCGCCGATTTCGACGTCGTTGAGCCGTCCAATCTGAACCGCCAGCAGTATTTCATCGACCAGATCGGGCTGCCTAAAGTAAGTGCGCTGGCCGCCAATCTTGAAAGGATCAATCCCTGGACCAAGGTTACCCCTCACCAGGTCATCGTCCAGCCGGACAATATCCACGACCTCTTTTCAGAAGTGGACGTTCTGGTCGAGGCCTTTGACGGGGCGGACCAGAAAGCCATGCTGGCCACTTACTGGCTGAAATATTTCAGAAAGAAACCTTTGGTCGCGGGGTCAGGAATGGCCGGCTACGGGCCTGCCAATACCGTCACAACGGTCCGGGTGGCGCAAAACTTTTACCTCTGCGGAGACCGCTCCTCCGCTGCAGGGCCTGGAAACGGTCTCATGGCTCCCCGGGTCGGCATCGTCGCTCATCATCAGGCCAACGCAGTACTAAGACTGCTCCTTGAAGAACCTCCCGAAGAAACGGAGCCTTTATGAAGATTATCATCAACGGCAGGCCACGTGAATTCACACAGCAGCTCAGCCTGGAACAGCTTATCGACATGCTGAAGCTGTCTCCGGCCCATGTTGTCGTTGAACTGAACAGCGAGATTCTCAGCGCCGATCAGTTCAGCTCCTGCCTTATCAACGAGAATGACCGGCTGGAAATTATTCAGTTTGTCGGTGGCGGCTAACAGTTTATGAAAACGGAAAGGGATAAAGAGATGGACCCCCTCATTATTGCCGGCCGGGAATTCACCTCCCGGCTGATGGTTGGAACCGGAAAGTTTTCTTCCAATGAAGCCATGGTCTCAGCCATGGAATTTTCAGACTGCGAAATTGTCACCGTGGCATTGCGCAGAGTCGATATCGACAGCCCGGAAGATTCGCTACTGAAACATATCGACCGGAGCCGTTACCTGCTGCTGCCTAACACCAGCGGTGCCCGTAACGCCGAAGAAGCGGTCAGACTGGCTCGCCTCGCCAGAGCGGCCGGCTGCGAGCCCTGGGTCAAACTTGAAGTGACCCCCGACCCCTACTACCTGCTTCCCGACCCCGTAGAAACCCTTAAAGCCGCTGAAATTCTCGTTCGGGAAGGGTTCGTCGTACTGCCTTACATGCCGGCCGATCCGGTCCTGGCGAAGCATCTCGAAGAGGCCGGTACGGCAACGGTCATGCCGCTGGGCGCGCCCATCGGCACCAATCGCGGCATTAGAACCAAAGACCACATCGCCATAATCATCGAACAGGCCAATATTCCCGTGGTGATCGATGCCGGTCTGGGCGCCCCGTCCCACGCCGCGGAAGCCATGGAAATGGGGGCGGATGCGGTTCTGGTCAACACGGCTCTCGCTGACACGCCCGATCCTGCAAAAATGGCCGCGGCCTTCAAAAAAGGGGTCGAAGCCGGCAGAGAGGCGTTTCTCGCCGGACTTGGCCCCCAGCGCAGCAAGGCTGAAGCCTCCAGCCCCCTGACCGGTTTTCTGAGGGACTGATATGAGTTTTCAGCAGATTATGAGCACCTACCCGGTTGAGGAGATCCGCCAGGTTATTGCCCAGGCGAGCGGTTCAGACATCGACCGCGCCCTTGGCAGGAAGCGGATCACCATAGAAGATTTCGCCGCCCTTATCTCGCCGCAGGTCAGCGATCAGCAGCTGGAGATAATGGCCCAGCGCTCTCATCGGATCACCAGTCAGAGATTTGGCCGGACCATTCTGATGTACGCACCGATCTATCTGTCGAATGAATGTCACAATGGGTGCAGATATTGCGGGTTCAGCGCAGACAACCATCTATTGCGAAGAACCTTGTCCCCTGCCGAAGCCGAACAGGAGGCCAAGTACCTCTTCCATCAGGGATTTCGGCATATGCTGCTGCTGACCGGAGAAGCTCCGGAAACTGCGGGGATCGGCTATCTTGAGGAAGCCATTCATGCCATAAAAAAATACTGCGGCTCTCTGTCCATTGAAGTCTTTCCAATGGACGAAAAGGGTTATCAGCGCATGGTTGCGGCCGGAGTCGACGGCTTGACCCTCTACCAGGAAACGTACGATCCCGAGCTGTATAAAGAGCTGCATCCCTATGGACCTAAAAGCGATTACCTCTTCCGCCTTGAAGCTCCTGAGCGAGCGGGACATGCCGGCATGCGGCGCATCGGGATCGGCTCCCTCCTTGGTCTTGGAGAGGGGTTGAGTGACGTTTTCTACACCGGACTTCATGCCCTCTACCTGGCGCGCAAATTCTGGAAAACCCAGGTCACCATCTCATTTCCCCGATTAAGACCGGCCGAAGGAGGATTTCAGCCAAACACCATCATCAGTGACCGACAGTTAACCCAGTTTATTTGTGCCTTGAGGCTGCTGATACCGGACGCCGGTCTGGTCCTGTCAACCCGAGAGAGTACGGATCTGAGAAACAACCTGCTTCCCCTCGGCATCACCCAGATGAGTTCCGGCTCAAGCACGGCTCCGGGGGGCTATTCATTGCCTGAGAAGGAGACGGAACAGTTCTCGATCAATGATGAGCGGACCCCGAAAGAACTCGAGAAGTATTTGCAAGCGCGCGGTTACGAAGCCGTCTGGAAGGATTGGGATCCGGCCTTCCTGAATCAGGCGATGTAGACAAATGAGCAGGACATTACCACGTCTTTACCTGATCACAGATCGGACGCTGTTCCCTACCCAAGCCGGATTCCTCAAGAAGATCGACGTCCTGCTTGCGGCCGGGATCAAAATGCTGCAAATCAGGGAAAAAGACCTCTGCGCCAAGGACTTGTTCTCCCTGGCCTGCCGTCTCAGAGAAATGACCAGGGCTTATGAGTGCCTGCTGCTCATCAATGATCGCATCGATATCGCCCAGGCCTGTGACGCCGACGGAGTCCATCTGGGGGAGAACTCACTTCCGACAGCAACAGCCAGGACCCTGCTGGGAACGGATAAAATCATCGGCGTCTCCACTCACGACGAGGACGCTCTGGCAAAGGCCGCCAGAGAGGGAGCTGATTTTGCAACCTTCGGACCCGTTTTCCACACCCCGTCAAAAGCACAATACGGTCCACCAAAAGGGCTGGACAGCCTGGCCCAAGCGTGTCGCAAAAAGGATCTTCCAATCTATGCCCTGGGGGGAATCAAAACCACCCACACACTGCCCGTAAAGGCCGCCGGCGCTTATGGTATTGCCGCCATTTCGGCCTTGCTGACGGCCGAAAATCCCCATGAAACCTGCCTAGGATTTAAAATGTAGGGGAAAATTCAAAGACAAAAAAAACCACACTGTCTTATAACAGTGTGGTTTTTTAACCAATGGCGGGGCTGACGGGACTTGAACCCGCGACCTCCGGCGTGACAGGCCGGCGTTGTAACCGACTCTACTACAGCCCCAAATATGGTGGGCGAAGAGGGGCTCGAACCCCCGACATCCTGCTTGTAAGGCAGGCGCTCTCCCAGCTGAGCTATTCGCCCGAAATTGAAATGGCGGGGCTGACGGGACTTGAACCCGCGACCTCCGGCGTGACAGGCCGGCGTTGTAACCGACTCTACTACAGCCCCGCAGACAGAAAAAGGAAGTACTAAGTGTCTTTGTTACGAAGAGGGACGCCTAATACTTCCTACTTCCTTATGTTTTCTACCGATATGCTGTTTTAGTTTACTGCGTCTTTCAGAGCCTTGCCGGCTTTGAATTTTGGTACTTTGGCAGCAGCGATTTCAATGGCCTCGCCGGTTTGAGGATTCTTGCCGGTACGAGCAGAACGCTCACCAACGCTGAATGTTCCGAAACCCACCAGAGCAACTTTCTCACCAGCCTTGAGAGCATCGGTGATCGCTTCGGTGAAAGCTTTCAGTGCACCCTCAGCATCAGTTTTGCTCAGCCCCGCCTTCTCTGCCATTGCATTGACCAGATCCGCTTTAGTCACAGCATACCTCCTAGTTATTTAAGTGATTTGATATCTGAAAACGCGATAACATATATCAGGTTTACGAAAATACTGTCAAGTTGTTTTTCCCCGAAATCTGGGCTTTCATGCAGGTTTCCCAGGATTTTAAGGGACAGTTAATCCTTCTCGGAAGGCTCTTCGACCAATGCCCTTGCAAGAACCTTATCCATATGATCGACAGCCTCGACCGTGAGAGTTTTTAATACATCTTGACCTATTTCTGCAAGATCTTTTTTATTTTCCATCGGAATTAATACATGGGTGATACCGCCACGTCTTGCCGCCAGAAGTTTTTCCTTCAGCCCTCCGATGGCAAGAACCCGGCCTCTCAAGGTCACCTCTCCGGTCATTGCCAGATCTTTGCGGACCGCACGCCCGGTCAGGGCGGACGTCAGGGCGGTAGCCATGGTAATCCCTGCAGACGGTCCGTCTTTCGGCACGGCGCCTTCGGGAACGTGGATGTGAAGATCAAGATTGGAATAAAAGTCTTTGTCGAGCCCCAGCTCCTGCCAGCGCGACCGGACATAACTCAAGGCCGCCTGAGCCGACTCCCGCATGACTTCTCCGAGGTGTCCGGTCACCGTCAACTTGCCTTTCCCGGGCAGACTCGTGACCTCGATGGACAGAAGCTCACCGCCGGTCTGAGTCCAGGCAAGTCCGGTCGCCACCCCGACCTGGTCTTCCTGCTCACGAATGCCGTACTGGAACTGAGGAACCCCCAGATACCTTCCGATCTGGATCTCGCCAACAGCGAAAGTCTTGTCCGTCCCTTCGACCAGGGCCCTTTTGGCCAGTTTCCTCATCACCGCAGCGATACAGCGATCAAGGCTTCGAACCCCGGCCTCACGAGTGTAGCGGCGAATGATTTCATACAGGGCGCGATCGGAAAAACGGATTTTCTCGGCATCGAGCCCATTGGCTTCGGCCTGTTTTTTGAGAAGATATCTGCGGGCGATATTCAGTTTTTCCTCTTCTGAATAGCCGGCGATACGAATAACCTCAAGACGATCATGGAGCGGCCTGGGAATCGCATGCAGGTCATTGGCCGTCGCTACGAAAAGAACTTCGGAAAGGTCATAATCAACATCCAGGAAATGGTCACCGAAATTGTGATTCTGCTCGGGATCAAGCACTTCAAGCAGGGCAGATGACGGATCGCCGCGAAAATCGGTACTCATCTTGTCTATTTCATCAAGCATGAACACCGGGTTTTTAACGCCTGCCTTGCGCAGACTCTGGATAATCTTGCCGGGCATGGCCCCGATATAGGTCCGGCGATGCCCCCGGATTTCAGCTTCGTCGCGCACCCCGCCAAGGGAAATCCTGATAAATTTACGCTGCAGGGCTTTGGCGATGGACTGTCCAAGGGAGGTTTTCCCGACTCCTGGAGGACCGACCAGGCAGAGAATCGGGCCCTTGATGCGCTTGACCATAGCCTGAACGGCAAGATACTCAAGAACCCTCTCCTTGACTTTCTCAAGACCGTAATGATCGGCCTCAAGGATTTCTTCGGCCTTGTCAAGATCATAACGGTCCCTGGTCCCCTTCTGCCAGGGCAGAGCAAGAAGCCATTCGATATAGTTGCGCACCACGGTCGCCTCGGCGGACATGGGGGACATCATCTTGAGCTTGCGCAATTCGGCGTAAGCCTTCTCAGTCGCCTCTTTGGACATTTTCTTTTTTTTGATCTGCTCTTCAAACTGGAGAATTTCCTGCTTGAATTCGTCCTGCTCACCGAGTTCTTTCTGAATAGCGCGCATCTGCTCGTTCAGATAGTATTCCTTCTGGCTGCGCTCCATCTGGCTCTTGACCCGGCTGCGGATCCTGCTTTCAATCTGCAGAATTTCGATTTCCTGTTCGAGCAGGGCAAGCAGATGCTCAAGACGAACCGTCGGATCGAGCAGTTCAAGAATTTCCTGCTTTTCAGCGATGGGCACCTGGAGGTGACCGGCGACCGTATCGGCCAGCCGCGACGGATCGTCTATTCCGGCGATCGTCGCACTGACTTCGGTCGGCAGTTTTTTACTGAGGCCGACATAAGTCTCGAAGGTCGAATGGATCGCCCGCATCACGGCGGTCAACTCGGACGGATCTGAAATGGACTCGTCCAGGGGAACAATATCCGCCTCCAGAAGATCCTCGCTTCTTAAAAAAGACTCGATCCGTCCCCGCCAGATTCCTTCGACGAGAACCTTGACCGTGCCGTCCGGCAGCTTCAGCAGCTGCACAATCTTGCCGACGGTACCTACCTGATAAAGGTCATCCTGTTCGGGATTGTCGATTTTGGGATCTTTCTGACTGGTCAGAAAGATCAGCTTGTCGTCTTCCGAGGCCTTCTCGAGAGCCCCGATCGACTGTGCCCGGCCGACAAACAGGGGGGCCACCATGTAGGGGAAGATTATTATATCCCTGAGCGGCAAGAGAGGCAGAACACGTTGTTCCGGCAGGTGTTCGCTGTGCATGGTTTCGGACATATTAACGCCTGTAAAATGAGAAAAGGAGTGCAGCCTTCAAACTGCACTCCTGGGAATCTGGTTATAGATCAAAGAAAGCTAAGCGCTTTCAGCAACGTCATAAAGGATGATGGGTTTTGCACCGTTCACAATGACGTCCTCGTTAAGCACAACTTCCTTGACCCGATCCTGAGATGGAATGTCGTACATGACATCGAGCATGGCATTTTCAAGGATCGACCGGAGCCCACGCGCGCCGGTCTTCCGGGTGAGGGCTTCCTTGGCTACAGCGACCAGGGCCCCGTCGGTAAACTTGAGATGCACCTTCTCCATCTCGAAAAGCCGTTGATACTGTTTCATCAGAGCATTCTTGGGCTCGCGAAGAATCTGGATCAACGCGTCTTCATCAAGTTCCTCGAGGGTCGCAATGACCGGTATCCGACCAACAAACTCGGGGATCAGGCCGAATTTGAGAAGATCGGTAGGCTGCACCTTGGGCAGCAGCTGACTGAGATCCTCTTCCTTGAAGGATCTGATCTCGGCGCCGAAGCCCATCGCCTTCGATCCGATCCGCCTGCTGATGATTTTTTCCAGCCCGGCAAAAGCCCCGCCGCAGATGAACAGGATATTGGTCGTATCGACCTTGAGAAATTCCTGCTGGGGATGTTTCCGCCCGCCTTTCGGGGGAACGCTTGCCGTGGTTCCTTCGATAATTTTCAGCAGGGCCTGCTGCACCCCTTCACCGGAGACGTCGCGGGTAATCGAGGGAGATTCAGATTTACGCGCGATTTTATCGACCTCATCGATGTAGATAATCCCCTTCTGAGCCTTTTCAAGATCATAATCAGCCGCCTGCAGAAGACTGAGAATGATATTCTCGACATCTTCCCCGACATAGCCGGCTTCCGTGAGATTGGTCGCATCGGCAATCGTAAAGGGAACATCGAGAACCTTGGCAAGGGTCTGCGCCAGCAGGGTTTTGCCACTGCCGGTGGGACCGAGCAGCAGAATATTGCTTTTCTGAATTTCTATATCATCATTCTTTTCGGAAAATTCAACCCGCTTGTAATGATTGTATACGGCCACCGATAGAATCTTCTTGGCGCGTTCCTGACCGACGACATATTCATCGAGAATATCTTTGATTTCCGCCGGTTTCGGCAACTGCTTGGACTCCGCTCCGGAGGCCTGATCAAGACGGGCTTCCTCGTCAATGATGTCGTTACAGAGTTCAATGCACTCATCGCAGATATAGACTGTCGGACCAGCTATCAGCTTTTTGACCTCATCCTGCGATTTACCGCAAAATGAACAGGTCAATTGGCCGTTTTCATCCTTAGAACTCACCTATCACACCTCCGCCATGCAATTTGTTTCAGCTTTTTCTTTCGACTATCGAATCGATGATACCATAACTGCATGCGGTTTCGCTATCCATGAAAAAATCCCGTTCCGTATCGTTGCCGATTTTCTCAAGACTCTGTCCGGTATGGCTGGCCAGAATGCCGTTCAGGGTCTCCCGCATCCGCAGGATTTCCTGGGCGTGAATATTGATGTCGGTGGCCTGCCCCTGGAACCCGCCAAGAGGCTGATGGATCATGATCCGGGCGTGGGGCAGAGCGTAACGCTTGCCTGCGGCGCCAGCGGCCAGCAACACGGCCCCCATGCTCGCTGCCTGGCCGACACAAATGGTCGAAACCGGGGCCTTCAGATACTGCATGGTATCGTAGATCGCCATACCGGCGGTGACGACACCACCGGGAGAGTTGATGTAAAGATGAATGTCGCGATCGGGATCTTCAGACTCAAGAAACAGCAACTGCGCGATAATGAGGTTAGCCATATGGTCTTCAATAGCCCCCCCAAGGAAGATAATGCGATCCTTCAGCAGCCGCGAATAAATATCGTAAGCACGCTCTCCGCGACCACTATCCTCAACAACCATAGGCACAAGACTCATCTGTAAACTCCTATTCTTCCTCTTCCCCGACAGCTTCAGGATTGACCACTTCTTTTTCAACTTCGGTCACCTTGGCATTATCGCGAAGATACTTGGTAACTTTGTCATGAACGATCTGTGATTTGAGACCCGCCTTGGCCTGTTCGTTGTCGAAATATTTCTGAACCTGCTCGAGAGGGGTGTTGTTGCTGTCCGCCAGCTCTTTGATCTTCTCCTCGACTTCGTCATCCGACGCTTCGAAACCTTCCTGCTTGGCGATGGCCGCAACCAGGAGGTCAGCCTTGACCTGCTGCTCCGCCATGTCACGATAAGTGGCGGCAAATGCCTCATCACCCATACCCAGCATTTCAAGAGACATCCCCTGCGCCTGCAGCCGCTGAGAAAAACTGTCCTTGAGGTACATGAGCTGGTTCTTGACCATCCCCTCAGGAACATCGAAAGGATTCTTCTTGATCAGTTCGTCGATTATTTTATCCAAAACCTGGGTTTCGCTTTTCTCGGCTTCCAGGGCGATGGTATTTTCCTTGAGGCGCTGACGAAGAGCCTCCATATTTTCAGCGTCGAACTGCTTGGCGAAATCATCATCAAGCTTGGGAACGACCTTTTCCTTGATTTCTTTCAGCAGAACCTTGAATACGGCTGGCTTGCCGGCAAGTTCCTTAGCCCCGTAACCTTCCGGGAAAGTCACTTGGATCTCTTTTTCCTGTTCCCGCTTCATGCCAGCAACCTGGCTTTCAAACCCGGGAATAAAGCTGTTTGAACCAAGCTCAAGCTGATAGTCCTTGGCCGCGCCGTTCTCGAATGGCGTCCCGTCGATGAAGCCTTCGAAGTCAAGGATGACCGTATCGCCGTCCCGGGCGATTTTCCGGCGACTGACTTCAAGCTGGGCATTGTTGGCCGCCATGTTCTCAAGCTGCTTTTCCACCATACTGTCATCGTAAGGGGTAATCTCTTTTTCAACTTCCAATCCGAGATAATCCTTGGCTTCGACCTGGGGGCGAACCTCAACCTCGGCTTCGTAAGTAAAAGGCTTCCCCGCCTCGACCTCACCGGAATCAACAACCTGAGGCTGAGAAACGGCATCGATTTTCTCATCGATCATCGCCTTGTAAAGGCTGTTGTTGATCAGGGAACCGACCGCATCATACTGAGCCTTGGGTCCATAGTACTGTTCAAGAATCGCGCGAGGCACCTTGCCCTTACGGAAACCTTTGATATTGGCGGTCTTCGCAATTTTTTTGTAAGCGTTGTTCAGTTCGGTCGAAACAACGTCTTCCGCGACCTCGATAAATAATTTCTTTTTGATGGGACTCAGTTCTTCAACCCTGACATTCATTTAACAATTCCTTCCTGATTTTGAATTTTGAACGATGGAAGCATCGGATAACTCGACTGTATCATATATTCTGACCTTGATAACAAGGAGTCTCTTCCCAAAGGATGGTGCGAGAGGGGGGACTCGAACCCCCACGCCGAAGGACACTGGTTCCTAAGACCAGCGCGTCTACCAATTCCGCCACTCTCGCAATCGACCTAAAAAGAAACAATGCCCACCTCCCATACCCACCCTTTCGGGATTTTTGAGCTGGAAGGTGAGCATAGTACTTTTAGAATGGGGTGAGTGAAGGGGATCGAACCCTCGACGCCTGGAGCCACAATCCAGTGCTCTACCAACTGAGCTACACCCACCAGAAAAACCCGGCCATGTTACGTAAATGACTACCCCTTGTCAATTCAAAAAATATGGCGCGCCAGGAAGGATTCGAACCCTCGGCCTACGGATTAGAAGTCCGTTGCTCTATCCAGCTGAGCTACTGGCGCGTATTTGACTGACAACGAACAGCTACCTGGCTAGGTAGGCTGCGTTTCTAGCATGCAGAAACAAGTTTTGCAATTAAAATTTCGACACCAACTTCGAAAATCACTCAGGACTGAAATCCGGGTCGTCGGAAAAGATATCCGCCTTCGCTCCAGAAGTTTCAGTCCGTCCCTTCGCGTCATCCTGATCGGGTGCGAGGGTCTCAAAAGGATCGGCTGCGAACGGATCCTGAACCGGCCTGCGTGACAGCACGGCCGACTTCACATAGGTAATGGTTTTCTGTAAACGGTCGAGTTCCGAACTGATACGGGGATCTTCGTCGAAAGGATCCGGGCAGAACCTTTCCCCGCCGTTATCGGCCTGGTCGGGAACCGGGTCGGCGCTGAACGGATCGACCGATGCTGCGAAATGACCCTCCGTGGCCATCCGGGAAGCGCTGCAGGAACTTTTGACGAGATGAAAAAGATGGCGCAATTCTAGAACGAGGGAACGCGGTTCCGGCAGCCCCTCCCGATTCAAAGCCAGCAGCTGGATCAGCCAGTCGGCAGCGAGCCTGAGCATGTTTTTTTCCAGGGGGTTGTCGATCCTCTGCTGCTCATCATGGCGGGCAAGGAGAATCTCCACATCTTTGAGAATACACTCAAAGGAACCGGCGCCACAGGCGTTGGCTCCATCAGCCAGCTGGCTGATCCGGCCCCGAACCGCGGCAAAGAGTTCCCCGTCCTGACCGCCGGAGGCCAGAAAATCCTGCAGCGATGGAATAAACGTATCTATGGCGTCCAGGTATTGTTGATTGACTGAATTCATCACGACCCTCCAGAGTTAGGCAGACAAACACGTACAAGCAGCACAACTTAACTGCGAGCAGAATTCAAAACAAAATTTATCGGGATCTGAACCTTGCATTCTACGGGATCCCCCCCCACATGAGCGGGTCTGAACTTCCAGCGATAGACCGTCTTGCGGGCAGCCTTGTCCAGGGCCCGGTACCCGCTTGAATTCAACAAAGAGACATCGCCGACCTGCCCATCCTTCAAAACCAGGACCTCCAGCAACACGGTCCCCTCCCACCCTTTCAGAGCGGCGACCCTGGGATAGACCGGTTTCGGATTTTCATCATACAGAGGCAAGGCCATTTCCATGGCCGCAACTGCGGGCTGTCCGGCCGGCAAGTGGCCCTCTTCGAAAGAGGCGTCCCCTCCGCCGGGCGGGGGCGAGACGGGCTCCGCCAACGCATCCGTCGCAAACAGTTCAGCAGCCGCGTTGAAATCAGGCAGGGGAACCTCCTTTTCAATCAAGTCCTGGTCGGGTCGATGCTTCGCAACGGGATGAACTGCCGGCTCAGCCGTCTGAACCTCCTCCTTCTCGGCAGCCACCCGGGGTTCCGGCGTCGGACTCATTGGTTGCGTTAATGGCGGAACGGAACGACTTTTCACGGCCGAAGAAGCCACCGAAGGAAGCGGCTTCGACGGGCTATCAGGAAGCTCATGCTCTTGATCCACACGGGGCGTCTTTGTGTGCGAAGCGGCCGCCTGTGGCTTGAGCTCCCTGGCGAGGTCACGTTTCGGCCGGGCTCGAAAAGCAGACCCGTCCCCGGAGACAAAAGCAACTTTGATCTCGGAACGGAGCTTTGTACTATATAAGGTGTCATGGGACCCTGACAGGGTGGCAAAATGCAGCAACCCCGACAGGAGGATGAACGTCATCAGTTTTACCGAGTCACTCAAAATCCGGATCCATAGGCTTTGAAACAGGTCTCAGACAACAATAAGCGCTTGCATGCATATCGATTTTATTGATAGCTTGTCAAACATTTACTGAAGGCTCATTTTAATCGATTGACGAACCGGCGCAAACACAAACTTCCGATGCTCCCGATATGCCAGCCAGAATAACGACCTTTTTGATTAACGTCCTGTGCCTCTCCATCCTGATGGTGACGCCAGTCCTGGCGGCAGCCGCCGAACAGGTTAACACGAATAGCACAGGCGAAGGTCTCCTGCCAGCCCTGCCGGCCGTCCAGGTCGAAGCGCAGCGCATCGCCCCGACCACCGGCACCACGATTCTTGACCGGGAGATGATCGAAGATCTTCCCGTCAGAAACGGCAGTGTCAACGAACTCATCGGTATTGTGCCCGGGACCCAGTACAGCGAGGAATACAATTCGTCATACCTGGGCGGAGAGATTTTTCCACCGCCGGTCTCCGTCTCGGGGAGTCGCTTTTACGACAACAGTTACACGATCGACGGGCTGAACAACAAAAGTATCCTGAATCCTGCTGGCGACCTGCCCGACAACGCCTACACCTTGCCAGGCTACCCCCAGAAACAGTTTCTGAATTCGCGCCTCATCGAAGAAATCACCGTTTATAACAGCAACATCCCTGCCGAATACGGCGGCTTCACCGGTGGTCACATCGATGTTAAAACAGTCGAAGCCACGCCGGAATTCTGGGGCCAGCTCAGCTATCGCACCACCAACGACAGCTGGACCGAATTCCATCTGGATCCCGAGAAAAAAGAAGACTTTTTCAAGGCTGAAAACTCCCGATACCAGCCGGAATTCGAAAAACATGATTTCGGGCTCATCCTCAATGCGCCCTTGAGCAACGATACGGTTTTTCTGACAGCGTACCAGAAAATTCTTTCCCGGATTCGACTGAATCATATTGACGGTCCGGTCACATTGAACAGAGAACGGGAGAATGTCCTGCTGAAGGCAACCCACGATTTTCCCTCCAACGCGCGGATTTCTTTTTCAGGCCTCTATTCTCCGACCACCGCGACACTCTACCTCGACAACGTAAGGGGCAGCAGGTACGCCATTAATCAGGATACCTATTCTTTCAACCTTCAGCTGGAAAAGACCCTTCCGGCCGGAACCGTAACCGCCCAGGCCGGCTACAGCAAACAGCGGGTCAAGCGCCAGTCCCCGACCGACAAGTATCGCTGGGATGCCGACGACATCGAGGGAGGCATGGGAAACCTGGCCTATGCGCAGGACGAACTTTTGGGTAAGCTTGATTTCATGCTGCGCACCGTCCATTGGGGCGCAACCAACCACCGCATCAAAGTGGGCCTCGAAGCCAAACATTCAAGTCTCCTGTACCAGCGGCGCAAAGGTTCCCATTACTATTACGGAACGGTAGAAGATCCGTTGACAACCTGCCTTCCTGAAGATGACGCCTGCGTCAACGGAGAGGAATACCTGAAAAACCGTACCGTCTACCTTGCTGCCAAGGACACCAGCACCTCGACCGATCTGGGATTTTACCTTCAGGATTCAATGGTCTGGAAACGGATCGAGCTTTTCCCGGGGGTCCGGATCAGCCATAGCAACCTGACCAACAAGGCACAGATCGCGCCACGGTTGTCAAGTTCCCTCGATATATTCGGTGATGGCTCAACGGTTCTGTTTGCTGGCAGGAACAGATACTATACAAGCACCCTGCTTGAGCAGGGCCATTACAGCTACAGCAGTCAGACCAGAGCCGGCAGTATGGACGACTGGGAAACCACGTCAGTGCGCGATTTCGTCGATAAGGACATCGAAGCCCCTTATGCTGACGAAACGACTGTGGGAATCATCCAGAAACTGTTCGGCGGTGAATTCAAAGCGCAATACATCCAGAAGGACCATCATAAAGAGTTCGCCCGAACATCTGAAAAATCGAGCGAAACCTATCTTGATGAGAACGGTGACCAGAAAACCATCACTCACTACACCTACTACCTGAATAATAATGGTCGTTCTGAATACGAGAGTATCCTGATCAGCTGGCAACGCTCCTGGGCGCGCCATTATTTTGAAGCGAACGGAAACTGGCAAATATCTACCAGCTCAAACAACGATTACTCCGGATTTTTTGATGAGGAAGATGCCACTGAAACCTACTGGTACGAAGGGAAAGAATACTTCAAATATGAGATGCCAAAGTCAGACTTCAATCGCCCCGTTGTCCTGAATTTCATCTACCGCTGCAAGCTGCCCTATGCTATCTCCTTCACCAATACCACGAAATACCGGGGAAAATACTGGAGGCTGAAGAATTCGGGAGAAAGGCAAGCCAGCCTTCTCAATCCTGAACAAGCCACCGACCCGTTTATCTACCAAAAAGTCAAAGCCAAAAGCGCTTTGACCTTTGACTGGAATTTACGCTGGCAGGTTCCTGAATTCAGCCGTTTTGACGTCGTTCTGAATCTGGATGTCCTGAATGTCTTCAACAAGAAAATAAAAATCAGAGATTATGGCGGAGAATACGAACTCGGCCGGCAGTTCTGGGCGGGGATCGACTTCAATTTCTGATCACAACCGCATCGCTCAGGGTCACGGCTCCCTGGTCGTTGGCAAGGTGCAGGTTGAAATGCCCGGCGCTCTTAGGGATCGGAAATTCAATGTCCATGTGCCGGGAGGATAGCACCCGCACCCTGGTCGCCCATCCGGGCGCCGGCAGGGCAAGCAGACTGCCCACTGTGCGCGGCAGATACAACACTCCGTTGAACAGGTGAATGCGCCGGGCCACTCCCGGAATGTTCATCTGCCCCACCAGCATCGGTGCCGCTGGATGACGGACATCGACAAGACTCAGGCCGTTTGCGCCGCTCAGAACCATGGCCAAACCGTCCCTTACCAGCAGCCCCTTGCTCTCGCCCGGCAAGCCGAGAGATGAGAGTATTTTCGGCCGCCGCGGATCCTCCACATCAGCAATCAAGAGGCCACTGCCCCCATTCGCGATATAGGCTTTCCCCCCGACGATTTCGAGAGCGGATGCGACATCGAACTGATTCATCGGAAACGGGGTGTTGACCTTGCCGAGCACTTGAAACTCGCCTCCTTTCGACAGTCTGAGAATCATCAGTCCGTTCTCTTTGGTCGCCAGATAGACAAGATCGTCAGCGACCTTGAAATCGAGCACGTGAACCGCGAGAGAAGCGGTCACCACAGGAGCAGAAATATTTTCAGGATCGATGCAGCGGATGCCTGCGATTCCGCTTGCGGCAAGAATGAATCTGCCCGCAACGTCGAGCTGGCTGACTCTGATCTCGGGCCAGGTTGCGACGGCTTCATAGCGGCCGGAAGAGATGTCAAAAATCTCCAGTCCGGAGTCCATGTGCCCGGCCACCAGAAAATTTTTGAACAAGGTCAGTGATGACGTTCTGACGGCGCTTAGCTGTTGCAGGTAGGCCCCGTCCTTTTCATTCATAACAAAAAGACCCTTCTCCCCCATGACATAGATCTTGTGCTGATGGAAATATAGATTTCTCACCGGAACGGACATTTCTTGGGCCCGGGAGACACGATAAGGCTGGAGAGCCCTTTTATCGATGAGCGTCAGCCCGGTCTGGTATCCGGACACCAGCAGATAATCACCGATTTCGTCCAGGGTCCTCACCTTGCTCGAGAGAAAATAGTTGCTGGACAATCCGAAATTTTCCACATTGAGAAAAGCCAGGGCAGAATAGTTCTTGAATATATAGACAGCATCAGACCCGGAAAACAGTTTTTCCGTCGATTTCAGTTCCGGGAAATGACCAAGCACAACGAATGCACCTTCCGGCGAAACCCGGTAGATGGACAACCCATCCGTCGTCGCCACATACAGATCGTTCCCTTTTTGCACCATGCTCCTGATCTGCCCGGAAAGATTCCGGACAGCGATTTCCGTAAAGCGGCCCTGGCCATCGAGACGGTAGCTTTTCAGCTGATGGGGATCCTTGGTCGCCGCCACCAGCAGGCCGTCGAAAGTAAAAAGATCGGTCACAAACCCTTCGGCTCCACCACCGGTGGCTATCTCAACCTGTTCAGGATCACTGACCTTCAAGGAGAGAAGCCCGTCCGGACCGGCCGCAACGTAGAGGTACCCGGCGGCATAGCTCGCCTTGGTCATGGACAACCGGGAAGGAAACTCGCCCAGGGGCCTGAGATAACCATCCTGGCGTATTTTAAATAAGACGAGACCTTGCTGTCCGCAGACCGCGACGAGCAGGTCGTCAATGCGCAACAGGTCGACCACCGGACGCCCGGGCAAGTACTCCTTGAGTAGCCTTGGCCGCCTCGGCTCACTGATATCGACGGCGTACAGACCCTGGTCAAGACTTCCGAGGTAGAGACAATCTCGATACGCCACCGTATCGTAGAACGATCCCGGCAGAGGGAAAGTGGCTGCGATCGCCTGGTTATTGTCGATACTGGGCGTCAACAGGGCCGCCATGCCGGCGGTGAAGCCCTCCCCTTTCAGGTTGACAACAAGTCGATCTCCTGGACCACGGGCTTGCCGGACCGGTGTGTCAACACGTAGAGGGCCCGCGCCCCTGAGCGGAAACCAGGAAACACCCATCAGAACAGCGGCCAGGAAAACCGCCGTCACCATCAGGAACACTTTGCGGTTAATAAAGGGAGTGGGTCTTTTCACGCGTTACCTTTCCCGGCCGCGCAATGGACCTGCATGGTGCCGATGAAGGATCCCAGACGGTCGAGCTGACTGCCGGTCAAGGGCTTCTGCAAATGAAGATCGTACAGTTCCGGCTGCAATGGGATCGATAGGTTTCGGGAAATGACCACCCTGGCAGCACCCGTAGCCTGCCCGAGATAGTTTTCCAGCCAGGCCGGTTCCAGATGGTCGAAATCAACCAGGATAAGATCAGGCTCGGCCATCGCTGAAGCGTCGGACAGCGCAGAGAGGTCGAGGACAGCGCACCGGTCCCCGAGGATTTTTTTCACGGCAAGTTTCAGCAGTTCCCTGCTGGCGACATTGGCGCTGAGAACACCAATGTTCGGCCCGCCCCTGGTGCTTTCCCCGACAGCAGACACCCGGTGGGAGTCGCCCCTAACGGTGTTCTTTTCCACCGGCCGCCAGTCCTGGGTAACCGCTTGATACAGTCGGGTCCAGTCGACCGGCAATGGCAACCTGACATCTCCCCCTCGGAGTTCGAGCTGGCGACTTCTGTCATGGCAGATCACAATTGTCTTCATATAAGGAAGCCGCTCAGCGTCAGGCACAGCGGTAACGAGCTTGCGTCCATTGTCAAGAGTGCACTCGGGGTCGGTAAAGAAAAGGCGGACGGGCGCATGGCTGTCCTGCGCCTTGATGATGTGCTTCAGGGCTTCCTCCCCATCGGCCGTATAGAACACGGATAGTCCGAGTTGACTGAGGTTATCCACCAGAACCCGGCCGAACAGGTTGTCGGCTGTACAGACAAGAGCTTTCGCCTTGCCGAGATCGGCCGGCAGGTCAAAGCGATTCGCCTGCCGCAAAGGGAGGGTCAGGTTAATCCTGAACAGACTCCCGCCCTGGGGAAGGATAGAGACGTCAATGCGCCCGTGCATCAATTCAACGAGTTGCCGGACAATGGCAAGACCAAGCCCCGCACCGGTTTTTTCCCGCGTATCGGAGCCATCGACCTGGTAGAACGCGTCAAAGATATTGGCCGAAACCTCCGGCGGGATTCCGGCTCCCGAATCTTCCACCTCAATGGCGAAGTTACCGGTGTCGGATGACGCCCGTTCACAAAACAAGCGGACCACCACCTGCCCGGACGAAGTGAACTTGATGGCATTACCGATCAGGTTCATGAGAATCTGGCGGATTCTCATTTCGTCGGCAGAAACAGTCCAGGTTGCCGACAGGGGAATTTCGGATGCAAGTTGCAGTCCTTTTTCCATGGCCTGAGGTGCGAGCAGTTCAACACAGGTCTCCACGATACGAAACAGCTTGACATCGGTCGGCTTCAGGGTCAGCTTTCCGGCTTCGATCTTTGAAAAATCAAGAACATCGCTGATTAACTGCAGTAACTCTTCGCCACTGTTATGCACCGTTTCGACGAGCAGCTGCTGATCGGCATTCAAGTCTGTTCTCATCAGCAGCTCATTCATGCCGAGCACCCCGATCAGAGGCGTTCTCAACTCGTGTGTCATGCGCGACAGGAAGTCGGATTTTGCCTGGTTGGCCTGATCCGCCTGTCGCCGGGCAGCGGCCAGTTTTTTGACGGTTTTGCGCAGTTCGGAGGTGCGTTCCGCAACGGTGGATTCAAGATATTGCTGATGCCGGGCCAGGGCCAGTTGATGCTGCTCAATCTGGTCAAGCATGGCGTTGAAGCCGTCAACCAGAAGTCCGATTTCATCAGCCGTCTGTTTGGTGGCGCGAAGGGAATAATCCTGTCGATCCGCAATCTGGGCCATGACCCCGGCCAGATCAAGCAGAGGAGCTGAAACCGGTTTCTGCAGAAACTCAGCCAGCAGAAAGGAGAACAAAACCAGCATGATAAAGGCGGAGACAACACCGGCAATAACCGCATTCACCCCGGCATAGAATTTTTCGAGATCACTGAGCAGATAAAGAGTGCCAATCTGGGCCCCCTCGAAAAAAATAGGCGTGAAACTGCTGTAGTAATCGTGGGGAAAATTGAACTTCGACAGGCCTGCTCCTGTTTCCGGAAGCCGGTCATCGGGAAAATCGTGAGGCAGTGCCGACAGCACGATGGGGGTTCTGTCACTTGTCAGGTATTCGGCAACAGCCTTACCGTCACGATCAAAAAGGTAACCGGCATGGACATTTTTCTGTCGGCTCAGAGCACCGAGCAAATCTTCGGCCTGATTGAATTTTTCGAGCAGGAGGGGCTGCCGCAGCTGTTCGGCAAGAGAGGTGGCCAGGATGGCATTTTCCTGTTTCAGGGAGGCCTGACGCGTGTACAATTCGGACAACAACAGAACCCCGCTGACAATGAACAGCAAAATGGTACAGCTGGCCATGATAACAACAGTCAGTTTGGTCTTAATCGGTGAATCCCTGAACAGTTTACGCACCAATGCCTCTCGCGCCGGGTAAAAGTAAGGTTTGGCAGGCAGAAGATCCTTGCCTTGGCCAGTGCCGATATTCTATATTCACTGCCTTTTTCCAGGTCGCCGGACTTCTGCCGTTGCTAGCCTAGCAACAGAAGCGGTGCTTGAAAAGAAAAACAAGCAGATGATGCAATTCACTGCGGGATTGGCCGGGATTGCAGAAATTTCGTGACTGCATTAGAGTAACGGACCACAAAAAAAGTTCAGGGAGACTTTCGTTATGACCAAAATCACCCTTCCTGCCGAACGTCAGGTCGGCCATCTCAAAGTTTTACGCAAACAGCGGGACATCTCTTTCAGTGAATTCGCCAGTCTCACGGCGAAGGAACAGCTTGAGATCATCAGGGCTGCCGACGGTAAAAAGAAATTCGACCTGTTACTGAACTCCCAGAATGCCGAACGGCTGGTTCCGCAATTGCATCCCCAGGAGCTCTATCTCACCATCAATGAGCTTGGCTCTGCCGATTCCGTTGAACTGCTCGAACTGGCCAGTTCCGAGCAGATCACGTTACTCCTGGATCTTGATTGCTGGGACGGAGATAAGGTCAGCGATGTTCTGTCTCTGCGCTGGCTCGAATTGCTTGCCAATGCAGGGGAAGAAAAATTATGTCAGCTGGCGCGGGAAATCGAACCGGAAACCTTCGCCCTGTTTCTGAAAAAGCATCTGACCATCGTCCGCGGCCTGGAGGCCTACGATGATGACGATGCCGAAAATTCAAGACGTCTTGAGTCTCTTTACGACATCCATTACCACAGTGAGGATGCGGCCAAAATCATCGGCGCCCTTCTCAATCTCTGGCAGGAGAAAGAGCAGGAAACCTACCTGTTGCTGATGGAAATGATCCGCAGTGAAAACCTTTCGGTTCTTGAGGAAGAGTCCTTCAATTCCCGCAATAACCGCCTTCTTGACCTTGGGATCATCCCCCATCACGAAGCGAAAAGCATCTATACCTATGTCGATCCGGACACCTTTAAACCGGGTGGCAAAATCGATTATCGTCTGGAGGCCGAAGAACTCCACAGCCCGCTGGCGCTACTGGCCAAAGCCGAGCCAAACAATCTGCTGGCCGACATTCTTGGTGCCGGAATCGATCACGAAACCGCCTGTGAACTGCTGCACCTGGTCAATCGCAAACTCAGTGCCGACCGGGCCGACATTGCCGAGCAAAAAGAGATCTCCGGGAAACTGCGGGAGGTCTACGACATCCTCAATCTTGCCCTGGAATTTTTATCCGGCAACGATGTCGCCCGGGGTGACGAGATCTTCAAGACCACCTATCTCCTTCATCTTTACCAGCTTGGACACAGCCTGCTCGAGCAGCGTCAGGCCAGGGCTCGCCGATTTTTGACCGGACCGCTCTATCAGTATGCCGATTTCCCCGAGCTTCTTTTTATCGACTCCCTGCTCGAGAAACCCGCCCTTTTTTACCGGGCTCCCCATGGTGACCATCCAAGTGACCTGCAACCCGTCAATTCAAGCAAAACACTTGCTCTGGTTGACAAACGACTGGACCAGATCGATGCCCTTGTCAACCTGTTCAGCGGGCAACTGCCATTCACTCTGGCAGAGATCGAGCAGCAGTCACAACTGGAATCCGTCACCCTGGCAGGCCTGTTCATGACGGCCGTGGCGAACAGAGTTCTCGGTCGAGATTTCGTGCCGATGCCCCTGGC
This sequence comes from Geopsychrobacteraceae bacterium, assembly GCA_963677135.2. Lineage (GTDB taxonomy): Bacteria > Desulfobacterota > Desulfuromonadia > Desulfuromonadales > Geopsychrobacteraceae > Seleniibacterium. The sequence continues at coordinate 473,990 of CAXXLS010000017.1, read as the reverse complement.
GGCCAAGGACCTGGATCTGCTCCACAAGTTGACCGCTTCCCAGCCGGAGACTTTTCATTCGTTTGCCACCGAGTGCCTGGCCCTGCTCAACAGCCTGTCCGATCATTGCGAATTTTTCGGCGTTTACGCCCTGGAATTGTGGGAGGATTTCTTCACCGGGTTTGAAGACCAGGGCGACATCCGCCAGAGTGAATGTTTTCTCCTCCTGGAGTAGTTTTTACCATCGAGTTGCTTTTTGCTGCTTGTTTCTGAAACAATGACTGTTATTCTAATGAGAAAATTGAAACTCCAACAGTCCACGGATACTTCAGAGCAAGGAGAACACGCTATCATGGTTAAAAAAATTATCTGGCTGGTATTGCTGTGCTGCTGCGTCGGTTTGACCGCACATGCTGAAAACAAGGAGAATGCGTTCACCCTGTCGCCAATGGTCGGGGGGCATACGTTCGAGGGAAATCTCAACCTTGACGACTCTCCCTTTCTGGGCATCGGCCTGGGTTACAATCTGACCGAGAACTGGACCGTCGAGGGTGTCTTCACCCACACCGATGCCGACGGAGAAGACGGTGGATCTGACGCGAAAATCCAGTCCTACCGGATCGATGCTCTTTATCACCTGTGGCCTGACCGGGACTTCATTCCCTATCTTGCCGCCGGGATCGGTGGGATCAGCACGGACTATGATCGTGGCGATGACACCGACCACCTGCTGTTCAACTATGGCGTCGGTGTCAAGTATTTCATTCTTGACGACCTGATCGCCCTGCGCGCCGATATCCGTCACCTGATCGATTTTCCCGAGCCGGACAACAGTCTTCAATATTCGGTTGGACTGACGTTCCAGTTGGGCAAGCCTACGCCGGCCCCCGCCCCGGTCGTCACCCAGAAGGCCGTTCCCGCGCCGGCCCCCGCTCCTGTCCCGGCCCCGACCGACAGCGATGCTGATGGCATCATCGATACCCTTGACACATGTCCCGGCACTCCCGCCGGAGTCGCTGTTGACAGCGCCGGCTGTCCCCTCGATTCCGACGGAGACGGAGTCTACGACGATCACGACAAGTGTCCCGGTACCCCCGCCGGAGTGGCGGTTGACAGCGCCGGCTGTCCCCTCGATTCCGACGGAGACGGAGTCTACGACGATCGCGACACATGTCCCGGTACCCCCGCCGGAGTGGCGGTTGACAGCGCCGGTTGCCCTCTCGATTCCGACGGGGACGGAGTCTACGACGATCGCGACACATGTCCGGACACGCCGGCCGGTGTCTCCGTCGATACGGACGGCTGCCCGACCACCCTGACCCTGCATATCCAGTTCGGTCACGACAGCAGCAAAATCGGCCCGGCATACGACAGTGAGATTGCCAAAGCCGCACAGTGCATCAACGACTACCCGGGCAACCTTGTTTACATCGATGGACATACCGACAGCGATGGTTCCGCTGCATACAATCAGAAACTGTCCGTCCAGCGTGCCACCGCGGTCAAGAATCGCCTGATCGATAAATTCAGCATCCCGGCAGAGCGCCTTGAAGCACGGGGTTTCGGAGAAGCGAAACCGGTCGCAACCAACGCCACCCCAGAAGGCAAGGCCCAGAATCGCCGGGTGGAAGTCGCCTGCGGAGCCAGATAGAGGATCGGCAAAAACCATCAAAAAAAGGGCTGTTCCGCAGGGGGCAGCCCTTTTTTTGTAAATCTATGCGTGCTGTTGTTCACAACAGAGGGACTTCCCTCACCTGAAGGCCTTTTCCCGTCCGGGTCAAATAAAGGTAAATGACCACGGTGCGGCCAGGCAAATCCTCCTGGTGATGAAAAACCGCGGCACAGTATTGAACCTTCCCTTCTCTCGGCAGCAGATCGATTTCCCGTTTCACCCGGGCACGGACCATGACCTCTTCTTCACGGCTCAAGGCGAGATCGAAAAAGTCCGGGGCCGATCCGGACATCAGACGCTCGTTCATGGCGTAATCCCGGGCCAGGGCTTCCCGCGCCACCGGAACCATGGCTTGGGCGAGCTCATTCCTGAGGAAGGCATCCATATCAAGATAGGTGTTCTTCAGGGAATGACTCTGGCGATACAGACCTCGGCGGCGCCAGAAGCGGTCAAGACATTCCAGCGCCAGAGACAGTCGGCCGAAAAGGTTCTCCAGATAGGCAAGAACTCTGGTGAATCGGCCACTGTTGACAATGACATCCATCAGCCTGCTGATCCCCCGCAACCGCTCCAGATCGGCGAACGACATGGCATCGGAGTGCAGGATGGTGTAGGGCGGATTCGGGTCAAAACGGATGCCCCACCCGGGAGCCTGCTGGCGCAGCGGCGCACCCGGCAGCAACTTGACCGGCTCCAGCTGAAGATGGTCGGCCCCCAGCTCTGCGGTCCAGTCCAGCGCCGCCAGGAACTGCTCGTAGTCTTCACCGGGAAGTCCGGCGATCAGGTCGAGATGCAGATGAATTCCGGTCGTTTGCTTCAACCTGCGAACATTGTCCGCCAGGCGTTCCAGCGAGGTCCTGCGAGACACCCTGGCAAGGGTATCCGGCAGCGTTGACTGCACCCCTATTTCGAACTGAAAGGTCTTGTCAGGCACGTCTTCAAGCAGGGACAGCGTCGCGTCATCAAGGAGATGCGCACCGATTTCGAAATGAAACTGGCTGGCGACATTATGTTCGACAAGATAGGAGAAAATCTCTCGCGACCGGGCGTTATCGTAGTTGAAGGTCCGATCGACAAACTTCACCAAGGGGACTTTGGCATCGATCAGGATCTGCAGATCCACCATAATGCGCTCCATCGAAAATGACCGCACCCGGTCATCAAGGGAGCTCATGCAGAAACTGCAGGAATAGGGGCATCCGCGACTGCTCTCGTAGTACACGAGTCTTTTGCCGAGATCAACCAGGCCCAGTTGAAATGGAGACGGGATGGAATCCAGGTTATCCAGCAGACTGTTCCGTGGCGGGGGGACCTGCCCAGGCCGCTGCAAACCAGGAAAAGGGAGCGGATCGGTCTGTTGCGACCAGGCCTGCAGCAGATGACGCAGAGGAAGCTCTCCTTCCCCTCGAATCACGGCATCGACCGGATGTTCACTGAAAAAGTCACCCTCTTCAAACGAAATCTCCGGGCCTCCGAGTACGATCCTGGTCTCGGGTTTGATCAGTCTGATGCAGGCGAGCAGTTCGAGGGTTGCCAGGCGATTCCAGAGATAGACCGAAAAACAGACGACATCAGGATCCAGAGCGACAATCTGGGCCAAAACAACCTCTTTGGGTTCATGGACCGAATACTCCCGGATCAGAATATCAGGACAGACATCCCGGCAGAAAGCTTTGAGGTACGGCAGTGCCAGACTGGCATGGATATATTTACTGTGCAGCGTTGTCAGCAGAACATTCATGGATGCAGCATACCCGCCAAGGGCAATCTGTCAACGAGATTTATTTGATTTGACAAGCAAGGATAAACCCTGTCAATTTTGAATTCCGTCAAAACCACCTACGTGCAACAAGGAGGCAGATCATTGATTCCAGGAGTCATCAGCGGCCGCCGTCGTTTTTCGGATCTTACCGAGCAGGAGATCCTGGCCCTCGCCATCTCCAATGAAGAGGACGACGCCCGCATTTATCGCCAATACGCCGAACGCCTGAGAACAGAGTTTCCGGCCTCGGCAAAAATTTTCGAAGGGATGGCGGAAGAGGAGGATGACCATCGCCGCCAGCTGATCGAGGCGCACCAGAAACGCTTCGGTGACGTCATCCCGCTGATCAGACGCGAGCACGTCTCGGGGTTCTATGCCCGCAACCCGATCTGGCTGGTCGAGAACCTCGGGCTGGAGAAGATTCGCGGCGAAGCCCGTGAAATGGAGCGCCAGGCTGAACGCTTTTATCGTAAAGCGGCCCTGCGCACATCTGATGCCGGCACCCGGAAACTGCTGGGGGATTTGGCCGCCATCGAAGCGGGCCACGGCGATCTCGCCAGCGGCCTTGAGGCAGAACATCTCAGCGAGGAGGACCGCCACGAGGAGGACCGTGCTGCTCATCGCCAGTTTGTCCTGACCTGGGTACAGCCCGGACTGGCCGGATTGATGGACGGCTCGGTGTCCACCCTGGCGCCGATCTTTGCAACCGCCTTTGCCACCCAGAACACCCACACCACCTTCCTGGTCGGCCTGGCTGCGAGTGTCGGAGCCGGAATTTCAATGGGATTTACCGAGGCCGCATCGGATGACGGTGAACTCTCCGGCCGCGGCAGTCCGTTCAAACGCGGCCTGGCTGCCGGTGTGATGACGGCCCTGGGGGGGCTCGGTCACGCCCTCCCCTACCTGATTCCCCATTTCTGGACGGCGACGTTTATCGCCTTTGCGCTGGTCTTCATCGAACTCTGGTCCATCGCCTGGATCCAGAACCGCTACATGGAGACCCCTTTCTGGCGGGCAGCCTTCCAGGTGGTCCTGGGCGGCGCCCTGGTCTTTGCGGCCGGCGCCTTGATTGGCGGCGGCTAGGCTCAACTCGCCGCGACCACGCGGCACCATCCGGACGATCTGAAGGGCCAAAAGCCTCCCTGGCATTGAAAACAGGGAGGCGAGGCCATCATCGCGGGAACCCCACCTGGCTACTGAACATCAACCAGTTCCAGTTCAAAGTTGAGATCCTTCCCTGCCAGGGGATGATTTGCGTCCAGCAGGATTTCCGTATCCGACACTGATTTGACTTCCAGAAACATGGGATTGCCATCCGCGCCGGGAACCCGGAAATGTTGACCGACTTGCGGCGCCTCTCCCGCTTCGAACTGGCTCGGGTCGGCCTTGATGATCAGATTGGGATTGTGAGGTCCGTAAGCGTCTTCAGCCTCGATACGAACCTGCCTGGTTTCCCCCACCGACATCTGCTGAACGGCCTCGTCGAAGCCGGGAATCACCTGGCCGGCCCCGGTCACAAATTCAAGAGGCGCTCCCACGGGGGACGAATCGAAAATTTCGCCGTTGTCCAGAATTCCAGTATAAGCGACCTTTACTGTTTTTCCTGCATCAACCGCCATGAGTTAAGACCTCCTTGCATAATCATGGGTAACAAATACAAAATCGTGAAGCGTGAAGCGGGGATCATGAGCCGGTTTCACAAGACAAATACCGCGAGTTCCAAGCGATAAGGATGGAAACCCTCGTAGCTTAGGGGAGAACCAGGTCGTTTTCAACCGTTTTCTCCCGTTTAAAGAGAGAAAGTCACGACCGTCCTATCCCTTGGAAAAACCATATGATGGCACCGGAGACGTTCAGACATTGAGCTGCGGGGCCCAATGAGTATTTGTTGGCATCAGAGGAATTGTGTTATTCTCCGCCGGCACGAAAGGAAACCAGAGAATGAGCACAAAAAAAACTTTTTTAGCCGTGGTCGCAGATGAAACAGGCGACGTTTTTGAACATCCCGATTTACTGATGGCGGGCATGAACGGTATGACCGTCTGCAGGCCCCAGGATGAGGAGATGATCCCGCTTCCGGAAGGCAGTCGCCTGTTCACCATCCCCGGGACGCCTCCCATCGGCTATGACCGCAAGACCGGTCAGCAGCAAACCGTGACCGCGCTCCCCAAAAACTGGGGCGGTGGAAAAATCCAGGCGGTCTCAGCTTTCACGACCCCGGCGTTCACCCGGACTTTGCTTCCGGCCGCTGATTACGCAAAAAAAAGTGTCGAACTGACCCTCTGGTCCTATACAGCGGTCGGCTGGTGCGTCGAGGAAGAGCGTTTTTATGTCGCGGCGGTCAGGGTGGATCGAAATCGCCAATGGGAGCCGCGCCATTTTGACGACCGGATCCTGGAACCGCTGGTTCGGCGCCGGGTCGCTGAACAACCGGAGAACCGCCTCATCGAGCAGTTATCGCGCTGCGCTCTTGATTATCACTGTTTTGCCGCCAAAAACCTCTTTTTCGGACGCTGGGAGGCCCCCCTCCCCAGTTCACCGGCCTGCAACGCTCAGTGCCTGGGCTGCATCTCCCTGCAGGAGGAACCGAAAGCCTGCCAGTCCAGCCAGGATCGTCTCGATTTCGTGCCCACCGTCCAGGAACTTTGCGAGGTCGCCGTTCCCCATCTGAAAACGGCGGAAAACGCTATTGTCTCATTCGGACAGGGCTGCGAGGGAGATCCGATCCTGCAGGCGGACCATATCGCCGCAGCCGTTCGGGAAATGCGCCGTCAGACCTCCCGGGGAACCATCAATTTCAATTCCAACGCCTCCATCCCGGATGCCATCGACACCTTGGCCGCCGCCGGGGTCGATTCTATCCGGATTTCCCTTAATTCTGTCCAGGAGCGATTTTATAAAGCCTATTACCGGCCCCGTCATTATCGTTTTTCCGATGTTCTTGAAGCGGCCCGTCGGGCGAAGCACAACGGCATGTTCACCATGCTCAACTACCTGGTCTACCCCGGGATCAGCGACCGCGAAGACGAAGTCAACGCGCTCCTCGAAATCATCGACAGCATCGGCATTGATCTGATTCAGATGAGAAATTTAAGCATCGATCCGCAGATGTATTGGAACGCCATGGGGGCTCAGGGACCGGGAATGGGGATGAAAAAAATGCTTGACCGGATAAAAAAGGAGATCCCGCGGATACAGTTCGGGTACTTCAACCGGACCCGGGAAAACTTTTATCCGCAAGGGTATGAAACGGACTGGCCGTTGCCGGCCAGCCTCGATTGATATGGAAATCTAAGGATTCTTCACGAACTGGACCAGGTAGACGCAGGGCCCGATTTCGGCAGCCAGGATTTTAGCGAACCCCGCCGGCACGGCAAGGCACTCGAGCTCTTCGGCAGAAAGCCGAACCGCCGCCGGCGGCCCGGGAGGACCGTCCAGATCCTTCCTGAATTCAATCAGGTTGAACAGGCCACCAGGCTTAAGAACCCGATGAACCTGTCTGAAAACGGCGCCGCGGTCCGCGGCGGGCACATCGTGCAAGGCGGTCGCCAGCAGGCTGTTGTCAACCATTCCGTCAGCGATGGGCAATTCCTTGCTGATATCGGCATGCACCGTTTTTATCTGGCCGATGCCCTGTTTTTCAGCCTGCTCGCGCAACTGATCCAGCCCCTCCGTCCACAGGTCAACGGCATAGATGCGGCCGCGGGGACCGACAATCTCGGCCAGGGCCAGGCTGTAGCGACCAAATCCGCACGCCAGATCGAGGAATTCACTGGCCGGGGCCACCTTCAGAAGAGGTTCCGTTTGCGGCCAGTCAACCAGATCCATACTGCTTTTTCCGGCTCCGGCCGGTTTTTTCGTCATATTAGTCCCCTCATTTAAAAAGCGTCATGGTTCACCAGAACTGCCAGGCACGGAAGCCGAGCACATAAATTGCCAGAGCGAGATTGGTCACGGCATGAGCCAGAATGCACTGCATCAGGCTTTTGGTTCGATACAGAAGAAGACTGTACGCCATTCCGGCCATGATACCGGCCAGGACCAGATGATGTTCGAGACCGAACAGGACGGAGCCGATGAGAAATGACGATACCGTGTAGGTGCCGACTCGAACCTTTTCAAAGTCACTGTTGACTATGTAACGCAGTAAAAAGGAGCGCCAGAAAAGCTCTTCCATAACGGGCACCAGGAGCGCCGCACCGGCCACCCGAAACAGGATCAGCAGGTTGCGGATCCCGTCGCCCTGGATCAGGGTCGGATCGAAACCCCGACTTTCACCAAAGGTGGTGAACGGCCAGTCCATATTGATCCACAGCACGAACACCAGAAGCCCCACCACCACACTCATCCCGGTCTGGCTGGCATGCCTCAGGTCACGCACGCGAATCTCATCATAGTCTTTGTAAAAAAAGAGCAAAATGGCAGCGACCATAATGATTTTGACCGGGTAAAGAAAGAGCAGATGGGTGCCAGTCAGGCCGGCATAGCCTTTGTCAATGGCCCATTGACCACCTTGCTGAAGCCCGATAAAGGCCATGAATACTGCAAATGGAAGAATTCTTGCCCATGCGGATCTTGACATCAAAGCCCCCCTGGTCGATTTCAGGTCATGGTGATTTTCATAAGATTGAGTGTGTTTCTTTCCAGTCCGTCACCCGCTGTTCCGTCTCGGCCATAAACAGGAAGAAATCCTCCTCGAGTTTGAGACGATGAAGACTCAGCTGGGAAAACCCTGAGGCAAGAGGAACCTTGCCTGACAGCCGCTGCTCCAGTCGTTCCAGAACCCTCCGGACGATGTCCCGCCGGCGGTAGGAAACCAGCCAGTCATGAGTCGTCATATGGGGTAACTGGCACCGTAGCCCGGGACTGAGAAGACGGCGGTGTTGCTCGAGACCATGGTAAACATTCCGGGCAAAATCCGGCAAGGGGAGCGAACAAAATTCATCCCAGTGACAGGCCAGGAAATGATCGTAGAAGACATCAACCAGGACACTGCGGGCATGCCGGAAACCGGGGTCCAGACGTCGGCGGCTGTTCTGAAAAAACCGGCTGTCCCTGGTCAGGCCGTCGATATAGCGATGCAGTCTCAGGTGTCGGACAAGCTCTTCAGGCAGATCACCGAAATCGCTCCCCTTGTGGAAATCCCCCATCAGAGAACCGGCCCAGGCCAGGGGATTCGGATCCGAGAAGTAAAGGTGAGCGAGATAATTCATGGCTGCCCCGCGATCGGATTAATCCTCCAGTTTTTTCCGCAGAGCCTGAACCAGGGAGTCTTCAAAATCCCCCCGGGTGATCAGATGGGCAAACAGTTTTTTCATTTCCGCGGTTTGCTCGGAGCGGACAAAACGCTTGACCAGGGTCTCAAGCTGATCTTCAGGGTTCTGGGCCTGGGTCATCAGCAGCTCAAAATACCGTGCGGCGTCCTCCAACTGGCCCCGAACACTGTAGAGGCAGACGAAAGCGGCCGTGGAAAAGGGATCGGCTCCGAAGCTCAGAGCCCTTTCATAGCAGGCCTGTGCAGCATCAAGATCGTTCAGATGAAAATAGGCGTCTCCCATCCGGGTATGCAGGGTCTGGGTGCCCTCTGAGTCTTCGAGAATGCGCTGCCATATTTCGATCGCCTTTTCATACTGGCGGTACCAGCGGTAACAGTTGCCGAGCCCGTACAGAGCATAGGGATTCCTGGGATCGACCGCCAAGGCGTGGCGGAAATACCTTTCCGCCCGGTCGAAATCGGAAATCCGCCAGCACAGCTTTCCGACAATGGTCAGAATGTGCAGTTCATTGGGATCCAGCCTGAGAATTTTTTCGTAGGTCGCAATCGCCTTCTCATCATACCCCATCCGGTGCTGCAGATCGGCCAGGCCGGTCATGGCGAAACGATCATTGGGGGCAATTCTGAGAATCTGGCGGTAGGCCTCTTCAGCCCGGTCATAGAGAGCCAGAACCTTGCAGCTGTCAGCGATGCGGGTCATCACATGCTTATCCTGGGGGCGGTATTTGAGATACGTTTCCCATAACTTGATGGCCTCCTGATGGCGGTTCAGCCTCTTGTAGACATCACCCAGGCCGCGCAGGGCGAAGAGATTTTTGCCGTCCACCTTCAGCAGCGCGAGGTAACAGCGCTCGGCGCCTTCAAAGTCTTCCGTCTCCCGGCACGCGTCCCCCATACCCGACAGTAAATACGGGTTCTCCGGTTCGATTTCCAGACCGGCCCGGAACAGATCCTTGGCTTCCCGGTAACGTCTCGCTTTTAACCGCTGACGGGCGGATTTCGACAGCTCGATGACCGATGGTGTTTTTTCGGTGGTTCCTGATGGCTCATGAACAGTCTTCATAACATCAACTCCTCGATTTTCATTTGGCACTACCCTGCAGGAAACGCTCAAAAAATATATTCCGACACCAGTTTTCCAGCGCTATCATGCGCCTGAGAGGTTCGCGGAAATCCTGGTGCCCGATGGCAAAAACACCATGACCATATACAACCGCGATCCCTTTTTCAATAACCGGCGGAACTTTTTTCGCCAGGCCACCGGCGCCCACTTCTCCAGCCACCACGGGAACCTCACCGAGAAACCGGGGGCGATCGCATTCTTTCCAGCAGTCCCTGATCGGACAGTCGGTTTCTTCGCACAGCAGACTGAGCAGGACGGAAAAGCGTGGATGACCATGCAGAATGACCGAGGCGCCAGTTTTCTCATAGATGGCCCGATGGGCGATAAGCTCGCTCGAAGCGGTGATTCCGGCGGTACTCGAATTGTCATCTGGAACACAATCGATGCAGCCGGGCAGCTCGTCGAGACTGGCACCGGTCTGGCTGATCATTACCTGACCGGGCAGATGACAGGAAACATTACCGAAAAACGAATCGACAAGGTGCAGGGCGACGGTCCGTTTACCCACCTGATCGAGAGCGCGGACAGCATGGTCGGGAACGCTGATCGGGCCTCGGACCAAGTCGGCGCAGTCCTCCGGGATAGGGGTCTGCAGGGCGCTCAGCAGGGGGGCAAGGGCAGCCTGTTCCTCGACGGATGCCCCGGCTTTATCCTCCAGGAACAAAAGCAGCAGCTTGACGAACAGGGCGTGGTACAGAGACGAATAGTTGATATAGGCCTGTTCTGCAGTCAGCCCGCCGGTGGTGATAAGACCAACGCCCTCAACCAGGATGCCCTTGCGCTGCCCCAGCAGCGTGACCGGTAGCCGGACGTCGTCGCCACTGAAGGTGTCTTTGCGAACCACTGGGATATCGTGGAGGAAGGTTCTGGTTTCGGTGTCGTTGGGAATGATGACCCGGGCATCGTCAGCAATCCGCCCCAGGAGCAGATCGAGAACCGGCAGCGGCGGGCGGGCCAGGATCAGGGCCGTGGGACCCAGCTGCTCAAAAATTTTTTCAGCCAGCCACCGGTGGGGCGATGAACCGTAGGAGACGACCTCATCGTCCTGGGCCAGAAAAAGGAAATGCGTTTCATCGATGCAGCCGTCTGACCTCATTTTTTTAAAGTATTTTCGTAACTGCTCGATCATGGGAGCCGCTCCAGAAAATGAGGATCGTCAAAGCAGCCGTTCCGATTCAGGCCGCGCAGGCGATAATAGCGCTGCAATTCGTTTTCAAAGCGGTCACGATCGAGGGGCGGAATGGGAATCTCGTCACTGGACGTCCCCTCCTCCGCGAAAAAACGCTTCGGCAGCATGTCCTGAGAGTGGCTGAAGCCGTTTTGCTGATTGTAAAACCGTTCCGTCAGATAAATCCGCTCGCCGATTTCCGCCAGGCGCCGTCCCGAGTAGTCGACTCCCGTCACGGCGCTCAGCAGTTCCCCGTACTCTTCGAGGCTCGCGGCCAGAAAAGCGAATTTGCAGGCCACCAGAGAATCGACGACGGCATACATGTCTTCGGCATTCTTGTTCATGCGCACCTTGCCGGAATAGTCGAAACGATTGGTAGCAATCGGCTTGCGCAGGACTTCATGCGACAGGGGGTAAGCGCGTCCGTGGCAGGCGCCCCGGTTGCTGGTGCAGTAAGCGAGGGCAAGGCCATAGGCCCCGCGCGGATCGAAGGAGGGAATCTCAAGCCCTTTCACGGTCATGCCCAGATCCGGCCTGCCCAGGCTGTCGGCCAGGCGTGCCGCTCCCTCGGCCAGCCGGTCTCCTTCTTCCTGGCGTAAAGCGATCTTTTTCAGCAGCAGCGGAAGTTGGGAACCGGTGACGTAGGCGCCGCGGATTTCCCCCCAGGCGGACAGGGTTCCCCCGACGGAAACAACATCCATTCCATAGTCATTGCATAGACCGTACGCCTCGATGATCACCGCAGGATCTCCGATATCATTGAGACCGCCAAGCTGATTCAGGGCTTCAAAACCGGGCAGCAAACGCCCTGCAGCGTTCGTCTTTTTGCAGGCGATGGGGCACTCATGGCAGCCATGATCGCGGGAGGGAGAAACACGACTGAGATGATGGGCGTTATAGGCCGAGGCTCCGGAAAACCAGGTGCGACTGAAATTACGGTGAGGCAGCATACGGCGCTGCAGGATAAGATCCACCAGGGCAGATGTTCCATAACGGGCAAACCCCAGGTCTCCGAACAGAACGGGAGACGCTTTGAACAGACGGATGACATCGGAAATCCCCCGGGAGAACCGTTCGGAGTCGGCGATGGAGGTCGCCTGCTGACCACTGACCGTAATCGCCTTGAGCCGCTTGTTGCCCATCACGGCGCCCAGCCCGCCGCGTCCCGCACTGTTCCCCTCCCCGCTGTGGAGGCTGGCAAAAACGGACCAGGTTTTCCCCTGCGGGGCCAATGGCGATGACACTCCCGAAAGCCTGGAGAGCCGCCACCGTCTGCGCAACGGTCTGCCCCCACAAAGAACCCGCCGGCAAGAGTTCGATCTTCCCGGGGGCAATCTTCAACACCACCGGACTCTCGCTCTGCCCGGTTATTTTCAACGCATCGAATCCGGCCGCTTTCAGGTTCCAGGCAAACAGACCGCCGCAGGAACTGTCATGAATGGTTCCGGTCAAAGGCGAGCGGGAGACGACCGCCATCCGAGCGGTGGTTGGGGCGCCGCTTCCACACAGGGGACCAGTGGCGAAAACCATGGCCATGTCCGAATCATAGGCATCGAGATGATAATAGGGTCGCATCAGGCGAACCCCGAGACCGCGGCCGCCGAGATACGCGCCGAGCAGTTCAGGAGCAAGGGGCTCGCTGTGAACAGAACCGTCCCCCAGGTCAACATGCAGCAAACGGCCATGCCAGCCGTTCATTTTTGTTCTTCCGGCAGGTTCTGAGAAGCGGACGTCTCGAGACTGGCCACCATGTCAGGTTGATGCTCACCCCCTTCAAGCTGGGCAAACAGAGGAGCGACGCGCTCCTGAAAGGCCGCCAGATTGTCCTTGCTGACGGCTTTGGCGGCCGGGGCCCTGAGCCGGGTCGGGTTGACGGGTGCACCATCCTTTTTCATGCGGAAACAGAGATGGGGACCGGTTGCCATGCCGGTGCCGCCCAGATACCCGATCACCTGCCCCTGGGCCACCCGCTTGTTCAGTTTCATGCCGCGGGCAAAACCTTTCATGTGAAGATAGATGGTCCGGTAACCGTTGCTGTGACGGATCTCGATGAAATTGCCGTTGTACTTGGTATAGCCGATACGTGAGATCGTCCCGTCTCCGACAGTTTTAATCGGTGTACCGACCGGTGCCACGTAATCGATGGCCGGGTGGGCTTTCCAGGTTTTGGAAATGGGATGAAACCGTTTCATGGTGTAACCGGATGAGATCCGGGTGAATGAAACGGGAGCCTTGAGAAAGGCTTTGCGGACGTTCTCCCCACTTTCATTGTAATAGGACGCCGGCTGGTCGCCGTCCTGGAACCTGGCGACCCGGAACACCGTCCCCTGGTTGACGAATTCGGCCGCAAGGATATGTCCGTACCCGGCGGAATGGCCGTCCCGGGAGCGTTTTTCGACCAGGGCCCGAAAGGTGTCCCCGGAGCGAATATCCAGAATGAAATCGATATCCCACTGAAAGATGTCGGCCAGCATAATGGCGAAGGCGGGATCCTCCCCGATGGCGGTCACGGCGTCAAACAGGCTGGTGGAAATCACTCCCTGGACAAGCTCGGTTGTCACCTCATAGATGATCGGTTGTCTTTCAATGACCACCTCGTCACCCTGACGGCTGATGATCAGCTGCTCCTGATCGTCGATTTCATAGACGAAGCTGGCGAACCGCCCATCTTCGGTTGTTATCCGGTAAGGCCGTCCGGCGCAGATCCTGGTGAACGGAAAAATATCCCGGCTGCGCCTGTCCAGCTCGAGAATTTCCTGGGCGGAGAAATGATCACCCAGCAAAGCGGTTATGGAGGATCCATCAGGAACGACGTTCCTGACCGTCTCGATCACCGGCTCTGGCGGCAGCTCAGGCAATTTCGGCAGGGGCTCTGGGGGCGGACCGGTCCTGTTCACCGGGGTTTCCCGGGCTTCGATTTCGGGACCAGGGCTGATCAGCCACAGGATCGTGGTGCTGACCAGAACCACCAGCAGAGCCACCAACAGAAACCGTTTTGCAGGTTTCCCGGTCTGATCGTTTTGACCACTGTTCCGCGGTGCTTGAAAATCCTGATTGAATGTCATGCGTTCGCCACTACTCTATTAGAATTTGCTCATACTATAGCATTAAATGAGCGCATTATAGCAATAGAAAAATATTGCGTCCACCAGCGAAACATTTGTCTGCCACGGGCCTGACAAATTACTGTATATTCGGCTTGATGATGTGGTTTAATTGATATTCCGGATTCGGCTGCCGCCTGAGGTGAGAGCTGTCTCCAAAGGACCTTCTGCAGACTCAAGAGGATACCCTGACATGATCAACAGACAACGCATTTGTGATGAATTCAGCAAACTGGCGTCCATCGACAGTCCGTCTTTCTCTGAAGCGGTTATTGCGGAATACCTCAAGGAACGCTTTGAGAAACTCGGTGCGGTCGTGGAATTCGATAACGCCGGTGAAATTATCGGCAGCAACAGCGGCAACATGATCGCTCATATCCCGGGAACAAAGCCGGGAGAGCCATTTATCCTGTCCGGACATATGGACACCGTCACTCCGGCGGAAAATGTCCGGCCCGTCCTTAAAGACGGTATTTTCACCAGTGCCGGAGAAACGATTCTCGGTGCGGACGACAAAGCGGGGCTGACCGAAATCATTGAGACGATCGAGGTTCTGCGGGAACGGAACATCCCCCATGTTCCCCTGGAAATTGTCATCACCATCTGCGAAGAACAGGGCCTTCTCGGTGCCAAGCACCTCGATTTTTCCCGGATCAGGGGCGCACGCGGGATCGCTCTCGACACCAGCGGCGTCGATATCATCATCAATAGAGCTCCTTCTGCCAATCGCTTTAAAATTGAGATTTTCGGACACGAAGCCCACGCCGGAATCTGCCCGGAACAGGGGATATCTGCAATTCAGATCGCCGGGCGCGCCCTGGCCAGGATGACTCTGGGCCGGATCGACTCCGAAACAACGGCCAATATCGGGATGATCGCTGGGGGACAGGCCATCAACATCATTCCCAGGCTGGTCACTCTGCAGGGCGAAGTCCGCAGTCATGATCCGAACAAGCTGCGCTCAAAGACGGAGGAAATCATCCGCATCGTCGAAGAGGAAGTGATGCAGGCGTCGGTCGAAAACAACCTGAGCGGCAAGCAGGCGTCGATGGCCATGGAACTCAACGAGGATTATCCGGCCATGCATGTCTCTGAAAATGCCGGTGTCATCCGCCTGCTGCTCGAAGCCGGCCTGCAACTCGGTCGTCCCCAGCAGATTCATTCTGCCGGCGGAGGGTCGGACGCCAACATCTTCAACGCCCACGGCATCGAGATGGTTATTCTCGCCTGCGGCATGGACAAGGTCCACACCGTTCATGAACAGGTTAAAGTGGCGGATATGGAAGCCGTCAGTTTATTACTGGTCGAAACCATCAAAAGGGCCTCGTCATGAGAATATCTTCCGCAGTTCGCAAGGTGCAGCCACCGCCGATCACCGAGGTCAAGCGCTGGGTCGCCGACCGGGTCTTTCCCGGCGACAAGCCGCTGGTGGATCTGTGTCAGGCCATCCCGAGCTATGCGCCGCCCCAGGGCCTTATCAGCGACCTGCAGCACCAGCTGAACGACCCGCAGACCTTCAAGTACAGCCCTGACGAAGGGCTGCCGGAAGCCCGTTCCGAAGTGTGCGCCTGGTATCAGCGTTTTTACGGAGCCGCCCCGACCCCGGACAATGTCTGCCTGACGATCGGTGCCAGTCAGGCCTTCTGGCTGGCAGTCGTCGGACTGTGTCAGCCCGGCGATGAAGTCATCATCCAGATTCCTGCCTATTTCGATCACCTTATGGGGCTGCAGTCATTGGGGATAACACCCGTCTGCACCACCTTTCGTCCGGAACGGCATGGCCAACCCGACCTCGACGAAATCGCCGGACTGATCACCCCGCGAACCAGGGCCCTGCTCCTGGTTTCTCCCAGCAATCCGACCGGTGCGGTCATTCCGCCCGAACAGATTGCCCGGCTTCTTGACCTGGCCAGGGCGAATCGACTCATGCTGATACTGGATGAAACCTACAACTCCTTTGTCGGGACGCCACCCCACCAGCTGTTTGCCCAAAAGGACTGGGAAGAAAATTTCATTCACATCGCCTCCTTCGGCAAGACCTTCGCCCTGACGGGACTGCGCTGCGGAGCGCTGATCGCCGCCGGCGAATTTGTCGAACAGGCCCTGAAACTACAGGACAGCATGATCGTCTGCTCGTCGCGCCCCGCCCAACAGGCCCTGATCTACGGGTGCCGGCATCTTGACCAGTGGGTCAGGGACAATGCCGCCATGATGCGCCATCGCCACGACAGCTTCAAAGACCAGTTCCTGGCGGCCAACACCCCTTTTGAACTGGTCGCCAGCGGTTCCTTCTTTGCCTGGATCAGGCACCCCTGGCAAGGGCTGACCGGCCGGCAGGCCGCACGCAGACTGGCGGATGAGCAGAATCTGATCTGCCTGCCGGGAGAGGCCTTCGGTCCCGGGCTTGAAGACTATCTGCGCCTGGCATTCGGCAACCTGGAAACAGACCAGATTTCCCAGGCCGTCGGGCGTTTTTGCTGAGCAGCTCCCATATCATGACGGAGCCGCAGGTCCGACACGGTCCGTTTTGACATGGATATCCTGCTGCGGATAGGGAATCGTTATCCCCGCCTCCCTGAGGGCCTTGTGGACAGCCAGGTTGACCTGGCATTTCAACCTGAAATACTGGCGGGTCGGGATCCAGTACCGCAACCCGATCTCAATGGCCGAATCGGCAAAATTTTCCAACCCGACCTGTGGTCCCGGATTCCGGCAGACCTCGGGGAACCCCTTCAGCACCTTTTCAAACAGCCGAATGGCCGTCTCCGGATCATCGTCGTAGGATATGCCCACCCGGGACTCGACAATGGTATTTTCAAATGAATTGCAGGTTATTTCACCAACGATATGTCTGTTGGGGATGATGATCTCCTCATTGTCTTCGGTCGTCAGAATCGTCGCGGCCAACCGAATTTCCTCGATGATCCCGGTTACCCCCTGGACGGTGATGGTATTGCCGACCACGAAAGGGCGCGTCAGGATGAGGGTCAGCCCGGCACCATAATTTGACAGGGGCCCCTGAATCGCAAAACTGCTGCCGAAGGCAAGAGCCCCCAGAGCGGCGATGAAGGGTGCGATGGAAATGCCGAATTTCGCGATCGCGGCAATAACCACGAAGGCCATGATCATCAGCTTGGTGGTACTGGCAAAAAAGCGCGCCAGGGTCACATCGATCTGGCGCTTTTCACACACGCGCAGGACCAGACGCGACAGCCAGCCCGACAGTTTCAGTCCCACCAGAAGAATAATCAGAGCGCCGAGCAGCTGAAAGCTGTAGCGAACGGCAAACTCCGAAATCACGTCGATCACCTTCTGCAAGGTTTCGATTTCTTGACCAAACATTTGAGAGCTGTCCGCAGCCATACCCTTACACCTCCTTGACTGGTTGAGGTTTCCGACCCCGCAAGTGCACAACACCTCCGAGAGCCAAGAAACAAGCTGTATAATCATGCACGGAACGAATTCCTTGGTACACTTTATTTTCATTCCGGCCGATGCCGATAACGGAGCCTCCGACACAGACAACCGCCGATGTCAGGCCGGTTGCCCTGCCGGAATTTTCGCCAAAGGAGAACGAGCCATGAGTTATGACAACCTGAACCTGTCCATCAACAATCATATCGCCACGCTCATTATTGATCAGCCGAAAACTCTCAACAGCCTCGATATGACCATCCTCGGCAATCTTGAGCTTCTGGTCGATGGCCTGGTGGCAAACCCCGAAGTCAAGGTGGTCATTATCAGCGGGGCAGGAGAAAAGGCCTTTGTCGCGGGGGGCGACATCGCCGCCATGCAGCCGCTGGGCCCCCTTGGCGCGCGCAAGATCGTTGAACAGGCGCAACGGATATTCAACAAAATCGAATTCAGCCGAAAAATCTTTATCGCGGCCATTAACGGCTATGCTCTCGGTGGCGGCTGCGAACTGGCTATGGCCTGCGATATCAGGCTAGCCGCACGCCACGCCAAACTGGGTCAGCCGGAAATCAGGCTCGGAATCATCCCCGGCTGGGGGGGCACCCAGCGCCTCTCCCGGCTGGTCGGAAAAGGGAAAGCGAAAGAACTGATGCTGACGGGAGCCATGATCGATGCCGACGAGGCTTGCCGAATCGGCCTGGTCAATCAGGTGTATCCCGGAGACATCCTGATGAGCAAGACGGTCGAAATGGCAAAAGAGATCGCTACCAAGCCCCAACTGGCCGTCAGGCTGATCAAGGAAGCGGTTGACAATGGCCTCGAGATGCCGGTCGACAAAGCGTTCAGCTATGAAGCGGAACTTTTCTCCCTGTGCTTTGCCAGTGAAGATCAGAAGGAAGGGATGCAGGCCTTTCTGGAGAAGCGCCCCCCTACCTGGAAAGACTGCTGAGTTTTCGGCCGGCAGTTATGCCAGGGTCCGTGCCGCCAGGGCCGACCTGATTTCTTCGACGCAGGAGTAAGG
Organism: Geopsychrobacteraceae bacterium; assembly: GCA_963677135.2. Lineage (GTDB taxonomy): Bacteria > Desulfobacterota > Desulfuromonadia > Desulfuromonadales > Geopsychrobacteraceae > Seleniibacterium. Next base: position 455,472 of record CAXXLS010000017.1, on the reverse strand, counting down.
CACCTTCAGCCCCCTGATGCCGATTCCGATCTGGACCTGCGACCCGGGATCCCCATGGAAATCGGAACCGCCGGTAATGATCAGGCCATGCTGCCTGGCGAGCTTGATAAGACGGTCGGTATCTTCCATTCCCGAGCCGTTGTTGTACACTTCCAGACCGTCCAGGCCAAGCTTGACCAGTTCGGCGACCAGCCACTCGAGCTTCTGCTGGTTTCGGGTCACATACGGGGGATGGGCCAGAACCACGACGCCACCGGCGCCATGAATGAGGCGGATCGCCTCATCAGCGGGAAAGTAGCGTTTCGGCACGTTGCAGGGGACCAGGTAACGTTCAAAGGCCTCGTCATTTCCCGCCACATAGCCCGCCCGCCTCAGCGCTTGGGCGATATGAGGCCGGCCGATGGTTCCTCCAGCCAACCGGCGTACCGCCTCCGGATCGAGGGGCTGCCGCTGTTCCGTTGCCAGCTTCTGATTGACCCGTTCGACAATCTGCAGGTTGCGATTCATTCGGAAGACCTGGAATTCCTCAAGAGCCCTGACCAGGTAGGGATCGCAGCAGTCAAAACCGTAGCCGAGCAGGTGCATATCCGTGAATTCGACCCACTGGGAAGACAGCTCTACTGCGGAGAGGACCTCGATGCCGGCCAGCTCGCCGGCATGCTGCGCCCTGGCCACTCCGGAGATATTATCATGGTCGGCCAGGGCGATGGCTGCCAGCCCATGCTCTGCCGCCAGGCCGACAAGCTCTTCGGGGGTCAGGTAACCGTCCGAACAGGTCGAGTGAATATGCAGATCAACATACTTGTTCGTCATTGACATTTTACTGAATTCTCAATTCTCAACCGGTGCCGAAAATCGGATTATCGCCGCAGAGGCTTGACCAACAATTCAGCACGGTGTACACCTTTGGTCAAAACCCGTGTGATATTCCAGAAACGTAACTATTTCTGAAGGATAAGCATAACATGACGGCCCGCCTCGTCGTAAAAAATCTGAAAAGTTATTTTTTTACCGGAACCGGTCTGCTCAAGGCCGTCGATGACGTCTCTTTCAGCATCGCTCCCGGTGAAACCCTGGCCCTGGTCGGCGAATCCGGATGCGGCAAATCGATGACGGCCCTGTCTCTGCTGCGCCTGCTCCCCTCTCCAGGTCGGATTACCGGTGGCGAAATTCTCCTGGACAATCATAATCTGCTGCAGCTCCCGGAACCCGAGATGCGTCGGATTCGCGGCAACGATATCGCCATGATCTTTCAGGAGCCGATGACCTCCCTCAACCCGGTCCTGAAGATCGGTGACCAGCTGACCGAGGTCCTGCTGCTGCATAAAAACCTGTCGCACCAGGCGGCAGAAAAAGAAGCCGTGAACCTGCTCTCCCAGGTTGGCATCAGCGATGGCCAGCGGCGCTTGCGCGAGTACCCCCACCAGCTGTCGGGCGGTCAGCGGCAACGGATCATGATTGCCATGGCTCTGGCCTGCGATCCCAAGCTGTTGATTGCCGATGAACCGACCACCGCCCTTGATGTCACCATCCAGGCCCAGATCATGGACCTGCTGAACCACCTGAAAAAGACCAGGCAGATGGCGACCCTGCTAATCAGCCACGATCTGGGCGTGGTCGCCAGCAATGCCGATCAGATCGCCGTGATGTATGCCGGCCAGATCGTTGAATCCGGCCCTGTCGACGAGGTTTTCAAAGAGCCCCTGCATCCCTATACCCAGGGGTTGCTGGGTTGCGTACCGCGCCTCGGCCAAAAGCAGGATCTGCCATCCATACCCGGCCAGGTTCCTGATCTGAAAAAGCCCCATGACGGCTGTTTGTTTTTCGAACGCTGCCCCGGCACCTGTCCGCCCTGTGCCACCCAGCTTCCTTCTTTGTCCGAAATCAGACCTGGCCACCGGGTCAGATGCTGGAGGTATTGACACCATGTCGCTTCTTAAGATCGATAACCTGAAAAAAACCTTTACGGTCAAAGATCCCATCGGACGCAGAAGCGGCCAGCTGACGGCTGTCGATGACATCTCCTTTTCCCTGAACAAAGAGGAGACCCTCGGCCTGGTGGGCGAATCCGGGTGTGGCAAATCAACGACGGGCAAGCTGATCATGCAGCTGCTGCGCGCGGACCAGGGACAGGTCCTTTTCAACGGCACCGACCTGACGACCCTGTCGCCAAGGCAGATGCGCCCCTATCGCCGCAAGCTGCAGATGATTTTTCAGGATCCGTTTTCCTCGCTGAACCCGCGCATGACCGTCGGCAGTATTTTAAGTGAACCGCTGCAGATCCATAAACTGGCACGGCCAAAGGCCATTCGGGATCGGGTCATCGAACTGCTGGAGCGCGTTGGCCTCGGGGCCCAGCACGAACAACGCTATCCCCATGAATTCTCAGGCGGGCAGCGGCAGCGGATTGGTATCGCCCGAGCCCTCGCCGTGGAGCCGGACATCATTATCGCGGACGAACCCGTATCTGCCCTCGATCTGTCCGTTCAGGCCCAGATCCTCAACCTGATGAAGGAAATCAAGCAGGCTCACGGCCTGAGCTATCTGTTCATTGCTCATGATCTTGCCGTTATTGAGCATGTCAGCGACCGGATCGCCGTCATGTACCTGGGCAAAATTGTCGAGACCTGCAGCGCTCCGGAACTCTACCGGAACCCGCGTCATCCCTACACCGAAGCCCTGCTCAATGCCGTTCCGGTTCCCGACCCGGCTCAGCCGCGCCCCACCGCCCTGCCCGGCGAAATTCCATCCCCCGTCAATCCTCCCTCAGGCTGCCACTTTCATCCGCGCTGCCCTTACGCCGACACACTGTGTCAAAAGCAGGCCCCGGAACTGCGCGAAATCACTCCCGGACACTCCGTATCCTGCCATTATTTTCAGCAGGTTGGCCGATTTCTGAGAAGATGATTCTAAGCTTGACACAATGTGCCACCAATGGCACGATCCGGATATCAACCGAAGATTCCGGAGGTTTATATGGCAATCAAGCAGGAACCCGGCCCGATCTCGACCATACGGGAAAAATGCCGCAGCTGTTACGCCTGCGTTCGCAACTGTCCGACCAAGGCGATCGGGGTCTTTAACGATTACGCCGAAATCATCCCCCACCGCTGCATCGGCTGTGGCAAATGCATCCAGGTCTGTTCACAGAACGCCAAGGTCCTGGCCGACGCCATAACCGCCACAGAACACCTGCTGCAGGGCCCCGATCCGGTGGTGGCGGTCCTGGGCTGCTCCTTTACCGCCTTTTTCCATGACGTCAATCCCGGCCGGATGGTTTCGGCCCTCAAGCAGCTTGGCTTTGATGAAGTCCTGGAAGGTGCGGGTGGCGTCGAACTGATCGCCCCCGAATACCGCAAGGCCATTCAGAACAACACCGGGGTGCCCCTGGTTTCCAGCCACTGTCCGACCATCGTGGACCTGGTTGAACGTCATTACCCGCAACTGCTGAAAAACCTGGTCCCCATCGTTTCCCCCATGATTGCCATCGGACGCTATATCAAATCCCAACGCAAGGACAATGCGCGGGTAATCTACATCAGTTCCTGCATCGGCGGTAAATTCGAGATCGAAGCCGAACCGGTTGAAGGCGCTATTGATACCGTCCTGACTTACAGTGAACTCAAACTGATGCTCAAGAAAAAAAACATCGACCCGCAGCGCCTTAAAATCTCGCCAATGGACGGTCGGCCGTCCGGCAAAGGACGCAGCTTTTCCATTATCGGCGGGCCTTTTCATAATTTCGAACTTGAAAACAACGGCCTGGATCCCAATTACATTTCCACCGTCGGCCAGGAAAACAGTATGGAGATCATCAAGGACCTTGCCGCCGGTCGCATTTCTCCCCGCTATGTCGACGTTCGCTTCTGCAAAGGAGGCTGCATCTGCGGGCCGTCGCGCACCAACCGTCTGACCTCCTTCTCCAAGGGCAACCTGATCATCGAATACCAGAGACAGAGCATCTCCTATCAGACCGCCGAGCATTATCAGCAGGATGCGCCCAGCGTCAGCCTGGAGCGGACCTTTGAAAACAAGTTTCAGCAACTCGATCGCCCCAGCGGGGAAACAATCAAAAAGATTCTCAGCCAGACTGACAAGTTTGACGAAAGCGACGAACTGAATTGCGGCAGCTGCGGGTACGCGACATGCCGGGAGCATGCCGTGGCCGTCTATCAGGGGCTGGCCGACAACCGGATGTGCCTGCCCTACTCTATTCATCGACTCAAGACGGACAGGATTCAGCTTGAACAGAAGTACGAACTTGCCAGGCGCGCCCTGAGCCAGGAATACGGGGACACGAAAATTATCGGCAATGATCAGCACACCCAGGGCGTTCTGCACATGATCCAACAGGTCGGACCGACTCCGACCACGGTTCTGATCAGGGGGGAAAGCGGTACCGGTAAAGAGATGACAGCCCGTTCAATCCATGAAGCGAGCCAGCGCGCCGACAAACCGATGGTGACCGTCAACTGCACAACCCTGACCGACGACCTGCTTGAAAGCGAACTGTTCGGCCACGTCAAAGGATCGTTTACCGGCGCTTTTGCTGACAAAAAGGGACTTTTTGAAACGGCCGACGGGGGCACTATTTTTCTGGATGAGATCGGGGATATCACTCCAAAGCTGCAGGCCGAGCTGCTGCGGGTTCTGGACAATGGAGAAATCAAGCCCGTGGGCAGCAACAAAGTCATCAAGGTCGACGTGCGGGTCATCGCAGCCACCAACAAACCCCTTGAAGAAGGCGTCAGCCAGGGCTGGTTTCGGGAAGACCTGTTTTACCGGCTCAATGTCTTCACTATCACGTTGGCCCCGCTACGCAGCCGCATCAGTTCCATCCCGCTCCTCATCGACTACTTCACCAGGAACATCTCGCTGCGCCTCAACAAGCCGATTGAAGGGATTGATCCCGAAGCTCAAAAAGCCCTGATACGCTATCAATGGCCGGGAAATATCCGCGAACTGCAAAATATCATCGAGAGAGCCATCGTTCTGGCGCAGGACAGGATCATTCGCATGGAACAGCTGCCCATGGCCATCTCCCAGCTGGCGCGTGACCACACCCCCGACAGCCCGCTGCCCCAGGCTCAGCCGGCAAACAACCTCAAGCAGCAGCGCCATGCCCAGGTTGAGAAAGTCGAACGCGATATCGCCATTGAATTTTTGCAGGCCGCCCAGGGCAACGTCTCTGCGGCCGCCAAACTGGCCGACATTCCGCGTCGAACCTTCTATCGCATGTTACAAAGGAATGGAATCAATCCAAATAGTTACAGGCGATAATGTGTCACTAGTGGCACGGATGGCACAATTTATTGGCACAATTGGCACAGATGGCACACTCTTGAGGCGCAGGACGATACGGAGGACCACCCTGTAGGACATCAACATTCCCTTTATTTTATAGCCTCTTATAAGTATCGTTCTTTTTTTTTGTTCTTTTTTCTCAAAATGGCACGCACCCTGCTTTAGTAATAAGACATGTAACAGGGAGTAGCCCGTTCCCGCCCGAACGGATCTCAAACATCCCTTTTTCACCGCCAAGGCTCCTCTCTCCCCTTGGCGGTGTTTTTTTTCTTGGCGGCGGCACTCTTTGCCATCCTCTGTAAGTGGCCATTTTTTTCTCAATTACCATTCGCAAACCCATAGTAATTAGGCTAATATAGTTCATTATCTGTCATATTGATGCAAAGAACTTTCGCGGGCAGAGTGTGCCACTTTTCCTACCTGGCACATGGCAAGACACTGTCTTTGCCCTTGAGCCAGGCTCGTTACGCATTCCCTGCCCGGCACATCGATACGATCAACCACTTTGCATCCATTTAAACGGCGTCAATACGATGATTTCCAAAAATTCCGAAAAGAATAACGATGTGTCGTTGGGGCTCAGCACATTGCAGGACATCAGCGCGATTATTCTCCAATCCCACGACCTGACCGAAACCATTACGAATATCGTGGATCTGGTGGCCCAGCGGGCGCAATCCGATGTCTGCTCCCTTTACCTGCTGGAAGACGACCAGAAAACCTTGACCCTGCGGGCTACCAAAGGTCTCGATAAGGCGGCCATCGGCAAGGTCAGCCTTCAGATCGGCGAAGGTCTGACCGGAAAAACCGCGGAAAATAGACGGGTCATGGCTGTTCAGGAACCCCAGAACCACCCTCACTATCGCTATTTTTCCGAAACCGGGGAAGAACAGTTCCACACCTTTGTCGGCATCCCCCTTTTCGACCGCAACCAGTCTATCGGCGTGCTTGTTATCCAGACCAGGCAACCCCATGTCTTCAGTGAAGAAGAACTGGCCACCCTGACAACCATTGCGTTCCAGGTCACGTCTATCGTCGTCAACGCCAGGCTGCTCGACGCCATTCACAAATACCAGCTGCCTCATCCGAAGGAGGCAGATACCGACCTCTCCCGGGAAGAAAGACCCGTCATCAGACCAGGAGGGATACTGATTGGCCAAACAGCTTATCCCGGTGTGGTCAGCGGTCCGGCCAACGTTATCGATCAGCAATTTGGGTTTGCCGATGTTATCGACGAATGTCAGATTGATGCCGCTTCAGAACGGAAAAATCTTGATGAAGCGTTACGCAAAACCCGTATTCAGACTCTCTACCTGGAGAAGCGCGTCGCTGAGCAGTTGACCCAGGAAGACGCCGCTATTTTCCATACCCACCTGATGATCCTGGAAGATCGCGGCTTCATCGAAAAACTCTACAAATTGATTGACGCTCAGCACAGCGCTCCCTACGCCCTGAAAAAAGTGATCGGCAACTACCTGGAAGCTTTCAGTCAGATGGAAGATCCCTACCTGCGCGAACGCGCCGCCGACATGGAAGACATCGGCAAGAGGCTGCTTGCCAACCTGATGGGCAAAGAGACCGAAGGGCTCCACCTCAACCACGAGGGAATCCTGGTGGCCAAGCGTCTTCTCCCCTCGGACATGGCGGTTCTTGATCACAACCTGATCAAGGGCATGATCATCGAATCCCACGAATCCAATTCCCATTCCGTGATCATGGCCAAAGCCCTGGGCATTCCGGCCCTGATCGGCGTCAAAGGAGCGGTCAGCAGCATTGAACCGGACACTCCGCTGATCCTTGATGCCAATACCGGTCACGTCTACCAGAATCCGTCCCAGGCGATCATCGACGAATACAACCGGCTCGAACATGACCGTCAGCTGGAGCGCGAGAAACTCAGCGAACTGCGCAGCGTCGAGGCGATGACTCGCGACAAGCGGCGCATCTTTCTACGGGCTAACATCGGCCTGGTCAGCGATGTCGGAGTCGCCAAACTGCATGGCGCCGAGGGTGTCGGCCTGTATCGTACCGAGTTCCCCTATATGGCCCGCAGCGGCTTTCCCAACCGGAACGATCAGTACCTGTTGTACAAAAAGGTCGTTGAAGAATTCGCCGGACAACTGGTCACAATCCGGACCCTCGATATCGGTGGAGACAAGTCGCTGCCTTATTTTTCGCCCCCGAAAGAAGACAACCCCTTCATGGGCTGGCGTTCCGTTCGGGTCAGCCTCGACAATCGTGAAATTTTTCAAACCCAGATAGAAGCCATTCTGATGGCTGCGACTCACGGTCAGGTCCGGCTGCTGTTTCCGATGATTTCAAACATCGATGAAATCGCCGCCTGCAAGGACATCGTTGCGGCCGCCCGGGAGCAACTGACAAAAGAAGGCATTCCCTTCAGCTACGATGTTCCCATTGGCGCCATGATCGAAGTTCCGGCGGCGGTGAGACTGGCTCCCCACCTTGCCAAAGAAGTCGATTTTTTCGCTCTCGGGACCAATGACCTCATTCAGTATCTGCTGGCGGCCGACCGTTCCAACCCTCGGGTTGAAAATTATTACGACCCGCTCCATCCGGCCGTGCTGCTCTCCATTGAAGAGCTGGCCAGGACGGCCCGCGATAACGACATCAAGTTGTGCGTATGCGGCGAGATGGCCACCGATCCCGTATGCCTTGTCGCCCTGATCGGCCTGGGGATTCATGAATTTTCCCTGTCAGCGCCCTACATTCCACAGCTAAAAAAGTTTCTCGGCTGGGTCGATTCGGCGGAAGTTGAGATACTTGCTGAAACGTTTCTGAAAAAAGCCCACAGCAAGGACATTCGCACGATTATCGAGGACTACATTGCGGAACTCTACAAAAAGGGACGCATCCACTAGCCCCCACTGCCTTTTCTGTGATCAACAGCTCACACTGAAGCACCGACCGCTTCTGCTGGCGGTGCTTCGTGAGTCTTGAAGCTTCCGAAAAGATCAGTCCAGGACAACCAGCAGATCACCCTGCTCGACCTGGGCTCCCTCATCAAAAAGAATCCTACTGACGACGCCTGATTTCTGCGCTTTGACGTTAGTCTCCATCTTCATGGCCTCGGTGACCAGCAGGACATCCCCTTCCGAAACGGCATCACCGACAGCCACCATCATCTTGAAAATTTTTCCCGGCATCGGTGCGCCGATTTCATGACCGTTATCGGGGTCAGCCTTGACATGACTGCTTTCCTCAAGCGGCACCGAAAGATCCTTGATCGTGGCGCTGCGCGGTTCGCCGTTGAGTTCGAAATAGATATGCCGGGTGCCGTCCTCCCTCACCCTGCCAACGGCATTGAGTTTGACGATCAAAGTCTTCCCCTCCTCGATTTCGACAGTCACCTCGTCTCCGATGTCGAGACCATAGAAGAAAACGGGTGTCGGCAACACCGAGGTATCGCTGTGGTCCTGCCGGAAACGGTCGAATTCTTCAAAGACCCCAGGGTAAAGGACGGCGGACAAGACGTCACGTTCACTGATAGGGTGGCCGACTTTCTTTTCGACATCGGCCTTTTTGGTTGCAAAATTCACAGGTTCAAGCAACTCACCGGGTCGGCAGGTCAGAGGGCGCTCCTCTTTCAAAATCACTCCCTGGAGTTTTTCAGGGAACCCCCCATACGGCTGGCCGATCATCCCCTTGAAAAAATCGACAACCCCCTGGGGAAAGGTCAGTTCCCTCCCCCTGCTGAAAACGTCCTCAGGCTCAAGATTGTTCCGGACCATGAACATGGCCATGTCTCCGACAATTTTCGACGAGGGAGTCACCTTGACAAGATCGCCGAACATATCGTTGACCTTGCGGTACATCTGCTTGCACTCTTCCCAGCGATGCCCCAGCCCCAACCCTTCAACCTGAGGCTTGTAGTTTGAATATTGCCCGCCTGGGATTTCATGATGGTAGACTTCAGCCGTTCCGCTTCTGAGTTCCGATTCAAAGGGCGCGTAGTAGGTCCGACAGGTTTCCCAGTAGTTGGCAAGTTTCTGCAGCCCTTCCAGATCAAGCTGAGGATCCCAGATCGTCCCCTCCAGAGCAGCCAGAAGTGCATTCATGTTGGGCTGGGCCGTCAACCCGGAAACCGACGACAGAGCCAGATCGACGATATCGCATCCGGCCTGGGTCGCCTGCAGGTACATGGCACTGCCGTTGCTCGAGGTATCATGGGTGTGCAGATGAATCGGCAAAGCGATCTCGTTTTTCAACGCCTTGACCAGTTTTTCTGCGGCAAAGGGCTTGATCAGACCCGCCATATCCTTGATCGCCAGGATATGAGCGCCCATTTTTTCGAGTTCCCTGGCCATGGCGACATAATAAGTCAAAGGATACTTGTCACGTTTGGGATCGAGAATATCCCCCGTATAACAGATTGCAGCTTCGCAGATAGCCTCATTTTTACGGACCGCCTCCATGGCGACCTGCATCCCCCTGGTCCAGTTCAGGGAATCAAACACCCTGAAGACATCGATACCGCTTTGTGCCGCCCTGGCGACAAATTCCTGGACAACATTGTCAGGATAATTGGTATAGCCGACGGCATTGGAACCGCGCAGCAACATCTGAAACAGGATATTCGGGATCTTGGCGCGCAGCCGGTCGAGTCTCTCCCAGGGATCTTCCCGCAAAAAGCGCATGGCCACGTCAAAGGTCGCCCCGCCCCACATTTCCAGAGAGAACAACCCACCGCCGAGATGAGCTGTCGCCTCGGCGATCCGGTCCAGGTCGTAGGTTCTGAAGCGGGTAGCGACCAGGGACTGATGGGCATCCCGCATGGTCGTATCAGTGACCAGCAGCCGCTTCTGGTCTCGGGCCCACTGCGCCAGCCCCTCCGGCCCTTTTTCCCTGAGAATATCCCTGGTCCCCCGGGGATGCTGCCGACCATAAGATATTTCAGGAATCTGCGGTTCCCGCAAGTCGGCGAAATGAAGGGCCTTTTCCGAAGCGATCCCGGGAAAACCGTTGACGGTCACATCCCCGATATAATTCAGGATTTTATTAGCACGATCCTTCTTGATCCGCATGTCAAAAACTTCGGGATGGCTATCAAGAAACGAGGTATCACACGTCCCCTTTAGGAACACCGGGTGGGTCATTACTTTCTCGAGAAAGCCGATATTGGTCTTGACGCCACGAATGCGGAACTCCTGCAGGGACCGATGCATGGTCCGTGCGGCATCGGCAAAGGTCAGTCCCCAGGTGGAAATCTTGACCAGCAGAGAATCGTAATGAGGCGTTATCTGCGCGCCGGCATATCCGGCTGCGGCATCAAGCCGCACACCGAACCCGGCTGCCGTGCGATAGGCCTTGATCGTTCCGAAATCCGGAGCGAAATTATTGGCGGGATCTTCGGTGGTCACCCGGGACTGGATCGCATACCCCCGCAGCTCGATATCTTTCTGACTTTTTATGCCGATCTCCGGATCGTCAAGACGCCACCCTTCAGCCACGCGAATCTGCATCTGGACCAGGTTGCGCATGGTCACCAGCTCGGTGACCGTATGTTCGACCTGAATCCTGGGATTGACTTCGATGAAATAGAAATTCTCATCCTTGTCCATGAGAAATTCGACGGTGCCCGCGTTGATATAGTTGACGGCCTGACCGATGTTAAGGGCGTAGCGGCACAATTCGTCCCGTTTTTTTCGGGTTAGGTAAAGCGACGGAGCGATCTCGATCACTTTCTGATGACGCCTTTGAATGGAACAATCGCGCTCAAAAAAATGAACCAGGTTGCCATGCTTGTCGCCAACGATCTGGACTTCGACATGCTTGGGATTTTCAATATATTTTTCCAGGAAGATGGTCGCATCACCGAAAGCCGCCTTGGCCTCCGATGCCGCGCTCTTCATGCCTTCAAGAAGTTCTTTCTGGCTGTGAACCACCCTCATGCCGCGCCCCCCTCCGCCGGCACTGGCTTTGACAATGATGGGGTAGCCGGCGGATTTGGCAAAAATCAGGGCCTCTTCCTCGCTGCGAATCGGTTCTTCCGTACCGGGGACGATGGGAACCCCCGCGGAAATCGCAACCTGACGTCCGGAGACCTTGTTGCCAAGACGCCTTTGAATGTCGGGAGTCGGCCCGATAAAAACGATACCGGCCCGTTCGCACGCTTCGGCGAAATCGGCATTTTCGGACAGAAACCCATATCCCGGATGAATGGCGTCGACATTCTTCTTTCTGGCCAGATCGATGATTTCCTCAATACCGAGATAGGCTTCGATAGGCCCCTTCCCTTTGCCGACCAGATAGGCTTCGTCGGCTTTGTAGCGATGCAGCGACAACCGGTCCTGTTCCGAATAAATGGCAACAGTGGCTATCCCCAGCTCGGTGCAGGCCCTGAAAATCCGAATAGCTATCTCCCCGCGGTTGGCAGCCATCACTCTTTTAAAACGTCGATTTACCATTTTCGGCAGTCCTCCATATAAAAGGCAGAGCGTGAACTAGATCCCTAATCATCAAGGCTTCATATAACGAAAACTCTTCTCACTTATTTAATAGTATTTTAGAAATATGGATATCAATATAATCAAAAAATCACATACCGTGTCAAGCAAAACATTGTTCTACTTTTTCAGTCTTGCTAAAAAACGCCTGTCTCGGGCGAATTCAGACCCCTCGACACGCGGGTGCACGGGCAGGGGACACTTACAAAGGCGGTCGTTTGACAAGAAAGGAAATCAGGCAGAGAAAAAACGATGTGAAAGTGACGATGTGGGATTAAAGAATAAGACTCAGGTATAAATATTCAGAGAAATGAAACCGGAGATATCACCTGCATAAGCAGAATAAGCGGAACTGTCACGGTTTTCAACCGAGGAGCTGCGGTCGGGATCGGAATTCTCAGCGGCCGCTTCCGTGAGCTCGGCATCCTCTGAGTCGGTCTGGGAGCTGGAGAGTTCCTGTCGGGCCCTGGCGGCCATAAGTTGGGCTTTCTGTGCGACTTTCATATCCTGGGAACTGGGTTCCGCAGGAGCAAGGGCCGCAGCTCTGACCTGGTTGGCCTTCTGCAGCGTTGCTTCCGGATCACCGCTGACCGGCGAGATGTCAATGCGTACCTCGCCTTCGGTTGCATAGGTTTTGCCGTCTGGACCCTTTTCAAAAGAATAGCTCGGAGAACCGGCATATTGACCGCCGGTTGCCGCATGAGCGGCCTCATGAGCGCGGACCTCCTTGTCCCGCAGTTGCAGATCGCGGATTTCCTGCGCCTCCCTGCTCAACTCCAGGCTGTCCTTCTGGCTGCCGTCCGGGTTGGTCGTCTTTTGCCCGGCTTCGGTTCTCACCTGCGGCTGAGACCGACTTCTTCCAGCGTCCTCCACCTCTGCATCGTTGCTGACAGGGGTGTTGGTCATGACCGTACTGGCAGTATTAACGGTGTCCATAGCTGCGCTTAACATTTTCACTCTCATGGCAAACGATTGGTAACTATAGAAAATAATATCTTTTTTAAGATTTATCAATGATATTAAGTCAACCTTGACAACTACCGGAGATCATTCATGTTGCTGTCATGTCGGCAACATGCTAGGCTTGCGTCAATCAAATGACGCCCGCGCGGAGGATCACCATGCCCGATCATGCCCAAATCCTTCTGATTGATGACGAGCCGGATAGCTGCAAAGCCCTCTCCCTGCTCCTGAAGCGCTCCGGGTATAGGATCGAGTCCTGTCAGTCCGGAGAGGAGGCTCTCAGCATCCTCAATACTCAATCCTTCGATCTTGTCATCAGCGACCTTCTGCTCCCGGGGGTCAACGGCATCGACATTCTTAAACACATCAAGGAACATGCTCCTGAGACCTGTGTCATCCTGATCACCGGAAACGCCTCGGCGGAGACGGCTGTCGAGGCCATGAAAGAAGGGGCCCTGGATTACATCACCAAACCCTTCAACTTCGAGCGCCTGAAAATCCAGGTCGCAAAAGCTCTGGAAAAAAACCGCCTGGTCCTGGAGAACCAGTATCTCAAGCAACAACTCCACGGTCGCTATCGTTTTACCAGTATTATTGGCACCAGCCAGGCTATGCAGCAGGTTTTCACCCGCATGGAGAAGGTCGTCGCAACCGATTCAACGATCCTGATCCTCGGGGCGTCCGGAACCGGAAAGGAGCTGGTCGCCAAGGCGATCCACTACAACAGTCCCAGAAAAGACAAGCCGTTTATCGCTATCAACTGCGGCGCGATCCCCGAGGATCTTCTTGAATCCGAGCTGTTCGGCCATGTCAAAGGGGCCTTTACCAGCGCCGTAGCCGACAAAAGCGGCAAGTTCGAGCTGGCCAACGGCGGCACGATTTTCCTTGACGAGATCGGTGACATGCCCCTGCACCTGCAGATGAAGCTGCTGCGGGTAATTCAGGAACACGAAATAGAACGGGTGGGCTCAAGCAAAAAAATCCATCTTGATGTCAGGCTGATATCAGCAACCAACGTGGATCTGCAGCACCAGGTGAAAACCGGACAATTTCGCGAAGACCTTTACTATCGCCTCAACGTTATCCCCATCCACCTCCCCCCTCTCAAGGAGAGGCGCGGCGACATTCCTCAGCTGGCTCGGCACTTCCTGGAAAAAATCTGCAAAGAAATGAACAGACCGATGATGACGATCGGTGACGATGCCATGCTGGCCATGGAAGCCTACGACTGGCCGGGAAATGTACGGGAAATGGAAAACATTATTGAACGGACGGTCGCCCTGACGGACGATCAGACCATCAGCTGCCAGGATCTTCCCCCCGATATCGGCCGTCAGTTCCCGCCGAAGGGGAGCGCCCCGCGCCACCTGCCTCCGGAAGGAATCGACCTGAACGAGGTCATTGCTGAAATGGAAAAAGAACTGATCACTCAGGCCATGGAACAGGGCAAAGGGGTCAAGGCCAGGGCGGCTGAGCTGCTGAATATCAACCGTACGACCCTGGTCGAAAAGATCAGACGCTTCGGCATCAACAGCTGATCCCGCGATCAGACGATTGCGGGATCAGCTGCCCGTCATGCGAGGTCATCCAGAATGGCTCAATGGATGACTTACTTGGCCTTTTTCTCCATGCGCTTGCGTTCGTTGGCATCGAGGTAACGCTTGCGCAGACGGATTGATTTGGGGGTAATCTCAACAAGTTCATCATCGTTGATATACTCGAGAGCCTGTTCGAGAGACAGGATCCGGGGGGGCACCAGGCGGACCGCCTCATCACTTCCGGAGGCACGGACGTTGGTCAGTTTTTTCCCCTTGCAGGCATTGACCACGAGATCGTTCTCCTTGGCATGCTGACCGATGATCATCCCTTCATAGACGTCCACGCCCGGACCGACGAACAGAATGCCCCGATCCTGAAGGCCGAACAATGCGTAAGCAACCGTCTCCCCGGCCTCCATGGCAATCAGAACACCATTTTTGCGGCCGCTGATGGGTCCCTTGTAAGGAGCATAATCATGGAAAGTATGGTTCATCACTCCGGTACCGCGGGTGTCGGTCAAAAATTCGGTACGAAAACCGATCAGGCCACGGGCCGGAATCAGGAATTCGAGGCGGTTGGTTCCCTCCATGGTCTGCATGGAGGTCATTTCCGCTTTCCTGGTACCGAGTTTTTCGATAACGGTTCCCTGGAACTCTTCGGGAACATCGATGGCAAGGTATTCGATGGGTTCGCAGAGTTCGCCATCGATCTCACGGAAGATGACCTCCGGCTTGGAGACGGAGAGTTCATAGCCTTCCCGGCGCATATTCTCAATCAGAATGGAAAGGTGGAGCTCACCGCGTCCGGACACCTTGAAAGTATCGGTATTATCGGTATCCTCAACCCGCAATGACACGTTGGTACGCAATTCCTTCATCAGACGATCACGGATATTCCTGGAGGTCACATACTTTCCTTCTCGTCCGGCGAACGGCGAATTGCTGACCATGAAGTTCATGGAGAGGGTCGGCTCATCAATCGCCACATAGGGAAGCGCGACGGGATTCTCAAGATCGGCGAGGGATTCGCCGATGCCGAGGTCTTCGAAACCGGCAATGGAGACGATATCACCGGCAGAGGCCTCCTCAATTTCGACCTGCTGAAGTCCCTGGTAGCCGAGCAGCTTGGTGATCCGGCCACTCTTGACATTCCCTTCGCGATCGATGTGAGCGACGGTTTCGCCGGCACAAAGTCTGCCGTTGAAAATCTTCCCCGTGGCAATCCTGCCGATGAATTTATTATAGGCAATACTGGTCGCCAGCAACTGGAAAGGAGCCTCTGGGTCTCCGGTGGGGGGATCAACCTTTTCACGAATCATCTGAAAGAGCGGTTCAAGGTTGTCCGAATCATCTTCAAGGTTATGCTTGGCGATACCATTCTTGGCACTGGCGTAGACAATGGGAAAATCGAGCTGTTCTTCGTTGGCGTTGAGCTCGCAGAACAGGTCGAAAACCATGTCGACCACCTCTTCAGGACGGGCTCCCGGCCGGTCGATCTTGTTGATGACCACGATCGGTTTCAGGCCCAGATCAAGGGATTTTTTCAACACGAAACGGGTCTGCGGCATGGGTCCGTCAAAAGCATCAACGAGCAGCAGAACCGAATCGACCATCTTCAGGATGCGCTCGACTTCACCGCCGAAATCGGCGTGCCCGGGGGTATCGACGATGTTGATCTTGAGATCGCCGTGCTGCACAGAAAGGTTTTTGGAAAGAATGGTTATTCCGCGTTCCTTTTCAAGGTCGTTGCTGTCCATGACCCGCTCGGTGATAACCTGGTTTTCACGAAATACTCCGGATTGAATAAGCATGGCATCAACCAGAGTGGTCTTGCCATGATCGACGTGCGCGATAATTGCGATGTTTCTAATATTCTCAGACATAAGTAAACCCTTTATAAACAGTCATTTTCTCAAAAGATCCGGATTATGACAGAAAGTGCTCGGCAAGCCAAGTTAAATAGAAATCTTTGCCGGAAAATAAGAGTCCTTTCCAAGTGTCCATTCCCGGACGGTTAAAAAGTTCATATTCTTGACAGGTTGCCAACTTTTACCTATGTTCAGCAGGTTGTTATCTGAATACAAACCGAACGCATTCATTTATATGGATATCATTCTGATCAAAAGGCGCAATAATGGCTAAACCCAATATCATTCTCACCGGATTCATGGGGACGGGGAAAACGACCGTCGGACGCCTGATGGCAAAAAAGCTCGACTACCAGTTCATCGATACCGATCATCTTATTGAGGATGAAATAGGCTGCACCATCGCCGAATATTTCCGAACCCATGGCGAAGAAGCCTTTCGTCGCAAAGAAACAGAAGTGGCTCTGCGTCTGTCTCAGCAGGAAGGTCTGGTCATCTCGACCGGCGGACGCATGATGCTTGATCCGCAGAATGCGGCAGCGCTGAGCAAGACCGGAAGAGTCTTCTGCCTGGTCGCGACTCCGGAAGAGATCCTCGAACGGGTATCCAACGATTCCAATGTCCGCCCTCTTCTCCAGGGAGCCAACCCCCTTGAACATATCGTTGAACTGCTCCAGCAGCGCGAAAGAGGCTACAAAAGATTCTCGCAGTTTACCACCTCGACCAAAAAACCGAAGGATATCGCCAGCGAACTGTCGGAATTTGTGCAGGGGAAACGCGATCTGAGGCTGGAAATCTCCGCACCGACCGTCGACTATGAATATATCGTCGGCAGCGGAATTCTGCCGTTTGTCAGCAGCCTGGCGGAAATCGAAGGACCGGTCGCCGTCATTACCGACGAAACCGTGGCCCCCCTCTATGCAAAAAGCTGCGGGGAGGTGGATACCGTCATCACGGTCCCTCCCGGTCGTCAGCACAAGACCCTCGCCACCGCCCAGACCATCTATGAGCAGCTCCTCGATGCCGATTTTGACCGGAGCGGGACGATTATCGCCCTGGGAGGGACCGTCATCAGTGAACTGGCCGGGTTCATTGCGGCGACCTTCATGCGCGGCGTCGACTGCGTCCAGTGTCCTACCAGCCTGCTCGCCATGGTCGACACCAGCATCGGCGGCAAGACCGGCGTTGATCTACCGCGCGGCAAGAACGTGATCGGTGCATTCAAACAGCCGAAAACCGTCATCGCCGACGTCGCAACCCTGCAAAGTTTGTCTCCCCGGACCTTCGCCTCGGGGATGGCAGAAGTCATCAAGCACAGCCTGATTGCCGATTCAGACCTCCTCACCAAAATTGAAGCGGGCAAATGGAAACCGGCCGAGGGAGGATTCCAGTCCGCAGCGGAACTGCAGGCCCTGGTTGCCCAAGCTATTCAGGTAAAAATCAACATCATCCAGGAAGACCCGTATGAGCATGGTCGCAGAGCGGTCTTGAACTTCGGCCACACCTTCGCCAATGCCATCGAGCATCTCAGCCGCCATAAAGTCCGTCACGGCGAAGCGGTCGCCATCGGCATGGTCATTGCCACGAAACTGTCCGTAGACCTCGGCTACTGCCGGCCGGAACTGCTGACACGGGTGGAGAACGTGCTCAAATCGGCCATGCTGCCGATCAGAATACCGACTCAACTCATCGGCAGCGATCTACTGATCGCCATGCGGAGCGACAAAAAGAAAAAAGCCGGGAAGCTGCGCTACATCATGATCAAGGAAGTTGGGGAGACCTTCATTACCGACCAGGTTGAAGAAGAGTGCGTGCTTAAAGTGTTAGATGAGCTTAAAGAATAAAAATACGGGATTATCGGAGAAACGATAATCCCGTATTTTTTTATTTTATTGCCAGACCGGCAAGCCCTATCAGGACTCCCCCATCAGCCGCGACATTTCCCTGCTGGTCTCCAGCAGTTTTCCCAGTTGCTCCTGCCGCCGGTCTTCGGTGAAGCGATAGGCCGGCCCCACAATAGCCAGGGCGGCGGGAACCTTGTTTTCAAAATCGAACACCGGGGCGGCGATAGCGGCGATCCCCTCTTCCCGTTCCTGGTCATTGACTCCGTAACCGTGCTGCCGGATCCACTCCAGTTCGCGCTTGATTTCCTCGGCATCGACCTTGGTGTTGTCGGTGAAACGTGTCTGTTTAGTGCGCGACAGAACCTTGCTGACAAACTCGGGTTCGGCATAGGCCAACAGTACCCGCCCTGCTGCCGTAGGGGTCAATTCCATGTAATCCCCTTCATTTATAGAATAAACCAGCCGCGAAGATCCCATTTCCCGGGCCATGCAGATACTCTTTGTCCCGTCGACAACGAACAGAGCCGTGGACTCCCCTGTTTCCAGGGTCAGGCGCTTCATAAAGGGGGCAGCAATCGATTTCAGAGAGTTGCTCTTCTCATAGACCTTCCCCAAGACCATCAGCTTGGGCCCCAGGCGATAGTTGGTCCGCGACGTACGCACCAGGTAACCGGACTTGATCAAAGTTCCGCACAGCCTGTGCACGCGACTCTTGTAGAGACCTGTCTTTTCGCACAGCTGGTTCAAGGACAGTTCGGTCTCATGGGTATTGAAGCAATCAAGAATTTCCAGAGCCTTGAGAACGGCATCGACCAAGGGTACTGCTGCGGTTTTTTTCTCTGCTGTTTTTGACATGTGACCCCTAATGTTATTCATGAGGATTTTTATTGAATGCCGACCATCATCCTACAGGCAAAACCACAAACGCTGATGAGATTAGCACAGAGTTATAATTTTCGACACCACTATTTGTCCTACCAGACGAATAGCTTAAAACATTGATGGATAACCTCCGGGGCGATTTCAGCTTCTCCCGGACTGGTACGTCTTTTCGATGAACACTCCCTGATGCCACGGCCCATGGGCTGCCGTTCAGATACAGGCGTTTGCGCCACGCCGACAGGATCGCAAAAGTTAAATCCTGACCAGGGTCTTCATTCGCGTTGGCGCCGCAAAATTGTCCAGGGTACGCTGAAGATCCTCCACCGGGATCACGCTGGAGACCAGAGCTTCCGTATTGACAACCCCCTTGCTGAGCAGTTCGATACTTTCTGGAATTTCAGTGGTATAGATCATGGACCCTTTAATGGTCAATTCCTTGCGGACAATGAAGACCGTCGGAACCGGGTGCTCCTGACCGGGCAGACCGAGCACGACAACGGTGCCTCCCGGAGCGGCCAGCTCAATACACTGCGCCAATGCCGACGGAGCGCCGGTCGTTTCGAAAATAACATCAAAAGTCCCCTGACAGGATGCCAGTTCGTCCTTGTCACTGATCACCCTTTGCGCACCCATCTTTCTGGCCAGATCCAGGCGGGCCGCTATCAGGTCGCAGTTGGTAATATTCCTGGAATGCTGCAGGGCCAACTGCAAACAGAGCTGACCAACAACACCGGCACCAAAAACCAGAACATTGTCCTGTTCAGCAATGTCCGCCTGTTTGACGCCATGAAGACTGACGGCGAGAGGCTCGGCAAAAACAGCAACCTCGTTCGGGAGAGAATCCGGTACCGGAAAAACAGCTTTTGCGGGGACCACGGCATATTCAGCAAAAACGCCATCGATATCCACACCCAGCCGGACTTTGGACCGACAGATATTGGTCAATCCTTTTTTGCAGACATCGCATTCGCCGCAATAATAGTTGGGATGAATCGTCACACGCTGGCCGATAGTGAACGAGGTGACAGCGGAACCGACGGCATCGATTCTCCCGACCGCTTCATGGCCAGGAATAACCGGCAGGGGGGCAGCCAGTTTGCCGTGATACATTGAATTGTCGGAACCACAGATTCCGCCTAATTCCACGGCGATGCGCACCTGGTCTTCCTGTGGAACCGGGACTTCGACATCTTCGATTGCTATTTTGCCAACTTCTTTTATGACAGCAGCTTTCATCAGTACCTCCAAATCCTATATGGTAGGTTTACCTTCTTGGCTGGTAGGTTATTATTTTCCCCCGGCAAATGCAACCTAATTTTATTGCCTCGGCCGACCAGCCCCGTTTTATCAGGGATGACAGTTTTTTATTATGAAATTCCCGGGCATTCTTCCGCTTCGCCATGTATGGCAAAAATTCTACCAGGCAAAAGATAAAAAATAAAAAGATGATTGACAAAATACCGGGCTGTAGATATTCTAGGCTCCGATACGGTGTTCTTCTATGTAGGACAAGAGCCGAACAAAGTCAAGAACACTGTTTGTGTCACCCAGGAGAGAAACAAAAATCGCATCGAGGTTTGCCGGGAGCAGCAAGAGCAACAATTACCATCTACCCACAGGTCTCAAGGAAGCACGGTCCTGTCAGTCCAAACAGCCAATCATCAGAACCGTGTTTTCAAAGGATATTGTTTCAAGCCGATACTTTTTGATTCAGGTGAGGAAGGACAATGGTTAAGAAAAAAACAAATTTCATCGCTCAGGCCGTAGAAGGGTACTTTCACCTACTGAAAATCATCATGGTCATCTGCATGGCAGCCATGCTGGTCCTGGTTTTTGGAAACGTTTTTCTGCGTTATGCATTTAACACGGGAATCACTGTTTCCGAGGAGGTTTCGCGCTGGTTTTTTGTCTGGATGGTTTTTCTTGGCGCCCTCGTCTGCATGCGTGAGCACGGCCATCTGGGCGTTGACACTGTTGTCAAGCGACTCCCGGTTCCGGCACAGAAAGTCTGCTTTTTCCTGGTGCAGTGCATCATGCTTTACGCCAGTTATCTCATCCTGACCGGTGGCTGGGAACAGACCATCCTCAACATCGGCACTCACGCCGCGGCGTCCGGCCTGCCAAAAACCATCTTCTATGGCGTTGGAATTGTCTTCGGCGCTACCGCAATTCCAATAATCCTCTATGACATTGTGATGCTCCTGTCCGGTCGTCTTGCCGACGAAAAACTTATCGGCGTAGTCGAATCGGATGAAGCTCTCGAGCAGGAAGAGCTCGAAAAAGAGCTGGCGCACTTCAAGTCATAATACATAACAAATACGGAGGATTAAAGCTGTGGTTATAGGAATATTTCTCGGAACATTGTTCGCAACGCTGGCTATCGGAACCCCGATCGCATTCGCCCTGCTCGCCTGCGGTATTGTGCTCATGGTGCATCTGGATTTTTTTGATGCCCAGATCGTTGCCCAGAACCTGATTCACGGAGCCGACAGTTTCCCCCTGCTGGCCGTCCCCTTCTTCCTGTTGGCCGGCGAGGTCATGAACGTCGGCGGTCTGTCCAAGCGGATCGTCAACGTCGCCATAACCCTGGTCGGCCATGTTCGCGGCGGCCTGGGCTTCGTTGCCATTCTGGCATCGGTTCTGCTGGCAGCATTGTCGGGATCAGCTGTCGCCGATGCGGCGGCACTGGCATCCCTCCTGGTGCCAATGATGGTCAACGCAGGCCATACCAAAGAGCGGTCGTGCGGACTGATCGCTTCAGGGGGGATTATCGCTCCCATCATCCCACCGAGTATCGGGTTTATCGTCTTCGGTGTGGCCAGCGAACTGTCCATTTCCAAGCTGTTCATGGCCGGAATTGTTCCCGGTATCATGATGGCCTTATTCCTCTGCATCGCATGGTGGCTGACCTGCCGGAAAGACAATGTCCAGCCCCAGCCACGTAAATCAGGCAAAGAAATCTTCAAAGCAATCCTTGACAGTTTCTGGGCACTGATGCTGCCGCTGATCATCATCTTCGGTCTCAAATTCGGAATCTTCACCCCGACGGAAGCTGCCGTTGTCGTCGCAGTGTACGCGCTGTTCATTGCCATGTTCGTCTACAAGGAACTGAAATTCAACCAGCTTTACGGGGTATTCGTCACTGCGGCCAAGACGACATCGGTCGTCATTTTTCTGGTCGGCTCGGCCCTGGTTTCTTCATGGATGATCACCGTAGGAGATGTTCCCGGCCAGGTGGTCAGGATGCTTGGTCCCTTCCTGGACAATAAATTCCTGCTGATGGCCGTCATCATGCTGCTGATCGTTGCCGTCGGCACCTGCATGGACATGACGCCGTCCATTCTGATCCTGACTCCGGTGCTGATGCCGATCATTGTGAAAGCCGGTATCGACCCCATCTACTTCGGCGTTCTGTTCATCATCAACACCTCCATCGGCCTGATCACACCGCCGGTCGGAACAGTACTGAATGTTGTTGCCGGGGTCGGAAAGGTCAGCATGGATGATCTGATAAAGGGAATCTGGCCATTCATTCTGGCCGAACTGCTGGCCCTGCTGCTCATCATTATTTTCCCGGCCATCGTCACCGTCCCCGCAGAATGGTTCAGTGGCCACTAAGACAGATGGTTTTAGCCGGCAGATTAAATCCTGACACGGTTCAATCTGCCGGACTGTAAATATTTTGTTGCTATCTCACATATACCGAGGTTACCGCAAAGGAGGTAAACAAACGATCCTCAAAACCAGGAGTTGTTGGCTGCTTAGTAAACAATGTAGTTCCTAAACACAACAAGGAGAAACCAATGAAAAAGAACATTCTGACCAAGCTGATTGTTTTCGCCGTCGCTGCGGCACTGATGATCCCCGCAGTCTCTTTCGCTGCGGACATCAACAAGCACACCTTCAAGTTCGCCTTCCAGAACACCAAAGACCATCCCCAGGGGCAAGGGGTCGTCAAGTTTGCCGAACTGGTTGAAGCCAAAAGTGGCGGCAAAATGAAGGTCAAACTGTTCCCTAGCGGCATGCTGGGCGGCGATCTCCAAACCGTTTCCGCACTGCAGGGTGGAACCATCGATTTCACCGTTTTGAACGCCGGTCTGCTGGTTGGTCTGGTTCCCGAATTCGGTATCTTCGATTTCCCCTTCATGTTTAATAATGAAAAAGAAGCCGATGCCATCGTTGACGGCGCTTTTGGCAAGATGATGTTCGAAAAACTTCCGGCCAAAAACCTGATCGGTCTGGGCTACTGGGAACTTGGTTTCCGTAACATGACCAACAACGTTCGTCCGATCACCAAGCTGGAAGACTTTTCCGGCATCAAGCTTCGCGTCCTCCAGTCTCCGGTTTTCATCGACACCTTCAACACCCTGGGCTGCAACACCGTACCGCTGCCCTACCCCGAGCTCTACAGCGCCCTTGAGCAGCACGTTGTCGACGGCCAGGAAAACCCGGTTACCAACGTTCAGTTCGCCAGTTTCTACGAAGTTCAGAAGTACTTCTCCTTCACCAAGCACATCTATTCTCCCCAGTCCACCCTGGTCAGCAAGCGGACCTGGGACAAGCTGAATGACGCCGAGAAGAAGATCATTGTCGAAGCTGAGCAGGAAGCTAAAATCTACCAGCGCGAAGTTAACCGTGCCCAGATGTCCAAGTCCCTTGACTTCATCAAAGGCAAAATGGCCGTCAACGAAATCGATCCCGCCGAGATGGATCGCATTCGGGCCGCCGTCAAGCCGGTTTACGAGAAAAACACCCCGAAAGTCGGTCAGGCAACGCTTGACGCTTTCTACGCTGAAATTGCCAAAGTTCGCGGCAACTAAGCAGTCGTTCGACAACGGCGGGGCCTTTAAGGGCTCCGCCGTTTTTTTATCGGCCCGGCCTTCTCCCCTCTCTTTCCGCCCGGTTCGGTGCCGTCCTGCGCGGCCACCAGACCATCCCCTGTGTCACCCTGCCCGGCCTGACCGGCTTCAGCGTTTTTACCATTGCGATATTCTGAAGAGACTGGATAATATGATCTGATTGCCTGATATCGTCAGCTGCTACTCGTTGTCACGCCACTACCGTCACCCGAAAACCAAGAAGGAGGAGCAAACCATGACAAATTGGTACAGAAAAGTTTTTTCAACCTGCCTGGCGTTTATTCTTCTGGCATCACTCTCCTACGCGGCAGACTTTCCAACCAGAAGTCTGCAGGGAATTATCATGTGGGGAGCAGGAGGAGCCATGGATAACGTGTCCCGAGCCGTTGTTCCCAACGTCGAGCCCTTCCTTGGCAAAGAGATTGTTCTCGTCAACAAGCCCGGAGGAACCGGAGCGATCGCCACCCAATTTGTCTACAGCAGCCGGGCTGATGGCTACACCCTTCTGTTCGGTGCAGAAAATCCTCAGCTTTACCGGGTCTTGGGGTTGTCGCAACTTGACTACAAGGATTTTTATCCGGTCAATATTCTGGCCCGCGGCCTGACGGTCGTTCTGGTCAACGCCGACAGCCCCTGGAAAACGCTTAAAGAACTGGTTGATGACGCTAACAGCCGACCCGGCAAGATCAAGATGGGATCGACGGGCCCCGGCGGCGTCCCCTACGTTGTCGGCAAGCTGATTCAGACCGTTACCGGTTTTGAGGTGACCGCGGTGCCTTTCAAAGGTGAAGGTCCAGGGATTACCGCACTGCTTGGCGGCCATGTCGATTTCATTCCGGCCGGGCTTGCCGCAGCCAGCGAACATATTCGATCCGGCCGGGTCCGCGCCCTTGCCGTTGTCGATTCCCAGCCCCTGCAACTTGGCGACGTCAACATCCCGGCCATCACTGACCACTATCAGGATTTTGCCAAATACGTTCCCTGGGGGCCCTTCTACGGTGTTTTCTGCAGAAACAACGTCCCCGAGAACGCCAAGTCCGCTTTGGTCGAAGCCTTTAAGAAAGGGGCGCAATCGGACCGCTTCAAAGAATTCGTCAAAGCAAACAATCTGGTTCTGATGAACATCAGCGGGACAGAGGCCAGTGACTACGCCAAAAAATGGCAGTCAGTCACAACCTGGCTGCTGCACGATGCCGGAGCAACCAAAGTCTCCCCGGCCGATCTGAACATACCCAAACCCTGATTGTCTTTCCAGCAAGGTCATCCCTCGGAACCTGACAGGGATGACCTTGCCTTGACTGTCCCCCTCCCCCACGGCCATTGCGTCTTTCAACCCCCGCACTGTTTTCCTTTTTTGCAGGAACTGTCAGATCAGTTATTCGCCACATATCCGTCGAGGAGTCCGCGCCCTGCCGTTAAATCAGTTCAAAACAATATTCTATATTGACCTTTTCAGGATTTTAGGTTATTAAAGTCCTAACAGAAAGGACACAAAAACCTCCTGCCGGGATATTGAAAAATATATTATTATTGAACCGCTTGCAGTTTTAAGTCGGATAATTTAGGTTTATTTCAATAAAATAACAGCTTTCGATTATTGACGATAAGGAAGGACTGGACAATCTTTACGATTCTCCAGAAAGCATAAGACGGCCCGTTGCGATGCCAGTTGCGTAGTCGGGTAAGAAACCGTTACCGAGCAAAGGAGGCTCCCAGACGAGAAAAGAACGGCAAGGCAATGCAAAGACAAAAAATCATGGCATCATGTAATAAAGCAGCCAACTGTACGCAAAAGTGAGTTCTTAACCACCCCCAAAGAAGGAGGCAAACATGAGAACATCTTTCCTACGTCGTATCTTAACAACCACGGCCATCAGCGCTTTATTGATTGCCCTGGCCAGCACCAGCTTTGCCGCAGACAAAGTTAAACTGCGCCTGGCGTCTGTCAACTCAGCAACGGACGCGCGCGCCGTTGCCCTTGATACCGTCTTCGGTCCCGCCATCGCAGATTTCGCGACTTTTGAACCGCACTGGAACGGAACCTTGTACAAGCAGGGGACTGAGCTGGAAGCCATTGCCAGGGGCAACCTGGACATGTCCATCACCTCGGCCCAGGAACTGGCCGAGTTCATTCCTGAATTCACTATTTTTTCAGCCGGTTACCTGCATCGTGACGCCGCTCACCAGGTCGCCGTCTTCAATGATCCCCTCATGGATCCTTTTAAGGAAAAAGTCGAGGAGACGTTGGGCGTCAAACTGCTGACCGTCATCTATCTTGGCCGTCGCCAGTTGAATCTGCGCATCGACAAGCACATCGAAACTCCCGAAGATTTAAAAGGGGTCAAACTGAGAATGCCCGGTACCGACGCCTGGCAGTTCCTGGGCCGTGCCCTTGGCGCCAACCCGACCCCTATGGCCTTTACGGAAGTTTATACCGCTCTTCAGACCGGCGCCATCGATGGCCAGGACAACCCTCTGCCGACCGACAAAGACGCGAAGTTCTACGAAGTTACTAAACAGATCGTTCTGACCAGCCACCTGGTCGATCTGAACTATCTTGCCATCAGCAAGAAAAAGTTCGACAGCTTCACTCCTGAGCAGCAGCAAAGAATTCAGAAAGCCGCTGACGACATGGCTGAATGGGGCCGCAACCGTCAGCTGAAGCTTGAAGAGGAGCTCGCCCAGTTTTTCAAAGACCAGGGCCTCAAGGTTTATGAACCGAATATCGATGCCTTCCGTAAGCGCGTCCAGAAAATGTATCTTGAGTCCGAATACTCAAAATCATGGCCCGAGGGTCTGATTGACAAAATCAACGCCCTGTAATTTTGTAACTGCAGTCAGTCTGTACGCTACGTATCAGACTTCCAGCAGGGTGTGGGCAGTATCAACTGA
Source organism: Geopsychrobacteraceae bacterium (assembly GCA_963677135.2). Taxonomy (GTDB): domain Bacteria; phylum Desulfobacterota; class Desulfuromonadia; order Desulfuromonadales; family Geopsychrobacteraceae; genus Seleniibacterium. The sequence goes on along the minus strand of CAXXLS010000017.1, from coordinate 428,858 downwards.
CCACACCCTGTGTCATCTTCAAGGAATATCTTTATGCAAAAATTTGGCAGATTTCTGCAAAACAGGGCAGACGATGTCGGGATCACCATGCTGGCCGTCATGTTCCTCACCTTTGTTGTCCAGATCCTCTGGCGCTACGTGCTAAACGATCCGTTGACCTGGTCCGTGGAACTCTGCCTGATATTATGGCTGTGGACCGTTTTTTGGGGGTCCGCCTTCTGTGTCAGAGACCGGGAGCATGTCCGCTTCGACATGCTGTACCTGACTGTGCGGCCGAAAATCCAACGTGTTTTTGCTGCTGTTTCCGCCCTGGCAATCGTCATCGGCATGATTGCCTCATGGCCCGGAACCTACGATTATGTCAGCTTCCTGATGATCAAGAAAAGCGGAACTCTCCGCATTCCACTGGCCTATGTCTTCAGTATCTATCTGATTTTCATGGTCGCTCTCGTGGTGACCTACTTCTGGAGGCTGGTCAAAATATTCAAAGGTGAATTTCACACCGAAATGGAAGAACGCGGAGGTTTGGAAGAATGACACTGGCTTTTGCAATCAGTCTGGTCGCACTTTTTGGACTTGCGGCAATCGGCACACCGGTTGGCTATTCCATTATTTGCGGATCCCTTGTTTACCTTGCCACCTCGGGGCAGGATCTGGGTATCGCCGGTGAACAGATTATCAACGGCCTGTTCCAGAGTTTCGTGCTTCTCGCTGTTCCTTTGTTTATTGTCGCCGCCAATATCATGAATGCCGGGTCGATCAGCGAGCGGCTCCTCGATTTCTGCATTGCCGCCGTAGGGCGCTTTAAGGGGGGGCTCGGTCACGTCAATGTTGTCGCCAGCCTCATTTTCTCGGGCATGTCCGGTTCCGCAGTCGCCGACGCCGCTGGGATCGGCAAAATCATCATCGACATGATGATGAAGGGCGGCCGCTATCCAGGAGGATACGCAGCTGCGATAACCGCCGCCTCGGCAACGATCGGGCCGGTTATTCCCCCGTCCATCCCCATGGTTCTCTACGCGCTGGTTTCGGACTCTTCCATCGGGTACCTGTTTCTGGCCGGAATCATCCCCGGGTTACTCATGGGCGTTGTCCTGATGGTCATGAATGCCATCATCTCCCATCGGCGGGGTTTCGGCAGTGATGAAATCGTTCCTCTGCGGGACATCCCCAAGAAGACACTAACGGCCTTCCCCGCCCTGATGATGCCGGTCATCCTGCTGTGGGGCATTTACGGTGGCGCCACCACCCCGACGGAAGCGGCTGCCGTTGCTGCCGCCTACGCCTTTATCCTGGCCGCGGTCTTCTACCGTGCCCTGAATCTGAAAAATATTCGTGAAATTCTGCTCAGCAGCCTGAAGTCATCGTCTTCGGTCGGCCTGGTCATTGGCGGTGCCCTGATCCTGAATTACGTTGTGGCCACCGAAAATATTCCAAGCCGGCTGGCCAACCTGATGGCGGGAATGGATGTCTCTCCCCTGCTGTTTTTGCTGGGAATCAACATTCTGCTCCTCTTCCTTGGCTGCATACTTGATGCCACAACGATTATTCTGGTCATTATCCCTCTGTTCATCAAATCCTGCCAGGCTCTCGATATCGACCTGGTCCATTTTGGCATCATCGTCATCGTCAACTGCATGATCGGGCTGATTACACCGCCATACGGGATCCTGCTGTTTGTTATCAACGGAGTCACCGGCATAAAACTGATCGACATGATCAAAGAGCTGTGGCCATTCCTGATCGCCCTGCTTTTCGCCCTTGGGGTTCTGATCCTCTCCGAGGACATGGTTCTTTGGCTGCCACGTTATTTCGGATATTCAGGATAACGATATGAATAACAATTATTTGATCCCCCATTCTGGAATCTGGCCGGCGCTGCTGACCCCCTTGCATGATGATTTTTCCGTCAATCTTCAGGCCCTGGCCGCTCACTGTCGAAGACTGCTGGAGGCCGATTGTCCAGGCGTGACCCTGTTCGGAACAACCGGTGAAGGGCCTTCATTCTCTGTGGCTGAACGTATCGAGACCCTGGAAGGCCTGACTTCCGCCGGGATTCCTGCGGAAAGAATACTGGTCCATACCGGAGCCGCGGCCCTCCCGGATGCCGTCACGCTGACCCGCCATGCCACCGCCCTTGGTGCCCACGGTTGCCTGGTTATGCCACCCTTTTTTTTCAAAGGGGTGCCCGAACAGGGGGTGGTCGAATACTACCGACAACTGATCAGGAGAGTGGATGACCACCGGCTGCGCCTGGTGCTGTACCACCTCCCCCAGGTCAGCGGGGTCCCCCTGACCATCAGTACCGTCGAGCAGATTCTTTCCGAGTTTTCTGATGTTGTTTTGGGCATCAAGGATAGCGGATGCCAGCGCGACGCTTCGATTGCTTTGCGCAAGGCGGTCGAACCCGTTCAGGTGTGGGTAGGAAACGAACCGGACCTGCCCGTGATGCACAAGCTCGGCAGCACTGGTGCGGTCAGCGGGGTCGCCAACATCCTGCCGGAACTGGTTCAGCGGCTCGCCGGCTGCAAACAAAGTCAGGATCCGCAGGTCGACCAGGAACGCATCACCTCATTCCTGTCCATCTTTGAGCGCTATCCCATGCTTCCGGCCTTCAAGGCGATGCTCAGCTTTGCCTACCAGGACCCGCGCTGGGCACGCATGCGTCCCCCGCTGGTCGCTCTTGACGATGCTCAGCTGCTCAGCTTAAGAGCTCTGATGAATCAGCTTGGCTTTCTTCCGGAAAGCTCCTGAAAGCAGAAAACCGATCAACCGGAGGGCCGCATCACAAGGGACTCCGGTTGATCAGCTGACCGGTATACTGATTCCTTCTGAAATTTTACTCATTGGAGAATGCGATGAAACCACTGCAGATGGCGGTCATGGGCGCCGGACTGATCGGCAAAAGACATATAAAAACCATTCTGGCACGGCCCGACCTTGCCAATCTGGTCGCCATAGTTGATCCCTATCTGCCCCCCGGACAGGACAACGAATGGCAGGTTCCTGTCTTTCTCAACATCTCCGCCATGCTTGAAGCTGTCCGAACGGATGCGGTGATCATCGCCTCCCCCAACAACCTGCATCTTGACCATGGTCTTGAGTGCTGCCTTCAGAGGCTTCATTTCATCCTCGAAAAACCGGTGACCCCCACCATCGGTGAGGCCCGCAAGCTGATCGAGGCGGTGGAAAAGGCCCGGGTTCACACCCTGGTCGGTCATCACCGCCGCTATCTTCCTCAGGTTCAGAAAGCTAAAAAGTGCATTGAAAACGGAGATATCGGTCAGCTGGTAGCAGCCTCTGTCATCTGGGCGACCCGCAAACCCGAAGATTATTTCAATGCCGGTTGGCGCAAATCGCCGGGAGGCGGCCCGATTCTGATCAATGTCATTCATGATATCGACATGCTCCGCTATTTATGCGGCGAGGTTGTCGAAGTTCGCGGCATGTACAGCAATCAGCAGCGGCATTTCCCGGTGGAAGATACCGCGGGGGCCATCATCAAGTTCGAGAACGGCTGTATTGCGACCCTGATCTGCACCGACGCCGGCCTGTCCCCCTGGACGATTGAACAGGGCTCGGGTGAAAACCCCTCTTATGCCTTTACCCACGAAAGCGCCTATCGGCTGATCGGAACCACGGGAAGCCTTGAAATGCCGGTGCTGAGGAAATGGTCGGCGAGGACGCCCGGTGAAGAGGCATGGGACAAACCATTGACCAGCGAATATCTGCTCAATCCCAGCTGGGACGTATACGAAGAACAGCTGGCCCATTTCAAACGCGTTATCCAGGCCGGTGAAGCTCCCATCTGCTCGGTAATGGACGCAGCGAAATCTCTGGCTGCGACCCTGGGGATTGTTGAGGACTGCTCTGAATACTCGGGGATTCGACCTCAACTCTGATCAACCGCATGCTTATCAAAGCGCTGACAAGGGTCTCCATATGAAAAGACAGTATTCCCTCGGCTACCTGACCGCACCTGCCTGCGCCCCCCCGGAAATGATTTATCTGGCGGCCCGAGCCGGTTATGATTACGTCAGTCTCAGAACAATCGCCATGGGACTTCCCGGGGAGCCAGATTTCGGGCTGGCCCGCAATCTGGACCTGTTGAAGAAAACCAGAAATGCTCTTCAGGAAACCGGCGTGCAGCTTCTGGACATAGAGAACGCGCGAATCCACGATGCAGTTGACCTGCACAGCTATTATCCCGAAATGGACGTTGCTGCGGAACTGGGTGCCCGCGCCGTGCTCACCAACATCTGGTCAGCCAATGCCAATCTTATCAGAGATTCTTTCGGTCAGCTCTGCGAATACGGTCAGACACTTGGCCTGAGCATCAACCTGGAATTTGTCACCTGGTCCTCCGTTAAAAATATTCAGGATGCAGCGAACATCCTGCGACAATCCGGATATGAAAACTGCGGAATGGTCGTTGACGCACTTCATTTCCATCGCTCCCGCTGCAGCATTGAAGAACTGTCGACTGTACCGTCAAAATACCTGACCGCCCTTCATCTGTGCGACGCACCCGCAGCCATTCCTGAGAACGTTGCGGATCTGATTCATGCGGGCCGGGCCGAACGGCTCTATGTCGGCGAAGGAGGAATCGATATTGCAGGAATCGTTGAGGCGATGCCGACGCTTCCCCTGGGCCTCGAAATTCCCCACCTTGAACGGGTGGCGACCATCGGCCCTGCCGAACATGTCTTCAGGTGCAGAGAATACGCTGAAACATACTTGAACGCCGCCAACCCGGGGGACCGCAAAAGGAAGGACTGAAACCAGGTCCTATGCAACACCATCACCGGTTTGCTCCCTCGTTACAGAATGAGACCTGCAACTGCGGGACTTTCATAGCGCCACACCTCCTTTTTATCCCTTTATCCCGACAAGCAGAACAGACTGTCGATTTTTCTGATCATCCCCGTCGCTGAAGATGATAGGACAAACGCATGCTCCTATCGCTACGTGATCTTTATGCCGCCACGAGTCCCCTTGCCTGGATCCTCAGAACTGGCCGAAAAACAGATCGTTAAAGGGCCGTGAAATAATATTTTTCTATTAATTTATTGACACGGTACCTTATACATCTTATTCTATTTATCACAATAGCGTTCCACCTTTTAGGATTTTTAAAATTTTTATCGACAGACTTTTTTGTTAAAAAATTAAATAGAAAAGTGACAAGGGCGCGCTACTAACGCGTTCCATCCGGAAACTCCGGAGAGCAATGCGTCAGTTTTCAGATTGGAAACAAGGAATTTTTCGTTGTGGCAAGGACATCAAGGGGTTGCGCGGAGACGTAGTCCTTTACATCGCACAAGCAAACTTGCAGATTGACACAGCCACAGCGGAAAAGGGTCGTTTCCGGATGAAAACTAACGCGATCTATTCAATAGAACCGAACAGGAGATATGCAGATGGCAAAGGCCCCTAAAGTACTCACCGCAGAGGAAAAGCAGAAAGTTGATGACCTGATCGCCCGCGCCCGGGCCGCCCAGGCCCAGATTGAAAACGTCGATCAGGAAACCATCGACCGCGCTGTTCAGGCCGTAGCCTGGGCCGCTGCCAACGAGAAGACCTTTACCCGGCTGGCCCAGATGGGCGTCGACGAAAGCGGCCTCGGCGACCGTGCCGGCCGCCCCTACAAGCGCGCCAAGATCATCGGCATTCTGCGCGACTGCCTGCGTCAGAAAAGTGTCGGCATCATTGAGGAGATTCCGGAAAAAGGGATCACCAAGTACGGGAAGCCGGTCGGTGTGGTCGCCTGTTTGATCCCGACCACCAATCCGGCCCTGACTCCGCCGACCAACGGTCTGTATTCCCTGAAAGCCCGCAACGCTACCGTTTTCGCTCCTCACCCGCGCAGCAAGCAGACCACCTTTGAAACCATTGCTGTCATGCGCGCAGCGCTGAAAAAAGTGGGGATGCCGGAAGATCTGTTCGTATGCATCGACCAGCCGAGCATTCCCTCATCCCAGTACCTGATGAGCCAGGCGGATCTGTCCATCGCCACCGGCGGCCCGGCCATGGTCCAGGCGGCCTACAGCTCCGGCAAACCGGCTTATGGCGTCGGCGCCGGCAACGCCACCATGTGCTTTGACGAAACCACCGCTCAGGATATCAAGACCGCGGCGATGAACGTGCGGCTGAGCAAGACCGCCGATTACGGGTCCGGCTGCTCCGCGGACGGCAACCTGCTGATTCACGACAGTGTTTATGCCGACATGCTGGAGGCTCTGCAGGCCGAAGGCGGGTACCTGTGCAACGCCGAAGAGAAAGCCAAGCTGACCAAGGTGCTGTGGGACGACGAACTGCACCGTACTATCGACACCATCGCCTGCTCCGCCCAGTCCATCGCCGAGAAGGCCGGTTTCAGCATTCCCGAAGACCGTTGCATGCTGCTCTGCGAAGAGGACAACATCGGTCCCGAGTATCCCTGGTGTAAGGAAAAGATGGCTCCGATCATCGGTGTCTTCAAATACAGCGGTGGCTACGACAAAGCCCTTGAGCGGCTGCAGGAGATCTACAAGGTCGGTGGCCGCGGCCATTCCTGCGGTATCTACAGCTTTAACGATGAACATATCCACATGCACGCCATGGCCATGCCGGTAAGCCGGGTCATGGTGCGTCAGCCCCAGTCGAAGGCCAACTCCGGCTCTCTGACCAACGGAATGCCGATGACCTCCTCCATGGGGTGCGGCACCTGGGGCGGCAATATCACCAACGAGAACGTTCATCTGAAGCACTACATGAACGTGACCTGGGTTGCCCGTCCGATTCCGGAAGACCGCCCGAGCGACGAGGAACTGTTCGGCGAATTCTACAACGACGAATCCCTTGTTTTCCCATAACGTCAATAATCAGGATGCCTGGCCGGTCTGAAGTGACCGGTCAGGCACAAAATGTCAACAAACAGGCAGACCGGATTCAGGAGTAACCTGCTATGAAAAAGCAGTTTTCATTAGAACCTTTGACGATCATCAGCTGTCCCCCACCGGAAATGGTACGGATTGCTGCCCGTACCGGATACGATTTTATCAGCTTTCGGAATATTCCCATGGGAGTCGCTGGAGAATGCTCTTTTTATCCCGATGACACAGCCATGGTTGAAGAAACCAAAGCGGCGTTAAAAGAGACCGGCATCGGTGTGCACGACATCGAACTGGCCCGCATTCTGAAGGATGTCGATCCCAAAAGTTATGTACCTGCCATGGAAATGGGCGCTGAACTGGGGGCCAAACACCTGATCTCAAGCGCCTGGACCGACGATCGCAATGACCGTAACTTCATTATCGAACGTTACGCTGAGATCTGCGACCTGGCGAAACCGTTCGGTCTGTCCGTCAGTCTTGAGTTTCCAACCTTCTCGCGGCTGATCAATCTTCAGGAGGCCGCAGATATTCTCAGGGCTGCGGATCGCCCCAATAGCGGCATCCTGCTGGATACCCTGTATATTCATTTTTCCCAGGCCAACCTGGACGAGATCGCGGCCCTCCCCCCGGAGTGGTTCCAGTTTGTCCATCTCTGCGATGCCGGTCCAAACATCCCGGACACCCGGGAGGGCCTGATTCAGATCGCCCGAGACGCCCGGCTTTACCCAGGCGAAGGGTGCATCGATTTCGCCGCGATCGATGCCGTTTTGCCGGACGTTATCTATTCCATTGAACTTCCCAACAACACGCGGGTTGCGGAACTGGGATACGAGGAACACGCCCGCCGCTGCATCGAAGCCGCGAAGAACTATTTCGCTCAGCATTGTCCGGAAACCGCTGTCTCCGAATCCTGATCAAAGGGGCGTGCGAACCATCAGGCACCCCAGGCAAACCGGCACCGTCCTGCGACATCCGAGCCGACTGCCAGGATCCGTTACGGATATAAAAATCCCCTGTGAGAAAACTCTTCACAGGGGATTTCTGTTTTCACGGAACACAGGCACCGTGCGCCTATGCAACTCCGCAAAGGTGGGTTTTTATTCCTAGCGCATCGGCCAGGGCGGCCTTGGCACGCATGACACGATCGGCCTCGTCAGCCGAATGAGCATAGGCGACCTGAATGTGGTTCGACTTGTGATGTCCCATCATCTGATCGCGACTGACGCCGTCCAGCACGGCGTGCATGATCGGCCATTCCGGGCTGGTGGCCTGGGAACGCCGCCGGCGCTCCGCGACCGGCAGATCGACAGCCCGGCCACGTCCCAGATCCATCTTCACGCGATTGTCTTCGACGTACACCCGGCTCCAGACAATTTCTCCGGGCCGGGCGTCCCCTTTTAAAGTACCTCCGCCCGAGGGGAAATACATGGGCGGCTGTCGAAAGCTCTCCGAACCGGCCCAACCATTGACGTGATGGGCGGGAGGAGCTCCGCCGGAAATTTCAAAAACCCAGATAAAGTCATCACTACCCCCTGAACGATCGAGATCCCCCCAGCGAATATCGTGAAGCGTCGTTTCAACGGGCTGCCCCAGGGCACGATGAATGCGATTGGTCAGAAGACCATCCAGCCCGGCACACTCGTCGACTTCGTTAAAATGGACGATCGCCTGACCGGGCCTGATGACGCCTCCGTCTGCAGCCATGACATCCGGGCGATCATCGTTGTTGAGCATGCCTTCCACCAGATCTGAAGCCGGCAGAAGATCCTTCAGTCCCTGTTGATACTGGATGCCGATCGCTTCGCAGCCAAACTCATCGGCCATTCGAACGGCGGCAATGTACATCCGGCATTGATCAAGAACCTGGTCCTCCGTCAGTTCCGTTTCGGGGTCCCGGCCAAGATGGAAGATCAGGCCGCGATCACGCAGCCATTGGTAAACCGCGCGGGCTTCATCCTCCGGAACCTGGAGGGTCGCGTAGTAGAGCGCTGACTGGGAGAGCCTCTCCTTGAAGATTCCCATCGGGATCAGCAACTCATCAGGAATGATCGCGTTGTACATCCCCATGCAGCCCTCGTCGAAAATTCCCATAATGATTTTTTTACGCCTGATCTCTTCGGCAATCGACAGAACCAGATCCAGATCCTGGCTGTGATGCGGATGAAAGGGGCTGACATGGGAGGCGTCGTGATTGATTTTCCCCTCGTCAAGCCATTGCTGGATTTTCGTTCTGAAGAACTCATCTTCAAAATTTTCACTCCAGAGGGTTGCATAGGGAATTCCAGCTTTGGTCAGGCTGCCATTCAGATTGAGAACTCCGACCAGGCCGGGCCACTGCCCCGACCAGTTGGCCAGGGTCAGGATCGGTCCGCGGTGCGAGGTCAGGCCGGGCAGCACATGATGGGTGTATTGCCAGACCGCCTCGGCAACAATCACCGGCATATCGGGATCGATCCCGGCAAATATGTCCATCCCTTCACGCTGGCTGGAAATGAACCCGTGGCCGCTCGGCTTCACCGGGTGAGCCCGCCAGACCTCATGCCCCATCCCCTCGAGGATGCTGATCAGTTTTGCCTCCATGGCCTCCTGGGCCGGCCAGCAGACAGTGTTCGCAGTTTCGCGGAGATCACCTGAAGCGACCAGGGCAATTCGACTCATTTATCAGCCTCCTTCATAATGGCGACATATGCGGCATGATCCTGCTGCATACGTCGCATGACGTTGTATTTACGCTGGTGATACGCGGCAACGGAACCACCGCGGGGAGAAATGCGGGTCGCCCGCCCGCTCATGGCGGACATGGCCTGATCGAGGGTCGGATAATGGCCGGACGCTACGGCACCGAGCATGGCGCTGCCGAGCAGGACCGGCTCGACCGTCTCCGGGACCAACACATCGCAACCGGTGGCGTCCGCATGCTCACGCAGAAATAATCGGTTGCGAGCCAAACCGCCACTGACCACCAGAGTCTCAACAGGAATTCCTGAAGAGCGCATTTCCTCGATAATATGACGGGTTCCATAAGCCAAAGCCTGGAGGGTGGCCAGGTAATCGACCGCCAGATCATGCCGTCCGATGTCAAGAGACAGTCCATCGATGGCGCCGTGTCGCCAGGGATCAGCCAGAGGAGAGCGGTTGCCATGGAAATCGGGCTGCACATGGCGATCTTTGGTGAGAACAGCCGTTTCCGCTCCCAGATCGGACAAAGTGTCCTCCAGGAGTTCGTAAATGGAGCGATTTCCGGCGACAGCGTCGGCGTGCAACTGGTGAGACGCCCCGTGTCGCGCGATGACGGCGTCGATAAGAGCTCCTGCGGCGGACTGACCTCCCTCGTTGGCCCATAGCCCCGGGATGAGGACTGAAAAGTACGGGCCCCAGACGCCGGGCACGAAACTGGCGTTGTCCGATACACTGATATGACAGGTCGAGGTTCCCGCAATGACCGCCAGCCGCCCCGATGCAAACCGGCCATCAACCCCCAGAGTGCCCAGGGCCCCGGCATAGGCGTCTATCATTCCGGAAGCGACGGGGAGACCGACCGGCAGTTCCAGTTCGGAGGCCGCCATTTGACTCAGGCCACCGGCTGTGGCACCCGGGGCGAGGAACAGGTTTCCGATTTTTTCATGGTCATTTTCGATAAGATCAGCCAGTCCGATGGCGTTCAGAAAACTGTGATCCCAGCCTTCGCCCTGCGCCCCAAGCTGCCCGCGATAGGTCCATTTGCACACCGGTGAACACAGGGATCTTTTCAGGGTTCCCGTTGCCCGGTGAACAAGCCAGTCGGGAAGGTCCCAGAAATAGGCCGCCCGCTGCCACGCTTCGGGCAGGTGGTTTTTCAGCCAGCGCAGTTTGGGCATTTCCATCTCGGGAGAGATGATCCCGCCGACATAGCGCAGCACGTCTGACCTGGTGGCGTTGATGACATCCGCCTCGGTCATGGCGCGATGGTCCATCCAGAGAATAATGTCCTGCTCCGGGGAGCCATCCGGGCTGACGGAAACCGGTTGGCCGTTACTATCACTGGCGACCAGCGAGCAGGTCGCATCGAAACCGATACCGGCAATGGTTTCGGGAGCGGCGCCCGATTGAGACACCGCATTGCGAATACTGGACGTGACCGCAGCCCAGATTTCAGCGGAACTTTGCTGACAGAAGTCCGGCGCCGGCCTGAAAATCGATATTTTCTGCTGGGCAGTCCCCAGGCACGCCCCCTGACTGTCAAACACCCCGGCCCGGGCGCTGCCCGTTCCGACATCGACACCTATAAAGTTAGGCATGGTTCCTCCTGCTGGACTCTATGGTTTACAGACGCATGGCTCTCTTTTTGGCGCTTTCGATATGAGTTGACAAGGCCGCAGCAGCCGCGCTGGCATCACGCTTTGAAAGGGCTTCCAGGACAACCAGATGTTCATCCATGACCGACAGAATCAGCTCGGGAAGAATCCTGGTGTCCTGCTGACGGATCAGCCGGATCTTGATGGAGTTGACCCGGTAGATATTGGCAATCAGATCATTATCAAGGGCATCGATCATGGTATCGTGCATCTGCCAGTCGAGCGCCTGAGCACGGGCGAGCAGATCATCTGACACCTCGCTTTCGGCCTCTTTTCTGATCCGCATGTGCTTTTCACGCAAATCCGCTATCTCCCGGTCAGAAGCCTCCCGGGCATAATCGGCCACGGCTTCACGTTCGAGCAACAATCTGAGCTGGAAGGCATTTCTGATCAGATCCAGATCAACGTGAGCGATCTGCAGGCCACGCTTGGGAACGGTCCGTATCAGGCCGTCGGCCTCAAGGCGGGGAATCATGTCCCGAATCGCCCCGAGAGTCATCCCGGTGATCTCGACCAGTTCCCGTTGAGACACAAACTGTCCGGGCATAATCTCCCGAGCAAGCAGCCGTTCGGTGAAGGTCTCGTAAGCCTGTTCGCGCATCAGCATTGGAAAGCTCCCGTCAACATCAGATGGTTCTGTGAATTATAGCGCAATGTCCCCGACCAGTCTTACCATGTCCTCAAGATTGTCGGGATCGACCTGTGCCAGGGGGGGACGGACATGATCCCAGACACTTTCGCCGTAATGCAACCCCACCAGCCTTTTAACCAGGGGAGTGACGGGATGCCGAACAATCTCCGTCACCAGGTGCGACAGCGTGTCATCCTCCTGGCCGCTGAGGACGATGTCATTCAACAGTTCGGGACACAGGTTCGCCATGCCGCTGATCGATCCGGCGCACCCGAGGGCGGCAGCTCTGGCCAGCAGGCGTTCATCCCCGAGGAGAATGGCCAGGTCATCATACTGCAGCAGACTGACTGCGCTGTCCCAGCTGCCGGAACTGTCCTTGACCCCAAAAATGGTCTCGCCAAACACAGATTTCAGTCGTCTTATCAGGGAAATAGACAATTCGACCTGGGTGACCTGGGGAAGATTATACAGGATAATCTGGGGATCATAACGTCGCAAAGCAGAAATAACCGCTGAAAACCACCTGAAGATCCCTTCTTCCGGAACTCCTTTGAAATAAAACGGCGGCGTCAGTAGCAGCTTGCGGATGCCAAGCTGGCAGGCCGATTCCCCCTGGACGCGGGCCTGTTCAAGATCATTGGCGCAGATACAGACGGTGATCCGATCGACAGGGAGAACGTGCCCGGCGATTTCGGCAAGCATGGCCTGCCGCTCCGCAGCCCCGACCGATGCGCCTTCACCCGTGGTGCCAAACAAAGTGATCCCGGCAGCGCCGCTCCGAACGACGCGCTCAGCATGCCTGGCCGCACTGCTTAAATCAATGGATCCATCCGCGGTGAACGGGGTCACCAGGGCCGTCGAGATACCGAACAGATCAAACCGGGGCGCTTGTTTGCGGCGCAATGATTCTGCCTCCTGAAAGACGATATTCATACACATTCTCCCTGCAGGGGAAAGACGCCCCTGCCTTTATCTTGACACGTTAATACAGTGTAACACCTATCTGACATGTTACACATATGTCAAGCCAATTTGCTTCCAAGACAAGTTGAGGTACACTTTTTTTAGAAAAATGTTGACATGAACCACCTTTACAAATATCCTATTTACCACAATCCAATCCTTTCCATTAGGACTACACAGACAACCGCATATATAACTCGTTATGAGGAGGCTATCGTGAAAGATCTGGTTGCGCACCAAATGGTTAAGTACCTCGAGGACAGGGGTGTTGAGTATGTCTTCGGGCTCTGCGGCCATACCAACATTGCCGTACTGTCGGCTCTGGACAAAAGTCCGATCCATTTCGTCAACACCCGCCATGAGCAGATCGCAGCCCATGCCGCCGACGGCTATGCTCGTGCCAAGAAAACCACTTCTGTCGTTCTGAGCCATCTGGGTCCCGGCATGTCAAATGCATCGACCGGTGTTGCCAATGCCGCGCTGGACTGCATCCCGATGGTCGTTATCATTGGCGACATTCCGTCCCATTATTACGGCAAGCACCCTCACCAGGAAGTCAACCTGCATGCCGACGGCGCACAGTCAGAAATGTACCGCCCCTTCTGCAAACGGGTCTGGCGTGTCGAAAGTCCCGAGCTGTTCCCGGAGATTCTCGAAAAGGCATTCCAACTGGCCGAAAGTGGACAACCCGGACCGGTCGCCATTGACGTTCCCATGGATATTTTCTCCAAGGAGGTTGAAGTCGAGCGTTTCGAGCGCGTCAAAAAGAATACCCGCAGCCTGTCGAAACCGTCCCTGGATGAGGATGTTGCCAAAGAAATCGTCACCAGGATGGTGGAAGCCAAGAAACCACTGCTTTATGTCGGTGGCGGCATCGTCCTTGCTGACGCGGCTGAAGAGCTGAAAGCCTTCGTCGACCACACCAGCATTCCGGTGGCCCACAGCCTGATGGGTAAGGGCGCACTCCCCGATGATCATCCCTTCACCCTGGGCATGAGCGGCTTCTGGGGAACCCAGTACATCAACGACAGCTGCCGTACCGCTGACTACATCCTCGGTCTCGGAACCCGCTTCAAGGAAGCCGACTGCAGCTCCTGGTACCCGGAATTCACTTTCGACATTCCCGGCACCTCGAAACTGATCCACATCGACATCGAAAGTTCTGAAATCGGGCGTAATTACCCGGTCGAAATCGGTGCCGTCGCCGACCTCAAACAGGCCCTCAAGGTCCTGACTAAAGTTGCCAAGCAACTGTATCCCGAAGGCATCAAGAAGCCTGAGCTGGAAAAAGAGATCGCCGCATACCGTGAAACATTCAAGAGCAAAAACACCGCCATGGAGCAGAGCGACAAGTACCCGATGATGCCCGAACGCATTCTCGCCGACGTCCGTGCGGTTCTCCCTCGCGATGCCATCATCACCACCGATGTCGGCTGGAACAAAAACGGTGTCGGTCAGCAGTTCCCAATCTACACTCCGGGCAGCATCCAGATTCCCGGCGGCTACGCCACCATGGGTTTTGGCGCTCCTGCGGCGCTTGGTGCCAAACTGGCCTGCCCCGACAAGGTTGTCGTCGCGCTGATCGGTGACGGAGGTTTCGGCCAGAACCCTGCCGTGCTTGCTACGGCGGCCTATGAAAACATACCGGCCATCTGGGTGGTCATGAACAACAACGCTTTCGGTACCATTGCCGGCCTCGAAAAAGCCCATTATGACACCACCTACGGTACGGTTTTCCCGAAAACCACCGACTTCGCCGCCATCGCCAAGGCATATGGCGTTGAAGGTGTCAGCATCCAGGCCGCAGAAGAATTCAAACCGGCCCTGGAAGCAGCTATCGCTTCCAACAAGCCGACCGTCATCGACGTCCGGATGATCAACAACCCGGTGCCGACGACAGGTCACTGGAACATTCTCGACATCTACTCTCCCGGTAAAAAGGTCTCTCACGTCAGCACTGACTGAGCCCTCTTCGGGACCTGATAAAACAGGAGGCCGCTTCGTGAATGCGAAGCGGCCTCTTCCGTTCCTCCCCACCCCATCTGAACATCCGCCAACCCGGCCCTTTTCAGTTCTGCGAGATTGCCCGACAGTCGCCGGTACGACCTGTGACCACAATCACCACAATCGCCACAAAGAAAAAAAAACTTTTTATGCCCCGTATATTTACAGTCCGTCGGACAAAAGCCTAATCTCCCCTGCAAAGACCGCAACAGCGTTTCCATTTAAAGCTTTTTCTTTTCTCAGCATCTCTAAGCCGCCGCTCCTGCGGAATGCCGCAGGTTTATTCAGATTCAACTGAAAGGGAGATATGGTTATGAAAAGATTCACCAAGCTCGTCCTGATGGTCCTTTGTATGCTCATCCTCAGCACCCCCGCCTTTGCCGGTAAAGTCGTTCTAAAACTCGGCCACATCGCCGAACCTGTCCATCCCTATGGCAAAGGGGCTGATTATTTCGCGAAACTTGTCGCTGAAAAATCAAATGGCGAAATCGAAGTTAAAGTCTTTCCGTCCTCGCAGCTCGGCGGCCAGAAAGACCTGGTTGAGAGCATGGTTTACGGGGGCGTCGACATGGCCCTGGTCGGTACCGCTGTGCTTGGCCAGTTCCAGCCCCAGATTTCCATCTTTGACCTGCCCTTTCTGTTCAAAAACCGCGAGCACGCCTACAAAGCCCTCGATACCGTCGGCATGGATATCGGCAAGGCCCTTGAATCCAGAGGGATAAAGCTCCTCGGTTACATGGAAAACGGCATCCGCCACCTGACCAACAATACCAAGGAGGTCAAGACCCCGGCAGACATGGCCGACCTGAAAATCCGGGTTATGAACAACAAGGTCTATATCGAAATGATGAAAGCCCTCGGCGCATCCCCCACCCCCATCGCCTTCGGTGAACTGTACAGCGCCATGCAGCAGGGGACCGTGGACGGCCAGGAAAACCCAAGCGCCCATATCTGGACCAAACGGTTCTTCGAGGTTCAGAAATACGCCACCCTGACGGCCCACTCCTATTCACCCGAACCCGTGATCATGTCCATGATCAGCTGGAGTCGTCTTAACGAGCAGCAGCGGGCGATCATTACGGAGGCGGCCCAGGAGGCCATCGCCTGGCAGCGTCAAATCGCCAAGGAACAGGACCTTGAATACTGGGACAAAATCAAGGCCACCGGAAAGATGACCGTCACCGAAGTGGATCGCACGCCGTTTCAGGAGGCAACCAAACCTGTCCATGCCATGTTTGCCGGGAAGGTCGGGCAGGATAATCTCGACAAGATCGCCGCTCTGGCCAAATGATCTGAATCCGCACAGGCAGCCTTCTGCTGCCTGTGCCGCATCATTCATCGTTAACGCTTAAACGCTCCACAGACACAGAAAGAGAACAGGCTATGAACAAATTACTCAATGCCGTACGCAGATGTCTGTACTGGATATCGGTCACATCGATGATGATCATGCTGCTGATCATCTTTTTCCAGGTCATCACCCGCTATATTTTTGGGCACTCCTTTGAGTGGTCTGAAGAGATTGCACGCTTTCTTTTCGTCTGGGTGGTTTTTCTTGGGTCGGCCCTGATCATGGGAGAGAGCGGACACCTGGCCGTGCGCATGCTCCCCGAGCGATTCAAGGACACGACCTTTGGCTTTATCCTTGAGATTTTCATCAACGTCTGCAGCTATGTCTTTATTCTCATGCTGATTGTCCAGGGCGGAAAAATGACCTCGACCATGACCTTCCAGACCGCTCCCGCCCTGGGGATCTCCATGAGTTGGGTTTATGCCATCATTCCGGCCAGCGGTCTGCTGATGCTGCTCTACCTGATCAAAGACACCATCAGGATCGGAAAAGCCGTCACCCTGCATTTTCAGAACAAAGCCGACAGCGATGATTTTCAGGCCATTGCAATCGGCAAGCAGAAGGGATAATCGACTATGGAACTCGCACTTCTCGGATCGTTCTTCGGCATGACCGTCATCGGGGTTCCGGTGGCCTTCGCCCTGGCCCTTTCTGTCGCTCTGGTTCTCTTCATGTTCATGGATATGCCGTTGGTGATGATTTCCCAGAACATGTATTCAGGGATCGACTCATTCTCCTTTATGGCCGTCCCCTTCTTCATGCTGGCGGGTGCGTTCATGTCGGCCGGCGGGGTGACCTCGCGACTGGTTAATTTTTCCCAGGCCATCGTCGGTTCGCTGACCGGCGGACTCGCTCAGGCGGTCTGCGTATCAGGAATGTTCTTTGCGGCCATTTCCGGTTCCTCGGCGGCGACGACCGCGGCTCTCGGCTCGACGATGGTCGACCAGATGGAAGAAAAAGGCTATCGGCGTGAGCTGGCAACCGGAGTCGTTGCGGCGGGAGGAACCGTGGGCATCGTCATCCCCCCGTCCATCACCCTGGTCGTCTATGGTGTCATTGCCGGCACCTCCATCGGTGATCTCTTTATCGGCGGCATGGTCCCGGGTGTCATCATGGGTATCGTCATGTGCGTTGTCAGCTGGGTGATCGCCAAAAAGGAGGGGATTCCCGCGGAAGGATCCTTTTCCGCCCGCAAATTTTTTCGGACCTTCAGGGACTCGTTCTGGGCCTTGCTGACCCCGGTCATTATCATCGGCGGCATCTATGGAGGCATTTTCACCCCGACGGAAGCTGCCGCAGTAGCGGCGATCTACGGTATCTTTGTCGGTCTGTTCATTTACAAGGAGCTGAAATTTAAAGATTTTCCGGACATTATCTTTAAAGCAGTTATCGGCACCACCCTGATCATGTTCATCGTCGGCGCCGCCAAGGTTTTCGGCTGGGTCATGACAAGCCTGCAGATCCCTCACCACATTGGGGCCTGGGTCGTCTCCCTGACCTCATCCCCGATTGTCTTTCTGCTGATGATGAACGTCCTGCTGCTGATGATCGGGACTGTCATCAATGCGTCGGCCGCGGTTGTTATCCTCACCCCCATTTTCCTCCCGGTCGCAATCCAGCTTGGCATTGATCCCCTGTTCTTCGGAGTGCTGATGGTTGTCAACCTGGCCATCGGTTGCATCACTCCACCGGTTGGACTCGACTTGTTCGTCGCCAGCGCCATCACCAAGGTCCCCCTTGAAAAGGTCATGCGGGCCTCAATGCCCTACCTGCTTTCACTTATGGCGTCCTTACTGTTGTTTACCCTGTTTCCGAGCATTATCACATTTCTGCCGGGACTGATGAACTAGCCTCCTATAGATCTCCATGCCGGGCTCCTGGTCATAGCGGGAATCCGGTATGGGGATGTGGCTCCCCGCCAATTCATGAAAAGATGTAAAGTCCCCCTGTCCAATCTCCCGAAAATATGGTATTCCGATAGCAGAAATCCTGAGAATCCGGAAATCTCCGAATTTTGCCAGGAGCCTTGATGACATGAATGCTTAACGGAGTACGAGAATGAATACGAATAGAATAGCGGACGGCAAGATTGAGCAACTCTCCCCTGCCAAAACGCGCCGCATCATCCATACGGACAACCTGATGATGGCCGTCTGGGATTTTTTTGACGGCCCCTGGAACGAGCCGGAACAGCCGCACTCCCACCCACAGGAACAGATCGTTTATGTTGCTGAAGGTGCTGTCGACTTTTTTATCGGGTCGGAGTCCTGTCGTCTCAATGCCGGTGACACCATCGCCGTCCCCGGGGATATCCCGCACAGCGTGAAACTGCTGACGCCGAAGGTCCGGCTGATCGACACCTGGACTCCCATCCGCAAGGAATTTCTGTAAGAATTCCGGTCGATGTAACTTCTCCTGCGGCAGATGTGCGGCCTGTTACCATGAAAGAGACGTCTCAGCCCGGTATTTTGTCGGCAGAATCTTGCAAAAACTGCGGATCAAGGGAGGCTATCGTTTTTTCCCCATAATTGTGCCGGAAAGACCGGGGGAAGACGTGCTATCGCAGCACGCGTCGCCATCCCGATTGAACACGAAATACCCCAATCAGGCCAGGATGGCTGTGCTGTGCCAAGGCTAAGCACGGGTCCGTCTGCGACCTGCTGACAAAGTACTGAGAAAAAGTCATGCCCCTGGAAACACCTTCACACCCCAAACAGGCTCTGTTACCTTATCTTCTGCTTGGTTTTACCAACCTCTTCTGGAGCTTGAACTTTATTATCGGCAAGCTGATCTCCGGAGTTATGCCTCCTGCGACCATAAGCCTGTTCCGGTGGCTGCCGCCGGCACTGTTTTTTTTATGTCTCAACGTCAAGGAGGTTCGCAGCAGTATAAAGCTTATCCGCAGCAATATCATGCTGCTCATGGCTTTGGGATTTACCGGGTACGCTGTCAACTCGGTCTGCGTTTACGAAGCTGTATCGCATACGACGACCATCAACACCTCTTTCATCAATGCCTTCAACCCGGTCCTCATCGCCATTGCCGGGCTGCTCATGTACCGCTACCCCATTACCCGCAAGCAGGCGGCCGGTTTTCTGTTATCGCTGCTCGGGGTTATTACCATCATCTTCAAGGGGCAGTTTGAACGCATACTGCAGTTGAACATCAACATTGGTGACCTGTTCATGGTCGGCAGCATCAGCTTCTGGGCCGTTCACACGATTCTGTACAAGAAAAAAGGGGCTGCTTCAACTCTGCCCCCCAAGGTGCTGTTTACCATGATGATGTGTTTCGGTGTTTTTTTAAACCTGCCCTTCGTCCTTCTGGAGAACACCCTTGTTGGCTGGGACTGGATTCATAAACTGGAAGGCCAGCATCTGCTCGGCGTCCTCGCCCTCAATATTTTTCCGTCCGTCCTCGCCTACAGCTTCTGGAACCAGGCGCTCACCCGGGTATCAGCCAACGAGGTCGCCATTTCACAATACCTGATCCCGGTTTTTACAACGCTGATTTCCGTCTCATTTCTCGGCGAGACGCTGCGACCTTTTCATCTTATGGGCGGGGGGTTGATTTTTCTAGGTGTTTTTCTGGTGACCATCGCTCGCCCCAGGGATCAGAAATGAAGTCATTAAACCATTGCGCATGCTGAACGCATCAACAACAGGCGAACTATGTCGGACATAATCAACAACCTGCTCCCGATCTTTCTGATCTTTGCCCTGGGCTACGGCTGCCGCCGCATCGGGTTTCTGACCAAGGACAATGCAGACCTCTTTCTGAAACTGTTTTTCTACCTCGTCCTACCGGCCGTCGTTATCCTGTCGATATCAAGAGTTCCGTTGACGTTTCACCTGCTGACCCTGCCGCTCATAACCATCATCCTGATCGCCATCAGTTATGGCGTCGCCAATTTTTCTCGGCGTTTTTTCAATCTGCCGCGCGAAACCGTGGGCGTATTTCTCATCGGCTCGACAATCCTGAACGGAGCCTTTGTCTACCCCTTTGTGCTGGCTATTTTCAAGGAGAGCGGTCTCGCCGTCGCCTATCTGTTCGATTTCGGCAATGCCCTGGTCGCCTTCTCCTTCGCCTACTATCTGGCCTGCCGCTACGGTAAATCAGGCTCCAGTCTGTCCGGCCGGGCCCTCTATCGAAAGTTCCTGCTTTCCCCTCCCCTGTTGGCCCTGATTCTGGCGGTCACGATCAATCTGTCGGGAGTTCAATTACCCCAGGCAGCCTATCAGTTTCTCAGGACGATGGGCAGCTTGACGACCCCGTTGATCATGCTGTCTCTCGGGATTTATTTCAGCCCCAGAATCATCAACCCCGGACCTCTTTTCACCGTCGTTGCCATCCGTATTTTCGGCGGTCTGGTCATGGGCGTACTGCTGTCCTACCTGTTTGGCTTTACCGGGGAAAGCAGAATTATCACCATCATCATGGCCCTCAGCCCATCGGCCATGAACACTTTGATCTACGCAACCCTTGAAGGCCTTGACAAAGAGTTCGCGGCAAGCATTATTTCCTATACGACATTGATCAGCATGGTTTTAATCTCTGTCATGATTTTTGTTCTTTACTGACGGAACTTGAGCAAGCGGAGTTCTTCCCATGCAAACAGTGGTGACTATCGCACCTATTTTCATTCTGATCGGACTCGGCTGGATAGCAGCCCGAACCGGCTTTATGCCAGAAGCACTGGTTGGCCCCCTCAACCGCCTTGTTTACTATTTCGCGATCCCGGCTTTTCTGTTTCATGCCATTTCGAACTTCCCCTTGTCCCATGGCTTCAACGGTCGGGTGGTGGCCATAACCCTTGGCACCGTTGTTGTCATTTACCTATGCAGCTGGGGATTGACCAAAGCATTAAAAATCCCTCCAAACAAAGCTGGCGTAACGATCCAGTCGGCCTGTCACAGTAACGCCGGCTACGTCGGCCTGCCAGTCGCCTTTTATTTTCTTGGAGATCCCGGGCTGGCCCAGGCGGGCATCATCTCCGGCTTTTTGATGATCACTCAGAATGTGATGTCATCAACAATTCTCCAGTTCTTTGCCAGGGAAAAATCGATGGGAGGACATTTCTCTCTGATCGTTCAATATCTGAAAAATCCTGTAATTATCGGTTCCATGGTCGGAATCTCGGCGTCAGGCCTGCAAATCCCTGTTCCCGACGTCATCGACAGAACCCTGGGCATGCTCGGCGATCTGGCACCTGCTGCCGCGTTGCTGCTGATCGGCGCCTCCCTCTCCTTTAAAGCAATTCAATCCCAAAAAAGACTTATTGCCGCGACGGTCATCACCAAGCTCATTCTGCTCCCCGCCGTTGCCCTGGTTATGTTTGAGCTGCTTCAGATCAAAGCGGACGATTTTCTGCCTGCGCTTATTCTTCTCGCCACCCCGACCGCCACGGTCGCTTACGTCATGTCCAGACAAATGGGGTCGGATGCCGAAATAGCGGTCGCGACTATCTCGGCGACCACCTTGATGTCGGCGCTAAGCCTGCCGATCTGGTTGGCCTTTGTGACGGGGTAATCATATTTTTAAAAAAAATTCAACCATTGACCGCCCACTTTCAACCCGTTGTTTTTTATCAGTTTTTATTTTTTAAAAGGCATCCGGCCCAGCAGTTTCTACGCAAAACACCTTAAAAAATCCATCGCCAGTCATATTTTTGTCAGATTCTTCGGCTATTCTGTCACGACATCAGATTTCACGGGGGGATCACTATGCTTAAACTTATCAAAACAACAACCCTGATCATCGTCGTCCTGGGAACTCTGCTTGCAAATGGTTTTGCAGCGGATACCTTTCCTCAAAAAGCCATTGAGGCAGCTGAGGATTTTGCCCGGTCAATTGACAACGAAGAGTTTCAGGAAGCTTATCTCAACAGCGCCTCCTTATTGCAGCTACTGCACTCGGAAGAGGACTGGATCAGGTCGATCAGGCCAACCAGGGATCTCCTTGGACAAACCCTTGAACGGTCGATCAAGGCAGTGAAGATGACATCCGAATACTTCGGACTGCCCGATGGGAATTATGTTCTTGTCTATTTTGAAACAAAAATGGAGAACAAGAAAAAGGCCGCCGAGATTGTTCTTATGTGCGAAGAGAACACAATCTGGCAGCCTTGTTCTTATTCGATAAAATAGGCAGAATCACTGCTGTCTCATAGTTTCAAAGCAGAGCTAACTGTTTGATTTCATGTTTATTTGTGCGGTCTGGCGGCCGAAATAGGCCCATCAAATCGCGCCGTTCAAATAAATTGAGTTGCAATATCCGCAGCATACACTGCAACGAAGCTCCGATTTTCGACTGGAACTTCAGAAACGAGAGCACCAGGTAGGCGCATAGCGCGATCCAGAGCTGGGTCTTGACCGCGTTCATCGAGGTGCCGAGAAAGTTCTTCACGCGCAGGTTCTGCTTGATCCACTTGAAGAAGAGCTCGATCTGCCAGCGCTCTTTGTAAAGATCGGCCACCGTTTGGGCTGGGATATCGAGGGAATTGGTCACGAACTGGTAGGTGACGCCGGTCTCCTGATCCAGGTAAGTGACCAGCCGAAAGGTTTCGGGCAGTTTGCCCAAGCGAATCTCCCGGTCCTCGATTACGCCTGGACTTTTGCGGCCACGGCGCTTACGGCCCGGTGTCACGATGGCATTGCTTTTCAGGCGACTGACGAAGAAGACTCCGTCTTCCGTGAGTTCCTGATACCAGCTGTAGTCGGTATAGCCACGGTCGAAAACGACGTAGGAACCTTTCGTCAGTTCGAGCTCTCTGGCCCGATTGATCTCATGCTCGTTGCCCCGGGTGAGATCGACAAAGGCTGGCAGGTAGCCATCGGCATCGAGGCCGATATGCAACTTGGCTGCGCCCTTGGTCTTCTGGTACCTGGCCCAGGGGAAGAGCGAAAGAGAGAGCTCAACCAGCGAGGCATCCAGCAGGTAGACCTTGCCATCGAGCTTGAATTTCTTGTTGCGTGGCGCCATGCCCTGGCAACGCCCAAGGAGACGCTTGAAAAGCTCTTCATAGAGCGTGTGCGGCTGTTTTTCATTGCAGCGCGCCAGTGTCGCCCGGCTAAACGCCTTGATGCCGAGGTGGTAGAGCTTGCCACCCTGAACGCCGAGATTATCGACCACGTCACGCAGGCTGCTCCGCGCGGACAGCTGCGCGGTCAACATGGCGACAAACTGAGACCAACGGGAAAACGAGCGGAATTTCTGTCCCTCGTGATGCTTGTTGGCGAGGTGCTGAAATTCATGTCTCGGGAAAATTCGTACTATTTGAGAAAGAACAGTGCTACAATGTGCCATGGCTTGGAACTCCTTGTAGTTACTTGTGTTTTGGCGAACTGAGTATACCACAAGTGAGTTTCCAAGCCTTCTATTTATTGATCAAACTGTGAGACAGCAGTGAGGCAGAATAGAAAACTATAAATCAACGTTTATTGTTTAAAAAAATCGAAGACATTTTTAATAACTTCTGAAACCTGATTCTTGGTCATGCCAAAGAAAATAGGAAGACGAACCAATCGCTCACTTTCCTGGGTCGTGTAGTTATCCAGCCCTGAAAAATATCCATACTTGGATCCAGCCAAAGAACTATGAAGGGGTACATAATGAAAAACAGACGATATTCCATTTTTGTTAAGATAATTAATGAATTTTTTACGATAATGACGATCTTTAAGCTTTAAGTAGAACATATGGGCATTGTGATCACAGTATTCAGGGACATGTGGTAACTCAACACACCAAGATCTCAGTAGCGGTTCGAACCCCTTTTGATAAAGGGCCCATATTTCTTGCCGCCACTCATTTATTTCTTGAGCTTTTTCTAATTGCCCCCAAAGGTAAGCAGCCTGCAATTCACAGGGAAGATAGCTGCTTCCAAGATCCACCCAGGTATATTTATCAACCTGTCCACGAAAAAACTTACTCCTGTCCGTTCCCTTTTCTCTTATTATTTCAGCACGTTCCAGCAAATCCTGCTCATTAACTATAAGCAGCCCCCCTTCTCCACCGCTCGTATAATTTTTTGTTTCATGAAAACTGTATGCTCCCAAATGCCCAATACTTCCCAAGGGTCGTCCTTTGAAGGAAGACATCATGCCCTGAGCAGCATCTTCAATGACATAAAGCCCATATTTTTCTGCAAGGCTCATAATAATATCCATCTCACAACCAACACCGGCGTAGTGAACAGGCACAATAGCGCGAGTCTTATCGGTAATAGCGTCTTCAATGCAGTTTTCATCAATATTCATAGTATCTGGGCGAATATCGATGAAAACGATCTTGGCACCCCGCAAAGCAAAAGCATTGGCAGTACTGACAAAAGTATAACTGGGCATAATAACTTCATCACCTGGATGAATATCTATCAAAATTGCGGCTAAATCGAGAGCAGCAGTACAAGACGGCGTCAATAAGGCTTTACAGCAACCTAATTTTTCTTCAAACCACAGCTGGCATCGCTTTCCAAAACAACCATCACCCGCTAACCTGTTACTCTGCATTGCCTCAAGGACATATTGCTGCTCATGTCCTGTAAACGGTGGTTTGTTAAAGGGAATTCTCATAAAGAAGCTCTTTCAGTTTATTAACCTCAGGAGGTTTAGATACAATGTCAAAATTCCTGCGAATCTTATCCTCTGACCATTGCCACCATTTAAGTTGCATCATTAATTCTATGATTTCGTCTGAAAACCGATATTTAATTACTTTAGCTGGCAAGCCTACAGCAATGGCATATGGTGGGATATCCCGTGTTACAACAGCGTTCGCACCGATAACGGCTCCATCTCCTATAGAGACCCCTCTGGTAATCACAGCCCCGGCTGCTATCCATACATCGTTACCAATCCTAACCTGTTCAAGATAACGGTCATAAGCGGGATCACGATCGGCAGGCCTGAGATTATTATTTGAATTGTATAAAAAAGAGTGCTGAGTCATTCTTGAATAGTCGTGGTCAGCCCCTCCGATAGAGACATTCCAGGAAATGGGACAAAAGCATCCAATATCGGCGTGAAGAATTAAGGAGTTTTTTCCGGTATAAGAAAAGCGTCCAATTGTTGAAGAATCAACATGATTATTTCTATCAATGATAACTGATTCATACAGTTGGCAATTTTTAATTTTTGTAAAATCTCCTATCGATGCATTTTTACTAATTTTAGAATTTTTAACGATAACATCTTTAAACAAAGTAGCACTTTCATGAACAGAAGAGTTAATTATCATAGAGCGCCTCATTCAGTTTTAATTTCTATCATATCGATAAGTCTTTCTGCAGTATCATATGCATCTTTTGAAGATTCTCCTGAAACAACAATATGCCCAATTCGATCAGGTCCGACTTCAAATTCTTTTACGTAATCACCATTTTTCACATCAAGACATAACTGGACTAAAGATTCATGATTTTTTACTTCACAAGGTACTGTAATATCTTTGACTATTCCAGATCGCCTGGACCTTAATAATAATGCTGCATTCGCCTTCTCAGCATATTTTTTCGGTAATTTAGGGAGGGCACCTAATGATAGTTGAACTAAAACTTGATATATGTCGATACCTGTAAAAATTGAAAGAATCTCAGGTAGGCAAGTAGCCCCCATCCTTGCGCCAATTTCAAGGAGAAAAGGAACACCGTCTACTATGATAAGATCGATATTGCAAATAGCATTTTCGATCCTGAGCTCAGCCACAACTGCCCCAATAAGATCTCGAATGTCTTTAGAAATCTCCTGCTCAACGATAAGCGGCATTGAGTGTCCGATGGGCACACTAACAGGAGGTTCTGTAACTAAATCATCATGAAGAAATACCTCGGCTAAATTACCTCCCACAACTATTGCCTGGGCACCGATCTCATAGCCCTTTAAATACTTTTCGACAATGATATTCCGAGAGCGAGAAACGGCCCGTGCACTATTATAGGCTACAAATAACTCATCTGGGGTTTCAGCAAGGACAACACCTCTGCTGCCAGAAGAATCAACAGCTTTAACCATAACAGGATAACCAATATGGTCTGCCTCGTGCTTAAGATCCTCAAAATTCTGAACAACAGCATATCTGGCAGTATTGATATTTTTTTGCCGAAAAAAGTTTTTCATTAAAACTTTATCTGAACAAAGCTGAGCAACGTCATAGCTAATTCCGGGCAATCCTAAATGATCATTGACATAACCGATGACCGGAACTGCCACGTCTGTTCCGGTCGTTAGAATTGAACAAATTTTATGTTTTTTAGCTTGAATAAGAATAGTCTCTTTATCTCTTGTATCTGCATTTATCCAGACATCAGCCAAGGACAATCCAGGATATTTTCCGTCTGGAGAAACAACAATAGCCAGATATCCACAATCCTTGACAGCTTTAATCAAAGGAGCCTGATAAACACCGGCGCCAAGAACCATTATCTTATCCATAAATCCTCAAAATAAGAAAAAAGACATTAGTTGAATATATGCGCCAATGACTCATATAAATTTTTTTCAGAAAAACAACTTTTAATATTTTTCATATTTCGTTGTTGCTCTGGAAAGTTTTTTTCTAAAGAAATTTCATTCAGAGAAAAAGTTTTTATACCATCTTCACATAGGCCTATAGCTGAAGTTAAATCTTGCTTCATATATACTTTTTTACCCATTCCCAGAAGAGTCCTGATCGTCCCCATTGCCTGTTGACGATCATGACCAAAAACAGCTATATCAATATGACTTAAAAACTTCAAATATTCTGAAAATTTGACATGTTCTGTTATTGGATAAAACTTATCCCCAAAAATTTCCCTACCAACTTTAATTACCATTTCAGCGTATTTAGACTTGCCATAAGTCAGGGGAGCATATATACGAATGTTATCATGTCTGTATTTTTCAAGAAGAGAAAACACGGATATATGATTATTCTCTGGATCCGCTGAGTTTCCAACCAATATTGAAACATAATCCATATCAGGTGGAGTAATGTCTACCTCGTGGTAGAGATTACTTACATACATAAAGGATCGATAATAATTACCCTTAGCTCCATACCATTTTTTTGCATTTTCATACTCACCTTTTGTGTATGAAATAAAGTTTCCCATCTTTCTTATGACATTCCTTCGGTAAAACTCATTAATTTTCTTCTTGAACGTTTTTTTTTGTGATCTATATCTATAAAGGTCACCACCCCACATGACCCAGTAACATTTTTTCAAAAGCCATGGCATAAAAAAAAGTATTTTTATGATTTTTGAATCAAACAATCCATGAATAATAATTTTTTTAGATCTATGTGCCTTAAGAATAAAGTTAAAATAATAAATATAATCAAAGATACCTTTTTTTCGAAATATCGAAACATGCCTGTCGGTGACCAATTCCTTATCAGCCATCCCACTCCTAAGAAAAAAATCATGATTATTAATATCAAAATGATTGCCTACAAAATCAATGAATGGCGGTAAAAATTTATCGCACTTCCCAATATGAAGAATATTTTTATTCATGAAAACAACCGATTAAGTCCAAAAGATATTGCCCATAACCATTTTTACTGAGAGCATTTCCTGCTTCCTTTAACTGCAAATCGGTCAACCAACCTGCCCGCCATGCAATCTCTTCAAGACAAGCAATTTTATATCCTTGGCGAGTCTCGATAGTTTCAACAAAACGCGCTGCATCCAACAAACTTTCATGCGTACCGGTATCCAGCCAAGCAAAGCCCCTGCCCAGCAGCTCTACATTGAGCATTCCACGCTTTAAATATTCTTGGTTAATGCTGGTAATCTCCAACTCCCCTCTAGCAGAGGGAACAACTGCTTTAGCGATATCAACAACATTATTGTCGTAAAAATACAGTCCTGTTATGGCAAAGTTCGACTTTGGGGTAGATGGCTTTTCTTCAATAGAAACTGCACGCTTACTGCTATCAAATGCTACAACCCCATAACTTTCAGGATTCTTGACTTGATAGCCAAAGACTGTTGCACCATCTTTGCGACTTGCTGCTTGCTTTAATTTGGGAGTAAATCCCTGCCCCCAAAAAATATTATCTCCCAGAACCAAGCAAACACTGTCAGATTCAATAAATTCTTCCCCGATCAGAAACGCTTGAGCAAGGCCCTCTGGACGCGGCTGAACAGCATAACTTAACGAAATGCCAAAATCTCTGCCATCGCCAAGAACCCGCTTAAAGGCCTCCTGGTCGCCCGGAGTTGTTATAACGAGAATGTCCCGAATGCCAGCGAGCATAAGGACCGACAGTGGATAATATATCATCGGCTTATCATATATCGGCAGTAACTGCTTTGAAACACCTCGAGTGATTGGATAAAGCCGCGTACCAGATCCTCCAGCAAGAACAATTCCTTTCATATTCTCCCTTTCAATGACCAACCAGGCCTAAACGTTCACGACGATAGCTGCCATTCAACACCCGTTCCCACCATTGACGGTTTTCCAAATACCAAATCACTGTTTTGCGGATTCCTGATTCAAAGGTTTCATAAGGCATCCAGCCCAGCTCGTTCTTAATTTTACTTGAGTCAACAGCATAGCGACGATCATGACCAGGACGATCTTGTACAAATTCAATAAGTTCATCATACCTGAACGTCTGAGGTAAAAGCTCATCGAGAATACTGCAGATCGTCTGGACCACTTCAATATTCCGTTTTTCATTATTCCCGCCAACGTTATAAGTTTCCCCAGTGCGACCTTTAGTCACCACCAGGTAAAGAGCTCTTGCATGATCTTCTACGAACAACCAGTCTCTAATCTGATCGCCCTTACCATATACGGGCAAAGGTTTTTTATCGATAGCATTGAGGATCATCAGAGGAATAAGCTTTTCGGGAAAGTGATAAGGGCCGTAATTATTGGAGCAATTGGTAACAATGGCAGGCAATCCAAAGGTCCGGTTCCACGCACGGACTAAATGATCAGAACCTGCCTTACTTGCAGAATAAGGCGAGCTGGGAGCATAGGAATTTTGTTCGGTAAAAAGATAAGTTCCCGCATTCGGATCATCATCTGGATGCGGCAAGTCTCCATAGACTTCATCGGTGGAAATATGATGGAAGACAAATCTTTCACGATGTTGATTATCTAATTTCTGCCAATAGCTACGAACGACCTCCAAAAGAGTATAAGTGCCAACAAGATTGGTCTGAATGAATGATCCAGGTCCGTCAATTGACCTGTCAACATGGCTTTCTGCAGCTAGATGCATCACTACGTCTGGACAATGTTCAGCAAAAACACGAGAAAGGCCAGAGTGATCACAGATATCAACACGTTCAAAAACATAACGGGGGTTTTTTGAGACCTGCCTTAATGATTCCAAATTACCAGCGTATGTCAGCTTGTCGACATTAACAACACAATCCTTCGTGTTGTTAATAATATACCTGATCACTGCAGAGCCAATAAAGCCAGCTCCGCCTGTTACTAGAATCTTCATTAGGATTATCCTTTTAAAGAAAAAGAGATGCCTTCGCATTGCAATGGGGGGTGATTAACCGGAGATGACAGTAATAAAATAATCGGTATAAAGGAATAATTATTCATGCGAAGGACCTAATCCTTTAGGAGTACCTGAAAACAATGATAGAAAGAATCAATTTCCATCGATCTTCTGGTAACTTTCGACCTGCCTTCCTAGAAGACCCGCAATAACTCCTCTACATTTGGCAATATTGAGCCTTGAAAGGTTTCTTTTGTATTTATGGCCGATCATGTATGCAATAGCGACTTTTATCATTTCCACTGCAATCTGTATTATTGCAGAGCCAAGAATCCCCAAGAAAGAGCGTCCTGCTTGCCTTTTCCTCCAGGCCGCGGTTATCCCGGCACGATATTTCCTCTTCACCATCCAGTCGAGTTTTAGACGATTTTCAGGAATCGTTTCATGCACTATGGCTTCTGAACATTTAAAAATGGAATATCCAGCCCTAACGAGACGACAGAAGAATATAGTATCGGTTCCACCCGCCAACGGACTGGATTCGTCGAACCTCATCCCGGAAGAATTGATAATGCTCATTGGTATCAAGACATTATTGGTCGCACATGAACTCAACCTTGCTCCTGTAGGCCTCTTCTTTGTATTAAACAATGGCCTAATATCTTCTGGCGTATTCGAAGGAAGATCGGAAATGACATGACCAGAAATAATTACATCACTTTTTTGACGCTTATAGTAATCATACAAAGTCACCAACCAATCTGATTCAGGCCATTCATCATCATCAATAAATACAATGATATCTGAATTCATTCGGTTAGATTCCTCAATTGCCCTATTGCGCGCAAAAGGAATACCTCGTTTTTTTTCATTAAAGTAAAAAAGATCTCCAGAAAAACGAGAAACATAACTCTCTACGATCGGCTTGGCAGAATTTTCTAAGTCATTATCTATAATCGAAGTAACAACCACAGCTTCTTCTGGGTGTTCCAACTTACATATATATTCGAGGCAATTCTCAAGGCTTTTCGTTCGTCTATAGGTACAAATACAAATATTGATTTTAGGGTATTTTACTTTCATGAAAAGAGCCTCTTACGATTCAGATAAGCTCCTGGCATTTGTCCAAAATCAATAGCTTGATATCCATCTAAAGCTAAATCATAGGCCATAACAGTCGCAGTCGGACCAAGAACCAATAAAATTAAATACTCATTATTGGGATATTTTTTAATTTTTTCGACAATTGAATCATATTCAAGAAATGCATTTTTGGATGGGGCATACACATACTCAACAGAGGAAACATTATCAAAAAGATCATTAATGAATTGGAATCTACTGTTTTTACCCACAACAAAAAGGACTTTTCTCTTTTCCCATAGTTTTTTAATTGCATTAACTCTTTCAACAAATAAGTCATGTGATTTTCGTGGCAGGGCTCGAAAAACACCCATCGAAGGGTAAACGCGTTTATTATCTAGCAAGGACAGCACATCCTCCCCGATCCGTATAATAAATTTCTGCCAAATTGGCCCAAGAGTATCGAAACTTCTTACCGGATGAATTCCTATCAGGACATCTGGGTGGTTTGAATTCAGAACTTCAAGCATCCGCTCGTTAAGCCGCTGATCGACATCCTGAAACGACTTATGCCGTTCACCGACCATCAGCTTGAATTCTCCGTCTCCGAAGCGGCAGATGCTCTTGTGTTCTTCGACCAGCAACCGCAGGGTTTCTTCCTCGGAAAGAACCTTGGAATAACGCGCGATGAATTGTTCGATTTCCGTTCTGAACAGAGCAATAATCCGGTCATCAAACCAGGCCCTGAAAGCCTCCCGTCGCTTTTCAGAAAAAAAGAAAACCGCTCCGATACTGGCCATTTTTCTAAGAAAAAAACGAATGATTTTTTTTATTTTTGATGCGTTCATCTCTTATCCATACCACTAACGCGAGAGCTCACTTTTACATAAGTGACTCGTACAGATCTTCGTATTGCTTGACAATGACCTTCTGACTGTAACTGATCCGATAGCCGTTGAGCCCGTTTTCAACAAGAGCCCTGCGCAGCTGCCCTTTGTTGAGGATCTTCTTGATGGCGGCGGAGAGCGACGCCACATCATCCACAGGAGTCAGCAATCCAGTGACACCATCTTCAATGACTTCCCCTGGCCCTTGCGATGCGGTTGCAATGATGGGACAACCGTGAGCCCATGATTCCATGACAATGGAGCCAAGGCCTTCATGTCGCGAGGGACAGACAAAAAGATCGGCGGTCTTCATCAAGGCCGTGACATCATTGCGCCACCCCAAAAACCGAACCCGGCCATTCAGGTTCAAATCGACGCATAATTTTTTGAGGGCCTGTTCTTCAGGACCGGAACCGGCAAGCCATAAAATAGCATCGGGGATATCAACCAAAGCTTTCAGCAAAATATCAAATCCCTTGTTGACATGGAGCCGACCCGCGGCGAGGATCAATGGAACACTCGGAGGTGTATCAAAACTGTCACGCCGTAATGGTTGAACCGGTGTCTCGTCGGCAAAATTGGGGATATGAAAAACCCGGTCAGCAGGCATCCCTCCTCGTACCAGGTGATCACAAATCCCCTTTGAAATACCAACCCAGTAATCGGCATGCCGATAATATTTGAGATTATAATAATGTCCCAGGCGGCATACCAGTTTGTATGCTCCTCGCCGGGTCAGGCCGCTGGCGCGGTTCATCCACGTCATAACGATATCAGGCCCATATTCCTGCAGAGCCCGGTGATATTTGTTTCGGTCAAGAAAGTTCAGCGCAGTGCCGAAACGGAACCCCTCGACGCCTATGCCGTTGCTGGAAAGGGCGTCAAGACGGTGCTGATGATGGCGCAGAAAGGCCTTCTGGTCAATCTTGCCGCTATCATGGAGACCTTGAACCAGGCGAACAAAAAAGTTTTCGGCCCCTCCCTGAGCGGCACCGGCCAACACTTGGGCAACTTTGATTTTATCTGTCACGTTTATTATTCCGTTATTCTGTCATCACGTTTTTTCAATATCAGGTCAGAAAAGAGAGCCTTGTATTCTTTCATAATGACATCCATTGAAAACCTGCTGATAAAAGTTTCATACCCTTTCGTTTTCAAACGGTCCTGCAACATGGGGTCATTCAGGAGACGCTGTATCTGAACAGCACACTGTTCCACATTATCAATCTCGAAAAGCAGGCCGTTTACACCATCCTGGATGAGCCAGGATGGACCTTGACTGGCTGCGGCGATAACCGGTGTCCGGGTTGCCCAGGCCTCCAGGATGACGTTCCCGAGAGGTTCGAATCGGGAAGGGAATACGCAGATATCTGCCCTGGCAAAGAGTCCTTGAATATCCTTCCTCAAGCCCAAAAAATAAACCCGGTCCGCAATGCCCAAATCAGTCGCCAGGGACCTGAGGCTTTCAGCCAGGTCACCGGTCCCTGCAATCAGCAGACTCGTGTCCGGAACCTTGACAAGGGCTCGAATCAGGATATCATGAGCCTTTTTCTGGTGAAGTCGGCCAAGAGTCAACAGAACCTTGTGATCCTTCGGTATCTCAGGTAAAGGTTCCGGATTCTCAAGGGCGGCCGGCAGTTCACCGAAATTGGAGATCATACTGACAGCAGACTCCGTCCAGCCGCTCTCAACAACATGCCTGACCAGATCCGGGGTATTCACGATCAGATGATGGCATTTTCTATAATTGGCTATATCATAATAACCACCTAACCGACCTACGACGACAGCATTCGTCTTCGGGCATTTTCGTGACGCCCTATTCACCCAGGTCACGATCAGGTCCGGGTGAAACTCTTTTACAGCTTTTTTCAACAGCCGGTTATAAAGAAAGGTCTTACCGAAGGTATCCATCGGCAAAGTACGATAATCGACCCCGGCCTTGGTGAGACGCTTTTCCCGAGAAGGCAAAGCTTCGATAACAAGCCGCTGCTCAATGGATGTGTCCGCTGCTAATGCAGCGGCAACCTTTTCAAAATAGGTCTCAGCACCAGCCTCGGATTGCGACAGCAATATCTGCATTATCCTCATAAAATCCCCTCCCCTCTCAGGAGTCCGAATCTCTGTGAAACAGCATACCAAGTGGACTCGGCTGCTTTCCCTGCCGACACTTGTCGACAAATTCAGCAATCCGACCGTTAAAGCGATTCACTTTTTTGGACACATATCGAAGGCGATAAAATCCGGGGAAAAGATCGAATGGAAGCGGATGAGGGGAACCAAGCCCATCAATCACAACCAGCCTGATTATTTCACCGTTTGCGCCCTGCTGCACCAAAACATTGTGAGTAAGCAGATCACGAGACGGGACCAGATGCTGTTTCCAGAACAAAGACAGGTCTCTCACCGCAGCCTGGCAGGCTTTATTGTAACCATATTCCCAAATATACTGCTTTAGAGAGAGAGAAATCCGCCCGTCTTCATCCCTGACCAACTCAGTCACTAAACCTTTTCCCAAATCCGTCTCAACAAAACCGAAACACCTGTAAATATGTGAAAAAATCACCTCTCCTTTTTGCCGCTCCAAACTTTGAACAACCTTAAATTCTTCAAGGTTATCGTCGAATGCCGACAATCTCCTCAAGTTCTTGGGAAACCCTTTTTTTCGCCGGCAGTCTTCAAGGGTGAAATCAGGCCTACGGACCTTGATACAGCGGGACGGATCGTCCGGGTGAACAAAGCAAAGACGGTTGCCCCCTCGGGCAAAAGGTTGTTCGTTTGCGAGGGAAATCATGACTTGATCGTACCGTCCAGATTGATGTCGCGGGCCCAGACATAGTCATGGCTGAAAGGAATCTGCAAGGAAGCCTCGACAATATATTGAGCATACAGGGTATTGTTTATCTGCTCATGAAAGAAATTCCGAGCATTCGCCGCCCAGGCCCGCCGCTTTTCATCATCGTGATGAAAAGCACGGATTTTTTCAAGAAGATCGTCTCCACTATCAAAGTAAACGATCGATTCTTCCGGGAACAGTTCATCAAACCGGGGACTGCTATGAGTAAACTGCAGGATGCCGTTGCCGCCAAGCTGTGCCATGCGCGCTGAGGAATACCAGTAGTACCCTTCCTGACGATTCAGGTTGAGTCCCATCCTGGTTTCGGCAAGAGCCCTGTCATAATCGCGCCCCCAGACCGGAGGTTCTCCAAAACTGCCATAGGTTTTGAAATTCATTTCCCCGTCCAGCCTGTCTTTGAGATTTTTTACCATGTCAAGACGCTTTGTGTAATCATCACTGTTGCTGCAAAACAGAAGGTCGATAGACAGGTCGGAACGGATGGAGTTATCCAGGTTCTCAACAGCGGGATCGACCGGGTTAGGCATATGATAAAGACGCGGGTTGGTGTCTTTGAACATCTCCAGTTCCCGGCGGCCGGTCGAGACAAAAATGGCATCGACAATTTCAGCACGATGTCTGATTTTAGCAACATTTTCCGGAACGAACAGAGGATCATTGTTGCAATGCACGATTGTGATTCCCGGTTTTGCCTGTTTCACCTCCCGCAGGGTTTCATTGCTGATGATATCGCAATGGCCCGCAATAATCAGATCTGGATCAAAAGCGGCCACGGTTTCCAGCAACCGCTTGTTCGCCTTGCCTTTTCCCAGATCGCGAATACCGAAAGGCGCCTCAAAGGCAGCGACGTCGCGATCGCTGAACAACTGGACAAAATGGTCATTTTTAATCAGGCCATGAGTCAGCTTCTGGGCCCAGCTGACCCGGGTCTTGCCGTAGCGACGCAACTGCTGATAGGCAATATGTAAAATCCTCATGAAGACGCTCCTGTCTGACAGAGATATTCTGCTGTAAACATGTGTCGGTGCAAAATTCAAAAACTCTCTATTGCCCCAAGATTTTGAGGTATCCGGCCCATTCCGCCTGGCACATCCGGTCGGTGGTAAAATTGGCCAGAACCCATTCCCGGGCTTTCTGTCCCATTCCGACCAGGTCAACTGAACCGGACAGGGCATAACGCAGATGATCCGCGAGATCACCGGGATCGCCACTTGCGAAGAGCCAACCGGTCTCTCCGTCCCTT
The DNA here is from genome assembly GCA_963677135.2 of Geopsychrobacteraceae bacterium. Classification (GTDB taxonomy): domain Bacteria; phylum Desulfobacterota; class Desulfuromonadia; order Desulfuromonadales; family Geopsychrobacteraceae; genus Seleniibacterium. The sequence goes on along the minus strand of CAXXLS010000017.1, from coordinate 393,175 downwards.
ACTGTTTCAAGAGCCCCCCCATGGGCCGATGCGATAACGGGCTTTGCCATGGCCTGCCCTTCAACGGCAACCCTGCCAAAGGCCTCTGGTTCAATCGATGCTGAAACGACGAGGTCGGCGATTGCGTAGTATGGGGCGATGGTATGCTGGTTACCACAGAACAGGACCCGGTCTGCGATCCCATTATCAGCGGCCCGCCTTTTAAGTTCGTCAAGATACCCAAGTTTTTTCCCGGGACCGCCGATCAACAGGGCTTTCCACTGCAGATCCTTAATTCTGCCAAGAGCATCGATGAAAACGGTCTGCCCTTTCCAGCGGGTCAGGCGACCGGGCAGAGCAATGAGAGTCTCATCGGCGGAGCAGCCCAGCTCTTTCCTCAGGGACAGGTTCTGTTCCGGTGAGAATTCTCCGGGATCGAATCGCTGCGGATCGAACCCCCGTGGAGCGATATCGATCACAGAGCTGTCGATCTGATAATTTTGAATAATATGATCGCGAATAAATTCACTGATGGCGATCACCCGCTGCCCTCTGACCATGGAACTGTTATACCATTTTTTCAGTCTGTTCTGAATTTTATGGGTCCCGTGAAAAGTGGTCAAAAAGGGAGTCCCTGTCCAGCGGCAGGCCAGAAAAGCCGCCCAAGCTGGAGCTCTTGACCGGGCATGGACGAGGTCGATGGTTTCCGATTGCAATATTTTTTTTAAGCGCCAGGCACAGTAGAGAATGGCAAAGGGATTCCGTCTGGCCAGAGGCAAAGTGATGTGGCGGGCACCTATCCTCATCAGCTCGTCCACCATACGCCCTCCCTGGGAAGCGACAAGGCTTTCTGCGCCTTGGGAAATCGTATAGGCGGCCATTTCAACGGTGCCGCGTTCGACACCGCCCTGCTCCAACCCCGCGGTAACCTGTAAAATTTTCATGTGCTTTATCGAAACGCCTTCAATTCAAATGCGCTTTCAGAATTTTGCCGAGATTAATCTTCTCATTCCTGCAGTCAACGGAGCCCCGAAAGACATGAAGGCACCCGTCATCCGCCAACGTCTTGATGAGCCGACCGAATTTATTGTGCGGGTCGAACTGGTCATGCGGCGGCAAAATTTCGATGGAAGAATCACCATAGCTGACCGCTTCACTGATCATCGAGCTCGAATCGGCCGTGACAAAAACATATTCGCTGTATTTAAGAAAGTCAGGAATCGGGTTGACCTGTTCCTCCGAATAAAAAACAGCCCGATCAAAAGTAAACTTTTTCAACATGCGCTCGACAGCTTCCGGCGTTCGCCTCGAGGTGGTTAACCAGAAGCGATGTTCCGGGAAAAGGTCGAAAATTCTTCGCACCTGCTGCTCGAGATATGTCTCGTCAAACTGGAAATGGCTGCTGTTGCCACCAATAATGAAAGAAACGTATCGGCAGCCGGGTTCCGTCGTCACCAGCCCCTTCGGCTCTATATAGCTTAAATTCGCAGGAATTGTCAGGATGTTGTCTTTTTCTGGCGGCTCATCATGCCGCTGGGCCACGATCAGATCAAATGTCAGAGGGTATCCCCGGGGCATCATGATCGCGACGGAAGAGCACTGCAGAGCCGCTGCCAGACAACGGTTGCCGTAGTAGGTGCCGGAACCGGCCGAAACAACTGCTGCGTAGCACCCGGTAGCATCATCCACCGTCAACAGGCGCGGAGTATAAACGCCAAACCATGCAAACAGGTAACTGCAGATTTTTGCAAAACGAGTCCGGAATGCGATGTCAATAACGTCAAAATCGCAGTCGAGAAGTCTGGCAAACGCTATCGCCTGATTGTAATGGCCGGGTTTGCCATCACTTAAAATAAGAATCCGTCGTCCTCTGATATCAATTTTCTGCAAGGTTTTCGGCTTCATCGATGAGCATGACGGGAATACCGTCCCGGACGGGAAAACGCAGAGAGCACTGTGAGCAGGACAGGGAATCTGGCGGCCCATCAATGACAACAGGGCCTTTGCATTTCGGGCACGCCAGGATATCAAGCAGTTCCGGTTTGATTGTCATGAAACACCCCTTTTCACGTGTTGGTTAACAAGAAGAATGAACTCTTCTTCTCTGGTTATCACCAATTCCAGAGGAACCTGATAGCATGGAACTGCAAAGAGATCAACCGCCAGCTTGACGGCATCTTTCTCGGTCGTAATCAAACAGTCAGCAGCCGCTGCCTTTCGTTTCAGTTCTTCGATAATTTCCCCTTCAAAACAGACATGATCAGGAAGACTTATGGCTTCAGCCAAGGAGATCCCCCGAGATTCCAACTGGCGAAAAAAACTGTCCGGGTGCGCGATCCCGGCAAACGCGACCACCTTCTGTTCCCGAAGGTCCTGCAACGAAACAGCCTGACCGTTCAGGGCGATCGCCCGGTCGGCCAGATGATAAGTCGCATAAAAAGCAGGCAGGCCTACGAAGACGTCAGGACCGGCCTGGTTGGCCCTGGTCATCACGGCAATGTCAGCACGTTTAATGCCACCCGAAAACTCCCTCAACGAACCTGCGGGCAGCGGCAGACCATTGCCGAACGGCCTGCTCGCATCAAGCAGAACGATATCGAGGTTTCTTGCTACGGCACGATGTTGAAAAGCATCGTCCAGGATCACCAGATCGACATGAAACTGTTTTTCAATCAGCCGGATGCCCTCCCGCCGTTTGCGGGCGATAACAACCGGAACGGATGGATTTCTCAGGGCCAGCAGGTACGGCTCGTCGCCTGCCTCCCGGGCGGAGAGTTTCAGGGCCTGCCCATCAGCGACGATACCAGCCTTCCCGGTAAAAGAGCCACCATAACCCCTGCTTAATATGGCCGCTCGAATACCCTGTCTAGCCAGCTGTTTTGCGAGCCAGTCAACCACCGGTGTCTTCCCGGTGCCACCGGCAGCCATATTGCCGACCGAGACAACCGGAATATCTGCCGTCGCAATAGGCAGCAATCCCGCATCATAGAGTCGGTTGCGCAGCCATAAAACACTGCCATAGGCCATGGAAAGAGGAACCAGGAGGTAAAAAAGGAATTTTTCCCAACGGTTTTGCGGGCCTACGGCAACCAGCCGACGGTGCAGCTCTGCCAGAGCAAACCACTTCAAGGCAGCAGCCTGTTGATCTGTTTCAGGGTTCTCTCGGTGGCACCGACATTTTCCGCAATCAGCGCGCGGCCTGCCTCCCCCATGGCCTTACGACGAACCTGATCGTTCAGCAGCAGAGTGAAAATGCTCGCGAGTTCTGCAGCGTTTTCAATTTTGATGCCTGCTCCGGCCCGAATCAGTTTTTTGGAAATCTCCTTGAAATTATGAACATGGGGTCCGAAAACAACCGGTTTACTGAGCAGAGAGGCCTCAAGCAGATTATGCCCGCCTACGGGAACCAGACTTCCGCCGACGAAAACAAGGTCGGCGACACTGTAAAGATTCAAGACCTCGCCAAGGGTATCAACGACCAGAACCTCATCCTCACTCAAGACCGGGGCCGTGTCGTTTAATTCACTCCGAAAGCGGGGCTGCAAAGCGAGATTTTTAAACATGGCCTGCACATCTCTTTTTCTTTCCGGATGCCGGGGAATGATCACCAGCCTGATCTCCTGATCGCTCTGCCGGGAAACCCGGCTAAACGTATCGAGAATCACCTGCTCCTCGCCGTCATGAGTGCTGCCGGCGACAATAATGGCTGTATTCAAGGGCAGGCGATACTGATTTTTTCTCTCGGCAACCTCGTGTTCGGAAATATCTCTGAACTCGTGATCGAACTTTAGATTCCCGGTATTTTCGACGCGATCGGATGATGCGCCGATCGCGATAATACGTTCCGTATCGACCTGGGACTGCATGCAGAACGCTGAGAAACAGTCCAGGATCGGTCGAAACAGGATGCGGGCGAAACGGTAGCGCGGAAAGGAGCGATCGGATATCCGACCGTTAACCAGAACCAGGGGGATATCCAAGAGCCTGGCCTGCCGGGTGAAATTGGGCCAGATCTCGGTTTCCACAATGGCTACCAGCTCGGGGGATACCGCTTTCAGAGCCCGGCGGGCGGCCCAGGAAAAATCAAAAGGGAAAAAAATACAGTCGTCGAGTTCCCTGATATCCGCAGCGATGGCATGGCCGGTTTCGGTAACATTGCTGATGAGCAGAAAATAGTCGGGATATTCGCGGCGCAACCGGCGAATCAGAGGCATTGCTGCGCGGGTTTCTCCCACGGAAACAGCATGCAGCCAGATCACCTGATGCGATTGGAATTTTTTCAGCTGATCCTGGGTAAAATAGCCGAGCCGCTCTCTGATACCGCGCCGGCTCTTGCCGTAGCGGAGCCCGCGAAGCAGGTAATAAGGCACCAGAACAACGGCGGACACCATCAGTATGACATTATACAGAAGATAGACCATAGGACTCCAGACGCTCCTCCGCCCGCCGTTGGGTGGCAGCGATCTCTTCGATTAACCGATGACGAAACTCTTCAACCCCGGACGCACTGTCAAAATAAACAGGCTGCCCATAAGAAAAAACTCCCCGCGAAAAAGGGTACGGCACCAAAAAACGATCCCAGGAATTGAATCGGTGGCCGCGACTGCAGACAAAAGCGACGGGGATGACTGGACGCCCGCTCAAGCGCGCCAATTGCACGACACCGTCCTTCAGCTCGCGCCTGGGGCCACGGGGACCGTCAGGGGTCAGAGCCAGGTCGAACGGCTCTTTTGCCAGGGCCAACATTTCCCTGAAGGCCGCTTTTCCGCCTCGCGAGGACGAACCGCGCACCGCTCCGTAACCGAAAAAGCTCATGGTTTTAGCAAGCAGTTCGCCATCACTGGAACGGCTGATGAGGAGCTTGACACCGGGGCCGTGGTACCCCATAGCCATCATCAGCAACTGTTCATGCCAGGCAACAAGGATGGTCCGCACACCGTTGCGCCAGGTATCAAGAACGGCCTGTTCTCCGACAAAATCGACCTTCATGAGGGCAAACAGAATTCTGATCAGCCTGGCGGCACACCAGGGAGCAACGGCCAGCAGGACACGGGCGCCGATTTTTCGTTTTTTAATCACGGAACTGGACATCGTATAAGCGCTTATAAGGACCTTCCGCTGCCAGCAATTGCTGATGATTTCCGGATTCGACGATACGGCCGTTTTCAAGGACCAGGATACGGTCAGCATGCATGATGGTCGACAGACGATGGGCAATGACAAACGTCGTCCGATTTTTCATAAGATTCATCAGTGCGTTCTGGACCATGGCTTCACTTTCGGTGTCCAGGGCGCTGGTCGCTTCGTCAAGAAGCAGAATGGGAGCGTCTTTGAGAATGGCCCGGGCAATACAGATCCGCTGCCGTTGTCCCCCGGAGAGACGGACTCCGCGATCGCCGATGATGGTCTGGTAATTGTCCGGCATGGCCATGATGAAATCATCGGCAAAGGCCAACCGGGCGGCCTCTCGGACTTCGTCGTCGGTTGCCGAAGGGCGGGCGTAGCGGATGTTGTTGGCGACCGTCTCGTTGAACAGGAAAGTTTCCTGGTCGACCAGGGCCAGATTGGCATGCAGGCTGGCCTGGGTGACAAAGTTGATATCCTGGTCATCAATCAGGATCTTCCCGGACTGAGGCTCGTAAAACCGGTTGAGCAGGCCGATAAAGGTGCTTTTACCAGCTCCGCTGGCACCGACCAGGGCAATGACCTGACCCGGCTGGGCCTCGACACTGAAATCGACGAGCACCGGATCCTCATCGTAGGCAAAGTGAACACGTTCAAAAACGACCCGGCCGGCGACCCTGTCTAATTCAATGGCCCCTTCCCGGTCCTGAATTTCGCTCGAGGTGTCGAGCAGTTCAAAAATCCGCTCGGCTGCGCCGAGCGCCTTTTGAATGCCGTTATTGACCTTGATAAGTTTTTTCAGAGGTCCGTACATCATGACGGCGGCCACCATGATCGAAAACAGCTCCCCTTGCGTAATTTCACCTGAAATAACCCTTGAGAAGCCGTACCACAGAGCCGCGGCAACCCCGAAAGAGGTCAGAATCTCCATTAGCGGCGAGGTTGCGGCGCTGTAGCGGAACGACTTGCGGAACAACAGGTAAAGCGACCAGTTTTCTTCCTTGAATTTTCTGGCTTCTTCCGCTTCGCAGCCAAAGGCCTTGACGACCTTGATCCCGGAGAAGCTCTGTTGCAACCGCGAACTCAGCGTGCCCATGGCCATCTGACTGCGCCGCGAGTATTTCTTTATTTTACGGCCGATTGAGGCCGCCGGTCCAATGGCAGCGGGGATGACGACAAAGGTCACCATGGCCATCTTCCAGTCGGTGATGAATGCGTAGACAATCAGCCCGGCCATGGTCAGCCCTTCACGCAGCAGCGTGATGATGTTATCCGAGATAGCCGCCTGAACGACACCGATGTCGTTCAGAATTCTGGACATCAGGGTGCCTGTGTGCTGCTTGGAAAAATACCGCATCGACAGACCGATGGTGTGTTCGAAGGCGTCATTGCGGATATCCTGAATCGCCAGTTGACCGGCGTTCTTGATAAAATATTCCTGTACATAGCGGGCCCCGCCTTTGATCACATAAAGCAGAATGACCCCAACCGGCAGCAGCTGCATCAGCAATTGATCCCCTTCTTTCACCAGCCGATCGACAAAGGGCTTGGTCAGGTAGGCGATCACGACATCGCTTCCGGACACGACCAGGGATGCCAGGACTGAAATGACGAGGAGCCATTTATAGGGCATCGCGTAGCGGACGAGTCGGAAATAGATGTCTTTATTTTTGGACTTTAACATCATAACTTTTTTAATTTTCTGTTAACGGGTTGCCAGGTCATGAACGAGCCTGGCGACTTTTTCGGAGCAGCCGGGCTGGCCGAGCAGCCGGGCCACCTTATCGAGGTCCTGTTTCATGGAGCGCGCATAATCGGGGGCATCGAGAATCCTGATCATCTCATCCTTCAGTGCCTGAGGGTCTGCGTCATCCTGAATAAATTCCCTGACAACCCCTTTGCCGGCGACAATATTGGTCAACCCGACGAAGGGAATCTTGATCAGCCGGCGACCGATGGCATAACTCAGGGCCGAGACCCTGTACAGAATAGCCATCGGCGTCCCCGCAAGGGTGATCTGCAAGGTCACCGTTCCAGAGACACACAGGATACCGTCACAGGCCCGAGCCACCTCGTAAATATTCTCCTTCAGAATATAGACCGGCAGCTGCGAGTTGGCAAACCTGCTACGCAACTGTTCTTCATCAAGAGAAGGCGCTACCGGCAGCAGAAATTTGATGCCAGGCTTGTCACGGTAGATCAGAGTCGCCGTATCGACCAGGGTATCGAGGATATATTTCAATTCCGAATGACGGCTGCCGGGAAAGATTCCGACCACCTGATCCGACTCTGCCAGCCCCAGCCGGGAACGCAGCGTTCCGGTGGGACGATTCCGGGCGAATTCGTCCAGCAGAGGATTCCCGACATAATCGACGTCAGCGCCATATTCTGAAAAAATTTCAGGTTCGAAAGGGAAAATGACAGCAAGCTTGTCAGTATTTTCAGCAATGACCCGGGCCCGTTTTTTTCGCCACGCCCAGACTTTCGGAGTAATGTAATAAAGCACTCGGATACCGGCAGCTTTAGCGACCTTGGCCAGCCTCAGGTTGAAATCGGGAAAGTCGATCAGGACCAGCACGTCCGGGGGAGAATCTCCCTGCAGAATTTTTTTCAGCCTCCTGAAACGCTTCAATATCCTGGGCAGTTGGGTGACAACCTCCCAGACCCCCATGACAGCCAGTTCGTTGGCAGAAAACAGCAGCTCGCAACCGGCGGCAGTCATCTTATCGCCACCGACCCCGAAAAAGGTCAGCTCAGGATAACGGTCCCTGGCCGCCCGAATTAAATTCCCGCCGTGCAGGTCGCCGGATGCTTCACCGGCAACGATCATGATACGAGGACGCCTGTCGGACGTTTCTGTCACCATTCTGTAAGCTTCCCATAAAAACAAAAGGCGAGAGCCAAGGGCTCTCGCAGCAGTTGTCTGATCTTAACGCAACGGAAGATTAACCTTCAACGAGCCAGGCCCCGGGTGCTGTTTTTGAGAAATTCAACGTAGATCGCAACCTCCGCGGCGGCAGTATCGTACTGCGTTTCTATCTGGCTGATGGCGTCTTCCAGCTTGAGATTGGAACGGAAGACCAATTTATACATATTTTTAATGTTTGCCAACGCCTGGGCGCTGAATCCTCTGCGCTTCAGGCCGGTCAGGTTGATCCCGACCGTCTTGGCCCGATCCCCCTGGACGATGGAATATGGAGCGATGTCCTGGGCGATCATCGAACCGCCACTGATCATGACATGGCAACCGATCCGGGTGAACTGGTGCGCCCCGCTCAATCCGCCCATAATGGCAAAGTCATCAATCTCACAGTGACCAGCCAGGGTGGCGGCATTGGCCAGAATAACATGATCCCCGACCTTGCAGTCATGGGCAACGTGGGAATAGGCCATAAACAGCCCGTCATTGCCGATAACCGTCTCTCCGCCGCCATCTTCGGTGCCGAGATGAATCGTCACAAACTCGCGGATTCGATTACGATCACCTATCTTCAGGGTCGTTTCTTCGCCATGAAACTTCAGATCCTGGGGAATCGCGCCGACCGAAGCAAACTGGAAGATCTGGTTGTCACACCCGATCTCCGTCCGCCCTTCGATAACCGCATGGGGTCCGACCGTAGTCCCGGAACCGATTCTCACATGCTCACCGATAACAGCATACGCCCCCACAGATACCGTTGAATCGAGCTCAGCTCCCGGGGAGATAATCGCTGTAGGATGAATCATAACCTCTCCAATCTGGTTTATTTGTCGGCGAAGGTCGCTTTCAGTTCAGCTTCCGCGACAAGGGTCTCACCGACGTACGCTTTCCCTTTGAATTGATAAATTCCCCTGCGTTTGGAAAGCAATTCCATTTCCATGCGCAGAACGTCGCCCGGCAATACAGGCTTACGGAATTTTGCATTATCAATGCCAACAAAATAGGTCACCTTGTCATCCTGAACCCCATCCACAACAGACACATAGGCGCCCCCGACCTGGGCCATGGCTTCAACGATCAGAACCCCAGGCATAATGGGATGGCCCGGGAAATGCCCCTGGAAAAAAGGTTCGTTGACGGTGACGTTTTTATAACCGTTCGCCTTTTTCCCTTCTTCAACCTCTTCGATGCGGTCGACCAGCAGAAAAGGGTAACGGTGTGGCAGAATATCCATTATCTGTTGAATATTTAAAACAATCATTTTAATCCTCCTTTAAAAGCGCCTCGAGTTGCTCAAGACGTTTTTTCAGTTGCGTCATCTCTTTACGCATTTCAGGCAATTTCGGCAATGTCATGGTCGCCCGCAGCCACTCCTTGTGAGGCATCAGGGGAACTCCCGACAAAACTTGATTGGAGTCGACGTTGCCGCTGACACCACTGCGTGCCCCCAGCATCACATTGTCACCGACTTTCAGATGCCCCGCCAGGGCGGATTGCCCACCGAAGGTACAGTGATTCCCGACTTTGGAGCTGCCGGCAATCCCAACCTGGGCGACGATGACGCAGTCCTCTCCAATCTCGACGTTATGACCGATCTGGATCAGGTTATCCAGCTTGGTTCCCCTCTTGATTCTGGTCTCCCCAAGGGCGGCCCGGTCGATGCAGGTGCAGGCGCCGATCTCGACGTCGTCCTCAAGTACGACGATGCCAACCTGGGGAATCTTGTAATAGGAGGAACCATCCGGAGCAAAGCCGAAGCCGTCAGAGCCGATCACGGCTGACGGCTGCAGAATCACCCGGTCGCCAAGTCGACAGCCTTCTCTGACGATGGATTGAGCATGAAGGATACAGTCGTCACCGATCTGAACATCATCGTAGACGACGACTCCGGGGTACAGGGTCGTACCGGCCCCGATGACGACATTCTCTCCGATCACGCACCCGGGATAGATGCTCGCCGTTTCGGCGATTTCAGCCGAATCACTGACAACGGCGCCAGCCATGATCCCCCTGACCGGCCGTTCGGGAACCTGCAGAAAAGTCAGGATCCTGGCGAACGCCAGGTAGGGATTCCTGCAGATGATCAGGTTGCGGCCCTGCCCGTCCACCCCGGGAGGCAGAATGATTGCAGTAGCACGGCAGTCGTTCAACTTGCCAAGGTATTTGGGATTGGCGACAAAGGTAATGTCCCCTTCTGCGGCGTGATCAATGGGGGCGACCCGGCCGATCTCCACTTCTGGATCACCGTGAACCTCACCGCCAACCAGTTCGGCCAGTTCTATTAATTTAGCCATCACAGTGCCCGCTACTTGGTTGCATCATAGGCCTTGATGAGCTGATCGGTCAGATCAATGCTCTCGTCGGCATAGATGACGGCCCCTTCGTTCTTCTCGAGAATCATCGTATAGCCCCCGTCTTTACCCAGGGTTTTGAGAGTTTCAAAAAGTTCGTTGAGTATCCGCTTGGTATGGTCAGCGTCTTTCTGTTGCAGTTCATCCTTGACATCTTTCTGGAAACGCTGCAGCTCCTTGACGCTCTGCTGATATTCACGTTCCTTATCGGCACGGGCGGACTCGGAGAGCAGGGCTGCCTGTTTTTCAAGGTTGGACTTGAGTTTCAGCAGGTCCTCCTGCTTGGCCTTGAATTCATCCTCATACTTTTTGACCAGAGAACTGATAGTGCTTTTCGCTTCCTGACCTGCCTTGGAAAGATTCAATGCCTTCTGCAGGTCAACATAACCCACTTTAACCTCGGCAAGAGCCGGGGTGACCATCAGCAGAACAGCGAGGGAAATGAGAACGAGTTTTTTCATTATTTACTCCTGTTGTCGGTTATTTAAAACGCCCTGCCAATTGAGAATTCAAACACGGACGCTTTTTCGTCGTCACGACGATCAAGATTATAACCCCATTCAAACCGCAATGGCCCAAGGGGGCTTAACCAGCGGATGCCGGCCCCTACGCTGTGGCGCATATCCTCGAAATAATTCTGAGATTCCCACCACGCGTTGCCGGTATCATAAAACAGCACCCCTTTCAGACCAAGTTCCTTGTCAATGGGGAAAATGTATTCGAGGTTGAAGTAGGCCATTTTTTCACCGCCGACGTAATCCCCGTCAACCTGCGGCCCGACTTCGCGGGACTTGAAGCCGCGCAGCGTCCGAATTCCGCCAAGGAAGAATTTTTCACTGAGGGGAACTTCCTCGTCCGTGGTTCGACCGATATAACCGATGGCACCATGCACGGAAAAAACGGTTCCCCAGAACATCGGAAAGAACTGGCGGTGTTCAGCCATCGGCTTGATGAAATTCTGGGTCCCCCCCAACCCGGCATATTCCAGGCTGAGCTTGGTGATCCCTCCCCGAGACGGGTCCTGATAGTAATCGGTACTGTTGCGAACCCACTCGACCGTGACCGAAGACAGGGTCGATTCCCCTTCCGCATCCTGGATGATGACGCTGGCGTCATCGTCGACATTGAGGATTTCCTGCAGTTCGTAGCGATAGGTCAGGTAAAGTTTGGAGTTTTCCGATACGGGATGTCCGGCCCTCAGCGCCCCCCCGGTACGATAATCGTCATAGTCGTTGTATTCCCGTTCCGACTTGTAGACTTCAAAACCGACAGTCCAGTCAGTATCCAGAAAGTGGGGATCAGAGACCCCCAGAGAATAGGTCAGGGACGATGCACTGACCGCGCCGCTCAGACTCAGCTTGACGCCGTAACCGAACAGGTTGTCCTGGGAGATGGAACCCTGGGCTATGACCTTGTCCACGGAGGAATAGCCCAGACCGATGGAAAATGTTCCGGTCGGGCGCTCGGCAACGCCGATATCCAGAATCGCCTTGTCCGGTCCGGAGCCGGGTTCATCGGTCAGGTTTACTTCGTCAAAAAAGCCGAGGTTGCGAATATTGCGGTTGGCCTTTTTAATCTTGCTGGCACTGTAGAGGTCCCCTTCCACGATGGGGATTTCCCTGCGGATAACCTTGTCCCGGGTTTTATTGTTCCCCCTGATACGGATTTTTTCGATGTAAACCTGCTGCCCCTGATCGATTTCAAGGTTGAGATCGATAATGTGGTCCTGCGTATTTTTATTGGTCAGTGGTGTGACGTTCGCATAAGCGTAACCATTATCGGCATACAGATCGGTCAGCGCCACGATACTGTTACGCATCTCAAGACGGCTGAAAACATCGCCGGGCTGCAATTTCAGCAGCGCCAGTAATTCGTCTTTATCGCGCATCAGATCGCCGGTGATGTCGATATTGCCGACATGATAAAGGGGACCTTCGTCGATCTCGACAAGGATGTCCAGGTACTCGTCGTCGACCAGCGTCACCTGCGGTGGCCGGACTTTGACATCCTGGTAACCGACATCCTGGTAAGCGACCTTGATCCGCTCGATATCGAACTCCATGATCTCTTCCTGGTAGGCGCCGCGCCCGGTCAGCCAGGACAACCACCAGCGCTCCTTGGTTTCGATCTTGTCCATCAGATCGTCTTTGTCGAAAACGGTATTCCCGACAAAGCGCAGATCCTTGATCAAAACTTTTTCCCCTTCGTCAATAACGAATTCCAGGGTCGCCTCGTTATTGATGTCGGTCTTGAGCTCGGTGGTGATCTTAACGGCATGATAACCGTCTTCTATATAGGTTTTTCTGAGTTCTTCGATGCTTTGATCAATTTTGGCCTGATTGAAGATGGATGGTGTTCTCAGCTTCAGAAGAGGCCTCAGCTTCTCTTCCTTCAGTTCATCATTGCCGAGAAACTCGACGCGCCGGATCAAAGGCAGTTCCCTGACGACGAAAGTCACGATTTTAGCGCCCTGGACTTCGGTCAATTCCGCCGCAATATCATCGAAGCTGCCGAGATCGAAAATCCGGTGCAGGGCCTGATCGATATCGGCAACCGACACCTCCGCCCCGGGCTTGATCTGCACGGCGGCAAGAATGGCAGATGTCGCGATCCTGTCATTGCCTTCGATCTGGATGTCGGAAACTTTAAAGGTCTGGGCAAATGCTGCAACAGCAAGCAAAACCAGAGCACATGTCAACAACAGTCGTTTCAGCATGCAGGTCCCTCGACATCGAGATTGAAATCAAATGGTGGATTATAGAAAATCATAAGGACAACATCAATTCAAAATATCTCCGACCAAACTGCCGTCCTCGATGTGCAGGACCCGATCGAGGCTTCCGGCCAGAGCATGGTTGTGGGTGACAATCACCATGGTCAGTCCCCTCGTGGCATGAATCTGATTGAGCAGGGCCATGATTTCGTCCGACGTTCGGCTGTCCAGATTGCCGGTGGGCTCGTCAGCCAGCAGCAGACGAGGCTGACAGATCAGGGCGCGGGCGATGGCCACCCGCTGCTGCTCCCCTCCGGAAAGGGCCCCGGGCTTGTGACTCAAGCGCTCCTGCAGGCCGACTTCCTCCAGAACCTCAGCAGCTGCGTCGGCGGCCTGACGAGGTTTCCGCCCCCCGATCATTAGAGGCATCATGACATTCTCCAGCGCCGTAAATTCCGGTAGCAGCTGGTGGAACTGGAAAACAAAACCGATGGTCCGGTTCCGGAACTGATCAAGGGCCTTGCCACGCAGAGCGTAAATATCACGTCCCTCGAAAAGAACGTCCCCGCCGGACGGCCGATCGAGCCCTCCGAGCAGATGCATCAGGGTGGTTTTGCCGGCCCCGGAGGTGCCGACGACAGCGACCCGTTCGCCTGCCCCGATGGACAGGTTGACACCACGCAGAACCCTGACGATGCGGTCGGGAGTCTGGTAGTTTTTTTCCAGATCACGGGTTTGAATCAGCATCTGGCTATTCATAGCGCAGGGCCTCCGCCGGATCCATGCGCGAGGCGCGCCAGGCAGGATAAATTGTCGCCAGAAGACAGATCAGCATAGCCATCACCATGACAGCGACCACGTCACTGACAATGATCTGGGCCGGGAAATGATCCATCCCATAAACCGCCTGGTCAAAAATGCGAATCCGAAAAGTCTTTTCCAGGTACTTGATGATACTGTCGGCATAGGTGGCCAGCGCGATCCCGAAAATACTGCCAAGCCCGGTGCCAAGGGTACCGATAATCAACCCCTCCAGCATAAAGATCTTCATGATACTGCGCGCGTTCGCCCCCATCGCCCTGAGAATGGCGATATCGCGGCTCTTTTCCATGACCACCATGATCAACGTCGTGGCGATGTTGAAGGCGGCGACCAGGACGATTATCCCGAGCACGATAAACAGCCCGAGTTTTTCGAGTTTCAAGGCCGACAGGAACGACCCGTAAAGGGCCTGCCAGGGTCTGATCACATAGGGGAACCCGAATTGCTCGCTCAGTTGCCGGGCGACCTGGGGAGCCCGATCGAACAGGTCGACCTCGATCTCAATCCCGCTGATGATCCCGGTGGAATCAAAAAACGCCTGAGCAACCGCAAGGGGGATATAGGCATAAAAACTGTCGACCAGGCTGCTCTGCTGCTGAAAGATACCGATGACCCGAAACGGCTTCATCTTGGGGATCATCCCGAAGGGAGTGATGGTGAACAGGGGCGGGATGACATTGACTGAATCGCCGACCGAGACCCCCAGATTGGTCGCCGTATCAAGGCCGATGATGATTCCGGGACTGGCCGGATCGGCATCGGCGAATGCGGCCCTGGCGGACGAATCGTTCAGGGTCAGCAGCTGCTGATTGAAAATCTTGTGATCGGCGGCGACCCCCTTGACATTGACCGCCGCGACGTTCCCCTTGGACAGCAGCATGGCTTCCTTGGAAACAAAAGGCGCCACAGAGACCACGTGCGGAAGATTCCGGGCCACTCTGATGATTTCGTCCGGGTTGCTGATCCCCTCGCCGAAGCTCTGCACCAGAACATGGGGAACGTTACCGAGAATCTGGCGACGGACCCCGTCAGTAAACCCTGTCATGACCGCCAGGACCAGAATCAGGGCGGCAACACCCAGGGTAACTCCGGCGATGGAGATAAATGAAATAACCGAAATGAAGGTCTGCTTCCGCTTGGCGCGCAGGTAGCGGAAGCTGACAAACCATTCATAGGACATGAGCAGCCGTTTCGTTCGGGTCAGAGTGATTCGGGCCGCATCTGCGGAAACAGAATAACGTCGCGGATAGAGGCGGAATTTGTCAGCAGCATCACCAGGCGGTCGATCCCGATCCCCTCACCTGCCGTTGGCGGCAGACCGTACTCGAGAGCCCTGATGTAATCTTCATCCATCGCGTGAGCCTCGTCATCCCCTTTGGCTTTTTCTTCGAGCTGTTTGAGAAACCGCTCCTTCTGGTCAATGGGGTTATTGAGCTCGGAAAAGGCGTTGGCCAGTTCGCGGCCGACAATGAAAAGTTCGAAACGATCGACGATATCAGGATTCCGGTCATTCTTGCGCGACAGCGGGGAGACTTCCGTCGGATATTCGGTAATGAAGGTCGGTTGCCACAGGTTGGGCTCGGCGACCTCTTCGAAAACTTCAGTGAGGAGTTTGCCATGACCCATCCCGGGTTCCAGTTCCAGCCCGAGTTTCTCGGCATAAGTCCTGACCAGAGCCGGATCGTCCAGATCCTCGAGGGAGATGTCGCCATACTTGACGATCGCCTCCTTCATGGTCAGTCGCTCCCAGGGGGGAGTCAGGTCGACCTCCCTGTCGCCATAGGGAATGACCATGCTGCCACAGACCTTTTCAGCGACCTCGCTGATCAGGACCTCAGTATAATCCATCAGGTCATGATAGGTCGCATAGGCACAGTAAAACTCCATCATGGTAAATTCCGGATTGTGGCGGATGGAAATCCCCTCATTGCGGAAACTGCGGTTAATCTCGAACACCCGGTCAAAGCCGCCCACCACGAGGCGCTTCAGATAGAGTTCGGGGGCGATCCGCAGAAAAAGATCCATCTTGAGGGTATTATGATGGGTGATGAAGGGTTTGGCCGTCGCACCGCCGGCAACCGGCTGCAGCATGGGCGTTTCAACCTCCAGGTAATCGTTTTTCAGCATGAATTCGCGGATCAGGTTGACAATCCGACTGCGTTTGCGAAAGACATCGCGGACCTCGGGATTGACGATCAGATCCAGATACCGCTGCCGGTAACGGGTCTCCACGTCAGTGAGGCCATGCCATTTTTCAGGCAGCGGCAGCAATGACTTGGTCAGCAGCTTGATTTCCGAAGCCCGCAGCGAGAGCTCGTTGGTTTTGGTTCGGAAAGGGCTGCCGGCAATACCGATCACATCACCGATGTCAAATTTTTTGAAATGCTCAAAGGACTCGTCGCCAATCTGGTTTTTGGCGACGTAAACCTGGATTCGTCCGCTGCCGTCCTGCAACTGCAGGAACGCCGCCTTGCCGAAATCACGCCGGGCCATGATCCGGCCCCCAACGCGATACAGGTCCGCACTGCCTTCCAGGACCTGCTGGTCATCGTCGGCATGTTTTTTCAGGATAGCCGCGGCCGTATCCGTGACTTTAAAATCATTGGCAAAAGGATTCACCCCGGCGTCCTGGTAACTGGCCAGCTTGGCACGCCGCTGTTGCAGTAATTCGTTCAGTTCTTCCATTTTTCCGATCCTTATAGGTAATTTGGAGTCGCACGATAACCCCTGCAAGCAGGTTTCGTCAAGGCAGAAAGGCGCCGGGGACGATAACGTCCAAATCTTGGCGGGATCCTCTTCATCAGCTGGTCACGAGGGGAAGAAAAAGGGGAATTACAGATCCTCGAACTGCACCAGGGCATCCCGAAAGGCTTCGGGAACCCGGCAGGGTTTCCGTATCTGGTAATTGAAACAGACGATGGGAGTCTCACCCGTAGCGGTGATCTCACCGTCGCGTTCCAGCTGATACCTCATCAGAAAACCTGAACCCGTCACCAGATCCGACCGGACCCTGACCTGAAGGAGATCTCCCAGGAACATCTCTCTGCGAAAATAGACATGCGCTTCGGGCATGATGATCCCGCACCCCCCCAGGTCGAGTTCCGTATAGGGGCCGAGGTTGGCGAGATAGGCGATCCGGGCATCCTGAAAGATATTCAGTACGGCCGAGTTGGCCACGTGTCCTCCGTAATTGATGTCAGCCACGCCGACGCGATAGGAAAAGCAGAAACGAAAATCAAGGTTCATCATGTGGTCCAGGATATAGGAATCGGCCAGACCAGCGGTGACAAAGACCAGCCGCTGCCCGATCGCTTTCAAAAAATGATGACAGGCCTGCCAGGCGAAACAGGCTCCTTCCGTTAGCCTAACTCTGACAGCGAGGGCAGTAAAAAGTCGATCGCTGCCCGATCCGCTTTGCCAAGATGGGGTGTCCGCACCGGACGCAGGGCTCATCGGAGCGCCCGTAAACATCCAGCTGCTGTTTGAAATAGCCCGGTTTGCCGTCACTTTGCTGAAAATCGCTGATGGTGGTCCCGCCTGCAGCGATGGATTGCCCGAGAACGGTTTTGATAGCGGCGACAAGCGCATCATACCGCTGTCGGCTGATGCGGCCGGCAGCCCGTGACGGCAGGATTCCACTCCGGAACAGGGCTTCATTGGCGTAGATGTTGCCAACCCCGACAACCACTTTCTGATCCATGATGAAGGCCTTGACAGAGACGCTTTTTCTGGCTGCCAGTCGGTGGAGATAGTTTCCTGTGAAGGCATCACTCAAGGGCTCGGGGCCGAGAGTTCGGAGCAATCGGTGCTGGATTGCCGGGGCCTCCGTATAGATGAAGAGGCCGAATTTTCTGGGATCGGTGAACCTCAGGCAGGTTCCGTCGGTGAATATCACATCGACGTGATCATGCTTGCGTTCAGTGGCCGCAGCCTCGACGATTCTCAGAACACCGGTCATCCCGAGATGGATGATGAGGGTCCCCCGGGTCACCTCCAGCAGCAGGTATTTGGCCCGACGCTCGGCCCTGACAACAGACTGCCCGGCCAGTCGTTTCGGAAGTTCAGGATCCAGGGGCAAGCGCAGCTTGGCGGTCCTGAAAACGACCTCGAGAATCTGTTGACCCAGCACATGGGGAGTGATTCCCCGCAGGACGGTTTCTACTTCGGGCAGTTCCGGCATCGGCTAAAACCTGATCTTCTGCTGAGCCTGGTCGAAAGCACCGAAATCGATACCTTCGGGATCTCCAGGAAAATCTTCCACGGAAAGTTTTTGAGCGGAATGGTAACGCCACGCCCCTTCTGTGCGCACCAACAGGGCGAGCTCGTAGAAGTACTGCGCAACACCTTCGACCGCCAGTTCCATGACCAGCAGGCATTCCACCCGGGTGTCAGCGACGGTCCTGACTTTTTTGATCTGCCAGCGCTGAACTTCGATAGCTCCGAGCTGCATCTTTGCAAACGCGCAGTATTCTGCGGCGTTGGCGAAGTTCTGCAGGAACGGGGCATCAGGATGATAGGTGTCGTAGACAGCCTGGTAATCGCCGTCAGCAAGGGCGGCGAAGCGATGGTTCCAGAAAGCGTCAATCGTCATTCTTTCAAACGCGGATCCAGGGCATCCCGAATCCCTTCTCCTAACAGGTTGTACCCCAACACGGTCACCAGGATCGCCAGGCCCGGAAACACCGACAACCACCAGGCACTGCCGAGGGTCTGCTTGCCGACGATCAGCATGTTCCCCCATGAAGGGGTCGGCGGCTGAACGCCGATGCCAAGAAAGGACAGGGCGCTTTCCGTCAATATCGCCCCGGCAACCCCGAGGGTCGCGGAAACCAGTACCGGAGACAGGGCATTGGGGAGAATATGGCAGAAAATCAGACGGCCGTCGGACGCCCCCAGGGCCTGAGCGGCCTGGACGAAATCACGCTGGCGCAGACTGAGGAATTCGGCGCGGATCAACCGGGCCACCCCCATCCAGCTGGTCAGACCGATGACAATCATAATGTTCCAGATCGACGGATCCAGAAAGGCGATGACCGCAAGAATCAGAAAAAAGGTCGGAAAACACAGCATGATATCGACAAAGCGCATGATGAGGGTATCGACCCAGCCCCCGTAGAAACCGGCCACCGCGCCCAGGACGATACCGATCAGGGTGGAAATCCCCACCGCGACAAAGCCGACCAGCAGCGAAATCCTGGCCCCGTACAGCATTCTGACCAGGACATCTCGACCGAGGTCGTCGGTTCCAAGGGGATATTGCCAGCTCGGCGGACGCAGGCTGTTGCTGATATCTATGGCGGCGGGATCGCCGCTGACCAGCGAAGCCGCCCCTGCCATGATGAACATCAGCATCACGATACCGGCGCCGGCCATGGCCATACGATTACGGCGTAAACGTTGCCAGACAACGTCCCTGATAAAGGCACTTCGGGCACTACTCATTTAACCGAACTTCACCCTCTCAACATCGATGGCGCTCAGGATTCCCTTTTGCTGGAGCACCTCCAGCAGCCGGTCGAGACGGGGATCGTCCATCGAAACATTTGAAAAATCGACCATATTGACCCCGGACAGATCATCTCCTCCGAAGTCGTCAACGGGTTCGGGGACCGGTTCCGGAGGCCGGTTCCTATTGATCGCCTGGAGGATCTCATCCTCAGCGGCAAGCACCGGCAGAATCCGGCACCCGGTGGAAAACTGCAGACTGTCGATCAGGCTGGTATTGGTCGGATCGGTCATCGCAACCCGCAGGGTCTTTTCGGTGCCGACCTTACGTAGTTCCACCGGCAGCACGACCAGGGTGAGCATTTTTTCAAAAGAGATCAGCCCGGCCACGGACTCGGGCATGATGAAGTCTTCCAAAGAGATCCGTGCAAATTTTTCCTGGGTTTCCAGGTATTCAAGAATGGTATCTTCCGGCAGATAACCCAATTTAACCAGGGCGCTGCCGATCCGGCCGCCAAGGTTCCTTTGCATCGACAAAGCCGATTCCAGTTGGAACTGATCGATCAGTCCGGCCTCGAGAAGCATTTCCCCTAAGCGATGAGTATTAAGCTTCATATCCTCCCCTTTTTCCGGTCATGATGACGCCCCCTGCTGCCCCTGGCGAATCCGCGGATCCGCAAGGGCGTAGCAGATATCGGCAATCAGATTTCCAAGCAGTGTCAGGACCGCTCCCATGACCAGGATTCCCATGATCAACGGATAGTCCCTCATCATAACGCCGTCATAAAAAAGTTTTCCCATCCCGGGAATTGCAAAGATCGTTTCAAAAATAACACTGCCGCCGATCAGTCCGGGGACCGAAAGACCAAGGATGGTAATGACCGGCAGCAGAGCGTTCCGCAAGGCATGCTTGTAGATCACGGTGCGTTCCGACAACCCTTTGGCCCGGGCCGTCAGAATATAGTCCTGGCGGATCACCTCAAGCATATTGGAACGCATGTAGCGAGAGAATCCGGCGACACCGCCGATCGCGGAAATGAACACCGGCAATATCAGGTGGCTGACGCGATCGACGATCTGGGCGCCGAAGCCGAGATATTCGTAACCGAGGGATTTCAGTCCGGAGACCGGCAGCAGGCCGAGTCGGACCCCGAACCAATCCATCATCAGCAGGGCCAGCCAGAAGGACGGCATGGCAAAACCGGTAAAGACCAGGATCGTTGTCGTCCGGTCGAAGCCGGAATTGCGGCGCACCGCCGACACCACCCCGAGGGGAACCGAAATCGCCAGGATAACGACAATCGACAGGACGTTCAGCAGAATCGTAACGGGCAGGCGTTCGAGAACCTTGTCCAACACGGGGCGACGGTCGCTGGCGAAAGATTCGCCGAAATCAAGCTGCACCAGGCGCCCGAGCCAGGTTCCGTACTGAATGTACAGAGGTTTATCGAGCCCGTACTGAACCCGCAACCGTTCCTGAAGCTCCGAACTGGCCTGGGGGTTGAGCTGGGTTTGAAGATCGGTCGGCTCGCCGGGAGCCAGGTGGATGACCACGAACGAGATCAGGGTTATCCCCACCAGCAACGGAACCAGCATAATCAGGCGTTTGACGATATAGATCAGCATAATAATCTACCTGGCGTATTTCTGCTCGGACTCGGGCACGTACCACGTGATAAAATTGTAACGGATTCCCGCCGCGGCAGGTTCGATTCCCCGAAACCGCCTGGACACCGCCGGGAGTGCCTCGCCGATATACAAGAAGGTGTAAGGCTGTTCCTCGGCAAGGATTTCCTGAAAGCGATCATAGCAGAGTTTGCGCTCCTGCTGGTCAAAAACTCGCCGACCCCGTTCGAGCAGAGCATCGACTTCCGCGTTCTTGAACCCGATGAAATTGAGCTGCCCCGGCGCGGTTTTGCTGGAATGCCAGATGTTGAACTGGTCCGGCTCCGGTCCTCCTGACCAGCCCAGGATGGTTGCATCGAAATTTCCGGGATTGATGAATTCTTTCAGAAAGGTCGCCCATTCGACGATGCGCAGCTTGACATCGACTCCGACCTCGCGGAAGCGCCGCTGAATGATCTCGCCGGTTTTTGAGCGCAGATCATTCCCCTGGTTAGTGATGATCGTAAAGGCCAGCGGCTGTCCGTCCTTGTCACGGATTCCGTCGCCGTCGCTGTCGATCCAGCCGGCTTCTGTCAACAGTCGTGCGGCGGTTGCAGGATTGTAGTCATATCTCTTGACCTGCGGATTATAAACCCAGGTGTCCGGTTTGTAGGGGCCGGTGGCGGCCACGCCGTAGCCAAGCAGGACACCGTCGATAATCTCCTGCTTGTTGATGGCGTAGGACAAGGCCTGGCGCACCCTGCGATCCTGGAACATCGGACGCCTCAAGTTGTACCCCAGGTAGGTGTAACCGAAATTCAGGTAGCGATATTTACGGTACAGGCGATGGAACGCGGGAGTGTCCGTCTGCCGGTCGAACTGCAGGGGGGACAGTCCCATAAAGTCGAGGCTGCCGGTCTGCAGTTCCAAAAACTGAGTAGAAATGTCCGGAATGACCCTGAAGACCACCCGCTTGATGTAGGGGCGCCCTTCAAAATAATCCGGATTCTGCTCCAGGACGATCTTCTCCCCGGCAACCCATTCCTTAAAGACGTAAGGACCGGTGCCGACCGGTTTGCGAGCGAGCTCGCTTTTGGTGATATCCTTCCCCTCCAACAGGTGTTTCGGATGCACCGGCATCGCCCAGCTCAGCAGGGCCGGGGCGTAAGGCCTGGCATAGTGAACGACAACCGTATAGGGATCCGGCGTCGCCACACTCTCCACCTGGCGGAAAGACTCGGCATAGGCGGTTGGGGTGCTCGGGTCGATATAAAGCTCGTAATTGAACTTGACGTCGGCGGAGGTAAAGGGGGCACCATCATGCCAGGTGACGTTTTTCCGCAAATGGAAGGTGATGGTCAGATTATCCTCGGAGATGTCCCACGACTCAGCCAGTTCCCCTTCCAGTTTGAGGTCCTTGTCGTAGCGGATCAGACCGTTATAGACAAGGCCATTGACATCGCCTGAGGCGGAATCCGAGGCCAGAACCGGCAGCAAAGTGTTGGCATCGCCGATGGACGCCTCAATGAAGGTATCGCCATAGGCCGGACTGGCATCACTTTCAACCCCCGGGGGACTGACCTGGGTGTCGTTCTGGCAACCGGAGAAAAAGAGTACGGCAATCAGCCCGAATACGGTCGTTAAAGTCCTGTATGCTGTCATCATGTCCTTCATAGGCCGTTAAGTTTATTCTACAACTGTTCTACGGGCACCCCTTCGGGTGCCTTCAGCTGAAACTGCCTGGCATCAATCGTTGTGTTCAGAACGGGCTGCTTCAGGGTGACCGAAACCACGGTCTGCTGAGCCGGAACGGTCATTTTCAGTCGCCACGGAAAGTCCTGGGAATCGCTGAAATCGTCATATTCCACCATCAGTACCAAAGACTCCCCCCGGAAATAGCGGCAGCTGGTGACCCGCAGAAGAGAGTCGAAGCGGACCTCCTGACGGTGTTGATCATTGCTCAGAAACAGGAGCAGGGAGCTGTCATCCACAGGCTCGACCCTGGCCGTCCGCCAGGATATCCGCGGTGGGGCGTGGAGCAGTACCGCGACCAGATCGGTGACCTCCAGCGGAATTTTTACAAACCGAGCGAGATTGTCCCGGGTCGCCGCTCCGGAATAAAAGGTGCCCGGCACGGTATGGTTGAGAAAAGCTGTCACGGACTCCCCGTCCGTCGCCAGCTGCATGATCAGCTGCCCGAAACCGGTCAGGACGTCAGCCCGCAGACGACTCGGCCGCTCGACCAGCAGAAACTGGTTAGTGGAGAAAAACTTGCCCCGGCTGGACAGAGAGACCTTGGCCTCCGTATCCAGGGTCCGGTACCTTTCCGCGGCGATGTCAAACCGACGAACCAGGGCTTCACTGGTCGGAACGTCAGTCCAGACCTTGGGAGCCGGTCGGGCGCAGCCGGAATAAAGGATCGCGACCAACGCCAGGAGCCAGAGGGACCTCATCGATGTTCCTCCGCCTGATTTAACTTTTCCGCAACGCCCTCCGCCTCGGGATCAAGTTCCAGGACTTTCCGGTAGGCGGCGGCCGCCTGATCCCACAACTTCATGGCCATGTACAGATCTCCCAGGTGTTCGGTGATGACAGGATCATCGGGATGAAGCCGGCCGGCCTCTTCAAGTTTGGCCCGGCTCTCTTCGTAACGCCCCTGTTTGAAATATATCCAGCCCAGGGTGTCGATGATATAGCCGCTCGGCTGAATGGCGAGGGCCCGCTGGGCGCGATCAAGCGCCTGATCCAGGTCGTTGCCCGCCTCGGCCTGGTGATAAGCCAGAAAGTTCAGAGCGTCCGCGTGATTCTCGTCGATGGTCAGGATCTGCTCCATCACGGCGACGGCATCTTCCCGACGTTGCTGTTTTTCGTATAGCACCCCCAACTGGTAAAGCAGTCTGACATCCTGCGGGTGCTTTTTGCCCCCTTCCAGTGCATAGCGCATCGCTGCCGGATACTCCTGGCGGTCCCCGAGGAGGGCCACCAGATAATAGTAGCTTTCGGCACCTTCGGCGCCTTCGGCGATCGCCCGGGTCAGAACCTCGATGGCCCTCTCCTCATCCCCCCGGCTTTTGTGCAGATAGGCCAGCTGAAGAACCGCCGGTGCGAACAGGTCTGCGCCCGGCGAAAACTTTTCCAACTCGGCAATGGCTTCGGCGATGCGCTCCTGCCCGGCCAGAGCCATGGCCAGATAATAGCGGTAGCGTTGCTGGTGACCGGCTTTACCCAACAGGGAACGGAACTCCAGTTCCGCCGCCTGCCAGTTGTTCAGTTCCAGCTGCAATAAGCCGATCTGGCCAGTGACCTGCAGGTTGTCGGGCGTCTGCCAGCGCAGCTCCTGAAGTTCAGCCAGGGCATCCTCGACCTGTCCTTGTTCAATGTACAGCTGGGCCAGCCGTTGCCTGACCATGATCGCCCGCGGGTTGTCCTGGAGAAAAGACCGGTACAGTGCAAGCGCCCGTTCCGGAGCGCTGTCCTCCAGCAGGCGACCGTATTCGAGGACGGCCTGGATCTGGCGCGGGTTGGCGTCAATAACCGTGAGGTACTGCCTTTCCGCTTTGTCCCAATATCCCAGGTCAGCATAAATTCTCGCCAGGGCCAGACGTGCCACGTCTGCCTCCGGATCATTGGCCAGCAACTCTTCCAGAATCGCCGCGGCCCTGGTATTTTTCTTCTGTCGGGACAGGACCATGGCCAGCCGGAACAGGACCTCGCTGTCAGCGTTGCCCCTGGTGACGATTTTTTGGTAATAAGATTCCGCCACGGCGTCATCTTTTTCAAGATTGGCAATATCGCCCCTGAGCTGCAGGGCCTCGGTATTATCCGGCTCCCGGCTCAGAAGAGCATCAACAACGCTGATGGCTTCCGCCGTTCTCTTTTCGTGCAGGTAGGCTCTGGCCAGCAACAGCTTCAGGTAGGCGGACTCGGGGTCAAGCTGAATCGCGCGGGACAGGGCATCCAGGGCCTGTTCCCAGCTGTCATCGCTGCCATAGAGGCGGAACTGGCTGTAGGCGTACAGGGCCTTGGCCTTGGCATCGGCGATTTCCGACCGGTAAGTCCGGAGAGACGCCGGCCCCGCCTCGGGCTCAGGGCGGACCAGTCCGGAGCACCCGGCAAGCAGACCGGTCGAGAGCAGAAAGCCGGCAATTAAAAGAGATGTCATCTTCATGAAATTCACCGGAGGATGAGCTGTAAACATCCGGAAAAAGACCTGTGGCATAAAACATTTATTAAGGATAAGTAGCATACTCATTTCCTGACCGTCAAACTCTTCCATGCGGAATCTCGGCTCCAGGCGGGATTCCGCCTCACGAGAACCCGGCGAGTTGTTGAATCCTCATAATTATGATTGAATTTTAACGCGGCGAAGATTACCCTGTCTGGCATCAGGGTGATGAGAGATCCATGTTTGAAAAAGAGGTTGAGTGATGCATGACCCTCACGAAAATCCGATCAAGGAAGCTTGGGTTCTTTGCGTGATCCTCGGCCTTATCATGATCAACTTTCCCTTTATTCATATCTTCAACAACAGCCGTCCCCTGTTCGGGATTCCCGGACTGGTCCTCTATTTTTTCATCGGCTGGCCGGTCTCTATTATCGTCATCTGGCTCTTTGTTCATCAGATGGGTAAAAAGCCCAGAGATTTTCATGAGGACAGGGATGAC
This sequence comes from Geopsychrobacteraceae bacterium, assembly GCA_963677135.2. Taxonomy (GTDB): domain Bacteria; phylum Desulfobacterota; class Desulfuromonadia; order Desulfuromonadales; family Geopsychrobacteraceae; genus Seleniibacterium. The sequence continues at coordinate 367,552 of CAXXLS010000017.1, read as the reverse complement.
GACGGAGCCGGATCATGATGGCGGGCTCCGATGCAACCTCGACCGCCATGGTCGCACCGGCCACGGTCCTGACCGTCTCTGTCGCCTATTTTGCCCTGCTGTTTCTTATCGCCTATTATGCCGACCGCCGGAAAAAGGCCGGCAAGAGCCTGCTCAGGCACTCTCACATTTATTCCCTGTCCATCGCGGTTTACTGTACAAGCTGGACGTTTTACGGCAGCGTCGGACGTGCGGCAACCAGCGGGCTGGAGTTTCTGCCCATCTACCTGGGGCCGACCCTGATCGCCTTCACCTGGTGGTTTTTGCTGCGCAAGATGATTTATGTCAGCACCAAGCAGAACATCACCAGCATCGCCGACTTTATATCCAGCCGCTATGACCGTTCAGTGCTGCTTGGCGCCATTGTCACGATCTTTACGGTTTTCGGTATCACCCCCTATATCGCCCTGCAGCTGAAAGCGATTGCCAAAACCCTGGCCCTGCTCTCGCAGCCTTTGAGCAGCTCCTACCCGGGGATCATCAACTACACCCAGAACCTGCCCACCGGTCTCGATACGGCATTCTTCGTCACCCTGATCCTGGCCCTGTTCGGCATTCTTTTCGGCGCCCGCCACCTCGACTCCTCGGAGAGGCACGAAGGACTGGTGGTGGCCGTGGCGTTTGAGTCCCTGGTCAAACTGATCGCTTTTCTGATCGTCGGTTTTTTTGTCACCTATGGAATGTTTGACGGCTTCGGAGACATCTTCCAGCGTTTTTTCGAAACCTTTCCCGAACGCAGTGAGCTGTTCAACCTGGGGACGGAACAGACCCCCTACACCAAGTGGTTCACCCTGATTGTTCTGTCGATGATGGCGGTCATGTTCCTGCCGCGGCAGTTTCACATCATGGTCACTGAAAATTCGGATCCCCAGCATATCAAACAGGCCATGTGGCGGTTTCCGGCCTATATGTTCCTGATCAATCTTTTCGTCCTGCCCATCGCCCTCGGCGGACTGCTCATGAACGGCGGCGACACCTCCCAGGCCGATTACTTCGTCCTGACCCTGCCCCTGGCGGCCGGGCACACCTGGCTGGCCCTGCTGGTGTTTGTCGGCGGTCTGTCCGCGTCCGCCGGCATGGTTATGGTCTCTTCGGTCGCTATGGCGACAATGATTCTCAATCACCTGATCATGCCCGTGATATTGAAAATCAATCTTCAGGTTCATGATCTTTCCGGCATTCTCATCAACCTGAAACGCATTATCATCCTCGGCGTCATTTTCCTCGGATATTTCTACTTCAGGGTGATCGGCGACTCCTATGCCCTGGTCAATATCGGGCTGATCTCCTTTACAGCGGCCACCCAGTTCGCACCTGCCATCATCGGCGGCCTTTATTGGCAGAGAGCCAATTGCAAGGCAGCGATCGCAGGGATTTCAGGTGGTGCCATGGTCTGGTTCTATACCCTGCTGATCCCCTCTTTCGTCCGGTCCGGGTGGATCGATTCTGATATCCTCCAACGCGGCCCCTTCGGTATCGGCCTGCTCAAACCGCTGGAACTCTTCGGTCTTCAGGGCTTTGACATCTATACCCATTCCCTGTTCTGGAGCATGCTGGCCAACCTCGGCGCCTATCTGACCCTGTCCTTTTTTATCAAATCCAGGGAATCGGAAACCCTTCAGGCCCACCGGTTTGTCGACACTCTGACCGAAATCCAGTCGCTGCCGGGAAAACTTAAACGGATCAGCAAGGCCCCCACCGTCGTCGAATTCGTCGAACTGATGTCCAAGTTCATCGGCGAAAAACCGGCTCAATCCGCGATCAGCGATTTTCTCGGCCAGCAGGAAATCGATTCACGCGGCGCCCTTCCCGACCATGAGATTCCCCGCCTCAAAAGCTTTACGGAGCGGACCCTGGCCGGCTACGTCGGTGCGGCACCGGCCCGCATCATCCTGGAAAACTATCTCTCCGCACGCGGCAGCGAGATGGAGGACGTCTTCGACATTTTCGGCACCGTCACCATCAGCCACGCGGCCAGCCGCGAACAACTGAGCGTTCTCTACGATGCGGCCCAGATCGTTTCCCGCGGTGAGGAGCTGCAGACCACCCTGGACAACATTCTCGAACTACTTGCCGTTCAGTTCCGTTTCGACCTTTGCGTCATCCGGGTCCATGATCCCGAAACCGACAGTCTTTACGTGAAAAGCCTGGTCGGCCAGTCCTCTGATCACTTCGGGGAATCCGAACGCAATCTCAATATGGAGACCTATATCGGACAGTCATTCCTGTCCAATACCACCATCGTCATCAACGATACCGAATACCTGGAAAAACCGATCTCCGCCAAAATACTCAAACGGGAAAACATCACCTGTCTCGCCCACACCCCCATCACTCTTGACGGAGAGCCGATTGGCGTCATGTCGGCCTTTTCCAGGACGGCAAAGGGAATCTTTACTCAGGAGTTTATCGCCCTGTTCGAAAACCTCGCCCGCCAGGTCGGCATCGCCTGGCGCAATGATCAGCAGCTGCAGGAAGTCCTGCGGGTCAGGGAACAGGAACGTGAGATGCAGATCGCCAAGGAAATCCAGAACGGCCTGCTTCCCACCGATCTTCCCGACCAGCAGCACATCGCCCTTGCCGGGCTCTGCGTACCGGCTCATCAGGTCGGCGGCGACTATTACGATTTCATCAAACGACCGCAGGACATCTACGACCTGGTCATCGCCGACGTATCGGGCCACAATATCGGTTCCGCCCTGATCATGGCCGAAACCAGGACATTTATTCACGCCAAGCAGAATGATATCGAGCAGCCGGCCGATATGCTGGTTGCTCTCAACGATTACTTTCTCAAGGATCTCGACCGCTCAGAACTTTTCGTTACCATGTTCTACCTGCAGTATCATCCCCGGCTGCGGACCCTGACCTACAGCAACGCCGGTCACAATCCGCCGTTGATCTGGCGTCAGGCCGGACAGACAATAGAATCCCTGGATGCCGAGGGCTTGATCTTCGGTATCAAGAAAGACGTCACCTTCGAACAGAAGGTCACCAAACTTGAGGTGGGCGATCTGCTGTTTCTCTACACGGACGGCATCATTGAGGCGGAAAACCACAATCATGAGTTTTTCGGCATGGCCAGGCTGCAGAAACTGCTCAGAGAATCCATCGACCTGCCCCCCCAGGAGCTGATTGATCATATTATGGACCAGGTCCGGATTTTCACCGGCATCAGGCACTTCAACGACGATATCACCATGGTGGTGATGAAGGTTATTGATTGATGTTTTAAAACATTGCATAACCTCGGTTCAGGATATAATCTATAGACTTGAAACTTTAAACGTACAAAAGGTAAACAATGAAGGGAGTTACCATGCAACTCAACATTACCGAGCAGGGCAACCTTGTGAGAATCAATATCGAAGAGGAAAGGATGGACGCCCACAACAGCGGAGATCTGAAAGAACAGATGCTGCAACTGTTTGACGAAGGCAAATCCAATCTGATTATTGACCTTAGTGCTGTCCGCTTTATCGATTCTTCAGGGCTTGGAGCCCTGGTTTCCGGCTTTAAAAATGCCAGCGCCCGGGAAGGCAGCCTGAAACTTTGCTGTCTGCAGCCGCAGGTTCGGTCGATGTTTGAACTGACCCGCCTGCATCGGGTCTTTGAAATCTACAATTCCGCAGAAGAAGCACAGGAAAGCTTTTCAGCCTAACAGTTCACCGAAAGCTGAACCGAAGATTATGGAAAAACGGGTCGAAGTCAACATAACCATTCCCAACGATACCAAGTATCTCGGGATGATCGGGCGCATCGGAGAGAGCCTCGCCTATTCCCTGAGGGGATTCGAGGGAAATCGCCGTGAACTGGCCTATCATCTCAACCTGGTACTGACCGAGGCGGCGGCCAACGCCATCTGTCACGGGAATGCTTCCGATCCCGACAAGTCCGTCAACGTCACCATGTCCGCCTCTGATCATGATCTGATTATCCAGGTCTATGATCAGGGGCGCGGCTTCGACAAGGAGCTGCTTGCCGAGGCGGCAGTGGAAGATTTTGCCGAGGGAGGACGCGGGCTGCAGCTGATTCTGAAACTGATGGACCATGTCGAATACCTGCGCGAAGAGGACGCCAACGTCCTGACCATGATCAAATACCTGACCTGATCCCGCCCCGGCTGTTCAAACAGCTAAAATATCAAACAGTTCCGGATGACTGCTGATCGCCCGCTCTCCTCCGGCAAGAGATCCATAGGCGACAAAGCACATCTCGGCGGCCTGGGCCGCAGCCATATCGAGTTCCGAATCGCCAATAAAAAGACACTGCTGGGGACGGACCTGCAGTTTTTCCGCCGCGAGCAGCAGCATATCAGGGGCCGGTTTTGGTTGCTGGACGTCATGGCTGGTCACAACCGCCGAAAAGAAGTTGCTCAGCGCGAAATGGTCGAGAATCTGATCGATGCTCCGCCCCCGGTTGGTGGCAATGGCCAGAGGAAAACGCTCCCGGAGCCGTTCAAGGGTCTGACGGAGATGACGTTCCGGCTCCATATAGGGAATAAACCGTCGGTAATCAAGGCGCGAAGCAAATTCGATAGCCTGGGGCAGATCTTCCGGTTCGAACAGCCCCTTCAGCACATTCGGGGTACTTGCCGTGTGGCACAGGTGGGCGCGCTCATGCTGATCGAGAGTCACGGGCGGATAGCCATATTCGGCCAGCACGGTATTGTAAAAGGCAAGGTTGGCCTGCCGGCTCTCGAACATGACACCGTCACAATCGTAGATCACAGCCTCAATCTGGTGCATGTCCATCCCTCCTCAGCACGAAAATGAGCCCGGCGAGGCCGACCATGATCATCGGCAGCGAAAGCAGTTGCCCCATGGTCGCCCCACCCCACAGAAAACCGAGATGACTGTCGGGTTGCCGGACGAATTCGACCAGGAACCTGAGCGCGCCGTACCCCAACAGGAAACTGAACGCGGGAACCCCACGCCGGGCATTTTTCATGTGCAGCAGATAGATAACGACAAACAGCAGCAGCCCTTCAAGAACCGCCTCATAGAGCTGGCTGGGATGACGCGGTAAAGGCCCGGCACCGGGAAAGACCATCCCCCAGGGCAGTTCGGTCACCCGTCCCCACAGTTCTCCGTTGATAAAATTGCCGATGCGCCCCAATCCCAGGCCTACAGGAACGGCAGCGACAACCAGATCGCCCACCAGAAGAAAGGGTAATTGCTTACGGACACAAAAAACCACCAGGGCGGCCATAACCCCGAGGGTCCCCCCGTGAAAGCTCATCCCCCCCTCCCAGACCGCGAATATTTCCAGGGGGTGCCGGCTGTAATATGGAAAATTGTAGAACAGAGTATATCCAAGACGCCCGCCGAGAACGACCCCGAGCACTCCGTAAAAAAGCAGATCGGAGATGGCTTCAGGCGTGATCGGGAACTGGCGTTTCCTGGCGATTCGGGTCATGACCAGGTAGCCGCCGACAAAGCCGAGCAGGTACATCATTCCGTACCAGCGTACCGCCACAGGGCCCACCTGGATAATAACCGGATCTATCTGAGGAAAATTCATGAAACGGTCTCTTTCAAGTGATCAAGGGTTTTCTGCATATCAACAGCCAGGGGACTTCTGAAATCAAGTGTTTCCCGGGTCACCGGATGGGCGAAAATCAGCTGACTGGCATGCAGAAGGGGCCGGACAAAGGTCAAAGATCCGTAGCTTGCCGGGCCGCCATACCGGACATCCCCCAGCAGAGGACACCCCTGCTCAGACATATGGACCCGGATCTGATGGGACCTGCCGGTCAGGATTTGAATCGACATCAGGGAAACAGTGCCCATGGTTTCCATGACCCGGTACCTGGTGATGGCGTCTTTTCCGCCGCGCTGAACGGATTTGACCCGGTTCTCATGCCGCGAACGGGCCAGCATGGTACGAATTTCGCCTTCATCCCGATCGGGTCTCCCCTGAACCAGGGCAAGATAGGTTTTTTCGACGGCATGATTCGCAAACGCTTCGGTCATCGCCTTGTGTGCCCGCTTATGTAGAGAAAAGGCGAGTAATCCAGAGGTTCCACGATCAAGCCTCTGAACCATGCCGATGTCAATCAGCTGATGCTTGTTAAAGGGGGTCTGCAGGTGCCACTTGAGAGCCTCGTAAAGGGTGCCCTTGAACCGCGCGTGGGTTGGCTGCGTCTCGATCTGCGGCGGTTTGTCCAAAACAATCAGATATTTATCCTGATAAACGACGTGGTCCGGGGAGATCCGAAAAGGATCAAGGGGCAGATGGTCAATATACACTTCGACAAGATCACCGGGCCTCAAGGTAGAGGAACAGCTTCGGCACCGCCTGCCGTTGATGTGTACCCCGCCAAGGTCGATAATTTTTTTAGCCCTGGATCTGGACATGTCCGGAACATTGTCAGCCAGGACCTGATCCAGACGCTGATCGCAATCACTTCCTGTGCTTTTGAAGCGATGGACAGACCATTTCATGACGATTTCCCTGCGAAAAAATGAGCGCCAGACAAGCTCATGTCGTTCAGTTATTTCTTGACAGAAAATGTTGTTTTGTTATTATCAAAACAACATTTGAATATCAGTTTCTGGGATGTATGGAACGACTCTGGTCTCTTGACCAACATTTGTACAGACCTGTCGGCACGTGAAAAAATGGTGTGCAAGCCCGCCCCCGAGTGGGACGCCTGAAGTTTTTTCCGTAGACTATATTTTTTACCAGGTCATGCGTACGGAGTCGCCCGGCATCCCGGAGAGTAAACAAAAAAGGCCCTGATTGAATCAGGGCCTTTTTATAATTGATGAAGGATTTATTCGTCAACTCTTTCCCGCAACTCTTTCCCGGTTTTAAAAAAAGGCGTTTTCCGGGACGGAATTTTCACCAATTGACCACTTTTAGGGTTTCTGGCCTCCCGGGCCTCGCGCTCGCGTACCGAAAAGGATCCGAAACCGCGAATTTCGACACGATCGCCGCTGGCGAGAGCGTCGCCAATACCGCCAAAAATAAGATTAATAACCGCTTCCGCGTCTTTTTTGTTCAGAAGTTCATGCTCTTCAGAAAGCCGTTCAATCAATTCACTTTTTGTCATTATCTATTCCCTACCTAGTCAAAATATTTATAGCACTATCGACCGTTCCATAAATATGCCGGCCCCGAATTTACCGGGGAGGGCGTCGTCACCCCCAAAAAGCGCGAGGCGATGTTTTCAAGATAACGGTCAATAAGGTTTTTAGGCTCCGGCTCCGGAAAAACGAGATCCGGGTCTTCGCCAAGACCTGCGAGTTGAGCTGTATAATCGACAGCGTCGTAAAATGTTCCGAGTTCGTCGACCAGGCCAAGACGCTGGGCCTGCCGACCGGTAAAAATGCGGCCATCAACATAGGGCTGCAGACGCTCGACCGGAAGCTGTCTCCCTTCACTGATGGCGGTGACAAACTGATCATGCACATCGTCGATCAATCCCTGCAGCAGACGCCGGTCGGCATCGGAAAATTCAGCAGTCGCAGAACCGGAATCCTTGAACTGACCGCTTTTGACAGTCTGCATGGCGACCCCGACCTTCCCCATCAGTTCGCGATAATTGGGAAAAGACATGATAACGCCGATACTGCCGGTGATGGTTCCCGGATTGGCAAAGATTTTCTGACCGGCGACAGCCAGATAATAGCCACCGGAAGCGGCAACCGCTCCCATGGAGACGACCAGTGGTTTCTCGGCTGCCAGCTTCTTCAGCTCGGCATAAATTTCCTGCGACGGTCCGACCCCCCCTCCGGGAGAATCAATGCGCATCACGACAGCCTTGATTGCCCGTCGCTCGCGATAATCCCTGATCTGTTCAATGACCCCCCTGGAATCCTCGATGGGACCCAGGATTTCCAGTACGGCGATCTTCTGTCCGACTGAAACCGGCATGGATCCGCCATGAAACAAACCAGCAGTAAAGATAACAAGAAGGAAAAAAAGGAAAATACCGCTGACCGCAAGAAAGGCCATCAAAAAAGGACGTTTTCTCATCTCATACCAACGAAAAAAGGACCCCAGGGGGCCTGGGGTCCTTTTCCTGTACAATCAAGCCATTAATCTTCTGCTTTACGGTCCAGGGCTCCCTGCAGCAGAGCACCGAGGTTGGATGTCGCATTTTTCTGAGCACCCATGAATTCGTTCACCTCAGCTTTTTCTTTTTGCTCGTCAAGGTTCTTGATCGACAAAGCAATTTTCCGTTCAACGGTATCGACCTGCAGAACAGCAGCCTCGAGATCGGCGCCGACCTGAGCGAAATCCTTAGGATTATCGATTTTTTCCTTACTCAGTTCGGACACGTGGATGAGGCCTTCGATCCCCTCTTCCAGCTCGATGAAGATACCGAAATCGGTCACCGAAGTCACCTTGCCGTGAACGATGGTACCACGGGGGTAACGAACCGGCACGGTTTCCCACGGATCAGAGCTCAACTGCTTGAGACCGAGGGAGAAACGCTCGTTTTCACGGTCGATGTTCAGAACCACCGCCTTGACCAGATCGCCCTTCTTGTAAACTTCGGAAGGATGCTTGATCCGCTTGGTCCAGGACAGGTCGGATATGTGAACCAGACCGTCGATCCCTTCATCGACCCCGACGAAGATACCAAAGTCAGTGATATTCTTGACCTGGCCTTCGATGATGGTCCCGATGGGGAATTTCTCACCGATGACATCCCAGGGGTTCGGCTCAACCTGCTTCAGACCGAGGGAGATGCGGCGGTTGTCGGTATCAAGAGCGAGTACGACGGATTCAACATCGTCACCGATGGCAAGAACCTTGTTCGGATGTTTGACGCGCTTGGTCCAGCTCATCTCGGAAACATGGATCAGGCCTTCAACGCCCTCTTCAAGCTCGATAAATGCACCGTAATCGGTCAGGCTGACAACTTTGCCGGTGACCTTGGCGCCGATCGGATACTTGGTTTCAACATCAAGCCACGGATCGGGAGCGATCTGCTTGAGTCCCAGTGAGACGCGCTCTTTCTCTTTATCGAACTTCAGGACCTTGACGTTGATCTTGTCACCGACGGCAAGGATATCGGAAGGATGCTTGACGCGTCCCCAGGACATATCGGTAATGTGGAGCAGGCCATCGATACCGCCAAGATCGATAAACGCACCGTAATCGGTGAGGTTCTTGACGATACCCTCGGCGACCTGACCTTCTTCGAGAGTCTTGAGGGTTTCGCCGCGCTGCGACTCACGCTCGCTTTCAAGCAGGACACGGCGGGACAGCACGATGTTGCCGCGACGCTTGTTCAGCTTGATAATTTTGAATTCATAAGTCTGGCCGATAACCTTGTCCAGGTTCCGGACCGGACGAAGATCCACTTGTGACCCGGGCAGGAAGGCATTGACACCGATATCGACGGACAGACCGCCCTTGATACGGCTGACAATCCGGCCTTCAACGACCGCGCCTTCTTCCAGAGAATTCCAGATCTTCTGACGATCGGCTTTCTCTTTGGAAAGCATGATCAGGCCGCTGTCGCTTTCACCGCCACCGAACAGGACATCATAGACGTCCCCGACATTGACATTGATCTCACCATTTTCGTCGGCAAATTCACGAATCGGGATAACGCCTTCCGACTTGTAACCAACATCGACAACGACCGAATCAGGATTGACCTGAACAACCGTGCCCTGGACAACATCGTTACGTTTCAGCTCGAAACCGCCCTGCTCATAATCCTTGAGCAGTTCTTCGAAGCTTTCTTCGAACTCGCCGTCCATAGTTTCCATTTCGTTTTCGTCCTGCATGTCTTTTTCTTCTACCATTGGAGATGTGACCCCCTTACGAATTTTCCGGCGCCTGACGGCGACGGACTCAAAATTTTGAGACTGCGCACGATAGCACAGCCTCCGCAAAAAAACAAACCAATATTTTTCAGGCAGTTAATCCGATTTATTTAGCGCCGTCCCGAACCGCTTCCCGCGACTGGACGATTGCCAGCATTTTCTCCAGAACCTCGGCGATGCCCAGCGTCGTGGAATCGATGTCGACGGCATCGGCAGCCCGCACCAGGGGCGCATGCTCACGGGCACTGTCCGCCGCGTCACGCGCTTCGACTTCGGCGATGGTCTGCTCAAGATCGGCAGCCACCCCTCTGGCCCGCAGTTCCTCGTAACGCCGACGCCCCCGCTCCCGCGCACTGGCGGACAGAAAGAACTTGACGTCAGCCTGGGGAAAAACGACGGTTCCGATGTCCCGGCCCTCCAGAACCACCCCACCGTTTTCGGCGAGCCGCCTCTGAAGCGTGACCAGAGCGGCGCGGACCGCCGGGCAGGCCGCCACCCGGGCCGTCAGCAGACTGTTCTCCGGGGTGCGGATCGCCGCCGTCACATCCACTCCGTCGACAAAAACCAGCTCACCATTATCGGACGGTTCGAAAGCGATCTTCAGATCCCTGGCCATCCGTCCGAGAGCATCGTTATCATCGCACGACATCCCTTTTTGCCGTGCCGCCCAGGCGACCGAGCGGTACATGGCGCCGGTATCGATATTGAGATAGCCAAGACGCCGGGCCAGGAGCTTGCTCAGGGTACTTTTCCCGGCCCCGGAAGGTCCGTCGATAGCCACGATCAATTTTTTCCGGTCTGTCATCATCAGTCTTCTGTCAGCTGATCCTGAGGGAATCGAGCAGTTCCCAGAACCCTGGAAAGGAGGTCTCGGTACACAGGGTATCCTCAATCTCCACGGCGCCGCCGGCCATTAAAGCGGCCACCGCCATGCTCATGGCGATGCGGTGATCTCCGAAGGACTGAACCTGTCCCCCGGCCAAATCTTTACCGCCGACAATCTGCATACCGTCCTCTCTGGGGGCAATCTCGGCACCCAGGGCGCCCAGGCTGTCACACATGGCGGCGATCCGGTCGGTTTCCTTGACCCGCAGCTCTCTGGCGTCCCTGATCGTCGTCACGCCATCGGCAAAGGCTGCGGCAACACTGACCACCGGGAACTCATCAATGGCGCGCGGGATCAGCTCGCCACCGATATCGATCCCTTTCAGGGAACTGCTTTTGACCAGCATGTCCGCCACCGGTTCTCCACCGACTTCTCGCTGATTCAGCAGTTCGATGGAGCCTCCCATCATCCGGAGGATATCGATAATGCCGCTGCGGGTCGGATTGACCCCCACATTCTTGAGCAACAGCTCGGAATCGGGGACGATCAGGCCCGCCACCAGGAAGAAGGCCGCCGACGAGATATCGCCGGGAACCACGATGTCGCGCCCCTGCAGTTCGACGCGACCGGTCACACTCGCGCCCCCCTCAAAAGAAATGATGTCGGCGCCGAAATAACGCAGCATTCTCTCACTATGGTCACGGGACAGGTGCGGCTCGAAAACCGTGGTCGTCCCTTCAATCTGCATGCCGGCAAGGAGCAGAGCCGATTTGACCTGAGCGCTGGCAATCGGGGATCGGTATTCGATGGGCTTGAGATTCCCCCCGCAGATGGCGAAAGGGGCCTTGCTGCTGTCGTTGCGGCCGTGAATGGTCGCCCCCATCGCCTGCAGCGGATTGATGACCCTGCCCATGGGCCGGTTGCGCAGGTACCTGTCCCCGGTGAGCACCGAAAAAAAGGGCTGCCCGGCGAGAATGCCGCTCATCAGTCTCATGGTGGTTCCGGAATTTCCGCAGTCGATGACATCGCCGGCTTCCCGCAGCCCGTCGATGCCCCGCCCGTGAATGATCAGTTCATCCTCACTGCGGTCCTCGACCTCGATCCCCAGAGCTTGAAACGCTTTCAGGGTCGACAGGCAATCTTCACCGCGCAGCAGGCCGCTGACCCGGCTGCTCCCCTTGGCCAGGGATGCAAACATGATGGACCGGTGGGAAATGGATTTATCTCCGGGCACAACGAATTCACCGCGCAATCGACGGCCGGGGGCAATAACTCTATTGACTGGTTTACTCATCTATCAACCTTCGCTCTTTCATAGCATCGTCAGCATTTAAAAGGGGCTCACGGGGACACCCTCGTCACTATCTATCACCTTAAAGGATGGCATCTCGCAACTGCTTGGACCGCAAGAAGAACTCGAACATCCGATCCCCCTGACCCGTGGCGATATCGGCCTTGAGCTCAGCGAAAAAGACCTCGAACTGCTCCATCATTTCGAGCAGGGCCTCCCGGTTGGTCTCGGCGATATCACGCCACATGGTCGGATCAGAGGAAGCGATCCGGGTAAAATCACGAAAGCCGCCGGCAGAATATTCGAGGATATTCTCCTCGTAATGATCATAGGATCCGACGGCATTGACCAGGGAATAGGCGACCATGTGCGGGAGGTGGCTGATTGCCGCCAGGATCCGGTCGTGCTTTTCGGCCGCCATGGATACCACCTCGCAGCCTGTCGCCTGCCACATGCGCGTCACCAGGGTCAGGGCGTCGGGCGCGGTATCTTCCGTTGGCGTCAGGATACAGCGCTTGCCCTGGTAGAGGGTCGCAAAGGCCGCTTCTGCGCCGCTCTTTTCCGTGCCGGCAATGGGATGGCCGGGAACGAACGAAACATGGTCGGGCAGCAGCGGTTTCAGATCACGAATAATCGCTCCCTTGACACTCCCGCCGTCGGTCAGGACCGCGCCCGGTTTCAGGCCGGGCAGCAGGTCACGGGCAACAGCGGCAAAACTCTTCACCGGAGTGGCCAGGAAAACGACATCGGCATCCCGGACCGCGTCACCGGGGTTGCGGCTGTAACGGTCAATGACGCCGAGTTCTAGAGCCTTTTCAAGGTTGGGCCTGCCCCGGCCACAACCGACAACCTCACCGACGACGCCAGCCTCCTTGAGAGCCAGGGCCAGAGAACCACCGATCAGGCCGACCCCGACAACTGTCAGGCGGGGAATGAAAAAGGCATCAGTCATGACGGTTACTCCCGTTTGACCGCTCGTGCCGGGCCAGGGGGTAGGATCCGAGAACCTTCAGGAAATTGCAGTGGGCTCTCAATTCCTCAACGGCCTCGGTCACTTTGCGGTCAGCGACGTGGCCGATCAGGTCGAGGAAGAAAATGTATTCCCACGCTTTCTGCTTCATGGGTCGGCTTTCAATCTTGGCCAGGTTGATATTGCGCTTGCTGAACGGCTCGAGCATCCGGTAGAGAATGCCCGGCTCATCCTTGACGCTGAACATGATCGACGTTTTATCGTCGCCGCTCTGCTCGGGACTCTTCTTGCCAATGACAAGAAACCTGGTGAAGTTGTTGGGATTATCTTCAATCCGCGCCTTGATGATCTGGAGCCCGAACTGGATGGAGGCCGCCTGGCTGGCGATTGCGGCCACGCTCTCATCCTCGGCCGCCAACTGTGCCGCGGCGGCGGTGGATGAGACGTCAAGCAGCGGGATATCGGCCATGTTGGTCTCCAGCCAGCGACGGCACTGGACCAGGGCCTGGGGGTGGGAAACGATCTTGGTGATCTGCCCGGTGTTCCCCGTCTTGGAAAGCAGGTTATGAGAGATTTCCAGCATGATCTCGGCGATGATTTTCAAATCGGAGCCGACAAACATGTCGAGGGTGTGATTGACGACCCCCTCGGTCGAATTCTCTACGGGAACGACGCCATAGTGAGCGCGGCCGCGCTCGACCTCTTCAAAGACCGCCGGAATACTCTTGAGCGGCACCAGCTGGGCCGACAAGCCGAATTGCTGCATGGCCGCCTGGTGGGTGAACGTCGACTGGGGTCCTAGAAAGGCGACCTGCATGGGCAGCTCCATGTTGAGAGAGGCGGAAATAATCTCTCTGAACACCTTGCACACGGCATCATTGGGGAACGGTCCCGGATTTCCGGAGGTGAGCCTGTCGTAGATCGCCTTTTCGCGACTCGGGACATAGAAGGCACTGTTGTCCCCCTGCTTGGCCTTGCCGACGGCGAGAACAATGTTCGCCCGCTGATTCAACAGATCAAGAATCTGATCATCTATACCGTCAATCTGTTCCCGCAACTTCGCCAGTTCAATCTTCGCCATGGTATCTGCCATCCTTATGAAAGTGAATAAGAAGCAGGAATGTAGCTTAAACGCCCGCAAAAATCAATTTGGCACATTCAAGAAAGCAACTTGACCACCGCAGTCGAGAGAGCTAAACTCGCCAATCTATCAGCACTTTCAATACAAATCTGCGTCGAGATAAGGAAGATTCAATGCCAATTGCAAAAAAAATTCAGGGATTTCTAGAAAACGGCTCCTGGATCAGGAAAATGTTTGAAGAAGGCAACAAATTGCGGGCCCAGTACGGTGATGAGAATGTCTTCGACTTTTCCATCGGCAGTCCCGGCATGGAACCGCCGGAGGAGTTTCAGGCCAAGTTTCGGGAGGTGGCAAACCATCCGATTCCCGGCATGCACCGGTACATGAGCAACGCCGGCTATGAAGAAACCCGCGCAGCGATCGCCGCAGCCATCAACAACCGCTGCAGCCAGACCCTGACGGCCAACCACATCGTCATGTCGTGCGGAGCCGGCGCCGCGCTGAACGTCGTTTTCAAGACCATACTCAATCCCGGCGACGAAGTCATTGTCCTGAGTCCCTACTTTGTCGACTACCTGTTCTACACCGACAACCATGGCGGAGTTCCGGTCATCGTCAAAACCGACGAAGCCTTTCAGCCTGATCTCGACGCCATCGACGCGGCTATCACCCCACGCACCAGGGCCATCCTGATCAATTCCCCCAACAATCCGACCGGCGTGATCTACCCGGCGGAGATCCTCTCGGAATTGGGCGAACTGCTGGCCCGGAAAGAACAGGAGCTCGGCACCACCATCATTGCCATATCAGACGAACCGTATGCAAAAATCAGCTACGGTAAACATGTGCCCTGTGTCTTCGACTGCATCGCCAATTCGGTCATCGTCACGTCCCACTCCAAAGATCTGGCCCTGCCTGGCGAGCGGATCGGCTACCTGGCCGCCAGCCCCAGGCTCAAGGACGTGGGACTGTTCATGCATGGTGCGGTCTTTTCCAACCGGGTCCTCGGTTTTATCAACGCCCCGGCCCTGATGCAGCTGCTGGTGACCGATCTGCAGAATGCCAGTGTGGATATCGAGGCCTACCGCCATAAACGAGACCTGATCTACAACAAGCTGATCGAACTCGGCTTTGAATGTGTGAAACCGGAGGGCGCCTTTTACCTGTTCCCCAAGGTTCCCATTGCCGATGAGATGGAATTTATCAGTAAAGCCCAGGAATACCGCATCCTGCTGGTGCCGGGGAAAGGCTTTGGCGGTCCGGGTTATTTCCGCATCGCCTACTGCGTCGATGACAAGACCATCGAGCGCAGCCTCCCCTTCTGGGAAAAACTGGCCGTCGACGTCGGTCTGACCGGAAAATAGCCAGCGGTTGAAAACAACGTAAAAAGCCGGGATCTCTCCCGGCTTTTTAAGTTGCCGAACGCCATGAACCTCCTGCTATCTGACGACCCTGTGAGCGGGCATGACTTCACCTTCAGGGCTGACATAGCGAACCTCGCATTTCATGTCAAAACCGATGCGCTCCATGACCAGAGTTCGAACCTGGCGAATCAGGGCCAGAACGTCCGCCGACCGCGCCTGCCCCAGGTTGACAATGAAATTGGCGTGCTGCCGGGAGATTTCAGCCTGACCGACCCGCACCCCTTTCAGACCGGCTTCCTCAATAATTTTTCCCGGCGGGCCGACAGTCGCGTGCATTTCCGCGGTGCTCAGGAAAACGGATCCGCAATTGGGCAGTTTCCGCGGGAATTTATGCCGCCGGTTTCGCAGGTCGGCAACCATGGCACTGCGAATCTGCGCTCGATCCCCCTTGGCACAGAGCAGTTCAACTCCGGTCACGACACAACCACTCCCCTGCAGAGCGCTATGCCGGTAAGAAAACCGGCAATCGTCCCGGGAAAGCTCTTTTGACTCCCCCGCGGCCGTGACGACCTGGACCCTGACGATATTCTCGCCGATCCCGTGGCGGTGACTGCCGCCATTCATCATGACCAGGCCGCCGATGGTCCCCGGAATGCCAATGCAGTGTTCCAGGCCGCTAAGTCCGGCCGCCATAGCCCGGCGGGCCAACTGCGGCACCCAGACGCCGGCGGCTGCCGTGATCATTTCACCAACGATGTTCAGACCGGCCATGCGCGAGCCGATCTTCAGGACCACGCCGCGGACCCCGAGATCGTCAAACAGAAGATTGCTCCCCTGGCCGATGACGACAACCGGAGCCTGGCAAGCCTTGGCCAGCGTCAGGACCTTGCCAACCTGATCGGCATTGGCCGGCTCGACGAGCACGGCGGCCGGGCCGCCGATTTTCCAGGTATTGTGGGCAGACAAGGGTTCGTTAACACGAACCTGTCCGACCTCTGATCCGGAAAACAGCTCTCCTAACGTTTTTACATCAGTTGTCATGGTCTTCTGCACCCGTTTCTCTGAAGTCGATAACCTGCAACTGGACCGTCCGTTCTCCGCGCCATTCGTTGATGCCGGGATGGAACGCCAGGTCCATCAGCGAACCGGCATCGGGCATTCGCTCGGCCATGCCAAAGGCGATGGCCGGGATCTGCGTTCCCTCCTGCTCGACATCGAATTTAAGATGACTGCGCCCTACCACACGGCAGTTCAGCAAACGGCAGTCCCGGGCGACAAAGGTCGGCTGAGGATTGCCGGCCCCATGGGGGGCCAGCTGATGCAGACTTTCCAGCAAGGTCAGGCTGAGAGAGCCTAACGGGATGGTGCCGTCATGCACCAGAGTCGGCTGCAGCAGGGACCGGTCGAGCCTTGCCTGGGCGATGGTCTCGAACTGCTCGATAAAGGCCTGAAGACGGTCGGCGGCAATGGAAAGACCGGCCGCCATGGCGTGGCCGCCAAACCCGTCCAGGGTCGCGCGGCAGTCGCACAGTGCCTCATAAAGGTGAAACCCCTTGATGGACCGGGCCGAACCCTTCCCCAGACCGTCCTCCAGGGCGATCAGCACAACGGGTCGATGATAGCGCTCAACCAGGCGGCTGGCAACAATCCCGATAACCCCAGAATGCCAGCCTTCGCGGGCAAGAACGATCGTGAAACGGTCCGGGGCCAGGGACTGTTCGACCATGGCGATCGCCTCCTGGAGGGTCTGCTGTTCAACCAGCTGCCGTTGGCGGTTGCAGTCATCCAGGTAGCGGGCCAATTCAGCGCAACCGGCTGGATCCCCGTTCAGTAATAAATCAACCCCCATGGCGGCGTCTTCGAGGCGACCGGCGGCGTTCAGCCGGGGGGCCAGGCGGAACCCGACAACCCCGCTTGAGACCTCCTTGACCTGGGCGACCTCTTTTAAGGCCGTAATTCCCGGTCTGCGTGATTTTTCGAGCAACTGCAGCCCCTGCTTGACCATGATGCGGTTGACGCCCCCCAGGGGCACGATATCGGCAATGGTCCCCAGGGCAACCAGATCGAGAACATAACGCAGATCAGGTTCGCGACCGGACGTAAAAAATTCCTGTTCGCGCAGCAGGCGCCGCAGGGCGAGCATCAGGAAAAAGGCGACACCGACGCCGGACAGATCTTTCCAGGGAAATCCGTGACCGGGAAGATGAGGATTGATCAGGGCGTAACAGGTCGGAAGATGCTCGGGAGGCTGGTGATGATCGGTGATGATGAGGTCCATGCCCAGTTCGGCCGCGATCTCTGCCTCGTGATGCGCGGAGACACCGCAGTCAACCGACACGACCACCCGGCACCCGCGCTGATGAGCCAGACGCAGGGCCTCGGCGGACAAGCCATAGCCATCAACCAGGCGTAAGGGGATATGATACTCGACCTCAGCGCCAAGCGCCTGCAACACCTCGACCAGCAGACTGCAACCGGTAATGCCGTCGACGTCATAGTCACCGTGAACGGCGATTCTCTCGTGATTGCGGAGGGCGTCCCACAAGCGCAGGCAGGACTTTTCCATATCCGGAAGCAGAGCGGGATCGGGCAGGTTGGCGAGTTTGGTATCGAGAAAAGCCTGAATCCCTTCCGGAGTCTGGATTCCGCGCAACCACAGTAACCGGACCACCAGGTCGGGGATCTCTGTCTGCTGTGACAAAGCAGTTATGACCCGAGGGTCCTCCGGCAGGTCCGAGCGCAGCTGCCATTGTTTTATGGTGACCGGTTCCATGTCAATCTGATAACGGGTGAATGGGGTTCAGCTTGACCCTCAGCGGATCATTGCCCTGTCGCAGTTCCAGGTTGCTGAGATCCGGGAACAACGGGATGATTTTTAAGAAACTCGATTTCCTTGCGCAGCTGAGCGGCCCCTGAGGCAGACGGGTTGAGAGCCAGAAGTTTTTCCCAGGCGGCAACCGCCTTGCTGAAATCTTTGAGATCGTAACGGTAAACGATCCCCAGGTTATAGAGACTCTGCTGATGGGTCGGATCGATTTCAGACGCTTTGACAAAATTGGCGATGGCCTTGTCATACCAGCCGACACGACGGAACATGACCCCCTGGTCGGTGAGAATATCGGGATCGCGATCATCAATCGCCAAGGCCTTGCCGTAGGCATCGATAGCTTTCATTGGCTGCTCGGAGTCAAAGTAATTGTGCCCAAGCTGGACCCAGGCGTTCCGATTCCCGGGCTCCTTGGCGACGATTCCCTGGAGCATGGTGATCTGCTGCTGATAGTTGACGACCGCAGGGGGGCGGCGGGGACATTGGCGGCCGTCTGCACGGCACTGTCCTTGCGCCAGTTGGAATAGATGACCCCGACCAGGATTCCGACCAGCAGTGCAATAAGGACAAAAACAATAGTTTCCTTTTTCATCATGCGACCCCTTAAGAAATGAACCTGCAGGCAGTATCACACTGCCTGCAGGCCAGATGTCGTGATTGAAACGTCATGTTTTCAGGATCGACTGCTTGGAGCGTGCCGGAGCCAATCCTTTTTTTCAGCTTTGGCGGGCAGCCTTTTTCTGCTGCCACAGGATCAGGATGGGGCTGGCAACGAAAATTGACGAATAGGTCCCGATCAATACGCCGACCAGCATGGCGAAGGCAAAGTTGTGAATAACGCCGCCTCCCAGGATAAACAGGGCCAGAACCACCAGCAGGGTGGTTCCCGAGGTCAGCAGGGTACGGGAAAGGGTTTCATTGATACTGCGATTGACGATAAATGAAAAACTTTCCTTGTTGTGCTTGCCCATGTTCTCGCGAATCCGATCGTAGACGATAATTGTATCATTCAACGAATAACCGATGATAGCCAGGAAGGCGGCAATAATCGGCAGATCAATTTCTTTCCCGAAAACACTGAAGGCGCCGAGGGTGATCACCACGTCGTGCAGCAGGGCGACAATCGCCCCGACCGCGAAGCGGAACTCGAAACGCCAGGAGATGTAGACCAGAATGCCCAGCATGGCATAGAAAATAGCTTTGAGCCCTTTGCTGCGAAGATCCTTGCCCACTTGGGGACCGACCATCTCGACCCTGCGAATCGAGACCTTGCCTTTACCGTAAGACTGCTCGAGAGCGTTTTGAATCTGTACAGACAAACCCTGCAATTCGGCCGAAGCTTTTTCCACCCGAATCAGGAACTCATTCTGCTCTTCACCGAAACTCTGAACGATGGGAGATCCGATGTCCAGGCTGTTGATGGCGTCTTTGATGCTGGCCGCATCAGTCGCATCGGAGAACTGCACCTGAACCAGGGTCCCCCCGGCAAAATCGATCCCGTAATCAGGACCGCCTTTAACGAGTAAGGAGGCGAAACCGATAAGGATGAGCACCATGGAAACGATAAAAGCAATTTTCCGCTTACCGACAAAATCAATATTGGTATCCGGCTTGATCAGCTGCATGCCGTTAAGCCTCCTTCTTATATACTCAGCCGCTTGATGTCGCGGCCTTTCAGGTAAAGGTCAAAAATAACTCTGGAAACAAAAATCGCGGTAAACAGCGACGCGATGATGCCGATTGACAGGGTCACGGCGAAACCGCGGACCGGCCCGGTCCCGAACTGGAACAGTACCAGTGCGGCCAGCAGGGTTGTCAGGTTGGCGTCGATAATGGTCAGAAACGCCTTGGCGTAACCTGATTCAAGGGCGAGTTTCGGCGCCCGGCCCAGCCGGATCTCTTCACGAATCCGTTCAAAAATCAGGACATTGGCGTCAACAGCCATACCGACCGTCAGAACGATACCGGCCAGACCAGGCAACGTCAGGGTCGCCCCGAACATGGACAGCATGGCCGTGATAAAGATCAGGTTGAGAACCAGGGCGATAACGGCAACGATCCCGGAAAACTGGTAGTAGACAATCATCGCGATGATCACCAGCAGGCCGCCGACCCAGATCGACTTGATCCCCTTGTCGATGGAATCCTGACCCTAAGGACGGTCCGACGGTTCGGTTTTCCAGAATCTTGACCGGAGCGGGAAGAGATCCTGCGCGCAGGACGATCGCCAGGTCAGTTGCCTCCTGGGATGAGAAAGACCCTGAAATCTGGGCACTCCCACCGGAGATTCGCTCACGGATAACGGGAGCCGAGTAAACGGTATCGTCAAGAACGATGGCCATGCGCTTGCCGACGTTGGCCGCGGTAATCTGGTCGAAACGCTTGGCCCCGACAGAATTGAAGTCGATTGCGACATAGGGTTCGTTGAAGCGGGTGTCAATGCGGACGTTGGCGTCCGACAGCAGGTCGCCGGTCAGCACGGTCTTGTCCTGAACAACCAGCGGGGTCTCCGCTACGGCCCCGGTCTGCCGGTTGACATTCCGCTCGTAAAGCAGTTGGGTGCCCGGCGGCAATTTGCCGGCCACCGCATCCTGGATATTGGCGGTCTCATCGACCAGCTTGAATTCCAGCCGGGCGGTCTTGCCTAGCAGCGCAATCGCGCGATCGGGATCTTCAACGCCGGGCAACTGGATCAGAATCCGGTTGTCGCTCTGGCGCTGCAGGGTCGGTTCGCTGACCCCGAACTGGTCAACCCGGTTGCGCATGGTTTCCAGGGCCTGACGTACCGCATAGTCCTGAATATTGCTGATTTCACTGTCGCTCAGACGATAGTGCTTCTCGATATAACCGCCGACACCGGTAAAGGTCTCCGCTTCCAGCGAAGGATATTCCTCCGCGAACAGGGCATCAACCTTGGCCCCTTCCTCCTCGTCATAGACCAGAACGACGACGCGATCCCCCTGGCGTCTTTCGATCCGCTTGAAGACAATATCCTTTTCACGGAGCTGTGTTTCGGCCTGATCGATGATGGTATCGATCCGGCTTTCTACGGCCTTTTCCACATCGACGCCCAGAACCAGGTGCATGCCGCCCTGCAGGTCAAGGCCCAGCTGAATCGGTCCGAAAGTATCAAGCCACCATTGCGGCAGTTGTCCGCGCATCAGTGTCGGGGCGATCGCAAAGACTGATAGCAGCAGGCAGAGGATAATAAGTGCGCCCCTGAATTTAAGACTATTGGACATCTGTGTTGTATCTCCCTTTAAGTGCAAAAAACATCGGCAGGTCGAATCGACAACAATTTAATCAGGACTTTTTGACTTCACTGATAGATGAACGGTTGAGCTTGATTTTGACGCCGGTGGCGATCTCAAGGGTCACGGTCAGGTCTTCGACATTGACGATCTTGCCGTGAATCCCGCCGGCAGACACAACGGTATCACCGGCCTTGAGGCTGCCGATAAGTTCTTTGTGCTGCTTGGCTCTTTTTTGCTGGGGACGGATCAGCAGGAAATAGAAGATGGCGAACATCGCCACCAGCATGATGATTCCCTCATAACCGCCTTGTCCCTGAGCTGCACCGGTTCCCGCCATTGCAAACGCTTCTGTTGCCATGAAATATCCTCCTAGGGTTAGAATATGAACGACTTATGATGTCTCGTGGCAAACCTAGTGTTGCCGTTTACGATAAAAGTTGTCCTTGAATTCAGTGAACCTGCCGTCTTCCAGTGAAGTCCGGATAGCCGACATCAAATGCTGATAATAGTAGAGATTGTGCTGCGTGTTAAGTACCGAAGCGAGAATCTCGTTACTGGTGTACAGGTGCCTGAGATAGGCGCGACTGTAGTTGCGGCAGACATAGCAGTCGCACTCCGGGTCGATGGGACCACTGTCGTCGCGATACTTCGCCTGCTTGATGCTGATTTTCCCGAAGCTGGTAAACAGCACGCCATTGCGGGCATTGCGGGTCGGCATGACGCAATCGAACATGTCGCAGCCCCTGGCCACGCCTTCTACAAGATTTTCCGGGGTCCCCACGCCCATGACGTAACGCGGCCTGTCCGCCGGCAACAGAGGCAGCGAATGCTCCATGATGTCATACATCAGGGAGGTTTCCTCCCCAACGGACAAGCCCCCGAGAGCATACCCTTCGAAGCCGATATCCTGCAACTGTTCCGCACTCTGCCTGCGCAGATCGAGCTCCATTCCCCCCTGGACGATGCCGAACAGGGCGGCCGACGAGCCGGCCGGGACAACCTGCCGGCAGCGGCGCGCCCAGCGCATTGAGCGATTGGTCGAATCCGCGACGTACTGACGATCGGCGGGGTGCGGAATGCATTCGTCAAAGACCATGATGATATCGGATCCGAGAGCCAGCTGAATCTCCATCGACAGTTCCGGCGTCAGCAGATGGTAGCTGCCGTCGAGATGCGATTGAAAAGAGGTCCCCTCCTCGGTAATCTTGCGCAATTCCCCAAGACTGAAAACCTGAAATCCGCCGCTGTCGGTGAGGATCGGGCGGTCCCAGTTCATGAAACGGTGCAGGCCACCCAGATCTTTGACCAACCGGTGGCCGGGGCGCAGATAAAGATGATAGGTGTTGGCCAGGATAATCTGGGCGCCGATCTCCTTCAAGGCCTCCGGCAGGACGCCCTTGACTGTTCCGAGGGTTCCCACCGGCATGAAAGCAGGCGTGTCGATACTCCCCCGCGGCGTGGCGATGACGCCACGCCGCGCCTGGGTTGTTTCATCTTTATGAAGCAGGGTGTAACCGAAAGAGGCCAATGGCATGTCTCGCTAATCACAATATCAGCATGCAATCACCGTAGCTGAAGAACCGAAAACGTTCCTCAACAGCCTGGTGATACGCAGAAAGGATACATTCTTTACCCGCAAAAGCCGAAACCAACATAAGCAGGGTCGATTTCGGCAGATGAAAATTGGTTATCAGGGCGTCGGTGACCTTGAATTGATAACCCGGATAAATAAAAATGTCGCTGTCCCCTCTGCCCGGGTTAAGAATCCCGTCGTCGGATGCTGCCGTTTCAAGAGCTCTGGCACTGGTCGTTCCCAGCGCAAACACCCTGTGCCCCAGCTGGCGGGCGCGATTGACAGCGGCGGCCGTGTCTTCGGGTATCTGATAGATTTCGGAATGCATCTTGTGCTCACGAATATCGTCGACCCTGACCGGCAGAAAAGTTCCAAGTCCGACGTGCAGCGTTAAAGGCGCAATGATAACACCTGCGGCCTCCAGCTGTCCTAAAATTTCTTCGGTAAAATGCAACCCGGCCGTCGGCGCGGCAACCGCACCCCTCTCCCGGGCGAAAACGGTCTGATAGCGCTGTCGGTCGGAGCGTTCATCAGGCCTTTTTATATAGGGCGGCAGTGGCAGATGACCGACCTGCTCAACCAGCTGCATGAAATCCCCGGACCCGCGGAACCGGACCTGCCGGTGCGCCACGTCGGCTTCTTCCATGACCTCCGCGGTCAGATCTGCTGAGATCTCGACCACCGTACCCGGCTTCAGGCTTTTGGAGCTCTTGGTCAGGCACAGCCAATCTTCATACTGTGCACCGGCGACGGGCCGAACCAGGAATATTTCGACTTTGGCCCCGGTCGTCTTTTTACCTAACAAACGAGCCGGAATGACTCTGGTGTCATTACAGACCAGAACGTCCCCCGGCTTGAAATATTGAACAATCTTACGGAATTCAGTACTGACCCGCTGTCCGTTACCACGATCGAGAACCATCATCCGGGCACCGTCACGGCGCTCACTCGGCTGCTGGGCGATCAGTTCCTCAGGCAAATAATAATCAAATTCCGTCAACCGCATTCAGTGCTTCCATCTCCGTCAAACAGCGCCCTAGAAAATCACAGAAGGCAGTCAATGTCAATGAATTTACTCCCTGGCGGCCCTATGGCTCGGAAACTGAAAAGGAGGGTCTCCCTCTTGGGATCCACCCCGGACAATGCTATGCTTGATCAGCCGTGCGCCATGAGACGAGCAATGAAAGGAATCCGAAGCGTGCTCCACAAAGAGGACACCCTGCTTGATGTGCTTGATCGTTATCCGGAAGCGATCAGGGTCATGAGGGAATACGAAGCCGAAACCGGCCACTGTATCTGCTGCGAGATGCTCTTTGCGACCATCGAGGAAGTCGCCACGCATTACCGGCTGGACCTCGAACTGCTCATGCAGCGCCTGGAGGTTCGGAAATAACTACTGGTGCCCTTCGTAAAGAATTTTCCAGTCCTCCCCTTCCTTGACCAGGTACAGCCGTTTCCTCATATCACCGTTGAAATTGTTGGACCGGTAGTGCTGAGTGAAATTGGCCACCACCATGGGCCGCTGGCGATCCCCGGCAGGATAGGAAAACAGGGACAGGTCGGAAAACTCTATTTTCTGATAGGTTTTTCCTGAAAAGACCTGCTTCTTGTAGGCTGCCCAGCTCTGCTCATTATGGTCACGGCTCCAGAAATCACTGGCGTAAAAATCCAGATACCCCTCCAGATCCGAGCTTTCCCAGCGCTGGCGCCACGTCTCCAGGGCCGCCTGTATCTCGACATTTTCTTTCAGCCACTGCTGGCTGGATATCCATTTGACATGATCACTGATAATGACGGGAGTGCGTCCGACGTCCACATACTGAACAATATCATTAAACTCTTCATTGGTCAGAACCACGCACCCCTCGCTGTCCAGCGGAGGCCGGCTGTACAGGGATTTGTCCGTACCGTGCAGCCAGATCCCCTGCCCGGTTTTACGCAGGCGGCGATCAAGTTCGTTCGGATAGTTGACCGGAAACGCGCCGGCGCCGTAAAGCGGCGGCAGTATTTCATCAGGCAGATAGCTGGTCACGAAATAAACGCCGCTGGGAGTTTTCAGATCACCCTCCCGGACCTTGTCACCAGGAACCTTGCCAAGCACGATATAGAAATGGTCCACCAGTTGCGGAGGCAGGCCGCCCCCGGAATTATGAAACACATAAAGGCGGTTTTTACCTTTATCCACCACCAGAGCATAGTCCGTATCGGGGCTCAGGGACAGCAGCAGTTCCGGAACGGCAGTGTTCCCAACCAGGGAGAGATAGCCTTTCAAGCGGGCCCTGGCCTCACTCTGCAAACGCCGGATCTGGGCCTTTTCAGCGTCCCCGATCTCGGTTCCGAGGCGATCCGCCATCAGGGGTTCGAAGCGGCCATAGCGGGCGATCAGCAAATCCCCGAGGACGAGATGAGCGAGCTGAAATCGGGGAGCCTTCTCGGTGAGGTCCCGCAGTTCATTAATCGCTTCGGCCAGGGCGCCGTTCTGAAACAAGAGCAGCCCTTTCAGCAGGCAGGCTTCATAATCATCCGGATTTCGGGCGATCCTGAGATTGAGTTGTTCGAGGACCGGGTCGGTGGCCATATTGCGGGTCCAGCCTTCAAGTCCGACCTTCAAAAAAGGCATGCTCACAGGGGAATGATCCTGCTGGGGCAGGAGCGCTCCGACCTTCGCGCCGCTCAGCCCGATGACCGTTATCAGCAACCCGAAATATATGAGGTATTTTCGGCTCAACGCATAATCTCCAAAGCATTTTCCCTGAGAATTTTAGCCTGGCCGAGGGGCTTGGACAGCTGGAATTGCTTGCGGGTCACATCACGGTAACGGTCACTCCGATAGGACTGCATCACCTCGAGGGTCAGGCTGTTCTCATCTTCAGCGATGATCTTCACCTCATCAAGAGAAATCTCAATGTCGCCGGGAACCGTCAAGCGCCGTCGCCTCTGAGCCTCCCACTCAGATCGGGCCAGCCCGCCGGCGGGTTCAAAGTCGTCGGCGTAATAAGACAGGTAGCCCTCGACATCGTGGGTCGACCAGGCCCTTGCCCAGTTGGCCAGAACATTCGTGGCCTGCTCAAGCCGCTCGTCCTTCGCCGCCTGAAGAGTAGAAGCAGCCTCCTGGTCGGACATTGCCGGCAGGCCCGCGACCTCCTGCACTGCAGGTGCCGACTCCTCATCAGCCTGCAGTTCGGCGGGCCCGGTCTCATCCTCGGTGCTTCGTTCAGCAGCAGAGTTCGATGCAGCGAGGGCACTGGACGACGTAGCTGACGGTTCGACCGCAGACTCGGCAGGGGCGGTGGGACTTTTTTCCGTCTCCACAGGTACGGCAGGAGCAGCGTCCTGCACGGTTTCCGCAACAGCCGGCTCTTCGGCTTTTTTGAGCAGATAGATTCCCTGACTTGAAAAAACCTGTAACGGCAGCTGCTGCTCGGAGGAGTCGAGCTGCAGGGCCTTGCCGTAGGATTTCCTGGCCAACTCCGCATAAATAGCCCCCAGGTTGCGATGCATGGTCAGGTACTGCTCATTGGTGGCAAGCCCCTGTTCAAGGAGTTTCCGGGCCTGCTCGAGGTCTCCTCCGGCGGCATACAATGCGGCGAGATTATTATAAGCCCGCGGATCGTGGGGATAGTCCTTAAGAAGATCCTCAAGCTTGCCCCGGGCGACAGCCAGGTCGAGATCATGCCAGGCCATCAGGGAGTCATCCAGCGTGTGGACCGGAAACACAGGTTCCCTGGCGTCGAGGGAGACTGCAGCAGGGTCGTCCTGAACATAGGAATAGCCGAGAAACAGGGCCATGCCAATAACGACGCCGAGAAGCAGCAGGCTCACGTAACGACGCGGAGCGGAAGCTTTCTCCCGACCGAGTCCGGTGGCGGCGGGAACTGCCGGTGTGACCTCGGAAGGTTCTGCTTCCGGTTCGGCAGCAAGGTGTGCCTGCTGACGCAGCAACGCTTCGACCTTCGAGGAGATAGAAGGCAATTCAGGATCCTCTTCGCCAGGCTCCTCGCCGAAAGGTTCTAACGGAGAGCCGCCCGTCGTCCCACAGGTCACCGCAAGCAAATCGCTGTCCTCCAGCAGGGCATCAAGCCTGTCGGCGACCTGACCGGCGGTAAAGCGCTGCGAGGCAGAAAGGCAGGTCATGCCGGTCAACAGCTCGCGGCACCCGGAAAAAGATTCCGGCAACTCGGGGAAACGACCTTCCAGGTGCATGGTGGCGATAGAAAAATTATTGCTACCAGAGTAGGGGGGACGTCCGGCCAGCATCAGGTAGAGAAGACAGCCAAGACTGTAAATATCTGCAGCCGTTCCGGCACGCTCACCGCGAACCTGCTCGGGGCTGCAGAAGCGGGGATCGACCCCGCTGTTGAAATCAAGTTGAAACAAGTGAGACAGGCCGAAATCGATGAGTCGTGGCCGGTCATGGTCAAAAACCAGGATGGAAGCGGGTTTCAGGGAACCATGTCCGAGATTCAGGGCATGGGCCGGAACGAGCATGGCGATGATACGGCGAAGCAGATTAAGGGCGCGCCCCGCGGTCATCTCCCGAGCGAGGAGCTCCTGAAGAGAAGGCCCGGTTTCCAGGGACAGAAGGCAGGCCACCCGTTCCTGGAAATAACCCGCCTCCACCAGGGGAGAAATGCCCTCGATGTCCAACTGCTGCAGTTGCGCTGCCCGCTCGAAAAAAGCCGCTTCATTGGTCACGGCCAACCGGGCATGAGGTTGCGCTAGAAGCAGCCGGGCCGGGCCGGTGTCCGGACAGACGACCTGAAAAGACACAAAGGCATCGTTCGCTGACAGTTCTTCAACGATCTGGCAATTCTGCAGAATCTGTCGTTGTTCAGACATTGTGCAATACTCCCAACAGCATTAACCCTAAATAATACAAAACAACCAGGGATGATGGCTAGGGGAAAGTCGGCAGAAGACGCAACCCGAGGGACTCATCGAAACCGGACATGATATTCATGTTCTGAACAGCCTGGCCCGATGCACCCTTGACCAGATTGTCAATGACGCTGACAACAATAACCCGCCCGGTCCTGTCATCATAGACCAGCCCGATATCGCAGAGATTGGTGCCCTGAACATACGCCACATTGGGAAGTTCGCCACCGGGCATGATGCGGATGCTGGGTTCATCGGCATACCTCTCGCGATACAAGTCGATCAGCTCCCGGGCCGAACGGATCCCTGCTGCCGAAGCATAGCAGGTCGACAGCATTCCCCGGTTCAACGGCAGAAGATGAGGGGTGAAATTCACCTGAACGGCCGTTCCGGCAAGGGCGGACAACTCCTGTTCGATCTCCGGAGTGTGCCGATGGCTGGCCACCCCATAGGCCTTGAACCCTTCATTCACTTCACAAAAAAGACTGCCCTGCTTGGCTCCGCGACCGGCCCCGCTGGTTCCCGACTTACTGTCGATAATCAGGGTCTTTGAATCGATCAGTTTCTTTTCAAGCAGCGGGAGCAGCCCGAGCACAACGGTGGTCGGGTAGCAGCCGGGATTGGCCACCAGCCGGGCCGATCTGATCTGATCACGATACCTCTCGGGCAGGCCGTACACAGCTTCATCCAACAATGCCGGACTGGTGTGCTCCTGGTACCACTGTTCGTAAATATCTTTGTCTTTGAGCCGATAGTCTGCCGAAAGATCGACAACTTTGCACCCGGCGGCCAGAAAATCGGGAATAACTTCCATGGCCGATTTATGGGGCAATGCGGTAAAAACCAGATCGGACCGTTCCGCTATTTTTGCGACATCAAGGGTTTCGCAGGTCAGATCGCAGAACCCGCTCAAGGAGGGGAAGGCCTGGCTGATGGGAGCTCCTTCATGCTGGCGAGAAGTGACACAACAGAGCGTCACCTGCGGATGATTGACCAAAATCCGCAGCAATTCAACACCGGTATAGCCACTTGCGCCGACGACCGAAACATTTATCATACCAAACCTCCAGACGGTCAATGTCCCCCGGCCCTCGGATCACCGCAAGACCAGCAGACAGAATTTCAGATAACCACCCGACTCTTCCCGGCAGGAGATCGCCGCTCTCTCCTTCAGGAAGAAACAGATGGGAATAACGGATAAAAAAAGGGAAACCCTTGCGGATTTCCCTTGTAAAAAATTGTATGCAAACGGAAATTGTCCGGGCAATTAACGTTTGGAGAACTGGAAACTCCGGCGAGCGGCAGCACGACCGTATTTCTTACGTTCTTTAACACGGCTGTCACGGGTAATGAAGCCGGCTTTTTTCAGAACCGCGCGCAGTTCCGGGTCGACTTCCAGCAGGGCCTTGGTAATACCGTGCTTGATCGCCCCGGCCTGGCCCGAAGCGCCGCCACCGCAGACATTGACATAAATGTCAAACTTTTCCGTATTGTTGGTCAGCTCAAGAGGCTGGCGAACAACCATCTTTGAGGTTTCGCGACCGAAAAAGACATCCAGAGGACGCTTGTTAACAATGATCTCACCAGTCCCCGGCTTCAACCAGACACGGGCGATTGAGGTTTTCCTTTTGCCAGTTGCATAAAACTTCTGCTCAGCCATCTAGCTATCTCCCTGATTATATCTTCAGTTCTTTAGGTTGCTGGGCGGCATGAGGATGTTCGCCACCGGCATAGACCTTAAGTTTACGGAACATTTTGCGTCCCAGCTTATTCTTGGGAAGCATGCCTTTGACAGCAGCCTGAACCAGCATCTCCGGTTTTTTATCAAGCAGCTTTCCGGCGGTAATCTCGCGAAGACCTCCGGGATAGCCGGTGTGACGATAGTATTTCTTATCGGCCAGCTTGTTACCGGTCAGTTTGATCTTGTCAGCATTTACAACAATAACAAAATCGCCTGTATCTACACTGGGGGTGTAAATCGCCTTGTGCTTGCCACGCAGAACACGGGCGATTTCTGTCGCTGCACGACCAAGGACAACGTCCGCAAGATCGACAACGTACCAGTCTCTGACAACTTCCTGCTCTTTAGCGACTTGAGTGCTCATCGCATTCCTCTCCAAACATCTATCTTTAAAGGGTTGTGGGGCTCACAAAGCGGTAAACTTATCCGACTAAGTCATAGCTGTCAAGACAATTCGTACCTTTAAATAGTACTTTATTCCGGGCCATCCGCCAACCCTCTTTCCAGGTCGTAATAAACCTTCATCAGGCACAGACCATGAGCGGGAGCAGTCAGAGCCGGAGGGGCGTCCTCGGGGGATTTGAGCATGGCGGCGACAGCGGACTCCGGTCTTTTCCCGAGGCCGATATCGACCAGGGTTCCCACCATCATCCGGATCATGTTTTTCAGAAACCCGCTCCCTTTGACGTCAATTCGAATCAGGTCACCGTCCGCCTCGATGGACACGTCAAAAACAGTTCGGACCGTTGTCCTGGCCGCGCAGCCGGAGGTTCTGAAAGCAACAAAATCATGCTCACCAATGAATGACCTCGCTGCCCCTCGCATCCTGGCAAGGTCGAGGGGTTTCTTGACATGCCAGCTGATGCGCCGTTCCAGGGGAGATCGGGTGCGGCATCCGAGAATAAGATAACGGTAATGCTTGCCCGTAGCGGAAAAGCGGGCATGAAAATCGGGCGCAACCTCGACGGCATCCCGAACCGCGATATCGGCGGACAGCTTGCTGTTCAGACCGTCACGCCAGGCCTTTAAGGGGAGACGGCTGACGGTATCAAAATGGCAGACCATGCCCCGGGCGTGAACCCCGGCGTCGGTCCTGCCTGACGAATGTAACCGGTGAGGAGTCCCGGTCAACGCGCAGACAGCCTCCTCCAGGCGCTGCTGCACAGAAATACCGTTGGGCTGTCGCTGCCAACCGACATAATCGGTACCGTCATAGGCCACGGTCAGGCGGATGCGGCGCACGCCTATAACCGCCCGAGAAAAAAGATCCCGGACAATCCGGCAATCAGAACCAGTAAAGACAGCAAGCCCATCCTCCGGTGTTCCTGCAGAGGATCGGCAGACACCGGCGCCGTGCCGTCAACGATGGCGCGGGCCAGGTCGTCCCCCTGGTCGAGCAGACGGAGCAAAACCCTTTCAAGCTGCACAGACCAGCTGCGCAGACGCGCCAACAGGCTCTGTCCCTGCGGCGTCTTCCGAACCTTCAGGTCGATGATCTCACTCTTGATCAGGGGGAAGAAGTGAAGTACCAGCACCAGCATCCCCCCGATTTCCGCCACCGGCACCCTGACCAGTTTCAACGGAGACAGCAGTGCGGTGAGGCCTTCCGCCAGGGCTTCGGGAGAGGTGGTCGAAGCAATCAGCAGAGACAGCAGAACGGCGAGCAGAATCTGCAGATCGACACAGAGGCCGTTGATCAGGCCGTCCAGAGACAGCCAGCGCGCCCCGAACAGAGTCCGTCCCGGGGTAAACAACAGATGCAGAAGCAGTGAGAAGAGCAGCAGCCACTTCAGCATTTTGACAATCCGCCAGGCATCCGACAAGGACTGCCGCGCCAGCAGGGCAAGAACACCCCAGACAACGGCAACAAGACCGATCCGCGCCGGATTGAAGCCTGAAAACAGGCTGACGACCAGCCCCCCGCCAAGGATCAGCTTGACGCGCGCATCCAGGCGATGGAGAAGAGAATCTGTTGCTCGGTACCAACCCCGGGTCATAGCCATATCCGTTACAGTGACAAAAGGGAGCCTTGCGGCTCCCTTTCAAAAACATCCGTTGCTGTCATTTCGCGTATGCGATGCGTGAGCAGGAGACTTCAGCCCAAACGGGCGATAATCGCGTCACCCATCTCGGCCGTGTTGACCTTTTTCTCGCCTTCGCGCCCCTGGTAGATATCGATGGTCCGATAGCCGGCATTGAGCACCTGCTCGACCGCCGTGTTGATGTCATCGGCAGCAGCGTCCATATTGAAGGAATAACGCAGCATCATAGCCATGGACATAATCTGGGCGATGGGGTTGGCGATCCCCTGTCCGGCGATATCGGGAGCACTCCCACCGGAAGGCTCATACATGCCGAAACTCCCCTCGGCCAGGGAGGCTGACGGCAGCATGCCGAGAGAGCCCGTCAACATGGCGGCTTCGTCGGAAATAATGTCGCCAAACATGTTGCCGCACAGCAAAACGTCGAACTGTTTCGGCCAGCGGACCAGCTGCATGGCGGCATTGTCGACATACATGTGGGTCAGTTCGACGTCGGGATACTGCTTGCCGACCCGTTCGACAACTTCACGCCAGAGGATCGATGTCGACAGAACATTGGCCTTATCGATGGAACAGACCTTGCGACTTCTCTTGCGAGCCGCTTCGAAAGCGATATGGGCGATGCGCTCAACTTCGGCCTCGGAATATTTCATGGTATCGAAGCCGGTTCTTTCCGCCCCCTCCCCTTCGATCCCCTTGGGTTCAGCGAAATAGATATCACCAGTCAGTTCCCGGACGACAAGCAGATCGAATCCTCCGTCCACGACCTCCTGCTTGAGGCTGGAGGCACTGGCCAGAGCCGGAAAAACAATGGCCGGACGAAAGTTGCAGAACAGCCCGAAAATTTTCCGCAGGGGCAGCAGCGCGCCGCGCTCGGGCTGTTCCTTGGGCGGAAGGTGTTCCCACTTGGGGCCCCCGACGCTGCCGAACAGAATGGCATCGGAATTTTTACAGATGTCAACGGTCGTATCCGGAAGGGCCTTACCTTCGTTATCAATGCCGGCCCCACCGACATTGGCAAAGGTTCTTTCAAAAGAGACCCCATACTTGGTTTCAATCGCATCGAGAACCTTCAACGCCTCGGCCATGACCTCCGGTCCGATACCGTCCCCCGGCAATACTGCTATTTTGAAATTCTGTGCCATAACTGCATTTCGCTCCTGTCTGAATTTAAATACTGGCCCGTCACCTCCGGTCTCCCCGAATGGCAGCGGGGTCGATGTCCCGGCTGTAAAACGGCTAAAACTATAGGAAGGGGGTGTTTTTTTGTCAAACTCTTTTTAGCGGAGGTGAGTGCTGACACGGAAGCCACGGATATGCTAAGGTTTCGCCTCATCTTCATCTCTTTTCAAAGGAGTCTGTCATGCGTAAAGCGTTACCTTTCATAGGCCTGCTGCTGATTATGGCCAGCGGACCCGTCGTCGCGGCAGATAGCGGCGAACAGCCACTCACCAAGGAGTCGGTGACCGAGATCCTCAACGGCATTCAAGGCGAGGTCGTGTCCGTCGAGCCCGCGGAGATGCCGGGAATTTATCAGGTCGGCATGAAAATGCAGGGAAAAATCTACCCCCTCTATCTCGATGCAACCGGAACCTATCTGTTCAGCGGCAATATCATTCGAATCAGCGACAGGGTCAATCTCACCGAGGCCTCGTTCCAGGCGTTGAACCCCATCGACATGACGACAATTCCGCTTGAGGATGCCCTGACCCTGGGGGACCCCGACGGAAAAAATCCCATCATCGTCTTCACGGATCCTCATTGTCCTTACTGCAGCAAACTCCACCAGGTTCTTCATCAGGCCATAGAGCAGGATGCGTCCCTGACCTTCAAGATCAAAATCGTTCCCTTTAAACAGAGTTCAAAAGAAATTTCCCGGACCATTATCTGCAACAGTTCGATGGAGCAACTGGAGCTGGCCTTTGCGGGGAAAGCCCTTCCCGAGCCGGGTTGCCAGACGGATGTGCCAGAGAAGAACCTGCAACTTGCCCAGCAGCTTGGTATTCGCGGGACCCCCACCCTGATCATGCCCAACGGCCGCATCCTCCCCGGCTACCGTCCCCTGGACAGCCTCATGGAGGAAATCGGCAAGAATGCCCTCAATTAAAGAGCAATCGCTCCCAGACCGAAAAAAGCCGGCAAGGACAACTTGCCGGCTTTTTTCGGTCTTAAAAGAGGGCCGAGGCGATCAGATCAGTATCTGGCATCGGCAAATTCGACCCAACCGCCGGCCTTGACCAGGGCTTTGTCGAAAGCGGAAATGTCGAAAGAGCATTCCTTGGTCGTATCTGCACACACCGCGGTCACCTTCTGGCTGTCCAGGTCAACAGAAACGGAAACCGGTCCATTCTGCCGCAACGCCATCAGGTCGTCGATATCCTCTTTCGGCAGTTCGATGGCAAGCATTCCACAGTTGAACATGTTCTGACGGAAAATCCGGGCATAGCTTTCGGCGATAACCGTATGAACATCGTTCACCTCAAGAACCCAAGGGGCATGCTCGCGGGAGGAGCCGCAGCCGAAGTTTTCGCGGGTCACGATCACAGTGGCCTGTTGCAGCTCGTCCCCTTTCGGATCAAAGCCGTCCAGCGTCAGATCCTCAAGAATGTAGGGGCGCAAAGCCTCTTTGGTCACCTCGGTCAGATATTTGGCCGGGATGATCTCGTCGGTATTGATATCGGATCGATCAAGAAAAATAGCCGATCCTCCGAATGTCTTCTGCATTGTTTCTACTCCTGAACTAGGCGAGGGTTCTGGCATCGGTGATGACACCGGCAATAGCACTGGCGGCCGCGGTGGCCGGGCTCATCAGGTGGACCATGCCGCCTTTCCCCATACGCCCGTTAAAGTTGCGGTTGCTGGTTGAAGCGCAGACCTCGCCTTCGGCGAGGACGCCATTACTCATCCCGAGACAGGCGCCGCAGGTCGGATTGGTCACACAGAAACCGGCGTCCATGAAGACCTGGATAATCCCCTCTTCCAAAGCGTCGTTGAAAATCTTCGGAGTCGCCGGAGATACGATGCCACGCACGGAGTCGGCAATTTTACGTCCCCTGAGGATCTCTGCAGCCTGGCGCAGATCTTCGATACGGCCGTTGGTGCAGGTCCCGATATAGACCTGGTCCACCGGAGTCCCGGCCAGTTCGGAAACGGCTTTGACACAGTCCGGTTTGTAGTCGTAGGTCACCTGGGGCTCAAGGGCGGAGACATCGACATCCAGTACCTTCGCATAAACCGCATCATCATCTGAAACCCACTGCTCGTAGTCGGCCAGCGCCGCCTCCTTGTCGGAGTAATCATTCTTGATGAAGTCCCACAGATAGTCGACCGTGACCATATCGGGCATACAGATGCCGGAAGTGCCACCGGCCTCGATGGCCATATTGCACAGGGTCATACGCGCTTCCATGCTCATGGCATCGACAACCGGCCCACGGAATTCAATAACATGATCAGTGGCGCCGTTCACACCGAGCAGGGAGATGACGTGGAGAATCACATCCTTGGCATAAACCCCGCTGGAAAGGGTCCCGATCAGGTTGACGCGAATGGTGGCCGGCTCGCGAAAAGCGCAGACCCCTTTCAGAATGCCGACCTCCAGGTCGGTGGTTCCGACTCCGGCGGCAAAAGCGCCGAAAGCGCCATGGGTACAGGTATGGCTGTCCCCCATGATGACGGTGAAGCCCGGACGGATATAGCCCTTCTCCGGGAAGATGGCATGGCAAACGCCGTTGCGGCCGACGTCAAAGAAGTCGGGAATATCATGGCGCCGGGCCCAGTCGCGCAGGATCTTGGCCTGGGTTGCGGTCTTGGAATCTTTGGACGGGGTCACGTGGTCGATAACGACCTTGATCTTGTCCTTGTCAAAAACCCGGTCCTTGTCACGCCAGACCAGATCGGCAATGGCCACCGGCGTGGTGATTTCGTGACACAGAACCCGATCGAGATCCAGAACCTTGGTCCCCGGAAAGGGCTCGTCACGCAAATGACTGTCAAAAATCTTCTCTGCTAATGTCCTACCCATGAAATCTCCTGTTTATCTGTTCATGAAACAACCAATCAGATCTGCGGATTGGTTCGTATCGGCTTGCTGGCAATTTTGTTGAGCGCATTGATATAGGCCTTGGCGCTGGCGACAATAATATCCGGATGGGCTCCCTGGCCGAGAACTTCCCGACCGTCATCGGCCTGAAGGCGCACGGTACATTCACCCTGGGCATCGGTCCCGCCGGTAATGGCTCCGACGGAAAAGTTCAACAGCGGGGCCTTGCTCTTGGTCAGTTTCTTGATCGCTTTGAAGGTCGCATCGACGGGGCCATCCCCCATAACCGCGGCCTTTTTGAGCTTGCCTTCGACTTCCATCTCCACAGTCGCGGTGGGAGCGGCAAAGGATCCGGAGCTGACGTTCATCTGCTGCAGCTTGTAGGTCTCAGGGACCCGCAGCACCTCGTCGGCGATGATGGCATCGAGATCCTCGTCAAAAATTTCTTTTTTCAGATCAGCCAGGGCCTTGAAGCGGACAAACGCCTTGTCGATCTCCTCCCGCGCCAGGTCG
The DNA here is from genome assembly GCA_963677135.2 of Geopsychrobacteraceae bacterium. Taxonomy (GTDB): domain Bacteria; phylum Desulfobacterota; class Desulfuromonadia; order Desulfuromonadales; family Geopsychrobacteraceae; genus Seleniibacterium. Next base: position 331,320 of record CAXXLS010000017.1, on the reverse strand, counting down.
TAGCCAAGCTGAGTCAGGCGATCGATGAATGCGTGCCGGCCGGAGTGCTTGCCGAGCACGAGCTTGTTCTGGTTCAGCCCGACGGACTCCGGGGTCATGATTTCGTAGGTCGACTTGTCCATCAGCACGCCGTGCTGGTGAATTCCGGCTTCGTGGGCAAAGGCATTGGCGCCGACGATCGCCTTGTTGGGCTGGATGAGAAGCCCGGTAATGGTCGACAGCAGCTTGCTGGCCGGGGTGATCTGCTCGGTCTGAATATCCGTATAGTACGGCAGAATGTCATGGCGGGTCCTCAGAGTCATGACCACTTCTTCCAGTGAACAGTTGCCAGCCCGCTCGCCGATGCCGTTGATCGTGCATTCGACCTGCCGGGCTCCTGCCTGTACGGCCGCAAGTGAGTTCGCAACAGCCAGGCCAAGGTCATTATGACAGTGAACGGAGATGATCGCTTTGTCGATATTGGCAACATTCTCCTTGAGGTAGCTGATGATTTTCGCATACTCGGAAGGAATCGTGTAGCCGACCGTGTCCGGGATATTCACCGTCGTCGCGCCGGCTTCGATCACCGCTTCGATCACCTGGGCGAGAAACGGCAGCCGGGTCCTTACGGCGTCCTCGGGAGAGAATTCGACGTTCGGGGTATACCCCGCGGCCCGGGTCACGGCAGCCACGGCGGCATCCAGAACCTGCTGTTCGCTCATCTTGAGCTTGTACTTCATATGAATATCGCTGGTCGCGATGAAGGTATGGATCCGACCACGTTCGCCGGCATATTTCAACGCGTCCCAGGCCCGGTCGATATCCAGGTTGTTGGCCCGTGAAAGTCCGGCAATCTGGCCGTTTTTGATGGTCTGGGCAATCTTTTTTACCGCTTCGAAATCCCCCTCGGAGGCAATCGGAAACCCGGCTTCCATGACATCAACATGAAGACGCTCGAGCTGCGTCGCGATCCGCAGTTTCTCTTCAATATTCATACTCGCGCCAGGCGATTGTTCACCGTCACGCAGGGTCGTATCGAAAATAATGATTTTTTCTTGGCTCATGTCAGGCTCCTTTGACTGAAGCCCCGATCATCTTTTTCCGGGGCAGTTCATAACGATTCTCTGAATAAATTGATTCTCTCTTAACAGGTCACTCAGGTCAGATTCCACTACAGAACCACCCCCTTTCACGGTGTTAAATAAAAAAAGCTCTCGCCCTGTCTAAAAACAGGGGCGAGAGCTTTGAGCTTCGCGGTACCACCCTGATTCGTTTTAACATGTGCTGTTAAAACCTTCTTTGACCCTTTACGCAGGCTCACGATCGAAGCTAACCCGAAGGCTTCACTTCAACAGCTCCAAGGCGAGTTCAGCATCCTCCGTACCGGTTTGCAGCGACCACCGGCTCTCTTGAACGGGCGAGATGTCCTACTACTCCTCTTCACAGCATTTGATTGAAAATTGATTGAAACCGAAACGGTCAAGCAAGTCAAGAAATTTTAAAGGCTTCGCTCATTTTCCAATCTCCCCTGGGCGGGGCTGCTCAACTAACCGGCCTCCGGTTCGTTGGTTTCCTTTTTCGCGGGCCATCGTTTCCGTCCGAAAAAGTGACTGACAGGACCGGATACCAGATAGGCCATACCGATCAGGAACAGCATCACTTCAGGTTTGGCAACGATGACAATCAGCATAATGATCGCCAGCACCAGCATGATAAAGGGCTGCCGCTTGAACAATTCGGGATCCTTTAAAGACAGGTACTTGATGTTGCTGACCATCAGGAAGGCCAACAGAAAAACCAGGATCACCATGGACACCATCTTGACCGTCCCGGTTCCGCCGAGTTCGTAGAACAGCAGGACGCAGGTCGCAACGATGCAGGCCGCAGCAGGAATCGGCATCCCGATAAAGCGGCGCGACTCGACCGTCGACACCTGGACATTGAAACGGGCCAGCCGCAACGCCCCGCAGATGACATACAAGAAGGCTGCCAGCCATCCCAGCTTGCCGAAGGGGCGCAGCGCCCATTCGTAGAGCAGCACCCCGGGCGCGACCCCGAACGAAATGACATCCGCCAGGGAATCGAGTTCGACCCCGAACTTACTGGCGGTCCCTGTCAACCGGGCCACCTTGCCGTCAAGGCCATCAAAGACCGCTGCCAGCATGATAAACCAGGCGGCTTTCTGATACTCTCCGCTGGTCGATGCGATAATCACGTAAAAACCGGCAAAAATTCCCCCGGCCGTGATCAGGTTGGGAAGCAAATAAACCCCTTTGCGCAGATTCTCGCGCTTTTCGTTACGCAGGCATTCTTCTTCGTTCAAGGCAGTGTTCCTAATACGGTTTCGCCAGCAACGGTCCGCTCACCAAGGGTGATGGTGACGTCGCTGTGCTGAGGAAAATAGATATCGACCCGGGATCCGAAACGGATCAGACCGTAGCGGTCGCCTTTTTTGAGCAGACTGCCGATCACCGGGTAGGTCACGATGCGGCGGGCGATCAGACCCGCTATCTGAACAAAAAGAATCCGGTTCCCAGCATCGGTTTCCAGGAAAATACCGGATTGTTCATTGCGCTCGCTGGCCTTGTCGTAAGAGGCGTTGATGAAATCCCCTTTCTGATAATACATGTCGATGACTTTTCCTGAACAGGGGGCACGGTTGACATGCACATCGAAAACCGACATGAAGATACTGACCTTGGTGACCCGCTGTTTGAAGAAACGCTCTTCATCAACATCGCCGACAAAGATGACCTTGCCATCAGCCGGAGCGACCACCAGGTCGTCCCCCTGAGGAGTGACGCGCTCCGGATTCCGGAAAAAGTAGACGCTGAACAGGGTCAAGGCCAGCAGCAGCAAGGTAAAAAAGGTCCAGCCCAGCAGGGCAAAGACCAGAGTCACAAAACCGAACAGGGCAATAAAGGGATATCCTTCTTTGGCAATTGGCTGGTTGTGATTCTGCATTATTCTATTCGTCTCCTGGGAAAGTGGCGCAATCAGCCGGCAACACCTTTCGCTCCGCGACCGATGACCACGGGGCCGGAACGCACAACTTCCTTGATCCCCATGGGGCGCAGCAATTCAAGTATACCATCGACCTTCTTGGGACTGCCAGTAATCTCTATGGTGTAGGACTTGGGGGTCACGTCGATAACCTTGGCCCGGAAAATATCGACGATCCGCAGCGCTTCGGCCCTGGTTTCCGCCTCCGTGGCGACCTTGATAAGGGCGAGTTCACGTTCGATAAAATCCCCCCCGGTGAAATCAACGACCTTGATGGTGGAAATGAGCTTGTTCAACTGCTTGGTGATCTGCTCGATAATCCGGTCATCGCCACGGGTGACAATGGTCATGCGGGAGGTTTCAGGATCCAGGGTTGGCGCGACGGAAAGACTTTCGATATTGAATCCACGACCGGAAAACAGGCTCGATATCCGCGACAGAACGCCAAATTCATTTTCAACCAGAACAGAAATCGTATGTTTCATCTCTACCCATCCACTAAAGCTAAAGAATCAGACCAATAAAAGGATCAGGAAGCCAGGACCATTTCATGGATGGCCTTTCCGGCCGGAACCATCGGCAGCACATTCTCTTCACGACATACCTGGAAATTCATCAGGACCGGGCCGGGAATATCCAGGGCCTTGCGGATGGTCTGTTCGACCTCGTCCACCCTGGTCGCCTCCAGGCCGGCAGCCCCGTAAGCCTCGGCCAGTTTGATGAAATCGATGGGCACTTCCATGGGGGTCTGGCTGTAGCGTTTGTCAAAGAACATCTGCTGCCACTGCCGCACCATGCCGAGATAGTTGTTGTTGAGAATCGCGATTTTGACCGGCAGCTTGTATTGCACCAGAGTCGCGAGTTCCTGCGAATTCATCTGAAACGAGCCGTCACCGGAGATGTCGACAACCTGACGGTCGGGACACGCCACCTGAGCGCCGAGGGCCGCCGGGAGACCGAATCCCATGGTCCCCAGTCCTCCCGAAGTGAGGAACGTTCTGGGCCGGGTAAAACTGTAGAATTGCGCCGCCCACATCTGGTGCTGACCCACCTCGGTGGTAATAATCGCATCGTCAGCCGTCAGTTCACGAATTTTCTCGATAACATACTGCGGCTTGATGACGCTTTCGGAATGCTGATAGATCATGGGGTGGGCGGCTTTCCAGCCTTCGATCATCTCCCGCCAGCTTGCGGACGCCTCGATCATATCCTCGAGCAATTCGGGCTTCTGGTTGAGACTACCCGACAATTTGCCGAGAACATCCTTCAGATCGCCGACAATCGGCAGATCGACGGCAACATTTTTGTGAATGGAGGTCGGGTCGATATCGACATGGATGATCTTGGCCTTTTCGGCAAAACAGTCGATACGACCGGTCACCCGATCGTCAAATCGGGCGCCCACGGCAATGAGAAGGTCGCACTCGGCCACCGACATGTTCGCGTAAAAGGTGCCGTGCATACCGAGCATCCCCAAGGCCAGGGGATGCCGCTGCGGAAACGCCGCCATCGCCATCAGGGTCGTGGTGACGGGAATCCGGGTCTGTTCTGCCAGTTTCAGCAATTCATCATTGGCCGCCGACAGGTTGATGCCGCCCCCGATGTAAAGCAGGGGCTTGCGGGCGGCAAGGATCATCTTGGCCGCCTTTTCGATCTGCCTGAAGTTGCCGCTGTAGGTCGGTTTGTAACCACGCAGACTGACCCGGTCGGGATAAGAGAATTTATGCCTGGCGATCTGGATATCTTTGGGAAGATCGATCAGTACGGGACCCGGACGGCCGGTGCGGGCGATATAAAAAGCTTCCTTGACGGTTCTGGCAAGGTCGCGGATATCCTTCACCAGATAATTATGCTTGGTGCAGGTCCTGGTCATACCGCAGATATCGGCCTCCTGAAAGGCGTCGTTGCCGATCAGAGGAGTCGGTACCTGACCGGTAATCACAACCATCGGAATGGAATCCATGTAGGCGGTGGCGATACCTGTGACGGTATTGGTCGCCCCGGGACCGCTGGTCGCGATGGCAACACCGACCTTGCCGGTGCTGCGGGCGTAACCATCCGCCGCATGCACGGCGGCCTGCTCATGTCGGGTAAGAATGTGCCTTATGGACGAATCGTACAGATCGTCATAAATGTTTATGACCGCACCGCCGGGGTAACCGAACACGGTGTCGACCCCCTCGAGCTTTAAACATTCAAGTAAAATTTGTGACCCGGTCAACTCCATTTGATCCTCCTCAAAAGCCTCTACTCGAAGGAATCGCTTCACGATGAACGATATCTGCTTCGAAATCGCTGTTACCGGTATTACACAGAAGCCGCACCCCATTGTCTCGGCAAATCAGAGAAGCATGACAGTCTTGACAACTCCTGCAAAGTTGTCAAGCGTTATGATCATTTTGAAAACCCGATACGGATGATTTTGCCGGCCTGATGAATAGTCAAAATACAGCAAAGGGCTTAAGCCTGCGCTTAAGCCCTTTGCTGTATCGAAACGATTGTCCAAGCGTTATGACGATCAGACGGTCACGGACTGCATAATTTTTTCCATCTCGTCTTTTCCGACAAGTTTCATTTTTTTAACCTTGTTCTTTTCCATTTCTTCCTGGGGAGTCAAAAAGGTCTTTTTTTCGTATTCGGAAAGCTGTTTTTCAAAAAGGGAGTGTTCTTCGTAGAGCATGCGGAAACGGGGGTTGTTCTCGATAAGGGTTTCTAAAAGATTTTGATCAATGTCCATTGGCACCTCCGCGCATGTGTATAGGGTTTATTGTCCCTGCTCAGAAATTGTCCTCTTTTAAGTCAACACCTTTCTTGACAAATATTGTCTTTTTTATTAAGTAGTTACAGATTATCACCAACGAGTCGGCTTCATTAAATGTCCAATTCGATGACCAGGAACAGCATGCGATTTCAATCGAAACCGTTATCCCTAATTAACCAAATCAGTCCCGACTTGTCAACAGATTAACAGGCCCGGACATTACCTGCCGACCGGCCGGGCGGGAAGGTTGAGTTCAGCATCCGAGGGGCGGATATAAAGGGGCACGATATCGGCCGGTCTGATACTCTGATCGGCCTGCCATTCCTGATAGGCCAGCCAGGCCACCTGACCGGCCCTGCGCTGATGCGAGGGCAGAGGGGGAAGGATCGCCAGATCCCCGAGCTGGTTCCGGATCAGATCAAGATAGACGGGAACGCCGTCACCGATAAAAGCGACTTTTTCAGAGAAATCCCTGATCAGCAGAGCGGGGGCAATCACTCTGGGAGCATCGAGAGCGACGGGTCCCCGGGGGCCGCAGGAGAACATCTGCGTATAGACTTCCTTTTTACGAGCGTCGAGAAACGCGCAGACAGGATAGTCAGTCGTTCCCAGAGCCAGGGCGGTGGCGGCCAGCGCCGAGACAGTGACAACCGGTTTGCCCAGGGTCTGGGCAAGACCCTTGACCGTGGCAAGCCCGATCCGCAGGCCGGTAAAGGAGCCCGGACCCGCCACGACAGCAAACAGGTCGATATCCTTCAATGTCCAGCCGCTCTCGCGAAGAAGCAGATCAATCTGCAGCAGCAGCTTTTCACTGTGCGTACTGCGCACGTTCAGCAAGGATTCGGCAACCAGTCCTTCTCCCGAAGCCAAGGCCACGCTCCCGGTCAGGGACGCGGTGTCTACCGCAAGAATACGAATCTCTGAACCGTTTTTCATCATCCCCACAACCGTACGATATCATTGTAGAAAGCCAGGACCATCAGCATCAGCAGCATGGCCATTCCAACCTGCTGGGCCATTTCTCTGGCCCTGACAGAGAGCGGCCGCCGCAAAATCAGCTCAATGGTGTAAAAAAGAATATGACCGCCATCCAGAATCGGAATCGGCAACAGGTTGAGAATTCCCAGCTGAATGGAAATAAACGCCAGAACAGAAATAATCGCTGCCAGATCGGTTTGAGCAGCCTGCCCGGCTATCTGCACCACGGTGATCGGCCCACCGATATTTTTGGTCGATACGCTTCCGGTGAACAGTTTCTGGACAAAGACCAAGGTCAGGTCAATCAATTCCCAAGTGCGGTGGGCCCCCTCGCCCAGAGCGGCCAAAAATCCGAACCGCTTGAGCTCGGTACGCTGCAGCGGGGCGATCCCCAGAAGAAAATCCCCCCCCTCTTCCCGTTGTTCCGGAACCAGTTCGACCACGATCTCGTCACCGCCTCGCTCGATGAGAACCGCAACAGGCTGGCTGCCGGATTCCTGGATGATCCCCTTCAGATCATACCAGGAGGAGACCTTGGTCCCGCCAATCGAAAGGATCAGGTCGTTTTCCTGAAGGCCGGCCCGGGCTGCCGGCATATCAGCCGCCAGGCCACCTATGCGTGCTTCCTGCCCGGGCAGCAGGCCAAGAGCCTGCATACCTTCCAGACTGTCGTTCTCTTCGGGAATACTCAGGTCCCGGGACCGCCCGTTCCTTTCGATATGAAAAACCAGGGAGTTTCCGGCCTGTCCCAAAAACACCTTGTTGGTGTCGGTCCAGCTGAAAACCTGCTGATCGTTGATCCCGACAACGCAGTCACCGGCCTGAAAACCGGCGGTCTCGGCAGGGCTCCCCGGAATGACATAGCCAATGCAGGCCGGCTCCTCGAAATAAGCCGGCATCTGCACCCCGACCATATAGGAAACCGGCAGAATCAGCAGCGGGAGAACCAGGTTCATCAAGGGACCGGCCAGAACGATCGCCAGGCGCTTCGATACCGGCTTATGGGCAAATGAGCGCTGCTTCTCTTCCGGGCTCAACTCTGCGTCTTCCCCCTGCTCTCCCCCCCCCTCGCCGAGCATCTGCACGTATCCCCCGAGAGGAATGACACAGATCTGGTATTCGGTCTCGCCCCGCCTGCGCGAAACCAGTCGCGGGCCGAAACCCAGGGAAAACTTGAGAACCTTGACCCCGCACATCTTGGCGACGACAAAATGTCCCAGCTCATGAACAAAAACCAGCACTCCCAGCATCAGGATGCCGGACATAATCGTTGTCATTGCTTACCTCCGCCAATAATCTTTTTGGCTTCGTTGCGGCCCCACAGATCGGCCTGCAGAATACGATCAACAGTCGATGCCTGCTCGGTACTGTGCCTGGCCATCACCTTCTCGATCAACTCCCCAATGCCCGGGAAACCGATCCGTCCCTGCAGAAACGCATCGACGGCCACTTCGTTGGCCGCGTTCATGACTGCCGGCAGGGTGCCCCCGATGGCGATCGCTTCATAGGCCAGCCGCAAACAGGGAAACCGGTGGAGATCGGGCTGTGAAAAGGTTAAGCTGCCTCGCTCACACAGGTCAAGGGGAGGCTGCGGCAGGGGCAGACGCTCCGGCCACGACAACGCGTAGGCAATAGGCGTTTTCATGTCCGGGATACCCAACTGGGCGATCAGAGCGCCGTCCCGATATTCGACCATGGAATGAACGATGCTCTCAGGATGGATATGCACCGCGATCTGTTCTGCTGAGATGCCGAACAGCCAGCGGGCCTCGATAACTTCGAGGCCTTTGTTCATCATGGTTGCAGAATCGATGGTGATCTTGGGCCCCATGTTCCAGTTGGGATGAGCCAGGGCATGAGCGGGCGAAATGTCCGTAAAACGGGATCTGTCCCAGTCCCGGAAAGGCCCCCCCGACGCCGTCAGAATCAAGCGCCGGACATCCTCAATCCGGTGTCCTTCGAGGGATTGAAAGATCGCCGAATGCTCACTGTCGACAGGAATCAGGCGGTTACCACTGCGGGCGACTTCCGCCATGATCTGCTGGCCGGCCATGACCAGGGTTTCCTTGTTGGCAAGGGCAATGTCTTTACCGGCTTTGACCGCCGCCATGGTGGGCATCAGGCCGGCGGCACCGACAATAGCGGCAACCACGAGATCGGCGGAAGCGAGGGTGGCGCACTGGATCATACCGGTAATTCCGGCCTGAACATCCACCTCCAGTGGCGCGATACTGGCCCTGATGGTATCAGCATCCGCCTCATCGATGACAGCAACGACCTGAGGTTGAAATTCATGGATCTGCTGAATGAGCAGCTCGACATTGCGCCCTGCGGCCAGAGCCACAATTCGATAACGCTCGGGAAAAGCTCTGACAATCTCCAGGGTACTGGTACCAATGGAACCGGTCGATCCGAGTAACGCTATGTTCTTCACGTGCGGCTAGCCTCCATACCCGTAAAGCGCGATATAGTAGACGAGAGGAAAGACAAACAGCAGACTGTCCAGTCGATCGAGCAGCCCACCGTGCCCCGGAATCATGCTCCCGGAATCCTTGACCCCGCAGGATCTTTTCAAAAGGGATTCAAAAAGGTCACCAACCTGGCCAAACACGCTGATGCCGACAGCAATGGCGAAACCGTCCAGCAGCCCGACATCAGGCAGGAAAAGGGCTTTTGACAGGTAGACCCCGAACACGGCGCCGGCGATTCCGCCGAGAGCGCCTTCCACGCTCTTATTGGGGCTGACCAATGGATAGAGCTTTCTGCGGCCCAGTTTTCGGCCGACGAAATAGGCCATCGAATCACAGGCCATGACCACGATCAGCAGCATGAAAATCCACTGTTTCCCATCGGGAAGAGTCCGGAGCAGAAAAGCGTGACCGAGCAGAAAAGGCAGATAAACAGTCCCGCTGAGAAGCCAGCCCAGCTGCTTTGCGACAGCCCCTATTGAGGTCAGCCGAAACAGAAAAAGGACGGCCAGGGTGAGATAGCAGAGGGTATACCAGGGGAACAGCAACTCCCCCTTCCCGGCCACCAGGATGGGCACAACCGCGGCGCCGGCCAGACTGGCAAACACCTGTTCGGGGCGCCGATCATCGGCAATGCCCATCCGGTTGTATTCCCAGAGGCTGAGAAACAATATCACGGTCAGGAAAACTCCAAACCAGAACGGGCTGGAATAACCGAGAATAAAAATCAGGATGGGCAACAGGCAAAGAGCCGTAATAATTCGCTGCTTGATAACTATTCCCCCTTACCTTCGAAATGCCCCTGCTGACACTGATCATCCGTCAAACCGAAGCGTCGCCGGCGTCGCTGGAAATCTTGCAGGGCCTTGTGCAGATCCTCGCTGCTGAAATCGGGCCACAGGACCTCGGTGAAATACAATTCGGCATAGGCCAGTTGCCAGAGCATGAAATTACTCACCCGGACCTCTCCGCTGGTGCGTATCAGCAAATCCAGCTCGGGCAGATCACAGGTATCAAGATGTGCGGAAAAGAAAGCCTCTGAAATCTGGTCGGGGTCAATAAGCCCTTCTCGGACCTCAGCCGACAGTTTGCGGACGGTTCGGAGGATTTCGTCTCGACCGCCATACGACAGGGCAAGAACCAGGGTCATACCCTTGCCATGGGCGGTTTCCCGCTGAGCTTCGGCAAGAGACGCCTGAACTTTTTGGGGCATCTTCGAAACATCGCCGATAACCCGGAAACGCATCCCCTTCTGCAGCATCCTTTGCCGTTGCGACCCCAGAAATTCGACGAGCAGCCCCATAAGGGCATCGACCTCTTCCTGGGGACGGCCCCAATTCTCAGAGCTGAACGCATACAGGCTCAAGGCCTCAAGACCGATCCGTTCACATTCGTCAACCACCTGGAGAACGGTTTCCACGCCCCGCTGATGGCCGGCGATTCGCGGCAGACCACGCTGAGAAGCCCATCGCCCATTGCCATCCATGATGATGGCGAGATGCCGGATTGACGAAGTCATCCCTGAGGTATCGATATCAGACATTGATAAAAAAATCTCTTTTCTTCAACAACACGCGTCCCGGAAAAAAAAGCCGTCAGACGATTCATTCACGGGACGAATAAAAAAAAGGGCGTATCACACGCCCTTTGTCAGGATAACTGTTTTTCAGAATTAATCAACAATCGCGTTGACCGGACAACTGTCGACGCAGGCACGACATTCGCTGCATTCGTCGGTAATGGTATAGATTTCACCGCACTCGACGATTGCCCCAAGCGGACACGCGTCGACACAGGTGCCACAACCAATGCATTCTTCATTAATCTTCAAAGCCATCAGAGAACTCCTTCTCCGGATGCGGAGCAGCGGACTTTCGGAATCAGATTTCCATAATTTCCTGTTCTTTGTTCTGAACAACGGAATCGATAAGACTGACAAATTCATCGGTTAACTGCTGGACGTCCTTTTCACTGCGCTTCTGATCATCCTCGGTGATCTCTTTTTCCTTCTCAAGCATCTTGAGAGTATCGTTGGCGTCACGACGCGCATTGCGAATGGAGATTTTCGCCTCCTCCCCCATTCTTTTGACGATTTTGGCCATCTCCCCGCCGGCGCTCTTCAGTGAGGGCGGGCACTGGCAGGCGGATCAGCTGTCCGTCGGACGACGGAGTCAGCCCGATATCAGCCTTGAAAATCGCTTTCTCAATTTCCGGAATCAGGTTTTTCTCCCAGGGCTGAACGGTAATCAGTCGCGGTTCGGGAGCTGACAGGGTTGCAACCTGCTGCAGAGGAGTGGGAACACCGTAATACTCGACACGGACATCATCAAGCAGAGAGATGCTTGCACGCCCGGTCCTTACCTTGGCCATATCCTTCTTGAGAGCCTTGACGGCCTTGTCCATCGCCGCCCGGGCCTCACTTAAAACCTCGTCAATCATTGCCTTCACCTCCATTGACAATCGTCCCGATGTTTTCCCCGAGAACGACTTTCTTGATATTTCCAGGTTGAGTCATATCAAAAATAATCATGGGCAGGTTATTGTCCATACACAAGGATGTCGCCGTGGCATCCATAACCTGAAGTCCGCGTTGCAGAACATCAAGGTAGGTCAGGGTCGGCAGTTTAACGGCGGCACTGTCCTTTTTGGGATCCGCAGAGTAGACACCGTCAACCTTGGTGGCCTTGATGATCACCTCGGCATTGATCTCCATGGCACGCAGGCTGGCCGCGGTATCCGTGGTGAAATAGGGATTGCCGGTTCCGGCGCTGAAGATCACGACCCGCCCCTTCTCCAGGTGGCGAACAGCGCGACGCCGAATATAGGGTTCGGCGATCTGCTGCATTCTCGATGGCTGACAGCACCCGCGTATCGACATCCTGCTTTTCCAGGGCGTCCCTGCATGGCCAGGCTGTTCATGACGGTAGCCAGCATCCCCATGTAGTCCGCACTGGCGCGATCCATCCCCTTGGAGGAAGCGGCCAGCCCCCGGAAGATATTACCGCCACCGATAACCAGGGCGACCTCGACACCAAGATCGACGACTTCCTTGATTTCGGCGGCAATTCCGCTGATCACCTGGGGATCGATGCCGAAGCCCTGCTCTCCGGCAAGGGCTTCGCCACTTAACTTCAACAATATTCTTCGGTATTTAACCGTAGTCACAGGAACTCCTGTCAGGAATATTATTTGCTCAATGCAGCAACTTCTGCTGCGAAGTCGTCTTCCTTCTTCTCGATCCCTTCGCCAAGCTGGTAACGCACGAAGCTGTTCAGCTTGATTTCGGTGCCCAATTCCTTGGCCAGGGCCTCGACAACTTTACCCACCTTCTGGTCGGGATCGATGACGAAAGCCTGTTCAAGCAGGCAGACTTCACCGAAATATTTATTGATCTGGCCGAGGATGATTTTCTCGACGATATTTTCAGGCTTGCCGCTTTCGATGGCCTTGACGCGCATGATCTCTTTCTCTTTTTCGACGACGTCAGCCGGAACCGCATCACGGTTGAGGTATTGCGGAGCCGCTGCGGCCACGTGCATGGCGATCTGCTTGCCGAGTTCTTCGACCTTGCTGTCGGTCGCACTGGTCTTGAGCTCGACCAGAACACCGATTTTACCGGCACCGTGAACATAAGAGGCGACAACCCCCTCACCGGCATCCACCCGGACCAGGCGGCGCAGACTCATGTTTTCCCCGATGGTCGCAATCTGATGGGTCAGTTCCTCGCCGACATTCCGGCCGGTTCCGGGATAAGGGAGGGCTTTCAGCGCTTCGACATCGGCCACATCGTTGGCCAGAACAACGGCACTGGTGTTGGCGACGAAAGACTGGAACGCATCGTTCTTGGCAACGAAATCAGTCTCGGCATTCACTTCGAGGACGGCTCCGACCGAACCTTCGGAAACAGCGGCAACTGCACCCTCGGCGGCAACCCGGCCTGATTTCTTGGCTGCGGCAGCAAGACCTTTTTTGCGCAGGAAGTCAACAGCTTCCTCCATGCTCCCACCCGTTTCGGTCAGCGCCTTCTTACAATCCATCATTCCTGCTCCGGTTTTTTTACGCAACTCGGAGACCATTGCTGCAGTAATACTCACTTATTCCTCCATTATTTCTCTAGAGCGGTTATTTTCCCGCGCGTTAGTTCGTGAAAACCAACGGCCGGACCTGAGCCCGGCCGCAGGCCATTTTTGTTCGATCATGAAAAAAGTTGAACGAAAGAAGGACTTATTCTTCTTCCTTCACAGCTTCGGGTGCGGCGACCTCTTCAGCAGCTTCGACGACCTCTGCGTCATCACTGCCTTCAGCCTCGGTCTGCTTGGCGTCCTTGCGCAGTTGAGCTCCCTCGGCACAGGCTTCAGAAATTTTGGATGCGAACAGGCGAATAGCTCTGATGGCGTCATCATTGCCGGGAATGACAAAATCGATATTGTCAGGATCACAGTTGGTGTCAACGATAGCCACGACCGGGATACCCAGTTTGTTGGCTTCCTGAACCGCGATGGCTTCTTTTTTGGGGTCGATGATGAACACGGCACCCGGAAGCTTGGTCATATTTTTGATACCGCCAAGGTTCTTCTCAAGCTTTTCACGCTCGCGCTCGAGCTGCAGGGCTTCCTTCTTGGTATACTGCTCGATGGTACCGTCAGCGACCATCCCCTCGATCTTCTTGAGACGATCGATGCTGGCCTTGATGGTGGTGAAGTTGGTCAGCATGCCGCCCAGCCAGCGGTGATTGACGTAGTACTGGCCGGCCCGCTCGGATTCCTCGCGAATAGCGTCCTGGGCTTGCTTCTTGGTCCCGACAAAGAGCACCTTTTCGCCGCTGGCGACGGTGTCTTGGATAAACTGGTATGCGGATTTGAACTGGCGAACGGTTTTCTGCAGATCAACGATGTAGATTCCGTTACGGGCGCCGAAGATATAAGGCTTCATCTTGGGATTCCAGCGTTTGGTCTGGTGTCCGAAATGAACCCCCGCTTCGAGCATTTGCTTCATGGTGATTTGTGCCATTTTCTTTTCTCCTTCAATCTGGTTTGATTCCTCCACCCCGTTCAAAACCATCAGAACCCGAAGAGGATCGGGAACCAATCTGACGAATTCCGGGATGTGCGAAATGGGTTAACTGCGGATCTATAACATTAGTCTCAAGTTTCAGGCAAGGAAAAAGGGAAAAAATCATCTCCCATTTTCCGCAAACTCAGGGACCTTCCGGAGTTGTTGCCTCACGGATATTCTGCCCCTTTAATAACCGCCATCCCCCTGGGACCAGGGGGCGCCAAGCGGACCTGACCCCGCGCATCGAAGCCGGGGAGAACACAGGGGCGCCAAACGGAAAGATTCGCCTCAACCGCACGCACCTCCGTACGGCTGATACGCACCAGCGGAACCAAAAGATGCAGGAAGCCATGCAAGTTTATTTACTAAATGAGAGGCTTGTATTACCATGCGCGGCTATGTCGACAATGAGAATCAATCGCTATATTTTACGGGAAATCTCCGGTCCGGCCCTGCTGAGCCTGTTGATTTTCACCTTCGTCCTGCTGATGGGACGGATTCCCAGGCTGACCGAGCTGGTCATCAACAAGGGCGTACCGCTGACCGAAATCTTTCGGCTGTTCGGCTATATGCTGCCGACATTCCTCACCATCACCGTCCCCCTGTCGTTCCTGCTGGCCATCCTCCTCGCCTTTGGTCGCCTGTCGTCCGATAGCGAATACATCGCCATGAAAGCTTGCGGAATCAGCCTCTACAGCCTGATTCGACCGGTGGTGATCCTGGCCGTACTTTTTGCCGTGCTGACCGGGTTCATGACCAATTATATCGAGCCTGCCAGCAAGGCCGCCTTCCGGAGCAAACTGTTCAGCATCGCCTCCAGCGCCGGCACAATGGAAGTCACGCCCGGGGTGTTCAATGACCGCTTCGACGGCATCGTCCTGCTCGCCCAGGGGATAGACGAGCAGAAGGGCCTCATGCAGGATCTGTTCATCTCGGATGAACGGGAGGGGGAAATCCCGGCGACCATAGTGGCGCGTGAAGGTCGAATCATAACCAACCCGGACAACATGAGTCTGACGCTCAGACTGAAAAACGGCTCGATCCATCGCAGTTCGGCCGACCACGGGCAGACGACCTATCAGATCATCCGTTTTTCGACCTACGATATCAATCTGGATATCGGCGGACAGCTGACCGACAAGAACCGGCGTATTTCGCGCAGTGAACTGTCCTGGAATGAGCTTCAGGCGGCCCTGAAAACGGCCAAGAACGACAAATCGAAACGCCGCCTGGAAGTCGAACTTCATGAACGCATCGTTATCGCTTTCGCTCCCCTGGTCCTGGTTCTGGTCGGCGCGCCGCTGGGGTTACAATCCCAGCGTTCCGGAAAGGGTGCCGGGTTCTCGCTGGCCCTGATTGTTTTTCTCGTTTATTATGTTCTACTCAGTCTGGCCGGCACCATTGCGGAAAAGGGGATCATCCCCGCAGCCGTCATCCTCTGGCTGCCCAACGCCTGTTTCCTGGCAGCCGGGATCTTCTTTCTGCACCGAACCGCCACCGAAAGGCCCCTGGAGATTTTTGCCCGCCTCAACCGCCTGACTGCCCGTCTCAAACGAGGGCAAAACCGGCAAGGAACGCCGCGATGAAAATCCTCCACCGCTTCCTCCTGGCCCATTATGTGAAAATTCTCGGACTCTGCACGGCCGCCTTCGTCGGCATCTATCTGCTGATCGACTTTTTTGAGAAGGTCGACGACTTTATCGATCATCATGCGGTGGCCGGCGACTACCTGTCCTACCTGCTCAACAGCATCCCCTTCATCTTTGTCCAGATTCTGCCCCTGGCCATTCTGGCCGCTATGGTCCTCACCCTGGGCGGGTTCGGCCGCACGAACGAACTGACCGCCATGCGCGCCTGCGGCGTCAGCATCTGGAAAATCGTCCGTCCCCTCATGGTCCTGATTGCCCTGCTCGCCGCCCTGCTTCTGCTCCTCAACGAGTTGATCGTCCCCTGGAACACCCACAACCTGAACAATCTGCTCGAGGTCAAACTCAAGGGCAAAGCGAAAACCGAACTCACCAGAAATGAAATCTGGTACCGGGTCGACAGCCGGATTGTCAGCATTAAAGTCGCCCATCCTGCACAGCAGACCCTGGAGGGGATCCGGGTTTACACATTCGACGGGCAACACCGCATCATTGAACGGATAGATGCTCCGCGGGCGACCTTTGCGAACGGCCGGTGGAATGCTGAAAATGCCCTGGTCAGGTTTTTTGACGGGACCACCGGCGATCTGAAGAAGACCGTGCAGGAAAAAAGTTCCGCTCTGGAACTGGGAAAAGCGCCGGAGGATTTTCTGGCTCGGGACACCATCAACAGCGAACTGACCTTCAGCCAGCTGCGGACCATGACCAGGAAACTTGAAAGCGAAGGCTACGACGCCACCCATCAGCGCGTTGATATGCATTCGCGCCTGGCCAGTCCCGTTACCTGCCTGATCATGGGTTTTCTCGGCATCCCCTTTGCCCTGCAGCGGGGCCGCAACAGCAATATCGCTTTGGGAATCGGTATCAGCCTCGCCATAGGCGTCTGCTATTTCATTCTTCAGTCCCTGCTGCGGGCCTTCGGCTATTCCGGCGCGCTGCCGCCCTTTATCGCCGCATGGGCCGCCAACCTGGTGTTTCTGCTGCTGGGCATCTGGCTGCTTTTGAATGTCAGGGATTAGGCGTGAGGCGGTTGGATCATCCGGTATGAATTACAGACAACAAAGCCCCGTTTTATCACGGGGCTTTGTTGTCTGAGGAATGTCAGTAACGATACGTATCGGGCTTGTACGGCCCGGAAACCGGGACTCCCAGATACGTTGACTGCTCATCCGTGAGCACGGTCAGCTTGGCTCCCAGTTTGTCCAGATGCAGCCGGGCGACCTTCTCGTCAAGGGTCTTGGGCAGCACATAGACCTTGTTTTCATAGTTCTCACCATGACAGAACAATTCGATCTGGGCCATGACCTGGTTGGTAAAGGAGTTTGACATCACAAAACTCGGATGTCCCGTGGCACACCCCAGGTTCAGCAGCCGCCCTTCCGCCAGAACAATCACGCCATGACCGTCAGGGAAGACCCACCGATCGACCTGGGGCTTGATATTCTCTTTCCTGACGGAATCGTCCTTCTCCAGTGCACTCATTTCGATCTCATTGTCAAAATGACCGATATTGCCGACAATGGCATTATTCTTCATCTGGCGCATATGCTCACAGGTGATGACATTCTTATTGCCGGTGGTCGTAATATACAGGTCAGCGTAGTCGAGAACATCTTCAACCCGCTTGACCTCGTAGCCCTCCATCAGAGCCTGCAGGGCGCAGATCGGGTCGATCTCGGTCACGATAACGCGGGCTCCCTGGCCGCGCAGCGACTGACAACAGCCTTTGCCGACATCTCCGTAACCGCAGACCACGGCAACCTTGCCGGACAGCATGATATCGGTAGCCCGCATGATCCCGTCAACCAGCGAGTGCCGACAACCGTAGACGTTGTCAAATTTCGACTTGGTGACGGAATCGTTGACATTCATGGCCGGGAAAAGCAGGCTTCCCTCTTTTTCCATCTGGTAAAGTCGATGGACACCGGTGGTGGTCTCTTCGGTAACCCCCTTGATGCTTGCCGCGGTTTGAATCCACTTGCCGGGGTTCTCCTTGATGGATTGCGCCAGCACGGTGACCAGCTCACGCCAATCCTCAGGGTCGTCGGCACCGACCTGGGGAACGCCGTCCTTCTGCCACTCGTTTCCTTTCAGCACAAAGAGCGTAGCGTCCCCGCCGTCATCGAGAATCATGTTGGGGAATTCACCGTCAGGCCAGGTCAGGGCCTGCTCGGTACACCACCAGTATTCGGCCAGGGTTTCCCCCTTCCAGGCATAAACCGGACCCCCCCGGGGATTGTCGATCGTCCCTTCAGGGCCGACGGCGACCGCGGCTGCGGCATGGTCCTGGGTTGAGAAAATATTGCAGGAACACCAGCGGACCCGGGCGCCCAGGGCAACCAGGGTCTCGATGAGTACGGCGGTCTGAATAGTCATATGCAGGGAACCGCTGATCCTTGCTCCCTTAAGCGGAAACTGGCCGTCATATTCGGCACGCAGAGCCATCAGCCCCGGCATCTCTTCCTGGGCGAGCAGAATTTCCTTGCGCCCCCAATCGGCGAGGCTTAAATCTTTGACTTTGAAATCGTTAAAACTGGACACGATGCATATTCTCCTTGATCAGGCCATCAGTGGCGGTTGAGTCTTAACATAAACGGGGAATCAATCACAACCAGATCTATTCTAACTGCCCGCCCTTTTATTCTCAAGCGTCCGAACGATAAATGCACTCAGGGAAAACCATATCCGCAGCAGCAGGGTCGCCACCAGACGACCCAGTCGATTATCGGTCAGGACATCAAAGACCGGTTCACAATAGGCAAGAACCTGAAAACGCACCTTTTCATGGGGCAGTCCGGACCGATGAGCCCTGGCCACATCAAGAAGAAAAAACAGCTGCCAGCCATGCCGGCGCACATAACTGCCGCACTGAGACCAGATCTGCCAGCGCTCCGCATACGGCAGAGCGGCAAGCATCCCCCTGATCAGGTCGAAATAGGGGCCGACCCTAAGTTGATCCGTGTTGTTCTGCTGACGGTAGATTTCGGGAGCCCTGTCGAAGAAATCGTTCCAGCCGACACTGCGAAAACACATCAGCAGTGCGCCCAGCAGCTGCCTCTGCCACAGCCCTTCGGTTTCGAAGCGTCGGGCGGAGGTCGAGATGACAGCGGGGAGCAACCGCCACTGTCCGACCAGCCTGAGCCGTTCTGCGAAATCGGTATCTTCCATAACCGGCAGGTCCTCCCGAAACGGACCGACGGTTTCCATGAGACATCGATGAACCAGAAACCCCTGATCGCCGTGCACAGTTTCAGGACGTCCGGTCCGGGTTTTCAGTTCGTAAAATCGATAGGCCAGGGAAGAGGTCGCATCGCTCCTGCGAAAGATCAGGGGATAGTGTCCGGCAACACGATAAGAACCGGTCTCTTTAAGGAAAGCGAGGGCCGAATGAATCGCCGACGGGTCATCAAAGCGACTGTCGACATGAAGGAAAAGGCACCATTCCCCGGCGGCAGCCTGCACCCCCCGGTTCAGCTGCCGCCCGCGACCGGACGGACAATGAACGATACGCAGAGCAGGCCGGGTTTGGGCAGAGCGTCGCAGCCATTCCAGGGAACCGTCTTCGGATCCACCGTCGCAGACCAGGATTTCATAATCGACAGAGTGCTGATTTTCGAGAGCCTCACAAAATTCAGGTAACTGTTCTATTTCATTTAAAACCGGGACGATGATACTGAGTTCGGGCCCCGCCTTCGGGTTGTCTGAAACCGGCCTCATATAAAAATAACTTTCAAAAAATTCATCATATGATATAAGTAACCCTGCAATTCTGCAACGAAGTCCCTCTCCATATCCGGGACACTAACCTTTTGTACCAAATAAGACAAGGGAGTAAAAGATGAGTGAAATTATTGACATCTACGCTCGCGAAATTCTCGATTCACGCGGCAATCCAACAGTAGAAGTCGAAGTTGCATTGGAATCAGGTGTCATGGGCCGGGCTGCGGTCCCCAGTGGCGCCTCGACCGGTGAGCGTGAAGCCCTGGAACTGCGCGACGGCGATAAGAGTCGTTATCTCGGCAAGGGCGTTCTCAAGGCTGTCGAGCATGTCAATGAAGTGATAGCGGCCGAGCTGATCGGCTGGGAAGCCAGCGACCAGATCGGCATCGACAAAAAGCTGCTCGAGCTCGACGGAACCGATTTCAAAACCAAGCTCGGCGCCAATGCCCTGCTCGGCGTCTCCATGGCCTGCGCCAAAGCGGCCGCCGAGGACGCCGGCCTGCCCCTCTACCAGTACATCGGCGGCGCCAACGCCAAGGAACTGCCCCTGCCGATGATGAACATCCTCAACGGCGGCGAACATGCCGACAACAACGTCGACATCCAGGAGTTCATGATCATGCCGGCCGGCGCCAGCAGCTTCAAGGAAGCCCTGCGCATGGGGGCCGAGATCTTCCACAATCTCAAGAAGGTGCTCTCTGCCAAGGGTTACAACACCGCCGTTGGTGACGAAGGCGGGTTCGCTCCCGACCTGAAGAGTAACGAGGAAGCCCTGCAGGTGATCGTCGAAGCCATCGAAGCCGCCGGTTACAAGGCGGGCGAAGACGTCCTGCTCGCCCTCGACGTCGCCTCGTCCGAGCTCTACAAGGACGGCAAGTACGTCCTTGAAAACGAAGCCCAGCCCGAGAAGACCGCGGCCGACATGGTCGCCTTCTACGAGGACCTGGTCAGCCGCTACCCGATCATTTCCATCGAAGACGGCATGGCCGAAAACGACTGGGACGGCTGGAAACTGATGACCGAGAAGCTCGGCGACAAGATCCAGATCGTCGGTGACGACCTGTTCGTCACCAACACCAAGATCCTCAAGGAAGGGATCGACAAGGGGATCGCCAACTCCATCCTGATCAAGGTCAACCAGATCGGCACCCTGACCGAGACCCTGGAAGCCATCGAGATGGCCAAGCGGGCCGGCTACACCGCGGTTGTGTCCCACCGCAGCGGTGAAACCGAAGACACCACCATTGCCGACCTGGCGGTCGCCACCAACGCCGGCCAGATCAAGACCGGTTCCCTGTGCCGGAGCGACCGGGTTGCCAAGTACAACCAGCTGCTGCGCATTGAGGACGAACTCGACGCCACCGCAGTGTTCAACGGCAAGGACGTCTTCTACAACCTGCGCTAAGCCAGGTTTGTCAGGACGATTATCAAAAGGCGGAGCATTTTTTGCTCCGCCTTTTTAAGTTTGGTCTACCGCCATTGTGCAATCAGTCTACATACAGGCGATACGAGCTTCCCACTTTTTCCCTTCTGATCACACCGTCTTCAGCCATTTTTCTCAACACCTGCTGCAGCTGCTTGGGACTCTGTCCCGGAAGCTGACCGTAAAGTTCGGTCTGCTTCATTCCCGGGGATCTTCTCACCAAGGCCACAATCTCGTCATCTTCTGTTTCCGGGGCCGGTTCGGCCTCTTGTGGAGCCTGGTCCTTTCGAGCCTCGGCTACCGCCGGTTTGGGAGGATCTTCCTTTGAAGGAGTGACAGCCCCCTGTTCTCCGAACTGCTCATCACGGATTTCACTCTCTATCGTCTTGAGCCTCTGGTACATGTAAAAAGCCGCTCCAACCATCAACAGAAAGACAACAAACCAGAACATAAGACCTCCATTTTCGATTAAAGTAGATAAAGGATGTCAGTCAGTATAGCAGAACAAACGGACACATTCCTTACTCAGACCCCGCTCAGCAGATACTGCCCGGCCCCGTACGCCGCCCCCTTACCGGAATTGAGGAGTTGTCCCAGCTGCAGAATCCACAAAACATCATCGAGGGATGGTCCCGAGACTCTCAATGAGCCGAGAACTCCGCCGAGCTTCTGGCGCTGGTAATCCCCGCGCAGGAGCCGCCAATCCTGCCAGAACAACTGATATTCCAACACCTCGACACCAGCGGCCAGCTGGCTCAGCGCGTCTCTGTCCAACGCCATATCGACGCCGCAGTGACAGGACACCATCGCACCGATTCTGCGGGCCACGGAGTCGAGCAGATCCGAAAAGCCTGGCTTAAACAGCGGCTTGCCGCCCCGGACCAGGCGAAACGGACTGAGAAACTGAATCTCCAGATCGGTATAGACGGGCTGATTTTCGAGCCACCATTTAAAGTCAGAGACCGGCAGGGTCTCCCCCAGCCCCATGCCATTGTCAATGACCAGAGAGACCCTTTCACCGTTGGCCGTTTCCGCCTCAACACCGCAGATCGAGAACCTTCCGGTCTGGCAATAGAGTCCCGTCTCTCCCAGGGTTTTGAACAAACGCAACACATCGTCCGCCATCCGAACCGCGCTGCCGACCAGCAGAATCGGCAGAGGAATCAGTTCGCCCTCCTCAATCGTTCCCGACCTCTCAACATCGGGAGCGATGAC
Source organism: Geopsychrobacteraceae bacterium (assembly GCA_963677135.2). Classification (GTDB taxonomy): domain Bacteria; phylum Desulfobacterota; class Desulfuromonadia; order Desulfuromonadales; family Geopsychrobacteraceae; genus Seleniibacterium. The sequence goes on along the minus strand of CAXXLS010000017.1, from coordinate 309,072 downwards.
CATGGCCGAAGGGGGGCTTTTCACCTGCCTCCTGAGCATCTGGTCGCTGGGCAACGGGGGCAGCAGCATGGATTTCAGCCTGTCGTGCGCCTCTTTCAGACCGCGCTCCTTGAGACAATCAAGGGCTGAGAAAAGTTCTCTTCGCAGCTGAAGAAAACCCCCTTGGGGCAGAAGACAGGATTCCATGAACTTCAGGTTGAGGTACAGCCTGGCATATTCGGCATAGTGTAATTTAGGGAAAATGTCTGAAAAGTATGACATGGAGATACCGATTTATTTGCACCCAACCACAGTTATCTGTTACAAGTCTAGTTTCCGCCCGAAACCCGCTTCTTTTCGGCAACCCCGGCAACGATTTGCAGGAAAGACTCTTGCGAAAATTGACGGTTTCGGCATCGGATCATCGGGCCTGGAGTTCCCTCTCAGGGAAAATCAGCCATGCCCCACAAGACAACATGAGACACGAGTACCAAACGATGGAGAGGATAAGGATGTTCCAATTTACCCTGATCAATGAAGATAGTACCACGCGTGCCCGCAGAGGGCGACTTGAAACACCCCATGGTGCCATTGAGACGCCTATCTTCATGCCGGTCGGCACCCATGGCGCGCTCAAAGCCATGACCCCGGCCCAGGTGGAGGAAACCGAAGCCCAGATTATCCTGTCCAACACCTATCACCTGCACCTCAAGCCGGGTGAGGCCCTGGTGAAAAAGGCCGGCGGACTGCATAAATTCATGAACTGGAACAAGCCTATCCTGACCGACAGCGGCGGATTCCAGGTATTCTCGCTGCCCAAAAAGCGGATCGGTGACGATGGGGTGCATTTCCGCCATGAATTCACCGGCGAGGAAATCTTTCTGGGACCCAAAGAGGCCATGCAGATCGAAAACGATCTGGGAGCCGATATCATCATGGCCTTCGACGAGTGCATCCCCTACCCGGCCACCCACGACTATTCCGCGAAGTCGATCAAGAAGACCCTGCGCTGGGCCGAACTGTGCCTGAAACATCACTCCCGCAGCGATCAGGCCCTGTTTGGCATCGTCCAGGGGAGCGTCTATGACGATTTAAGACGGATCTGTGCCGAAGAACTCACGGCCATGGATTTTCCCGGCTACGCCATCGGCGGCGTCAGCGTCGGGGAAGGACTGGAATTGCTCAAGAAAGTCGTTGAGTACACCGAACCGTTCATGCCGAAAAACAAACCGCGCTACCTGATGGGCGTCGGGCTTCCGGAGGACATCCTGGAGTCCATCGAACGCGGCATGGATATGTTTGATTGCGTCATACCGACCCGTTACGCCCGCAGTGCCACGGTGTTTACCCGGCGCGGCAAGATTCGCCTGACCAACCGCAATTACCGCCGCGACTTTTTCCCGGTCGACCCGTCTTGTGACTGTTACTGCTGTCGGAATTTCACCCGGGCCTACATGCATCATCTCTACAATGCCAACGAGATACTGTCCGCCACCCTGGCGGCCATTCACAATGTGCGCTTTTATCTGAACATGGTGGCGGAAGCCCGCAAGGCCATCGAGCACAATGACTACAAGGCCTTTAAAAACGAGTTTCTGGGCGAATACCTGTCCGGCAAATAAGGGTCATTCAGGCACTGCCCGCCCGATATAGGCACTGTAATCTTTGAGAATCGGGGTATAGTCCTTGTCCATCAGGGGGGAGGAGATCATGTAATCGGCCGTCGACCGATTGCAGGCGGTCGGCACATTGTAAAGCACGGAAATTCTCAGCAGCGCCTTGATATCAACCTCATGAGGCTGCGGCTGCATGGGATCCCAGAGAAAGATCAGCATATCGATCTGCCCCTCACAGATCAGAGCCCCCAGCTGCTGGTCTCCCCCCAAGGGACCCGATTTCAGTTTATTCACCGAGAAAGTCGCAGCCTCATCCTCGGTCAACTCCTCCTTGATGGCCGCCTCCACCAGACGTCCGGTGGTCCCGGTCGAATACAACTGGTGCCCTTTGAGCGTGTCCACATTCCACTTCACCCACTCGATCAGATCCTTCTTCCGGTGGTCATGGGCCACCAGACCAATACGCTTCATTTTTTTCATGGTAACCATCCTGTCAAACTGAAACTGTTTTGAAGAAGGTCGAAGTTTAACCTAGAAGTGTCAGGAAGATGCAAAAAAAGAGGGCCGATATCAAAAAAATATCGGCCCTCTTTACTATGGTACCCGGGACGAGACTTGAACTCGTACAGCACGAATGCCGAGGGATTTTAAGTCCCTTGCGTCTACCAGTTCCGCCACCCGGGCATGAAACAAAATACGGTCCGCAAGGCAAACCCTGCGGACCGCTGCATTATAGACATTTGAAGCGATTAGTCAACAGTCACATACATCGACCTTGAATATTCCGCGCCTTTCCAGGTCCAGGTAAACGTCAAGGTGCCAATCTCCGCCGCGTCCGTATCACCCGCCTTGCTGTCGGAAATAATAACGGAGTAGATGGGGGATCCGATACGGTTAGTATCAAGATAGGTATTTGTGGTGATCCCGCTGATCTTGCCGACATCGCACGTCACCGTTATCCTGGTCCCCGCAATTGGCGGATTAAAACGCGCATCATGCAAAGCATAAAAGATCTGCCTTGAGGAACCGTCAGGTACGGATATCGATGAGAACGGATTCCCTGAGGAATCGGCAACGCTCAAGCCAGGAACTCCGGTATACAGGAGCTTAATCGACTGAGAGATACGCTTGTTACTATCCCAGGTATCATTCATGCCGTCGAATTCTCCATCCTGATTACGATCAACGATGAGATCTTCAAAAGAAGAGTCGTAAGGGTTGCCGTCAACTTCTTCTTCAAATCCGATATCTTCGGCATCATCATCCATATCAAGATGAATATCATCATAGGTATCATCATAGGATTCACCAATGTCAAAAGCGCCGCTGGCATTGGCATCCGTAAATTCTTCTTCGCCATCAACAACAGCGACTATGGTACAGAGCCCATCACGCGGGTTGTTATCGTTATCGATAGTCACGCCGAGATAATCGGCATAATCGTCAATAACCGCCCTTTCAAGGGCCAACAAGTTGCCATCAGCAGAAGAGATATCGACATTCTCAGGGTAAGGCTTCTGGGTTCTGAATTCGACACTTCCTTCCCCTTCGCTGTCAAGGTTAACGGCACGGTCGATGGCTCCACACTCGCTATAGAAAGATACCGAAGTTCCTTCCAGGACATTATAGTTCCCGTAACGATCAGCAATGCGGGCAGTGATATCAGCGGTAATGCCGTCCCAGGCAAAACCTTCAAGATTCAGGGTCGTTGTTGACAATGAGAAATGTCCTTCGGAAGGAACGCCACCGCCGATCGCAATAACCCCGCTGGAGGTAGACAAACTCGTACCAACCACCGTTGCGTTAATGGTAACTGTTCCAGGAATAGTCCCACTGTGCAAAACAACCGTCGCATAGCCATCAACGGTCCCTACGTCAAGAGTTGTTGTGCCGGCAACTGAACCGATATATTCGCCACCGTTTGGACCACTCAGCGTCATCCGCACAGTTTGGCTTCCGGCAACGGGTGTACCGTTGATATCTTTGACCAGGAAACTGACCAGGGATGTCTCGGTTCCTCCTGACCCCTTAAGAACAATAATTTGAGGCTCGGCAGAATCAAACTCGATACTGCCTGCATCAGCGCCAATAATATCAATCGTTGTCGAACCCGAAACGGTCCCTGAGGTTGCCGTCACCGTGACGGTTCCTGCAGTGGTTGTTCCTGCAGAGAAGGTCGCCTGGGCGATACCAGATGTGCCCGAAATTGATGCAGAAGAAACAACCGAGCCAAGGCTGCTGTTATTAACCGCAAAATTGACATTTGTCCCGACAGCCATGGGATCACCATTGCTGTCGAGAACGGTCGCACTGACAACAGCCGTCCCTCCAACGGTTATGCTGGCTGGGTTGGCAGAAACGGAGACCGAGGCGGCGGCAAGCTCATCGGAAATTTCGACTGTCAGCGTTGCTGAAGCACCATCGACCGCCGCAGTAACTGTCACTTCGCCCTCAATATTATTGGCAGTGAGCGTCCGGTTTATGAGACCACTTGAGGTCACTCCAGGGGAATTGATTGATGCCAAAGCAGGCGAATCGAGAGTAAAAGAAACAACCTTGCTACCAGTAACAGTCTGTCCACTACTATTAAGCAGGCGGGCTGTTATCGTAGCTGTTTCACCTGTTCCTATTGTAGACGTTGTCGTGGAGAGAAGAATCGCGCTGACAGTTTCCGTTTCTTCTGTCGTCGTTGTATCCTCTGTCGCCGAGTCTGTCGTGCTACCTGAATCCGAGTCGGATCCGCCCTGCGTACCGCAGCCGAACAGCACGGCAACGAACAGAACCAAGAACAATTTTATGAGCTTTGCCACAAAAACCCTCCCTTCGGTTTATAATGCGCAGTATAAAACTTGACACATTCTAATAAAAAGACCTTTATAAATCCACATTTTTTTTAACTTTTTTACATTAACTTCCTAACAAAGTTATATCGTTACAATCTCTGCAAAGAATCATCCCTGTGAGTTTTATTAAATTGTGTTCCGGCGCCCGAATCAGAGGGGAAAGAAGCGCAGCGCAGGCGCCTTGTCAAGCAGCCCGTGCTTGGCACATAACTCAAAAAACAGGGACAACCCTGACCGGTGTTTGTCCGTCAGGGAATAGTCGATCCCCCGCCAGTAATCAGCACAGTAGTCAACATCAGGCCCAGTGAAACCGGCATTCTCGGCCAGCAGCCGTAAGTCAGCCAAAGACCGGCCGAGGGCGGCGCCAAGCTGGTCCAGGACATTGGAGATAGCGGCAGCCTTGTTCCGGGCACTTTCGCGTCGCAGAATCCACAGGGCGAAGACGAACGGCAAGCCGGTCTTTTCGTACCACATGCCACCAAGATCGTAAATGCGCATCCCTTCAGGAAGGGTCCTGGCCTGGGCCATGGCCCGATCGCCGATCAGCAACCCCGGACTGCCGCCAGCAATCTCCTCTTCAACGGTACCCTCCGGGACAAAATCGGAAACCGCCGAATGTCCGAAAAATTCCAGCAGTAAAACACGTAAAAGATTAATGGAGGTCGCCGATTCACTGGTCAGGGCGATTGCGTGACCAACCAGCTGTTCGGGTGGGAAGGGGCTGAACAGCAGGACGCTGTTGACCGGCCCTGTGGAGGAGATGGAGAAATCGGGCAGCAGACAGTATTTCTCCGCATGCAGGGCATACTCGAAGGACGAGGACGGGCTGGCGTCCAATTCCCCCTGCTGGAGCATGCGGTTTAATGAAGAAGGGACACCTGCGACCAGGCGTCCCTTGAATCCTTGCTGTTTGAGGTACTGAAAAAATGGGACACAGTTCAGATATGAGATATATCCCAAGGTCAGTTGGTCAGAAGGGATCATATATTGTCCACACCAGGCCGGACGTTCGTCGTCCAGCCTTATTCACAGATCAAAACCGATAACAGGGATTCGTCATCAGATCTTGACCCTTTCCAGAAAATTGGTATCGAAATGACCGTCGATGAATTCCTTGTTGTTCATCATTTTCTGATGAAACGGAATAGTCGTCTTGATCCCTTCGATAATATATTCGTCAAGGGCGCAGGCCATCCGGCGAATCGCTTCTTCACGGGTTTCCGCATGAACAATCAGCTTGCCGATCATGGAATCGTAATGGGGCAGAACCGTGTACTGGTCGTACAGGGCGCTTTCAACCCGGACACCCATTCCCCCGGGAGTGTGGTAGCCGGTGATTTTACCCGGGCAGGGGGTAAACTTGACCGGATCCTCGGCATTGATACGGCATTCGATGGCATGACCGTTGATCTTGATGTCATCCTGGCTATAGCGCAGAGGAATACCGGCCGCGGAGCGGATCTGTTCCTTGATGATATCGACGCCCGTTATCATTTCAGTCACCGGATGTTCGACCTGGACCCTGGTGTTCATCTCCATGAAATAGAAACTGCCGTCGGCATCGAGGAGATACTCGACGGTCCCGGCGCTGCTGTAACCGACAGCCTTGGCCGCCGCGACGGCACAGGCCCCCATCTCCTCGCGTTGAGCCGGGGTCAGAACCGGACAGGGCGCCTCTTCAATCAGTTTCTGATGGCGGCGCTGAATGGAACAGTCCCGCTCACCCAGGTGAATGACGTTGCCGTGCTTGTCACCAAGGATCTGGATTTCAACGTGCCGGGGATGTTCACAGAATTTTTCGATGTAAACGTCGGCCCGACCGAATCCCGACTGCGCTTCGGCCCGCGCCGTTGCCAGCGCGTTGGCCAGCGAACCGGGCGAATGAACGATTTTCATGCCGCGGCCGCCACCTCCGGCCGACGCCTTGATGATAACCGGATAGCCGATTTCATCCGCAATCCGTTGCGCCTCTTCGGTGGTTTCGATACTTTCGTTGGTTCCGGGGAGAATCGGGACCCCGGCGGACGTCACGGTCTGCCGCGCGGTGATCTTGTCCCCCATCATCCGCATATTCTCGGCGGTCGGTCCGATAAAGGTAATCCCGCACTGTTCACAGATTTCGGCGAATTCAGCGTTTTCCGACAGAAAACCGTAACCCGGATGAATAGCATCGGCATCGGCGATTTCCGCAGCACTGATAATCGCTTTCATATTCAGATAGCTGGCCGAGCTGGGAGTCGGTCCGATACAGATACTTTCATCGGCAAGACTGACGTGCAGAGCCTCATAATCGGCTTCGGAATGTACGGCGACCGTCTTGATCCCCATCTCCTTGCAGGCCCTGATGATGCGCAAAGCAATCTCACCACGATTGGCTATTAATATCTTATGAAACATTTTCCTGCACTCCTTACAGAAGAATTGACTTCATCATGCTCAACCGAACTCAAGGAGCGATCTTTAAAGTTTTTCCACCAGGAAAATATTTTCACCGTATTCGACCGGGGCGCCGTCCTCTTTAAGGATTTCGACGATGCGGCACTTGAATTCGGCTTCGATCTCATTGAAAAGCTTCATGGCTTCCACCAGGCAGATCACCTGGCCGGCTTCGACGACATCCCCGACCTTGCAGAAAGGTTCCGCATCGGGAGCCGGTTTACGGTAGAAGGAACCGACCATGGGAGCGGTAATCGCATCGTACTTGCTGTCAGCCTGGGCCTCGGGTTGAGGCTGCGGGGCTGGGGCGGCGACGGGTGCAGCGGCAACAGGTGCGGCCGGCGCGGCAACAGGCGCGGCGACCTGGATAATTTCCTTGTCCGGGCCACGCTTGATGTGAATCTTCTCCTCACTGTTTTCCAGATCAAATTCAGTAATGTCTGTTTCGGTAATGACTTTGATCAACGTCTTAAGATCTTTCAGGTCCATGTATTCCTCCTGACCGGTTGTGCGAATATGAGCGTAAATTTAATGAACTGTGTTGAGACGGAACGATTGTCAAACTCAGGGCGTCAGGCTTCTGAACTGCTTGGGGATACTGGTCAACAGCTCATACCCGGTCGCCGTGACCACGATGCTGTCTTCTATCCTGACACCGCCTAAATCAGGGATATAGATTCCCGGTTCTATGGTAATAACCATCCCCTCCCGAAGGCTGTCCTCCGTTCTTGACGACACTGCTGGATATTCGTGAATATCCAGGCCGACGCCATGCCCCAGCCCATGTCCAAAAAACTCACCGAATCCGGATGCGCTGATATGATTCCTGGCAACAGCATCCAGATCTGAAATCTTGACCCCGGGCCGAACAGCGGCCAGTGCCGAATCATGAGCTTCTAACACAATATCAAAAATTTGTCGAAGTTTTCCTGAAATATTTCCGACTGCGAAGGTCACCGTTTCATCCGAACAGTAACCCTGAACACGGGTTCCGAAATCGATGGTCACGAGTTCACCGTCACCCATCGGCTTATCACTGGCGACACCGTGAGGAAGGGCGCCACGGATCCCGGAAGCGACGATGAAATCGAAAGCATTGTCTTCACCGCCCAGCCGTTTCAGAGCGAATTCGAGCTCCAGCGCAACGGTCTTTTCACTGACACCGGCCTTGATCAGGGGGATTATTCTCTCAAAAGCCTCCCGGTTGAGGTCAGCCGCCTTTTTCATGAGAGCCAGTTCGTCCGGATCTTTGCAGGCCCGCAACGCATCGAGGTCCTCGCTCAGGGGAACCCATTCGATGTGATCAGGGGCCTGGGCAGTGAGTTTCTCAAACACGGCAACACTGACACTGTTCGCATCGAAACCGACCCTCGCCGCTTCCAGCCGTGTCAGCTCATCGCCGATCCCCGCCAGCTTTCCGGCATAGCAGATGACCCGATCGGTGCTGACCTGATCCCTCGCCTGGGTGGCGTATCGGGAATCGGTCAAAAAGATCGACTCGGAGTCAGTCAGGAGAAAAGCTCCGTCAGTACCGGAGAATCCGCACAGGTAACGGATATCGTAAAGCCCGAAGAGAAGAATGGCATCGACGTTATTGCGACGTAAAATGTCCCGTAACTTAGCCTGGCGCAGAGAAAAATTCATAGCCGCCGTCAGAATCAGAGTTCGGCACGCAGGCCGGGAGCTTCCCGATTGAGCAGGTAGCGGCCCTGGCCGTAGTTGCCGTTACGATCAACAATCAGCGCCACAAAATACTCCTCGGTGAGAACATTGAGGATCACGAAAAAACTGTCCGTCTTGATGGACACTTCATTTAATGCGCCTAGTTTGAGAATATCGGCGGCCCGGCTGATTTCCTTAGAGATATTACTGTACTCTATGCCAACCAGATTCAGGTCGACGGCCAGTTCATCCGGTATGAAATGATCGATAGCGATGCCGTCGAACCCCATAAGAATGCCCCCCCGTCCCCCGGAGCAGCTGGTCACGATTTTCTCCAGAGTCTCTTTAAACATGTTCCCTCCTTTTTTCAATATTGGTCAACCAGCGATTCAAAACTGCCAGAACAGGTTCTTCTCCAGAGGGTTGCACCAAGTCAACCTCGCTCCCCCCGGCTTCGGCCATCTCCGTCAGCTCAGGTTCTGAAACAGCCGAATCAGTGTCATCGGCGTCTACAGTGGCATCCTTCGGCTCAGCGACCTCTTCAGCGACCTCTTCAGCGACCTCTTCAGCTGTCTCGCCTGACATCAGTTTTTCAAGGTCTTTGATTTTCCGTCTGAGATCAAGATTGTCAGGCTCCCGCACGGACAGTTCCCGATAGATCTTAAGGGCGTCCTCGTGCAGCCCCTGCTTCATATAAAGATCAGCGATGGTAACGGATACAAGGGGCGTCGGGACGCCGGGCGCGTCAGCGGCATCCTCCTCCGGCAGGGCCTCTTCTTCATCCGGCTCGGTTGCCGGTTCGGCCTCGGGCAGAGATAAAATCAACTTGTTGATGACCGGATCGGCAGGACTGAGCTCCCTGGCCGTCATCAGGACCTTCCTGGCATCTTCATACTGTTCCAGGAGAATTTTGACCCGGGCATAACCCACCAGGGCGGCCAGGTTTTCGGGATCAAGATCGAGGGCCTTTTCAAAGCTTGCCGTCGACGCCGAGAAATCGCCCTGCTGACACTGAATCCGACCCAGGACGATATGAGCCGAGGCCAGGTCGGGAAATTTCTCCATCCCCTTGCTTAAAATCTGCATGGCATCGTCAAACAATCCCATCTTCCGGTAGGTTTCGGCAAGGGAAACAAATATTGTCGAGTTGGGGTCCTTGATCAGGATTTCGGTATAAGCCGCGATTTTTCCCAGAAGAGAACTTTGTTGATCGGTCGTCATAATCACCTCATGAGAATCTAAACAAGTACGTCAGCCAATTGCTTCTGTAAATCGTTTACCTGCCTGAGCTCGGCCTGCCCGATTCCGACATTCAGAACCATGGTCAATTGCCCGGCTCGCACTTTTTTATCGCGCAGCATCGATTCGACATAGGCCGAAAGAGGATAGGCCGGTGGAACGACAGGAAGATCGAGTTGCTGTAACAGGGTAGAGATCCGCGCCACATCCTCGTCGGCACAGAGCCCTGCCTTCATGGCAAGTTGCGCGGCAATCACCATTCCCACGGCAACCGCTTCGCCATGCTTCCATTGCCCGTAGCCGGCCAGGCTCTCGACGGCATGTCCGAAAGTGTGTCCATAGTTGAGAAACGCACGGACCGAGCCTTCCTTCTCATCCCTGGCGACGATATCCGCCTTTAACTGACAGGCTTTTTTAATGGCAAAAATCAGTGCTTCGGGATCACGGGTTCTCAGCCTGGAGACATTATCTTCAAGCCACTCAAAAAAGTGAGCATCAAAGGTCACCCCGTATTTGACGACTTCTGCAAGCCCGGCGGAGACTTCGCGCTCTTCAAGGGTATTCAGGGTGTCGATGTCGATCAGAACAAGTTCCGGCTGATAAAAGGCTCCAATGAGATTCTTCCCCAGGGGATGGTTGACGGCCGTTTTTCCGCCCACCGAGCTATCGACCTGGGACAGAACGGTGGTAGGAACCTGGGCATAAGGAATTCCGCGGAGAAAGGTCGCCGCGGCATAGCCGGCCATATCCCCGACGACACCGCCCCCCAGGGCAATGATTCCGGAACCGCGGTCAAAATGGTGACCGATCAGAGCATCGTAAATCCCGTGCAGGGTCTCGAGATTTTTATACTCTTCGCCATCGGGAACATTATATCTGAGGACATTGAACCCTTTCGCAGTCAGACTCTCAACAATTCGGTCACCATAAAGCGCATCGATGGTGGGATTGGAGATGACTGCCACCCGTTTGGGAAAGCCGACATCCTCGAGTTTTCTCCCCAGCAGGTCGAGAATATCGGATCCGATAATAATCGGATAACTGCGATCACCCAGGGGAACGGTAATTATCTCTGCCATAACTGATCCATTTTTGAAAAAAAAAGGGCAGGTCTCCCTGCCCTTCCTTTAACCATTAGAGACGTGTCAATTATCTCTGACAATCCGTGGGGTTATAAAAATCAGCAGTTCCGCACGCGAGGTCGACTTGGTGTTGGACTTGAACAGGTACCCGAGAAGCGGGATGTCCATCAGCCACGGAGTTCCGCTGTCCCCTTCCGAGACATTTTCTACGAAGATCCCCCCGATAACCGTGGTTTCGCCGTCATGAAGGAGAACTTTCGTTTCAGCCTTCTTGGTATCGATGCTGGGAGCATCGGCCCCGGTCGTGGTCGAAGGAGAATCATTGGTGGTCAGAACTTCCATGATGATGGAATCATCGGGGTTGATCACCGGGGTGACCTCCAATTTCAGCTCGGCGCTGACAAATTCGGTTTTGGTCCCTTCCGAGCTGGTCGTTTCGTAAGGAATCGTGGTCCCCTGGCTGATGGTCGCCTTTTCTCCATTCAGGGTCGTCACCTTCGGCTGAGAAACGATTTTCAGCTTTCCGGTCGTCTGCAGGGCGGAAATGCGCAGATCGAGAATGGTCCGGTCGATACCGATGCGACCGAGAGTAATCCCGGCGGCCAGACCGGCATCAGCTGCCGCCGACCCCGCTCCGGCAGGCAGGTCGACCAGGAAGTTTCCGCCCAGGCCGATACCGGCATCTTCAACATAGGTGCCCTGGTTGGTGTAGTCGAGGCCCCAGTTGACGCCCAGGTCACGGCTGTAGGTCGAATTCACCTCGACAATCCTGGCCTCAATGAGAACCTGCCGCTCCGGAGTATCAAGAATGGTGATCAATTCCTTGGCTTTTTCGATCCGCGGGGGGATATCGGTGATGATCAGGTACTTGTTCCGATCATCAGGGGTCACGGTTCCCCGGTCACTGAGGATTTCCTTGACCGGCCCGGAAACGCTTTTCAGATCGGCATAACTGACGGTCACGACCTCGGTGGTCAGAGGCTCAAGCTTTTCCTGAGAACTTTTGGCCGTCAGTTCCGCTTCCTTCATGGAACGGATGGTCTCTTTCGGAAGAACCCTGACCACGTTCCCCTCCTGCACCATACCAAGACCGGTGACATCGAGAATCAGGTCGAGGGCCTGATCCCAGGGGACGTCGATGAGACGCAGGGTCACATTCCCCTTGACCTCATCGGAAGCGATAATGTTCAGATCGCTGATTTCGGCGATCAGACGCAGAATGTCGCGAATATCGGCATTGTCGAATACCAGAGAGGTTTTTTCGCCGGTGTATTTCTTGGTCGGTTGCGGGCCGCCCTCAACAATGACCGGTGCATACGCCGCCATGTCTCCACCCTGAACTTCTGCCGCCTGGTAGGCTGGTGAGGTAATCACGGGAACGGCTGGCTCCTCCCCGGCAGAGATCGGCAGGGTCCCGGTAATTGCGGGAGCCGCATTGGCAAATTCGCCGTCAACAACGGAAAAAGTATAACCGGTTGCGGACCTGGTCAGTTGATAGGGCTGATCCCCTTTCAACAGAACCACGAAGCGGACAACCGGGTTCCCTCCGGCATTGACCAGATATGGAGTGGCCGAATAAATAGCGCTGGGGAAAGACAAGGTATCAAAGACCCGCCTCAAGGCTCTGGGCAGGGTCGTGTTCCTGATGGAAAACTGGATTCTGCGCCCGTCCTGGACCGGCTTGGTCGCTTCGGCCGCGCCATCCATGGTGATGTTCAGTTTGGATTGGCCGCCTTCAGAGCTGAAATCGATAGCGGTGATCTTCGCTTTTCCGGCAACCTCCGGCTCAGCCATGGCATCGATGGTGCTTTGCTGTGAACGCTCCCAGGTCACGACCACCTTATCCATCTGGACGTCGACATTGAAGGTCGGGAAAACACCGCCTTCGACATCAAAGACAAAACGAGTCCGATTTTCCAGGGGACCGCTGCGAAGAAGCTTGAAACCATCGGTCAACGCTGTTGATCTGTCGTGATCACCGGGGGTGACGCCATAAAGATCGACAACCAGCCGCTTGGGAGAATCGAGGGTAAAATACTTAGCCTGTTCGATCCCCGCCGTTGCGGACAGGACGACTTTTTTGGCAGACACGTTCATCACCGAGAGTGACTCTGCCGCGTAAACCTGCGTCACCAGTGCAACCGAAAAAATCATCCATAGTGTACTGAGGAGCACCGCGCTTCTTCTCATATCATTTCCCCTAAAAAGTCAATCGTGCACAAACAATCAACAGCGAATTCAAACTGTCTTACATAACGATATAACGGTAATCAACAATTTCCTTGCCGGTCACACTGTCAATGCCGGCTTCCTCGACGACGATCCGGTCAGGGCTCTTCTCGATGCGCATGCCGTTCTCGTCGATATCGACAATCTTGGTCTGAATATCCTTGACGATCCCGCCATTCATACCGATGAAATCGTCGACCTTGACCGTATAGCTCTTTCCGTCGGGCGCCTTGACCATGGCATGGGGGATCCCCCTGACAACCATGATGGCGAGCAGCCGGAACTGTTTCAATTCGTATTTTTCAAGCGGCCCTTTCAGACTTTCCGGACGGACGACCTTTTTGACAACTTCAGCAATGATCGGTTCTTTGGTCACCAGGGGTTCGAAAGGATCCCTGCGCCCTTGAGGACTGTAAACAAAGGTATCGTCAGGTGGCGGAGCAACAGAAGCGACTGTGGCAGGGGCGTCGCCGTCAGTGGCATTCTGCGCCATCAGTGCGGACGGCGATAGCGCCATCATCACGAGAAGCAATCCAATCGGGATCGTCAGGAAACGTGCTCTCATCACCTCTTACCGCCTTTCTTCTGATTCTTGCCTGCGGGAGCCGGTGGCGTTTCGACAAAACGGAAAGTCACAGCACGACAATCGATGGTCAAAGAAGTCCGGCCATCAACCTCCTTGGGGCTGCCAAGGGTGAGTCCCTGGATGTTGACGATCCGCTCCATCTTGCTGATGGAATCGAAGAACGCGCCGGCCTGGTGGTAGGAACCGGCCAGCTTCAGATCGACGGGGACTTCGGCATAAAAGTCTTTGATCACTTCACTTTCGGGTTTGAACCGAACAATTTCGAGCCCCCTCTGTTTGGCCAGGGTCCCGATACCGGTAAGCAGATTCGGAATTTCCCTTTCCAAAGGCAATTCATCTAGAGCTTCCTCAAGCCGGGCCTGCATCTTTTCGTATTCGGCTTTGTAAACCTCCAGGTTATTGGCGATTTTCTGATTCTTTTCCAGCTGAACCCTGGCTCTGGCCTGCTGAGACAGCAGGCGCTCATGCTCCTCTATCTGAGCCTGGTAAAGCAAAAAATAGAAACCGGCGGCAATCAACGCCATAATGATGACGATAATCAGAAAACGCTGATACGCTGGCAGATTCAAAATTCTTTCGACTCTAGCATTCATTGCAGCATCCCGCCTATTTTGAAGAAGGAGATTCGACGTTACAGTCCAGAGTAAACTTCTGCATCTTCTTATCCCCAACCTTGGTTTGTTCCGTTACAGTAAGCTCAATCCGCTGATAATACGGAGACGCATCCAGATTCTTCATAAACAGCGCAACGGTTTTTTCCGTATCGGCAATACCGGACAGGGTAATGCGGCCGCCGGTTTCCTTGAAACTTGTCAGCCAGAGTTCGTCAGGCAACGCGGAGCTGAGCTGATCGAGCAGGTGAACGGGACCGGACTTGTTGGCCTTGAGGTTGGCAAGAACCTCAAGCTTCTTCTCGAGGTCCGCCTTTTTCTTTTCAAAATCCTTGACCTGGCCGATTTTTTTCTGCAGAGCGCGGTTTTGAGCTTCAATGTCCGCGATCTCGGCTTTCACCCCGGCGATCGCCGATTTCTTCTGGACATAGAGGGCCCCGCAGGCAATGAATACCAGGATCAGACAGAGAAAAAACACGGAGAGCTGAGCCCGCAGTCGCTGCTGCTTCTGGGCCGCCCTGACCGGCAACAGGTTGATTCTTATCATTTGTCACCCACCTTCCTCATGGCCAGACCCGTTGCCACCGAAAACATCGGACCGACAGCCTCAAGGTATTCCGGGTCGAACTCTTTCTGATTGACAGTGACATTGCGGAAAGGATTCACCACTTCGTTCGGGATTTCGAGCCGCTCCTCCAATTTCTGGCGGAATTTTTCTGAGCAGGAGGTCCCTCCCGTCAGGTAAACCTTGGAAATCTTGTCTTCGCTGGAGGTGGCCGCAAAGAAATCAAGAGACCGCTGCACCTCCTGAACGAGGTTTTCGATGGCGTCATCCAGGATATCGTCAATGGCGTCGGCCTCGACATCGTCAAAATCGCGATACCCGAGCTTGGCCTGCTCCGCCTGTTCGCTGCTGATGCCAAGCCGTTTCTGCAGTTCCTGGTTGATCAGGTACCCTCCAGCCTGCAGATCCCGGGTAAACACGGAGACATTCCCCTTCAGCACGTTGACGCTGGTCGCGCTGGCCCCCAGGTCAACCAGGGCCACGACCTCACCCTCGACAAAACCGTAATTGTAGTCAAACATGTTCTCGACGGCAAAACAGTCGATATCCATGACCATCGGCTCCAGGCCGGCATCGGTGAAAACCGCCGTATAGTCATCGACAAAATCTTTCTTGGCGGCAACCAGCATGACGTTCATCTGGGAGGGGTCTTTTTCATCGGGCCCGAGAATCTGGAAATCGATATTCACTTCGGAAATGTCAAAGGGGATGTATTGCTCAGCCTCCCACTGGATGGACGATTCCAGCTCCGATTCGGACATAAGGGGCAGAGTGATTTTCCGGATAATGACGGAATGGCCTGATACGGAGGTGGCCACATTCCGGGTCTTGACCTTCATCGAGGTCAGCAGATTCTTGATGGTCGCAACAACCGCACCAGAATCCATGATGGCATTATCGACAATGGTTTCGGGGCTCAGTGGCATAATCCCGAGATTGACGAGGTGAAAAGTTCCGCGAGACGGGCGCAAACGTACGATTTTAACTGCGCTTGAACCGATATCAATACCGACAATGTCTTTTTTCGAGGCGAACATGTCTTATCCAGTCCGAAAAGAGTCCAAAGTTGCGACATAAAGAAAAAGAGGAAGGAAGACCTGATACCTGCTACTTCACCCCTCCGGAAATACCTTGGCCTTGTCTGTCAGCTTGAGCCCTAAGGCCAGTATGATTTTACGCATAGTTTCCATGCGACAGGGATAACCACGCTCGATCCGCGTGATTGTCAAGGGAGACACGTCAGCCTTCCTCGCCAGTTCGGCTTTGCTCATCAGTAATGATTCGCGAATGTCCCTGACATGATTTTTTTGCATTCAGGATACCTCATCATGCATTTATATTTAAATTGTGCATAATTATAGGTCAGTGAATGCTATTGTCAAGAATATTAAGACAAAACCAATAAATAAACACCAAAAAAAAGACGTTAATTTCAATATTTTTTTTGCGCTCTTTTTTCCAGTGTCTCGATATCTCCACAAAAAGAATTTATTTCCAATCAGTTATCGAAATAAATTTAAATACCAATGGATCATTTGTTCGCCCCATAAAAGATAAACCAATCCGGCGAAAGCCAGAAAAGGTCCAAAAGGGATGGCAAGCCGGCTGTCCTGTTTCTGCATGACCATGACCGGTACACCAACCAGGGTTCCCGCCAGGGACGCCAGAAAAATCACCGGCAGAACGGCTTTCCAGCCCAGAAACGCTCCGAGCATGGCCAGCAGCTTGATATCACCGCCCCCCATACCTTCACGCCTGGCCAGGAATTCATAAAGCCAGGCGACGGCAAACAGAATGCCCCCGCCAAGAAAAATGCCCAGCAGCGAATCGAGCCAGGGCAGCCAGGGGACAAAAAAGGAGCAGACAAAACCGATGAGGATACCCGGCAGGCTGATCACGTCGGGGATAATCTGATGATCGAGATCGATAAAGGTGATGACCACCAGGGCCGCGGCAAACAACCAGTAAACCAGGGTCGCCGCACTGAAACCGAAAAAATAAAGAACCAGAGCAAAAAGCACCCCCGTCAGCGCCTCGATAGCCGGGTAGCGCAATGAAATAGGTGCCTTACAGGACGAACACCTGCCGACAAGCACCAGATAACTCAAAATCGGGATATTTTCATACCAGCGAATCCGATGGCCGCACCTGGGGCAGGACGACGGCGGAGAAACAATGGAAACACCTTCGGGAATACGGTAGATGCAGACATTCAGGAAGGAACCGATAAGGGTGCCGAGGACGAATGCGAACACGAGATATGTGATATTTTCAAGAACCATAAAAAATCAATCAGACGTTTCCACCCAGAATAGAATCTAATCTCGGCACATGGGAGGCAAAAGAAAAAGGATACTTTTACATTCAATCACAGAAACACCTCCTTAAGTCATTAAAAAGAGGCAGGATATCGCCGGGCCGAACATAAAACTGAATGCCCTTACCTACAAACATCAAAAAAGACCACTCTTTCAACGCATTTCGTACCAGCAAACAAAAATATTTCAAAAGGATTTTGTCAAAATACGGGATATTGCAACCGTAAACGCGAAGCCTGCCAGCCAAATACAGCGCCAAGGTTTAACTTTGGCAGCTCCGGTAGATACCTAGGCACCAACTCACCTAACTCCTCAGGGTCGCGCCCCCGATCATGCCGGAATTGGTCAATCGCAGCCTGAACACCCAGGGCCTTGTCAAAATTATCAATCTCAAGCGCATAGCGCTCCCGTACTTCAGGGTTTGTTTCTTCGACATACATTATTCGCAACATCCCCCGACCTGCGACAAGCTCCCCGCTGCGCCCCTTTAGTTTGGCACTCAGTGAAAGAAACCAGCGTGGCGCCTCTGGCAGGCGTGATAAATCTTCAAAAATCCGGGAAGCAGCCAAGGGGTCATCAAGGTAGCGGAGAAGATTGTAGGCTTTAAAAAATGGGATATACAAATACTCTGGCAATGCGGCAATCCCACGGTCATGGATAAGATTGACCTGGCGAGCAAAATCCGGGGAAATATGCGCGACAAAAGACTGAGCAAAAAAATAACTGTCAATAAACTTGGGGTACAACTGGGCCGCAGCGTCAAAGTGCAAAGATATTATTTGCGCATTTGCTCGCTGGTCCACTGACGAAACATTCCTGTTCCCGCAGAATATCGCCGATCTGACAAAAAGAGAAAAACCCGCCATGTGTTCTCCATACCCACTGACCATTTTATAAACAGGAACCGGAAGTGGTGGCGATAAATAGCGGTCTTTCCACGGTACGCCAGCACGCGCATTCCACCAGAGACCACAATAGAGCATGAGACAAATCAGGGTTATCCAGAACTTCATTTAATATCCCTCGATCTGTAAATTCGAGCAGCAAGTATCAAAGTGAGCAGACAGTAAACAGCAATAAAAACGAAATCAAAAAGCAGCGAAGAGAATGGCGGAAAAGCGCCAAGAACAGCAATCGCACCTTTATAGTCCCACCGGCTGAAATCAGGAAAAAAGAAAGTCAGGGCGGTCAACAAATACGTCCCAATGACAGACGTTCCTGAAAAAAAATCCCGGGCAATCGGCAGTCCATTGCAGATCAGGTAATAAGCAACTGTCAAGAGAAGAACACCGAAGCCCCCTCGGACAAGGCCAGAAAAAAGAGCAATAACAGACAGCAAAGCCAACTGGACACAAAATGCACCACACCAGGCCAAAAGATATTCAGCCAACCCAAGGTGGGCAAAGAAAGCTTTTCCTACAATAAACTTTATACAGACCAAGACAGCGAAACTTGCCCCCGCCAAAACAGCGTTAAGCAACAGCAGCAAAGAAAAAAGCCCCACAAACAGCCCACCGACATATTCATAGCGGGACAAGGGGTGAGCAAGAAACAACTGGATCACACGCCTGTCATCCCCCCAACTCATCACTTGAACGGCATGAAAGAGCAAATAAAGCACCCCCGCAGCCCAGCCGATTGTGACAACGTAATCCGACAAAACCCGACCAATATCCCTAGGAACGAACCCAAAGAAAAAAAGTCCACCAAGTTCGATAAAAAGAGCCAAAATCAACAGCCCTAGCAAAGCGCGCCGACGGATCCCGTCCTTAAAAATCAAAAGAGCGAGAGCACTGATCCTTCCAACTGTAGCCTTCATCATGCTTTTCCGATGGTTGCAAGAAATCCACTAACGATTGACGAGGTCCCACACTCACCAGACAACTCAGCCACCGTCCCTTCAAAAAGCTTCTCCCCATGATGAAGAATCAACAGGCGATCAACCAGTCGGTCAACATCTTCCAAGATGTGGCTACAGAACAAAATAGTCTTCCCTTCTTGTTTCAATTGGGAAACTAATTCTCCTATCTGGGCACGTCCGATCGGGTCAAGGCCGCTCATAGGTTCATCCAGAATAAGAAAAGAAGGGTCGTGCAGCAAAGCAAGCACAAAACCTGCACGC
This sequence comes from Geopsychrobacteraceae bacterium, assembly GCA_963677135.2. Lineage (GTDB taxonomy): Bacteria > Desulfobacterota > Desulfuromonadia > Desulfuromonadales > Geopsychrobacteraceae > Seleniibacterium. The sequence goes on along the minus strand of CAXXLS010000017.1, from coordinate 289,784 downwards.
TGCTGCATCCCCTTTGAGTAGTTTCGGACAGGCTTTTTACGAACATGCCACAAACCAAGTAAATCTAGAAGATAATCGGCACGCTCAATAAGCTGTTTTTTTCTCATAGAATGACAGCCACCAACAAATTTTACCAGGTCCATGATCGTCAAGTTAGCTGGAAAGCTTGGAATTTCAGGAAGATAACCAACATTCTGCCGCAAACGACTGTCACCGACAGAACGCCCCCCCAGAAGAACACTGCCGGAATCGGGGCGAATAAAATCCATCAACAAACGAATGCAGGTACTCTTGCCCGCCCCGTTGGCTCCTATCAGTCCGACAGTCTCGCTTTCGGCAACAGAGAACGTCACCCCGTTTAAGGCCGGAATTGATTTGCGCCCAAGTTCACGCTCATAGGTTTTACAAACATCGGTAAAAACAACTTTACTAGCCATAACATGACACTCTATGTCTCATTAAAAAAAGCGCAGCCTCACCGGCTGCGCTTTCTATCTGACTTTCAATAATAAAATTAGCGAATAGCCCAGTTGTTGGTACTAGGTCCTGCAACCCCATTAAAGTCGTCCGCACCAACAGTCGATCCAGGATTATCCCCAGCAACAAGGGCGGTACCAGCTGAACCCGGAGCCTGGTCAAAGTAAATAGCACTAGTATCGCTGTCTACGCCGTAATAAGTATCGCCCTGAAGATGCTTGGCGATCCCGGTAAATGAGGTCAGGCCACCAGCTTCCGTTCCGGCATTCAGCATAACATTGTTCCCCAGGGGGATCTGGACACCTCGATCATCCCCCTGTGCTGTTGCCTGAAGAACTGGTACGTTTGCGGGTTGAGCCGTATTCCCTGAAGGGCCAGTCAAAACATTATTGCTGGCACCGCCACCAAACGCACCAAAGTCGGGAAGCCCAGCATTAAGGGCAACGGAAGCGGCTTCACCAAAAACCTGCCAGTCTGAGAACAGTGCAGCCTGAGAAGTTGACAGGTTGCGCACATCACTTTGGGCAGAGGAGTTATACCCACGAATCCGATAAGCCGCAAACTGCGGAATTGCGATTGCAGCCAAAATACCGATGATCGCGACAACGATCAGCAGTTCGATCAGGGTAAAACCTTTTTGGTCCTTACGGAAGTTCTTCAACATAAAACATCTCCTTTGTGTGAAAGATTCTGGGTATTCATACCCGCATGAGTTTTAATAATATTTTCATTTGAAATCTGTGCCATTACATACGCAAAGGTTATGCCAGACCGAAAAGATTGTTGTAGCGCGATAACAGGCTTAAAGAATATCTTTTCTTAAAAACACCTAACCAGTGGCTTTTTCAGGGTTTCTTAAGTCGCACCTGATTGATTTTTAATTTGAAAGGAAACTGAAGCCATTTCGGATTTCTTGAAACGATTATTAGAAAAACAAATCATCAAAGGATTTGTTCATGATAATGTGCCAATTATTGGCACTGACGACTGACATTTTTTGTCACTTCATATGTCAGTCGCAGATGAACACGGAGAGACGCAGAGAAAATAATTTGCCGTGAGAAATGATGGGCTTGAGGTTTTGATTCCGCTCTTCTTCAGCAGCTGATTTCTTGTCTCGCATACCGTGTCGACTCACTCATCACCAATACCCAGCTTGTCCAGCCGGTAGCGGATCGACCGGAAACTGATCCCGAGCAGATCGGCGGCTTTGGTCCGGACCCCGCCGGATTTTTCCAGGGCTTTTAACAGAACGGACCGTTCAACCCCTGCCAGCCAGTCTTCCAGGTTGAAATCGTCAGGGATGTCCGTCAGAATCTCGTTAGTCACGTTTTTCGCCAGAAGCATCTGCGGCGGCAGGGCATCGACCTTCAGTTCTTCCTGCCCCCCCAGAACCAGACAGCGTTCAACCAGGTTTTCTAGCTCGCGAACGTTGCCGGGCCAATCGTAGTTGAGCAGGATCTCAAGGGCTTCTTTCTGAATGGGATAGGCCTCTTGTCCGGTTTTCAAATGAAAAAAGCGGTTGATCAACAAGGGGATATCACTTTTTCGTTCTCTCAGGGGAGGAAGCTCTACGGACACCACGTTGAGGCGATAGAACAGATCTTCCCGAAAAGTTCCGCCCTGCACCATCTGCATCAGGTCCTGGTTGGTCGCCGCAACCAGGCGGATATCCAGGGGAAGATTTTTTGTTCCTCCCACCCGGCGGAATTCGCGCTCCTGCAGAACCCGCAGCAACTTCACCTGCATGCCCATGGGGAGCTCGCCGATTTCATCGAGAAACAGGGTTCCCTGGTTGGCGGTTTCGAACAACCCTTCTTTTTTACGGTCGGCACCGGTAAAGGCGCCTTTTTCATGTCCGAACAGTTCGCTTTCCAAAAGATTTTCCGGAATAGCTCCGCAGTTGATAGGGACAAAAGGGAAGTATTTGCGCTCACTGTTCAAATGAAGAGCCTTGGCAACCAGCTCCTTGCCGGTCCCGCTTTCCCCGGTGATCAGGACGTTGGCCTGGCTGGGGGCGATCCGCTCCAGCAGTGAAATCAACTGTTTCATTTCCCGGCTGTCCCCGATCAGCTGCTTGAAGGTAAATCGCTCACCCAGCTGCTGTTTCAGCCGCAGATTTTCCTTCTGGAGATTTTTCCGCTCCAGGGCGTTCTTGATAACCAGCCTGATTTCGTCATTCTTGAACGGCTTGGTGATGTAATCGTAAGCACCGAGCTTCATCGCCTCGACGGCATCTTCGGTGGAAGAAAAGGCCGTCATCATCAAAACGGTGACGTCATTATCCCGCTCGCGCAACTGCCGCAGCAGGTCGAGTCCGCCAAGTTCCGGCATTTTCATATCGGTGATGATCAGATCAAATTCCGACCGTTCCGTCACCTCGAGGGCTTTTATGCCGTTTTCGGCCTGAACGACATGGTAACCTTCCCGTTCAAGCAGAATGGCCAGCATCTCCCGCAGGCTTTGTTCATCATCGACAATCAGGATATCCTGTTGCTTCTTTTTCATTTCAGAGACCCCTCACGCAAAAAACATAATAAAAACCTGGCGCCGCCAAGTTCGCTCTGCTCAACTGTCACTCGCCCACCATGCATTTCCATGACAGAATAAACGGACGCCAGTCCGAGGCCTGTTCCCGTCTCCTTGGTGGAAAAAAAGGGTTCGAATATTCGCCCCTTGATATCCTCGGAAATTCCAGGACCGGAGTCTTCTACAATAGCATAAATGTCATCACCTTTATTGGCTTGGATGACAAATCTCAGGATCCCCCTGCCCTCCATAGCCTCCATGGCATTGACGGCCAGATCCCACAGGATCTGAAAAACCATATCGCGATCAAGATCAACGAGGACCGCATCTCCAGACGTTGATATCCTGATGTCGATGTTGCAAAAACGCCTGTCCCCCTGCAGCATGTTCACCAGCTCGTCAACAATGGTGATCACATTGTGTCGATGCTTGACCGGCACTTTGGGCCTGGCAAAGGTCAGAAAATCGGTCAGCAGACTGTTCAGGCGATCAGCCTCTTTGACCACGATCTCCATCAACCCAAGATCATCCTTACGGACAGTCGAGGATTCCATGAGCATCTGCACCGAGCCGCTGATCGCCGCCAGCGGATTCCGAATTTCATGCGCCATACCGGCCGCAAGGCGACCGACAGCGGCCAGGCGATCGGCCCGCTTCAGATCTTCCTCGACTTTTTTAAGCTGGGTCAGATCCTGAAAGGTCACCAGGGTTCCCAGAAATTCGCCCTGGTTACCGCGAGCGGGGGTCGTTGCATACCCCAGAATCAGCGTGTCCCCCGATTTGTTTGTGAACCGGCATTCCGCCCTGCTTGCTGGTGCGGCATTGGTTCTGAGTGCCGAAACCAGTCCGGGAAAAAACTTTACGGCATCCTGATCGTAAACGTCGAGCAGACTAAACCCGGTAATGTCCTCGGCGGCCCGGTTGAAGGAACGGATTCTGCCCAGAGGACCGACCAGCATCAAACCGCTGCTGATATGGGCCAGAATTGTCCGGTTCATTTTTTCCAGATCAGCGTAATCGACAGTCTTCTTGTGCAGCTGGGCTTCACTCTGCCGCCACCGTTCGGCCAGGGTGCCGCTGAGGCCGGCCGTCAGGAAAAATGCCACCGAGTGGACGAAAATGACGGACAGGAACGTCCCGTCGGAAAGCGGTCTCCCCAGGTTAAGAAATTCCAGATAGCCGAAATACTGGAGGTCGAGAATGCCGCCGAAAAGAATGGTCGAACAGGCGGCGACAATGATCGTCATGCGGCGCGTCAGCAGAAAGCTGGTAAAAACGATAATCAGCAGGTAAGCAAAGGAGAAAACGCTCTCCACTCCGCCGGTCAGTAGAATCAGAACCGTGACAAAGAGCAGATCCCAGACGATCTGCATCTCGGTAAAATGGCGCAAGCGTTTGAAATACTTGAGGATCAGGGCCGAAAGGAGGGCCGCAAAATAGGATATGGCGATCAGCAGGAAAAGAGGAACGATAACATCCCGCTGCGTGGTTCCCCTGACATAAAAGACGGCCGCTCCGCCCAGCAGAAATGTAATAACCGCAGTCCGACAGGCAAGGTACCAGGTCAGACTGCGGCTATCGTTTTTTTCTTGTTGAACGCTCGAGTTCCCGACTGAATCCATCAACCGGCAACCGCTCCGGCCAGTTTGAATATCGGCAGGTACATGGCCACGACCAGACCACCGACCGTGGTCCCCAGGAACAGCATCAGCATCGGTTCCATCATGGCGGTCAGGTTGTTGACCGCATCATCGACCTCGTCATCGTAAAAGTCGGCGATTTTCCCCAGCATAGTATCCAGAGCGCCGGACTGCTCACCAACTTCGATCATCTGGCACACCATGGGGGGGAAGACCCCCGATTCCTTGAGAGGTTCGGCGATGGTATGCCCCTCGCTGATGCTCGACCGGACCTTGGCGATGGCTTTCTCTATGGTGCGGTTCCCGGCGGTTTTGCGGACAATATCAAGGCCATCCAGAATCGGCACACCGCTCGAGATCATCGTCGACAGGGTGCGCGAGAATTTCGCGACAGCAACTTTGCGAATGAGAACTCCGAACACCGGTAATTTCAACGCCCACCTATCGATCACATCACGGCCTTTCTCAGTCGCGTAGATTTTCTTTGCCGTAAAAATCAGCAAAACAATCACGCCGATGATCAAAAGGATGTAATCCTGAACGAAGTTACTCAGGTTGATGACGATCTGGGTCGGCATGGGCAGAGCGCTGCCGAAATCCTCGAACATCTTGGCAAAAGTCGGAATAACGAAGACCAGAATGACCGCAATGACAATCACCGCGATACCGACGATGGTCGTCGGATAGGTCATGGCGCTCTTGACCTTCTTGCGCAGCTTCATCGCCTTTTCAATGTAAGCCGCCAGGCGGTTGAGAATGGTATCCAGAATACCGCCGACCTCCCCGGCCGCAACCAGGTTGACATAAAGCTCGTTAAACGCCTTGGGATGCTTTTTCAGGGCGTCGGCAAAGGTCGAACCGGATTCGACATCCTCCTTGACCTTCGTCAGAACCTCTTTGAAGGTCCTGTTTTCCTGCTGGCTGGACAGTATTTCCAGACACTGCACCAGGGGCAGACCGGCATCGATCATGGTCGCGAACTGGCGGGTGAAAACGACGATATCCTTGGTGGTGATCTTCGGTTTTAAAAAACCGATATTTATCTCGGCGTTTAATCCCGTACCCGCAGCCTTGACCTTATTGGCCTGGATGCCCTGTCGGCGCAAGGTGGCGACGACAGCCGATTCGCTGGCCGCATCCATCGTGCCCTTGGTGGTTTTTCCATCTCTTGAGCGCCCTGTCCAAGCGAACGTTGGCATGAGAGACCCCTTTCAACACTCTTTTAATTTAGGTTCAACCCGTTTCGTATTCATGACTGTCACGATACAAGCATACGTCATGATGCGTCACATCCCCCGCGCCGGCCCCATGGCTTTTTTCCGGCTCAGCACCGCCTGCGGATTGGCAAACATCTGTTTCAGTTCTTCCAGGTCATGAGATCTGGCCATGGCGTCTTCCTGGGTAATCTGCCGGGAATGGGCCAGCAGGAACAGCGACTGGTTAAAGGTCTGCATGCCGAATTTATCCTGTCCGATCTGCATCTGCGAATAGATCTGGTGAACCTTGTCTTCGCGGATCAGGTTGCGGATGGCCGGATTCGGGACCATGACTTCCAGGGCCATGCAGCGCCCCTTGCCGCTGGCGCTGGGAATCAGGGCCTGGGAAAGAACCCCTTCGAGAACGAAGGACAACTGGGTCCGCACCTGGGATTGCTGGGTGGTCGGAAAGACATCGATAATCCGGTTCATCGTCTGCACACAGGAGTTGGTATGCAGGGTTGCAAAACAGAGGTGACCGGTTTCGGCAATGGTCAGAGCCGCTTCAATGGTTTCAATGTCCCGCAACTCGCCGAGCAGAACGACATCGGGATCCTGCCGCAGGATATATTTGAGAGCTTTTTTGAAGGACTGGGTATCGGCCCCAACCTCCCGCTGATTCACCAGGCACTTCTTGTGAGGATGCAGGTATTCGATGGGATCCTCGATGGTGATGATATGTTCGCTGCGCTCACGGTTGATGGCGTCGATGATGGCGGCCAGGGTCGTCGACTTGCCGCTGCCGGTCGGTCCGGTCACCAGCACCAGCCCCCTGGGCTTTTTGGAGAGGGCCCTCACCACCGGGGGCAGGCCAAGTTCTTCAAAGCCACGGATCTCGAAAGGGATGGCCCGGAAAGCGCCGGCAACGGCCCCGCGCTGGACGAAAAGATTCCCCCGAAAGCGTGACAGCCCTTTGACGCCGAAGGAGAGATCGAGTTCGCTTTCCTCCTCAAAGCGGCGTTTCTGGGCGTCCGTCAATACGCTGTAACAGAGCTGCTTGGTTTCCGCGGCGGACATGTTCGGCAGCGGCAGCGGGGTCATACGGCCGTCGATCCGGATCTGCGGCGGCGAGCCGGTTGACACGTGCAAGTCGGAGGCGCCCTGTTCAATCATCGCTTTGAGTAGTTGGTGCATATTCGCCATGAGGTAATCCCTTCAAGTTTCTGACTGGAAATAATCCTTTTCCGCAATCTCGGCGTCAATCTGCGTATTGACTGGTGCGGCGTAAAGCTCTACGCCTGTGCGGCAATACGTGATTTTCTTGACCTTGTGAAAAATTCCTGAGTCCAGTTCAGAAACTTTCCACTTTTCCGGATTGATACGACACCGTTTCCATCTGAAGCCCGAATTATCAATCGTCCGAAACGGTCGTCCTCAGCACCTCTTCGATGGTGGTCACCCCTTCCATCATCTTGGTCAGGGCGGCCTGCCGCATGGTCTTGACCCCCAGGCGCATGGATTCTGCCTTGATTTCGGCGGTATTGGCACCGGAAAGGACCATCTCGCGGATATCTTCGAACATGGGCATGACCTGGTAAAAACCAACCCGCCCCTTGTAACCGGTATCGTTGCAGACGGTACATCCGCGGCCTTTGTAGGCGACGAACTTGCCGATCTGGTCCTCAGGAACCCCGGCGGAAATAAAGGCCTCCGGCGGAAGGTTTTCGGGCTCTTTGCATTCCGAACAAACCCGGCGCCCCAGCCGCTGGGCCGAGATCAGGTTGACGGCGGAGGCCACCAGGAAGGGCTCGATCCCCATGTTGAGAAGCCGGTTGATGGTACTGGGGGCGTCATTGGTATGCAGGGTCGAAAGAACCAGGTGGCCGGTCAAGGCGGCCTTGACGCCGATTTCGGCCGTTTCAAAATCGCGGATCTCACCAATCATGATGATATCGGGATCCTGGCGCAGAAACGCCCGCAGGGCAGCGGCAAAATTGAGACCGATTTCCTCGTGCATCTGGACCTGGTTGATCCCGGCGAAGTTGAATTCGACCGGGTCCTCCGCGGTGGAAATATTTTCGGTGGTTTTATTCAGTTCCGACAGGGCCGAATACAGGGAAACCGTCTTGCCGCTCCCGGTGGGACCGGTGACCAGAACCATCCCGAAGGGCTTGTGAATCTCCTTCTTGAACCATTTGAGGGCCTGCTCTTCGTACCCGAGCTTGGTCATGTCGAGCTGCAGGTTGCTCTTGTCGAGGAGCCGCAGGACAACCTTTTCTCCAAACAGGGTGGGCAGACAGTTAACCCGGTAGTCCATTTCCTGACCGCGCCCCATCTTGATCTTGATGCGACCATCCTGGGGCAAGCGCCGCTCGGCGATATCCAGGGACGCCATAATTTTGAGGCGGGAGGTAATGGCGTTTTTCAACTTGCGGGGGGGTTTCATGACTTCATAAAGAACCCCGTCGATACGATAACGGACCCGGAACGAATGCTCGTAGGGCTCGATATGGATATCCGATGCTTTCTTTTTGATCGCATCGGTCAGAATCAGGTTGACCAGCTTGACGACCGGGGCATCCTCACTGGCCCGTTCCAGTTCGTTGACATCTTCAAAACCACCGTCATCGACCAGTTCAAGATCGTCGAAATCCTCCAGCCCCTCCAGGGCTTCGGCCATGGACGACGACTGATCGTAGTATTTGTCTATGGCATCCTTGATGGCAGCTTCCGCGGCGACGACAACCTCGACGTTGAAGCCGGTCATGAACTTGATGTCATCAATAGCGAAAATGTTGGACGGGTCGGCCATGGCGACGATCAGGGTCGCACCGGCGCGATTAATGGGAACCAGCTGGTATTTTTGAGCCACTTCGGCAGGAATCAGACTGACAACGGCGGGATCGACATCGAACTCGGCAAGGTTGATGGAAGGGACACCATAATGTTTCGACAAAAAGGAGGCCAGGTCATGTTCCTGGACGTAGCCCAGCTTGACCAGTGCCGCACCCAGCCTGATCCCCTCTTTTTTCTGCTCGGCGATCGCCTGAGCCAACTGATCATCAGAGATGAGCTGATTTCGGACTAGCAACTCTCCAAGGCGACTGGCACTCATTCCTGCAAAACCCCTTCCCTATCCAGCTTTCATGCGGAAACGGCCTTTTTCACTGTGACGGCGTCAAAAATCAAAGGAACCTTGCACGGCATAAACCCTTGACGTTCCCGTCACAAAAAAGATGTACCCGTCTCCAATCTGAAAGCATCAATGCCCCCTCCAGCCTTTCCAAGGGGGCGATCTCATTTGTCATTTAGCGATCTTTGCGACGTCGGCTGATCAGAAAATCCCTCATGAAACCCGGGGCAGGCTGAACCCCGGTCCACAACGCGAAAGCATCTTCCCCCTGGGCAGCCAACATGCTGAGCCCGTCATCGGACCGCAAATTCATTTCATGTGCTTTCTTAATAAGAGTCGTTTTAGAAAGCGAATATATCATATCATATATGAACGCGCTACCCTTAATATCTTCCAATGGTAAAAAACTTAAGCTCTCCCCGTGCAATCCAACGGACGTCGCATTGACCACCAGGTCCGCTTCCGCCAGGGCCGTAAAATAATTCTGCTGTTCATAACCGGTGGCCGTCAACCGGACATCCTGGAAATGGGGCTGCAATCCCCTGACCAGGTTCTCCGCCCGCTCCGGATGCCGGTTGGCGATGACCACGGAATGAACGCCGGCAAAAGCAAGGGCAACGGAAACCGCACGGCAGGCCCCGCCGGCGCCGAGAATAACGATCTTTTTTCCGAGGGGATCGAATTCCATACTGACCCGAAGCGATCTCATGAAACCGCTGGCATCCGTATTGTAACCCGTCAACACGCCGTCGTTATTGACCACCGTATTGACCGCACCGATCAACTGGGTGGCCGGATCGATCTGATCAAGGAAGGGAATGATTTTTTCCTTATGGGGAACGGTCACGTTGACGCCGGCGATGCCGAGGACCCGAATCGAGTCGACAGCGCTTTCCAGGTCTTCCGGAAGAACGTGAAAAGGCACATAGGCCGCATCGATCTCATAGTGCCGGAAGGCATGATTCTGCATGGCCGGTGACAGCGAATGGGCAATCGGGTCACCAAAAATTCCATAGACTTTCGTTTTGCCTGACAACAGCATGATGCCCCCTTAAGGAATCGGTCTGACGTGATATGACGAAACATGAATAAAAAAACAATCAAAAGCGAAAACAGACGGAGAAAAAACCGCCGCTACGACCGGGCTATTGAGGATTCGCTTCACCATCTATCAGGAGCCTGATCCCCCTGTTCCCTGCATTGCAGCAAGTGACCTGAGCCCTGCTTACCTTACCGCAAGGACAGGTATTCCTGGTATTGAATAATCTGGGTGGCTTGCAGAACCTGCCGGGCGCGGATAACATCTGCGGCGATGGCATCGGCCAGTTCATCACAGCTGTTGAATTTTTTTTCCTCTCGCAGGCGCTCGACAAAATATATTCTCAATCTCTCACCGTACAGGTTTCCTGTGAAATCGAGAAGATGCACCTCGATGGTCACCAGGCCGTCGGTAAACGTCGGGCGATTCCCGAGATTGATCACCCCGTTGAATTCCTGCTGATTGTAACGGACCTTGACCGCATACACGCCGGGGGCGGGAATCAATTCCTTATCGGTGCGAATATTGGCGGTCGGGAAGCCCATCTTGCGGCCTCGCTGAAACCCGGGAACCACGTCCCCTTCAAGATTGTAGTGACGCCCCAAGAGGGGAATCGCCTCGGCAACCCGCCCTTCCGCAATCAGATTGCGAATCCGCGTCGAACTGTAAGGCTGGCCGTCGACACTCACCGGCTGCATGACATGGACGGCAAACCCGGCCTTTTCGCCATAGGCTTTCAGGAATTCGGCATTGCCACGCCGCCCTTTGCCAAAAGCATAGTCGTAGCCGACAACCAGTTCTTCCACCTGCAGGCGTCCGATCAGAATGTCCTCGATGAACTGCTCGGGAGACATGACGGCAAACTCATGGGTAAAGGGAATTTCCAGGAGATAATCCACATGGGATGCGGCAATCAGCCGACGTTTCTCGGCCAGGGTGTTCAGCAGCGGCGGCGCCTTGTCGGGAGCCAGAAATTTCAGGGGATGGGGATTGAAGGTACAGACGACGGCGGGGCACTGTCTTCTCCTGGAGCTCTTCCAGACCGCCCTGAACAGCTCCCGGTGGCCAAGATGAACCCCGTCGAAATTGCCCAGGGTCACGACACAGGGACCGAAGTTTGCAGGAAGTTCCCGGCAGGAGGTTATAATTTCCATGAGACAAAAATCCAATGTATTTTAAAATCAACAGGCACTTGAAAATATTAGCGGTTTCAACCTCCCGGACACAAGGGAATTTCTCATAAAAAAAGCAGGGCCTCGCGACCCTGCTTTGCTTTTGTATATAGTTTTTACTGACCTTCGTCCTGCCCCGGGGAAACTTACCAGCATTCTTTCGGGGCCTTCCTGCCAAAATTATCAATCGATAAAACATTGCAGGGATCGGCCGCCTGTCCGCCCTGCGGAGTGGCGTTAACCTTATATGTCGCCACGTCGCTATTGGAACCGTCTCCATTGGCATTTTCAAAGCTCAACAGGTAACGGCCACCCGCAGTGGTCGTGACACTCAAGGTCGCATCTTCATAATCGTTGTTGGCGGTAAAATAGCGTTCAAGCAGTCTGGCTTGTTCCAACAGCACGGCTTTAGCATCACTTCTATAAGACTGTCTCTGATGATTGATGTACAAGGGAACTGCGATAGCGGACAGAATACCGACAATCACAATAACAACCAACAGTTCAATCAAAGAGAATCCGAGAGATTTTGTCTTCGTTTTCATCGCCATCCCAACCATTAACGGAGCTGCCGCCAGGAGCCCCTGCCCGATGAATTACCGGAACCTTTAATCTGTTCATCATTGAAACCATCAGGATCGGTCCCGGTCGTCAACAGATGGATCTTGTCTCCGGCAGTGACGATCGCCGGCGCAGAGATAATGCCAGAGTTGGATTTGACACTGCTGACGACATGCGAATTTCCTGAGCTATCCGTAACCTCATCGGCCGAGTCATAATTATCGTCGTTGTTGGCATCAAAAATATTCTCTGAAAGCGCTCCGCCCGTTTCGGGATCAACAACCATCGTCCAGCTGTCGCCTCCAAAAGCACAGATGTCATCGCTGGGGATCAAGGTGACATAGATGAGATAACCGGAGTAGGCCTGGGCCCGCTCAACAACCCGCTCTCCTTCAATACCGTTGACAGGCGACACCAGGTCCAGGTACCAGCCGCGATCCTTGCCGCTGGCTGAATAGTCGACCGGATAATCGGACAGGGCCCTGACATCATTACCGGAAACCGTGGTTTCCACAAGGATTTCCTGCTCCACCAACCTGAACTTGGTATCGGAACGATCAGTCACGGCCACCTCTAAGCCGCTGTCATATATGCCATACATCGTCTGGACATAAGGATCATTGGGGTCAGCGGGATCATCGACGACATTATCACCAGTTTCAAAATATTTTCCGGTGCCGAAGAAAACCATGACGTTATCGGAATCGGCCGTAGAAGCAGTCGCTTTGGCCACTTCGGGCCGGGCTGTAATCGGCTGGAGATTCCCGGAACTATCCTTGGCGATAAACAGCGGATCTGTCCCATAGGCAGAGACCCAGTTCGACGGGGTATTGTCCGTGACATCAAATTTCCAGAGATTGCCCTGCAGGTCACCGGCATAGACATAATCGACAATCGAATCCTGAACGCCGCTGTCATAGTCAATGGGCGCTACTCCGGACAGACCGTTATTGGTCCCTCCGACATCGATGGAGGCGATCAACGACCCGTCGGTCAAATCGGCGACATAAAGAACCGCTTTACCGCTTGTCCCTTCGTAACCGTTACCGAACACGGCGCAGAATTGACCGTTCGCCATCCTGACAATAAAGGGCTGGTCAAGAACGTACCCCAACTCCGCGTAACCGGTGGTCGAGGGACTGATCTCCCAGAGGACATCATCCGCTGTAAAGTTGTCGGGATCGGTGACCCGGAGGGCAAAAATGCCCTTGCCGCCGGCACCGAGGGACCCGACCAGAATGGTTTCCCACTCATAAATCCCATTGTTGTCAAGATCAAGGTAGGCATCAGTCGCCCGCGGCGGACCATCGACATAATAGGTATGGACATAACCAGGATCGGTCAATCCGCTTAATTTGTCATAAACACCGTTGGGGACATAAGCGAACAGTTCATCGCCGCCGGACTGAGAATTGCTGGTGTCCCGCTTGCCGGCATCAAAAGCATGTAGCATGCCGTCGTTGGCGCCGACATAGAGAACTTCCGTACGGTTCAGGTAGGCCGAACTGGAACGATACGCGAGATAGTCCGTCCCCTCGGTACCGGGCAGCTGGGCGTATCCGTAGTTCTGGGTGCCGACATACCAGGGATCGGAATTGATGATGTCACCCAGGAGCGCGTTGCGGTCTCTGAAAATACCGCCGTTCTGCTGTTCCTGCGACGTATCCCCACGCAGGTATGCCACCCTTAAACTGCCATTTGAATCCGGACTTCCGGAATAGTCGGTGTTCAGTGCTGCCTGCTGGCTTGCATCAAGATTGGCCCATTCAAAGGTTTTGCCGACATAAGTAGAGGTCGCAGAATCTTCGCTGTAAGTATAAATGTTCCGGTTGTTTGCCGGAGCGGTCATATTCGTCAGCAGTTCACCCGCCTTCCACTCCGCCGGATCCAGGGTCCCGTCGGCATTGAGGGGATACGCGGTCAGTTCTCCGGCCCAGGTTTCGGTATTGAAGGTTGCCAGGTAGACAAAGGAATCCGTATTCAGACGGGTCGAGTTGGTGGCAACGGAGGCAGCGGACGTCTGAACCCCGACAATATCGTCAAACGCCTTTGACAACTGATCGGACAGGGTCAGGGCATTGGTCACCAGGAAATAGTTGTCCGGATCGCCATCGGCATCCTTGTCGTATTCGACGCTGTCGGGCAGGCTGTTCTTGGTCGCACCGGTGACGGTCTCGTCGAACAGCCCGTACTTGGCGGCATACCACAGGGGGTCTTTCAGGAAGAATGCCGATGAAGTATTGTTCGCCGGAGTGAAGGTCCGGGAAGCCTGCAGGGGCAGATCGACTCCATCGTTCCAATTTCCGCCGGGCGCCTCACCCGGCGGAGTGTCCAGGAAATAATCGATATTGGCCCCCCCCACATCTTTAACCTCAAGGTAGATACCATCCTCAGTCGTCCCGCTGATAATATAACCCATATGCTGGGTAATCCCGCCGGCTGCATATTGGGAATCAAGGGAAATAGTGACCGTATTGTTGTTGGTGTCGACCTGATAGGAGTATTCGACAATGGCATCCATATCGTGATCGGCGCCCTGCTCAACATCTTCAAAGTTGATGCGGAACACCCCGGAGGTGCTGGTCAATTCCTCAACGTAAAAGTCGACAATGGTGTCGGTCGGCTGGAAGCTGCCGGAACTGGCACTGATACCGTCACCGGCGACCGATTTGGCAAAAGGGACCAGCGTGATGGTTGATCCCCCGACCGGGATCTTTATTTCCGGCAGGGGGGAGGCCAGTGCCACGCTGAAGGTGCTGACGGTCTGGTCGTCGGTCGCTGGATTGAGATCGTTCATCAAACCGTAATAAGCGACACTGGCCGGATAGTAACTCCCGCGCTTGGTGGGCTCTTCGGGCGCGAGGCCCCGGATAGTGCCGAAACTGGTCACATCTTTCGCCGTCGGGGCATTGTCGTAGGTGGTCCCCGACTGGCCGATAAAGACACTTTCCGTGCCTCCGTATTCGTGATTCCAGATAGTATCTCCCAAATCTTCGACATCCAACCCGCTGATGGCATCGGAAGGGGTCGACGACGAGAAGTTGGAGTAGGCTCCCGGCAACATGTCGGAATCGTAGGAAGGATTGATGTCGCTGATCACCAGTTCGAAAGCCTTGGAGCAGACCGGGTAGGTGTTAAAGGGGTCGTCCCAGGTTGCAAGAGGCAGCCCGAGGGTGGCATCGAGGTTTCCTGATGAGGCGATGGCATAATCACTCGTTGGCGCGGCTTTCCCTGCGAAATAACGCAGGCCTTCATACATCATTTCCGCGACGGGATTTCCCCAGTCATTGCATTCCCCGTTATACATGGCCCGGGTCGTAATCCAGCCACAATTGTCATATGCGTAGGAACTGTTAAAGTTGGTCGTCTTCAGGTTGTCGATTGTTTTCACAATACCGTCGACTGAGGTGAATTGACCGGTAGCAGGATTGACTTCGTTGCTGAAGGAGCTGACAGCCTTTCTGAGTACGCCCCCCTGGGTGTTGTTGGTGTAGGAGCCGGTCAGCAGACCGAAAAGCATCTGATCGTCTTCACCATAATCCTGGAGCAGCCCGGTAGGCTTGTAGTATGTGTAGGTTCCGTCGTTATAGGCCTTGCAGTTATCTTCCAGGTAGGAACTGTTGCAGACCTGAGCCCTGACGGAATAATCCACTATTGCCGAGGCCGGAACGGGATACTCCCAGTAAAGGCCCCAACTGGCAGAACCCGTCTCTTCCTGGTGCCGGAACTTGAATTCGTAGACCCCGGCACTCAGGGTCACGGTTGCACTGTGGCTGGTTGACGAACCGCTGGCGCTGTGACCGCCGTACCAGGCAACGACAACATCATTGGCGGCAAAACCGTCACTGTTGGTATCGATGGAAAACTCTACCGCATCGTCGCCGTCAATATAAAAGGTATAGGATCCTGTGTAGGGGACGATAATTTTGCCTTCCATAATATTGAGGAAATAATCGTCATTATAGTCGCCGTCAAGGTTTGACAGGGTCTGGATGGCTAGCGGCGAACTTGAGGATCCCGCGTAAGCTGTTTCCAGGGCGTCCATGGACGCATAGTCGGTCGCATCGCCGGGCCCTGAAAGGGTCGTGCTGTCATAGGTACTGTAAATTGTTTGGGTTATGCTGCTGAAGTAAGATGACGGGATGATTTCCTTGACAGTCGTAGCCCCGGTCGCGCAAGCCTGCCGGCTAGTCGTCTCGCCATCACATTCGAGGCCAGCCACCGGTCTTTCGATGGACACCCATTCCCAGATGCGGTACCGGGAATCATTCAGAACCCGCAATAACGGCTCACTCGTCCCCTGCAACGTCACGTTTGCAAACAAATGGCGGGTGCCGCTGGCGGGAAGGTCGAGGGGGGTGTAGTCACGGATATCATAACCATCATGAGCGAGGGAAGAGTACTCCTTGCCCCAGGAATGGGCATTCTGAGGAACGTGCGAGCGTTCGAGAACAGTCATGAAAGACCCTGATGTCTGGTCGGCATCGTCCGTCGAACGGGTCCCCCCGTAAAGAACTTTTCTCAGCGCATCAAGGCGGCTGGTGGTGAGATAGTTGAGAAAATCGCCGCTCCATTCACTGGTCCCGGAGCAGGTTTTTTTATAGGTTACGCCTGATACTGTTTTATCCGCGGCCGTTGATGTCGGGTCGAAACGGTTATCGGTCGAATCATAGGTATAGCAGGTAGTAGAGTCGAAGTATCCGAAGTAATCGATATCATTCGGCTTGTAACCGACATCCAGCGTGCCGTCGCCATCCAGATCGGAGGCGTCATTGTAAGCTTCGTAGTAAAGCTTGTGGTCCCTCCCCATGACCAGAAGGTTCAGCGGCGGCACCTGCCCCCCGATAAACAGGGGGGACTCGGCGACAGCCGCCCATGAGAAGCTGGCAAAACCACCCGCAAAAAGCTGCGCAAAAAATGCGGCCATCAGGAGTTTCCAGAAAAATACCTTCCTTAACACCGTCATAAGAACACCCTTCCCTGGCCCCCAGGCTCGATACGCCTGGCAGATCCAGAGCCCCTTAGGGAAAAGTAAAAAAAACTAACGCAAATAAGTCGTCTGGAGGATCACAACCGTACCCGGCAATGAGCCGACACCACGTGCCGTAACGCGGTACATCTGTCGTTCGGAAACCTCAGTCCCTTCAACCAGGCTGTCGTTCCCTTCATCATCAATCAAAACAAGTTCTTCGATGATGAAGCGTGGAGGCGCATCAACCCCGGAAATGGTGCCACTGTACTGCGCGGAGTCATTAACATCCCAGGTCAGGCCAGAGAGATCGACGCTTTCTCCGTACAGACCGCTGGAGTCATGAGTCGCATTCGTTCCCGGGAAGGGGGGCAAAGTGGCCGAGGTAAGAAAATCCTCCCCCTCGCGCAGGGCCGCCTCAGCAGCCTGAAAGGCAATGTTACGGCTGCTGTAATTGCGACTCATCATCTCTTCCAGGGTACTGTTGTTCATGCCGGCAATTCCAATCAGTGTCAAAACCAGCAAAATCAGCAACCCGGTAATTAAAACAGCACCTTTTTCATTATTGATCAGACCGTTCATACACTCCCCATCGCTATAATCAATATCACGGCAAACGATTCCTGATACCAACTGTCGTTACGAAAACCTGCCTCAGACGACGATCTCGCTCATGATATTGCACGGCTGTCACGCCGCTCCCCACTGGAGGAATGACACTGCCATTGACGGAATAATCCTGGGTGTCAAATGCTTTTCTGGATATTTCATTCGGACTGCGTAACAAGAAACCAAGCCTAACTGCGATGACATTGTTCCAGTTCACAATGGCATCTGCAGTGACAAAGTTTGCCGCGCCATCAACCAGATAGGTGATCTGCATGGTTTCGACCCCCTCGACAAGAGGCTCCGGGACTGCAGCGCCGATCTGGCGGTAGAGGGTCGGCTCGATGGCATTGCCACTGGCATCCACGTTACGAACAAAATAGGAAACAGCCTTGACCTTAAACAGTTCCGCACCCTCGCCATAGTCGAAAGAATGGGCAAGGTTCCCGAACCCTGCTGCATACTGGGTGCACTGCGGGTTGCCGCCGGTATTGTGAATAACGTTCCCTGCTGCCGTTTCATTGTAACCGGTAACCAGAAACACCGCCGCCGTCTGGTTACTGCAATCGGCAACCATCAGAATATCGCATTTTTCGAAGGCATCTGTCCCTGAGGGAATAAAGAAGGTACTGGAAGTGGGAGGCATCGTCGTGGTGAGCGCAATATCCCCTCCCATCATGGAACGGAGGGCCAGGATATCGCTTCCGGCGAGTGGATTGCTGCTTGCCACTGAGCCGGTTTCGGTTGCCGGATCGGGCAGGGCTGGCGACCAGTTGCTGGTGACGGCGTCATAGTCAAACCCTTCAATGGACACATCAAAATTGTACGCGTAGGTCTGATCGTTCAGCCAATTCTCGACACTGGCATTCCTGCCAAGGCAGCCTCGATAGGCCGCCATCCTGACTTCTCTTGTCATATATTCAAGGAGAAAACGGCCGTTTTCCTGCAGCCTGGACAGCTCCTGATTATAGCGGTAACCGGTGTCGCTGCTCTGAAAAACCTGATAAATGCCGCCGAGTAACACCAGACCGACCGCGACAGCAACCAGGAGTTCAACGAGCGTGTAACCGCATTCCCGGCCATGTTTTTTATAAAAATATCGTCTCATCATAAGGCCGTATCCACTGACACAGTAATGAACCCTCCCCGGTCCCGGTATCTGACCCTGACGGTAGCCTCCGTTCCCGCGCTGGTATCGTTGATCACAATCTCGCCATCACCGCCAGGCAGCGTCGCCACCGTCTCCAGCCAACTGATCACATCATTATCGGCCAAAGACAGCGGAGGACTCGGAAGACTGCCACCAAAAGAAATTTCATACGGATTATCCACTGAAAGCATCGCCTCGTCCCGGTTGACCCGCATCCTCTCAATCATGTCATAAACATAGAGGGTTGCCTGAGAACGCATTAACGCATCTGAATTTCCCGCCAATCCCTGGGACTGCAGCCCTGCCAGCCCCAACAGGCCGATGGACAGAACAACCAGGGCGACAAGGACCTCGACCAGGGTGAACCCTCTCTGACCTCTGAATGTTTTCATTGCTGTCATACCGCTCTCCCTCAGGGACAGACATCGGCAGGTTTGCTGGTCGTCACCCGCCCAGTTGCAATAATTGAAACTTTATATCCGAAACTTGCGTCCCGGGAATCGCACAGGTTGAACCCGGTGTTGGAGTCCAGTGTTTCATTGGTACTGCCGACAGCCTGTCCCAGGGGCCCGAAACGGACAAAGTCGTCCATTGTCACATAGGTATTCCCGCCGCTGTCCTCCGTTGTATTCCTCAGGGTGATTCCGGGATCGAGACCATCATAAACTCTCAGAAGCTGGTCACCTGCTCCATCGCAATCACCAAAAGGCGTTTCATCGTGGCAGACAATCCACCCCTCTTCCCAATCCCCGGTACCGGTATTGCAATCGGAACCGTTGATACTGCGGCACATGGTCACCCAGGCACCCCTTGACACCGCTTCAGCCCTGGCAAAATTCAGAGAAGCCACAAAATCGTTCGCCTGGGTTGTCAGTTGACTGTTTTTTATAATCGTATTCAAAGAAGGACCTGCGATTGCCGCAACAATCCCCATAAAAACGATAACGACAATCAATTCGACAAGGGTGAACCCCTTATTTCTGCTGCCTTTCATCAAAAAAGCAGGCTGCTTATTCATCAACACCTCCCCTGGCGTCAGACTCGGGATTTCATAACTAAACCTTAATCAAAGCAAATAAACAGCCATCTGACAGATAAACACTATTTTTATATAAAGTTTATGTACTTAAAGGAGGGTGCATTAAAATATTTTTCCAGGAGCCTGCACCAATATTGCATATTTTGCACACCTGGAAATGCAATTAATGCATGGCCTGAAAAGAGACATCAAGAGGACTATCCCAAAAAACAAGAAGGGGGACAGCATGAACCGTGTTCAGATAAAATAGAGGAGCCATGACCCGGACTGGTCCCGTCCTTGAGAACGATTCTGAGGAACGATGCTTGTCGATAGCTGTTGAAAGGACAAAATGAAAACAGTGAAAAATTGTGGCGATTCAAAGGTCAGGCTCATCGGCGGGGGAAGCAGGAACAACGCCCGACAGCACATTTAAAAAAAGGCGTTCCCTTCTATTTGACAAACAACAGGAAAGGGAACGCCTCGGTGATCGAAAAGATCGAAACGGCAAAATCTGCCTCAGCAACATGCCGACGGAGGTGTATCAATCCTCGTCCCGCCAGGAGACTTTGCCACTTTTCGTCAAGCCGGGATTCTTCTGTTCAAGGGAAAGGATAGAACCGGTACTGGTCTGCAGAAACACCTTTGAGCCATCCTGTTCCCCGGTATGCAGGTTGGGAGTCGTCGAATAGCCCTTGCCGATATTGATTTTGGCAATCACCTTGCTGGTTGAATCGTCAACCCCGTCTGCGTCCGTATCGTCGTCACCGGCAATGGCCAGCACTCCTTCATAATAGGCCGTACCGGTTTTGTAATGCAGGGCGTAAAGATAACTCTCCCCTTCGGAAGCACATAAATTGTTATCGGGAACATAGGTGGAGAAGGTCACGATATCTCCCAAAACCGCCGCCTGCCCAAGGTTGCGCTCTCCCGGGGTGGTGAAATTGAGGTACCAGCCATCGTAATTCGCTTCGATATCGGCCATCACGCTGTAGAAGGTTGCTGAATCCTGGTACGTTATATCCATACCGCTGACGTTCAGCAGACTTGCTTGCTTGGCGGCTACCGTCCCGTAAGTCAGGTTTCCGGAAGAATCAACGGGTTCCTTGATGCCATAAAAGGCATTCTGATATGAAAAGTAGGGAGATTGCCTGTCGAGAACACTCCAGAAGCGCCCGGTTCCGAAATACACCCAGACCCGGCCGTCATCATCACGGGCCACGGACAGGGCCGTATTGATGTGCTGGTTATCCCCACTGCCGGTATTCGGGTCAAAAAACAGCCCCTGCGTCCAGTTCGCCGGATTCTCTTCCGGGCTGCCATCGGCCTTGGTTGTTTTGAAACGATAGACCTGGCCCTGCAAACCACTGTCATTCCCATCGGTCGCAACATAAAGGGCCTCACCTGACCATTCCCGCGCATAGGGCCCGCCCGTCGTAGCCAGGTCAAAATCGACAGCAATCGGATCCGCTGCAAATGAATGGGTATCGAGAGTAAAAGTATGTTCCAGGGTGCCGTCGGCCGCATTGACGACATAAAGACGGGACGTCTGCTGACTGCCGCCATAAAGAACGCTGGGAACAAGCTGGCGGACCGCATCGTAATTCTGCGGACCTGATCCGAACACGACAAACCATTTCTGTCCCACGCGAATGGCCGTCGGATAACTGGTACTGAAACCGAGACCGCTGTCGGAAAAGCTCCAGAGCAGTTCGGGCTCTTTTTCCGGATCCGTAATATCGATGGCAAAATAGGTCGACCCGAAGTTCAGGTCGCACACCCCGTCATTATCCGTATCAACCCCGATGTCCCCGCCTCCCAGACGCAAACCGCCGACCAGAACAGTTCCCCACCCGTAGGGATGGGTGCAGGCATCGTCCAAACGGTCCGTGGCACAGGCGCCTTCCTCCGAAAAGATGCGGGCGTCGAAAATGCGCGGTTTAAGGTCTACCTGGTACACGTGGCGCTGTTCATTCAATCCCTCTTTCAACCATTTCAGATGAGGAAGAACGGCATTGGGAACATACGCCCAGAGCTCGGCCCCCAGGTCAAAATCTGTCACCGTCGCACTGGAATCAGCAACATAGCCTCCGGCCCCGGCGTTTGCTGCGGCGTCCCACACTTCAGGACGAGTGAGGGTCTTCTTTCTGAGCCGGTCATAGAAACCGCCGTTGAAGGCGTGCAGCATGCCATCGTTCGCTCCGGCATAGACAACGGTCCGTCTTTGTCCGTAACGTTTCCGGAAAACCCGGTAGGAGCTGTCCCCATAGAGGAGATCGTAGTTCTCACTGGGGGAGGAAACGACGGTAGGAGTAGAGTTGACGATATCCCCCAATCGGTAGACCGTATCGTCCGTACCGTCGCCATCCGTATCGAGAGTCCTGTCACGATAGGCCGCACCGGTGACAGGTTGACTCAGGCCCTCCTCACCGCGGACGAACCTGATGATGTTCTGGGCTTCGGCGATCATGTCCGTTTCGCTGAATCCGGTTTCCCCGGGATTCAGAAAATAATAGTTATCATTGGCCGCGTCATTGACAAAGGAAGGAAGAAAATCCATTTTTGCAGAACTGTCAACATTGCCCAGGGAAACCGGTTTGGTGGTGTCTATGCTGTCGGTAAAAATATACCGCTGAAATGGGGCCGGGTTACTGGCATAGGACCGCTGTGTCGTTGTATTGAGTCCCGGATCAAGAAGCCTGGTATGGGCATCCCAGAGAAAATTGATATCATCGATCTCAAGACTCGCCGCCACGGCGACTGAGGTGGTTGGATCATAGGGGGGATCAAACAGGGACGCCCTGCCTGTCTCTGAATCGAAAACAACGATTCGGTCCGAGGCGGTATCCAGCGTCTGATTGTTGTTGGTGTCCTCTCTCATATAGCCGCTGGAATCAACCATGAGGGCCTGCACATTCCCGTACCACTTGACCGTGTCAGCCGTCAGAGGCTCGGCTTCCGACTCTGAGAAAAAGACCGCCTGATAAACAGCTCCCTCCCCGCTCTGAGAGTTGGAAATAACGGAAGCGGCAGTTCCCGATGCGGTCCGGCTGAGAATATCCGCAATGGCCTGCATCAGTTGATTCTCCATCTGCGCTCCATCCTGGGCCTCAAAATAGGTATCTGGAATATTGTCTCCGTCGGCATCCCATTCCGGATCCCCGACAAAGGCCGCAGGATCCGAATCACTGATACTGCCGCCGGTATCCCCATCGCCATTTAGATCATTGAACCCTCCGGCTCGCGCCGCCTTCATCATTTCGACCCTGGCCGTGTTGGAATCATCAAAACAGTAAACCGGGTACAGGGTGATGGTCTGGTCGATCAGGTCGGTCGCTTCCCCCATCGCCGTATCATCCCTGAGGTCCTGGGTATGGATATTGAAGGCCAGATCATCAAGGTAATTGGCGCCGTCTCCCGTCAGACCCGTGGTATCCGTCCCGTTGGGCCAGGCTGCTGTCGGAGGAGTATCCTGGGTAGCCTCTCCGTCAGACAGGAAAATAATATAAGACTTGGCGCACGGCACGAATATGCCGAGGTCATTGAAATAGTAAGGATCCCAGACATTGCTGACCGAAAAATCTGAGGAAAAATAAGCAGGGGGGACCTGCCGGAAATAGCGTGACGCCTCCCACAGAACCTCGGTCAGAGGAGTCCAGGTTTCACCCCGCTGACTGTTGATGTTGTTGACGATGGCAGAAACGGTATCACCATGGGGGTTGATGGCCGTACTGTTATCGCCGACGTAGTTGCTGACTTTACCCCCCTGATTATTGTTGAAATGCATATAGCCGAAGCGGACCCGACCTGCCATTTTCTGAACGATGCCCTGAACGGGGAGATCCCCGGTCTCGACCTTCACGGCGACAACGTAGCCATTGTACGAATAGCCGGACTCACCGGTATTATAGCCGTTATCGGCCGGATTGGCGGGGATGGTGAGGTCGTTATAGGGGGTATTCACACAGGATGTCCCGGTCAGATCCGTGGTGGCGTCAAAAGTCGCATCCACGACGTTGAACATCACGGCAGACTCCCCCGCGCTGCCACCCAGGTGCGCCGATCTGTCGACGTTAAAGAAATAGGAATAAATACCCTGATGAAACGGGGTATAGTACACGTTTTTCTCATGCACGCCGGTCAGCACACCGGGAGCAGTCAAGGTCGTGTGATCGTTGAATATGCGCCGATAGTCCCGGTCGATGACCGTCCCTTCAAGAACGACATCATTCTGATCAGGAGCGACCCGTCCTCCGGTCAGCACCTTTTTGGCAACATCGATCCGCCGCATGGTCCACCAGTTGAGCCAATTCCCGGAAAATTTTCTGACATTTGGATCGCTGCCGGTCGACCGCTCGTAAATTGTCGGTGTGGTGGGGTCGTCCACCGTATCGCCGTCCTCATAAAAGTAGTGATTGGTGTTGTCATAGCTGTACAGCTTATTGGAATTGAACAGGCCGTAATATTCTTTCCCGGGCTCGTAGCCCGTCCAGGCGGTATCTGAGCCACAACGTTGGCCTTGTGTTTCATGGTAGGCAAACTCGTTCATGCTCCCCGAATTGTCCATCACCAATAAAACGTTGGGGGCCACCTTGCTGGTCAGAAATGGAGGGTAGGCAACGTAATCCGCCATTTGCGCTGGACAGCTTGCCGAAAAGGCGGAAGAAAGAGGCGTAAGGAAAAGCGCGGACATGACGGCCGCACGAATCATCCAACCCAAGAATTGTGACATTCTTTTCTCCATCGTTATTCCTGCTCCCTGGTACGCTTATCAGACTGTCCGGCCCTGACGGAACCGACCAATGTGATCTGCTCAAGAATTTTTGTTTTTGGGGGATATGGCACGGATTCAGTCTTTTCAGCGTAGCGTCGGTATCGCAGAGAGACCCGGCAGGGAAAAGTCAGCTCGGAAAGACTCTGCACGGAACTGTCGGGGTGCTGTGACTTGAATTTGGTTGTGGCGGTGACAACGTAGCTGTCCTCTTGAGAAAAGAGCAGGTTTTCGGACCGTTTTACCAGGATGACGTTGGCCCTGGAATATTGAACGGAATTCTGATGGAAAGACGGATCAAGCTGCAGGTCATCGGCAGGCGCGGGAACTGCTGATAGAGTCAGAAAAAGCACGAAAAAGAACAGGACAAGCTCTTTTTTTGGCCTGCCACAAGAATTAAGCATGACTACCCCCTCGATTGTCGTTATTGAAAACCCGTCAAAGCATATGGCGCCACTGAACACGAATCGTGGCTTTACTGTTCACGGTCCCGTCGTGATGCGATTGGATATCAAACACCTTGAACGCACCGCCGCCGGCCAGGCCCTTTCCCTTGCCTTCGTAACCGGCCGCCATCTGCATACCGCTGCCTGGTGAAAACTGGGCCGGCCGGCCGAACACTCGAAATTCGGTGGTTTCGCCATCACGAGTCATGGCCGCATCGAAAGCATTCGGCATTGTTTCGTTCAGATACAGTGTCGGATTGGCAACGGTCACCCCGTGATACCCCCCGACACTGTCAAACCCGGCCTTGAGGATGTTCTCCTCGACAATGGAGATACCGACTTCACTGCCTCCGTCCGCCTGGTAGAAGGTCTGTTTTTCAACCTTGTCGTTGCCGGCGATCTGCAGTTCGACCGTGGAGGTATTGGTCGCGGCAATACCGATAATCATCAGGACGACAAGCATCATAAGGGCGATGACAAGGACGGACCCGTTCTGATTGCGTAAACGTTTTAAAGTCATAGGCACTACTACACACCCTGTTTTTTCAGATGGTTGGTATAACCAGGCGCAAGCCTGACCGTTTATTTCTGAGCTACCTGCACACTAGTTTGCATATCGGTATTTGACAAAGGTCATCTCCACGTCGTTGATATCAAGCTGAGAGTCCACGATGATCCGAATAGTTTTGACGTCGGGCAGGGGCTGATCTACGGCGACGTTCCAGTAGACGGTGTAGACACCGTTCACTATCATTCCATCAGGACTGGTCTTATCACCCAGACCAAAATCCCCCCCGGTATCGTCCTGGCCGTCATTGTCAAGATCCTTTCCGGTCCCATCTCCGGAATCCGTATCCCCATCGTTGTCCGTCAGATTGTCCCCATCATCGTCATCGATCAAAGCCTGGTGGTTGTATTCGTAAGAAGCAAAGGTTTCGACCATGTCGGCCCCGAGCAGAGCGGCCTGGCTGACCATACGTGATCTGGAATTGCCGGCAATCGCCGTCATCTGCATGGAATAGACCCCCAGAATCCCGACCGCAAAAACAACCAGAGCGATCATGAGTTCAAGCAAAGTAAATCCGGACTCGGATTGATTGGAAAATTGCTTCATCTTACAGCCCCATATTTCTGCATTTCACCGTCATGGTTTGAAACCGTCGCCGGAAACCGTCATTGAAGGGTCCCCAGGTGGCCCCGGACGCTGCAGTATAGACCTCATTATTGCTGTAGTTCCGGTCAGGAAATGCCGCCCTGGCGAGAATGGAGATTTGAATCGAACGGATAGCCGACGGATCGGCCGGAGAGGTTGTCGATGACCCGTCTTCCAGTTGATAAAAAAACTCTAACCCATCGATTTTTAAAGCAAAGGGAATATGGCCCGCCTGAAGGGCGGAAGGTAACACTTCGAAATGGTTTGAGGACCCTGGTGTTTCCGTCAAAGTTAAAACCGAGGAATCAGAGGTACTTCGTCCGATCACCTGATCTCCCACGGCGGCTGAGTCGTAATGATCATAGGCAAAATAATTCAGGCTGCCGTCGTTGTCCTGGTCGAAGGAAAAAGAAATAGCATCAATCTGAGCGTCGTGGATCGTCGCACCGGAGGCGGTTCCTGAAAAACCTGCCATGCGCAGCTCAGCTGCCATCGTTTCCAAAACCGCACGTACCGTCTGCTGCGCTTCCGCGACCTGCTCCTGGACAAGATAACTCTGTTGCTGCGCCTGAAAAGCTGAGTAAACCGCCGAAAGGAGAAGTCCGGATACCACCAGGGCGATCAGCATCTCGACAAGTGTAAATCCTTTATTCATCCTCCCCCCTACTCGATCCGCACAGCGCCGGTAGGACTCACGACGACTTGTCTTGTATCGTTTTTCGTATTGATCAGGAAGACAGTACCGCCGACGGGACCATCAAGAAGGGCATTCGAGCGATATACGACGGTAGGAAAGCCAGCCGCATTCGCAACAAACGACAAACCATCCCCCCCTCCCTGGCTGGTGTCCAGGGATATTGACTCCGGCCAGGAGGCCAGCTGCAGAATAATCTCTTCTCCGGCATCGAACTGCCCGGGACTGGCGCCATTATCAACGTACATGACATAGGCCTGGGCCGTACCATCGATGACCTGGCCGAATGACAGAGCGACGTTTTCATGGCGTTTGACAGCTTCGCTTCTGGTTTTGACAAGCGCGCTGTAAACATCTCGTGCGGCGGCACGTAACCGGTACCTGGCGGCCCATGAGCTGACCTCCGGAATAGCGATTGCGGCAATTATGGCCAGAATGGACACAACAACAATCACTTCAATCAGGGTAAAACCCTGCCGATCACACAGCCTTTTTATATCCCCCTCGCCCACCGTTGACCACTTTCTAGAGAAGCTCTTCAGAAAAGAAAAAAACAACTTTGGATTAGCATTAGGTTTATTATTATAAATTTAAGTTTAGGTCAACCACTTGATACACAATTTCACCTATCCTTAATGCATTAAATTGCGTTTCAGCCCGAATTTCTCGAATACAGGGTCAGGGGAAAAGCCAAGGGAAGGAAAATCCGGATCCTGCGTGGACGATATACAGGAAAGAAACAAGCAGGGAAATCCAACCTCCCCTGTTGTGACCGATCAATAAGAGTTAAAAAAAAAGGACGCCCCTAAGATGGGAAGAGAATGTCAGAGGATCCGGGCAGCGGCTATGCCAGAGGCAGTTCTACGCGGAAAACACTCCCCTGTTCCGGAACGGATCTGACGGAGAGAGCGCCCCCCTCTTCGGAAACTATCCGCTGGCAGATTGACAGGCCGAGTCCGGTCCCCTGCCCCGGAGCCTTGGTAGTGAAAAAGGGATCAAATATTTTTTTCAGAACCGGCTCGGTCATGCCGCAGCCGCTATCCTGAATTTCTGCCCAGACAGCATGACGGGTTCTCCCGGTTTTAAGGGTAATCACTCCATGCTCCGTACAGGCCTGAACGGCGTTCAATAACAGATTGATAAAAACCTGGCGTATTTTCTCACGATGACAGAGAACGGGCGGCACATCATGACAATCCTCGACAACGGACACATCTGAAAACACCCCCTGGTTGGTCAGCAATTGCCAACAGTGAGCCAACTCATCGCGGATATCGACCTGCTGCGCGCCCATCCTGTCTGCCGGTCGGGAGAAATCGAGCAATTCCCGGACGAGAAAATCGATTCTCTCCGCCTCTGTCAATGACCGTTGCAGCAGGTCGGAATCAGCAGGATCTAAGATGCGCTGCTTCAGCAGTTCCAGGTAGCCAATCAGGGCCGCCAGGGGATTTCCCAATTCATGGGCCAGACCGGCGGCCAGAGTCCCGACAGAAGCCATCTTTTCACTGTGGATCAACTCATCGCGGGTCTTTTGCAGTTCCCGGTTTATGTCCTTAAGGGACCGGATATGCTGTTCGCTCTCAAGTCGGCTTTTCGCCAGAGCCTCAACCATCTGGTTGTAGGATACGGCAAGACTGCTGATCTCGGAAGGTCCGGTCACGGGAACCCGGACACCCAGGTCACCGGACCGGATCTTGTGAGTGGCATCGAACAGGCCGCGAACCGGCCGGATGATGTTCCTCTCCAGAAGATAATACCCGGCGGCAATCAGCACCAGTCCGTAAAGAACCACATAGACCAGGACCAGCTTTTGCAGCCCCATCAACTTCTGCCGAATATCGTTAAGAGGGTAATGCAGGACCAGAACCCCGGATTGTCGGCCATGGCTTCGCAGAGGCATGACAAACCGAGCGAATTCCCGATCGGTAAAAAAGGTGGTCAGCATTGATGGGAAGTAAATGGACTGGCGGGGTACACCCGTCGTTTTTACCTGCAGCAGCCTGGTCGGGTCAGGTGCCGGGATATTTTCATCCAGACCGGAACGTTCCTGCAGAGCCAACTCCGCGTCAAACCACCACCAGGCTAAATTTTCACTTTGTTTAACCAGAGCGGAAAGAGCTTCGGGAAGGCCGTCCTGACGGGAATCGCCGACGTTTTGAACCACCAATTGGGAAATGAACTCCAACTGTTCAAGACGCTGCTCAAGAAGGTTCTTTTCCATGACGCGAAGCATGAAGACCCCGCCCAACAGCAGGGCCGCTCCGAGCAGAAAAGCGAGGGTCAGCAACACCTCAGTACGCAAACCGATTGATTTTGCCAAAGTCAAATATCCTGAAGCGTGAGTCAATATCGTGGTTATTGTATTTTGTTATTAACATACTCATAAAAAAATGAGAATTGAACGTTTGTCAAACGGGTCAGAAATATTGGATAATCAGAACACGTAAGTTTTTTTATGCCATGAGCACTGACGTGTTTTATTTGAAGAAAGGATCTTTTTCATGACCAGAATTCCTCACCTTGATGCCGACGCCTGCATCGGCTGTGAAACCTGTACGCGCATCTGCCCCAACGTCTTCCAGATGGTGTCTGAACATAAAGCCGGTATCTACAATCCCACCGGAGACTCCGAAGAAAAAATCGAAGAAGCCATGGACAACTGCCCGGTTGCCTGTATCACCTGGGACGATTGAACCATTATAAACGACATCATTCAATGACTCGCCATGCACTGGTCTTGATGATTGTCCTGCTCACCGGATGCGGACCGACCCTTCCGAGAGAGACCTCTGTTCCCCCGAGGAACGAACAGCTGTACATCGATGCGAAACGGGGATTCAGCATCAGTCACCCCCTGACCTGGACAAAGAAAACAATCCCGGTATCTTCTCTGAATTTCAGAGAGGATACCGTTACCTGGCAAGTCGCGGGAGCGGCCTCACACCGGGCGGAATTTTCCGTAGCGATTGCTCCCCTGCCCCGCTGCAGAGACCTGGGGGAATACAGCAAGACAGTCCTTGGCCGCACCCTCCCCCTGGCAGACATCCGCACTGAGACCGCTTCACACCCCCTCGGCAAGGCGGTGAAGGGCCGGACCCACCGGGACACGCAGGATCTGCTATTTACCAGCGTGAGCAGCCGAACGGCCTGCTACTGCCTGGTTCTCAGCAGCCCTTCGTCATTGACGACTGAACTTGAACCTATTTTTTCCGCTGTTGTCGGCAGCCTTCAGGAGATCCGCTGACGTGCGCCAGGAAGAAAAAACAATGAATGGTCCCATCTCTCCACCGGATATCATTAAAAAATATTACGCCCATGCTCCTGAAGCCTATCGGATTCTCATGGATCACAGTCGCTTGGTATGTCGACGCGCCCTGACAATAGCCCGAACCCTGAAAAAACAGGGGGAAGAGGTTGATCTGCAGTTTATTGCCGAAGCCGCCATGCTTCATGATATCGGCATGATCAAAACCGACACCCCTGACCTGGGCTGCCATGGCAAAGGTCCCTATATTCAGCACGGCGTGCGCGGGAAAACTCTGCTTGAACAGGAAGGACTACCCCGCCACGCCCGGGTCTGCGAACGCCACATCGGCGTCGGCCTGACGGCTGCCGCCATCATTGCCCAGAACCTGCCCCTGCCGGTTCGGGATATGAGGCCCGAGACTCTTGAAGAGCAGATTATCTGCTATGCCGATCTTTTTTATTCAAAAGGGTCAAAAAATCGCGGCAAAGAGAAATCCATCTCAAAGGTTCGCAAGAAACTGCTAGACTTTGGAGAAGAGAATGTGACGATTTTCAACTCCTGGGTGGACCGCTTCGAGCCTTCTGCAGAGTGATATGGATCAATGGTTACAGCAGTTAATGACTTTTTTACCCGAAGGACAGCTTTACCTGGCGGCCGTTTTTCTGGTTGCCTTTCTTGAATCCCTTCCTGTCGTCGGGCTGCTCGTTCCCGGCAGTACGCTCATCGTGTTCGCCGGCTTTCTGGTTGTTCATGGCCAGGGGAACCTTCTTTCCCTGGCTCTCTGGTCAATGGCTGGAGCGTTTCTTGGCGACCTGTTGAGCTACGAACTGGGGAGAAGATACGGCTCGACCATTCTACGCCTGCGGATTTTCCAACGCTATCGCCGCTGGGTCGTGGAGTCGGAGCTGTTTTTTGTCAATCACGGTGGGAAAAGCATCTTTTTTGCGCGCTTTCTCGGCCCCATCCGGGGCATCACCCCGTTTATCGCCGGTCTTTCCGGAATGCCTCAACGCGCCTTCATCGGCTACACCGCAGTAAGCGCCATTCTCTGGGGCATCAGCTATCCTGGGATCGGCTACCTCGGTGGCAGCAGCTGGCAAAAGGCCCAGAGCCTGTCTGCCCGTTTTGGACTGGTCATCCTGCTGGCCCTCCTGGCCACGATTATTCATTATCTGGTGAAAAAAAAGCTGGATTCCAATCGCCAGAAATACTAGACCATCTCATTCCCCAGCATTGGCAATAAAAAAGTCGGCCACGAACTATCGTGGCCGACTTGAAAAACTGCCTGTTGCAGAGTTAATTATCTGTAACCATCCATCTCGTCAAACTGGAGATAACGGTAGATTTCTTCCTTCTTGGGGGAAATCTTTTCTTTGTAGGCCGCGAAGTATTCTTCCGGCGCCGGCAATTTTCCGGTATTGGCGACGACTGCGCCGAGCTCGGCGGAACCGAGGAAAACCTGGGCGCCATCACCGATCCGGTTGTCGAAGTTCCGGGTACTGGTGGAAAAGGCGTTCACTCCGGCGGGAACGCGCGCCTGGTTCCCCATGCACAGCGAACAGCCGGCAATTTCGATCCGGGCGCCCTTGGCGCCGAAGACGGAGAAAACGGCCTCTTCTTTGAGCTGTTCCTGGTCCATTCTGGTCGGCGGACAGACCCAGGCCCGCACCTCGGGATTGAACTTTTCGCCGCGCCAGATCTCGGCAGCGGCCCGGAAGTGACCGATATTGGTCATGCAGGAACCGAGGAAGACATCCTGAATCTCAGTGCCCGCGACCTCCGAAAGGAGCTTGACGTCATCGGGGTCATTGGGGCAGGCCAGAATCGGCTCGGTGATTTCGGCCAGATCGATTTCAATGACGGCGGCGTATTCAGCATTGCTGTCGGCCCGGAGCAGCTGCGGGTTGGCCAGCCAGGCCTTGACGTCATCGATCCGCTTGCGCAGGGTGTCGGCGTACTCGTAGCCGTCGGCAATCATCTTCTCCATCAGGGCGACGTTGGAACGCAGGTAGGTGCAGATGGTCTCCTCGGAGAGATCGATACAGGCCGCGGCGGCGGATCTCTCGGCCGCGGCATCGGTCAGTTCAAAGGCCTGCTCCACGGAAAGATTCGGCAGCCCCTCCATCTCGAGAATACGACCGTTGAAGATGTTTTTCTTGTTCTTTTTAGGAACCGTCAACAGACCCTGCTTGATGGCCCAGTAGGGAATGGCGTTGACGACATCGCGCAGGGTGATCCCTTCGTTGAGCTCGCCTTTGAAACGCACCAGAACGGATTCAGGCATATCGAGAGGCATAAACCCGAGGGCACCGGCGAAAGCGACCAGGCCGGAACCGGCCGGAAAACTGATCCCGATGGGGAAACGGGTATGGGAATCGCCACCCGTACCAACGGTGTCAGGAATCAGCAGGCGGTTCAGCCAGCTATGGATAACGCCGTCACCCGGACGCAGGGCCACGCCTTCGCGCTCGGCCACGAACTGCGGCAGGGTTTTATGCATCTTGACGTCGGCCGGTTTGGGATAGGCGGCGGTGTGGCAGAAGGACTGCATGAACATGGGCGACTGGAACTTGAGACAGGCCAGCTCCTTGAGTTCGTCGGCCGTCATCGGCCCCGTGGTATCCTGTGATCCGACGGTGGTCATCTTCGGTTCACAGGCCGTTCCGGGCAGAATTCCCTCGACACCGCAGGCGCGTCCGACCATCTTCTGCCCCAGGCTGTACCCCTGGTCTTCTTTGGGGGTCGGGTTTTCCGGCACGGCAAAGAAATCGGCCTCACCCAGACCGAGAGCCTGGCGAGCGCGAGTGGTCACGGCCCGGCCGATAATCAGGGGAATCCGGCCGCCGGCGCGATATTCATCGGGAACGGTGTTCGGTTTAATCTCAAAGGTGGACAAGACGTCGCCGGCCTCGTTCTTCACTTCGCCCTTGACGGTGTCAATGGTGATGACATCCCCCATGTTCAGCTGGGTGACATCCATGCGCAGCGGCAGAGCGCCGGAATCCTGAGCGGTATTGAAGAAGATCGGGGCGATGACGCCGCCGATGATGACCCCGCCGCGACGCTTGTTGGGAACATAGGGAATGTCCTCGCCGATATGCCAGAGGACGCTGTTGCAGGCGGATTTCCGCGAGGAGCCGGTCCCGACGACATCACCGACAAATGCGACCTGGTGACCTTCGGCGCGCCACTTGGCGATATCGTCGATACCTCCGGGGAAGCGGGTTTTCCCCATGGCCAGGGCGTGCAACGGAATATCGGGACGGCTCCAGGCGTCGCCGGCCGGAGAGAAGTCATCGGTATTGATCTCTCCCTCAACCTTGAAAACCTTGACGGTGATGGTTTCGGGAATTTCCGATTTGGAGGTAAACCAATCTGCAGCAGCCCAGCTTTCGACCACTTTTTTGGCTGCGGCATTGGAGGCGGCTTTTTCGATAACCTGATCGGCAGCGTCATAGACGTAGGTCAGGCCTGACAAAGCGGTCGCCGCAGCATCGGCCAGGGCGGGATTGTCCAGGGCCGCAATCAGCGGCTGCACATTGTAGCCCCCGATCATGGTCCCGAGCAGCTCGACGGCTTTGAGGGGATCGATCAATGGAGATTTTTTCTCGCCGGTCATGACAGCGGCCAGAAACCCCGCTTTCACCTCGGCGGCAGGATCAACACCGGGAGACACCCTCTGGGTTAACAATTCAAGAACGAATTCTTCTTTCCCCGCCGGCGGATTAACGAGCAACTCACAGAGTTCAGCCGTTTGCTGTGGGCTCAGGGGCAGGGCCGGAATCCTCTGGGCATTTCGTTCTTCTTCCTGTCGCAAATAATTGTCGATCATGTACTCCTCCATTATCACGTATAGAAAAGGTTAACTCTCAAGCAATTTACAAATAACGTTCTATTCCTCAAAAAATTGCATACAGTATACAATTTTCTGAATCTCTGTCAATCGTGAGAACAATATTTTGTGTGGTCTTTTATCCGTATTCATCGCCACCTGTCAACAAACAGAAAACGCTACCGGTCGGATATCATCATTGTTAAGTCGATATTGCAGCCAAAGAGGTTTGTGGCTGTCAAAAATGCCGTTGTGACATTTTCTGTCTCTTGGAAAGGGTAGATTCTACAGGGCAAGACGGAAAAACAAATTCAGGGAGAGCGACGATGTTTGAATTGTTATTTTTGATCAGTATCGTGTTGATTTGCCAGAGCCAGTTTCTGCCTTCGGCAAAAAAAGCGAGCCCTGCAGCGGCAAAGAAAAGCCGCTGCAGGGCTCCGAGGATTCATCAGAAAACCTCGAGCAGTTCAACCTCGAAAATCAGGGCTGAATTCGGCGGAATCGCCGGCGGCGCGCCCCGCTCAGCGTAAGCAAGCTCCGGCGGAATAACAAGCTGCCACTTGTCCCCGACCTTCATCAGCTTAAGCGCTTCGGTCCAGCCTTGAATCACCCCGGAAACCGGGAAGCTGACAGGTTCACCCCGATCGTAGGAACTGTCAAACTTGGTTCCGTCGATAAGGGTACCGGTATAGTGGACCTTCACGCTGGAGGAATCATCGGGAGTAGCACCGTCACCGGAGGTGATCACTTTATATTGCAGACCGCTGTCGGTCGTGACAACACCGTCTTTTTTCCCGTTCTCAGCCAGGAAATCATTGGCCTGCTGAAGGTTGTCTTCGGCCTCCTTGGCCATTTTCGCCATTTGCTGCTGCTGCATTTCCTGCTGAAAGGCCGTAAGTGTCGCGGCCATCTCCGCCTCGGTCAGGACGGTTTCGGTACCGCTGAACGCGGCGCTAAGCCCGGCTGCGACCTGCTCCGGATCAACGTCCAGCCCCTGACGCTTCATATTCATGCCGATATTCATGCCGATGGCATAGCCGAGTTCCTGCTGTTTTGTTGCGAATTTGCCTTCTGCATATGCCTGCCCGGCCAGGACGACCAGCAACAGACAAAGAAGCGAGATTCTCTTCATTGAATACTCCATAAATAAGGTTGAAAAATAAAAGGCTCGGTAAAATCACCGAGCCTTTTATTATTAACATACTTGATGGGACTAGTCAGCCATCAATTCCTTAACCTTTTCAAAACCCAGGTTGTAGGCTTTCTTGTTGAGATCCTTGAATGCCTCGGGAACCCGACGCAGGACAGCCTCGAGGCCGGCCTCCCTGGAGACGACGTCGGTCAGGGCGATCATGGCGCCGAGAGCGATAACGTTGGCAACGATGGCCCGGCCGACTTCGTCCTGGGCAGTTCGCATGATCGGCATGTCATAGACTTTGAAATCCCCCTTGGGCGGATTTTTGACAAAGTCGGTGTCGACCAGCAGCAGGCCGCCGGCCTTGATACCGACGGCATACTTGTCCGCGGCTTCCTGGGTCATGGCAAGGCAGGCATCGACAATGGTCGCCTTGGGATAATCGATGGGCCCGTCACCGATGATAACCTCGGATTTGGATGCACCGCCACGCGCCTCTGGGCCGTAGCTCTGAGATTGAACGGCGTGCTTTCCTTCAATGATGGAAGCCGCCTCGGCCAAAATGATTCCGGCGGTAATCAACCCCTGACCACCTGCACCGGAAAACCGAATTTCATATCTTTCACTCATGATTCTCGTCTCCTTTGGTGGCTCAGGCGCCCTGAGCGCGGGCAATGACTTTAGCGTACTGTTCGCAGTATTCCGGCTTGTCCTCCTTGTAGAGAACGCCGGTCAGGACTTTGCCTTCAAGCTGCTCATCAGTCATCTTGGCTGCTGCCGTCACCGGAACCGCCATATCCTTGAGACGCTTCATCATGTCAACAACGCTGCGGAACTTGTTCCGCCGACCGTAGGTTGTCGGACAATCGTCGAGAACCTCGATAACGGCCATCCCCTTGTGCTTGATGCCTTCGGCGATCAGCTTGTCGATCTGGGTGGCGTGGAAGGCCGTGGTCCGGGCGACGAAGGTGGCACCGGCACCGATGGCCAGCTTGCTGATATCGAAAACCGGATCGGGGTTGCCGTACGGGGTCGTGGAGGCCTTGTCACCGGTCGGGGTACAGGGCGAGAACTGCCCTCCGGTCATGCCGTAAATGAAGTTGTTCATGACGATATAGGTCATATCGATATTGCGACGGCAGGCGTGAATAAAGTGGTTTCCGCCGATTGCGGTCCCGTCGCCGTCACCGCCGCAGCAGATAACGGTCAACTCGGGGTTGGCCATTTTCACACCGGTAGCGAAGGCGGCCGCCCGACCATGGGCGGTGTGCAGGGTGCACATATCCATGTAACCGGGCAGGCGGCTGGCACAGCCGATACCCGAAACAAGAGCCGTATTGTCTTTTTCGAGGCCGCAGGAATCAATGGCCCGGATCAGACCTTTCATAACAATGCCGTGACCGCAACCGGGGCACCAGATGTGCGGAAGCTTGCCCGGACGGATATATTTTTCGTAATCGTAAGCCATTTACAGTACCTCCTTAACTTGGGCAATGATCTGAGCCGGGGTTAAGGGATCACCATCAACCCGGTGGACACCTGCAAGTTTACAGTCATTTTTGACAATTCGTTCAACTTCGAGAATCATCTGCCCCAGGTTCATTTCCGGTACGACAATGGCTTTCGCCTGCTTGCCCAATTCGGCTACCCGCTTTTCCGGGAACGGCCAGAGAGTAATGGGACGGAACAGTCCTGCCTTGATTCCGGACTCACGCATTTCATTGACAGCATAACGGGCCGACCGTGAACTGGAACCATAAGCGAGAACGATCACTTCGGCATCGTCACAGAGATATTCCTCATTCGATTCGATGTCAGCACGGGCTTCGGGTTTTTCGACTTTTGAGATCTGACGGCGTTCTTCAAAGTCGACAAGTTCCGCCTTGGTGGTCGGGAATCCGTCCGCGGCCTTGTTGAGACCGGTGACATGGAAACGGTAGCCGGACCCGAAGGCGGCCAGCGGCGGGACATCCCCTGCCGAGGTGTCATACGGCTTGTATTCGGCAGGCGAACAGGTCGGCGCCTGACGATCAATGACTTCAAGTTCGCCCGGTTCCGGGAATTCGATACGCTCCCGCATGTGCCCGACGATCTCATCAAAAAGAATCTGAACAGGCATCCGATACTTTTCAGCGAGATTGAAAGCGCGCACGGTTTCGGTGAAAATCTCCTGGCATGACGCCGGAGCGACGGCGATCGCCGCATGATCACCATGGGTGCCCCAGCGGGCCTGCATGACGTCAGACTGCCCCGGACCCGTCGGCATACCGGTGGAAGGACCACCACGCATGACATTGACGATAACGCAGGGCACCTCGGCGATACAGGCATAACCGATCAGTTCCTGTTTCAGGGAAACACCCGGCCCCGAGGTGGCCGTCAAAGATTTGGCCCCGGTCAGGGAGGCGCCGATAACCGATGCCATGGCACCGATTTCGTCTTCCATCTGGATAAAATGTCCGCCTACTTTCGGAAGTTCTCCGGAAAGAACTTCGGCAACTTCAGTTGAAGGAGTAATGGGATAGCCACCAAAGAATTTGCAGCCAGCATAGACTGCGCCATGGGCACAGGCCTCATTCCCCTGTAAAAGTGCTACTTTTTTAGCCACGAACTGACCTCCTCTCGCAATTACAGCTTATGCACTTTGATAGCAAAATCAGGGCAACGCAGTTCACACTGATTGCAGGCAATACATGCATCAGCATTAGCGACCTTGACAACAAATGCATCCATCTCAAGAACCTTCGTGGGGCAGAATTCAACGCAAATGCTGCACCCCTTACAGTATCTTTCGATGATCTCAATTTCCGCTTTCGCGCTCATCGATGTCTTTCTCCTTTGTCTGCATAAAATAATCTAGGACAACCCAGCATGATCAAAACGGCGAAATCCTACCACATGGGGCGAATATACGCCAAACCATTTTTCGCACAAAGTGCCATAAGGAACCGAAAAAATACGCCAGGAGATCCATAAATTCAGATTATTGAATGCCTGAAGTTTGCAATAAGGGCAGAAGTCATCTGCCCTTATTGATGCGAATTATCTCAAAAAAACCGGTTTACAGATTCAGACTGTCAACCAGGGACTTGACCGCATTGACAGAGTTGTCCATCAGGGCCTGCTCAGTCTCGTCCAGTTTGAGTTCGAGAATCTTTTCTACGCCGCCGGCACCCAGCACACAGTGAACGCCGACATAGTAGCCGTCAACACCGTACTCGCCATTGAGCCTGGCGCAGGTCGGAAGAACCCGCTTCTGATCCTTGAGAACAGCTTCTGCCATGGCGATGGCGGAAGAAGCCGGGCTGTAGAACGCGCTGCCATTGCCCAGCAGCTTGACAACCTCGCCGCCGGCACCTTTGGTTCTTTCGACCATGGCATCCATGACTTCTTTGGCCTTTGCGGGATCACCGTACTTCTGCTCCAGCAGTTCCATAACCGGAATACCGGAGACACTGGCGTAACGGACCAGGGGAACCATGGTGTCACCATGACCGCCCAGGGTCACGGCAGAAACATCCTTGACCGAAACGCCCAGTTCCCAGGCGATAAAGCTGGCGAAACGAGCGGAATCGAGAACGCCGGCCTGACCGCAGACGCGCTCGGCCGGGAACCCGGTAACCTTCTGGCACAGGGTGACCATGGCATCGAGAGGATTGGAAATGACGATCACGAAAGCGTCCGGCGCGTTGTCGCGGATCCCTTCCGCCACGCTGGTCATGATCTTGGAGTTGACCCCGATCAGATCATCACGGCTCATCCCGGGCTTCCGCGGCAGACCCGCTGTCACGATAACAACATTTGCTCCGGCGATGTCTTTGTAGTCGTTGGTGCCCGACAGGTTGACATCAAAACCATCGACAGGGGAAGCCTCGGCGATATCCAGAGTTTTCCCCTGGGGCATATTTTCAACGATATCGAACATAACGACATCACCCAGTTCACGCAGCGCACAAAGCTGAGCAAGCACGCCACCAATCTGTCCACCACCGATAAGAGCAATTTTAGGTCTCGCCATTTTATCTCTCCTTGTTTGTTGAATAAATTTATGGCTCGGCACCAAATCTGGGTACCGAGCCACGTTCTGACATCAGTTGCTACAGCGCGTCAATAATCGCGTTGAAGGTTGCACTCGGACGCATTGCCTTTTCAGCCTTCGCCGGATCGGGGCGGAAGTATCCGCCGATATCGACCGGGCTGCCCTGTGCGGCCAGCAGCTCGGCGTCAATCTTGTCGGCATTTTCGGTCAGAGCTTTGGCTACCGGCTCAAACTTGGCTTTCAGCTCGGCATCCTCACTCTGTGCGGCAAGCTGCTGGGCCCAGTAGAGGGACAGGTAGAAGCTGCTGCCCCGATTGTCGATCTCATTGACCTTGCGGGAAGGCAGCTTCTGGTTTTCGAGGTACTGCCCGATCGCCGCATCGAGGGTCTTGGCAAGCACTCCGGCCTTGCTGTTGTTGGCATTGGCGGCGATCATCTCAAGGGAAGGAACCAGGGCGCAGTACTCACCCAGGCTGTCCCAACGGATATGCCCTTCCTTAAGGAACTGCTGCACGTGCTTGGGAGCCGACCCGCCGGCGCCGGTTTCGAACAGCCCGCCACCTGCCAGAAGAGGAACGATGGAGAGCATCCGGGCGCTCGTACCAAGCTCCAGAATCGGGAACAGGTCGGTCAGATAATCCCGCAGAACGTTGCCGGTTGCCGATATGGTGTTCAGCCCTTTGCGAATCCGCTCGAGGGAGAACTTCATGGCGTCGACCGGCGGCAGAATCTTGATCTCCAGCCCTGCGGTATCGAATTCGGGCAGATACTGGTTCACTTTTTTGATGATTTCGGCATCATGACCGCGCTTTTCATCCAGCCAGAAGACCACCGGCTCACCGGACACCCGTGACCGGTTTACGGCGAGCTTGACCCAGTCCTTGATGGCCACATCCTTGGTCTGGCAGGCGCGGAAGATATCCCCGCTGTCAACCTTCTGCTCAAGCAGGACGTCACCGGCAGAACCGACAATGCGGATAACGCCGTCGGCCGGAGCCACGAAGGTCTTGTCGTGGGAACCGTACTCTTCGGCTTTTTTGGCCATCAGGCCAACGTTGGAAACACTCCCCATGGTGGCCGGATCGAACTGGCCGTTACGCTTGGCGTCTTCGACGATCTCACGATACATGGTCGCGTAACAGCGATCAGGAACCATGGCGATGGTGTCCTGCAGTTCATCCTGGAGGTTCCACATCTTGCCGCCGTCACGCACGACGTTCGGCATGGAGGCATCGACGATCACGTCGTTGGGCACGTGCAGGTTGGTGATATTGTTCCGGGAATCAACCATGGCCAGAGCGGGCTGATTGGCGTAGCAGGCATTGATGTCCGCTTCGATCTCGGCTTTCTTCTCGGCTGGCAGCTTGTCCAGCTTACCGAGAATATCCCCCAACCCGAGATTCGGGTTGGCGCCGATCTCGGCCAGGGTCTCGCCATGCTTGTCGAGAGCGTCTTTGAAATAGACGGAGACGCAGTGCCCGAACATGATCGGGTCGGACACCTTCATCATGGTCGCCTTGAGGTGCAGGGAAAGAAGAACGCCCTTCTCTTTGGCCTCAGCGGCGGTGGCTGCGTAAAATTTGCGGAGCGCGGCAACATTCATGACCGAGCTGTCAAGCACCTCTCCCGCCAGAAGCGGCAGCTCCTCTTTCAGAACCTCTGTCCCTTCGGAACCGACGAACTCGATTCTGACAGTATCAGCCTTGGGCATGGTGACCGACTTCTCTGATCCGTAGAAATCCCCTTCTTCCATGTGTGCGACCCGGCACTGGGACACTTCCGGCCAGTCTTTCATCATCCGGTGAGGATTTTTCTGGGCAAACGCCTTAACGGAAGCCGCAGCCCGGCGATCCGAGTTGCCTTCACGCAGAACCGGATTGACAGCGGAACCGAGCACCTTGGCAAAACGGGCCTGCAGCGCTTTGTCTTCGGGGGTTTTGGCTTCTTCAGGATAGCTGGGAATGTCATAGCCTTTATCCTGAAGCTCCTTGATGGCGGCCTGCAGCTGGGGAATGGACGCACTGATGTTGGGAAGTTTGATAACATTTGCCCCGGGAGTCTTGACCAATTCACCAAGCTCTGCGAGGTAATCGGGTATTTTCTGCTCTTCCGTCAAGTTATCGGGGAAATTAGCAATAATCCTGCCGGAAAGAGAGATATCCTTGGTTTCCACCTCGATATCGGACCCTTTGGTAAAGGCTTGAACAACCGGAAGAAAAGCATAGGTCGCAAGCGCAGGGGCTTCGTCAATTTCTGTCCAGATAATCTTTGATGACATCTTTTTTTCTTCTCCTTAAGTGTTTTACTTTCTCCAATACAACGACCTGTTATCTCTCCAAACACATCATGAATCGGGCGGACCGATCGGAATTAAATTCGGGGTCATTCAAACACTGTTACAGCCCTCACGAGACGGTTTCAAAACACTGTATACAGTATACAAACACGTACGAGGTGTCAAGAACCATTCATCATGATTATATTTTTTTGAGCGATATCGCAAAAAGATGCAACCTATTGATTTTAAACAAAAACCCTACAATAAAAAGAAGAAATGGACAGATTTTGCCGTAAAAGGTCCCATTTCGAGCTACGACAAATCTGAAAGCTGAAACACGTCCCCTCTCGAAAATTCAGAACAGATTCAAGGCTTGCGCTTCCTGCCTGGCGGCATCGATTTCGGCTTTGGTTTTATCACGCGGAATAACAAGGTTCTGGCCGACAAATATTTCCCGGGGATCTTTAATCTGATCCCGGTTCGCTTTATAAATCAGAGGCCAGAGGTCCTGATCACCGTAAACCTCGGGCCGCTCCGCAATGGACGCCAGGGTCTCCCCCGCCTGCACCTCGACTTCCGAGACTGGCTCAGGCGGCTGAGCCTTCTCTTCCGGCTTGGACTGAACAGGCGCGACAGCTGGCCTGGCCTGTTCCTTTTTCAACAGTTGCTTGCGGCGCTCAGC
Source organism: Geopsychrobacteraceae bacterium (assembly GCA_963677135.2). Classification (GTDB taxonomy): domain Bacteria; phylum Desulfobacterota; class Desulfuromonadia; order Desulfuromonadales; family Geopsychrobacteraceae; genus Seleniibacterium. The sequence continues at coordinate 248,017 of CAXXLS010000017.1, read as the reverse complement.
CTCCTGGCGTTGCTTGAGCTCCCGCTCCCGCGCCAGCTGCTGCCGCCTTTCAAGTTCCAGCTGCCGCTGTTTCTCCAGTCGCAGCTGTTCCAGCCTCTCCTGCTCGGCAATCCGGGCCTGTTCGTCGGCGAGCTGCTTCTTGATCTCGATGGTCAGGCTCAAGGCCTCCGCGGAATAGCGCTGGGCCAGCTCAAGAGTCCGTTGCGCCTTGCGGTAATCCTTCTCCTTGATCTGCTGCTCAGCCGCCTGCAGGGCACTGCTCGAAAGCTGGTACTCCCCGGGCGCAAACTCCGCCGCTCCCGAAGCATAGGCATGGGCCACAATATTTCTCACTTCTTCCAGCCTGGCTTTCGGTGGCTGCGCACAGCCACCGAGCCAGAAAAGAATCATGACAATAACCGGCAACAGACGCCTTGACATCTGCATGGTCTTCATTTCCAGCATCCCGGCCAGGACCAGACCTACTGGCTCTGCTTGCTGCGCAGGCGGATTCCCAGTTCGCGAAGCTGTTTCTCGGCAACCTCGTTTGGAGCATCGGAGAGCAGGCAGGTTGCCTTCTGCGTCTTCGGAAACGCGATAACGTCGCGAATCGAATCTGCGCCGGTCAGAATCATCATGAGACGATCAAGGCCGAAAGCGATCCCCCCGTGCGGCGGTGCCCCGTAGCTCAGAGCGTCAAGCAGAAAACCGAACTTCTCACGGGCTTCCTCTTCTTCGATGCCAAGCAGTTTGAACATTTGTGACTGGACCGCCTGGTCGTGTATACGGATGCTGCCCCCACCGACTTCCGACCCGTTGAGGACCAGATCGTAAGCCTGAGCCCGGGCCTTTCCAGGATCGCTCTCAAGCAGCGGGATATCCTCTTCCATCGGCGAGGTAAAGGGGTGGTGGACCGCGACATGTCGGTTCTCCTCATCGTCCCACTCAAGCAGAGGGAAGTCGGTAATCCAGACAAACTTGTAGTCGTTCTTGTCGGTCAAACCGAGTTTGTGCCCGAGATGGCCACGCAAACGCCCCAATGCTTCATTGGCAATCCGTGACGTATCAGCCATGAAGAGCAGCAGATCTCCGACTTCGGCATCCAGCTTGACGTTCAAGCTGGCCAGTTCTTCGCTACTGAAGAATTTGGCGATGGGAGACTGCCACCCGTCTTCGGTGACCTTGACCCAGGCCAGCCCCTTGGCCCCGTAAATTTTCGCGAACTCGGTGAGATCATCGAGATCCTTGCGCGAGAATGTCGCACAGCCCTTGACATTGAGGGCCTTGACCAGCCCCTTGTTGGCGGCGACATCGGCAAAAACCTTGAACTGGGAACCGGCAACAAGTTCGGTTATATCGATGAGCTCCATCCCAAAACGCATATCGGGGTTATCGACCCCGAAGCGGTCCATCGCCTCCTGATAGGTCAGGCGCGGCATGGGCAGCGCGACGTCAACACCGATGGCCTCCTTGAAGACCTTGGCAATCAAACCCTCCATAACCCCGATGACATCGTCGCGATTGACGAAACTGAGCTCGCAGTCGATCTGGGTGAACTCCGGCTGGCGGTCGGCGCGCAGATCTTCATCACGGAAACATTTGACAATCTGAAAATAACGATCGAAACCCGATACCATGAGCAGCTGCTTAAAAAGCTGCGGAGACTGGGGCAGAGCATAGAATTTCCCGATATTCACCCGGCTCGGAACCAGGTAATCGCGGGCCCCCTCCGGAGTGCTCTTGGTCAGGACCGGCGTTTCGACCTCGATGAAACCTTCGCCATCGAGGTAGTTCCTGACCGTTTTGGCAACCAGGTGGCGCATCATCAGGTTGCCCTGCAGCGCCGGCCGGCGCAAATCGAGGAAGCGGTATTTCAGACGGATATTTTCAGCAACGTCGGTATATTCATCCAGCATGAACGGGGTGGTCTCAGAACTGTTGAGAATCAGGAGCTCACTGATCTCGATCTCGACTTCCCCGGTTTTCATCTTCGGATTGACGGTACCTTGCGGACGGGCCGACACCTTGCCACGGGCTGCGACAACATATTCATTACGAACCTGTTCCGCTTTTTTATGGGATGCGGCATCGCGATCAGGATCGAGAGCAAGCTGAACGATGCCCTCCCGATCACGCAGATCAATAAAAATCAGCCCCCCATGGTCCCGGCGTCTCTGAACCCACCCCATGACACAGACATCCTGACCGATTTCGGCAGCCGTCAGTTCTCCACAGCGATGAGTTCTTTTCCAATCACCAAGTTTATCGTTCAAAGTCTTCCTCCGACTCTTATCTTGTGCCTTTCGGCAGCATTGAAAGTATATGGCCGTCCATAACGGGACGGCAACAATGAAGTAGGTAACTAGCTGGTATGAGCTGTTAACAGGTCGACCAGCGAGGTTAATGAGACTTCCGTCTCGCTGCCGTCGGCCATGCGTTTTAATTTTGCAGTCCCCGATGCGATTTCCTCGTCCCCCAGGACCAGGGTATGCTCAGCCTGAAGTTTATTGGCCCTGCGCATTTGGGATTTGAGACTTTTCCCCTGATAATCCATTTCGGCGTAAACGCCGGCCGCCTGCAACTGGGACGTCAGTGAGAAAGCCCGGTCAGCGGCGGCTTCGCCAAGAGCGGCGATAAAAATTCTGGGCACCCGGTGACCGATATCCTGACGCCCCTTAAGCAGAACAAGGCGTTCCATGCCGATGGCGAAACCGATACCTGGCAGGGCCGGACCGCCGAGGCTCTCGACCAGCCCGTCGTAGCGGCCGCCCGCAGCCACGGCGCTCTGGGAGCCCAGCTGATCGGTCACCAGTTCGAACGTCGTCCGCACGTAATAATCGAGCCCCCGCACCATTCTGGCGTTGACCTCGAAAGGGATCTCGAGAACTTCGAGGAACCTCTTCACCTGGCTGAAATGCTCATCACAGGGCCCGCACAGATGTTCGATGACCTGGGGCGCATCCTGAGTGGCGTCCCTGCACCCGGGGACCTTGCAGTCGAGAACCCGCAGAGGATTCGTGGTGTAGCGACGCTGGCAATCGGCACACAGACCGGCCAACCGTTCTTCCAGATAGGCGATCAACCGTTCCCGGTACCCTGGTCGACAGTCGGGGCAGCCGAGGGAATTGATCTGCAACGATACGGCATCGATGCCGATCCGGGTAAAATAGTGATGCAGCATGGCCAGAACCTGAACATCGATTTTGGGATCCTCGACGCCCAGAACTTCAACGCCCAGCTGATGGAACTGACGGTAGCGCCCCTTCTGGGGACGTTCATATCGGAACATCGGCCCCAGGTAATAAAGCTTGGTGACCGGATCCAGGGCGTGCAGCCGATTTTGAATGAAGGCCCGCATGACGGGGGCCGTCCCTTCGGGTCGCAAAGTCAGTGAATTGTCACTCTTGTCGCTGAAAGTATACATCTCTTTTTCAACGATATCCGTCGTCTCACCGATGGAACGGCAAAACAATTCGGTTTTTTCCGGAATCGGCGTCCTGATCTCCGAAAATCCGTATGTGCCGAAGACGTCGCGCGCGCACTGTTCGAGAAACTGCCAGACCTCAACATCTCCCGGCAGAATATCATTCATTCCTTTGATTGCAGTGATACTCAAGATTCTATCCTTACCTATCTCGTTTTTATCCGGAGTTTCCGGATGGACACTCTCTTTTTTAATCCGTTCTCATAAGACCCCGGCAAACCGCGCTCCTGCGACAGCGACCTGCGCATTCGCGGATCCGGATTGCGGCCTGGGAAAAACGGTCAACTGCCTGTTTTTTCTATTCTTGCGAAAATCGACCCGTTTCTCCCGGCACCCGCTCGCCGACATCCAGCGTCTGCCTTTGGCAACGAAATAAAAAAGATGCAACATTAAAGACTTGGAACCATTTACGCAAGCCTGAAACGATACCTTATTTTCAGACGCTCGCAAAGAGGTGTTAGGGCATTTTGTAATTTTTTCTGAAATCTGTCCAGAGTTGTCAGCGGGGAAGCAGGAACCGGCCCCGGCAGGGTCAGTCTTCCGGGCTTTGCGAAGGTCCGCAGATGGTATTCCGCGTGCTTTTACCTGAATACATGGCCTGGTCGGCCAGGCTGAGCAGTTTTTCCTGGTCCTGGGAATCGACGGGATAGGTCGCATAGCCGGCCGTAACGGTCATATAGCTCGGCGTCCCCCGGTCGGCCAGAAAAGTGTGGGTTTCAATCGTCTTCCGAATCCGCTCGGCGACAGCGCGGGCCGCCGCGGCGTCCGATTCGACCAGCAAAGCCGCAAATTCATCGCCGCCGTAGCGGAACAGGGTATCAACATCACGGACACACTGCCTGAGCAGGTCGCCGACCTCTTTCAGGGCCGCACTTCCGGCCAGGTGGCCGTGCTGATCGTTGATTTCCTTGAACCGGTCAAGGTCCAGAAACAACAGAGAGAACATCAGCCCGTAGCGCTGCGCCCGCTTGATTTCATGGGCCAGGGCAATCTGCATATAGCGGTGATTATAAAGCCCGGTCAGGTCATCGGTATACATCAGCTGCTGGGCACTCTGATAGCGGCAGGCATTATGGAAGCCCAGCTGGATCTGGTCACACAGGTAGCGCAGGTCCGGCGAGGCAAGAAGCGGTTCTCTCTCGCCGGGAATTCCGCCCAGCAGAATGATCGCCCTGCCCGCGCCCTCATCCTGCAAAGGCAACCCGTAATATGGTCTCCGTATCGACCTTCAGCCTGGCCAGGCGGGCCGGGCGTCCCCTGGAAAAACTGGTCCTGTCCGCTGACAAGGGGGGCCATAAGACGAGCGACCAGGCTGTCGGCAGCAGCCTCGGACATCCCGCTGACCGCAACCAGCACGGGGCGACCTTCCTGCGAACGGCTCACGGCAAAAACTGTCCGCGCTCCCGTTTCCCGCATCAGAACGTCGGCTGCCTGGGGAAGCAGACTGTCCAGGTCGATAAGCGAGGAAAGCCGCTGAGCACTGTGAAACAGCTGCACCTGGCGCCGTAACTGGTCATTTTCCGTCAGCAGTTTCCGTTGTTCCAGACAGTTTTTAACCAGGTGTTGCAGCTCTGCCGGGTTGAAAGGTTTGACGAGATAATCCTTCGCACCGTTCTTGAGAGCCGCAATCGCCGTTTCAAGGCTCGCATGGCCGGTAACCAGGATCACATCGGCAGGATTGTCCGCAGCGCGGGCCGCTTTCAGGATATCCAGGCCGTCTTTGCCGGGCATGACCATATCGGTCAGAACCAGATCGAAGGCCTCCTGTCCAAGCAACCGGATCGCTTCGTCGCCACTGGCACAGGCCGTAACCAGGTACTTTTCCTGAAGAAGGTCCTGGTACAGGTTGCGAAAAAACAGTTCATCATCGACAACCAGGATGTTTGATTGGACATTAATCATAAATCCCCTATAATAATAGCAGACTTTTATACAGTTATTTGCTCAATATGTCAACGGAAAAGCCCGTTTTCCCACCTTTCGACAAGCCATTCCCCATTCCTGGCTCTGGCCCTGATCGTGCCATCCAGGTCTGTTCTGAACAGGTCGATCCTCCTTCCCTCGAGAAAACGGACGACCGACTCCGCCGGAAGCCGATAACGATTCTGATAGCCGGAAGACACCAGACAGCGGCCTGGTCTGCAGGCTTGCACCAGGTCCTCAATGCGCGAGAAACGACTGCCGTGATGGGGCAACTTGAGGATATCCACCGGTCCGGGATTTTCACCGAGCAGAGCAGCGACTCCGGCCCTCTCGAGATCTCCGGTCAGCAGCACGCCCCGGGTGCCGTCCGGACGCCACAACACCACCAGGGACCGGTCATTTTCCGATCGGCATTTGTCGCCGGGAGGAAAACACCTGCAGCGGAGCCTGCCCAAAAGGGATCATTGCCCACCCCTGGGAATGCGTCCGGAATGGAATGTCGTTTGCGGCGATGGTTCGGCGCAGCGATCTGTCGAGCTGATCCAGCGGACGCCCGGACCAGAATTCCCCGACCGGGATCTGATCCAGAATAAAGAGCAGTCCCTTGCGGTGATCGGGATGGTCATGAGTCAGGACCACCGCATCAAGGGAGGCAACACCCAGTTCTGCCAGAGCCGGCGCCAGCAGCCGTTCTCCAACATCGAAAGTATCACTGTACAAACCACCTCCGTCGACCAGGACGGCCCTCCCCCTGCCATCCTGCAGCAAAACAGATTCCCCCTGGCCGACACTGAACAGAACCAGGTTCGGTTCTGTTGCCTTGAGATAGGGACACTGCCACAGCGCCCAGGCCAAAACGGCTCCCCCGGCAGACAGGGAGACGGCGGTCCTGCCGCGATATTTCGCCAGGACGAAACACAGGCCGACGAGAATCCCGATGCTGACAATCTGGAGGGCGCGACAGAAACAGATAACGCCCCGCCAGAGCAGGAACAGCCACAACCATTGAGCAGAGGCCGACGAGCCCCTCAAGAAGTGTCCCGCAGCAGAGAAAGAGCACTCCGGCAAGGCCCTGGCTCACAGGGTAGCACACTAACCCGAGCATCCCGACGGGCAGTGCCAGCATGGTCACCGCAGGCACCGCCAGCAGATTCATAAGGACTGCAGCGGGCGCCAGCATGTGGAAATGAGAGAAAACCAGGGGCAGGGTCGCCAGGGTTGCGGTTGCCGACACGATGGCCAACTGAGCAAGATAGCCCAAAACTCCCCGCCCTTTGACCTTTTCCAGGAACGGCCCTGCATAAAGAATGGCACCCGCACCGACAAAGGAGAGCTGCCATCCGGCATTCCAGAGAACCAGAGGGGTCGACAGAAGCGACAGCGCGGCCAGGGAGGCAAGCAACTGCAGGCCATTGACATGATAGCGCCGGATCAGCAGAACCGCGCCCACAGCGGTCAAAAAGAAGGCCCTTTGCGTGGCCAGGGCGTTTCCGGTCAGCAAGAGGTAGACCGCAAGCGCCGGAATGATGACCGGGGGCAGGCTCCGCTGCGGCGGCGCGACCATCAGAAGGCGGGGGACATGCCTTACGAGTTGCCGGAGAATGATATACAGAAAGGTCCCAACCAGGCCGATATGCAACCCGGAAATGGCAAACAGGTGACTGACTCCGGCCCTGGCCAGAAGCTTCCGGGTCTCCGGTGCCAGCATTCTCCCCTCGCCCAGCAGCCAGGGCTCTGGTCAGGGCGGCCTGCGACCCAGTCAGCGCACCCTGAATAAATTGGCCGACCGCGCGGCGCAGAGCATAAAGATGTCTCCGGGGAAAGCTTGGACGCCGTGCCACAATATTGAGGGTGCTGGCCTCCCTGATCCAGGTCGTCAGAACGATCCCCTGCGACCGGAGATGGCGCGGCCAGTTGAATTCCCCCGGAGTGCCAAACTGGCGCGGCTTACGGAACCGGCTGCGCTGGCGGACAACATCGCCGGGACAAACCTGCAGATCCCCCCGCGCCGACATACACCCTGGTGCCGGCATCCATCAGGAGAATCCGGTCCATGCCGGTCAGGCTGACCGTTTCAAGGCGGACATCCATGCGACTGCGCCCATCGGCCAGGGTCTCGATGGAACGGATTTCACCGGTCCATTCAACCGCGGAAGATTCCGCGGCCAAACGGTCAAGATCGGGAGAATTGAAAAAAGCCTGTGGATAGCGGAGAATGGCGAGAAGGGCAAAGAGGAAGAAAACCAGAATCCGCGCCCCAAAAGGGCCGACGGCGCAGAACCAGGAGAAGAACTCCGGTGACAGCAACCAGACCGCTTGCGCAGAAAGATGACAGAGTCACATAGGGCGCAATGGATAATCCGAGAATGGTTGCGCCAAGAATGACATTCAAAAGCTGCACAGTCCCCCCCGTCCTGCGGTGCAGCAATTGCCCGGCAATAAAAAAGCTGAATCCCCGAGGGATTCAGCTTGTCAGTGTGGAATCAGGCTGAGACCGGCTCAGCGACTTTGGCTTTGCGTGAAGCCGGTGTCTTGTTCTCGACTTCATATTTGCGGATGAACTCTTCGGCCATCTGCACATCTTTCTTACAGCCGATAAATACCGGAGAGCGCTCGTGAATTTCCTCGGGCTGCAGGTCGAGAATGCGCTTATGCCCATTGGATGCGGCCCCCCCGGCCTGTTCGATAAGAAAAGCCATCGGATTCAATTCAAAAAGCAGGCGCAGTTTCCCTTGCGGTTTGTCTTGAAGGTGCGGGTAGAAGAAAATGCCCTTCCCCTTCAGCAGCACCTGGTTGATGTCCGGCACGAACCCGCCGCTGTAACGCAGCTTGACGCCACGCTCCTCCAGGGTGGATACGAACGCCTCCACTCCCGGCGTATAGAGATTGCGCATACCCCCGGGGGAGTAAAGGTTCCCTTCCGGCTCAAGCTGAATATTCTCCCGCAGCAGCGTGTATTCCATCAGGTTGTTCATTCCGAATTCATGAACCCCCTTGCCGACGCTGTAAACCAGGGTCGTCCTGGGTCCGTAAAGGATGTATAAGGCCGCAGTCTGGTTGCACCCCGGCTGGAGCAGGTCGCAGCCTTCATAGATCGAAACGATGGTGCCGACGGCAAGATTGACGTCGACCAGAGAAGACCCGTCAAGCGGGTCGAACGCAACGGAATATTTCCCGTCGCAGTCAGGAGAAATGGGGATGATTTCATCCATTTCTTCGGACATCATGTTGGCGACCACCCGCGAATGATCCAGGCGCTTGCGCATGATCCTGTCGGCCAGAACGTCGAGGGCGAGCTGTTCCTCGCCATAAAGGTTGGACGTACCGGCAACGCCCAGATCACCGGTCCGGATAGAATTGATGATATATTTGGAAGCTTCCGCAATCTCGCAAATCAGGTGGATTAAACTTTCATGGACGTAATTTTCCCGCAGATGACGCCTTAAATCGATCTGAAACTTTGTCTTTCCCGGTTCGCTCATTGGCTGGCAATCTCCCCTGAAATCTGAACAACTTGAATAAGTGAAACCATACAACAGAGCACAGTCTAGCCTAGATTTGTATCAACGGCAACCGTGGAATCCCTACCGCCGAGATATTCACCGGCAACACGGCAATGAAAAAGAGGCTGCCGCAGAGCGTCATCCTCATGGCGTCCGTGAAAACCTGAACCAGCGGTTGCTATTTAGTGCCAGTGGCAGGAAAATCACACCAGATCAGGGTTGCCCCCACCACCGCAAGGGGGATGCAGAAAAATTGCACGAAAGGAATGGCCAGCAGGCAGAACAGACTGCAGGCAAAACCGAACATCAGGACCGGATGCCTGAAAATATAGCGGCGCTGCTCGGAAAAGCTCATCTGTTTGCGCATCAGGACAAAGGCCATGTATTCGACGACCAGAAAAAAAAGGGTCAGCAGCGGGGCCAGAACGGCATAAATCAGTGAGCCGATACCGGGTAAAAAGTTGATCAGCAACAGCAGCACCATACAGACAATAAAAATGGTGATCTTCTTCAGTTCGACAATGATGGCGAAGCGCGACTCGGCCAGGAACGTTCGCAGCCTGAAAGGGGCGTCCTGATGCAGGCCGGTCCGCAGCGCTTCGGCCCGTTCCGAAAGAAGCTCGTTAAAGGGGGATGCAATCAGGTTGCCGATCACGGTAAAGGAAAAAAACACGATCACCGAGGTCAGCAGCAGGGCCACGCTCCAGGCAAGATAATAGAGTAAGACCCCGTACCAGACTTCGGTCGTCGGGGCGTAGGTTTCAAGCAGAGTGTCAAAAAGGTCCAGTCCCAGGTAAACCGTCAGGGAGAAGACCACCATGTTGATGAAGAACGGAATCAGCATGTATTTGACAAGTCCCGGCTTCTGCGAAAAAAACCGCAGCGCACGCAGCGGATAACTGAAGCCGCGGGCGAACCCCGCTACCGGCCTGACGATCTGGGAGCCAACCTGTTGTATCATTGTTCCCCCTCACAGGCGTTCAAGCCCTCTTCCAGGGTCGGAAACTGCAATTCTATCCGCAGCCTGGCAAGCATTTTTTCATTCGTCATGGTTCGTGATTCCTTCAGAAAAGACAGGGTCAGCGGATTCATCACCCGTTCGGCCTCCTCCCGGGTCAACTCCTGCGGCGCTGGCAGGTTGAACTTTCTGGCCACCGCAGAGAAATATTCACTCATGCTGCTCCCCTCGCCGTCACAGACATTGAACACGTCACCGTTTTCACCTCTTTCCATGGCGGCAAGACAGATTCTGACCAGGTCAAGGCTGTGGATCCGGTTGGTACGCGGCGACTCTTCCTTGCGCAGCACCTGATGCCCCTTGGTCAGCTGGGCAATGGGCAGGCGACCGGGACCGTAAATACCCGTGACCCTGAGCACCACCAGTTCGAAACCCAGGCGGGAAGACATCTCCCGCAGCTGGCTCTCCGCACTGACCCTGCGTTTGGCCCTGCTGGTCTGAGGATTCAGCGGCGTCTCTTCGGTCACCAGGCGGCCGCCACAATCACCGTAAACGCCGCTGGTACTGATATAGACGACTTTTTCCGGACAGTTGTCGGCAGACAGTCGACGACAAAAATTCATCATCCGGTAATCACTCGTCCCCCCTCCCTGGGGGGGCATCAAATAAAAAACCCGGTGCCCATGGACCGAAAAATCGGGAATATCCTCCTGGTAATCAAAATTGGCAACGACCACCTCGAGCCCCTGCTCCTCAAGAGCCTTACGCCCGTCTTCAAAATGGCAGGTAGCCTGAACCCCGGCTCCCCGGGACAGCAGCTCCCGGGCCACCCGCAACCCGATATCTCCGCAGCCGACAATGGTAAACAGTGACGTATTCTCGTTCCTGATCATGACAAACTCTTGCTGACGATTTCGTAAAGATCTTTGGACAGGGTCGCATGGGACAATCTTTCAAGTTCCGCCTGCATCAGTTTTTTCCGCCCCTCTTCGAGCCGTTTCCAGCGCGTAAACGGCCCGGCCAGACGCGCGGCCAGCTGTGGATTACGGGCATCAAGCAGCAGGACCTGCTCAGCCAGCCACCGATATCCGCCGCCATCCGCACGGTGAAAAGCATCGAGGTTCTGGGTGAAAGCACCGACCAGGGACCGTACCCGGTTGGGGTTCGCATAAGAGAACCTGGGATGGGACAACAGCCTCTGAACATCCTCGAAAACGCTTTCCGTCTGGGCCAGGGCCTGCAGCGCAAACCACTTGTCCAGCAACAAAGGGTAGGCCTGCCACTGTTCGTAAAAGTCATCAAGAACCTCTTTACGCGCGGTGGAAGAACTGTTGACCAGAGCTGTCAGTGCCGCCAGCCGGTCGGTCATGTTGGACGCCTGGCGGTATTGGCCGAGGCACAAGGTTTCCTCCTCGTCCCCAGCGACCAGCATCAGCTGGGACAGGCAGAAGCTGGCCAGGCTTCTCCGGCCGACAGCAACCGGATCAAGGGAGTAAGCGTCCCCGCTCTGCATGGCCAGGTAGCGAGCCTTAAGGAGATTCCGGTTCTCCCGGGCCAGAGCCCGGCGCGCAAGCAGACGCACCTGGCTGATGAGGGCCGGATCGAACTGGCTCAGCTGATCTGCCAGGTACTGCTCAGTCGGCAGGCTCAGCAACAGCGTCAGAAAACTGAAATCAACCTGCTCGTCGGCCAACGCAGTTTGCCATGCCCCGGTGAAGACCTGACTCAGACTGAAAGCGTCTTCTCCGGTCGCAAGTTTTTTGTAATTGTTCAGCAACTCCCGGGTGGCCAGCTGCTGACCGGCCTCCCAGCGATTGAAGGTATCCGGATCATGAGCCAGTCGAAACGCCAGATCCTCGTTGCTGATAGCCGTTTTGAGCTGTACCGGCGCCGAAAACCCGCGCAGCAGAGAGACGACGGGGCGAATCGGCATGTTGACAAAAACAAAATCCTGGCGCGCTTCGGTCAATTCGAGAACCCGGGTTGTCCCACCGCTTTCCGCCTCACCTTCGAGCTGCAGGGGAAGATCGTCCCCCGCCTGATCAAGCAGGCCGACAGCAACGGGAATAAGAAAAGGCTGTTTGGAGGGCTGCCCCGGAGTCGGAGGACAGCTCTGAGCCAGACTCAGGGTAAAGGTTCGGCGGTCAGGATCATAGGATTCCGCGTATTCAAGTTCCGGGGTACCGGACTGGTGATACCAGTTTTTGAACTGGGACAGATCCTTCTGCCCCGTTTCCTCCATCGCCGCGACAAAATCATCGCAGGTTGCCGCCTGACCATCATGTTTGCGCAGATAATGCCTGACTCCGGCGATGAAGGCCTCACGCCCCAACAGAGTCTGCATCATGCGGATGACTTCAGCTCCCTTGTTGTAGACCGTGGTGGTATAGAAGTTATTGATTTCGACGTAAGATGACGGCCGGACCGGGTGAGCCATGGGACCGGCATCCTCGGGAAACTGGAACTGGCGAAGCACCCTGACGTCCTCTATCCTCTTGACGGCAGCCGAGTTCATATCGGCGGAGAATTCCTGGTCGCGAAAGACCGTGAGCCCCTCCTTCAGGCTCAGCTGGAACCAGTCCCGGCAGGTCACCCGGTTTCCGGTCCAATTATGAAAATATTCATGCCCGATAACCGACTCGACCCCGAGAAAATCGGTGTCCGTTGCGGTATCCGGGTGAGCCAGAACATATTTGGAATTGAAAACATTCAGCCCTTTGTTCTCCATGGCGCCCATATTGAAATCGTCCACGGCAACGATCATGTAACGATCAAGGTCATATTCGAGACCGTAAACCTCCTCATCCCACTGCATGGATTTCTGCAGCGAACGCATGGCGTGATCGCAGAACCGTCGATTACGCTCCTCGACATAAATCTGCAGCAGAACGTCCCGCCCCGAAAGGGTCCGGTAGCGATCCTCGATACACACCAGATCCCCTGCGACCAGGGCAAACAGATAGCTCGGCTTGCGGAAAGGGTCCTCCCAGACGGCATAGTGCCGCCCTTCAGGCAGCTCTCCCGCATCCACCAGGTTGCCGTTACTCAAGAGGACCGGATAGGTCCGCTCCGCTTCGATCCGAACCCGGAACCGGGTCAGAACATCCGGCCGGTCGGGATAATAGGTTATCTTGCGAAAGCCCTCGGCTTCGCACTGGGTACAAAAATTTCCGTTGGACAGATACAAACCCTCCAGCGAGGTATTGTTCAGCGGATCGATAATGGTCGTCACCTTGAGTTCGAACCTTTCAGGAACCTCGGCAATCTCGAGAATTCCGTCCCTTGCGACGTACTCTTTCGGAGCGAGGGACCGGCCATCAATGGCGATATCAACCAGCTGCACATCTTCTCCGTAAAGAACCAGGGGCTCACGCTTTGCATTGCGATCGGGATTAAGAAAATAGCTGGCTGCGGCAGTCACCTTTGTCGCTGTATCGTGGAGTTGAAAAGCGAGGGATACCTGCTCAATGAGGTATGCAGGCGATTTATAGTCTTTAAGAAAAATGGTCTGGGGAGGGGCTGTTTCCGATTTCATGATCCTTGTTCCGTTCTGTTAATGAATTGACAACTGAAAAAACGAACGATTCCCGAACAATAACATTTTTACCAGTGTCAGCAAAAGACGGCGGAAAACAAAAAAAGAAAAGGCGGTCAATCGACCGCCTTTTCTCATATTCTATCTATCAGGCTGCACCATTCGGAATCAGAGGGCGCATGCCTCCAGAGCCTGCTCCTCGTTCCATCTCTCAATGGCCTCATCGAGAGAATCCGCCACTGCCATTTTCTCACAACTGTCTTTTGAACAATAGATGCCCCAGTGACTTGCCGGAGCAAAGCTGCTCGGTCCGAAAATTTTCGCCTGCCCGCCACAGCGACAGGGAACCGCTACATAATGCTGATAACCGCCCATAACCTTCTCTCCTTTCAAAAAACCGCAAATAAATCACGACCGGCAAAGAATACCCTGCGTGTAATAATATTCGTTATTTAACACAAACAGCACCTCAGTCAACTTCTTTTTTCAGAAAAAATCTCACTAAAACAATGGTTTGCTGAGGGTGAAAAAGAGGGCTGTCGATTGTCTGAAAATAGAACAAGAAAAGGAAAGGATTCCAGCCAGATAGCTGGTAAATAGTATTTTTTGTCGATATCCGCCCTCAAGAATTGAACCAAACGACTTTATTTTTTCTCGGTTGTGGAATTTTAAATCGCCGTTATTCTAACGGCGCCAAAAGACGGAAAGATCTCCCTCAGTCAAGGTAATCCCGATAAAGGAGACTGGTCTGAATCCCGCAATTGTCCTGATATTTGCCACTGGAATAAGTGTCATACTCGCCATCAATCGAGTGATAGTAGATCTGACAGATTTCGACACCCGCGTAGATCCGGATCGGCTGGACACAGAAGATCTCAAGCGTCCAGAAACCTTTGAATCCGACATCACCAAATCCGGCGGTGACATGGACGAAAAGCCCGAGCCTGCCCACCGAAGAACGCCCTTCCAGCATCGGAACCAGGCCTCTGGTTTCGGTGTATTCAACCGTTCTGCCCAGGTACAGCCGGTGCGGTTCAAGAACGAGCCCTTCTTCAGGTATGCTCATTTTCCGAAAGGCGTTGTCTTTTTTCATATCAAGAACAACTTCATCGTAAACGATCAGCTCATCGTGCAGGGACAGATTGTAGCTGTTGGGATTCAGACGCTTGGGATCGTAGGGGTCAATGACAATATCGCCCCCTATCCTGTTGGCAATTTCCTTACCGGATAGAATCATGAAAAGTGATTCCCTTCTCGTGGCACCAGGCTGAAAAAACATTCATAATGAAAAGGCGTGAAGAACAAACTGAGACAATATTAAGAAGAACACCTGCGCAAGGTCAATACGGGCAGGAAATGTCGTGAGAAAAATAGCGTCTTATGTCGCTAATCCTAGCCAACGCAACGCTGATATGTTATGTATTCATCTCGTTTATGGTTCCACAGGACCAGCACGCTCCAAAATGAGCCTGGATCAGCTCTCCGCATTGCGGACAGATCCAGTCGTCCTCACACGGAGTCTCTTTTTGCAACCAGGCGTCAAGCAGCAACTTTGCACGGGGATAGGTTTCGCTGTCGATCACCCAGAGCTCCGGGCAACACTCGACAAAAGGAATCTCGCCAATAGCTGAGGATAATTGATCGTTCCGCAAGATGCAGTCAATACCTTCTGCAGCAAGTATTTCTTTGAGCAACGCCGCCTGCAAACGATCCCAAAAATTAAAGACATGTAGTTTTCGCATAGCGTTTTACAGTATAGCAACTTTTTCTTTTTTCAAGTCGTTAGACTGCTTTTGTTTCACTATAATGAATTATTCAAGGAATCAGATCAAAAGGAGATAGACATGATTGATATTTCGACAAGCTATATGGGCATCCCCCTGAGGAGCCCCATTATCGTTGCCAGCAGCAGCAAAACCGGGACCGTTGAAGGCGTCAAAGAATGTGCCGAAGCCGGGGCCGGCGCCGTCGTCCTCAAATCGCTGTTCGAAGAGCAGATCGTGGCCGAAACCAACAAACTCAGCTCCCACGCCGACGACTATTCCGGCTACGGAGAAGCATATCATTATCTGCAGGGGTACGGGACAGAACTGGGTCCCCAGCAATATCTGCAACTGGTCAAGGATGCCAAAGCGGCCGTCGAAATTCCGATTATCGCCAGTCTCAACTGCGTCTCCGGCGACAGCTGGGCCAGCTATGCAAAAAAACTCGAAGCAGCCGGGGCTGATGCCATCGAGCTGAATGTCAGCATCATGCCGACCGACCCCAAGGTTCCCGGGCTGGACATTGTCGACAGCTATCTGAAGATCCTCTATGAGGTCAAGCAGCAGGTCAAAATTCCGGTCGCCATGAAAGTCGGCCCCTACTTCACTTCATTTGCCAACTTCGCCGATCGGCTGACCCGCGACCGGGCCGAAGCTCCCGCCTACAGTGTCGGTTGGCTGGGCAAAGATACCGAGCCCGGTCAGATCGTCTGGAAAGGTGCCGATGCCCTGGTACTGTTCAACCGATTCTACAAGCTCGACATCGATATCGACAATAAAAAGCTGGTGGCAGGAAATCCCTACAGCCAGTCGGCCGAAAACAGTGATGTCCTGCGCTGGCTGACCATTCTGGCCGGCAAGACCTCTGACCTTGCAGCCACCACCGGAATTCACAACGGCGAGGACGCCATCAAGGCCCTGCTGGCCGGCGCCAAAGTCGTACAACTCTGCTCAACCCTGTTTGTCAACGGGACCAAGCAGATCAAGGTTGTCGAAGATGAACTCAAAGCCTGGATGCAAAAGCAGGGCTATGAAAAACTCTGCGATTTCCGTGGCCTTTTGAGTCAGGCCCGCAGCGAAAACCCGAAAGATCACGAACGCCTGCAGTACGTTAAACTGTTTGTCGGAATCGACTGACTTTATCTTTTCTCCAGACGCCGAGAGAGACCGGATCATGCAGGACATGTTGCGCCATATTCTTACCTCGCGAGTCTATGAGGCGGCGGTGGAGACACCGCTGGAGGAAGCCGCCGGCCTGTCCGAGGAACTGGGAAATCGCATTTTGCTCAAGCGCGAGGACCTGCAACCGGTCTTTTCCTTCAAATTGCGGGGAGCCTACAACAAGATCGCCCATCTCTCCAGGCAGGAACAGGATCGGGGCGTGATTGCCGCATCGGCCGGCAATCACGCTCAGGGTGTGGCCTTTTCAGCCCAGAAACTCGGGCTTAAAGCCCTGATTGTCATGCCGGCGACGACGCCCCAGATCAAGATAGATGCGGTGAAATCCTTCGGGGCCGAAGTCGTCCTTCACGGAGACAACTATTCGGAAGCCGCCGCTCACTGCAATGACATCCTCGCCAGCTCGGGGATGACCTTCATTCACCCTTTTGACGACAAGCTGGTCATCGCCGGACAGGGAACGGTTGCCGACGAACTGCTCAGGCAGAGTGCCGGCCGAATGAACGCCGTTTTCGTCCCCGTTGGTGGGGGCGGCCTGATTGCCGGCATCGCCGCCTACCTGAAATCCCTCGCCCCCGAGATCAAGGTGATCGGAGTCGAACCTCTCGACAGCGACGCCATGTACCAGTCGCTGCAGACCGGTAAACGCGTCAACCTCAAATCGGTTGGCATTTTTGCCGATGGCGTCGCCGTCCGTCAGGTCGGAAAACTGACCTATGAATTCTGCCGCAAATACGTTGATGACATCGTCCGGGTCAACACCGACGAACTGTGCGGGGCCATTAAAACCATCTATCAGGCGACCCGCTCCATCGTCGAACCCGCAGGAGCGCTGGCCATTGCCGGTCTCAAGCAGTACGTCAAGAAACATGGCCTGAAGGACCAGACCCTGGTCGCTATCAATTCCGGGGCCAATATGAATTTCGAAAGACTGCGCTATGTCTCGGAACGCACGCTGACCGGTGCCGGCCAGGAATCCCTTTTTGCCGTCACCATTCCCGAAAAGCCAGGGGCCCTCAGGTATTTCTGCAATAACATTCTCGACACCCTGAATATCACGGAATTCAACTACCGTCTTGCCGACCGTTCGCGAGCGCAATTGTTCATGGGGGTCTCTGTCGGCCAGGAGCAGGACAGGCTCAGGTTCATCCAGCGGCTTGAAACCGAGGGCTACCATACCATCGACCTGACGGAAAACGAACTCGCCAAAACCCACCTGCGCTACATGATCGGAGGCCGCTCGCCCGAAGCCAACCGTGAACGCCTGTTCCGCTTCTGGTTTCCGGAGCGTCCGGGAGCCCTGTCGCGGTTTCTCGCCGACATGGGGGCGGACTGGAATATCTCCCTGTTCCATTATCGCAGCCAGGGGGGAGAGTTCGGTCGCGTGCTGATCGGTCTGGAAATTCCCGAAGGGCACGAAGAGGATCTCGCCGCCTTTCTCGATAAACTCGGCTATCACTTCATCGAAGAGACCGAGGATCCCGCCTACAATCTTTTCCTGTAGCCATTTCTTCCGCACCGTTCTGGCCGGTCAGTCTTCCAGACGAGCATGTGACTTTATTTGTCACAAAACCATGCCATCCTGAGTGCTGAAAGATTTCAGACATTGAGGATACGACCATGACTGAGCGATTGGTGGCACATAAAACGGCCGCTCCGGGGATCCGTACCGAGCTGCCTTTTGAAAAAAGCTCGAAATTTTAAGCGGTGCGGCAAAGTACGATGCGTCCTGCGCATCAAGTGGCAGCACCAGGAACGGGCGCGGTCTCGGCGCCGCCCACCGCAGCGGGATATGCCATTCCTGGTCAGCCGACGGTCGCTGCATCTCCCTGCTCAAGGTCCTTTACAGCAACGCCTGCCTATACGATTGCGCCTACTGTTTCAACCGACGCGGCAACGACCATCCCCGGGCCAGCTTCAGTCCTGCAGAACTCGCCAGACTGACCATTGAATTTTATCGGCGCAATTACATCGAAGGGCTGTTTTTGAGTTCGGCAATTTTCGTCAGTCCTGACCGGACCATGGAGGAGATGCTTGAAGTTCTCAGACTGTTGAGGAGAGAATACAATTTTCACGGCTACATCCATCTCAAAGCCATTCCCGGCTGCAGCCCTGAGCTGCTGACTGAAGGCGCGCAACTGGCCGACCGGATGAGCGCCAATATCGAACTGCCTTCCAGAGACAGTCTCGAACTGCTGGCCCCGGACAAAAAGGAACAGGACATTCTGGAGGTCTTCAGTCAAACAGGCCTGCGCGAAAACGCACCGAAGAAACGCCGATTGCCGACGAAAAGCAACAGCATCGGCATGAGCACCCAGATGATCATCGGAGCGTCACCGGAAGATGACCGCACCATCATCAGGCGGGCCGGCGGTCTTTACCGGATTCCTCAGCTCAAACGCGTCTACTATTCCGCCTACATTCCGGTCAACGAGGACTCCCGCCTGCCGGGCCTTGGGGGCGGCCCTCCCCTGGTACGTGAGCATCGCCTCTACCAGGCTGACTGGTTGTTGCGTTTCTATCATTTCGATGTCGAGGAAATACTTGCCGCAGACCAGCACTACCTGGACCCGGAGCTTGACCCGAAAACCGCCTGGGCTCTGCGGCATCCGGAACTGTTTCCGGTCGATATCAACAGGGCGGATCAGAAAACCCTGTTACGCATTCCCGGATTGGGCATCCGCTCATGCAGACGAATTCTCAAAGCGCGGCGCCACAGCCACCTGAAAATCGCCGAACTGGATAAACTGGGCGTGGTCATGAAGCGGGCCCGCTACTTCCTGAGCGACGGCTACAGGGGTCCGAAGCGCGACCTGCCTTCCGAGCAATTGCGCCAGCTTCTGGTTCGGCCTGCATCCCGGCAGCTGGCCTTTGATTTTTCAGTCACCGCCCCATCCTTGTCCAGCGCACTGTCGGGCGAATTATGATTATTCGCTATGACCACACTCTGACCGGATTCTGCTGTCTACTGGGGACGGTCATCAAAGACAACCTTGACTGGTCACAGGTCAAGACGACGGCAGATCACTATTGTGCCGATCTGTTTCATGAAGAGTGCCTGATCACAACCGATCCGGGCTGGGCGAACCGGGTCAGCGAGGGACTCAGGTCCCGCCTCGGGGAGGAATTCATCAGGAAACTGGGATTGGCGTTTCTAAGCGAAACCGATGGCATTGAAGAGGTCCTGATCCGGGTGACCAGGCAGGCTCTCAAACAGGGCCCGGGGTTCCTGAAAAAAATCAACCACCCGCTGGTCCACCAGTTCGAGAAAGCGGCCCTGCACACCAGCCGTGATCGCCATCGTCTGCTGGGACTGATTCGCTTCAACAGACTGAGGGACGACAGCTACCTGGCCTGTATTGAGCCGCGCACCCATATCACCCCTCTTTTGGGAGGGCATTTTGCAAAGCGTTTGGAAGACCAGCGCTGGATCATTGCCGACACCCGGCGCAACTGCGGCGTCTTGGGGGGGCAGGGCCGGTGGCATTTCGACCGTTCCCTGAAAATTCACCGGCGGCCCGAATGGCATGACACCGAAACAGAGGTCGTCGAACTGTGGCGCTCCTTCTATACGCACATCAGCAACCCGCAGCGCCATAATCCGAAACTCAGACAGCACTTCATGCCCAAGCAGTACTGGCGCTATCTCACCGAAATGCACCCTGCGGAAACCTGCAAATACCCCCATCCTCGATCGCGTCCCGCACGCCAAATCCCCGAGTGATCATTTCCCTGCTTTTCTGGCCGCCTGCCGGTCGAGAAAGTCCTTGACGTAACCTTCGGTTTCGGGAACGGCACACAGGGTCGCAAACAGATCATCCATCAGGTCCAGCCCCTGGTGGTAGGAGGCTGCGGTCATACGCTGCAATCCCTCCTTGCCGATCCTCAAGGCGGCGGGGCTTTTGCTGACCAGTTTTTCAGCCAGTTTGAGAGTCTCAACCTGAAGCTGATCGTCAGCGACGACCTTGTTGACCAGGCCCAGGCGCTCTGCTTCAGCGGCGGAAATCATGTCTCCGGTCAGGACCATTTCCATGGTCTTTTTGCGCCCGATAATCTGGGCCATCGGCATGGCCGGCCCCAGGCAGATCAGACCAACATTGATCGCCGTGGTCCCGAAGACGGCCGATTCGGCGGCTACGGTCATATCGCAGGCGAAGGACAGCCCCGCGCCATTGGCCAGAGCGTACCCCTGGACGGCAGAGATGGTCGGTTTTTTCAATTTTGCCAGGGTGTGATAGAAAGAATCGATTCCGTAAAGAAAGTCACGATAATCGGCAAACGATTTGTCTCTGAACTGGTCGAGGGAGATCCCCGTACAGAAATTTTTCCCGGCGGCCTCAACCACGATAACCCTGACCTCATCATCCTCTTCCATCCGCCAGAGCGCCTGATCGAGCTGAGTGGCGAATTCCGGGATGAACGTGTTGTTATCCGCAGGTCGGTTCAGAGTGATGAATCCAATGTGATGTTCAATACGCCCAAGGACCAGGTCTGACATAGTGAATCTCCTCAACTGAAATTTTAATTTAACCCCGTCAAATCAAGCCTCTCACCGATACAAGCAAAGTCTTTTTATAAATAATTTTCTTCCATGCTATCGAAAAAAAGGATAGAATGCAATTATTCGCATATATAAAAAAGCTTGGAGATCGAAAATGCCCATATTTGAATATCGTTGTCAGGACTGTGGTCATTTATTTGAAAAGATTCAGCGCGATCCTAAATCGGAAATCCCCTGCCCGAGATGTTCCGCCTCGGCTCAACGAATCGTTTCTCGGCCTTCGGTTGCGGCGTCAGCCCAGGCCTCCTGCGGGGCACCGGCAGGAAGCGGTTTCACCTGAGGCTGAAAAAACGAATGGCGTGCCCATTCGCAGCAACTGAACGTATGCCACTTTGAAAAATGAATGGAGAAGGAGGAATAGCTGTGTTAACCATGACAGACAAAGCCAGGGACAAGTTCAAGGAGTTGCTGACCGAGCATCCGGACAAGCATCTCCGGGTCGTTTTTGAAGGTTTCGGCTGAGGCGGTCCCCGCCTGGGATTAGCTCTGGAAGAGCTAAAAAAAGAAGATCAGGTCCACATTGTCAACGACATCGAGCTGATGATTGACTCCAGCGTGCTCCCCTATACCAGGGACAACGAGATCGACTTCATCAGCAACGCCTACGGCCAGGGTTTCGCCATATCCCCAGCCCGCGGCCAGAGCTGCTGAACGAACTTGCTGGACCAGCCCGGCAGACACAACATCGTCCAGCTCGAAACTCAACAGAAAGGCCCGGCTTATTGCCGGGCCTTTCTGTTGAAACAATTTATTTACCGGATCACCTACAGCAGATCCCAGCTGCCCAGCAGCTTCACTGCGGCGTAGTACGACACAGCAATTAAAGCCATCCATACAATTATCAGCATGACGTTCTCCTTTCAGTAACTTTTCTTATCAGCGGCCAGCTCATCAATGGTCAGTTTTTTGCTGTCCATCTGCCGCCAGACATAAACGATATAAGCCAGGACAAAAGGCACGGTCAGAGCCACGTAGGACATCATGGTCAAGGTATAGTGGCTGCTGGACGCATTGTAGATGGTCAGGCTGCTGGCGATATCCGACTTTGAGGGATAAAAGGACGTATTGTTGTAGCCCGCCAGGAAAAAGATGGACAGGCAGGTCAATACCGTACCGAGTCCGGCCGGCCAGATTCCTCGCACAGAGGCGGTAAAACGGTTGATGACAACACCGAGCACCACCAGCACCAGGCCGGCCAGCAGCAGCACCAGATTCAAAGGCATCTGCAGAAGGTTATTCAGATACTTGTTAGCTTCCAGAACAACCTTGCCGTCAGCGCCGATGGCATAACCGTCCATAAGCACGAGGCTGATCAGGATGTAGAGCAGAAACGGCAAGGCACAGAGTAAATTATTGAAAGAGGACACCTTCAGGCGAGGCACCAGGGATTCATGATCGAGACTGTTGGCCAGGTACAGAGCTCCCAGGGTCCGGGCCAGAAAAACCAGGAAGATCCCGAAGGCCAGGTTGAACAGGCTGAACGCGGCTTCAAGTCCACGCAGGGGATGCATCCATTTGACCAGGTTGAACTCGTTGAGGGTGAAGTTAGACCCGGTGAAGAAGGTTCCGACCGCCGCGCCGATGAGCAGCACGCCGATCGTGCCGTTGATGAACATGAAAATTTCATAGGTGCGCTGGCCAAGAAAATTGCCCGGCTTACGGCGATATTCATAACTGACGGCCTGAATGATGAAGGTGAACAGAATCGCCAGCCAGACCCAGTAGGCGCCGCCGAAGCTCGAGGCGTAAAACAGGGGAAAGGACGCATAGAAAGCACCGCCGAAAAGAACCAGGGTGGTGAACGTCAGTTCCCACTTGCGCCCCAGGGAGTTGACCATCAGGGTCTTTTCATCTTCACTGACGTTCAGGGTCAGCAGCAGGGTCTGCCCGCCCTGAACGAAGGTCAGGAAGACGAAAAGGGACCCTACGACCGAAACAATCAGCCACCAGAACTGCTGCAGAGTTGACCAATCAAGACTACCGAACATAACTTACTCTCCTTCCGGACCAATTGAAATTTGCCTGGTCATGATCTTGAGCTCAGCGATCAGCAGAGCGGTGAATAAAATCAGGAACAGAAAGAAGGTCACCATGACCGTTCCGGTATCAAGGTTCGACCTGGCGATCGTCACCGGCAGCATGTCCTGAATCGCCCAGGGTTGCCGTCCGACTTCAGATACGATCCAGCCGGCCTGAGACGCAATCCAGGACAGGAACAGGGAGAGAAAACCGAGTTTCAGAATAAAGGGCCTGTTCTCAAGCTGACGCTTTTCGAGCAGGTAGATATAAACCAGGAACAGCAGCACAAAAAAGGTCCCGAGACCAACCATGACCCGGAAGGCATAGAAAGTGAGGGCGACCGGTGGAACCGCCTGTTCGGGGCTGTCGAGGTGACCATAGCCGAAATAATCGCGATGTTCGTCAAACAGGGACAGTGCCGTGCCGGCGGCCGTCTCGTCACCCGATTTCTTGGCAAGCTTATAGTCCCCGAGGCTGGCAACAGCCAGTTTGCCGCGGCGAATCTTCTCCTCGACACCCATGATCCCTTCATTTTCATTGCCGAAAACCAGATCATTGATACCAGGCACAAACCCCTGGAAACTGCGCTTGGCCAGGAGGGTCAGCATGCCGGGAATTTCGATCTTCACATTGAAGGCATCCTGGTCATCCCCTGGTTTCTTGTCGCCGTTGACGATCCCGAAAGCCACCAGCCCGGTCGGCTTCTGACCGTCGTAGAGGGCCTCCATGGCGGCCAGCTTCATCGGCTGCGTCCGGGCCGTGATGAAGGCGTGTTCATCACCGGTATAGGCAACGAACACGGAACTCAGCAGACCGAAGACACAGGCCACGGCGATGGAACGCTTGGCGAATTTGATGTGGCGTTTTTTAAGCAGGTACCAGCTCGAAATGCCGACCACGAACAGGGAGGACAGCAGGAAGCCGGAGCTGGTCGCATGGACGAAATGGCCGATGGCGACCGGGGAGGAAATGACCGCCCAGAGATCCTGCATTTCGAAGCGGGCGGTATCGGGATTGAATTTCATGCCGATGGGATACTGCATCCAGCCGTTGGCAACCAGGATCCACATGGCCGACAGGTTGGACCCGACAGCGACCATCCAGGTTGAAAAGAGGTGGAATTTTTTGGACACTCGGTTCCAGCCGAAAAACATGACGGCGAAAAAAGTGGCTTCCAGGAAAAAGGCCAGAATCCCTTCGATGGCCAGCGGCGCGCCGAAGATATCCCCGACCATCCAAGAATAATTGGACCAGTTCGTCCCGAACTCGAATTCGAGGATAATGCCCGTTGCGACCCCGATGGCGAAATTGATCCCGAACAGAGTCATCCAGAAGCGGGTCAGGCGTTTCCACTCTTCGTTTCCGGTACGCACATAGATCGATTCGAAAAATGCACACAGAAACGACAGGCCAAGGGTCAGGGGAACGAAGATCCAGTGGTACATGGCCGTCAGAGCAAACGTGGCGCGCGCCCAGTTCACCATACTTACATCAATCTGCTCTATCACGCTTTTCCTCCTATGTTCAGCTGATCAGGGTTAGCCACTCGAAACCTGCTTCGAGCGGTGGCAGAGTGAGATTGTCTATCGAGAGATATCCGGCGCGGGTCGGGTCAGATTCTCCAGCACATGATCGGCCCGTTCGGCATCGGTATCAAAATTGGTCGCGAGGAAATCCGGGAAAAAGAAAACCTTCAGAATTGCAAACATAATAAACAGCTTGATGAAGATGATTTTCCACAGTGCCCGTCCGACCACCATGGAACGGAAGCCGTCGTAGTAAAAATGAAAAATGCTTTTCAATGACATAGCAATCACCCTTTGAAAGGATTGCGCAGAGACATCAATCTGTTACAAATTTGGTTATATTTACACCGCATGGAAATGAGAGTCAAGGAGAATTCTAACATTCACAGTCATATTTTCAAGACAAGTAAGACAATGAAATTGTTGACTATTTTACACAGGTATTCTGCCGAAAGCTTCACCAGAAAATCAGTCATAAAACCAGGATAACGAATTCCCCTGTTCTTTCAGACCACTATCAGGCAATATACGATTTTGCAAGTTCAATATTGCCCAACCATAAAGCATAACCGGCTGAAAGTTTTCATGACCCGAACAGATTCTCAAAGCAAAGTCCCATTTCTCCCCGTCAACAGGCAGGACATGATCAACCGGAACTGGTCCGAGCTCGATATCCTTTTCGTGACCGGCGACGCCTATATCGACCACCCGTCCTTCGGCGTACCCTTGCTGGCAAGGCTCCTGGAAGATGCGGGTTTTCGGGTGGGCATCCTGGCCCAACCCGACTGGAAAGACGTTGAAGCCTTCAGAATCATGGGCCGCCCGCGCCTCTTTGCGGCGATATCCGCGGGCGCCATGGATTCCATGGTCAATCACTATACGGCCGCAAAAAAAATCCGCCGCAACGACGCCTACACCCCTGGGGGAGTCTCCGGAAAGCGGCCGAACCGCGCGGTGATCGCCTACACGGCCGCCATCAAGGGAGCATTCAAAGGCCTGCCCACGGTCATCGGCGGCATCGAGGCCAGCCTGCGGCGCTTTGCTCACTATGACTACTGGGACGACAAGGTCAGGCGATCCGTCCTGGTCGACAGCAAAGCCGATCTCCTGGTTTACGGAATGGCCGAAAACGCCCTGCTCGAAATCGCCGCGCGGCTTGACAAACATGGTCCGACGGCAAGCTTCACAGACCTTCGCGGCACCGCCTACCTTGCCAAACAACCTGCGGACAATGCCCTCGCACTCCCCGGCTTCGAGCAGGTGTCAACCGATCCCCAGGCCTATAACCAGGCGTTTCGAACGATATCCGACCACAGCAACCCGGAAGCAGCCCGGCGTCTCAGCCAGCAGCATGGCAGACACTACCTGATTGTCAATCCCCCGGCCCGGCCCCTGACCTCCCGGCAGCTCGACCGTATCTACGCCCTTCCCTTTCGGCGGCAGCCTCATCCAAGCTACGCCGAGAGGATTCCGGCCTATGAACAGATCCGCCATTCCATCACCAGCCATCGCGGCTGCTTCGGCGGCTGCGCTTTTTGCGCCATTACCCATCACCAGGGGAAAACCATCCAGTCCCGCTCGCAGCAGTCGATTCTTAAGGAGATCGATCAGGTTGTCGCCCAGCCTGACTTTCATGGCACCATCAGCGATATCGGCGGCCCGACAGCCAACATGTACGGGCTCCGCTGCGGCGACCCTGAGGCCCGGAAGACATGTCGGCGGCCAAGCTGCCTCTATCCCGAGATCTGCAGTCGCCTGAATGTCGATGACCGGCCGGCCGTCGCGCTACTCAAGAAGGTTCGCCGGCACCCCGGCGTGAAACATGTCTTTATCGCCTCCGGAATCCGCTATGACCTGCTTGACCGGCAACCGCGCTATTTCGACGATCTTCTGCATTACCATATCGGCGGCCTCCTGAAAATCGCCCCGGAGTCGACCGTTGACAGCGTCACCAGGATCATGCGCAAACCCGGAGCAGCGGTGCTGACCGATTTTCTGAACCAATTCAGAGAACGCAGCCATGCCTTGGGACTGCGCCAGGGGATCGTCCCCTACCTGATCAGCGGGCATCCCGGGTGTCGCCTGGAGGACATGATCGAGGTTGCACAATATCTCAAACGCCACCAGCTCAAAGTCGAGCAGGTCCAGGACTTCACCCCCACTCCGGGCAGCCTGTCGACCTGTATCTACCACACCGGCCGGGATCCCTTTACCGGAAAGCCGGTCTATGTCCCGAAAACCGTCAAAGAGAAGCGCCTGCAGAAAGCCCTGCTGCTTTATCACAAGCCGGACCATCGGAAGGATGTCCTGGAAGCCCTCCGTCTCTGCAACCGCGAAGACCTGTGCGATGAGTTACTCGGCCGCGGAAGCAGAGGTCGCAAACAGGATCATACCCCGGCCCCTGAGAAACGGCATAAAAAGCCCGCCAAACGCAGGTAAAATGGGAATTATTTTGCAGGTTCCGACAGGATCCGGTAAGGTGTCATCGGTCCTGCCCCAACCCACGGATCGGAATTTTTCAATCTGACGATCTTCCCGGACACCCTTTGACGCTGGACAAATCCACCATGCAGAAAATTCTTGTTTCTCTAACCCTCATCACTGCCGGGCTGATCTGCGGCTATCTGCTGCAGCAGTATCTCCGCCATCACTATAAAGACCGCGACGTCCGCGTCATTCTGCCCAGACTGCGCAAAAGCCTTCAGTATGTCGGCCTGCTGGGAATTATGCCCATCGCCTTTATCGGCGTGATCTGGATTATCTCTTTTGACGACCTCAGGATCATCGTCCTGCCGGTGCTGGCAGTTGTCCTGCTCCTGACCGGAGGCGGGTTCGGCCTGCTGGCCGCCCGCATGATGCACAAGTCGGGTGCCCAGAAGAGTGTCATGTTCTGCTGCGGCTTCTTTTCCAACCTCGGCTCCATCGGTGGCCTGATCAGTTTCGTCTTTTTGGGAGAACAGGGCTTCGCCATGCTGGCCTTTTACCGGATATTCGAAGAAATTCTTTATTACGGAATCGGCTTTCCGCTGGCTAAATATTTCAAAACCGACGACGACAATCTGAATATCATGAGCCGCATTGCCGAGGTCGGAAAAGACCCCTTCTTTCTCGCTGCAACCAGCGCCTTTCTCATCGGCCTGGTTCTGAACCTGTCCGGCATCCCCAGACCCTCGCAATACGAAACACTGAACAGCTACTTCGTACCCATCGGAATCTTCATGATCCTTATGTCCATCGGGCTGGGAATGCGATTCTCGAGTATTCGGGGTCATCTCAAGGAAGGCCTGGTCATTGCCGGAATCAAGCATCTCTGCCTGCCCCTCATCGGTGCCGCGGCAGCATGGTCTCTCGGCCTCCACCAGATTGAAAACGGCCTCCCCTTCAAAGTCGTCCTGCTCTGCAGCTCAATGCCCATCGCCTTCAACGGACTGATCATTGCGTCCGTTTACGATCTGGATCTCGATCTGGCCAACACCTGCTGGCTGCTGTCCACCGCGGCCCTGCTGTTTGTCGTCCCCGCCCTCGCCCTGGTGTTCGGACTGATCTGAGGTCAGGATGACAAGAAAAGAACAGCATTCCCAAACTCCAAACTCCATGCCCAAAAATGGCCGTCAAATTCGGTCCCGAAAAAACCCCCACCAGCAGAGAAAAATAACAAAGTTATCGGAGCTCGCACAACATCTCCGCAAACAGACATCAGAAGACCTCCGCAGCCCGGACAAAACCAACATCGGGACGGTTCACCTCCTTAAGAAGAGCAGCCTTCTTCAGGCTGTTTTCGAGCTTTCACAGAAAAACTAGAGACCCGCCTCAGAGCAGGACAAAACCAGCGACTACACCTGTATTTTTTTACCCTAAATAAAATTTTCCTTGACAAAGACCATGCTTTCCTGATTTTCTGCGGCTTATAAAAACATTGTTTTACTATATTCGGAATTAAGCTCCGTCACCGGCTGTTTTAAAGACTCCGGACCACCCATGCTCTGCGTAGAAATCTTTTTTTGTTTTATTTTTATTATCTGCAAGGGATGAGAGATGGCAAAAACCAAAATAAAACCCTCGTTACAGAACCCATTGGCAACAGAGACAAAGATCGAGTTCACGATCCCCGGTGAAATTGCCGGAAAAACCGGTGGCTATGAAGAGGTCATGAAGGAAGGGCATGACCTCATCGAAAGACCGATCAAATCGGTCGCCGTCGGCCAGATCGAGAAGCAGCACTTTAAAAAGCGGATGACGGTCTGGGAGCGGATCAAGGTACTGACCCAGGAAGAACCGAATATCCTGTTCCAGAACTGGGGAAAAAACCTGGACGGAGCATCCCTGGTGACCGGAATTCTCAACATCCGCGGTCGCGATGTCGCCGTTTACGGCCATGATTTCACGGTCCGGGCCGGATCCATCGATGCTACCAACGGCCAGAAGCTGGCCCGGCTGATGTACATGGCCGGGGAAAAGGGGATCCCCCTGATCGGCATGAACGATTCAGCTGGCGCCTTTGTTCCCGCCGGGGTGGGCGGCCTGGATGGTTACGCCGAAGCCTTCACCGCCCTGCGCAAGATCAGCGGCGTCATCCCCACCATCATGTGCATGTTCGGCTTCAATGCCGGCGGCGGTTCCTACCTGCCGCGCCAGGGGAGCTTCGTCATCCAGCCGCAGGACACCTTTTTCGGCCTGACCGGGCCCGGGGTCGTCAAATCCGTCCTGGGAGAAGATATCTCCCCGGAAGAACTTGGCGGACCCAAGGTTCACGGCGCCTCAGGCGTTGCCGACCTGACCGTGGCCGATGAAACCGCCGCCCTGCGCACAGCGATCCGCCTGCTCAGTTATATTCCGAACAATAACCACACCATGGCGCCATTTCTTGAGACCAGCGACCCTCTCGATCGAAAGACCTGGGAGATCAATACCCTGCTGAAAAAGGCCTTCAATTCTCCCACCGGGTTCAACACCCCCTTTGACGTTTCGATCATCATCCAGCAAATCTGCGACCACGGCGACTACTTCGAGATCCAGCCCAGCCGCGCGCGCGAAGCCATAACCGCCTTCGGGCGGCTGGGGGGCAATGTGGTCGGCTTCGTAGCCAACAACTCGGCCGTGGCCTCGGGACAGATCGATTGTGATTCGGCTCTGAAGATTGCCCGCTTTGTACGCTTCTGCAACATCTACAACATTCCGCTCATCTTCATGGAAGACACCACCGGCTTCCTGCCGGGGCGTGAGCAGGAGGCACGCGGCATCGTTCAGGCCGGACGCTCCATGCTTGATGCCATTGTCGATGTCCGGACCCCGCGGATCCTGCTGATTCTGCGGAACGCCTTTGGCGGCGCCTATGCGTCCTACAACAACTACCCCACCGGGGCGGACCTGGTGCTGGCCCTGCCGACCACCCGCCTGGCCGTCATGGGGCCGGCCGGCAAGGAATTCGTCTACAAATCAGAACTGCGCAAACTGCGGGGCTCGGTCAAGCAGCGGATCATGGCCGGAATCCACGAACGCACCAAGGCCGGAATGGATGGCGATGACGCCAAGAAGGACGCCGAAAAAGAAGCGGCCGAATGGCTCAAGCTCGAAGAAGCCGCACTGAACATGCGCTACGAAAAAGAGCTGATGAACCCGAAGGAAGGCCTGGCGCTGGGCTCGATTTCCTCGCTGGTCATGCCGACCGATCTGCGCAAGGTCCTGGGCGAAAACCTCAATTTCTTCCTGCGCCATTACCAGCCCAGCGCCTGGCAGGACGTGCAGCGCGAGTTCCATTGACAAGCGGACGTTGACTCTATCTGAAATGGCACTGACAGTTTACATAAACGGAGAGATAGCTGATGGCTCACAACACAGATTACTACCGCAACAATCCTTTGATTCATAAAGATCGCAGGCTGTCCCATTCGCCATCCAAATGGGTCCGCTCCTTTTCCTGCGAAGATCTTGCCCCCCTGATCGTCTGCCGCGGCCCGATCAGAAAAGAAGCGATGGATGTCTATGAAGAAATGGGCATCAGCCACTACGGCATCCTCCTGTCAGAAAAAGACTCCATCGTCTATCCCAACGCGCTTTCGCCGGAACTGCGCCAGTTGACGGACAACAGCCGCGTTCACCGGGTTCCCGACTATACTGGGGCGAGTAAGGAAGAGCGGGTTGAGCGGATCAGCCAGATTATCTCCATCGCCCAGGATAACGGCTACAACGCCATCTTCGCAGGGTACGGGTTCATGGCCGAGGACGACGAATTTGTCGAGGCGATCGAAAATGCCGGCCTCAAATTCATCGGGCCCTGTTCAAAGACCCAGCGCGCCGCGGGGAAAAAGGACGAAGCCAAACGAACCGCCCTGCAGGTCGACGTTTCCGTCACTCCCGGCATCGACAATGTCACGGCGAGAACCCTGCTGAGAAAACATAAAACCCGCGATCAGCTGGTGGCCCTCGCCAAGGCAGAGGATCTGGAGATCGGCAACGCCATGCTAGACGACCAGAACCTTCCCCTTGAGGATCTTGCCGATGCTATCCTGTTTGCCTCCTACGACAAGGGGATCGACCTTTTTTCCATCGAGGAACTCTGCGCCCAGGTCGAATTGGAATGTACAGAGATGTTCAAAAACTACCCGGGAGCACGAATCCGCCTGAAAGCCATCGGCGGTGGCGGCGGCAAGGGGCAGCGGATCCTCGGCGCCTCACTGCTGACCAGCAAGAACCCTTCCGAAAAACAGATCAGAGAGGCTGCGTCCGATGCTCCCGGCCTGGTTCGGGAAATTCTCAGCGAGGTCAAGGCGAACGGGATCGGGGACAACAAGAATGTCCTGATCGAGCTGAACATCGAACAGACCCGTCATAACGAAATTCAGCTGCTGGGCAACGGAGAATGGTGTATCGCCCTGGGCGGTCGCGACTGTTCCCTGCAGATGCATGAACAGAAGCTTCTGGAGATTTCCGTAACCCAGGAAGGCCTGACCCAGGAAATCGCCAAAGCCAGAAAGACGAAGCGGACCGAGCAGGTCAAAGCCCTGGAATCAGACCTGGAAGTGCTGAAAAGAATGGAGGCGGAATCGGAGCGTTTCGGAGTCGCGGTCGGCCTGGATTCGGCCTCGACCTTTGAATGTATCGTCGACGGCAGCCGCCACTATTTCATGGAGGTCAATACCCGCATCCAGGTGGAGCACCGGGTCACCGAACTGGTCTACAGTCTGAAATTCACCAATCCCAAGAACAAGGACGACTTTTTTATCGTCGAATCACTGGTGGAGGCCATGGCCCTGTTGGCTATGCACAAAGACCGCCTGCCCAAGCCGGAACGGATTCCGCGCTTCGGGGCTGCGGCCGAGGCGCGTCTCAACGCGACAGACAGCTCCCTTTCTCCCAGTGCGGGCGGCTACATCCGCTACTGGTCGAAACCGATCGAAGGCGAGATTCGAGACGACCAGGGGATCTGTATCCCCAATCCGGATACCGGCCAGTTCATGCGTTATCACCTGGCCGGCGCCTACGATTCCAATATCGCCCTGTTGCTGACCAAGGGAGAAAACCGCTCCGACAGCTATGACCACCTGGCCAAAGTCCTGCGCTCCACGGTATTGCGGGGCAGCAACCTGGCGACCAATCTGAGCTTCCATTACGGTCTGGTCAACTGGTTCCGGGGCAACAACGTCATGGCCAAGCCGACAACGCGCTTCGTCGTTCCCTATCTGACCCTGGTCGGCAAGCTGAAGGAGGAGGCGCTCAAGATCGATATCGTCTACGCCTTCCTGGCCATGAAAAAATATTATGCCGGCCAATATGCGGACGATCCGGAGATCGCCAAGATTGTTTCGGAAACCCTTGACCGGAAAGGAACCCTGCTGACCCGTCCCATGGAGATGCTGCTCGCCGATCCCCACCTGCTGTCCGGCTGGCTGAGCGTGAACCAGCACAAGTTCAAAATCAGCAAGGGACGACTTGTCTGGCTCTGCAATCCTCTGGTCGTCCTGGAAGAGACCTATGAATTTCTCAATATGAACTGGCGCCCCGAGGCTCCGGCCGCTGAAGTGATCTGGGCTCACGACAAGGAACTGCTCGATTCCGCCCTGGCCTTTTACCGGGAACTGCGAACGACCTTTGGCCTGAAAAAAGAGCAGTTCGTCAAACTCAACGACATCCTCGCCAAAAAACAGCCCCAGGGAGGCTATGACAACGAAACCTGGGAAAAGATTCAACAGGCTCATGTCGGCTACGAGATCGGCAACGAAATTCTCGGCCTGCTGTTCATGATCGCCGAAAACACCAATTTTTATGATTTCAGGGTGGAGAGCAACCTGAACGTCACCATCCCCGACTACCTGAACGATCCGGAACTGCAGGCGGCGATGAAAAAAGTCCTGGTTCCGCCCCTGGCGACCAAAGCTGACGAAATCGTTGCTCCCGGGGGCGGCATGTACTATGCCCAGGAGGCGCCGGGGATGCCCGCCTTCGTCAAGGAAGGAGATCATTTCGAAAAAGGACAGCCCCTCTTTATCCTGGAGGTCATGAAGATGTTCAACAAGGTTCCGGCCCCGTTTGCCGGGACCATCGACAAAATACTCATCGACAGCGGCGATGGCACAATCGTGTCCAAGGGGCAACCATTGTTTAAAGTGACTCCGGATGAAAAATTCGTTGAAATCGATCCGCAGCAGCTCGCCCTGCAGCGTCAGAAAACCACCTCGGAGTATCTCCAGGCTGTCTACTAGGGTGCCAACCAGACCAGGGCAAGTCGTTTCACCAAAAAAGCGTTGTCTGCTGAAGCGGCGGACAACGCTCTTTTTCTATTTTGCCTGAGCCTGGTTAGCCGTTGACTATTTCAGATCCCCTAGCGGCCATGACCTCCTCCACCACCGGAACCACCGCCGGAGCCGGATTCGCCCCCACCGCCGGAGCCGGATTCGCCCCCACCGCCGGAGCCGGATTCGCCGCCGCCACCGGAGTCCGAGCCGGTTCCCGAATCGCCCCTGTCATGGCCACTTCCGTGGTCACCGGCATCATTGGTACTGCCGCCCGAAGACATATTCTCCAGCATCTGCTCCCGGTACTGCGTTTTCTGGTCTTCATTCATCCGCTGCCACTGTTCCTTCAGTCGGGCCTGCTCTTCCCTGGAAAGGCTGTTGAACTGGCGGCTGGCCGACAACAGCTGGGCCTTCTGCTGTGGCGACAGCTGCTGAAACTGCTGGAAACGGCTGCGTACCTGCTGCTGCTCCCGGGGTGACAACGCCTGCCACTGCTTCAGCTTTTCCCTCGCCTGCTGACGTTGTTCAGGGGTCATGGACAACCAGGCATCCGCTCCCTTGATCAGCTGCTGCCGCCTGTTCTGGTCCATCTGCGACCAATCATGCCGATACCCCGACAGCACCCCCTGCTGTGCCTGGCTGAGGTCATTGAAATCCATTGCCATGGCCGTTGGCAGCCAGCCGCCGACCAGCAGAACGATCATCACCAGCATTTGTTTTATCAACACGCCACTAATCCTTTTCATCTTCGCCTCCCGGCAATTGGAGACCGTCCTGGGCCTGGGTATTATCCATCGAGAGGAAGGATATCGGGTCAACAAAGCCCACGTCATCATCCTTGAATTCTCCCAGAAATTCGATCAGTTCCGAGCTTGGAGCCAGAACCTCCCGAGGGGTCTCCTGGGCCGTCGAAATGCATGGACACATCAAGAGCAGAATGGTCATTACGGTATTGCCCCGAAGGATTTCCATCATTGTTCATCACCTCTGACAGCCATTGGTAAAATTCCAGATCCTCGCTGAAAAATTCAAGGGGCTCCGGCCCGGAAACAACCTGCAGGGTGACCAGGTCGGGAGGCGCCGCCGGTGGCTTCTGATCAGGAAGCCCGAACAGAACAAGCATAGTCATAACCGCGGCCGAAGCCAATCCGGTCGCCCAGCGTAGCCAGCTTTTCGCCGTCCCGCCCTGTCCAGAAGCCACGGCATCGGACCTGATTCCGGCCAACCGGCGTGCAATGTCGGGATCCAGTTCGGCAACCGAGCGATCGAGCTCACGGCGCACATTTTCAAGAAATTTTTCTTCTTTTTCAGTCATGGCCAGTCATCTCCGAGTTTTTTGCGCAGCTGATCCGTCGCCCGCGAAAAATGAGTCTTGACCGTCCCTTCGCTGCACGCCATCACCTGCGCAGTTTCCAGCACACTCAATCCTTCCCAGCCGCGCAGCAGAAAAACCTGTCGCTGTTTGGGAGAGAGCTGTTCAAGAGCTTCTTCCAACCGGGCGAAGCTCTGTTTACGGCGCATGCTGCTTTCCGGGTTGTCTTCCTGCGGAGAAGAAAACTGTTCCAGAGGGTCGACCTCGTCATTGTCATCCGTGGGACGCAGCCAGAAACGCCACCGGCTCCGAACTTTTTCGCGGCGGTAAAAATCCCTGATCTTGTTCTGCAAAACCTTATAGAACAGGACCTTCCACTGGTCTTCCGAATGCCCGGCATATTTTCCGACAAAACTGCACATGGCCTCCTGAACCAGGTCCAGAGCATCCTCCCGATGGCGGCAAGCCAGCATCGCCATACGGAATGCCGGTCGTTCTATGGTCTTCAGAAATTCTTCCATTCCACAATCTGTCATGCGAGGATCCGGGTCAACCGCTGACGATCACGGCTCCATGCGCCGGCGACCAGGGAGAGTTAATGGTTAGAACGCAGCAGGCAGAAATCGGTTGACATAAAAAAAGGCCGCCCGAAAGCAGCCTTTTTGATACACGACCTGAAGAGGATGCCAATCAGGCTTTTGCAGCCCAGTGACCATGAAGGTTACAGAACTCCCGTGCGGTCACGGCCGTTGCCGTCACGTTGAACGTTGCTTCGGGAGCTTCGCCCGGCTTGAGATACTTGCGGTAGACAACGTCATCGGCAATCAGCTCGATCCATTCGATGTAATGAGCGTCTTCCATGGGGTGGGCCACCGAGCCGACCTTGACGTTAATGGTGCCGTCACCGACAGTGATGACCGGGACGTGCTTTTCGGTCGCGGCATCAACGGTATTCTCCTCGAGCAGAGTCATATTCTTGCCACAGCAGACCAGGACTCCCCCTCCGGCATGAGCAACTTCGACAATGTTTCCACAGACCTCACATTTGTAAACTTCATAACGCTTTGCCATCAGTCTACTCCTTTAATTTTTGTTGTTTTGCCCGGCAACTTTATAAAATCACTCAAGGAAACCCTGCTAGGCAAACGGGTCCCCCAAAAAAGATCAGGCAGCATAATAACACTTTTTCAGTCATATTTCACTACTCTGGCAATAATATTTTTTTAATGACCTGCGGCACTCATTTTTACTATAATAGGCGCAAAGACTCTCTGCCCTTCAAGTGAGGTCAGAACGTCCACTCGGAATACTTTATATTCGGGGTCAACTTCAGAGATCCGGTGTGCCAGCCCATCATCAGAATGGGACGCCTGAAGGATCAACAGCGGGCCCCACCTCATTGGAACTCGATGTGAGTCCAATGACCCACGGTAGTGGTGGAGAGTCTCCCGTTTCAAATGCAAGGGCACGGTGTTAACCGTCGCCCTTTTTTTTCAGATTGACCAACTGCATTGTTTATGGTCCTTCCCGCCGGGCCTGTGCTAGACTCGTGTTCATCCGGAACCTCCGGAAGGGACGAAACGCGTTTTCACGTTGAAAACGAGACTCTGGCTCAACGATTCATGCGGGTCACGGGATCATACGGAGGACACTTTGACCAACCAGAACACCACCGAGGACAGCACCTGCCTGACCGTTGATGATAAAGAGATTATCCTGATCGGAACCGCCCATATCTCCCAGGAATCTGTTGACACCGTGGTGGCGGCCATTGACCGTATCGCCCCTGACACCGTTTGTGTGGAACTGGACCAGCAACGCTACCATTCCCTCATCAACAAACAGGGCTGGGAATCCCTCAATATCAAGGACGTCATCAAAAAGAAACAGCTCCCCTTTCTGCTTGCCAACCTCGCGCTCTCATCCTACCAGAAACGCATGGGGCTGCAGACCGGCGTCAAGCCCGGGGCGGAACTTGCCGCTGCGGCTCAGCGTGCCGTGGAAAAAGGGATGGAACTCGAGCTGATCGACAGGAATATTCGCACCACGCTGCTGCGGGTCTGGAGAAAAACCGGGCTCTGGAACAAGATGAAGGTTCTGGCCTCCCTGATTGCGGGCATCTTTGAAAAACAGGAGCTCACGGAAGCGGAACTGGCCAAGTTAAGGGAGAACGACACCCTTTCGAGTATGCTTGAAGAGATGGGGGACATGCTCCCTTCAGTGAAACAGATCCTGGTTGATGAGCGGGACACCTACATGGCTTATCACATCCGCAACGCCCCGGGAGAAAAGATCCTGGCGGTGGTTGGCGCGGCCCATCTGCCCGGAATTGTCCGACTGCTGGAAGGTCCGGAGATTCACCATGATACCATTGCTGAGATTTCCGTCATTCCGCCTAAAACCACGCTGTCCAAAATGATCCCCTGGCTGATTCCGGGCCTTGTCATTGCCTTGTTCATCGGAGGATTTTTTTTCGGTAATCGTGATCAGCTGGCCAATGTCGCCGCGGCCTGGGTGCTGGCCAACGGGCTGCTGTCCTCGCTGGGAACCGCCCTGGCCTGCGGACATCCGGTCACCATCATGACCGCCTTCGTGGCGGCCCCGATCACGTCCCTGAATCCGACTATCGGGGCCGGGTTTGTCACCGGCTTCGTCCAGGCGATGGTGGCGGCCCCCACCGTGCGGGACATGGAACATGTGGGGGAAGACCTGGTGACCGTCAGGGGCTGGTGGCACAACCGCCTGGCCAGGGTCCTGCTGGTCTTCCTTTTTTCGTCAATCGGCTCTTCGATTGGTACTTTTGTCGCATTGGGCTGGCTCCAGAAGCTTTTTTGATGCATTTCCGGCAACTTTGACATGCGTTGCCTGACAGGAGATTCGACGTGAACGCCTACCGCCAACCCGGAAAATTTTTCCGCATCAACACCCTTCGCGGCAGTTCGCTGGTTCAGATTCTGATTTATGCCAATCTGATTCTATTCACCCTGATGGTGCTGCATGGAACCATTCTGGGGTTTGGCATGAGAGCCATTCTCAACCCTCCTTCAGAGCTGATGGTCCACTGGGGCGGTCAGTTCTGGCCACTGGTCCTCAATCATGGTGAATGGTGGCGCTGCATTACCTATGCGTTTACCCATGGCGGCATTATTCACCTTGGTTTCAACATGGTCGTTCTCTACCAGGTAGGGCCTTTGCTGGAAGCCGAGATCGGCTGGCAGAGGCTGTATACCGTTTATCTTTTCAGTACCATTGTCGCCACCCTCGCCGGCCTGCTCTGGCATCCCATGGCCATCGTCATCGGCGCCAGCGGTGCGATCTTCGGACTGATCGGCTTTTCGGTGAGCTTCTACCATCGCATCGGCGGCCAGCTCGGCCTGCAGAGGCGCAACTTCATGTTTCAGTGGGCCGTCATGGCCTTTATCTTCGGATTTTTTATTGGTGCCGACAATGCCGCCCATCTTGGCGGCGCCCTCGCCGGGGCTCTGCTCGGCTGGTTCATGCCCATCGGCTTTCGCCGTCAGCGTCAAACCGATAAAGTCTTTAACAGCATTGCCTATGTTGGTATCCTGCTAAGTGTTATCAGCATCGTTTTCATCCCTCTTTCCTGGTTGATGCACTGAACTTAAGATATGGCACGCGACAAAGTTCCGGGAACGCCGGCAATCAGATTACTGAAACAGCACAAAGTCTCTTTCCAGCCGCACTTCTATAAATATGAAGACAAGGGCGGCACCCGGGTGAGTGCCCGAGAACTCGGGGTTGACGAACACCAGGTGATCAAAACCCTGGTCATGGAGGATGACCGGAAAAATGCCCTGGTGATTCTCATGCACGGTGACTGCGAGGTCTCCCTCAAGCATCTCGCCCGGCAGCTGAACGTCAAACAGGTGTCCCCCTGCGCCCACGACAAGGCCGATCGTTTGACCGGGTACCAGACGGGCGGGATATCCCCCTTCGGGACCCGTCAGTCTCTGCCCGTTTACATGGAGGAGTCGATTGCCAACCTTGACAGGCTGTTTATCAATGGCGGCAAGCGCGGTTTTCTGGTCGAAATGACCCCCGCCGACCTGATCAGGGTTCTCGATCCAGAGAAGGTTTCCGTGGCTATCTGATTTTCCTTCGGGGCATCTCCAGAGAGGCTCCCGGATGCGGGTACAGGAGGTCGATATGAACGACATGTATGCGGAAGCAGCCGATCTTGTTCGCCATGCCGCGGCCCTGGTGATCACCGCCGGTGCCGGCATGGGGGTGGATTCCGGCCTGCCCGATTTCAGAGGAGACCAGGGATTCTGGAACGCCTACCCCATGTACGCACGGCTCGGTTTGAGTTTCGTCCAGGCCGCCAATCCGGACAACTTTGAGGGGGATCCCGCTTTTGGCTGGGGCTTTTACGGACACCGGACCAATCTTTACCGGCAGACGATTCCCCACAACGGATTCAATATTCTGAAAAGCTGGATAACCGAGTTCAATCTTGACCATTTCGTCATCACCTCGAACGTCGACGGTCAGTTTCAGAAAGCCGGGTTTGCCGAAGGCTGTATTCTTGAGGTTCACGGCTCCATTCATCATCTTCAGTGTACAACCCCCTGCTGTCATGACATCTGGCCCAACAACGAAACGATCGACATTGACGAATCGACCATGAGAGCACGAGCCATTCCCCTGTGCAAGCATTGCCGGAACGTGGCGCGCCCGAACATCCTGATGTTCGGAGATTACGCGTGGCTTCACCACCGTACCGGCAGGCAGGAGCAGAATCTTGATCGTTTTCTCGAACAGAACCGCAACTCAACCATGGTGGTGGTCGAAATGGGCGCCGGAACATCGATCCCTACCATCAGGTACATGAGCGAACGTCTGGGCCAGTTAAAACAATGCCGGGTCATCCGCATCAATCCGAGAGAAGCGCAGATTAAACCTCCCCATCTCTCCTTCGCTGAAGGGAGCCTTGCCGCGCTTGCCGGGATCAATCAGCGTCTTTGAAACGACGGATCGCGATGCCCTGAGTTTATTCTTGACAAGCTTGCAGAGAAATGAGAGTTTGCTAATTCTTGCTTGACGGTTAGCGGCGGTCTTATCCGCAGGAGGGGGCAACAAATAACGCTTAGACAGAGATAGAGTTCGATCCGATATGCCTCGAAAAAAGATGGGAGAAATTCTCCTTGAAAAAAAACTGATCACCGAACAGGACCTCGACAAAGCACTTCTCAAACAGAAGGGGCAAAAGAAACCATTGGGTGAGATTCTCGAAGAGATGGATCTGGTCCTCGAAGAGGACATTGCCCAGACCCTTGCAACTCAGTTCGGGTTTCCCTTCGTAAAAAAAATTGCCCGCTTCAAATTTTCCAGAGACACCTTATCCAAAGTCGATAGCGATACGGCTCTGACAAAATTAATCTTTCCTTTGAAGATTGAGGGGAAATCACTTTACCTGGCCATGGCCAATCCTCTGGACATGCCTGTCCAGAGCGAACTGTCCTTCAAGCTCGGACTGCGCATCGCTCCCTGCGTCGCAACGCCGACTGAAATCAAGGCCGCGATCAAAGCTCATTATCACAAGGACGTCGACCTGAAATCCGTGGTGCGTTCAAACAGTCCCACGATCCTCATCGTCGACCGGCAGCAGATGATTTTATCGACGATCGAAGGTCTCCTTAAGCAGGAGGGCTATGCGGTCCACCAGGCCCAGAGTGGTCTCGAAGCGCTGAAGCTTGCCGACAGCCTGCAACCGGATGTTGTTCTGACGGAACTGTCCCTGCCCCAGATGGATGGTGTTCGCCTCTATGAGGAAATAAGAAAGAATTCCTCACTCAGGGAGACCCGGGTGGTTATATTTACCGCCAAAGCCAGCCCTGAAGACGAGGCACGCCTGCTCGACATGGGGGTCGATGACTTCGTTGCCAAACCCCTGCAACCGCTAAGACTTCTGGCCAGAATCAGAAAGGCCCTGAGAAGATAGGCAGCAACCGGCAAAGAGAACCATCCCCGGCCAGCCTATAATTCCCATAAATCCTCATCACTGTAGGTCAACCTCTTTATTCCGTCGGCAGCAACCCGCCAGGTATTTTCAACCCCGACCGTTCCCAGGCCGGGGAAAACCGCTTTCGGTTCAAACGCAAAGGTCATCCCCTCTTCGAGATAGTCCTGGTCGAAGCCTCTGGCGATGAAGGGATATTCGTCTATCTCGATTCCGATGCCATGGCCGATAAAGGACACCTGAGCCCCCTTGGCTCCCATGAAATGATCGGCATATCCCATCTTAACGGCAAGAGTATGGCATTGTTCATAAATGTCGCCCCAGGCGACCCCGGGCCGGGCGATATCGTAAAGATGCTGCTGCAGGGCCAGCATGTCGCCATACGCCTGTTTGAGGTTGTCGGGGACCGGACCAACAGAAAAGGTTCTGGTCTGATCGACCAGGTAGCCGTCAAAAGCGATAATCATGTCGACAATGACGGGTTCCCCGGTTACGACCGGCTTATAGCCCGGCCCCTGGGCCACCGCCGGATTGATGCCGAGACCGCCCAGTGGGGCGTCAAGGTAACTGGGAACGGCGCCATCCGGCCCGGAGAGAACATGGGGATTGACCAGTTCGGCATTGAAGCGGCGGAACCTGGCCACCCCCTGGTGACCCTGTTTGCGAGCGTAGCAATCAAGATCGGCAGCGATCTCAAGATCCGTCTTGCCTGCGGCAATGATGCTTTTCGCGTATTCAAAAGTCTGATTGGCAATATAGGCACAATCTTTCATGATCTCGATTTCATAATCACTCTTGCGCGACCGGACCCTGCGAATCAAGGTTGAAATGTTGCTGAGCCGGCTTTCGGGAAATAACCGCTGGTAGCTGTGCATAACCTGCACCGGAAGAACATCCAGCTCCATACCGATGGTTTCCGGTTTGCCGCACCCGAACTGATCGAGGGCCGGAACGGCCTCTTTGAGACTGTTGATACTGACGACATGCTCCAGGGCCGATTCCATGCGCGCCCGGCCATGGTCCTTGATGACCAGGTAGAGAGGCTCTCCGACAGCGGGCAGGAACAAGAGGCCCCGCTGAATCGAACCGGTAAAATAGAAAAGGTCACTGTTCTGAACAATGATCGCCGCATCGATGTTTTCTGCCCCCAGAAGCTGCTGCAGTTTTCTGCAGCGATTCTGGATTTCGCTTAATGGTGTTATCCGCATAACCGCGTCCTGATTCCGCCTTGATTCAGAGTATTTTCTATTCTAATTCAAAAGGTTAAGAAAGAACCGAACATGTCCGGGGAAGACGACGGAGAGAGCCTTCCGACCAGATTCCTGTCAAGAAAAAATTGTCATTTTCGCGTTATTTTTCCCGAAAAATAACGCGCCCGGACATGCCTATTTTTTGTGCAAAGCGGACAAGTTGCCATGTTTCGGGAGAAAATAAAAATGAATCGACAGTTTTTCACAACGCTATCCACAGGCTCTGTGAACTCATCCCCAGTCACCGTCAGAAGGAAAGAAAAACAACTGTTATCTATCCGTCACCGCACAGTCTGCCGGATCGCCTTTGAGCT
This sequence comes from Geopsychrobacteraceae bacterium, assembly GCA_963677135.2. GTDB lineage: Bacteria > Desulfobacterota > Desulfuromonadia > Desulfuromonadales > Geopsychrobacteraceae > Seleniibacterium. Next base: position 205,999 of record CAXXLS010000017.1, on the reverse strand, counting down.
TGGCAAGAGCGTGGCCGAGAGCCGGCAGGAGAACCGAAAAGTTCTCCCGAACTCCCTTGGGGCTGCCGGGCAGATTGATAATCAGCGTCTGTCTGCGCACCCCGACCAGGGCTCTGGAGATCATGGCATGAGGGGTCTTACTCATGCTGGCCAGACGCATGGCTTCGGCCATGCCCGGAACTTCATAATCAAGGACGGCTGCCGTGGCCTGCGGGGTGACATCCCGCGGGCTCAAACCGGTACCGCCAGTCGTCAGGATAAGATCCAGGCTCAGGTCGTCCACCCAGCTTTTGAGCAGCATGGAGATCTTACCCTCGTCATCGGGGATAACCTGGTACCTGTGGATATCGCCGAGCTCCCGCGCAATCTCGCCGAGAATCCGACCGCTTTCATCCTCGCGCTCACCGCGCGACCCTTTGTCCGACAGAGTCATGACACCGATCTTGTATGCCAGTTTATCCATACTTACCTCTCTTCTTTTAGGACCCGTGAGGCGGGTCGCGCAGACAGCCTGAAACGGAGATCTGCCCTGCCCGGTTCAGTTCTTTTTCTTGGCCATCAACATCCTGCGGGCGTTATTGACAATGACCTGGGTGACATTTTTACTCTTTGAAAGTTCCCTGATGTCCTTTTCGGAAAGGAATCCCATGAATTTGATCGCCTGCTGCAATGGGGTTCTGGGATGATGCACCAGGGCCTTTTTCATATCATAGATTTTCAGCCAGTCGCGATTGAGAAGAATCAACCGGATCAGCTCTTCAGAGGCACTGCGATTTTTCGCCACCGCCAGCACTTCCCCCTCGGTGATCCGAGGGTTTTTAAGAACAGCGGTACAGACCTGCTTGTTCGGTTCCCGGATCAGCAGTGTCCGCCATTCCTTGTCGCCGGTCAGAGCCATCTTGATTTTTCCGACACCCCCATTTCCTGGAGCATCTGGTATTTGCTCAAGGATTCATCTTCAAGCTCTTCATCGGTCCGTTCGGGATCTTCCTCCTCAGGCTCATCTCCAGTGTCTTCCGCAGTGGCTTGGCGGTCACTCTCAGTGGTCTCCGGTTCTTTGTCAGCCTCCGGTTCTGACCAGCCAAGCCGGATTTTCGTCGTTTTTTCGGTATGGGGATTGTTAATAATGGCGATGCGGATGACATCCGCCTTACGCAGGATTTCATCATGATGGGAAAGCATGTCAAGGACATCCCCGCGGCTCTGCTTCGCCAGGAACAGAAGCGTTTTGAGACCGATCATGGGGTGAGTGATGGCGTCCTGCATGATAATCGGATCCCGGTAACGGAGTTTCACAATCAGGTCGATAATCGCAGGATGGAGTCCCGGCTGGGCGAGAGCGGCCAGCAGGATATTGGCCGGGAGCGTCCTGAGGGTGTTCAGAGCTTCGTCTTTCAACTCCTGATTTTCACCGTGATAGAATACGAAGAGCACCATGACCAGGTTGGGACCCGACATGGGAACCGCTCCCCGGGCGGCGGCGAGCCGCATCTGGTGACCGCCCCATTTGCTCATGATCCTGGCGACTTCAGCAGGGATCTTCAGACGGATTTTGTCGTTGTCCTGGTCCATAGATTCGCTTACTCAATCGTTTCCATTTGCACATGAATCCCCTCGGAAGTGAATTCCTGCTGCAACTGAAGAGCGATTGCTTCTGGCAGATCCTCGAGGATCAACAAGGCCCCTTCTTTCATAAGTTGCGTTTCCACCCATGACACCTCGACACCCTGCGCCTTCAATTCCTGCGTCATCGTTTCAGCCCGCTCCCGGTCAATAAAAGAGCCAGTGTAGACCGCGAGTTGTGTTCCCAGGGGCAGAACAAAAGACGATCTGATTCCATCTTTCTGCAATGAAGCCAGTCGCTTGCGAGCGATCTGCGGCGCATAAATCCCTTCTTGCAGCCGGATCAGCTTGACCGGACCGGTCCCCTTGCCTTTTGTAAACAGCAGCTTTTCCCCCCCCAGCAGATCCTCACCGGAGCGCAGACCTGCCTTGGTGATAAAAGGGCCCAATGTCACAGTATAACGTACCGGCAAAGGGGGAACATCCGTGGAGCTCTCTTCTGAAGCAGCTACTTCGGTCATCTGCCCGGTCACAGATTGAGCGGGCTTGGCAACCGTGACCGGCGGAACCGTGTCAGGCATGGCCGGGGCGACCGTTTCATCGGGTTCTTCCAAAGCCGGTCTCTCCGGCATGGCGATTCGCTCACTTTTGAACAGGACCGACTGGGGAGCAACCGCATGGGGTCCAGGAAGGACATGATTGTGCCAAAAGAATGCCGCCACCAGCAGAACCACCGCCAGCAGAGTCACCAGGAAAAAGGTGCGGGCCAGCCGGGCATCCCGCTTTTGAACCACCTGGACTTCCCGGGTGACAATGTCATCAAATCCGCCCGGCCTCCGATGTGAAGATCCATCATCGTCACGGGCGCCGTGATCGGTGCGCGGCTTGCTGCTGGCCTGTTCGTCCAGGGGGGGCTTTTCCTGCATGTCCATCCTCTGCTCCAGTCCTCGTATTCTCCGGCAATTTCCAAAACGAAAGGCACCCTTGCGGGTGCCCTTGTCAATGTGATGACCAGCCCCGCATGGAGTCAGTCACATCCGCTTCCCTATAGATCGGGTTGGTATTTCTTTCAAATCAGGGAGGCAACCGGTCCCTGATGTCCGCTTCATCCTGCTCCGCCGGGCCCGGTCAGACGGCTTCGCCGCGACGAGGCCAAGAAACACCCACGCGGCGCTCCTCTCATCAGCCCTGGGCTGCCATCTCTTCCAGAATCTTGGCGGTCTGGTGCGTCGGCACCTCTTCATAACGACAGAACTCCATGGTGAACATTCCCCGGTCCGAAGTCATCGAACGCAGTTCCGGGGCATAGCGCAGGACCTCGGCCATGGGAACTTCAGCGCGAATCACCTGGGTATTGGCCAGGGGTTCGACGCCGACAACCCGCCCCCGGCGGGAGTTGAGGTCCCCGATGACATCGCCCATGCAGTCATCGGGGACGGTGACTTCCATTGACATGACCGGTTCCAACAGGACAGGCTTGCACTGTTCCATGGCTTTTTTAAAAGCCATGGAGCCCGCCACCTTGAAGGCCATTTCCGAAGAATCGACGGAATGGTGGGAACCATCATACAGGGTGACCTGGACATCGACCACCGGATTCTTGGTAAGAGGACCGGTTTTCATGGCCTCCTGAATCCCCTTGTCGACGGCCGGGATATAGTTGCGGGGCACGACACCGCCAACGACCTTGTCGACAAACTCGTATCCGGCGCCCCGCTCCAGGGGCTTGACCTCGATCCAGACATCACCGTACTGGCCGCGGCCGCCAGACTGTTTCTTGTACTTGCCCTGGACCTGGGCTGAGGCTTTGATGGTTTCGCGATAGGGGACTTTCGGTTCTTTGAGAACAACTTCCGCACCGTACTTGCGCTTGAGACGTTCAACGGCGACCTCCAGATGGATCTGCCCCATACCGGACAGGACCATCTCTTTGGTGTCCTCGTCCCTGGTCACCCGCAGCGTCGGATCTTCTTCCATCAGGCGTTGCAGGCCGGTGTAGATCTTGTCTTCATCCCCTTTGGCTTTCCCTTCCAGAGCGAAGGAGATAATCGGTTTCAGCGGAATCAGCGGTTCATAGAGAACAGGCTGTTTCAAATCGCAAAGAGTGTCGCCTGTCGCGGTCACTTTCAGTTTGGGGACAGCGATGATATCGCCGGCCGCGGCAAGTTCCATCGGAACCTGTTTTTTCCCTTCGAGCATGAAAATATTGCCGATACGCTCTTTTTCATCCTTGTTCGGATTCAGGACAACCGCATCGGGAGCCAGGGTCCCGGAATACAGGCGCATCAGACTCAGCTTGCCGGCATAGGGATCGTTGATGGTCTTGAAAACCATGGCCGAAAAGGGCTCTTCTTCGCTCGGCTTTCGTTCAACGGGTTCTTCCGAGTCGGGTTTGACACCGATCTGGGTCCCCTTGTCGATGGGAGACGGCAGGCAGCGGACAATGTAATCGAGGAGTTGACGGACCCCGATATTGGCCAGGGCGCTGCCGCACAGCACGGGAGTGAACACTCCGGTCAGAGTCCCTTCCCGCAGTCCCTGCAGGATGTCCTCTTCGCTGAGGGTTTCCCCTTCCAGGTATTTTTCCATCAGGTTGTCATCCGATTCGGCAACCGCTTCGATCAGCTGCTCACGCAGCCGTTCCGCCTCGGAGACCATCTCCGCGGGAATATCTTCTTCCTTGTAGGTGCCTTTTTCATCAAACTGAAACAGCCGGGCCTTCATCTTGACCAGGTCGACAATCCCCTTGAAGGATTCCTCGGCGCCGATGGGCATGGTCACGACAACGGCACGGGCTCCGAGGGACTTCTCCATGTCATCGACGGCCTTGAGAAAATCGGCCCGTTCCCGGTCCATCTTGTTGACGAAAGCGATGCGGGGAACCTCGAAGCCATCGCACCAGTTCCAGATCTGCTTGGTCTGGGCCTTGGTGCCGCTGATTGCCGAGACGATGACGACGGCTCCACCCAGAACGCGCAGGCAGCGCCGGGTATCGTGCAGAAAATTGCTGACTCCGGGAGTGTCAACGATGTGCAGGCTGTGATCTTTCCAGGTGCAGTGATTCAAACTGGCGCTGAGAGTTGACTTGCGCTTGATCTCCTCTTCCTCGAAATCCATCGAGGACGTTCCGTTGTCAACCTTCCCCAGCTTATCGGTCATACCGGTATTGAAGAGAATGGCTTCAACCAGGGATGTCTTGCCCGCACTGTTGTGTGCGACAATGCCAAGATTTCTCAATTTCGATGTGTCGTACTTACCCATGAATCGCTCCTTTTCGAAAAAAGCCTGCTATGGAGTGTCCCGGCCAGAGGTCTCCATCTCATCAACGCATAACAGCGCTAAATAACAGGGTATGAGGTGACAACAACCAGTTTAATCCCGATTCCTTTCATAGATGATGCGTAATCCGTCAAGGGTTAGGAAGGGCTCAACCTCATCGATGCAGCCGGTCGCTGCAGCAATCGGTGGCGCCAGCCCTCCGGTGGCAATAACCTTCGGCTCTTTTTTCATCTCCTCCTTCATGCGGCTGACAATACCTTCGACCAATCCGACGTAGCCGAAGAAGATTCCCGCCTGCATGCTGTTCACGGTATTTTTGGCAATAATCTGGGCGGGTCGTGCAAACTCGACGCGCGGCAGCTTGCTGGCTCTTTCGAACAGGGCATCCGAGGCAATACCGACTCCGGGGGCGATGGCTCCCCCAAGGTAGCTGCCGGTTGCCGAAACAACGTCAAAAGTGGTCGCTGTGCCGAAATCGACCACGATCAGATCCGTCCGGTACTGTTCGTAAGCAGCCACAGCATTGACAATGCGATCGGCGCCGACCTCCCGCGGGTTGTCATACTGAATCGGCATCCCGGTCTTGATTCCCGGTCCGACCACGTATGGCGTCAGGTGAAAATATTTGCGGCACAGACCGTCCACGGTATTGAGCATGGGGGGAACGACACTGGAAACGATGACATCCTTCAGATCACTGAATTGCAGTCCCGCGAGCTGAAAGAGGTCATGAATGAGCATGGCATACTCATCCACGGTACGATATTTGTCAGTGCCGACCCGCCAGTCCTGTTTGAGCTCCGGACCAGCGTAAATTCCCAACACGGTGTTACTGTTACCGACATCAATGACCAGCAGCATAAGAATCCTGCCCTCTAAGGCTCAAGCGGTTTGACATCACCGCTGACAATTTTGACCATATGACCGTCTTCACTCTGCAGCAACAGGGCCCCATCACTGTCGATCCCGACAACCGTTCCGCTGTGGACAACCGTTCCCTGCTCAACCCGAACCCGTCGATTCATGATGTTGCAGCGGGCTTCCCAGCGGTTGCGGATGGCGGAGAAACCGGTCTCGAGCAGCTCGAGATAGTAACGATCGAGGGTGCGAATGAGTTGCCGGGCAAACCGGCAGCGATCCACCGGCCGGCCGGTGAGCAGGAAGGCTGACGTGGCAGGATAATTCTGCCGTTCCGGCATTTGCTCGGCAGTCATATTGAGGTTGATCCCCATCCCCAGGACGACAAAATGAATAAGTTCCGTTTCGGCACTCATTTCATTGAGCAGGCCGGCAACCTTCAAACCGTCGACCAGCACATCGTTGGGCCACTTGACCTGAGCCTTCAGTCCACAGATATTTTCCAGGGTTTCAGCGACACTGACCGCAGACAGGAAGGTCAGCTGCGGGGCCTGCTGAACGGGGATCTGCGGACGCAGAAGGACGGAACAGTAGAGGTTGACGCCTGACGGCGAGACCCAGCTGCGACCGAGCCGCCCCCGCCCGGCCGTCTGCTGGTCGGATATAACAACGGTCCCCTCGGCCCCCCCGGCTTCACCAAGATGGCGCACGTAGCTGTTGGTGGAATCGATTTCAGGGAAAGTTTCGAGCGTACGGCCGATGATACTAACGTCGAGACCGTTCCTGATATCTGCGGCCAGCAGCAGGTCCGGGCTGTCAACCAGGCAGTAGCCGGCCGAATGCTTGGAGTCGATATTGAAGCCCAGCTCACGCAGGGCGTTAACCTGCTTCCACACCGCAGCACGCGAAATGCTGAGGGCGTCACTGATTTCCTGTCCCGAGACATATTGCCCGGGGCGTTCGCGAAAAAAATTGAGAATACGGTCGCGAGAGGTCAATGTGGCTCCATTTCAGGCAAAAAGCATGGAAATATCCGCCGCCTTCACAGAATGGGTCAGGGCGCCGACAGAGATAATATCAACCCCGGTTTCGGCAATCGCCTTGACGGTCTCCAGGTTGACCCCCCCGGAGGCTTCAACCAGGGCCCGCCCATCGATCAGGCTAACAGCTTCTTTGAGCGCGGCGAGGTCCATGTTGTCGAGCATGATGACATCGGCACCGGCAGCCAGCGCCTCCTGAACATCGGCCAGGGACACGGTTTCAACCTCGATCTTCAGGGTGTGGGGGGACAGCTTGCGCGCCCGGGTAATGGCAGCGGTGATGCCGCCGGCCGCAGCGATATGGTTTTCCTTGATCAGGATACCGTCAAACAGTCCGATCCGGTGATTGCGTCCCCCGCCCATCCTGACCGCGTACTTGTCCAGGGCCCGCAAACCGGGAGCCGTCTTGCGGGTATCGACGATAGTTGCCCCGGTACCGGCCACTTCCGCGACGTAGGCGGCGGTCAGGGTGGCAATGCCGCTCATCCTTTGCAGCAGATTAAGAGCGACCCGTTCCCCCTGCAGCAGCAGCCTGGCCGGCCCTTTGATCCAGGCAATCACTTCCCCTTTTCTGGTCAACCGGCCGTCGCCGGAGATCTTTTCGAAGGAGATATCCGGGGCAAGCTGCCGAAACACTTCAGCGGCCACATCCAGCCCGGCCAGAACGAAATCCTCTTTGGCCACCAGTTCAGCCCGGGCCGCCGTATCCTCGGTCACCGTGACGCTGGTGGTCACATCGCCAAGGCCGATATCCTCCTCAAGTGCGGTGCGCACGATTCTCTCAACTTCAAACTGCATTCAACTCACTCCACGCCATCTGCAGGCCCTGATTCCAGGGACAATCACTGAATAAAATGTGTTTAAGCTATAGCATATCGGACAGCGCTCCCGCAACCGAAATAACCCCCGTAAAAAAGCCTGAATCCTCTTTACATTTCCACAACTTGTGTTAGATAGTAATAGTTCGGTAAGGAGTTTACTAAGCGATTTCTGAAGGAGTTGAAATGAAAAGATATCAGTGGATAACCCTCTTCTGCCTGATCCTGGTCCTGACCGGGTGTGTCAGCAAAAACACCTATCAACAGAAAGTCAACGAGGCCGACATCCTCACCCGGGATGTGGCCGACCTGACCGCGGCCAACCAGAAGCTGTTCGAAGAGAAACAGCAACTTCAGGACGACCTGTCCAAGCTGAACGCGCGCCTGGTTGAAGTTCTGCAACAGAATTCCAAGCTTCAGCGCGACCTGCTGGCCGCCCACGCCAACCAGGAACGCCAGGCCGACAACCTGACTCTTCACGAACAGCAGATAGAGGCTTTGCGCGACCAGCTTCTCGACATGCAGCAGACCAACGACCGGTTGCTGGCCACCATTGAGGAACTTAATCAGGCTCTCGAAAAAGAAAAGATCGCCCGGGAAGCCCGACTGGCCAAGGTGAAGAACACCTACGACCAGCTGGTCGGCGCCCTCGAAGAGGAAATCAAGCGGGGGGAGCTGACCATCTCCAACCTGGAGGGCCAGCTATCCGTCAATCTGCTCAACAAGATTCTTTTTGATTCGGGAGAAACCGCCCTCAAAAAAGAAGGGCAAAAAGTTTTAAAAAGCCTGGGTGACGTTCTCAACAAGTTTCCGGACAAGGCACTGATGATCGAGGGGCACACCGACAACGTCCAGATCAGCAGTCGCCTGAAGGAACGGTACCCGACCAACTGGGAACTCTCCACGGCAAGAGCGACCAGTGTCGTCCATTTTCTCCAGGACCAGGTGGGGCTGCCCGGGGAACACCTGATCGCCGCCGGTTACAGCCAGTATCGCCCGGTCGCCAGCAATGAAGACCCGGAAGGGCGCGCCCAGAACAGGCGCATCCAGATCCTGCTGGTTCCGTTCAAAGAGCAGTCGTCGGCCGACTGATTCGCCCGAGCGAAGACCTGCGTTGTATCAAAGCCCATGACCGAGATAATCCATGGGCTTTTGATTTTTCCCCGCCAGATGTGGAACCATAGAAGATGAAAAACCACAACTGAAAGGACATTCAACCATGGAGATCGACCTATCCCTCGACAACATCGCGACCAACCTTGAAGCCCTGCTGCTGGGCAACAGCGCCGGCGAATGGCTGATTGCCCTGGCGGTTCTGGCCGCAGGGGTCCTCGTGACCGCCTTCACCAAATGGGTCACGGTCAACCGTCTCGAAGCCCTGAACCGGAATATTCACATCACCTTTGTCTCCGCGCTGGCCACCGCGCTCCGCAAAACCTCCCTGATCATTCTTTTTTTCCCCCTGCTCCTGTTCGCATCCGGCTGGCTGGATCTGCCCGGGGGCGTTTCCAGAAGCCTCGATGTGCTGGCGACCATCGCCTTTTTTCTTCAGGTCGGCATCTGGCTGACGGCGGCGGCATCCTACCTGGCCGCCCAATCGCGTCAGAAAACCTTAGAAAAGAATGCCGCCGCCGCAACCAGCCTCGCCGCGGTCTCGTTTGTCAGCAAACTGATGATCTGGTCGGTCATCCTGCTGCTGACCCTGGACAATATCGGTATCGACGTCACCGCCCTGGTCGCCGGTCTTGGTGTCGGTGGCGTGGCCGTCGCCCTGGCGATCCAGAATATCCTCGGCGACCTCTTTGCAAGCCTCTCCATCATCATCGACAAACCCTTTGAAATAGGCGACTTCATCATTGTCGATGACTACCTCGGCAGTGTCGAGAATATCGGCCTGAAGACGACAAGGATCCGTAGTCTGGGGGGGGAGCAGATCATTTTTTCCAACAGCGACCTGCTCTCTTCACGCGTTCGCAACTACAAACGCATGCAGGAAAGGCGGGTGGTCTTTTCCTTCGGGGTTCTATATCAGACCACGGCGGATCAACTGGAGGAGATCCCGAAAATCGTCCGCAGGATCATCGAGAAGCTCGACCGGACCCGGTTCGACCGGGCGCATTTTCAGAAATTCGGCGATTCATCCCTCGATTTCGAAGTGGTCTATTACCTCAACACCGGTGACTACAATCTCTACATGGATACTCAGCAGGCCATCAATCTGGCCCTGGTCCGCTCCTTCAGCGAAAACCAGATCGAGTTTGCCTACCCGACTCGCTCGCTCTATGTCGAAGCCCCCGTCCCGGTCCGGATTGCAGACTCTTCCGTCGCCGATGCGCCTCATTCAGTCGCCGAACGCCCGGTCGAGTCGTCCCCGTAGGAATCCAGCACCACCCGGTTGCGCCCCCCCTGCTTGGCCCGGTAGAGCGCGTCATCCACCCGCCTGATCAGGGCGTCGATGGTATCGCCGAAATGCAGTTCAGCCACACCCAGGCTGATGGTGATATGCCCGGCCTGGGTAAACTCCATTGCGGCCACTTCCTGCCGGATCCTCTCGGCCAGCGGGGCGGCTTCGGCCAGGGCCGTTTCCGGCAGCAGGACGAGAAACTCCTCGCCGCCCCAGCGGATCAGCAGGTCTCCCTGGCGGATCAAACCGCGAATCAGGCGGCACAACTGCTGAAGCACCTGATCCCCGCACGAGTGCCCGAAACGGTCATTGACCCGTTTGAAATGGTCGATATCGAACATGATCAGGGAAAAGGTTTTGTGCTCGCCCCGGTCGCGCTGCTGCGCGGCGTCGATAATTTCGTCAAATTTGCGGCGGTTGTAGGTCTCTGTCAGCAGATCGGTGACCGCCAAATGCTCCACCTGGTGAAGAGTTTCACTCAGCTGGGCAGCCAGGTCTCCGACTTCGAGCAATGCCTGGTTCAGTTCACGGGTGCGCTCCTTGACGCGGACCTCCAGCTGCTCCCTGGCTTCCAGCATCTCCTGTTCGGCTTTACGCCGTTGCCGTTTTTCAACGCCGACGCGCATGAGCAGGTCGAAAAACCGCGTAAAAAACCGCATCAGGTGGTCAATGCGCTGCTGCGAAACGATGGGCACCCTGGTGACCGCCGCCAGGTAACTTTCCACATCGAAATCGTGGCCGATAGCCTGGCGCCTGAAATAATCCAGATCGGGAGATTCCTGAAAAAATTGACCGAGAAAGAAATAGCCGAGATTTTGCTGGTCGAGAATAAGCGGCATCGCAACTTCCACGAGGCCGTTGGGGCAGATATAGACAAGGTAGTCTTTACTGGTCAGGTACTCCTGAACCCGGGACTCACTGAGCAGGCAGTTGTTTCGGGTATCGGGGTTGACCCGATGAAATTTAAGGCAGATATCCTGCCACCCGAGAGACACCAGCCAGTGCCGGTCATTGTCCATGATGCCGACGGACAACCCGGCCGCCTCATGAAAAAAGCGCATCAGCTCCTGCAGATCTTCAATGTCGATAATCTCCTGCAGGATCGGTTTCAGCATCTGGGTGTCCTCCCACTGAAACGGCTGACAACATTGTCACACAGCGCGATTTTGATTCATTCTATTGTATCAAAATCCCCCAGACTCACAATCAGCCGCCCCTTCTCACGCCGGCCTGCGAAATTTGCTATAATCATGATTTGACCAGATGCATGAAGAGTTGACCGTGCCGGTCGGTGACAGGCCCCTGGCGGGCGACCCTGCTGCGGCAACCTTTCCACCAGGGAGAGAAGGATGAAACGACTGCTTGTCTATGGAGATTCCATGAGCTGGGGGCTGATCCCGGGAACCCGCGAACGGCTGACGTTTCAGGAGCGCTGGCCCGGAGTCCTTGAGAACACTCTCAATCGCCAGGCCCCGCTGGTCAGGGTCATCGAAAATTGCCTCAACGGGCGGCGCACCGTCTGGGAGGACCCTTTCAAACCGGGGCGCAACGGACTGACGGGAGTTCAGCAGGTCATGGAAATAAACGCCCCTCTGGACCTGGTCATCCTGCTGCTTGGCGTCAACGATTTCCAGGCCGTTCACACCAGCATGGCCATCCAGGTGGCCCAGGGAATCACGGCGGTTATCCAGTCGATGCGCAGCGCGCCCATTGAACCGGGCATGCCGGTTGCTCCCCTGCTGCTGGTCGCACCTCCTCCGATAAGCCAGGCGAAGGGCGCCATGGCTGATAAATTTATTAATGCCGAGCAGAAAAGCTTAGGGCTGTCCGAAAGATATGCGGAGGTTGCCAGGGAGCTGAACTGCCATTTTTTTGAGGCCGGAAAAGTCGTATCGACCAGTGCCGTTGACGGCGTCCACCTGGACAAGACCGAACACCTGCTACTGGGGCAGGCCCTTGCCGAGCAATGCCGGGACATCCTTTCTTTATGAGGCATCCCTTCAGGGAGTCGGAGCCGAGAGCCTCTGCGAAGCACTGCTGAAACGCAGAGCAGGAGCAGGACCTCCCGCTCTCCGTTTGCCAGACGTTTGCCAGACGTTTGCCAGCGGCACTGGCGACTCAGCGCTGCGACAGCTCATGGGCGACATCGATAATCATATCTTCCTGGCCGCCAACCGTCTTCCGCTTGCCCAGTTCGACCAGGATATCCCTGGCGTCAACCCGGTATTTTTCGGCAGCGCGCAGCGCATGAAGCAGAAAGCTGCCGTACACTCCGGCATAGCCGATGGTCAATGCCTCCCGGGTGATCACCTGGGAACGATGCATTTTGGGGGCGACGACATCATCGGCGACATCCATGATCTTATAAAGATCGATGCCGGTTTCGAAACCGGCCTTTTCGAACACCGCGGTAAGAACCTCGGTCATGGCGTTGCCGGCCCCGGCCCCGAGCCCCTTGCAGGTTCCGTCGACCAGGGTCGCTCCGGCCTGGGCGGCAGCCAGGCTGTTGCCGATGGCGAGCCCCATATTGTTATGGGAATGGTGACCCACCGGGATGGAGACGGCTCGTTTCACTGCGGCGATTCGGGCGACGACCTGGTCCGGCAGCATGGCCCCCGCAGAATCGGTGACATAGACCGCATCAGCCCCGAAATCTTCGAACAGCCGGGCCTGCTCCGCAATCACGTCGGGTTCGACCATATGCGACATCATCAGGAAGCCGAAGGCCTCCATCCCCAGTTTCTTGGCGATCTTGATATGCTGTTCGCCGATATCGGCCTCGGTGACATGGGTCGCGACCCGCACGACCCTTGCTCCGTAGCCCGCAGCCATCTCCAGGTCCTTGCCGGTCCCGATTCCAGGCAGCAGCAATACGGCGAGTTTTGAGTTCTTCAGGGACGAGGCTGCGGCCTTTATGTAATCCTCATCCGTCGCCTTGCCGAAGCCGTACTGGAAAGAGGAGCCGCCTATCCCGTCGCCATGGGTGGCCTCGATGGTATCGACGCCGGCGGCGTCCAGGGCCGCAACGATCTCTGCCATATCCTCGGGGGAAAACTGATGACTGACGGCGTGCATCCCGTCACGAAGTGTTGTATCGACAATCCTGATTTTGCTCATAGCATTACTCCCCTTGCTCCGCCAGCAGTTTCTGGGCCACTTTTTCACCTGCAGCTTTGGCCGCTGCGGTCATGATATCAAGGTTGCCCGAGTATTTCGGCAGATACATGCCAGCCCCTTCCACCTCAAGCATGACGGTGACCTTGTCCTCGTCAAAAAACGGACCGGCCTTGACACGGTAACCCGGCACATATTCCTGAACCTTCTTTTCCATGGCTCTGACCGCCGTCTCGATGGCCTCGTAATTGCGTTCCCTGATCCGGGCATATACCGTATCGCGCATCATGATCGGCGGTTCCGCCGGATTCATAACGATAATCGCCTTCCCTCTTTCGGCACCACCGATTTCGCAGATGCCCCTGGCGGTGGTTTCGGTGAACTCATCAATATTGGCCCGGGTTCCGGGGCCGGCACTGAGGCTGGCAATGGTCGCGACGATCTCTGCATACTCAACGTCGGCAGCGGAGTTTATCGCGGCCACCATGGGAATTGTCGCCTGCCCTCCGCAGGTCACCATATTGATGTTGTCCGCCTCGAAATTCATGTCCATATTGACGGCCGGAACCACGAAGGGACCAACCATGGCCGGCGTCATATCGATAACGATTTTTCCTGCTTCGCGATAGCGCTCGGCATTGGCCAGATGGGCCGCCGCACTGGTTGCTTCGAAAACCAGCCTGATCTCCTTGTCAGCAAGCATGTCGTCCATGCCGTCACAGCTGGTTTTCAACCCGTGCTCCCGGGCCAGCAAAATCCCTTTGGAGTCTGGATAGATACCGATAACTGTCGTCAATTCAATAACCGGGCTCTCAAACAGTTTGTACATCAGGTCGATGCCGATATTGCCCGGTCCCACAATGGCCGCTTTGATCTTGTTCATCTATTCCTCCAATTCATCCCAGGCTGCGGTGGGATTCTGCACGCAAAATTTTCCGCCGCTTATTTCGATAAAACTCCCGGTAATATAAGACGCATACTCGGAAGCAAGAAAGACAACTGCATTGGCCACATCCCCGGCTTCTCCGAAATCATTCATGGCAATGACCTCGCGCATCAGGTCGCCGTTTTTCTCGATGGCCGGAGCGGTCATGTCCGTTCTGATAACGCCAGGAATATACCCGTTGACCCTGATGAAGAAGGGGGCCAGTTCTGCCGCCAGAGATCTGGTCATACTGGCAACGGCACTTTTGGTGGCCGCATACAGACCGCTGCCCATGGTCGGCATCCTGGTGGCGAAAGAGGCCGCGTTGATCAGGACCCCACCCCGCTGGCTCATCTTTTCCCTGGCCACGCGGGCTCCCAGATAAACAGACTTCAGATTGATATTCAGGGTCTCGTCCCAAACCTCCTCCGGAGTTTCGGTGATTTTACAGTAGGGGCAGATAGCGGCGTTATTGATCCAGACGTCCAACCGGCCGAACCGGTTCACAACCTCGTCGGCAAAGGCGAAAACCTCCCGCGCGCTGGATACGTCGACCCTGGCCGCGAAGACCTCGTATCCCTGCTGCAGAAGGTAGTTTTCGGCATCGTCCAGTTTCCGGGGAGAACGGCCGCAGATCGCGACAGTCCCTCCCAACCTGGCAAACAGCTCGGCGATCGCCAAGCCGATTCCGGCACTGCCTCCGGTGACAACAATCGTCTTGCCGCTGAAATCAAATTGCAAAGCAAAGCCTCCTTTCCTGCCCCGGCCATTCCCGGATTCCCTCTTCTTTATTCGCCATGAGCACCAATGTTCGCCATTGTCGCACCATGTTCACATTCATGGATAAAAAAAATAGTTCACAGCTCGCTGCTGATTCGAGACGTGACGTTCTTCATGGTTTGGGCGATACGATCTATTTTTTCCTCATCAAAATGAGCCTTGGGACCGGACAGACTGATTGCCGCGACCACATGCCCCCCTTTATTGAACACCGGAACAGCGACACAAAAAAGACCGAGACCGAACTCTTCGTCATCGAGACTGTAGCCACGCTCCCGGACTAGAGCGAGGTCCCGCTCCAACAGATCGAGACTCACGATCGTTTTCGGCGTTCTTGCCTCAAGAGCCTGATAGCCCTTGAAGATCCGTTTGCGTGCTTCGGCGGGCATGTAGGCAAGCAGGCACTTGCCGACCCCCGTGCAGTACATGGGATTTTCAGCCCCGATGTGAGAATGAATGTAGATCGTCCGGTTGCCTTCGATCTTATCGATGTAGACCACATTGGAGAAACGCTGAATCGCCAGGTGCACGGTTTCATCAAATTCACCAACCAGGAATTCGAGATGGGGCCTGGCCTTCTGGCAGATGATGTTGTGCATCTGCACCAGGCTTCCCAACTGAAGCAGTTTCAGCCCGAGACGATATCTGGAATTCTCAGCATTCTGCTCAAGATAGCCATTCTCAGCCAGGGTGTTTATGAGGCCGAACGCGGTACTTTTACTCAAACCTTGCTGCTTACTAATTTCCGTGACACTCAATTCTTTGGTCTGGCCACTGAAGGCCTCAAGAATCCTTAAGGCTCGTGCGACAGACTGTATGGTACGTCCTTCTGACATGACACTCCTGTTCGACATTGCTGCACAGCGTTCGCAGAATACCCAGATTTCCCCCCAGATTTCAAGTGAGATTATGCTAATATCTACTGAGAAGCCCCCCTGCCACACCAAAGGAGAGACCATGGCTGTTATCGATTACGTTGATGAAACCCGGCCTGAGACCAGGGAACTGGTTGCGGCCATCAAAGAACGACGGGGAGAGCAGCTTCTCAATCTGGACCGCATGCTTCTGCACAGCCCGCCTTTTGCCGAGGGATGGAACGCGCTGTTGAGGAATGTCAGAACCAGGTTGAGCCTGCCCGGCAAACTCAGGGAACTTGCCATCTGTGCGATCGCCGTCATCAACCGGGCGGACTATGAGTTCAGGCAGCACGCGCCCGAATTTCTCGCCGAGGGGGGAAGTCAGCGCCAACTGGAGGCGTTGAAATCGGAAGACGGCAGGATCATCCGACAGCATTTCGATGCCACCGAACTCGACGTCCTGCAGCTGACCGATGAGATGACCCGTATGGTTCAGGTCTCCGCAAAAACCCTTGAAAAAGTCAGGAAAAGCCTTGACAATGATCGACAACTTACTGAGATAATTGGAGTCATTGCCACATACAACATGGTCTCACGATACCTCGTGGCACTTGGTATTGAAACGGAACAACCAACAGAACGGATACCTGCGCATGACTGACCACATCTCGACTCACAGTACGGCCATCGGCTATATCCTCTGGATTTTCGGTTTCACCGGATCCCACCGCTTCTACTACGGCAAGCCGGTATCTGGCACCATCTACTTTTTCACCCTCGGTTTGTTCGGCGTCGGCTGGCTCATCGACCTGTTTCTCATCCCGGGCATGGATCGCCAGGCCGACCTGCGCTATACCCCGGGGTTATACGATTACACCCTGGTCTGGATTCTGCTGACCTTCCTGGGATTGTTCGGGGTTCACCGAATGTACCTGGGCAAATGGGTCAGTGCTATTATCTACCTGTTTACCGGCGGCCTTTTCGGCTTCGGCATCCTCTATGATTTCTGGACACTGAACGAACAGGTCTCGATCAGCAACCGGCTGACCTGATCCCTCATTCCGTATGCAAAAAAATATATTCGGCCACCGGGAACAGGGTCTGCGGCTTTTTTAACCTCCCACCTCTTAAAACATTAAACATCTCCCATACAGGTGCCGAAGAGAGCTTATCACTACGTCTTTTGAAGCAAACAAATGAAAACACCCTTGGGAGGTTAGTCATGAGCCATGCCATCAGCTCAACCTTGCCAGCGATCAACCACAACGATCATGACCATTCATCACACCGGAAACAGCAATCATCCACATCCGCCACTGAAAACGCGCCCCCGTTGCAATCCAGCAACGCAAGGGAGATTTCAGAAAATGGGCGGAAATTCAATGACGACATCAGCAGCAAAGCGTTTTCCAGCCTGACCGGCTCCCTGGAAAGAGCATTCAGCGATGCGGTCAAGGTCGATAAAAAGACCGGGGAGGAAGAAATCAGCCGGGGGGGCCTGCAGCGGGTTTCGAAAGACCTGCAAAAGCTCTTTAAAGGGATGGGTTTTTCACCGCAGTCGGCAAAACAGTATGCCCGGGACATCAGTTCGGCGATGGCCCAGGACGGGGTCGAGCAGATCGATTTTTCACTGTCGATGACGAGAGCTCTGACCGTATCGGGATACAACCAGCAGGGGGATGCTCAGCCAGCGGGAGAGGATGGCGCGGCAGCGGGGGCCCGGGCCACGGGCTTTCAACTCACCGCGATACAGACCCGCAGCTTAGACGTGTCCATCAATCTGAGTACCGGAGAATTCAGCATCAACCGCAGCGCCGAGGGCAGTATCACCCTGACGAACCTGCGGCAACCTGACGGATCCGACCCAGCCGGGCCCGAAGAGGAAAACCTTCTGGCGGAAGAACCGGTCGCTGCCCCTGCGGTTTCCGAAGACCCGACCGCCGAGGCGCTCGAACCGACGACTGAGTCAACGACGGAACCGGACACAGTCAGTTCCGAGAGTGCCCTATTGCTGCAAATCACCAGGACACTTCAGCAATCGGCCATATTCAAACAGCAGCAATCAGGGGCCGCCGTGGTCGGGGAGAGGGATCCGGAGGAGGACTCCGACGCAACCCCGGAAAAGACCTTGCAGAACCTCCAGATGTTTGCCGAGAAAACAATCGGCATAACCGTTGGCGACAGCAGCCTGTTCGAATCTTTGACGGAAATAAACAATCTGCGTATCGAAACCATTGATCAGCAGGAATATCTCAGCTTTAACGTCCGGTCCGTGGTCCCCATGGCCCTCACCGAGGTTCAGCCGGACGGCAGCGAAGTAACCGTTTATCCGCGTCCCGATGATACAGCGGGAGAATTTTCAACAGACAGCGTTAAACTGTCCGCCTGAAACAATTCCGGCGCAGGAGGCTGTCCTCCTGCGCCGGTCATAAATTACCACGATGTCCCGTCCTGAAACGCGGCTCGGATCCGCTCTATCCTTTTCCGGTTCACGCCGAAATCACTATAGCCGAGGCGCGCTGCCGAGCGGACCTGAATGACCGGTTCGTCCGGAAAGTAAAATTCCACGTCATCGACAAAGCCCATGACGGCGGATTTAAATTCCGCATGGAGATAATCATCTCGATTAGCGACAATGCGAACCCGTTTCTGGCCGCTGAGAATGCCGACGAGACGTTCTTTGGCCGCAGCCCGGGTCCCGCGATAGCGCAGGGGCTCGATGTAGTGCCGCCGATCCGAGGGATCGCTCTGACTGCTCACGCAGTTGGGGGAATCAGGGCAAAGGGCCAGGCGCCCCCGATCAACCCCGAGGTTCCCCGGCATTTTACCGGAACAGCCCAGAATCATGGTCACCGTCAGCAGCACTGACATGCCTTTCAGTCTCCCCATTGATCAGGATCTCCACGGTCAATTGATGAACAGTCACAGTTCTCCAGAGGTATCCCCGTGGCGATCGGCAGTATTATTTTCACTGCGGCCTTTTTTCCAGCTCGATCAGGGACCCCTTGAGGCGCTCGATGGTCTCTGCCAGCTCCCGGTTCTCCTGGCTCAGGATTTCCAATCTGGCTTCCTGTTCAGCCAAAGTTTTCTGCTGCTGTTTCAGCTGCTCTTTGCGCTGCTCCAGCTCCCGCGCATAAAGGACCAGGGTCCGGGCACGGCCCGCCCACGGACTGTCGGGATAGACCGCGATAAAATTTTCGAGGGTGACCACTTTGTTACTCTGCTGAAAGCCTGCGCACGCCTCTTCAAAGGCGAGCTGGTCCGGATTCACGGAAACCTTGGGCTCAGGGCATAACCGGGCGCAGCCGGACAAGGCCAGTACGGCAAAAATCACAAACACGGATATTTTCACGTTTTCTGTTTCTCCAGCATGTAATTGCTCCCTTCCTGGATTTTCAAATACTCTTTCAACCGGGCACAATCCTGGCTGATGGCCAGGCGGGAGGGATATTCATAATGGGTTGAAGGGATAACCGCGATAGATATCGTCATCAACGGGAAAGTGCGCCGGACCCCGTAGCGGTCCTTACCGGTGAAGCTGCCGGCCTGACGGTCTTTCTGACTGTAATAAGAAGGAATGGTCCCATCAAAGCGACTGACAATCTCCTGGGCAATGGCTTCGGCGGCATCGGGATGGGTCAATACGACGTAATCATCGCCACCGATGTGGCCGACCAGGTCGTCTTCGGTCCCCTTTTCGTCCACCACGTCCTTGATCAACTGGCCGACCATGGCCAGCACGTCGCTACCGGCCTTGTAACCGTAACGGTCACTGTAGGCCTTGAAATTGTCGAGATCGATATAGAGATGGGCGAACGGCTCCCGGCGGGTGATCCGCTGATCTATCTCGCGATCGATGGCGAGATTGCCCGGCAACTGGGTCAACGGATTGGCATCAAGCCGCAGCTGCTCGAGCTCCCGGAGTTTCTGCCCCATCATTCTGAAATCGTTGGCCAGCTGAGCAAATTCATCGCCACCGCGCAATTCAGGTCGGTGGTCGAAACTTCCCGCGGAAATCTTCTGGGTCGCCGCCTTCAGGGCTTTCACGGAACGATGGATACTCATCATAACCGTCAGGGAAACCGGGGCCGACAATCCTATACCGATCAAGGTCAGGAGCATGGTCATCTGGAAGGCGTCACTGGTGCGGGCGGAGAGATGAGCCAGGCCGGTATTGATCTCCTGCTGTTTCTGCTGCCGGAACTCAGCCAGGTAATTAAGAATCTGAATGCGCAGCGGAACGGTCACCTCGTTGGACAATTGTTGGGCTTCGGTCCAGTTCTCCCAGAAGAGGGTGTCCGACAGCTGGTTTTCCGCCTGGCGATATTTTTCCACCAGCTTGATCAGCACCTTGACCGGTTCAGACAGCGGGGGTCGGTTCAAGGCCAGGGCCAGGCGGGTAAACTCTTCGTTACGATTCAGCCGCAATTCGCTCAAAGCAGGATCCTTGAGGATCAGCAACTGCTTTTCGATATTTTCCTGGGCCAGCAGGTTCTGCTGCAGGTCGCGCACCAGTTCGAACATTCGGAATTCGACGTTGACAAGCTGCTCCGTATCCCGGGTCTGCTGATGGAGGCGCGTCAGGGCAAAACCGATGGCACTGAGGCTGAAAACCAGGATCACCAGGTAACCGGCGATCATTTTTCTGGTCACGGTGGAAAAAAGTGAGCGCATTTTTCTTCTTCCTTCAGAGCCGGCATGTCAATGCCTTAGACTCTTTCCGCCTGTCATCGTCCTGTTATGAGAATACCTAATACAAAAGCGCCCGGCAAGGGCGCTTTTGAAACAGGCTCAAACTGTTACATTTCCACAATTTATTAAAATCGCGTCACATTCCGAGGTAGGCTTTTTTAACATCTTCATTGCTGAGCAGATTTTCAGCAGAATCAACCAGGGTGATGCGGCCATTTTCCATGACATAGCCCCGGTGGGCCAGCTTCAGGGCCTGATTGGCATTCTGCTCAACCAGGAAGATGGTCGTGTTGTTTTCCTTGTTGATCTTGCGGATGATATCAAAAATCTGCTTGATGATCAGAGGAGCCAGTCCCAGGGAAGGCTCATCCAGCAGCAGGACCCTTGGTCTGGCCATCAGGGCCCGGGAAATGGCCAGCATCTGCTGTTCCCCCCCGGACAGCGTCCCGCCGGGCTGATTGCGCCGTTTTTCAAGGATCGGGAACAGCTCCATGACATAATTGAGATCCTGCTGAATCAGCTTCTTGTTCTTGCGCAGAAAGGCTCCCATTTCGAGATTTTCGAGAACTGTCAGATCTGGGAAGATCCGCCGCCCTTCCGGAACCTGAATAATCCCTTTCTGAACGATTTTGTCCGCGCTCCAATCCTGAATCGGATCGCCGTCGAGAAGAATTTCTCCGGAACGCGGGGGCGTAATTCCGCAGATGGTCATCAGGGTTGTCGTCTTACCGGCCCCGTTGGCACCGATCAGGGCCACGATCTCCCCTTCCTTGACCTCCAGGGAGACATCCTTGAGAGCCTGAATATTGCCGTAAAAAGTCTGCACGTTGTTGATCTTAAGCATCAGTTTCTTCTCCCAGGTAGGCTTCGATAACTTTCGGATTATCCTTGATCTGCTGGGGACTTCCTTCCGCGATTTTCTTGCCGTATTCCATGACGAAAATCGGATTGGAAATGTGCATGACCAATTTCATGTCATGCTCGATCAACAAAATGGCGATGTTATCCTCCTCACTGATGCGGCAGATCAGGGTGTCAAGTTCCGCCGTTTCCTGAGGATTCATCCCCGCGGCGGGCTCATCCAGCAGCAGCAGGAAGGGATCGGTGGCCATCGCCCGGGCGATCTCAAGACGGCGCTGAGCGCCATATGGGAGGTTTTTGGAAAATTCATTGGCGACATTGGCCAGGCCGACCTTCTCCAACAGATGATAACTGGTCTCGACAATCTGCTGTTCCTCTTCGCGAACGCTTTTGCCGCGGACGATGGAACGGAAAATCCCCGCAGATGTCCGGCAGTGCCGTCCGATCATGACGTTTTCAAGAACCGTCATATCGGGAAACAGCCGAATGTTCTGAAAGGTCCGAGCCAGGCCCATTTCCGTAACCTTGTTCGGTTTAAGCCCGTTCAGGCGACGGGTCGGCAGCCCTTTGGGATGGAGCAGGATATCCCCCTTGGTCGGGTTGTAGATACCGGTCACACAGTTGAAAAAGGTGGTCTTCCCTGCCCCGTTCGGTCCGATCAGGGCCGCGATTTCCCCCTCGTGAACCTCAAGAGAAACACTGTCAACGGCCCGCAGACCGCCGAAGTCCATAGTCAGCCCTTTGACCTCCAGTAATTTATGCTTGTTTTCAGCCATTGGTCGTCTCCTTCGATCCCTTGTATTGATAGGTCTGGCGAAGGTTGCTGATCAACCCCTGGGGACGGAAAATCATCATCAGTGTCATGGAGGCCCCGAACACCAGCATCCGGTATTCGGAAAAGGCCCGCAGATATTCCGGCAACAGAATCAGGATGAAGGCGCCGAGGATCACGCCCAGAATCGACCCCATTCCGCCCAGAACAACAATCGAGAGAATAATCGCCGATTCCATGAAGGTGAAACTGGCCGGGTTGATAAAGGTTGTCTTGGCGGCGAACAGAACCCCGACCATACCGGCCCAGAAAGCGCCCAGGGCATAGGCGGACAGCTTGGTCCTGGCCATGTCAATGCCCATGGCGACGCAGGCGATCTCATCCTCGCGCAGGGCGATCCAGGCCCGCCCGACACGACTGTTCTTCAGGCGGTTGGTGACCAGGATGGTGAACACCACCAGAGCGATCATGATGTAGTAGATGTATGTAGTCGAGCCGGCAAGAGCCAGATCCACCCCGAACAGACCGGGTTTGTCGATATTGGCAATTCCGCTGGGGCCGAAGGACAGTTCGTCCCAGTTTTCCATGACCACTTTGAAAATCATGCCGAAACCGAGGGTGACAATCGCCAGATAATCACCCCGCAGGCGCAGGATCGGAAAACCGAGCAAAATGCCGAACAGACAACCGACGATCCCCCCGATGGGGAGGGTCACCCAGAAACCGAGACCGAAATGATGATTGAGCAGCGCGTAGGTATAGGCGCCGATTCCGAAAAATGCGACATACCCGAGATCGAGCAGTCCGGCGAGGCCGACGGTCAGATTCAGACCCAGCCCGAGAACCACATAAATCAGGGCGGAGATCATGATATTGTTCTGATAGGTATCAACAACCAGAGGGAAAACCAGGGCGATCAGCAGGATGACCAGCTGAGCACGGATCCGGAACGTCTGATTTTCAAGCAACTGCATGCGCGGCTTGTCGGAAACGGCCTCCGACAGTTTGGCGAAACGCCCAAGCCCTTTGTGATACTGAACCTTGCGAATCAGAACCGCCAGGCCGAAACAGGCCAGGAAGAACAGGAACACGTAAAGCCAGGGCAGAACGGATCCGTAGAAGGCCGCGGGGACAACCTGCAGGGCAACCAGCAGCAGGACCAGGAACGTGTTCTGACACAAGGAGTCCTTTTTAAGCAGCTCGTCCAGCCCGGCGTGAGAGGCCATGGTTTTTTCCTTGAGGGCCTGGCGGCGCATCAGAAAACGCCAGAAATAGGACAGAATAAAAGACTCGTAGGCAACCCAGATCAGGCTGGCCCAGCGCCAGGTCACGATCTGGTCGGTGGTATTGACCCGAACAACCATTAGAGGGAAGGTCAAAAACACGAACCAGAGGGCGACATAAATGGAACGTTTGAAATTCTCTAACATATCAGCCCCCTATACCTTCTGCTTGGTCGACTTGCCGAGGATTCCGGCCGGCCGAAGAATCAGAATCAGAACCAGCAGGGCGAAAGTGAACAGGTCCTCGTAGTCGCTGGAGATATATCCGGCCGCGAAACTTTCCGCCCAGCCCAGCACCAGTCCGCCAATGACCGCACCGGCGATGGACCCGATCCCGCCGAGGACCGCCGCGGTAAACGCCTTCACCCCGGCCAGGAAACCGATATAGAAATTCACCTGACCGATGTAGGACGCGACCAGCACCCCTCCGATGGCGGCAAGAGCCGAACCGATGACGAAGGTCAGCGAGATGATCCGGTCGACATTGACGCCGACCAGTCGCGCCATGTTCATATCCTGCTGAGTCGCCCGCATGGCCTTGCCGATCCTGGTTTTTTTAATCATCAGGGTGAGCAGAATCATGGTAATCAGCGTGGTAACCAGAATCACCAGCTCGGGAGAACCGATAATATGGGCAACCGGCTCCATGAACTCGAAATCGGGAATCAATCGGGGAAACGGCAGGAAGTCCGGGGTCTGCACCAACAGGACATAATTCTGCAGAAAAATCGACATCCCGATGGCACTGATCAGCGGCGACAGCCGGGGGGCTCCGCGCAGCGGCCGGTAGGCGATTTTTTCAAGGGTATAGCCGTAGGCACAGGCATAAATGACGGCAACCACCCCGGCCAGAACGAGGATGGCGATCCCGCTCAGACCGTAAATCGTGCAGATTCCGGCGACGATCAGGGCGACGAACGCCCCGATCATGTAGATCTCGCCATGGGCGAAATTGATCAGCTGGATAATGCCATAGACCATGGTATAACCCAGAGCGATCAGGGCATAGATACTGCCTCGGGTCAGGCCTCCGAAAAAAAGCTCAAGAAAATAGTCCATAATATTTACCGATGGTTACGGGAAAAAACATCTCAGAATAAAGCGGCTGCGAGATTGGCGTGGCGGCAGGCCGCGCACAGCGATTCCGGTTGCAACAATATTTCAGGGGGTCGGCTATTGAACCAACCCCCTGAAAAGGTTCACACGGTAATAACTGTTCCCACCAGCACTGTTGCCGGTCTTACTTCAGCTCTTTGAAGTCGCCTTTTTCGACGGTGTAGATTGAGAATCCGACACCTTCGGCGTCACCTTTGTCATCAAACTTGATCTTGCCGACAGGCGTATCGACATACGTGGTACGCAAAGCCTTGGTCACCGCGTCATAATCGGTTGAACCTGCGGTTTGAATGGCATTGAGAAGAGCCAGGGCGGCCGCGTAGCCTTCCTGGAAGAAGGCACCCGGATCACTGCCGTATTCGGCTTTGAACTCGTCGCGGGCGGCCGCGTTCATAGCGACCGAAGACAGATCGCGGGGACCGGTCATATAGGCACCCTCAGCCGCTTCGCCGGCAACTTTCAGGAAGCTGTCGTCCTTGACGCCGTCGTCGGAAACGAACTTGGTCTTCAGACGCTTCCGCTGCATCTGGGACACCAGCTTGGAGGCTTCCGGATGATAACCACCAAAGATCAGGGCCTCGGCCCCTTCTCTCCTGACTTTCTGAACGATGGAACTGTAATCCATGGCTCCCGGGGTAATCCCTTCGAACAGCACGACCTCGGCTTTTCCGGACGCCTCGAGGAACTGCTTGGCGAACTCTGCAAACCCTTTGCCGTAGTCGCCCTTGTCGTGGATAACCGCAACTTTCTTGGCGCCGAGATCATTGATCACAAAATCCACGGCCAACTTGGCCTGCATGTCATCGGAGGCGATCGTCCGGAAGAAATTGGGATAGTCGCCGCTCTGGGTCAAAGGCGGATTGGTCGCCGAAGGGGACATAACCGGGATCTTGGCGTCTTTGTAGATACCAAGGGCCGCCTTGGTGGCCCCTGAGCAGATGTGGCCGAGAACCACGTCAGCGCCGTCAGTGACCAGTTTGGTCGCGGTGTTGGTCGCGATTTCCGGCTTGCACTGATCGTCCTGAATCAGCAGTTCGACCTGTTTACCGAGAATACCGCCATTGGCATTGATCTTTTTAACCACCAGCTGGGCGGCGCGCATGGCCGGAATGCCGTATGGGGCGAGGTCTCCACTGTGGGGACCGGCGACCCCCAACTTGATCGTGTCGGCGGAGAACCCGGGAGCGGACATGCCCAGCACCAGGGCCAGGCCAGCAAAAGCAACTGAGAGCTTCTTCATAAGAATGCCTCCTGATAAGAAGTTTGTAAGAGGAAAAACAACAACTTACTAAGGGTCAGGTATAATCCAAACCCGTCAAATGGGTCAAGAGCAAAGCTTAGCATAACACCACAGGTCCCGGGAATAGTCAGTCCCAATTTACGGCAGACTGACCAACATCCCGCGAGACGTTTACCGGGCCGACTCAGCGACGTCGATCTGCACCCGCATCTCTTCAATCATGCGGTTGATTTTTGACTGGCTCGCCACCAGCCGTCCCGTTCTCTGCAGTTCCAGAAAAAACTGCTCCATGTCGGCCTGGGTTATCCCGCTGCCCACCACTGAAAAAGCCTTTTCGACCTGGGCCGCCCCGAAATTGCCAAGGTAGGTCCCGCCGATCGTCTTCAGGGTGTTCAGGAGGTACTGCCTGCGCCGTTCGTCATGCTGCTGGGCACTGGTGACCATCTCACGTTCCTTCTGATTCTGTTCATCGAGCAGAATTTTGCGGGTCCGCTGCCAGATGGGTCTCAGGTCGGCAGAAGCCATGAGATCGGCCAGCACCAGATTGTCGGCCGACTGCACCTCGACGATGTCCAGCAGCGCTCCGGCATCGCTGGCAACGGACGACGAGAGGTCCGCACCAGCCTCAAGATCCTTTGCTCCGTCATGAAAAAACCCCAGGGGGTAGCCCTGGTCGTAAAAAATCAGGGTACACCTTTCCTGTGAATACACCCGCAGGCAGGCCGTCGTCCCGTTCTCCTTGAGATAGTCCAGCAGCGAACGGACGTTGAAATCCTCAAGGGCTTTGCCCTGCTGCAGATACCGGCCATGCAGAAGCGCATGGAGATAGGGCACCAGCTCAGAAGACAGGCGATAGATATTGAGAATCGCGTAACCGCGAATCGAGACCTGGAAAATTCTGGCGATCGCATCATAGGCGATCAGCCGGGTGGATTCTTCGGGGTCGACGAAAAAGGCGCTGATGAGATGACCGGACTGGAAAAGGACGAGACCATCCCCATGACCTGACACAAAATGAAGGTACCCGGAAAAATCACCAACGCGCAATTTCCCCATAGCCTCGGGCAGATTAATTCTTGCCGGATTCACATTTTGCCTGACCGGTATGCCGCGAGGCAGACGAATCATTGGTGTTGACTCCAGTGAAAAGAAGTTTCGCCAAATGTAAAAACAAAGACACAATCTGTCAACAAAACATCTTTAATCATCTCAAGGTTCCGGCGAATACCTTATTCCTGCAGGGATTCCCACTGAGCATAGGCGTCGTCAAGGCGGTCCTTCAGCGCAGCGTGGTCTGCCGAGACAGCTCTCCAGCGCTCCTGATCCTGGTAGAGGGCGGGATCGGCCATGGCCTGTTCCAGCCTGGCCAGCTCGTCTTCGAGACCTTCGATCCGGGCTTCAGTTTCCGCCAGCTCTTTCAGACGCTTCTGCTCCCGGCGCTGTTTTTCCTTGCGGGCCTGATGTTCCTGAATACGGGCCTCTTTGTCAGCAGGAACCGACGCAGTCGCTTTGGCCGCCTGCTGTTCGACCCGCTGCAGACTGTGACTGGCGTCCCCCTGGGCCTGCTTGGAGCGCAGGAAATCCTCATAGTTGCCGAAGTAGGATTCGACCCTGCCGTTGCCGACTTCCAAAACCCGGGTCGCCAGTTCATCGACAAAATAGCGATCGTGAGACACAAAAATAATTGTCCCCTTGTATTTTTTAAGGGCGTCAAGAAGAATTTCCTTGGAATGCAGATCCAGGTGGTTGGTCGGTTCGTCGAGGAGCAACAGGTTGGCAGGGCGCAGCAGCAGCTTGGCAAGGGCCAGGCGATTACGCTCGCCACCGGAAAGAACCCGGACCGGTTTTTCGATATCATCCCCGGAAAACAGAAAGGATCCCAGGATATTGCGCAGCTTGGGGACCATGGCCACCGGCGAGTCGGCGGACAGTTCGCCGTAGACATCCCGGCTCGGGTTGAGCTCGGCGGCCTGGTCCTGCGCGAAATAGGCAAGCACCAGGTTGTGCCCTTCCCTGCGGACTCCGGCCACCGGCTTTTCAACTCCGGCCAGCAACCGCATCAGGGTCGATTTTCCGGCACCATTGGGTCCGACCAGAGCGACCCGCTCCCCCTGCTCGACCAGGACATTGACCCCATCCAGAACGGTCAGGTCTCCATAGCACTGAGACGCTTTTTCCAGTTCGATGGCAATTCTCCCCCCTTTGGGCGGCGCGGGAAAATGGAAAGCGATTTTTTTTCTCTCAGGCGGCAGAGATATCCGCTCGATTTTTTCCAGCTGCTTGACCCGGCTCTGAACCTGGGAGGCCTTGTTGGCCTGATAACGGAAACGGTTGATGAAGGCCTCGACCTTGGCGATTTCCTCATCCTGCTGCTGCTTGGCGGCTTTGAGAGCCGTCACCCGTTCATCGCGGGCCTGAATGTAACGGCTGTAATTACCGGGATACTCGGTCAAATCCCCATTCCAGATTTCGACGATCCGCGAGACCACCCGATCCAGAAAATAACGATCGTGGGACACCAGCACCACCCCGTAAGGATAATTGGCCAGGTAATCCTCCAGCCAGTCCCGGGCCGGGAGATCGAGGTGATTGGTCGGTTCGTCCAGCAGCAGCAGATTGGGCTGCTGCAACAGCAGCTTGGCCAGGGCGATTCTCATCTGCCAGCCGCCGGAGAAATGTTCGCAAGGTTTTGTGAAATCCGCTTCACTGAAACCCAGACCGTGCAAAACCCGCCCGACCTCGGACTCCATCCGATAACCGCCGCGCTGCTCAAACAGGTTCTGCAGTTCGGCGTAGCGTTCCAGTTCATCGGGAGAGGCGGACACGGCGATCTGTTTTTCCAGGCGCCGCAGTTCCCCTTCCATCTGCTGAAGATCGGCCAGGGCGCTCTGCGCCTCACTGAACAGGTTCTGCCCCTGGTGAATCAGACCATCCTGGGGCAGATAGCCGATGGTGGTGCCTTTGGCTGCCTGAAGCTGCCCGCCGTCGCTTTCGACCAGTCCGGCCAGGAGTTTCAACAGGGTTGACTTGCCCGCACCGTTTTCGCCGCACAGACCGATTTTGTCGGTCGGCCGGATATGCCAGTTGATGCCGGCAAAGATCCTTCGGTCGGCAAAATATTTATCGATATCTTTTAATTGCAGCATGTTTTCATCCCACCTTGTGAAAAAGCGCTGATGTTTATAGCACATCCATCAGCCATGAACAAAGCAGATGGGCATGAAAAAAGGACTCTCACACCGGAGAGTCCTTTTTTCCGTTCCTTGTCGCCACGCCAAAGTGACGATATCCAGCCGCTATGCAAAGGTGCCGGGCAGCTGGGAATACCGCATCATATAAACATCGGCAATGGCGGCGATCTCCTCAATGGGCAGGCGGCTGTTGTTGAGGACCAGATGGTAGAGGCTGGCATCGGCCAGATCATTACAGGCAAAACGCTTTAAAAATTCGTCCCGTTGCTGCTGATGCAGGTCGATATATTTTTTGGCTTCGCTTTCATCCATATTGTGAGCCCGCATGATTTTCTCACACCGGAACTGGTACGGCGCCACCAGACGCAAATGGATACAATTGGCCAGATCCTGGGTAACGCAGGAGGATCCGCGACCAACCAAAATACAGTTCCCCCGCTTGGCGAACTCGCGAATAACCCGGCGCATGTGAGTGAAGATTTCCGTCTCTTCAGCCACCGAGCTGTCGAGGAACATGGAAAAAATCGATTTGAGGGAAGGCGGGGTGTCCTGGGTCTTCTCAATCTGGTTGATGGAGTAACCCGACAGCGCCGCGACCTCGTCGAGAATCTGCTTGCCGATAATCACCCAGGGTTCTCCGGCGACCCGGGCGTTCAGCCGCCGGGCCAGTTCTTCGGCCAAAGGGTACGCCTGACAGCCGAATTCCCTGGTTATCGTAAAACAGGGGGCCGGTTTTTCCTTATCGGCAATCGTCTGCATCTGGTGCCAGGCATGCAGTTTTGCTTCCAGTTGCGGAGTCCAGAAACTTTTGAGAGCCATAGGCGTCTCCTTTCCGAGGGGCGTGCCGTTGAGTAAAACTGCTTATTTTTTAAAAGTATAGCTAAGTTTTTTATAATTTCTTGATTTTGTCGACAACCGTTCTTTCCGCGGGTGGGGATAAACATGAGTCACCCGGGTCATGGCAAGAAAAATCGTCATAACGTAAATTTCGAATATCCCAAAAATAGTTTCTCTGCTATAGTTCTGACTGTTCACACGGTTTTACCCGGGCCTCCGCTGATCGCCGCGTCGAGGCCGGATAAACATAGCAAAACAAGTTTTGACACCGGTCCCTTCGCAGGATACACCGGCTGTCCACCAATGAATGAATTTTCGGACACGCCGCACGAGACCCCGTAACAACGGAGAGGTCCCTGCAGGCACATGTCCGACAGAAGCCGCGATGATGCGGACAGAAAGGTTTGACAATTAATGAGTAAGAAGATGCTGATCAACGCCTCCCACCCGGAGGAAAATCGGGTGGCGATCGTTGTTGACGGGATTCTGAGCGAGCTCGATATCGAGATCGCAGGTCAGGAACAAAGCAAAGGAAATATCTATAAAGCGGTCGTCGTCCGGGTTGAAACCGGGCTTCAGGCCGCTTTTGTTGATTATGGGGCCGAAAAGCTCGGCTTTCTGCAAATCGGGGAAATCCATCCCAATCTCTACCCTGCCAAGGATGACAGCAAGGGGCGTCCGAGAATCGCCGACATCCTCAAACGGGGACAGGAAATCCTGGTTCAGATCGTCAAAGAAGAACGCGGCAATAAGGGAGCGGCATTAACGACGTTCCTGTCGATTCCCGGCCGTTACATGGTCCTGATGCCGGACAGTACAACGAAGGGCGTATCCCGCAAGATCTCGGATGACGCAGAGCGGAAAAAACTTAAAAAAACCATGGCCGAGCTCGATCTGCCGGAACGCATGGGGTACATCGTCCGCACCGCCGGTATCGGCAAGGACAAGGATGAGCTCAAGCGGGATTTCGATTATCTGGTCCGTCTTTTTGAAGGAATCACCGCCCGCAAGGACCAGATCAAGGCCCCTGCACAACTCTACCAGGAATCGAACCTGGCGATCCGCTCAATCCGCGACTACTTTACCACCGACATCGACGAAGTTCTCATCGACGACCCCACGGTTTACCAGGATGCCAAGGATTTTTTCGCCCTGGTCATGCCC
Source organism: Geopsychrobacteraceae bacterium (assembly GCA_963677135.2). GTDB lineage: Bacteria > Desulfobacterota > Desulfuromonadia > Desulfuromonadales > Geopsychrobacteraceae > Seleniibacterium. The sequence continues at coordinate 175,205 of CAXXLS010000017.1, read as the reverse complement.
GAACTCAGCCATCTGGTCAAGCAGCACCGCGAACGGCGCCCGATCTTTTCCCGTTACCAGATAGAGGAACAGATCGATGCCCTGGCCAAAAACCAGATTCCGCTGCCTTCCGGGGGATCGATCGTCATCGACCAGACCGAGGCTCTGGTGGCCATCGACGTCAACTCGGGGAAAATGGCCAGCGAGAGCGGCATTGAAGCAACCGCCCTCAAGACCAACCGCGAAGCCGCCGCAGAGATCGGCCGCCAGTTGCGCCTGCGCGACCTGGGCGGTCTGGTGGTCATCGACTTTATCGACATGAGGGATCGCAAAAACATCCGCGAGGTGGAAGTCGAGCTGCGCAAAGCCCTCAAAAACGACAAAGCCAAAGTGTCCGTGGGACGCATCAGCCAATTCGGCCTGCTCGAAATGAGCCGGCAACGACTGAAACCGGTCCTCAGTGTCGGCTCCTTCGTCAGCTGCCCTCACTGTAAAGGGGCCGGAAAGATCAAAAGCGCCGAAGCTCAGGCGGTGGCCTTGCTGCGCCAGATCCACACGGCTGCGTCCAAGGGGCATATTGCCTACATTGATGCCAAGGTTCCTGTCGATGTTGCAAATTACCTGCTCAACCAGAAGCGTTCGACCATCACTGAACTGGAACGCCAGCTTGCTCTTGAAATCACCATTTACGGATCCGACAACCTGCTTCCCGGTGACATAGAAGTCGAATCCAGCAAAAAAGAAAAGGATCAGGATGACGGGCGAAACATCGTCCCGATTTCCCATGCCAATCAGATCGAAGTTGCTCTCGCCGCTCAACAGGAAGAGGACCTGAAAACCAATGGTTCCGACGATGAGACGTCAGCCCCCCCCGAAGGCGTGGCCGCTACCGATGAGAGCGCCCCGGAACCGGCGAAAAAGAAACGCCGGAGACGGCGGAGAAAACCGGCCGGTGCCGCCAGTGCGGACAAGTCGACGACTCCGGGCGAGGAGCAGGAAAACAAAACAGCCGATGCGCAGATCTCCAGTGATCCGGAGGAGCCAGCGACAGAGACAGAACCCGCTGCAGCCTCGGAAACCGATTCTCGGCCCAAGCCCGAAGCTCCTCAGGAACAGAGTTCCGACTCAGACTCAGCAGACGAGGTAAAAAAGCCTCGTCGACGGTCCCGCCGTCCGGCCCGCAGAAAACCGGCCAAACCCTCCGAGCAGCCAGCTGCGGAAGGGGTTGCAGATAGCGCTGAGCAGCAGGATTCAACCGCGTCAGAAACCCAAAAACAGGACAAGGACTCGGAGAACGTTCCCGCTGAGGCCTCCTCGCAGCAGGCGGCCGAAACGAACCCGGCAGCAGAAAGTTCCACAGAAACAGAAGCAGCAAAACCCAAGCGCAAAACCCGCCGGGCCCCGGCCAAGGCCAGGGAAACCAGAACGGAGACGACGGCCCCGGAAGCTCCGGCCGCCGAAACGTCTGTGGACACGGCAGAAGAGGAAAAACCCAAGCGCAGGACCCGCCGGGCCCCGGCCAAGACCAGGGCAACCAAAACGGAGACGACGGCCCCGGAAGCTCCGGCCGCCGAAACGTCTGTGGACACGGCAGAAGAGGAAAAACCCAAGCGCAGAACCCGCCGGGCCCCGGCCAAGACCAGGGCAACCAAAACGGAGACGACGGCCCCGGAAGCTCCGGCCGCTGAAACGTCTGTGGACACGGCAGAAGAGGAAAAACCCAAGCGCAGAACCCGCCGGACCCCGGCCAAGACCAGGGCAACCAAAACGGAGACGACGGCCCCGGAAGCTCCGGCCGCCGAAACGTCTGTGGACACGGCAGAAGAGGAAAAACCCAAGCGCAGAACCCGCCGGACCCCGGCCAAGACCAGGGAAACCAAAACGGAGACGAGCGCCCCGGAAGCCGAGAAACCTGCGGATTCGGCAGAAGAGGAGAAACCCAAGCGGAGAACCCGCCGGACCTCGACAAAAGCGAAAAAAGAAACCGCGACTCAATCAACCCAGGCGGAGTCCACACCACCTGTTTCCGAAACGGAATAAACAACAGGGCGGCCCGGATCATTGACATGATCCGGGCCGCCCTGAAAATCCTCCAAGACGGTTCTCCGGGGCAGAAACGGCTCTCTAATCCTCCTTTGAAACCAACCCATCCAGGGTATTGATCGCCTTGCTCAGGCGGATTTCCAGGCCGCTGCTTTCAGTCACCAAAGATTTATTCTTGTCCAGAGCGATTTCCATGGCCTGTTTCGTGGCGTAAATGGTTTTCTCCAGCTGTTCGTCAAGCTGAACCCGGTATTTTCGAAAACTCTCATCAACACCTTTGCGCAACGCCCAGCTGATCTGCTCGACATTGAGACCGATCAGTTTCAGCGCTTCCTGGCGCAGGCGTTTTACCGTTTTTTTATGCCGATATTTCCTGGTAAAGAAACGCCGTGAAATTTTCTGGCCGATGGGATCCATATCCGAAATAAACAACTGGCTGCTCCAGCCAGGGACCTCAAAGGCCAGAAGCGCCTGGCCGGCAAAGGGTGCCCGGTAGGGTATCGAAAACAGTTCGGCAGCGACCTGGCGGACTCTTTCGATCAGCTCGTCACAGCGCTGCTGGTGCAACTGCAGCAAAGAGACAGCTTCCTGGCGAATAGCTTCCTCCACTTTGCGCATGGCGGGAGCAAAATATAGAGGAATTTCCTCGAGCAGAGCCTGACGGCAAACCCGCTCAAGTTCTTCCGTGTCGTCAATGGTCCGCAGATGAACTTCGACAGGTTCGAGAATCGATTTTTTTGCCCGGGAACGCACCTCGTTGATTTCACGGTTGAGCACTGCGACGACCCGGTCGTGATCTCCGCTCAGAATATCCTCGGCAATCTGTTTTTCACGATCTATTTCGGGCAGAGCCCTGCGAAACTGCTCTATCTTCTGCTTCAGTTCCCCTTCCGGCAGCATCAGGGCGTTGAGGGACAGTTGCAGGCGCAGACGGATATGATGGATCTGGTCATGAATCTTGCGCTGCAGAGATTCGTGAAACACCTGCTTCTTCTCAGAAGCGAAAAAGTCAATAAGGCTGTTTTCAACCTGACTCATGCCGCTTTTCTTCCAGGCGGACAGATCTTCATTCAGCCTGGCCTGCAGGCCGGCGCGAGCCGAGACGGCAATCACCTGGGGCAGCGCCTGGCACAAGGGTCTCAACTGTTCGGCCAGGAAATTGATGGAGGCAACCCGCTCCTGCTCCGTGAGGTTGTCGATTTTATTAAGCAGAAAAAAGGTCCGTGGCAGGCAGGCCTTGATTTCTTTCAGGTAGTCGAGTTCCATCTCGGTGATAGGCGGATCGGGGGACACCAGAAACAGCGCCGCATCGCACTGTGGCAAAACCTGGTAGGCGACCTCGGTATTGTGCCGGTGGGTTGACCCTATTCCCGGGGTATCGATCAGGACAACCCCCTGGCGCAGAATTGGCGCCGGGTGCCCGATCTCGACCCGGGCGACACCAAGCTGGTTGTTGGGATTTCCGGCCTCGGTAACATAGCGGTTCAGAAAATCGCCCAGGGACAGACCCGAGTCGGCGCTGAAACGGATGGGTGGGGTAGCTTCCGCCGCAAAGACGACCTCTGCCGACACGGCTTCTGAAGAAAAGATAAAGGTCGGAATCGCGGTAACCGGCAGAATGTCTGTAGGGAGCAGTTCTTGTCCGAGCAGGGCATTGAGCAGGGTGCTCTTCCCTCGCTTGAACTGCCCCAGGACTGCCAGCCGAAAAGTCCCCGAGGTCAGACGATCGCGCAACTGCTGCAGTTCAGCGATGGCATCCACATAGTCCTGGCCGAAGCAGGTCAGGCATGAACACGCCTGTTCCAGGAGCTCTTCCAGCCCCGCTCTCCCCTCCGCCCCGATGGTTCGGGCGTCCATTGACGGTTCTTCCATTTAGCCTACCTGTTATTCAATTTATAGTAAATTCTGAAAAGTGACATGCCTTGCAGACAAGATCTTAGGTTAGCATAGATTGGCCCGGGGACTGAAATTTTTCAACCCCCGGGAGAGACCGGGATCAGCTGAGAATATCGCTGTAGAGATCACTGCTCAGGTAACGTTCCCCCGAATCCGGAAGAATAACGACAATGGTCTTGTCCCGGAACTCAGGAAGAATAGCCAGGCGCGCCGCAACCGCCGTGGCCGCCCCACAGGATATTCCTGCGAGAATCCCCTCTTCCCGGGCGAGGCGACGGGCAAACTCGTACGCTTCGTCATTGGTGACGGTTTCAACGCGGTCGACCACGTCCAGATCAAGGGTTTCCGGAATGAATCCGGCACCGATCCCCTGGATTTTGTGGGGTCCGGGTTGCAGCATCTCTCCGGCGAGATGCTGACTGATGACCGGACTGTCGGCAGGTTCGACGGCCACGGCCATCACATCTTTACCGCACTCTTTTTTGATATATTGAGCGATACCACTGATAGTGCCTCCGGTTCCGACGCCGGCAATAACGACATCGACCTGACCTTCGGTATCATTCCAGATTTCCGGTCCGGTGGTCTGGAAATGAGCCAGAGGATTCGCCTGGTTTTTGAACTGATGCAGCAACAGATAGCGCTCGGGAAATTCTTCGGCCAACCGCTCCGCCTCGGCCACGGCTCCGGACATCCCTTTTGAGCTGGATGTCAGCAGGACGTTGGCCCCCAGCACTTTGAGGATTTTGCGGCGTTCAAGGCTCATGGTTTCGGGCATGGTGAGGGTCAGGGAAATCCCCTTGGCGGCAGCGACGAAAGCCAGGGCGATACCGGTGTTGCCGCTGGTCGGCTCGATGATCTCCATTCCCGGCTTGAGGAGGCCACGCTCAATGGCATCATTGATCATCGCCGCACCGATCCGGCATTTCACCGAATAAGCTGGATTGCGCCCCTCAATTTTACCGTAGACAGTGGCTGCAGAAGAAGGAATCACCCGGTTCAGCCGAACCAGGGGGGTTCCGCCGACAGATAATGAATTGTCCGAAAAGATATGGGCCATACTGGAATCTCCCGTGAATAATGGCACTTTGGACGAGGAGGGCAAGAGGTTTAAAACTCGTCCGCAATAGAACTTTAGAACTATAGTTTAATACAGTCCCACAGTCAACAAAGAGTCCGGCCGTTCTCGCAGCAATTCATGTTGTCATGATTCCGAGATTCCTAACCTGCCGATCAGTTCAAGGATCGGCAAAGGCGAGTCAAACCACGGACAAATCAAGAAAAAAAAGAAATTCAATATCGGTATTTTCACTGAAAAAGCCGCACAGGAACCTGTGCGGCTTGAGAGCGGTCTTGCTGATGATCCGGGGGATCAGGATTGGTCAGCCACCGACTCTTCCGCAGGCGTCTGATCGGTGGTGTCAGCAGCGGGAGCCTCGGAATTCTCCTCAGCGGAAACAGCTTCAGCCTGATCGACACGATACTGGTTGCGGTAGCTATGCTGAGTCATGGATCTCTGCTGGGTCCTGGATTGGGTCATCTCCTGAGCAGCGCTCGCAACAGCTTCGGAACTCCCGGTCCCGGCACTCTCGGAACCGGAACCGCTGCCGTCGCACTCACCCCCGCCGTTACCGCCTTCCGACGACCCGCCGCCCCCGTCACCACTGCCGCCCCCGGAGGACTCCCCGCCCCCGCCGTTGCCGTTGCCGCCGTTGCCGCCGCCTTTCGCAAAAGCGGCCTTGGTGGTGAGAGACCCGGTACCCAGATCAAAGGTTAACGGGCTGAGCACGAACAGCAGGGCAATCATCCAGACCAACGGGGACTTCTTCAAGATAGCTTTCATTCTCCACTCCTTTCATTGTAGGTGCTGTCATCAGCAGTTATGCTATCTACAACGCAAAGCAGGAAGAACGGTTGACACCCCCTAGGATTTATTTTTCAGAAAAACGACAAGAGCGCCCGCCCCGCCATAATTTCTTGGGGCTCTCCCCCATTCGGCAATATCTTCTTTACCGAGTCGGTTGAGCGCATCTTCTGTTTCCTGGCGCAAAACCGCCTCCCCCCGTTCCGAGTGCAACCCCCGCCCGGTAATGACCAGCAGCGTCTGCCAGCCATGATAACGGGCGTCCTGGATAAAGTGTTTGAGCCTGGGCGCGACATCGGACCGTTTCAGTCCGTGCAGGTCGAGACTGGCTTCCGGCCGAATGCGTCCCTGCCGCAACTGTTTCATGCGGCGGGGAACGGGGGCGGTTTTGGCGACGTCCTCTTCCTCGTAATCCGGTTCCGTAAAGCGAACCTCAAGGTCCTGCATGGCCGCCAGAAACAAGGCATCACCGGACAGGGGTTTATCAGGAGGGCTCTCTGAAACGATGCCGGGCCCTTCTGAACTGAAGAAGGACATGTCTGATGCGATATCCTCTTCGCTGTCCGGCTGATCGATAGGGACAACCCCGAGCAGAGCCATCTCTTCGGCAAATGACGACCTTTTCCGGGGAAACTCCGGCGGCGGGGACGATTCGGAAGGAACACTCTTTTTCTGTTCGACAGCGGGAACAGAAACCCCCTTCAGACGACTGAAGGGGGCACTGGAAAATTCTTTTCTACCGGTCTTTTTCGCCTTTTTTCGCGCCATTGGCCGTCACCGGACAACCTGCTTGCGGCGACCCGTCATGGCTTTGGTCTGTTTCTTGATGATCGCCCCCTGCTTTTCCAGGTGAAACTGATACCACATATCGCCAAAGCCTTTCATTTTCATTCTCTTACCGGCCTCAAGAAGCTCAACATTCTCTTCCAGGCGACTGTCGCCACCGGTTTTCGCTATCCCCTTTTTGAGAATTGCGATGGCCTGACTCCGCTCGTTGATATGGTCAAGACAGTAGGCGTAAAGCGCATAAACCATCGGCTCTTTGCGGCTGCCGGTAATGGTTTTCTCAAACGTCTCTTTCATCTTGCCGGGCTTGTTCTTTTTCATGTAACTGACAGCCAGCATCGCCATGGCGGCCCAATGCCGGACGAACCCCTTCTCGAGATAAGGGATCGCCTCGTTGAATTCGCGCTTGATATAATGGATGCTGCCGATCTGAGAATTGATCTGCTGCTTGATATAAAACTGCCAGGCATTGAACTTCATGGCGGCCTTCAGATCACGGATTGCTTTCTCACTGCGGTTGGCCATCACGTCCCGCTGGGCCTGCTGCATGATCTCGCCAAGCTTCTTCATAATGATCCGGGCGATAAGCAGAAAAACCCCGAAAAAAACAACCAGGGCGACACCGCCGACATACCACTGATTCTGGGTAACGAACCTGAGCATCAGAGCCGATGCCAGGGCAGAGCACGCAAATGAAATAAGAATATTGAGCATTGCAATCGATCCTTTTAAATGCAGATTGTCATCATCGACCTGAGCACGCAGTTTCAACTCGGCGGTGAACTTTAACAATCTGCAGAAAAAATGTCAAAAGAATCGAAGAGTCGCTCAGGAGATCCCGGGGAAACTCAGCCCTGCTGACTTGAAGCGACCATCAGGGTCAGGGTCTGACCGGGTCTCAGCACATGCTTTTCAGACAGGTCGTTCCAGCGCATGATCTGCTCGGTCCCCACGTCAAACTGGCGGCTTATTCCCCACAGCGTGTCGCCGGGAACAACCTTGTAAACGAGCTTGCGACGAGGAACCTGTTTGCCCGGTGCTTTTGCGACCCGGGCTTTGCCGGGCTTGGAAACCGCCAGGACCTGGCCAGGTCGAAGCATATTGCTCCACCCCAGGCGATTCCAGACCCGAAGCTCCTTTTCGGTCACCGAAAAGCGCCGAGCGATCGACCACAGACTGTCCCCTGAACGCACGGTATAGGTCCTGCGCCGGCTGCGAACATAGGAATCGGCCAGGGCATTGACGGGGAGGGAGGTGTAGCCCTCCTTGAGAGGCAGAATGAGATTCGTTCCGATCTGCAGGGAGCGGGGATTTCTGATGTTGTTCAGGTTGACAATGTCATCGACCTGGATGCGGAATTTCTTGGCTATGGCCAGCAGCGTATCCCCGGACTTCACCTGGTAGCGGTGATAACGGGCCCGCTCCTCCTTGGGAAGCTGGGCATACAATTCCATGATCTGCGCAGCTGTTCCGAAAGGCACATGCAGCGGATAATTCTTGACACCGGGGGGCGTGCACCAGCGCTTCAGCTCAGGGTTGAGCTCCTTGAGCTCTTCATAGCTGATACCGGCAAACCCGGCGATCACCTCCAGGTCGGTACTCGACTCGAGGGTCACCGTCTCATAATTTAACGGCTCATGGAAATCGAGGTCGGTAAACCCGTACTCTTCAAGGTTTTTGACGATCTCCAGAGTGGCCAGCAGCTTGGGCAGATAATTCTTGGTTTCTTCCCGCAGCACCCGGCCATCGACCAGGTCCCAGAAATCGCGGCTGTTGCTTGCCTTGATGGCCCGCCGCACCTTCCCGCCCCCGGCGTTGTAAGCCGCCACCGCCAGGTACCAGTCGCCATCAAAACGATCATGGAGGTATTTCAGGTGCCGCGCTGCGGCATGGGTCGATTTTTCCAGGTCCAGGCGACCGTCCTGCCACCAGTCGTTTTTCAATCCGTAGAGGCGTCCCGTCTGCTCAATGAACTGCCAGGGACCGGCCGCATTGGCCCAACTGTAGGCACGGACATTGAACCCGGATTCGATCATGGCCAGGTAGGAGAGGTCGAGAGGGATCCCCTCGCTGGCGAAGACCATCTGGATTTTCGGGATATAACGACCGGCTCTCTCGAGCCAGCGGGCAAACGTCCGGCGCTGCGATCCGGTATAGCGCTTGATCAGCCTGTCAATCCGATCATGCTGACTGAGGGGAAAATCTCCATGATACGGCAAGGGGCTGACGGCTTCGAGATATTCACCGACAGGTTCCGGCAGCCGGGGAATTTCAGGCAGGACAAAATGGGCGGCTTCCGGTTCCTCATTCTGCGGCAGTTCATCATGACCGGGCGCCTCCGAGATTCCGTTGTTCCGGACATCCGCTGCCGGAGCAGAGGAATCCAGCGCCGGCAGATCCTGCTGGCCGGCCTGCTGGCCGGCCTGCTCGGCCGGCGGGAGGGTCATGACCTGGCAACCAACGAGCAAGAGAAGTATAAGAATCAGGCAAATGTTTTTCATTTACGACCTCCGGGCCGTTTCCTTTATTAACATTTTCTCACTTTATTTAATCAATGCAACTTACCCGAAAGCTCAATTCATGTCAAGTTCACCGGGATCTTCCGAGAAGTCATCTTCGTCGGGCCAGAAGCGGCGCTGCATTTCCAGCATAAGAGGAGCAAAGGTTTTCCGGTCGAAGGCCGACACGGCGATGGCCTGGTAACGCCGGCACAGATGGGGGATATCCTCCGGCGGAACCTTGTCTATCTTGTTGAAAACTACTAACCGTTGCTGCTTGCCGAGCTCCAGCTCGTCGAGAATCCTGTCGACGGCGGCGATCTGCTCATCGAACCGGGGGTTGGAAAGATCGACCAGATGCAGCAGCAGGTCGGCATCTTCAAGCTCTTCAAGGGTGGCCTTGAAAGCACCGATCAGGCTGGGGGGGAGATCCCGGATAAAGCCGACGGTATCGGTGATGATCACTTCTCGCTCCATCGGGAACCGCAGCCGCCGGGTGGCGGTATCCAAGGTGGCAAACAGCAGGTTTTCCGTGAACACTTCGCTCTGGGTCAGGGCATTCAGGAGCGTCGACTTGCCGGCGTTGGTATAACCGACGATGGACACGATCGGCACCCCGGCCCGAATCCGCTTCTGGCGCCGCTGCATGCGCCCGCGGCCGAGGTTGTCCAGCTGTTTTTCAAGGCGCCGAATTTTATCACGAGTTCTGCGCCGGTCGATTTCGAGCTTGGTCTCCCCCGGGCCACGCCCCCCGATGCCACCCATGAGACGCGACATGGCGGAACCTTTACCCGAAAGTCGCGGCAATATGTATTTCAGCTGCGCCAGTTCAACCTGAACCTTGCCGTCCCGCGACTGGGCGCGGCGGGCAAAAATATCAAGAATCAGCTGGGTTCGGTCGATAACCTTCATTTCGGTCATTTCCGAAATGGAGCGCACCTGGGTCGGGGTGAGATCCTGATCGAACACCAGCAGGGTCGCCCGCATCTGCAGAGCGTTGATGATAATTTCCTTCAGCTTCCCTTCGCCCACCAGAAAACGCGGATGGAATTTCCGGGGCCGCTGAATCATCTTGTCGATAACCGCGAGATCGGCTGTCCTGGCGAGTTCTTCGAGCTCGTCGAGAGAATCCTCGACCCGTTTGCGGCTTTCCTGGCCGACAGAAATAAGCAGGGCCCGTTCACGGCCGTCGTCGAGTTCGACGGTTTCCTCGGCCACGTCTTCCATTTCCTGGTCGAGGGCCCTGATAAAAGCCGAGAAATCAAGGTCAAGACTATAGAAATCCTTCAGGTCGACAGTGTCGATCTGGGCCTTTTTCCGGGTCGGCATCAGATGAGCGTAAACAAGACGTCCGGGCAGTCCATCCTCGCGGACACCGATGGCCGCCATGGCGTCGAGACGGAGCAGTTCCAGGTCGGTCAGATCATCCTGACTCAAAGATTCCTGCTTGAGATGGGTATGGATACAGCGCAGACCGCGCAATCCACTGCGTCCCAGGCTGTAGCCGGACAGGTCGGGAATGACGATCTCGCGATCATCACCGACGATGACATACTGAATGGTTCCGGCGCGATCGATGATCAGACCGATCTGGCGCTGAATTTCGAGCGACAGCTCCGTGATATAGCGGGCCAGTTCACTGGTAATCAGCTCGCTGGCCGCCATCTTGCGCCGATAGATCCTTTCCAGAGCCTGAATCTGGCTGGCCTTGAGTCCTGTGATTTTGCCTTCTATCATTCCTGTTCCCATAATGCGAAAGGCCCCTTACGGGGCCCTTCAAGTCTTTCTTCTATGAGACTTTTACTCCCCCCTGCGCCGATGCGAAGGCACCTTCTGCCAGGAGGCAAACGGAGAAAAAGCAGTCCATATCAGCCAGCAACGCTGAATCCGCAATCAACATAATGGACTTCGCCAGTCACTCCGCTGGCCAGGTCGGAAACCAGGTAGAGGGTGGCCTTACCAACTTCATCCTGGTGGACCAGCCGCTTGAGGGGCGCACGCTCCTCGGCGACGCGCAATTTCTCTTTGAAGCTGGCAATTCCGGAAGCAGCCAGCGTTTTGATGGGACCTGCGGACACAGCATTGACGCGAATGCCTTTTTCACCGAGCTCGGCGGCAAGATAGCGCACCGAAGACTCAAGAGCGGCTTTGGCAACCCCCATAACATTGTACTGCGGAACAGCCCGCACCGAGCCAAGATAGGTCATGGTGACAATGGCCGCGCCTTCGTTGAGAACCGGCAGGGCGCATCGGGTCATGGACACCAGCGAGTAGGCGCTGATGTCAAGTGCCAGTTGGAACCCTTCACGGCTGGTCTGGCTGAAAGGCTGCTTGAGATCTTCGCGGTTGGCAAAAGCGACGGCGTGAACGACAAAGTCAACCTTGCCCCATTGTTTTTCCAATTCAGAAAAAACGGCGACCATCTCCTCTTCATTCTGCACATCGCAAGGCAGGATGATTTTGGAATCGAGACTTTCCGCTAATGGCCGTACCCGTTTTTCAAGTGCTTCATTCAGATAGGTAAATGCGAGCTCCGCCCCGGCTGCGCGCAATTGCTGAGCGATCCCCCAGGCAATACTTTTATCGTTGGCAACTCCAAAAATAATGCCCTTTTTTCCGGTCATCAGTCCCATAATTGAATAATCTCCTTGATATTAAATACAAAACTCTATGGTTGAACGGTCCTTTTTATCAAAAGAGTCCAAAGAAGGCAAGAAATGATGATTCCATCTGGCTGCCGGAAAATAAATTTGGCTCGATGACTATTCATAAACGCCGAGATCCATTAGACTATCCCATACCTGAATCCTGTGCGGGCAATCCGCATGAGAGGGCCGTCAGGCTATTTAAAAATTAAAAGGTTGCGGGGTGCCCGCGGATTCCGGCGCATTTCAAAAAACCTACAGGAGTGCTCAATGAAACAGACACTTTACGACAAACTGTGGAGTCACCATGTCGTCAACGAGGATGACAACGGGACCTGTCTGCTCTATATCGATCGTCAGCTGCTGCACGAAGTCACCTCCCCCCAGGCCTTCGAAGGATTGCGCCTGGCCGGCCGCAAGCCCTGGCGGGTCGATGCCAACCTCGCGGTCCCCGATCACAACGTACCGACCGACAACCGCGCCGCGGGGATCAGCGACCCGGTGTCCCGGCTGCAGGTGGAAACCCTCGAGAAAAACTGCCAAGAGTTCGGCATTACTTTGTTCAAAATGGACGATATCCGCCAGGGGATCGTTCACGTCATCGGCCCCGAACAGGGCGCGACTCTGCCGGGGATGACCATTGTCTGCGGTGATTCCCATACGGCCACCCACGGAGCCTTCGGGGCCCTCGCCTTCGGCATCGGAACCTCCGAAGTCGAACATGTGCTGGCCACCCAGTGTCTGATTCAGAAAAAGTCCAAGAGCATGCTCATCGAAGTCGAAGGCGACCTGCCGGCCGGGCTGACGGCCAAGGATATCGTACTGGCCATCATCGGCCGGATCGGTACGGCCGGAGGAACCGGCTACACCATAGAATTCGGCGGCAGCACCATTCGCAGCCTGTCCATGGAAGGCCGAATGACGGTCTGCAACATGGCGATCGAAGCCGGGGCGCGAGCCGGTATCATCGGGGTCGACCAGACGACCATCGATTACCTCAAGGGGCGGCCCTTCGCGCCCGCCGGTGACCTCTGGGACCGGGCGGTGGCCCACTGGCAGACCCTGCGCAGCGACCCGGGCGCCGAATTCGACAAAGTGGTTCGCATCGATGCCCGCGACCTCCTCCCCCAGGTCACCTGGGGAACATCGCCCGAAATGGTCGTCACCATCGATGACAAGGTCCCGGATCCCGCTGCGGAGGCGGATGAAACCAAGCGGTCCGGGATGGCCGCCGCTCTCAAGTACATGGGGCTGGAAGCCGGCACCCCGATCACCGAGATTCGTCCGGACAAGATTTTCATCGGGTCATGCACCAACGGCAGGATCGAGGACCTGCGCGCCGTCGCCAGTGTCGTCAAGGGGCGCAAAGTTGCCGACAGTATCAAGCAGGCCCTGATCGTACCTGGCTCGGGCCTGGTTCGCCAGATGGCCGAAGAGGAAGGACTGGACAAAATCTTCACTGAAGCCGGGTTCGAGTGGCGCGAACCGGGCTGCTCCATGTGCCTGGCCATGAACAATGACCGCCTGGCTCCCGGCGAACGCTGTGCCTCGACCTCCAACCGCAACTTCGAAGGTCGCCAGGGCCAGGGCGGGCGAACCCACCTGGTCAGTCCGGCCATGGCCGCGGCAGCGGCCGTTACCGGTCACTTTATCGATGTCCGCAAGCTGGAGGTGCAATAATGAATAAATTCACGACATTTACCGGGCTCGTCGCCCCTCTTGACCGGGCCAACGTCGATACCGACGCGATCATTCCCAAACAGTTCCTTAAATCGATCAAGCGGACCGGCTTCGGCCCCTATCTGTTTGACGAATGGCGCTATCTCGATCACGGCGAACCGGATATGGACTGCACCCATCGGCCCCGCAACCCCGATTTCGTTCTCAATCAGCCCCGCTATCAGGACAGCAACATCCTTCTGGCGCGGGACAATTTCGGCTGCGGGTCCTCCCGGGAACATGCTCCCTGGGCCCTTATGGACTTCGGCTTCAGGGTCATCATCGCCCCCAGTTTCGCCGACATCTTTTTCAACAACTGCTTCAAAAACGGGGTTCTGCCCATCGTCCTGCCGTCCGACCAGGTCGATCAGCTGTTCCAGGCGGTCACCGCAACAGACGGATATCAGCTGACCATCGATCTGGCCCGGCAGACCATCACGACCCCGTCAGGGGCAATCTATGCGTTCGATGTCGATCCCTTCCGCAAGCACTGCCTGCTCAACGGTCTCGACGATATCGGCCTGACCCTTGAAAAAATCGACCAGATCAGGAGCTTTGAAAACCGGCACCGTCAGACTCAGCCCTGGCTGTTCAGAGATTGACGACCCCATAGCGACAAGGAGACCGGAGAACGTGCTACCGCCGCAGTACCAAGACTTTTACAACACCCTCGCCAAGCAATTCCCGGCAAAAAGCCTGGTAACAGATCCCCTGCGGACGGTGGCCTACGGTGCCGATGCCAGTTTCTACCAGCTGGTCCCGAAAATCGTTGTGATCGTCGACCGAGAAGACGAGGTCAGACTGGTGTTGCAGGAAGCTTCCCGGCGCAACCTTCCGGTCACGTTCCGGGCGGCGGGAACCAGCCTGTCCGGACAGGCGCTGACCGACAGTATCCTTGTCTGTCTGGGCAAAAAATGGCAGAACTACCGGATTTTCGACAAGGCCCGCAAAATTCAGCTGCAACCCGGCATTATCGGCGCCGACGCCAATCGCTACCTGGCAGAATTCGGCAAGAAAATCGGCCCGGATCCGGCCTCCATCGATGCCGCGAAGATCGGCGGCATCCTGGCCAACAATGCCAGCGGCATGTGCTGCGGGGTTGCTCAGAACAGTTACCAGACGCTTGACAGCCTGCGCATTCTGCTGGCGGACGGGACCGTTCTCGACACCGCCGACGACAAGAGCAGAGCCGCTTTCCGGCGCAGCCATCCCCATATTCTTGAAGGTTTGAAAGAACTGCGTTCCCAGGTCCTGGCCGATGCCGACCTGGCCGCACGCATCGGCTACAAATACAAGATCAAGAACACCACTGGCTACAGTCTGAATGCCCTGGTCGACTTCAAAGACCCTTTCGATATTCTGCAGCACCTGATGGTCGGCTCGGAAGGAACATTGGCCTTTATTTCCGAGGTCATTTACCGAACCGTCACCGAGCACGCTCACAAAGCCAGCGCCCTGATGCTGTTCCCCGATGTCGCGACCGCCTGCAGTGCCATCCCCCTGCTGAAGAATGACGGCCTCGAAGTCGCGGCGGCAGAGTTGATGGATCGCGCGGCCCTGGCGTCCGTGGAGAACGAGCCGGGCATGCCCGACGACCTTGCCGCGCTGCCCGACAACGCCACCGCCCTGCTGGTCGAAACCCGGGCAACCTCGGCAGCCAGACTGAAAAGCCAGGAGACCGCCATCAGCAAGGCTCTTTCACACCTCCAGACGTTAAAACCGGTCACCTTTACCGCTGTCCCCAGCGAATACCAGAGCTACTGGAAAATCCGCAAAGGGCTTTTTCCCGCGGTTGGCGCGGTACGGGAAACCGGCACCACCGTCATCATCGAGGACGTCGCCTTCCAGGGAGAACACCTCGCGGCGGCCGCCGGAGATCTTCAGCGGCTGTTTCGCAAGTACCACTACACGGAAGCGATCATTTTCGGGCACGCCCTGGAAGGAAACCTGCACTTCTGTTTTACCCAGGACTTTTCCCGCCAGTCCAAAGTCGCCCGCTATCGGGATTTCATGGAGGATGTCGTGAGCCTGGTCGTTGACAAATACCAGGGATCTCTCAAGGCAGAGCACGGGACCGGCCGCAATATGGCTCCTTTCGTCGAAAAGGAATGGGGGAGCGCCGCCTACCGCCTGATGAAAGGGATCAAGGCACTGTTCGACCCCAAGGGCCTGCTCAACCCCGGAGTGCTCATCAACGACGACGCCGAAGCTCACATCAGAAACCTCAAACCCCTTCCGGCAACCCACGAGATTGTCGACAAATGCATAGAATGCGGCTTCTGTGAACCGGTCTGCCCGTCCCGGAACCTCACCTTTACCCCCCGGCAGCGGATTGCCGCCAGGCGCGAACTGGTTCGCCGGGCACTCAGCGAGGCCCCGGAGCGTGAACGCAATCAGCTGACCCGGGCCTATCGGTATCCCGGCATGGACACCTGCGCCGCCGACGGCATGTGCAGCACCCGCTGCCCCGTGGGCATCGACACGGGAAAAATGGTCAAGGCGCTCAGGAAAGAGGCTCATGGCGACCTCGCCAACACCATTGCCGACCGGGTGGCGGATCATTTCAGTGCGGCGGCCAGGACAGTCGCCACAACTTTGGATGTCGTCGACCGGGTTCACCAGGCAGTCGGCACCCCGTTCATGGAAAAAGCGGCCCGGACCGCGCGGGCTCTCAGCGGAGACCTGCTGCCGCTCTGGAACCGGGAGATGCCGACCAGCTCGTCGCTTGCCAGCCCTGCCGAGACCGGCGAAGAACCGCTCCAGGTGGTCTATTTCCCGGCCTGCCCGAGCCGCAGCATGGGCGGCCCTTCCCGGGCCGAGGAAGAGCGTTCGCCCCTCCCCGAAAAGACCGCCGCGCTGCTGAAAAAAGCCGGCTACCAGGTCATCTATCCCGAAGGCCTCAACGCCCTCTGCTGTGGTCAGGCCTTTGAAAGCAAGGGCTTCCACAAGCAGGCCGACCGGAAGAGCGATGAACTGAACATGGCCCTGCTGAAAGCGAGCAGGAACGGCCGCATCCCGGTTCTCTGCGATACCAGTCCCTGCCTGCAGCGCATGCGCCAGACCCTGTCAAAAAACCTGACCCTCTATGAACCCATTGAATTCGTCCTCGAATGCCTGGCGGACAAGCTCACGTTCACCGTCCAACCGGAAAAGGTCGCTCTCCACATCACCTGCAGCGCCCGCAAACTGGGGCTGGAGCAGAAAATGATCGCGCTGGCAAAAGCCTGCGCCGAAGAGGTCGTCGTTCCGGACGACATTTACTGCTGCGGCTTCGCCGGTGATCGCGGCTTCAGTAATCCCGAACTGAACGCCTCGGCCCTGGACGGCCTGCGCGACCACGTCTGTGACTGCGATGCCGGCTACTCGACCAGCAAGACCTGCGAAATCGGGCTGGCCCTGCACAGTGAAATCCCCTACCGATCACTGCTCTACCTGGTCGACGCCGCAACAACGCCTCGAGAGAACTCGTCGCCATGAAGAAACCCCTCCCGGCCCCTGTGGAAGCAGAAACCTGAAGGGGCCGCCATCGGTGTCCGCTGCATTCAGTGCTGATCAGCTCCCACCGCGGTAACCGCTAAACCAGGAAGTCAAGCCGACATCGAGCATAGTTTTCAATCCCGGTTCCGCCCTTCTCACCACGGGGACGCTGTTGGCGATCATGGCGCAGGTGGCGATATCGCCATGAAAACCGCCGGCGACTTCCGAATAGAGGGACGGCTCCCCTTTGATACGGATAAAATCGCGGGGAGCGGGATGCCCCAGATGAGCCTGCAGTTCCAGGGTTATCACCGGACGATCATCCATAAAACCGCAGGCCTTCTGGACAACACCGCAGGCAGCACCTCCGGGCACCGTCAGATACGGGCTCTTCACCTCGCGTTCGGCAATGGCCGGCAGCACGCTTTCCTCAATACGCTCCAACGACCAGCCCAGGGCACGGGCTATCATACGGACCGATTCGCGGAACCCGACATGACGAATCTCTCTGCTCGCGACGCGCGCGGTGAACTCTTCAACACTGAGGCCGGCACCGATTTTCTTCTGGAATGGCAGACGCCTGAGACTGGCGTCCTGGTGACGGCCGATAAACACCTCATCAACCTTCTGGCAAACGCTGGTCAGAAAGACAGGCAAGGCGTCCATGGCAAAACCGGGATTGACGCCACTGGCCAGAACCGTCACGCCGGCCGCTTTGGCCGCCGCGTCAAGCCGGGCGGCGCGCAGGGGATCATCATCCCAGGGAAATGCCATCTCCTCGCAGGACGAGATAACGTTCTTACCGTAGCGCAGACATTGCATAATCTGCTCTTCCAGGGCGGCAAAAGACGATAAGGTCGACAAGACCACGACATCGGCCTGAGCTGCGGCCAGAATGGCATCAGCCCGGTCAGAGACCATGACCCCCAGAGAGTCATGCAAGCCGATCAGGCGACCGGCATCCCTGCCGACCTTGCCGGGATCGATATCGATAGCGGCTTCCAGTTCGACATTGTCCCGTTCCAGGAGATAGCGTGCGATCTGTCCCCCGATCGGTCCCAGTCCATATTGAACAAATTTCAAAGCGGTCATATATTCCTCCTCAAAAATACGCTTTTCAGCTACAATTGTTTCTCATATCCACTATAATCCTCTTAAGCTTTGGTGATTAGCTGCCTTTTTCCGAAAAGACTGTTCGCAAATGCAAACAATCAACAATCTTCATGGCGTTCTGGAATTTGTCAGGGTCGTTGACACCGGCAGTTTTTCTGCCGCAGCCAACGCCCTCGGCATGTCCAAGGCCTATATCAGCCAACGGGTCTCCCGGCTGGAGGATCGCCTCGGCGTGAGGTTGCTGCAGCGCACCACCCGCCGCCTCTCGTTGACCGATGCCGGGGAACTCTATTACCGCTATGCCGGCCAGGTGATTGACCAACTGTCTGAGGGGGAAGAACGGGTCCGCGATTTACGTGAACAACCGAAGGGCCGGTTGCGGGTAACCCTGGTCGACGGGGGTCTCGGAGAATGGTACCTGGCCCCGGCCCTGGCCCGCTTCGCCTCCCTCCACCCCGAAATCTCCCTGGAGCTGGACCTGTCGAGCCGTGTCGCCGACCTGGTCGCTGAGAATTACGATTTCGCCATCCGTGTCGGCCATCTGACCGATTCAAGCCTCATGGCGCGCCGCCTGACCGCCTTCCGCTACGGCCTCTATGCCGCCCCCGGCTATCTTGAGAAGAACGGCGTGATCAGCCACCCGGAACAGCTGCATGACCATAACTGCCTTACCGGGGCCGCACATCTCTGGACCTTTGAACAAGGGCAGATATCAGTGAGCGTGAAACCTGGCGGGCGCTGGCACAGTAAAAGCGGACAGGCCCTGATCTATGCGGCGGGCCAGGGGCTCGGCATTGCCAGAACGGCCAGTTTCTACGCCTCCGAAGCCCTTAAAAATGGCAGGGTGATAGAAATCCTGTCGGAATGGACGCGACGCGAGACCCCGGTGTCCATCGTTTACCCAAGCGGCCGCAACCTGCCCCAGCGGGTGCGGATTGCGATGAATTTCCTGCTTGAAGAATTCCGTGATGGCTCCCCCTGGGATCGGCAGTGAAAGCATCGGCCTGAAACACACAACTCACAGGGAAAGAACATGGCTCGTAACAGCAGTGGCCTCAGTAAATCATTGATCCTCAAAGGCCTGCAGTGCCCGAAAGCGTTATGGCTGAGCAAAAATCCGCCCGCCTTCGACCTGCCTCCACGCCCCGACCTGGAAGCGAAATTCGCAGCCGGAACGAAGGTCGGTCTCCTCGCCCAGCGACTGTTTCCAGGCGGCATCGAAGTCCCTTACGAGGGGATGTCCTTTCCGGCCCAGCTGGCCCGGACCCGGGAACTGATCGACCGCGGCGCCCCGGTCATCTATGAAGCGAGCTTTTCTTTTTCGGCCATTTTCGTCAAAGTCGACATCCTGGTGCGTGACGGCGACGCCTGGCAGATCCATGAAGTCAAGATGGGAACCGGGGTCAAGCCGGTCAACCTGGACGACGTGGCCATCCAGCATTATGTCCTCAATGGCTGCGGCCTGAAAATCTCTGCCGATTACCTCGTTCACATCGATACCGACTATGTCCGCCAGGGGGAGCTCGACGTCACCCGGTTGTTCAAGAGCGCAGACATTACCGCCAAGGTCATGGCCCGGCAGCAGGGCCTTCCGGAAGCGGTCCGGGAATGCCGCCAGGTCTTGGGCGCAGCCCGCGAACCGGCAACAGCCATCGGACCGCACTGCCACACCCCCTGGGACTGTGACTTTATCCCCTACTGCTGGCGGGACATCCCGGAAAACTCCGTCTTCGACCTGCGCGGCACCGGGGCCGACAAGTTCGCCCTTTACCGACAGGGGCTTCTCAGGTTTCACGAGCTCCCCCTCGACCAGCTGAATGCCAGACAACGGCAGCAGGTCGAAGCGACCCTGACCAGGAAAGATGTCATCGACACGGAAAAGCTGCGGGAATTTCTCGACAGCCTCTGGTTCCCGTTATGCTGCCTCGATTTTGAAACCAGCAATGACCCGGTCCCTCTTTTCGACGGGACCCGTCCCTATCAGCAGGTGCCCTTTCAGTTTTCGATTCATCTGCGCAAGACCCGGGGAGCGAAGCTGGAACATCATGAATTTCTTGCCCCACCCGCCAGTGACCCGCGCCGCCGGCTGGCGGAAGGGCTCCTGGCCGTTATTCCTGAAGACGCCTGCATCCTGGTCTACAACCAAAGTTTTGAAAAAGGGGTGATCGGGAGGCTGGCCGAACAGTTTGCCGATATTGAAGTCGACCTTCTGAAACGGGCTGAGAACATCCGCGACCTGATGGAACCGTTCCGCCAGCGCCATATCTACTGCTGGCAGTTCAACGGATCCTACTCCATCAAAGAGGTGCTGCCGGTGCTGGCTCCCGAACTGTCCTACGGTGACCTGGACGTCGCTGACGGCCAGGCCGCCATGCGCGCCTACCGAATGCTGAAGGAGGCGTCAGACCCGGCAGAGCAGGACCGGTTGCGACAGGCCCTGCTGGCCTACTGTCGACAGGACACGCTGGCCATGGTCAGAATCCTGGACGCCCTGGAATCCGTCCTGCCACCTTGATGAGGAAGGCGGATGATTCCGCCAGCACGCCACGGCATGCGGGTCAGGACCTTGCCGGTTCCGCATTTTTCAGCAACAGCGAGGGGAAGACCCGATTCAATCAAAAATCGTCCGGATTGTCCTGGCCAGGTCACTGAAATCGACCGGTTTCAGCAGAACGGCCCTGATGCCCAGGCTGTCGACACGAGGCTTGCTCAGAACGGCACTGTGTCCCGTGCAGATAATGACGGGAAGATCGGGTTTGAGCCGGTTGATCTGTTCGGCGAGGCTATCGCCGGTCACTCCCGGCATAGTCTGATCGGTCACGATCAGATCATAGCGGTCCGGATGGCGGGTGAACAGCGCGAGCGCCTGTTCTCCGGAGGTGGCCGTTGCGACTCGGTAACCGAGCATCTCCAGCATCTCCTTTCCCAGGTTGACCAGCACGTCTTCATCGTCGACCAGCAGGATGCGCTCATGTCCACGGGGGCTGTCAGCCCGGTCTTCAACGGGTTCTTCCTCCCCAGCGGAGGGCGCCGCCAGAGGGAAGAACACCTCGAAAGACGTCCCCTGGCCCGTGTCACTCGACACGCTGATGGCGCCCTGGTGACTCTGGACGATCCCCTGGGTAACGGCGAGCCCCATTCCGGTTCCTTCGCCATGCTTCTTGGTCGTGAAAAAGGGATCAAAAATCCGCTCGATAATATCGGCCGGTATGCCGGTGCCATTGTCGGTCACGGTTAACCGGGCGTAACGGCCCGGCTTCAGATCGGGCAGCCTGTCCACATCTTCGCCATCAAGGGCGAGGGGATCAAGACGGATATCAATGATTCCACCCTGCTCGGGAAGAGCATGGTAGGCATTGGTACACAGATTCATGACGACCTGGTGAATCTGGGTCGAATTTGCCAGAATCCTCCCGGTCAGCGGATCGATCTGCTCACGGATGGTCACCGTCACGGGAATCGTTTTTTTCAGCAAGGCGATGGCCTCCATGATGACCCTATGAATATGAATGAGATCACGGGCCTCATCCCCCTTGCGACTGTACATGAGGATCTGCCGGACCAGGTCCTTGGCCCGCCCGGCGGCGGCAAGGACATGCTGGAGATTCTTCCTCAGTTTGTCATCGCAGCGGGGATTGCGCAGGTTGAGCTGAGTGTATCCGAGAATGGCGGCCAGGATATTATTGAAATCATGGGCGATTCCTCCCGCCAGGGTACCAATCGCCTCCATTTTCTGAGACTGACGCAACTGCTCGGCCAGGGCGTTTTTTTCCTTCTCGGCCTCTCTAATCGCTGAAATGTCCTCAACACTGGTCCAGATATAGGGAGCGCCGTTTCGCTCAACAAGCATACTGTTGATCCGAACCGGAACGAGGTGACCGTCTTTGTGATAGTACTCTTTTTCGTAAGATTCCAGACGACCGGTTTTCCTGAACTCCTCAAACAGGTAAACCTCGCTCTCCCGGTAACGTTCGGGAGTCAGGTCAAGATACGAGAGATTCAGAGCCTCTTCAACGCTGTAGCCGAGCATGTTAGCATAGGCCGGATTGACCAGGACCCGGGCCCCGGACATATCGCAGAGCATCAATCCGATGGGGGACTGTTCGATAAGGTCCCGGATATGTCGCTCACGGTGTTTAAGCTCTTCCTCCATCTTTTTGCGCTCGGTCATATCGACAAAGATGGTCAGCACCTCGGCCCCGAGGACGATGGCTGAAATGTCCACAACCCGGGAAGCCCCATCTTTACACCGGACGGAAAATTCGTAGGGGCTGATTTCCGCCCCTTCTTCCAGACCCCTCTCAAGTTCGGCGGCCCATGTTTTACGGGCATGGGCTTGAACCTGTTGATCCGGATAGGCGAGCTGCCACCACTCTTCAATGGTCGGCATGTCCTCCTCGGTATAGCCGAAAAGATCAATGAAACGCTTGTTACGGAAGGTTATCCGCCCCTGCTGGTTGGTCAACCCGATCGCTACAGGCAGATTGACAAGAATATTCCGCAAATTGCCCTCACTCTCCTGCAGCGCCCGCTCCGCCCGCTTACGGACCGTGATATCGCGGAATTCGATAACCCGGACCGGGCGGCCCCGAAACATAATGTTTTTACCGCGAATCGCCAGGGGATAGACCGAGCCGTCTTTTCGGATGCCTTCCACCTCGTAGGCCCCGGAAAACCCCTTTCTGACATTCTCCAGCACAACGTCTAGAAAGCCGGGCTCAATCAGTCTGAAACCGTCCATGCCGATCAGTTCATCATGATGGTAACCAGTCATCTCGCAGAGTTCCTGATTGCAATCGAGAATGATCCCCTGATCGTGAATGACAACCCCGCCGAAAGAGGCATCGTGCAGAGCCCGGAAGCGATCTTCGCTCTCCTTGAGCAGTTGCTGGCTTTTCAGCAGGGCGGAATTCTGGCGACGCAGCTCAGCCTCGGTCTCTTCCTGCTGCCTGCGCTGCAGGCCGTGTTCGGCCACCATCTGGGTCAGACTGTGAATAAAGGCAAGGATGTTGAGATATTTTTCTTCACTGATGACGGGGACCCGGTCCATCGCGGCAAGGTAGGCGACTTCGTCAAACCCGTATTGTCGCGCCTGTTTGACAAAAAAACTGCGCTCTGCGGGGGCAAGGAAAAATTGACCGACAAAGACATTCCCGATGTGCCTCCCCGCCACGACCAGGGGCTTGGCGGCATCGACCAGTCCCATCGGGCACTGATAGACAGTGTGAGAACCAAGATTGGCAGGGTCGGCCAGGACACTTCGATCGCTGGCTAGGCATTTTTTTTCAATGTCGGGGTGACTGCGGTGAAAACTGACACAGATATCCTGCCAGCCGGTTGCCGTCAGCACAGTGCCGTCCAGGTCGACGACGGCATTGGGCAGGGAGTGGACTTCTTCCAGGGAATCGAGCAATCCCCTGAGTTTGGGAATATCGAGTAGGTCTTTCAAGCCGTATTTCATAGCTGCACACCTGACCGACTTTCTCCCCCTGCCTGCCCGTACCGACCCCGCCTTTTCGCCCCTTGGAATGGTTTTCTAATTCTATCATTTTCACAGGGATTTGGGGGGGAAGACAACTCTCTCCAGCGGAACCATGTCTTTTGCCATCATTTCAGGGAATCACCACATCCCCTTCTTTCTTTGCGGGCTGCGGGTTCAACTGAGCGGGACAAATCTGCCATAATGATCAGCATGCCATTAAAAAGGGAGTATCAGAGATGACAACAGACAGCAGCACGGTTTTCGATATCGACCACCTGGACATCAATCCGATCAGCCGGTTTCTGGTCTGGCTGCAGGAGGCTGAACGGCGGCAGCTTCCCCACGCCAACGCCATGGCCCTGGCGACGGCGGATACTCATGGGCAGCCAGCGGCCCGGATTGTCCTGCTAAGGGGGCTCGATCAACGGGGATTCGTCTTTTACACCAACTACCAAAGCCGCAAAGGACTGACCCTGGATCAGAACCCCAAAGCCTCCCTGGTGTTTTTCTGGCCGCAGCTGAACCGCCAGGTCCGGGTTGAAGGCGCCGTTGCAAAGGTCAGCCCATCCGAATCAGATGATTATTTCGCCGGCCGGCCGCGCGGCCACCAACTGTCGGCCCATGCGTCCAGGCAGAGTCAGGTTATTGAAAACCGGGCAACCCTTGAACGTCAGCAGGAGAGAATCGAACGCCAATACCAGGGAAAGCCGGTCCCCCGCCCCCCGCACTGGGGAGGCTACCGGGTCGTCCCGACCATGATTGAATTCTGGCAGGAAGGGGAGCACCGGCTCCATGACCGGCTGCGCTATACGCGGCAGAATCCCGATGCGTCATGGACGATTGATCGACTGGCGCCATAATGCCATCCCATGACAGCGAGGACTCCATTGCAGAGACCTCGCTGTCATGACAACCCTAGTTGGCGGGCGCGCAGGCGAGTTGACTTGATCCCGACTCCACATCGCGGCCGGGAGTGAAGGATCCGTCACGGTTGCAGTCTTCAAAGGCCGTAACCAGGTAGCAATAGGTCACGTTTCGATTGAGCCCGGTATCAAGGTAGCGTGTTGTCCCCGCCGGGACGCTGGCGACATGCGAGAGCTTGCCGGCCTGATCATAGTAGATGTTGTAACCGCCCGTCGCAGGGGCAGGGTCTCCGGCACTCCAGATCAGTTCGATTTTCTTGCCTTTCCGGGTTACTGCCGTCAGGCCCTGAGGCGTTCCGGGAGTATCGCAAACCGGCGCAGGTTCAGATCCTGCCTCCCCGACCGCCGCGGAGACCATGAGAAACGGTGCGGCCGTCGTGACCTCCCTGTTGTGCAGCCACAGCTGCCAAATGGTATCGCCCCAGGCTTTCAGCTGATTGAAGAAGGGGTCGCTCTGAACAATATAGGGCGGATCACCACCGGCGCCCGTCCCCGGCAGCGTCGTTGCGGTGCCATTGATCTCATCGCGCAGAAATTCGACATACTCGCGGCTGGTGGTCTGATAGTAGAGGCCAACCTCAACATAATCAGCTCCGGCAGCGATTGTGACACTGACATCGTCGTAACCTCCGGCATATTCAGCGGCGTTGAAGTAGCCGGGACTCTCCGCGCCATTCCACGCGGGGGTACTGAGACGCGCGCCCGCTTCGGCAATACGGAACCCTTTCGGGGGAATGCGATTATCCTTATAACGTCCGTTTGCCAGAGCAAAGTGGAAAGTTTTTTCAACAGCCCCCGCGTCATTAAGAAGTGTCGTGGAGGGTTTGCTTTCATAAACCAGCTGGTCGATATGGATCTCTGTAGCGGAGGTCAACGGCGTAGGCGGATCGATATCATCACGCCCATCATAAGTGTACCCCAGCCCCTTCAGGGTGCCGGCCGCCTGATCATAGGGGTTCACTTCATAAATCAGGGCTCCCCCCTGGTAGGCCCTGATATTGATGAACATGCGCCGCCCTTCCGGAAACCCGGAGATCAGTTTGTGGCCGGTCTGATTCTGGATTCGGAAGGACAAGGCTCCCGACGTCGCGTCATAGGACACATTCTCTAAAGCCGCGGCCAGGGAGGTGACAAGTCGGCAGCGGCAGACGTCTTCAGAGCTCGTAAACGACAACGCGGATCAGCCCGATGGTCGAGCCATCCTCATGAGTGGTGCTGTCGCTGACCGACAGAACCTTTTTTATCTTGTTGTCGCTGATGAATTTATTCACCCTGGCATCAAGGTCCTCCAACTCCATCCTGGCCCGAAACGGTTCCAGCGGTTCCCCGAACGTCTTCACTCTGATCATCTTGACCTCCTGTCTTTGCTTATGGTTGGATGATGACGAGATGAGTTGCCATCCGGCCCCCCCCCCCGGAGAGCAACAGGCAAGTATTCAGACTGGCAACGATAATTTTTCGTTGTGGCAAGAAAAACCAGTGCTTGCCTGGAAGCGTAGCACGTGACACCGCACGGGAGAGCTTCAGAGGACACCCCCACAGCGGAAAAGGACCGTTCCCGGACCAAAATTCAATTATACCGCGAGGATGGTGGGTTCCGCCATAACGCAAAATAAAAAAGGCAGACTCGTGGGAGTCTGCCTTCGCTGTTCATCGCATTGGCGGCGGATCAGCCGCAACACTTTTTGTATTTCTTGCCACTGCCGCAGGGGCAGGGATCGTTGCGACCGACCTTGGTGACCCTGATCGGCTGCCCTTTGACGATATCGCCGTCGGTAAAGTACCACGTGCCGTCCTTGCGCTCAAACTGGCCCCGCTCATGATAGCTGCGGGTATCTCCGTTCAAACGGAAACGGGCGATAAACTCGACCTCTCCGGTTTCGTCCTCCGGCCCACCGGCGACGCGATCCACCACTTCAAGACTGAGCCACTCCGATTTTTCCGCCCAGTCCCGGCTCCCCTTGTGGTCGAATCCCTGGCGGAAATTGGGGTGGATGCTTTCGTAAAGAAAATCGATTTCGACCTTGTCGTGAGCGGTATAGCGTGCCCGCATCAGTTGCTCGGCGGTTTCCGCTGCTTTTTTCCCGCTAATGATCGGTTCGCAGCAGGCCGCATATTCCTGGCCGCTGCCACAGGGACAGGTACTCATAGGCTATCTCCTTCATTGGTACTCAACAGGCAACCGGGCAGGTCACCTGAGCAATACAGAACCCTTTTGAACACGGCCGGATCCGCTCCGGTTTTAAGCGGCACGGCCTTAAAAACATGGTATAGTGTCGACCCTTGGTCGCTTTGTCAATATCGTAAAATCAATCTGCAGTCTTTTTAGCCAACTTTTTGGGGTTCCATGTGAATATCGCCGTGATCGGGGGTGGCGCCGCCGGTTTCTTCACTGCCATCAATATCAAGGAGAACCATCCTGAGGCCCGGGTGGTCATCTATGAAAAATCCTCCCGCCTGCTGGCGAAAGTCCGGATTTCCGGTGGTGGTCGCTGCAATGTGACCAATGCCTGCACCTCGCTGCAGGACCTCTGTGCGGCCTACCCACGCGGCGCCAGGGCTCTGAAAAAAGCGTTTCGGGTTTTCGACAACCGTGCCGCCATCACCTGGTTCGAAAAACACCGGGTGCCCCTGGTCACCCAGCCCGATAACTGCGTCTTTCCCCAGTCCCAGAATGCCGAAACCATTATCAGCTGTTTTGTGAGCGAAGCATCCCGCCTCAATATCGAGGTGGTCACCGCTTGCGGCGTTAAAGCCCTTGCCGCAACCCCTGCGGGGTTGCAACTGCGCTTTATCGGCGATGTCCGCCCTCCCGCCGTCTACGACAAGGTGGTTGTGACGACCGGCGGATCGCCGCAGCGCGCCGGCCTGGAATGGCTGGCCAAAGCGGGGCATGAAATCGTCGCTCCGGTCCCCTCCCTGTTCACATTCAATATCTCCGGGGATCCTCTCACCGAGCTGATGGGGATCGTTGTCGATCCGGTCCAGGTGTCCCTGCAGGGGACGAAATTCAAGGCCGATGGCCCGCTCCTGGTGACCCACTGGGGTGTCAGCGGTCCCGCGATCCTCAGGCTGTCGGCCCTCGCGGCCCGCTGGCTGGCCGGGGAGAACTATCAGGCCCGGCTGCAGGTCAACTGGGTCAATGAACGGAACCATGAGGTCATCGCCACCCACCTGGCCTCCCTTGTCGAGGCCCATCCCAGGAAAATGCTGGCCACCATCCGTCCCTGGCAACTGCCGGAACGACTCTGGCTCTACCTGCTGGCAAAAACGTCTCTGAATCCTGACAAGCGCTGGGACGAAATCGGCAAAACCGGGCTCAACAGGCTGGTCGACATCCTGGCCCGTGACAGCTACCGGATCACCGGCAAAGGCCAGTTCAAAGACGAGTTTGTCACCTGTGGCGGCATCAGCCTGAACGATATCGATATCAGGACCATGCAGAGCAAAATCGTGAAAAACCTGTATTTTGCCGGGGAGGTCCTGGATATTGACGGCCTGACCGGCGGCTATAATTTCCAGGCGGCCTGGACCACGGCATTTATCGCCGCCCGGCTGCAATAACAGGTTCTGTTATACCGCCGGAACTTGCCTGCGTACCACAAAGTAGGTTAGAAAGAACATTCCTGTCGTTTTCATATTGGAAACGAGTTTTCTTGTGGCGGGTAAATCCAGGGCTGATGCCTCGGGCACAGAATCTTGCTCCCCCGCAGACCAGCCCGCAGGTACCGCCTCAACGGAAAAGGGCCGTTTCCGGATAAAAACGGCCAACATGCAGAGCAAAGGAGACAACAGCATGGCAAGAGCAACAGCACGGCACATTCTGGTTCCCAGTGAGGCCGACTGCAATACCCTGAAGAAAATGATCGAAAACGGCGAAGATTTTGCGGACGTCGCCAAAGCCCACTCCAAGTGCCCTTCCGGAAAGCAGGGCGGCGCCCTCGGCGAGTTCGGTCCCGGCCAGATGGTACGCGAATTCGACGAAGTCGTCTTTTCCGGTGAGGTCGGCAAGGTGCTCGGCCCGGTCAAGACCCAGTTCGGCTATCACCTGATCGAAATCACCAGCCGCACCGAATAGCATGGTTCGTCCCCGGGTCGCAGGACCCGGGGACCTTTCGGCCCTGCGGCCTGATTGAATGTCCCCCTATGAATGAACTGAAATACCTGGCCGGCTACCCGGATCAGCTGGTCAGCCAGATCGGCCAGCTGATGGCCGAACAGAAGCTCGGCCAGGTTCTGCTGAGAAAATACCCCGTTACCCACGACATCACCACCGACAAGGCCCTTTACGATTTTACCCTGGAACTGAAAAACCGTTTTCTGCGCAAAGCCCAGCCGGTCAGCAAGGTCACCTATGACGGGAAAATCTCTGTTGTGCACGATGCTCTCGGATTGCACACCTATATATCCAGGGTCCAGGGACGGCGGGTAAAAACGAAAAACGAAATCCGTATCGGCACCGTCTTCAAAACCGTGCCCATCGATTTTCTGCGCATGATCGTGGTCCATGAACTTGCCCATCTCAAAGAGAAGGAGCACAACAAGGCTTTCTACGGCCTGTGCGAACATATGGAACCGAATTATCATCAGCTGGAGTTCGATCTGCGGGTTTACCTCTCCTGGATCGAAAAGGCCGGGCCCCTCTACTGATCGCGCCGGCCGCAGCAGGATCCCCTTGCACCGACACCGGCAATCCACTATATTCCCACAACTGGATCTAGAGACTGGTCGCCATCCGGGAACTGCAGCAGAAAGCTGACGTGCTTCCGACCCGGGGACCAGACTGTCAGGAGGACACCTATGGATCTCGATATTGACCGCCTTGAGTGGCTTGTCTACAGGCGCCAGGATCGCATTGAAAAAGCCGTGGCCGGAACCGGCTACCTGCCGCGCACGGTCATCGGCGTCGGCATGCACCTGCTCGACAACGACGGCGACCTGGAGCTGCTGACCGCGAAACAGCGGGCGACCTTCGACAAGTTTCTGAAACCCCTGCTGGAAAAAGACTATTAGGCCGGAGCTCTGAGAAAGGCTTCACTCAGGCTCCGGAAGCAGCTGAATTGGCAGCATGAAGGAGCAACCGGCTGAAGGCCTCATTGGCAGCCAGACTGGCCGACTCGCTCATGGTGTGGTAGCCGGAGGTCGGGATCTGCAGCGTTGTCCCCTGAACAAAGCCTCCCGATGCCGCAATAATCCGCCCCATTTCGGTACTCCCCAAAGAGTGGGGATGCCCCCCGCCCTGTTCGACGGCGCGGTTCTGTTCCTCGATATAGGCATCCTTGTAGGAATAGGAGATGTCCAGCTCCCGGCAGAGCGTCTCCAGCCAGGCGGTGGTCTTCACGTTGAAGCCGGCATTGGCATCCTTTTTTCTCAGCACAACCTGCTGCCGATCGGCACTGTAACGGTCGGGATAGGGGCTGGTATCCACCACGATCAGCCGGTCGGTCGCGCCGTTGAAACGCCTGAACCATTCGAGCAGGTAACGCCAGCTGCTGCCTGACTCCTCCTGCGCGGTAAAAAACACCGTTCCCTGAAACCCCAGGCTGAACAGGTGAACCAGATGGGCCGCGGTCAGCACATTGTCAAGCTGCCCGGAGATGTGTTCATCGGACACCGCCAGGCGATCGCTGAAGGCCACCGGAGTGCCGGCGACCAGGTGGCTTAACCCGGCCACTTCGAAAATGAGGTTGTTGCGATATTCACAGACATAGGCGTGCGTGATGGTCCCGGCGCCATGGTAAACCCCGGACCAGGGTTCGTAGGCGATCACCGGGACACCCTGGAAGCGATCGACAATCTTCAGCATCAGTTTTTCCGAGGCCGAGTTGCCGAGCAGATCGGATCGCCGGCCGGCCACGAACGCGGCGTACTGGAATTCGTCCGGACCGGTGCAGATCAGGCCGTGCCTGTCGATATGCGCCGAAAACATGGCCGTTTCAGGCTCGCGCCCCTGGGCGACCAGAACCCCTTCATACCAGGTCACCCGGGCGCCCCGCTCCTCAAGTTCTCGCTGCAAAACCCGGAAAAACGAATGCTCGGCGCCAACCACACTCGGTTGTCGGATCAGCATTTTCAGAAGGTCAAAAAACTGCTCGCTCTGCTGCATTGTCCTGTGTCTCCTTCATCTCGGCAACGACCCGCATCCGGTCACCATAGCGGGCTATTTCATAGGAGCAGCTAATACGAATTCCCGGCGCGGATCAAGCGCGAACTGTCGCGGTCTCCATTTTATGAATCCATCCGGCCCACAGAAGGCTCCAGCTATTCCGACTTTTTTTTCGAACAAACCACTTGCTCAATTAACAGCACTCCAGTAAAGTTTAAGGTCCGACACTCCGAAAAGCAGCTAAAAAGATTTGAGGAATGCCCATGAAAGACACTTCGACACAGATCATCAACAGCGGTTACGATGGCAACAGTGCGCACCTGGAACGCTATCATGCCATCAACCCGCCCATCTACCATGCCTCGACCGTGATGTTCGAGAATTACGCCGAACTGCGGGCGGCCGGCAAGGGGCAATATAACGGGTTCACCTATGGCACCGACGGCAGCCCGACCCAGAAAGCCTTTGAAACCGCCATGACGGAGCTCGAAGGCGGCTACTGGACACGGGCGGTTCCGTCCGGCCTGCTCGCCATCACCAGCACCCTGCAGGCCTTTCTCAAAGCGGGTGACCATCTGCTGATCTGCAACAGCGTGTACGGCCCCGTCCGCCGTTTTGCCAGCACCGTGCTGCACAAATTCGGGGTCACGACCAGTTATTTTCCGGCCGACTGCAGTGCCGATATCGAAACCCTGATCACCCCCCAAACCCGGCTGATCCTGCTGGAGTCGCCCGGCTCCAATACCTTCGAAATCCAGGACGTCCCGGCGATCACGGCGATTGCCAAAAAACATGGCATTCTGACCGCTATCGACAACACCTGGGCAACCCCCCTGTTTTTCAGACCTTTCGAACATGGTGTCGATATTTCCATCCACTCGGTCACCAAATACATCTCCGGTCATTCGGACGTCCTGCTCGGTACGGTGACGGTCAGCCAGCCCTGCTACGAACGCTTTTACCGACTGGTTCGGGCCCTGGAAATTTTCGCGCCCCAGGACGCCTGTTATCTGGCCTTGCGGGGACTGAAAACCCTGAAACTGCGGCTCAAGCAGCATGAATCCTCCGCCCTGGACATCGCCACCTGGCTGAACGGGCAAAAAGGGATTGAGCGGGTTCTTCACCCCGCTCTGCCCGACCACCCAGAGCATGCCATCTGGCAGCGGGATTTCCTCGGTTCGTCCGGAATTTTCTCTTTTGTCCTCGAACCGCACTGCGATGAAGACGCCGTCGCCCGGTTCGTCGATGCGTTGCAATTGTTCGGCATCGGCTACAGCTGGGGAGGCTACAAGAGCCTGGTCACTGCCGGGCAGTTTGCCCAGTCGGACCTGTCGCGCTATCACGGGCGCTGGATGGTGCGGCTCAATATCGGCCTCGAAGAGGTGGCTGACCTGAAAACCGACATCAGCCGGGCCCTTCAGCACCTTTAAACACCCTACGGAGACTTCCAGATGGAGATATTCAGCGCCCCGAAGATCGATTCCCATGTTCATGTTTTCGACCCGGCAAACTTCCCCTATGATCCGGACGCATTTTATGTGCCGACCGGAGGGGAAACCGGGACCCCGGCCCATTTCATCCGGCTGATGGACCTTTACAACATTCGCCATGCCCTGCTGGTCGAACCCAACTCCGGATACAACTTTGACAACCGCTGCATGCTGGCCGCCATTGCCGAAAGTCCAGCTCGGTTCAAGGGTATCGCCGTGGTTCCGGCGGATATCAGTTATGAGGCGCTGGTGGATCTGAAACGGCAGGGAATCATCGGCATCGCCTTTAACGTGGCCCTTTACGATTGCGGCTATTATGCGGATTCAGCCCCCTTGCTGGAAAAACTCGAGGACCTCGACCTGTTCGCCCAGATTCAGGTGATGAATGATCAGCTGGTTGAACTCAAGCCCCTGCTGAGTTCCTTCAAGGGGAAGATTTTGATCGACCATTGCGGGCGGCCGGATCCCGCCGGGGGAGTCCGGCAGGAGGGGGTCAGAGAGCTGCTCGAGCTGGCGCAGACCGGCCGGGCGTATGTGAAAATCTCCGGGCAGTACAAGATTACCCGCACCGCCTATCCTTACCCTGACATGACGGCATTTATAGAAGCGCTGCTGAAGGAATTCACCCTGGACCGGTGCGTCTGGGCCAGCGACTGGCCCTTCCTCAGAGCCCCTGAGCGCCTTGACCTTGGACCGCTGCTGAGCCTGGTGGAGCGCTACCTGCCGGAACCGGAAGACCGCCACAAGATTTTCTGGGCCACTCCGTCCCGGTTGTTCGGCTTCCCGGTCTGAATCAGTTTACCGTCCCCTTGGGCGGTCTCCGTCAAGGGTCGACTTTATAATCCTGCCGAGCTGCTCCATGGTATAGGGCTTGTGAATAAATCCGCCGCACCCCTGATCCAGGATCGCTTTGACGTCGGTACTTTCGGAAAAACCGCTCGCCAGGACGGCTTTCTGCCCGGGGTTGATGGCAATGATCGATTCATAGGTTTCGCGCCCATTGATCCCCGGTGGCATCATCATGTCCAGCAGGACCAGATCCACGGTTCGTTCCTGGACGAACTGGATGGCCTCTTCGCCGGAACCGACCTTGTAGGGCCGGTAATTCAGCTCAATCAGCATCTGTTCGGCGATATCAAGCAGCTGGGGGTCGTCGTCAACCACCAGAACCGTCTGTCCGTGCCCTTCCAGCCTGGTCGCCGCAGACACCGCTTCGGAACTGATCACGGCCCTTCTGCTTTTTGGGAAAAACAGGCGAAACACAGTCCCTTCCGGGTTGCTGGCGACTTCCACAGCGCCCTGGTGATCCTTCACCGTGTTCCACACGACGGACAGTCCCAGACCAGTGCCGCTGCGCCCCATTTTTTTACTCGAATAGAAGGGTTCAAAAATATGGGGAAGATCGCTTTCCGCGATTCCCGATCCGGTATCCGCGATTTCGACGAAGCAGTAGTCTCCAGCCTCCAGGTTGAATTTTTCAGCCCGGTAACTGTCAAACGCCACACTTCCGATGCGGATATCGCAACGCCCCTCCCCCGCAACCGCTTCGCAGGCATTGCCGACCAGGTTCATCAGGCACTTCTTGATATGGATTGCAGAACAGCAGATGAACAGGGGCTCGCTCTCCAGAAAAGGGATCACGGTCACCTCGGGATGAGCCCGGGTCAGGATTTCGAACTCAGGGGACTCGAGGTATTCCCGGACCAGGTTGGCGAGATCGTACTGTTCTTTTTTGCAGGAAACACCGCGAGCCACGGTGAGCAGATCGGCGACGACCGCGGCCGCCCTCTGCCCGGCTTGCTGAATGGCGGTGACCGAATTTCTCAGGGGACTGTCCGCAGGCAGCTTGCGCAGAATCAGCTCCGGGTAATTGATGATTCCGGCCAGAATATTGTTGAGGTCATGGGCCACTCCACCGGCCAGCAGACCGATTGATTCCATCTTCTCGGCCTTTTGCAGGCGACTTTTAATCTCTTCGCGCTCCCGCTCCTCCTGGACCCGCCAGGAGATATCCTGCCCCATGAACAGATACCCCTTGTGTTCCCGATGCGCCTGGTCTTCAATCCGGGAGAGCTGGACTTCCAAAAGCCGCCCGTTGTAATCGACACGAAACCGGAAGGAGCCTCGCTCCTGGACAATGGACATCGCCTTTTTGATCCGCTCATAGGCTCGGTACCCCAGACTGCGGCTGACATCCATCAGGCTGCTGGCCATGGCCCTCTCTGCCGAAATGGCAAACATCGCTTCGGCGGCACTGTTGAAATACTGGAAGGAGAAATCCCTCCCCATGGCGATAATCGCGGTATCGGAGGATGACTGCAGGACGGAATTCAGGTAATAGGAGTTTTGAACGGCAAGCTTCTTTTGCTGTTCAATTTTCGAAAACAACCGCTGGACAACCCAGAAGGCGCCGCAAAACAGAATAAACACGACACCACTGAGGAAACTCGCCGTCTGGTGGGCCTTGCTGAGCAGTCCGCTGACGGGCAGGCGGACCGCCATGAAAGCCCTGACGTCCCCGAGTTTTTCGTAAAATCCGGCCTGGTCGCCATAGCGGGCCACCAGCTCCGGGGGAGCGTCGGCAGGATCGCCGTGGCATCGCAGGCAGGATTCCCTGTTCCGGTCGATGGGCAGAGCATAGTACAGCAGAGTTTCCTCCCCGCTTTCGACAATGCTCTGATATGTCTGCAGTGATCCGCGGTTAAAGGCGTCCAACAGCTCAAGTTCCTGCTGATCGGCCTGGTTGAGGGGATTGCGGGGATTCCGCGAGGCGAATTTAAAGGAGACAGTGGGCAGGCCGGCAGATTGACGCCTGTCGTTCTCCAGTTCGTTGATATGGCGGGCGATATAGGTCGCCGACATGATCTCGGGAGAGAAGTATTCCCGGTAGAGCTTTCCGCTGTCCTGCAATCGATAGATCTGCTGTTTCTGGGTGTCTTCGATATAACTCCTGACGGCATTGTGATTGACCAGGAAGCCGCTGAGATTTTTTTCCCCTTCGGCAATGGCAAGATCCCGGCACCCCTTGAAAATGCTGAAGACGATCACGGCAAAAATCACCGTGAAGCACGCCATGATGATGAGAAGTCGCCACCGTCCCGAATGAACCTGATTAATCATTCTGCTCCTTGTTGAACCTGCGCTGTCCCCCCCGGAACCAAAACAACACCACACTCTGTACTGACGATCCAGCCTTCCCGGTCAGGCCTCTTCCCCAGCCTCTTTCACGCAGTTCCTGCCGGCCGCCTTGGCCTGGTAAACGGCCAGGTCGGCAGCCTTGATCAGCGCATCCGGAGAGGTCATCGATGGGGTACGCGTGGCGACCCCGACACTGATACTGCCCCGCCAGGTGCCGCCGTTCGCCGAGACGATCAGCCGGGACACCTGGTCATGAACCTGACGGGCCAGGTGAAGGGCGCCCTGAGCTCCAGTG
This sequence comes from Geopsychrobacteraceae bacterium, assembly GCA_963677135.2. GTDB lineage: Bacteria > Desulfobacterota > Desulfuromonadia > Desulfuromonadales > Geopsychrobacteraceae > Seleniibacterium. The sequence goes on along the minus strand of CAXXLS010000017.1, from coordinate 139,751 downwards.
TTCGGACACAGAATAAGGAATTCGTCGCCGCCCAGGCGGCAGGTCAAATCGTCGGTTCTGACGGCATGTTTCAGGTGACGCGCCAGTTCCTGCAGGACCGTGTCTCCGGCATCATGGCCATAATTGTCATTGATCTGCTTAAAACCATCAGCATCGATCAGCAGACAGGAGAAGGGCCGCTCGCGCTCACGAGACTCCTGCCAGTATACGTCCAGCATATCCATGGCATGTCGGCGATTCGGCAATCCGGTCAGAACATCGGTAGTGGCGATCTCCTTAAGAGAGCGGTTGGCTTCTTCAAGGGCCCTGGTCCGCTCGGCCACTTTGCGTTCCAGAGCATCATTCCACTCTGCCAACTCCTCGTTCCGCTGGGAAACCTGGTGAAAAAGCCTGTTCAGCGCAAAGAGCAGTACGTCGGTGGCATTTTTGGCCGGGGCCTGCTCGGCCAGATAGGCCTGCTCCGGCAGCCCCCCCTTTTTAATGGCCTGCATCTGCCGGTTCATGCTCATGTCGGAGCCGAGGATATGATAAACAAGCCAGTTCATCAGGAACTCGAACAGCTGACGGATACAGGAATCTTCGTCACCATGACGGTCTTCACGCAACTGGGTAACATCTTTCAAAAACGTCTTGTGCTCGGCCTTGTGCTCCTGCTGGTGACGCTCGTCGACACCAGCATCGGCCATCACCCGTTCTTCTTCAAGAAAATGATACTGGGTATAGGAAACCAGTTCCTCCAGCAGGTTTTCAAAGTCGGCAGATGAAAAATTGTGGGTCGACACCAGCTGTCCAAACTGGTTGGTCAGGTCGACAATATGCTTATGCTGCTGGTCGATGAGCTCATGGTTCGTCTCAAAGAGGGCCCCCCACTGTAACATCTCCATACTCAGATCTCCGAAAGAATAACGATAAAGCAGAATAAGACACAGGCCTTCTCGCTGGCGGGAAGGACTCGGCACGATGATATTCCTTTCGGGATTCATCAAGCCTGCTACAAGGATGACGCCGGTTCGCTGCCCGGGCATCGGGACAGAGTTCTCTCAAAACGCTTCAGAACCTGCCGAATTCGTCGTCATCAAGGGCAATGTGCCGCGGCATGACAGGCTGTGGCCGAACCGCCGTTTGTCCCCAGCCACCGCCCTGGGCAACCTCGGGACGGCCTCCCCGGACAGGAGTCGAACCACTGTCCCGGGCGTCCCTGTTCAGGACAAAACGTTTGAGCATGACCTTCATCTGCATGGCCTGGCCCGACAGTTCTTCTGCAGCCGCCGCGCTTTCCTCGGCACTTGCGGTGTTCTGCTGGGTCACCTGGTCGATCTGGGAGAGCCCGCTCGTCACCTGGCTGATGCCGTGGGCCTGCTCGTTGGAAGCCGCAGCGATCTCCTGAAGCAGATCATTGACCTGGTTGGTCCCGGCCATGATCTCCTTGAGAGCGGCGGCCGTCTGCTGAGCCATCTGGTTCCCCCGGTCGGTCAGGGCGACGGACCCTTCAATAAGTTCCGCCGTCTCCTCGGCGGCCTTGGCACTGCGGGCGGCCAGATTGCGAACCTCCTCGGCGACCACGGCGAAGCCTTTGCCGTGCTGACCGGCCCGGGCCGCTTCCACGGCCGCATTGAGAGCCAGCAGGTTGGTCTGGAAGGCGATCTCGTCGATCACCTTGATAATCTTGCTGATATTCTGACCGGCCTCGTTGATGGCGCCCATGGCCGTCACCATGTCGGCCATCTGGGCATTCCCTTTTTCTGCGGCCTGCTGCGCCTCGCTCGACAGCTGGTTGGCGGCGCTGGCATTTTCCGCGTTGGTGCGCACCTGCCCGGCCATCTGGTTCATGGACGCCGTCACCTCTTCCAGAGAGCTTGCCGATTCCGTCGCCCCCTGGGAGAGGGCCTGGCTGGCATCGGAGACCTGGCCGGACCCGGAAGCGATCTGCTCGCCTGCCATCTGGATGTTGCCGACCATTTCACGCAGCCCCTCCAGCATGGTCTTCAGGGCATTCCCCAACTGATCATTGGGGGAGGCCACCTTGACGTTATGAGTCAGGTCACCGCGGGCAATCGCCTCGGCCAGTTCGCTTCGCCCCTGCAGGCTTTTCGCCATCCCCACCAGAACCGAACCCAGCTCGGTGATTTCATCCCTGGCTTTAAACGCTTTGCACTCCCGGCAATCGCGGTAGGTTCCATCGGTCAGCTTTTTACAGACCGGATTCGGGCCGAAAGTCCCCGTTTCAACCCAGCAGTGACCGTCCCGGCCGAAACTTGGGCAGTCCTTCTGGCCGCAGTGGTTGAGACTGGAACAATTGACATGCTCCCCCATGGGCAGAGCCTGATCACGGGTGTCTCCTTTACCGTACTGCCCCACCACCGCGAATGCCCGATGCAGGGGGCTGGTGATACTCCGGGAAATAAGGTAGGCAAGTCCCAATCCGACGGCCAGGGCAACGGCCCCGAGGATGCTGATTCCGGTCCGGGTCGCGACGGCCGCGGAAATCATCTGCTCATCCGACATGATATGCTCCGCTGCGGTATCGGTCATTCGGTGCATCAGCCCCTGGACCTCGGCCAGATGCCTGTGGGTCTCGGTCGCGAAGATCTCGTTGGCTTTCTTCTGACCGGCAAGGGCAGCGGTAGCGACCATACCCGCCTTTTTCAGCAGATGCTGGGTCGTTTCCAGGGTCGGAACAATCCTGGCGTTGAAATACTCTTCCGCACCCCGCCGGTCCCCGTCGGCGAGCAGTTCGGCGATATGCTTGCCGTACTGGTGCAGTGCCTCGTGAGGGTCCTTCAGATCAGTGAGAATCCCTGCCAGTTCCGGGTTGCCGGCGGCGGCTTTTTTTCCTGAATCTCCGTAGAGAAACTGTCCGAAGCCGCACTCGGTATGATCAAACTCGACATCAAGGTTTTTATCTCCGGCGATAATACCGCTTTGGACCCTGCTGACCCAGGATACGTGGTCTAATTCTTTTTCGGTGAGAAACTTGGGCAGATGAGGGTTGGCTGGCCGGTAGACATCCTTGATCCTGAGCGCCGTTTCGTGCAGATGCTGATGGGGGACCTCTATGGCCTTCAGGTCGGTGGCCAGCTCAGGAACCAGCTGTTCAGCCTGCTTTCGGCCATCCCCGTAAAGCCACTTGCCCAGGGCGCACTGGGTATGATCCATCTGGACCTTCAACTCGGTGACGTTCTCATCGGTCAGAAAGGTCGAAACCGCCTTCACCCAGTTGAGGTGGTCAACCTCGCGGGCCAGCAATTCGCCGCGCAATTTGTTCCCCTCGGCCATTTCCTTGCCATTATCCACTGTTGTCGATAGCCCTTTGATGCCCCAAACCAGGGTGATCAGCATGAGAATCAGAATTGATCCGGCCATGACGATCATCCGTGTTCCGATTTTGAGGTTTTTCAGCATGTTTCCCATTCCTTTCTTCCTTAAGGCTCACATTTATATCTTTGCTCTGGTCGATTGACCGTCCGGTGATCTGAAGTCGAGATCATGCGACTTATCTGCTCACCCGCCGATTCCGGTCCACCAGAGCGCCCCCCCTCGCCCCAAGGCAAAGGTCGCCAACCACTGTTTGTCCCCTCTCAGTGTGAAAGGGGGCGGGCAGGAGGTCGGCGGGACAAAAAAACCGACCAATCTTAATAAAAAAAATCTAACCGCACGACTACACAGCAAGATTAGTGCCAGCAAATAACATAACTGTTAACTGGTGATTTTACGGCTTTTTCGGAGAAAAACAGACAGAATGAAAAATGACCAAATATCAACATTAGTTAACAACAATCTACCAAAAATATGGCAAGTCACTGATTTCATGACACAAAAAAAGGCACAAGTTTTATTGTAGAAACAACAAAACTTGCACCCTTTTTAAGCAAATATTCATTATTTTTAGCTAAAAAGATGTCAATTCAACCCGATTCCGGGAGGTCGGAAGCGCTTGCCTCGCGTCTCATGTCTGCTATTTTTCCATGGCGGTGACGCCGGTCCGGGCGATCTCGATAACATGCTCCTCCCCCACCTCCTCCATGAAGGCATCGATCCGACGGGTCGAACCGGCCACCTGAAGAATGTGGATATCGTCACTCTTCTGTTCCAGAATCTCGAAGTTGTAGCGGCCATGCAGCACCTCGAGGTGCTGGGCGTCAATCTCCAGTTTGATAATGGCCACCTCCCGCCAGTAACTGTGATCGGTGTCCAGTTCCCGGGCCGAGATCACCTCGGTAAATTTTTCCAACTGCTTGAGAATCTGGACCACGTTCGCGTCATCGTTCTCTTCCAGGGTTATGGTCATGCGGCTGACCCCGGGAATCTTCGAGCGACAGACGGTCAGGGTGTCGACGTTGTACATTTTCTTCCGGATCAGCATTGAAATTTTGTTCAACACCCCGGGATGATCAAGGGTAAAAGCCAGTATCGCCCGCCTTTTCATAAGGAGTCCCCTTCCTGCTGATCCGCCTGAGGCTTGTGCGGATGCGTCACGATCATATCCTCAAAACCTCCTCCGGACGGAATCATCGGCAAAATAACTTCACTCGGGTCACAGAGAAATTCCAGAACCATCGCCCCCTGGTGTTCTGCAGCCTCTTTCAGGACCGGGGCCACATCGGCGAGGTTTTCGACTCTTCGATGCGGAATTCCATAGGCCCTGGCCAGGTAGCCGAAATCGGGGCTCTGCATCGGGGTCCCGGCATAACAGCCGTCGAAGAAGAAGGTCTGCCACTGCCGAACCATGCCCAGGTAGCCATTGTTCAGAATGATAATCTTGACGTCGAGCTGCTGCTCCATGATGGTCCCAAGTTCCTGGGCATTCATCTGGAACCCGCCATCGCCGCTGATGGACCAGACCCGTTCGTCGGGACGGGCCAGCTTGACGCCGATAGCCATCGGCAAAGAACAGCCCATGGTTCCGGCCCCGCCGGAGGCAAACCAGCTGTTGCGGGTCTGGAAATTGTAGTAGCGGGCCGAAATCATCTGATGCTGACCGACATCAGCGACGATGAGATCTTTCCCTCCGGTCACTTCGGAAAGCTGATGAACGATTGTCTTCATCAGCAATTTCCCGCCATCTCCGACCCCGTCCTCGATTTCCCTGGCCAGCTCATCCGCCATCACCTTCCGGAACGAATCGATCTTTTCAAGCCAGCGGCGTCTTGGCTTGTAGGTCAGCATGGGATCCCCGAGCATCATGTACAGGGTGCGGGCCACGTCCGCACCGATGGCAATGGAGGTTCGAACGTTCTTGTCGATTTCTGAGGGATCGATTTCAACATGGATGACATCAGCGTTTTGGGCGTATTCATTCAGCTTTCCGGTCACCCGGTCATCAAACCGCATGCCGAAGGAGATCAGCAGGTCAGCCTCCATGATAGCGCGGTTGGCCTCAACGGTACCGTGCATTCCCATCATACCGAGACTCAAGGGATGATCTGCCGGCATAGCCGACAGCCCGTGCAGGGTAAAGGCCACCGGGATATTGACCTTCTCGGCGAATTTCTGGAGCAGTTCTCCGGCATTGATGTTGATGACCCCGTGACCGCAGAACAGGACGGGCCGCTCGCTCTTGTTGATCATCTCGACCGCTTTTTTGACAATGTCCCGGTCCGGGGTCGGCGTAAAGATATAGCCGGGCAGATCGGGGCAGTAGCTGTCCGGGTCGAAATCATAGGACTCGGGGACTTGTTCGTTCTGCACGTCCTTTGGCACATCGATGACCACCGGACCGCCCCTCCCGGTGGTGGCGACGTAGAATCCCTCATGAATGGTCTGTTCGATCTCTTCTGCCCTGAGAGGCATATAGGTCTGCTTGGAGATGGGCATCATGACGCCGACCACATCGCTCTCCTGGAACGCATCAGTGGCAATCACGCCGGTTGCCACCTGGCCGGTAATAGCCACCATGGGCACCGAATCCATGTGGGCATCCGCGATCCCGGTCACCAGGTTCATGGCCCCGGGGCCGGAGGTTGACACACAGACGCCGACCTGGGGAGTCGCGGTCGACAGGGAAGCCCGGGTCAGCCCCTGGGCCATAAAGGCGGACCCCTGCTCATGGCGCCCCATGATGAACGTGAACAGGCCCATTCTTTCCATTTCGTCAAAAACCGGCATAATCGCCCCACCGATATAGCCGAAGATATATTTGACTCCCTTGTCTTTAAGCGCCTTCAGCAACAGTTGTTTTCCGGTCATAGCGTCCTCTGCGATAAAAAGGAAAAAATAAAACAGGATCAAATCATAACAAAAAGCGTCACATTTTACCTCCTCTATTTATCATTTTCTGCAAAATACCGTATTATATGAATAAATAAAAATCAAACACTATTTTACTTGCATCAGGAAATCAACAGATTCCTAAAACCCCCATCAGAATGTCATGGTGCCGCAAGAGTGGGAAAAGCGCTCCGGATATCTGGACAATTTTAAAGAACAGGACAGGGGAACGGCGTCCGTCGACGTGCCGGGGTCGGTCAGGGCGTGGGGTCTTCTGGGGAATCAAGCAACTGCTGTTCCACAACATCGGCAAGCAGGCTCAAGGGGGTCATGGCCAGGAAACGCACCCCTCCGTCCCGGGTGTTTTCGATGATCGACAGCGGTCCGCTCCGGACCATCCGAATCTCTTCCCGGCTGCCGCCGAGGATCAGCACGACCCCCTCCATCAGTCTGGACGTGACATTGATTTTGGCATTGCGACAAGTGAACTCCTGGCACCTGGAGGAAGCGATCTCCGCGCTGAGGCGTTCCTTTTCTTCCGTCAGCAGCTCATGCTGTTCACTCAGGATATCCAGGCGCTTGCGTGCGGCGGCGGCATATTGAACGTTCCTGGCCAGGGAGCTGTTGAGCTGGTCGATCGCTTCGGCTAGGCGGGCCAGCTGCTGAGTCACATTCTGCTTGCGCTCAAGCAGATAATTGAAACGATCCGCATCGGGAAAATAGACCCCGGCGGTCACCTCGGTCTTCAAACCGGATTCACTCCCGATGACCTTGGCTTCCACCCCTTCGAGGGTGGTGCAGGTACCGCCGAGCAGTGCTCCCCTCTCAACCATGAGTCGCCCGGTCGACTTGATCTGGCAGTTGCGCACCTCATTGGCCACCGTCACATGACCAAAACTGACGACCTTGACCTGATTGAGGAAGTTTGCCCGCAGATTGCCGCGACAGATGATGGTGCCAACCTCCCTGCCCGCCATGCTGACCAGTTCGATGGATCCGTCCGATTCGAGATGGCTGGCCCCGACATGCCCGTGAACCTTGATCCCCTTTTCAGCGACGACCCGGAAATCATCCGGCACATCCCCTTTGATTTCGACATAACCGTGGAACTCGATATTGCCGATACTCAGGTCGAGATCTCCTGGAATAACCCAATGATCCACCACGGCAAGAGTCTGCTGTTCCAGAATGGCCTTGCCGGACTTGTCCGAGTAGGCGACCCGGTCTTTATATTTGAGGGTGACCCCGTCGCCGGCCACCAGTTGGTAAGGCTTGCCCGAATCGGCCGGAACCGGGAGTCCCTGCACCGTCATCCCGGCAATGCCGCTGCCGGGCGGATGGACGACACCGAGCTTCTGCCCCGACTGAATCTCACTGAAGATATTCAGATTTTTCAGGTCGACGGTGCCCTTTTCGTCCTCTTCCAGAGCAACCCCTTCCGATCCGGTTTTGACAAGCAGCTCAAACCAGCCGTCAGCCCCCTTTAACGGGGGAATCCCGCGCGCGACAACCACGGGAGACAGGGGTTGGCCAAGCTCGACGGCGGCGCAGAGCTCATAGACTGCCGCATAGTCGATGGTCTGGACGATCTTGACCCGGTGCAGGCAACAGAGCAGATCAGGAGGAGCGAGAGAGCAGCGCGCTTCCTGAGAACCGGCAGAGTCGGGTCCCGTCGAGGCGGCAGGATCCGAGGCTGTTTTTTCAACGGCGGCGAGGCACTCCATGCCATCATTCTGGAGCGTCAGCGTCAGTCGGCAAGGGCCCAGGTCCTCGCGAAGCAGAACCTCCTCACCTTCCGTCATGTCGGTCTTGAGATCTTTTGTCATCGTTTATTTCAGATCGTCAGGCTAGCAGGCATAGCGGGTCAGCACCGTGTCCGACTCCAGCAGTTTCTGCATCTTTTCGGCCGGAAGCGGCCTGCAGAACAGGAAGCCCTGGGCTTCGTGGCAGCCATGCATGTCCAGGAACTCGTGCTGTTCCGGGGTTTCGACCCCCTCCGCGGTAATCTGCAGGTTGAGACTCCTTCCCATGGCGATAACCGCCCTGGTGATCGCCTCGCCCTCCATCTCGTCACAGATATCATTGACAAAAGTCCGATCGATTTTCAACCGGTTTATCGGCAGTCGCTTCAGATAGTTCAAAGAGGAATGGCCGGTCCCGAAATCGTCGATGGACAATTCGACCCCGAGATTGCGGATGCTCTGCAGAACGGCGATGGACTGTTCCGGATGCTGCATAATAAACCCTTCGGTAATCTCAAGCTCCAGGGACCCTGAAGGCAGTCCGGTTTCAATCAGCACCTGCTCGACCATCTTGTGCAGATCTTTAAGCTGAATCTGTTTGCCCGACACATTGACGGCGATGCGTTTCAGGCCGAGCCCACGTTTCCGCCATGCCATCATCTGCCGGCAGGCGGTACGCAAAACCCACTCGCCGATGGGGATGATCAGTCCGGTCTCTTCGCTCAAGGGGATGAACTTGTCCGGAGGAACGATCCCCAGGTCGGGATGCTCCCAGCGCAGCAGCGCCTCCGCCGCGACGATGCGCCCTGAGGTCATATCGATCTGGGGCTGATAGAAGAGAACCAGCTCATTCCGGTCGAGAGCTCTGCGCAGATGACTTTCCATCAGGACCCGCTCGACCGCCTGCTCGGTCAATTCCGGAGAATAGACATGATAGCGGTTTTTGCCGGACTCCTTCGCCTTGTACATCGCCGCATCGGCATTTTTAAGCAGCGTTTCGATATCCTGGGTCGTGGCATCATATTCGGCGATGCCCAGGCTGCCGCTGATGAACAGCTCGTAATTTTCGACCTGGAATGGCTGCTGCAGGCCGGCAATAATCTGCTCGGCCCGGGTGATGGCGTCGTCGATGGTTTTTGTTTTATGCAGAACGATGACAAATTCATCACCGCTCAGATGAGCCACCGTATCGACCTGGCGCGCATTTTTCATCAGCCGCTCGGCAACTGTTTTGAGAACCTCGTCCCCCGCACTGTGCCCCAGGCTGTCATTGATTTTTTTAAAGTTGTCCAGGTCGATGTAAATGACCGCTCCCCGGGTCCCTTCACGCCTGGCGTTCTGCAGGGAATGCTCGAGGCGGGCCTGCAGCAGCCGCCGGTTCGGCAGGCCGGTCAGCGCATTGTGGTGAGCCAGATGTTCAAGCTTTTCAGAGGTTTTCTTGATGGCGCTGATATCAGAGAAGACCGCGACATAATGAGTCGTCTCGGCGTCACTGGTCATAGTGGTGATGGTCAGCAGTTCGGGATAAACCTCCCCGTCTTTGCGCCGGTTCCAGATTTCCCCGCGCCACTGGCCGCTCTCCTGCAGAGAGAGCCACATCTCGCGGTAAAAGCTGTCATCATGCCGTCCGGACTTGAGAATCCGCGGATTTTTCCCGGCCACCTCGTCCTCACGATATCCGGTGATGCGGGTGAAGGCCGGATTGACCGCCATGATCTGGCCCTGGCAGTCGGTAATCACGATCCCCTCGCTGGTGCTTTCAAGAACCTTGGCCGCTAACCGCAGACGCTCTTCCTGTTCATTTCTTTCGGTCAGGTCCTGCCCTCGGACAACCAGCCCAATGACCGCTCCCTCATCATCAACATAAGGAAACACCGAGATGTCCATAAACCGCCGGCCGCGGGCCGGATAGTCAACCCAGAGCCGTTGATTCAGAGGGGTCTTCTCCATGAAGACCTGGTCCTGGTAGGTCAGATACTCGTTGTAGCGCTCGCGACCGATGATGTCACTGGCGTGACGGCCGACGATATCCTGTTCAGACAGATTGAAATAACTTGCATATTCGGCGTTGACGGCGAGATACCGATGATCGGTGTCAAAAAAGGCGACAATATCGCGCGAGGTTGAGACAATCTGCTGATAGCGTCTGAGGTTTTCAATATATTTTACGCGCTCGCTGATGTCGGACGTCACAATGGTGCAGGCCGTCACCTCACCGTCATCGGTGCAGATCGGATAAATTTTCAGGTCGAGGACCCTGCCATCCTCAAGCCGTTTTTGGGTGACAACCAGCCTGCCGCTCGCGAAGACCTCGGCGACCGAACAATCGTCGCAGATCACCCCCTGGTGATGGAAAATATCATGGCAATGCTGACCGATGTAATCGGACGAGTTCAGGTGGTACGTCCGTTCGGCGGCCCGGTTCAGCATCAGGATCCGTTGCTCGCGATCAACCAGAATCAGCGATTCATCGATACTGTTGGTCACATCGCGAAACCGTTTTTCGCTGGCCTGCAGTTCTTTTCTGATCCGGGCCTTTTCAGTGACGTCCTCCAGCAGATGCATGCCGTAGAGATAGCCCCCTTCGCGGTTGCGCACCACGAAAGACTGGGAACGGAACATCCTGTCATCCACCTGCAGGGTCATTTCAGTGACCCGGCTTTTTTCATTTATTTCATGGGGGGTGCAGAGGCAGCCGGGCAGCGGCATGTTCCGCCGCGGAAACACGGTCCAGTAGTACTCACCGACGGCTTGTTCAAGAGAAACCCCGGCGGTGTCGAGATAGGCCTGGTTGGCCTTGATGATTCTGCCCTTCTTATCGTGAATGAACATGGGCGTACTGATCGCATTGAAGGCGTCGCTCCACTGCTGTTCGGACACGGTCAACTCAGCCGTGCGCCGCTCCACCTCCTGCTCGAGAGTTTCGTTGAGGGCGAGAATTTCAGCGTGACTGTCCGCCAGGTTGGCCTTGGCCTGTTCCAGCTGGTTGATGGTTTTTTCCAGCCGTCGCTGGGAGGAACTGACCTGCCTCAAAACCAGGGCAATAAACCCGCAGACCAGGAGTATGACGGAGACGGTCCAGCGAATATCGTGCTGACGGCTTTCAGCCCGGCCCTGATTCACGGAACGGGTCAGCGCCGCTAAATTTCCGGTGGTGTTGGAAACGATGAGACCGGCCAGATATGAAACCTGTTGCAAATGGCTGCTCACCTGGTTTTCGAAAGCGCGAATCTCCAGACCGGCCTGATGCAGTTCTGTACTGTTGTCCGATTGAAGCAGGGTGTTCCGCAACCGGGTCAGCTCAAGGGTTTGCCCCATGAGCCTCTTAAGATCGACAAGCTGACGTTCTAAAGACGGAAAGTCGATATGCGCGATATGCGCCTGATCGGGATCGTAGGCCAGATCGTAGGAAACGGCCTCAGAACCTGACCGGCCCAGGGGAAGCCGGCGTGAGTAGACGCCCCCCTTGGACAACACCCTGGCCGCCGCGGAAATATCGCCCAGGCAGACGTCGACCTCCTTGAGAAGCCGCTTCTGGCGTTCGGTATCGGCTGAGACCAGGGCCATGTAAAACCTGGTGGAGACAATTCCAAGCTGACTGACAATCAGTTCGCCCAGGGCTTTCCCGTTGGTCGCGTTATGAATCCTGCCATTGAGCTGCTGCTCGGTCTGAAACAACCGGTTCTGGTTGCTGAACAACAGCAGGAAGCCGGCCAGGACCACGACCACGACCAGTCCCAGGGGCAGGAGACCGCGCAACAAATAGCGTACTTCGGGAATCAAAGCCGACTCTCCCTGATCGCAATTGCGCTTTTGACACAGAAACATTTATATGAATGATGAATCAAGCTCCCCTCCCCTGAAGGATAGCTGCCGGTTTTTCAACGGCCCGGAGAACTGTCATTCGCCAGGCATTTGATGAGGCTCATTGTTTCACACACGGTCACCCGGCCCCGCAGCTGGTCCGGAATGTCCACCGGGTCACCGGTCACCACAACCTGCAGGTCGGGACTCGCCATGAGTTCGGAAAAAAGTTGCGAATCTGCGGGCAATGCCTCGGCCGAACCGATCAGCAGCAGATCAAATCTGGTACTGAGCAGATGCCCAAAGCGCAACCAGTTCAAAACCTCGTCCTGCGACCTGGCCATCCGGATAGTCAGACCTGCCAGTTTGGCCAGAAAGTCGATCTGCTGAGTTTTATCCTGGTCAGGCTCAAAATATAGGACATTCTTCATACGCTATCCACGCAGTCACAGTCGTTGCCGAGGGCATTCAAACTTAAATATGCACAATTAATACCAACTAACCATACCAGACAACGTATTGACTTTACAGTTTTTTTTTAACGGTGCCAGACAGCGAAAATCAACCAGTCTTGATCTGGAGGGCTATCATTGCGAAAAAGTGTCGCAATTTCATCACGATAAGGAAGATATCAACAAAGGTTGACAATAAACCAAAGATTAACCCCTGCTAAAGGTTCTTGCGACACGAATATACGGAGGGGTCCAGATGCGCCAGGCGACGGAACGAGACCGCCCGGCACACCAACATGACGGGACAAGCGGAGGGTTCGGCGTCAGGACCGGCTTTTTTTCAGCCGCTTGCTCAGGGCCTGGGGAGTCACCCCCAACAGTTGCGCGGCCAGGGACTGATTTCCATTGGTGCGCTGCAGAGCCTCCTCGACCAGCAACTGACTCATTTGCTTCAGGGTCGGCAGAGCGGCCGGAAACCTCACCTGGTCCTCCTCCCCTTCGGGAGTGGGGGTCTGGCGCGACACGGAACCGATGGCACTGCGGAAACGGGACAGGGACAAGACACCCTTTTCATGAAGACTCATGGCATCATGGATCATGGCCCGCAATTCCCGAACATTGCCCGGGAAATGGTAGGATTCGAGCAGGGTCAGCAGTTCCGGCGGATAGGTCGGCTTGTTCTTGCCATACTTGGCAGAGACTTCGGCCAGAAAGAAATCCAGCAGCAAGGGCAGGTCATCTTTGCGGTCGCGCAGGGCCGGCATTTCGACCCGGTGCGAACAGAGCCGGTAGAGCAGATCCCGGCGGAATGCGCCTTCCGCCTCCTTGCGATGCAGATTCTGGTTGGTGGCGACGACGATCCTGGCTTTGCAGAGCTTGGGCTGATCGCTGCCGAGGGGATAGAAGTCGCCTTCCTGCAGCAGACGGAGAAGCTTCACCTGGGACGGCATGGACAAATCGCCGATTTCATCCAGAAACAGAATACCGCCGCTGGCTTTTTCGATCATCCCCATGCGGGTCTGATCCGCCCCGGTAAAGGCGCCCTTGGTATGGCCGAACAGGGTATCGCTGAACACCATATCGTCCAGCCCGGCCACGTTCACGGCAACCCAGGGTTTCTCCGGGCAGCTCAGCCCATGCAGGGCCTTGGCGATCAGTTCCTTGCCGGTTCCGCTTTCCCCGGTGATCAGAATTGGTTCGTCGCTCAAGGCAATCGCCTGAAGATACCTGAAGATTCCCTGCATCTTCTCATTGTGGGTAATGATATTCATGAACGCCGGGTGAGGGACCCGGGCCGAATGCAGCAGGGTTTCCTTAAGCTGCAGGTTCTCCCTTTTCACCTCGGCCTGCTTCAGGGTTCTGAGGATGCCGGAGACGACCCGCTCACGTTCGTCGGTTTTGACATAGAAATCTTCCGCCCCGGATTTGACGCAGCGGATCGCCGTGTTGAGCTGATTCATGCCGCTGATCACAATCACCGGCAGGCCCGGATACTCCTGCTTGATGGACTCAAGCAGGGTTTCTCCGCTGACATAGGGCATGGTCAGGTCAAGAAGCACCAGGCTGTAGAGCTTGTCGGCCAGCATCCCCATGGCGTTTCGACTGTCGCGACAGGTTTCAACATGATTGATCCCGCCGGAGATCTTCAGGGACAGGGTCAGGCTGTGCGCCCAGGCCGGTTCATCGTCAACAATCAGTACGGGTTGTTCTGGATACAGGGTTTCCATGGAATTCACTTGTCCTTCTCTCGGCAAACAGGCAGCATGACCTTGAAAGTCGTCCCCTTGCCGGCAATAGAATCGAAAATGAGTTCTCCACCATGCTCCTTGACGATACGGGATGATACCGATAAGCCAAGGCCCGTCCCCCCCAGATCTCTTTTTGTGGTGACAAAAGGTTCCAGCACCTGGTCCCGGAATTGTTCCGGGATACCGCGGCCGTGGTCCCGAACCTCTAGAACCACGGTCTCCTGCTGGGCATCATAAAACGTTGCGACCGTGATGGCCTGACTGCGATCGGTCAGGGCCTGGCAGGCGTTCAGCAACAGATTGACGGCAACCTGTTCCAGACGCCCCTTGACCCCCATAATGACGGGCAGTCCTGCCGCCAGCTCGACACTGAAACAGTCGGTCGCTTTTTTAATCGAATTTTCGACCAGCCGGACCGACACCTCGACGATCTCGTTGACATTGAGTTCAACGGCCCCATCCCGACTGTCCTGCCGCGAAAAATCCCCCAGGTCCTTGACGATCTGTTTGATCCGCAACGCCGAATCGGACACAGAGTTCAACAATAACGGGACCTCTTCAAGGGCCTCGGCAAGAGCCATCCCGCCAATCTTTTTCCCCTCCAAAACCAGCTTCTCCTGCTGCAGAGCCGCGACAAAACCATGGAAAAATTCTTTGAGAAAATCGCAGTTGTAGAGAATCAGGGCGTTAGGATTGTTGATCTCATGGGCGACCCCGGCCGCCAGCTCGCCGATGGCGGCAAGCCGTGTCGCGCGGTTGGTGGTTTGCTGCAGGCGCTTGATCTCGGTCAGGTCCCGCCCCCAGACCACCAACCCCTTGCGCTGGCCGCTGTCATCAAAAACCGGCACCTTGATGACATCGAAGATACGCTCCTCGCCATGCCTGGTCGGGATCCTCTCTTCGATGCGGAGCGTCTGGCCACTGGCCCAGCATTCGGCATCCGACTTTTCACACACCAGGAAACTCGAGGTCATGGCCGCTGGCGTTTTCTGCGCCAGTTCCTGATCGGTGAGGCCGAAGAACTCGACCGTCTCCAGCTGGAACAGGTCGATGGCGGCATTGTTGGCCAGCACCCAGCGACTCTGGTCATCCTTGAAAATGATGAAATCGGGAGTCGCGTTGATGAGGGTCGAAAGCTGCTCTTCACGCTGAAGAACACATTCGGTGGCTTTTTGCAGTTCGGTAATATCCCGGGCGTTGACGATAAAGTAATCGGCCTGACCATTATGGACGCTGACCGGAGCCGTCAAGACCAGGAACGACCGCCCCGGCACCATATTATCCACGATGGCGGAGGATTCCTTCAGAGTCGCCATGGTTTTTGGCAGGGGGCAATCGGGGCTCAGCTGCTCCTGGCCGAAAATCTGTTTAAATTCCAGCCCGAGCAGCGTCCCTTCTTCCCGCTGCAGCAACCGGTAGACCGCCCGGTTTGCTCTCAGAACGCGCATATCCCGGTTGAGCACAAGGACCAGGTCGGAGGTGGCGTTGAAAGCGGCGTCCCGCTCCTCAAAGCTGCGGGCCATTTCCGCTTCAATGTTCTTCCGGTACGTCACGTCCTGTACAGCGCCGATGATGAACTCCGGCCGGCCGGTGTCGTCGCGCTGGATTTCCGACAGAGACGTGGCATATTTCCTGTTTCCCTCGGGCGTGACGAAGGGCACCTCGATAGCGACGACCTCGTCATCCTGTGTTTCAAGGTGGCGGTCCAGCATAGCCTCGATGGCAGTGGCGCTGTCGGCGGGAAACCAGGAGAGAATGGTGTCCACCCTCAACGGGGGAGGAACCGGGGTGCGCTCAGTTATCTGAAACAGGGAATCGGACCAGAAAACGTCCTCATTCTTCAGATCAAGCTCCCAGTAACCGATCCTTGCCAGGTTTTGGACCAGACGCAGACGCATTTCGCTTTTTTCAAGTTCGCGGCGCGAAACCATCAGCTCGGAGATGTCACTGACGACGATGACGGCGCCCATCAGCGGTCGCTCGCGGTCAAGCAGGCTGCTGCGAATCTGAACATCGATCAGAGAACCGTCCTTACGTTTCAGCTGCCCGGTGACGCAGGCGATTTCCCGGTCTTGCAGCTGAGAATACAAAGCGTCTCCGACCCGCTCGTACTCTTCGTCGGACGGGTACGTCATCCGCACATTCTGACCGATCATCTCTTCGGCCGTGTAACCATACAGGCTGACCAGGTCATTCACCCAGACGAACTTGCGGTCGACAACGATAGCCAGACCGACAGGGGCCGTTCTCAGGAAACCTTTGAGCCGGCTTTCTACCTGCTCGACAACGCGCTGGGATTCTTCAAGTTCGGACGTTTTTTCATCAAGACGATTCTGAAGCAGGTCGCGATAGAGCTTCAGCTCAAGATGGGTGTTGACCCGCTGCTTGACGATGGCGGGATCGAATGGGGCGGTAATATAATCAGCGGCTCCCAGAGCCAGCCCCCTGGACTCGTCTTCCCGGGAATCCTTTCCGGTGAGGAAGATCACCGGAATCGACGACAGTTCCGGATCGTCCTTGAGCTGCCGACAGGCTTCATAGCCATCAATGCCCGGCATGACGACATTCAGGAGGATCAAATCCGGAACGACGGTTTTTTCCCTGAGCAGGCGCAGGGCATCTTCACCGTTATCGGCAAATTGCAGCTGATAACCACGGCTGAAAATCGCTTTGAGGATACTCAGATTGGTGGCATTATCTTCAACGATGAGAAGCGTTCTGTGGCTTTGACCTAGCATAACATCCCCGCCCCCCAACAGATTAAAAATCTCCCACAGTATATGCCAAAATTGTCAAAACCCAAAACCTAAATTTCTCATTTCCATACACTTTTCGAATATTTCATTCGGTCCTACGGCGGCTGACCGTCCGCATCTCAGCCCTGGGCACGGCGACGGTTCATCACGAAAATCACGACCAGAAGAACCAGTCCCGCCAGGTGGATCAGCCATGGCGCCGGCCAGAGCATCGCCGTAGCGGCCACCAGAGACAACAGCCGGAACAGCGGATTCAGCCGCGCCTCCATAAAGCCTTCGATCCCGGCAGCAAAGGCGTAGAGACCGAAGAAAGCGAAAAAGAAGATCATCAGATCTCCGGCCAGAGTCCCCCCGATAAAGGGCGTGTAGGCGAACAGCAGGGGCACCACGTAGAGTCCCTTGGCCAGCTTCCATGATTGAAAGCCCGTCGCCATGGGCTTGGTTCCGGCAATCGCGGCACCCGTGAAAGCGGCCAGAGCCACCGGTGGCGTGACGTTCGAATCCTGGCTGAGCCAGAAAACAATCAGGTGCGCCGACAGCAGAGCAAAGGTCATGGCGTGCTCGCTGAGCACGGCCTCTCTGATCATACCGGCCATATCTATCGGAATGGCATCGACAATGGCCCTGGCCGTCGCCGTCGTCATGGGATTGCCGATTTCCGCCAGCCGGTCTGGAGCGGCCAGCATGAAAATGGCCTTGGCCGCCTCCGGGATCTGACCGTTCACCAGGGCTTTGACGAGCAGGCCGTCGGCAATCAGACCATGCAACGCCGGCGCAGAGAGGGTTCCCAGGACAATATAGGCCGCGGTGACCGGCAGCCCCATGCCCAGCACCAGGGAGGCCAGGGCAATCAGAGCAATGGCGATAATCAGGCTGTGTCCTGCCCATTCGTTGATCATCAGGGAAAAGGTATTGCCTATCCCCGCCGTTGCGATGACGTTGACGATCAATCCGACCGCACAAAGCAGAATAGCCGTCATGACCATGTTACGGGCCCCAAGGGCCATGGCCTCGACAATCGCCCTGATTCCCATCTTGTTTTTAGTGAACCAGGAAGAGACCACAACAGCGATGATGCTGATCCCGGCAGCATAGGTCGGCGTGAAACCGTAGATCAGCAGACCGATGAGGACACTGATCGGCAGGATAAAAACAATCCCGCCCCTCTTGATGACTTCGATGGCGGAGACCTTTTCATTATCCATGGCCGTGACGAAACTGCGCTTGGCTTCGATCCGCACAAAGAACGCGACCGTGGCGAAATAAAGGATCGCCGGCAGAATGCTGACCAGCACGATGGTGTTGTAGGAAATCTGGGTGTAGGTCGCCATGACGAAGGCCCCGGCCCCCATGATGGGCGGCATCAGCTGGCCGCCGGTGGAGGCGGCCGCTTCGGTCCCGGCGGCAAACTTGTCCGGGAAGCCCGCTCGCTTCATGAGGGGAATCGTAATTACGCCCGTCGAAGCCGTGTTGGCCACGGCCGATCCGGAGATGGTGCCCATCAGGCCGGACGCGAACACGGCGACCAGGCCGGGTCCGCCGACCATCCTCCCGGCCACCGCCCGGGCCAGGTCAATGACGAATTCCCCCGCGCCGGAACGCAGCAGAAAAGCTCCGAACAGGATAAACATGAAGACGTAGGTCGAAGAAATCAGCGCAATCGTCCCAAACAGGGCATCATCTCCGTAAATACTTCGAAATAGAATCGTTTCGGCCGACAGCCCGGCGAACTTAAACACCCCGGGGATTTCGGCACCCCACCAGCCAACATAGGTCAGGGACACAATGATC
Source organism: Geopsychrobacteraceae bacterium (assembly GCA_963677135.2). Classification (GTDB taxonomy): domain Bacteria; phylum Desulfobacterota; class Desulfuromonadia; order Desulfuromonadales; family Geopsychrobacteraceae; genus Seleniibacterium. The sequence continues at coordinate 121,251 of CAXXLS010000017.1, read as the reverse complement.
AGCACCGGAATAAACCAGCCGGCAACGCGGCGGGTGAATTCAATGGCACACAAAATCAGGACGATACCAACCACCCACTCGACCGAAGACAGGCGCACTCCCCGATCATAAATAGCATCCTCCATGGCGATCATGTAAATCGCTGATCCTGCGGTCAACAGACCCAGCGCCAGATCCGGAATCCGCCAGATGGGGGTAGGGTCTTTCCGAAGCGGGTAAACAAAGGCAGCAATCAGTGCAAACCCAGCGAAATGGAGACTGTTCTGCCAAAGAAGCGGGATGACGGCAAAAACATTAAACCAGATATGCAGTACAGAGATCGCAACGCCAAGGATCAGTATCACCTTTGATTCCGGTTTGAAAAGACTGGCTTCTTCGGTAGACATAAGATTGCAACTCCATCTGTGGTCATGGGGAAATATAAAAAGACGGCCATCCCGAACGGAGATGGCCGTGAGTTATGCAGCGCGTATTACTTGGCGATCAACCGCTCAGGAACCTTGATTCCCATTTCCTGGTAATATTTCAGCGCACCAGGGTGCAGCGGCATAGGCAGACCGGCAATGGCCTTTTCTAACGCCATCGCCTTGGTTGCGCCATGAATGGCATTCAGAAACGGCAGATTTTCGTAAATGGTTTTAGTGATTTTATAAACGGCATCCTCATCGACGTCGGCCCGGACACCCAGGAAGTTCGGCTGACAGATGGTCTGAATATCCTTGTCCTGACCGGGGTAGGTTCCCGCCTTGATGATGAAGGGGTTCCACAGATCGAAATCGCCGTCCGCTTTTTCAGCCTGCTCATCAGTAAACCTGAGGAGGACCATGTCATCACCCATATTGGCCTTGGCCTTGGTAATGGCACTGACCGGAACCCCCCCGGGAATGCCGAAACCGGCAATCTGACCGTTCTGAAGGGCATCGGCTGTGGGCCCATATCCGGCATAGACCAGATTGTAGTCTTTCTCGATATCGACACCAAGGTTGCCAAGAATGACCCTGTTTGAGCCAAGGGTTCCGGAGTTCTTGGCTCCCATGGACACGGACTCACCCTTCATGGCCACCATATCTTCAATGGTTCCGGTCTTTGCAAACTTTTTCTGCACGGCAAAATGCTCAACATTCAACCACAGCATGGAAACGGAGCGAAGATTCTTTTGCGGGCCATCATTGGCGATGGGTCCTGTCCCTTTCCAGGCATAGGATCCGAACAACCCCTGCAGGATCGCAAACTGAACCTCGTTTTCCCGCAACAGCTTGATGTTCTCACCGGAACCGGCCGAGTTGATAGCCGACATCCCGATTTTCTCGCTGGGTTGCAGCTTCACCTTGATCAGGGTGGACAGAGCGACCCCGACAGGATAATAGGTTCCGCCGGTGGACGCCGTTGCCATCAGGTAATTTCTCTCGGCGGGTGCGGCCTGAACACTGAAGCTCAAACCAAAAACAAGTACAGCAGCAACAAACACCATTCTTTTGATCAGTCTTGCCATTGACATGTCTCTCCTCCTCAAGGGTAGGTCGTGGTGGTCGGGAATCAAAAATCCCCGAAATTATCCTGCTTACTCAAAAACTGACTGCCCCAATTCTACATACCCTAATAAAATAACATAGTTTTATATTTTCTGAACAGGTCACTACCAAATAAAAGTTAATTTCCCTCAAACCGCACGCATAAAAAAATCCGCAGAGGGGGCATCTCCCTCTGCGGACAGCATCAACAGCGGCCTCCCGAGCAGAAGCCCGGGAAGACCGTCTCTGCAGGCTTTCAGGCCTGCTTCAGTGAAGGTTGGTGAGCCTTTTTAAAGGCAGAGTCTCTCACGATCAGCATCACAATAATAGCAATTCCAACAGTCATTCCAACCAGTCGGACCGGCCAGACGGGGAAGAAACAGAGACACCCCGTCGCGATCATAACCGCCTGACTCCAGGTGGCCAGGCGGGCCTGGAAAAAGCCGGCAAATCCGACCGAAAGCAGGTAACCGGCGACCCCGGCCGAACAGATGACACCGGCAATCGCCAGCCAGCTGCCCTGAAGCAGCAGAACGGAATCATAGGCGAAGGCAAAGGGGACGATAAAAGCGACCACCCCAATCCGCATGGCGGTCAGGGCGATCTTCATCGGGTTGTCCCCGGCAATGGTTCCCGCCGCAAAGGACGCCAGGGCGACCGGCGGGGTCATATTCGAGAGAACCGCGAAGTAGAAGACGAACAGGTGGGCATTGAGCGGTTCGAAACCGAGCTTGGTCAGGCTGCTGACGCCCAGCGCGGCGGCGATGATATACGCCGAAGTGGTCGGCAGGCCCATGCCGAAGACCACGGCCAGCATGGCGATCAGGATCAGGGCAAGCAGACTGGAATTACCCGACAGGGCGGAAATCAGCGCACCGATCTTGAAACCGATCCCGGTCAGGGCGATAGAGCCGATGACAATCCCCGCCGAAGCACAGGCGATGGCAATGACAGGCACGGATTTGCCGGCCATGATCAGGGCCTGGATCAGGCGCTTGGGCCCCATGCGATAACCGCGGTTGAGCAGGGAAACGCCCCAGGCCAGGATCACTCCGATCAGGCCGGCCAGCATCGGGGTTTTCCCCATGAGCAGGGCGACCACCAGCACCAGGATAGGCAACAGCAGGAAGCTGCGCTGAAGAACATGGGACCAGCGCGGCAGTTCGTCCTCCTTGAGGCCGACAAAGCCGTCGCGCTTGGCAACATAGTGAATCATCAGCAGCGCGGTGCCGTAATAGAGCAGAGCCGGCAGCAAGGCGGCGATCATGATGACCTTGTACTCGACCCCGAGATAGGCCGACATAACGAAAGCCCCGGCCCCCATCAGCGGCGGCATCAACTGCCCGCCGGTCGAAGCCATGGTTTCAATCCCGCCGGCCAGGTGCGGTTTGAAACCGGTCCGCTTCATCATCGGGATGGTGAAATTGCCGGTGGAATAGACGTTTGCCACCGCGGACCCCGAGATGGAACCGAACAGGCACGAACTGACGACCGCGATCTTGGCCGGGCCACCGATCGACTTGCCGGCGATCCGCGATGAAAATTCCATGAACCAGGGGCCGACCCCGCTGACTTCAAGGAACGCTCCGAAAATCAGGAAGATGACAACGTAGGTCGAAGACACCCCGAGAGGCATGGAGAAGATCCCATCCTGGGTGAGAAACAGGGATTCAATGACCTCACGCAGGGTGAACACCTCGCCGCGCATCATCCCCGGAAAGTATTCGCCGAACAGCATATAGACAGCGAAAAACCCGGCGATAATGGTCAATGGCCAGCCCAGCAGACGCCGGGTCGCCTCGATCAGGCAGAGAACCAGAATAATTCCCAGGGTCAGCTGGGCATCGGTCACCGGATCGATCTGCGCGGTCCGAAACAGAATCTCCTCGGCATACATCAGGGCATAGACCCCGGGGGCCAGGGACACCAGCGCCAGCAGGTAATCGTAAACAGGCACCCGGTCTTTCGGCGACTTGCTGCTGAACGGCCAGTAGATAAAGGCGACCGGGAACACCCAGCTCAGGTGCATCATCCGCTGCATCCAGGCTTCCAGGACTCCGAAAGCGGCGGTATACAGGTGAAAGCAGACACCCATAATCAACCATGCTCCGAGGATGAAATTCAGTGTTTTGTTGTCAAATTCCCTCATTCAGGAACTCCTTGCTTCGCAAAGGGCCGGGGTCGCACCGACCCCGGCCCGCTCCGTTGGATTATTGCTGAGACTCAAAATAGGCTTTTGCCGCCGGATGCATCGGCAGTTTCTTGGCAACCGCGCTGGTGGCGTTGAAGGCCGCGAAGTCCTTGATGGTGGTGGCCAGGTTGTCCTTGTTCTCCATCAGGGTTGCGGCCATCTTGGCAACAGCCTCATCGGGAAGGTCCTTGCGTACAACACAGACAGTATAGTCACCGACCGTCGGAACCTTTTCGGTCACGCTTTTGTAAATTCCGGGCTCGACATAGTGGGTATCGGTGCCGTAGGCGTCGCCAAGTTTCTGCAGGGCATCACTGTCGACCGGCAGGATGACGATCTTGGTCTGGCTTTCGATATTCATGATGATCGAGGCAATCTGACCGACAGAGAAGGCGAACATATCGATGTGGTTGTCGGCGATCAGACCGGCACCGTCGGAATAGGAGGCAAACTCAACTTTGCCGCCCTGCTCTTTAATGGCTTTCCAATCGGTCCCGTAGCCCAGGTCGAGCAGTGAGCTGACCACGAATTCGGAGCTGGTGCCCGGCTTGAGGCTGGCAATTCTGAGCCCCTTGACGGCCAAAGCGTCTTTCAGGGTTTTGACATTGTGTTTTTCGACGAAATCCTTACGGGCGATGAAGTAGGTGATTTGAGGATAGAGGTTGGCCAGGACCACGGCATTTTCAACCGGCTTCTTGAATTTCCCCTTGCCCTTGGTCGCTGCCCCGAGCAGGGACCCCACGGTGAAGCCGAGATCGGCCTTGGCGCGATCGACATTGACGACATTCGACACCCCGCCGCCGGTCGAACTTGAGGTGTTCATGCCAGCCTTACTGAAATAAGAACTGATGGCCCCTCCCAGAACGAACCAGTTGCCACCTTGGGGTCCGGAGACAAAACGATAGTTGGCCGCGACGGCCAGGGTCGGGATAAGAACCAGCAGGATGACAAGTGTTGACAGGAAACGTTTCATACTTTTTTTCTCCTTCATCTGATTTCAGCTTGGGATGATGCACGCCTTGGGCGTGCCGTTAACAATGCAACAGGAAGACGCGGCACCGGACAACCCGTGCTCAGCAGAAGCGGCGAAGGCGCACGGACGGTGACGGACTGACTGTCTTAATGATTCGCAACAGAGGATCAGAGAGGGACAGGGAGGGTGACCGTTCAGGCCGAGACGTTCTTCCCGGCGGTGGCAGACAGGTCGGTGGCAACTCCCCTTTGAGGTTGATCCGCAGATCTTCCTTTACAAAGGGCGTGCCAGCCGCGCAAAGGCTTTTAATACGGGGTTTTAAGATTTGAAAATGGGGTCTTTGAGCAAGATCTTGCCGATTGCGGCATCACGGCCGGCAAGATCTTGCTCAAAACTAAAGATAATTTTTCCGGTCAAGACCATGGCGCGACATTTTTTCATTCAAGGTGCGCCGCGGCAGGTCGAGCTCGTCCATGACCGCCTGGACATCGCCATGCCAGCGAGTCAAAGACTGTTCCAGCAGCAGGCGCTCATGCTGCCGCAACTGCTCCTGCAGAGAAGTGGCGGCGACGATCGCGCCCCCCTTCTTCAACTGCTGCAACACCCCCTCCAGGCGCTGCTCCGGCGGCAGCGAGGACAACACGTAGCGCTCGGCGATATTTTTGAGTTCGCGAACGTTGCCCGGCCAGTCGTGGGCCAGCAACAGGCCGAGATCCCGGCTGCTTAAGGCGATCTCGGGCCGGCCGTAATCGACTGCCGCGCGGGAGGAGAAATAATCGAACAACAGGGGGATGTCCTCGCTGCGCTCACGCAGGGGCGGCACCCGCAGCTCGACCACGTTGATCCGGTAATAGAGATCTTCGCGGAAATGCCCGGCCGCACATTCGGCAAGCAGGTCGTGGTTGGCGGCACAGATCAGACGGAGATCGAGAGCCTGGGGCTCATTGCTGCCGATTCTGACGATCTCACGTTCCTGAAGAGCGCGCAGCACCTTGACCTGCAGTGGCAGAGGCATGCTGCCGATCTCGTCGAGGAACAGCGAGCCCCCCTGAGCATACTCGAAACGCCCGATCCGGCGTTGTTCGGCCCCGGTGAAGGCCCCCTTTTCATGACCGAACAGTTCCGACTCGAAAACCGTTTCGGGCACGGCGCCGCAGTTCACGGCCACGAAACGACCGTCTTTGCGGGAACCGAATTCATGGAGGCAGCGGGCGACGATCTCTTTCCCGGTGCCGGTCTCCCCCATGATCAGGACCGGGGCGTCGGTGGCGGCGATATCGAGGATTTCTTCGCGCAAACGTCTGATGCCATCGCTGTTGCCGATCAGGCGGCGCTCAATCCGGTCTTCCGTGCCGGACAGCTGGCGTCGGAGCAGGCGATTTTCCATCACCAGGTGACGTTTCTCGAGCGCCCTCTGCACAACGTCGAGCAACCGGTCGGGCTCAAACGGCTTTTCGATAAAATCATAAGCGCCGCCCCGCATGGCCGAGACCGCCATCTCCACGTCGCCGTGAGCGGTGATCAGAACCACGGGAAGATCGGAATCAAGAACATTCACGCAGGACAGGAATTCCATCCCGTCCATTTTCGGCATACGGACATCACTGATCACGACGCCGTCGAAGTCCCGGTCCAGAGCGGCAAGAGCGGTCCGAGCGTCGGCAAAACTCCTGACGGCATAACCGGACAGCTCCAGCCATTGGGCGGTTGCCCCGCGCATTTCCGCATCGTCGTCAATCAGCAGGACGTGTTTGTCACCATTCTTCTTCATTGGGCATTTTCCTGATGTGCCCGCGGCAGCTTGACCATGAAGCAGGCCCCGCCGTCCGCCGGGTTGCTGGCGCGGATAGATCCCCCCAGATCCGATACGATTCGATAGGTAATCGACAGGCCGAGACCCAGTCCTTCACCGACATCCTTGGTCGTCACGAAGGGGGTAAAGATCTCTTCCATGACATCATGGCCGATGCCCGGTCCACTGTCACGGACGGTCATCACGGCGTCATCCTGCTCGCTGGAGATGGCGACCATCAGGACCTTTTCCGACCGCCCCCGCATGGCATCGACCGCGTTGGTGATCAGGTTCACCAGAACCTGTTTTATTTTAGCGCGATCCGCGTTGACAAGCACCGGGTCGCCAGGACAATTTTTTTCCAGCCTGACCCCGTTCTCCTTCAGCAGGGGCAGGGTCATGGCCACAACGTCGTCAAGACACTCCTGAAGGCAGGACTTTTCCTTCAATTTCGGCGACTTATGAGCGAACGATTTGAGCTGGGTGGTAATCGACCCCATATGTTCCGTTATTCGGGTGATCGACTGCAGGATATCTGCGACCTTTTCCGGCTGCTGCCGCTCCAGCAGCAGCCGGCAACTGGCGGCGTGGGTCCGGATGGCTGAAATCGGCTGATTCAGTTCGTGGACAATACCTGCCGCCATATGCCCCAGAGCAGCTAGCTTCCCTGCCTGGACAAGCTCATTCTGGGTGTCCCGCAACATCTGCTCGGTCCGCACCCGTTCGGCGATCTCTTCCTGAAGACGCAGGTTCATTTCACCTATGGCTTCAGCCTCCTGGGCCTTGCGGCGGGAGATCTGCTTCTGCCGCCGTTCCCGCAGGTACATGCCGACAGCAAGGAACAGCAATGACAGGACGGTCCCGATGACCAGGACCGACTTGCGGCGTTCCTCGGCGACGGCCAGGGGCAGCAGCTGATGAATCTGCCATCCACGCTCAGGAAGTTCTCGCGACAGCATGAGGTAATTATTGCGCTCAAAACGGACAATTCGCTGCCCCTGACCAAGATCCTCGATCTCTTTAAACGGCAACAGGTCAAGGTTATGCCGGCCGTACTGCTTGGTGGCGTTGATACTTTCGACCTGCTCTGCAGACAATGGCCTGAGTGACCGATAGCGCCAGTCGTTGCGGCTGGAAAGAAAAACCACGCCGTTGATATCGCTGACCAGCACCGTCTCCCCCCCTTCATGCCAGTCATTCTGCAGGGGGGCGAGATCGACCTTGACGACCACCACCCCGGCGAAGGCATCCTCGACATAAACCGGGTAGGACATGAAATAACCGGGGTGCCCGGTGGTTGCGCCAACCCCGAAGTACCAGCCCCGGTGACCGGCCTTGGCGGTCAGGAAGTAAGGCCTGAAACCGTAGTTCTGTCCGGCGTAGGTCAGCGGATCCCGCCAATTGCTTGCGGCCAGGGTGTCACCGCGGGTATCCATGACATACAAGGCCTCGGAACCAGCCTCCTGGTTAAGGGACTCGAGGTAGAAATTAACACCATCCCGACTGCCGGCACCGGCCAGCAGGCTGACCACTTCGTTACTGCGCGACAGCACAAACGGCAGATAAGCGTAGCGGCTCAGAGCGGCCCTGAGGGTACGGACATACAGGGTCACCCGGCCGCTGCCGGTGGCCACCAGGCTGTCGACAGCATCATTGTAGGCCCAGCGGGCGGACGACCAGACGACAGCCCCTGCCAGAACCACCCCGATCAGGACCAGGCCGATTATTTTTCCGAATTGCCGCATATAACTCATGTCATTCCATTTGGCAGCCGCCCCTCGAAAGGATGCAGGGCCCCAGCCGGGGACTCCGAGCCCCTCCCTGCCCAAGGGTAACAGCTGGGCCCCGCTTAATCCAGCGCGGAATCTTTCACGCTGATGACGAATTTGAGATACCGCCCCTCCGGAAAGGACACCGAACAGGGAAAATCTTCCGGCTGCCCGGCCACGTGAATCGTCTTGAGGTCCTCACCACATTGCAGGGCCCCTTTCCTGAGCTCCTTCAGATAATCTTCGACGGTCACTTTCTGGTGATTGGAAGAACTGACCAGCAGCCCCCCGTCCTTGAGCAGCGGCATGGTCGCGGCAACCAGCTTCGCCGTCCCTCCCTGGGTCGAGAAGCGGCTTTTTTTGGTCGTGGAAAAAGACGGCGGATCGAAAAGAATGACGTCAAAGCGACGTCGTTCTGCCTTCATCCTGACCAGTTCGGCGAAGACGTCGCCGACAATAAATTCATGCCGCTCCTGCTCGAGATCATTCAGAGCGAAGTTCTCTCGGGCGATGTCCAGGTATTTCCTGGAAACGTCGACGCTGGTGACCCGTGCCGCCCCCGCCCGGGCAGCGGCCACTGAAAAAGCTCCGGTAAAGGCAAACAGGTTGAGGAAGGTGCGGCCTTCGATCCGCCCCATCAGCTCCTGCCGGTTGCGCCGCTGATCAGGAAAAATTCCGGTATTGAGTCCTTCCCGCAAATCGACCAGGTAACGGATTCCGAGTTCCCGAACGGTCATCGGCTCCGGGGCTTTTTCACCGTAAATCAGGCGACTGTATTCCTTGCTACGGCTTTTGGCCTCAAGGGCCCTGGTTTCCTGGGGACGTAATTTGCGGTAAATACCCCGCGGAGCGAAAACTCTGACCAGGGCCTTCGTGATATCGTCCAGGTAGCGGTCCCAGGCGGCGCTATAAAGCTGCAGCATCAGGTAGTCGCCATAGCGATCAAGCGTGAGCCCGGGAACCCCGTCCCCCTCCCCGTTGACCAGCCGATAGACATCGGTTTGGTCCAGCAGAACATGGCTTCGCAGCGCGAGGGCCTTGCGAAAGCGCTGTTCCAGCCAGGCGGCCGGAGAGGACACCGTGCGCCGGGTCAGCACCCTGGCGACGATCCGATCGGCGGGATCGTAAAGAGCCGTCGCCAGATGCTGATTGCGATCATTGACCAGGGACACCAGATCGCCGGCCTGTCCGCCGGACCAGCGTTTGGTATAACGATCCGCAATCACCCAGGGGTGTCCCAGCTCGAGCATCCGCACCGTTTCCGGTCCGACCTGATATTTTTTCATACAAACTCCTCTCAAATCCTGTCTTTCACAACGATTGCAGCATCATCCGTGCCTCCCTGCAAGAGCCCGGGGGCCGACCTGCACCAGGAGCCACGCTGATTTTTTCTGCCCTCCCCCTTGACAACGGAGAGCGCAGAAAAAAATACTGTAAAGGTAAAAAATTGCCAAAACATTTATTTTTAAATGTATAATACCTGAATCGGTAAAAGGCTCGATAGAAATAAGCGCAGAGCCGTGCCGCGCTTTACGCTTGCCAAAAATTCATGTTGTCCTTGCCGGGAACGATTGATCTTTTTGACAGCCTGCGCACAACGAGGTCTTGCACTTCCTTTCCGCCAAACAACAACTGAAACAGGTCAAAGCGCGAGAAAACTCTTGAGGTGCTAGGAATGGATGACAAGTTTAAGAATCAGGTCCGCGAGCAGTTCGGTAAAACGGCGACGGCCTATGTTGAAGCCACTCATTTTGCCGGTGGCCGGGATCTGGAAGAAGCCGCCAGGCTATTGAAGCCGACGACGGAAGACAACATGCTCGACGTCGCTTGTGCCGGTGGCCACATGGCCCTTTTCTTCGCACCCATGGTCCGCCAGGTTGTCGCCTCGGACCTCACCATGCAGATGCTGAAAAAAGCCCAGGAGCACATTGCCGAAGAGGGGCATGTCGACAATGTCATCTTCCGGGAAGCCGACGCGGAAGACCTTCCCTTCCCGGCCGGATCGTTCACCCTGCTGACCTGCCGTATCGCCTCCCATCACTTTCCCGACGTGCCGCGCGCTCTGCGGGAGTTCCACCGTGTCCTCAGACGCGGCGGCAGAATGGTCATAATCGACACCCTGCTGCCGGCGGATCCCGAAATCGCCGATTTTTTTCAGACCATGGAAAAAATGCGCAATCCCACTCACATCAGGGCCTACAGTGAACAGGAATGGCGGCAGATGGTCGAAGATGCCGAACTGATTCTTCAGGAGATTCTGATCATCCCCAAAACCCATGATTTCCAGGAATGGATCAAGACCGCCGGCCTGAACAGAAAGCAGGCCCAGGAGCTGAACAGGTTCTTCATGGACGCTCCGGCCAAGATTCACGATTTCTTTAAAATCGAATCCTTTGCCGGAGAAGTGGAAAGCTATACCGACCAAAAACTGCTGATCTACGCCACCCGCAAAGAAAAAGAAAAAAAATAACGTATTGAAGCAGAGCATCGCCACTAAAGTGTTCTGCGCTTTGATCGCCGTCACATGTGCCTGATCCTGTTCGCCTATCAGAGTCATTCCCGGTACCCCCTGATCGTCGCCGCCAACCGCGATGAAGAGTACCAGCGCCCGGCCCTTGCCAGCCATTGGTGGCAGGAGAATCCGGATCTGCTGGCCGGAAAGGACCTCAGTCAGGGCGGGACCTGGCTGGGAGTGACCCGGCAGGGCAGATTTGCCGCCCTCACCAATGTCAGGGAGGCGACCGCCAAGGCCAAGACCGTCAGATCCCGCGGCGAACTGCCCCTGGCCTACCTGGATCAAGCTCCTTCCCCCCTGGATTTTTCCCGCCAGCTATTGCATACGGCAGACACCTACCGAGGCTACAATCTGCTGTTCGGCGGGCCGGATTCCCTTTACTATTTTTCCAACCGCTCAGCCGGCCTGGAAGCGATTCCTCCGGGCGTTCACGGCCTGAGCAACGCCGCTCTCAACACCCCGTGGCCCAAAGTGCGCCAGGGGGTCGCCAGGCTGCGCCGGGTCATTCAGGCAGCGGACCCGCCCCCCGAAGAGATCTTCAGGATTCTCGAATCCCGTGATATCGCCGACGATGATCAGCTTCCCGATACCGGGGTGGGCATTGATCTGGAACGGCTGCTGGCCCCGGCCTTCATCCAGAGCTCCGCCTACGGGACCCGCAGTTCCCAGGTCCTCCTCTTCGGCCGAGATCAGCGGGTCACTCTGCATGAAAAACAGAGAGCCCCGCAACGGAGCCCTCTGATCACCCATCAATTCGAACTGACTCCCTGACAGCTGTCAGGCCGCTCCGGCAACCATCAGCGGAACGGCGGCCGGGCCAGTCTTGCGCGTAAATCGACCGTCACTGCCCGGCGTTGTCATTGGGAACAACGAAAATCTCGACTCTGCGGTTACGTGCCTGGCCTTCGGCGGTCGTATTGGAGGCGATCGGCTCCATTTCGCCGTGCCCTTCGGTGCCGAGCCTGGAACGGGCAACCCCGCGATCAATCAGGTAATCCGCCACAGCATTGGCGCGGCGCAGGGAGAGACCCATATTGTACTGTTCCGAACCGACGCTGTCGGTATGTCCGACGATCAGGATCTGGGTCTGCGGATAACGCACCATGATTTCGGCAATCTTGTTGAGAGAGGAATAGAAGGTCGGTTTCAGGGCCGCGGAATTGAAATCAAAAGAGACTTCACTGCTCATGGTCAGCTTGAGAATCTCATTCTGCTGGCGCTCGATTTCAATCTGGTGCTGAGCCTGCTCCTGTGCCAGCTGGCGCTCAAACTCGGTCTGCTGCTTATCCATGTAAGCGCCGGCTCCGGCCCCCAGGGCTCCTCCGGCGGCTCCCCCGATCAGGGCACCGCGCAACGCGCCTCCCGAGTGATCATTCTGATAGCCGATAATGGCCCCGGACAGGGCCCCAACGAGAGCGCCGATTCCGGCGCCTTTTTTGGTGTTTTCATGGGTCGCATTGGTTGCACATCCGCCAAGAGCGACGGTAACAAGACACCCGATCAGTAGAATTCTGTTAGCACATTTCATTTTTTTAAAGACTCCTTTGAAAAGCGGATACAGTGGACTGAAGCTCAGCATATAATCGCCCCGCCGGAATTGCAACTCCACAAAAAAAGGGGAACCGCAAGGTTCCCCGAAAAGGATGAAATAGAAAAGAATAAACAAATAAAACTTACTTGATTCCGGCCGCCTCTTCGAGCATGGCCGTGGTCAGGGACTTGGGCCGCTCGATACCGTAACCCAAGGCGCGGTCCCAGGTGATATTGGCCAGACAGCCGAGGGCACGACCGATCCCGAACAGAACGGTATAGAACTCGTACTGAGTGACACCGTAATACCACTGAATAACACCGGACTGGGCATCGACGTTCGGCCAGGGGTTCTTCGCCTTGCCATGCTCCTGCAGCACGCCCGGAGCCACGTCGAAGATCATACTGACCAGCTTGAACAGCGGGTAATCCTTCAGACCCGGGGTTTTCAGGCAGAATTCACGCTGAGAGGTGTAACGCGGGTCAGTCTTGCGCAGAACGGCGTGACCGTAGCCGGGAATGACCTGGCCGCTGTTCAGGGTGTCCCAGAGCGCTTCCTTCAGCTTCTCCTCGGTCGGCACCTCGCCGCCGAGACGCATCATGAAGTTCTGGGTCCAGCGCAGCACCTCTTCGTTGGCAAGACCGTGGAGCGGGCCGGCCAGACCGTTGATGCCGGCACTGTAGGCGTAGAAAGCGTCGGACAGGGCTGAAGCGACCAGGTGAGTCGCATGGGCAGAGACGTTTCCGGATTCATGATCGGAGTGAATGATGAAGTACATCCGTGCCACGTCATCGTAAGGCGCATCAATACCCATCATCCGGGCGAAGTTACCGCCGAGATCCAGGTCCGGATCGGGAGCAATATGGGTATCCCCTTTGTACTTCATGCGGTAGATGTAGGCGCCGACAGCAGGCAGCCGGGCCATCAGGTTGCTGGCGTCTTCGAACATATCCTCCCAGCAGGTCATCTTGTTGAACTTGCCGGACGAATAGGTCTTGGCGAAGACCGAATCACGCTGCATCGCCAGGATGGCGGAAGAAAACATGGCCATCGGATGGGAATCGCGCGGCATGGCCCGCAACACATCGATAACATAAGCCGGGACCTGGGAGCGTTTCTTCCAGTCCTCGACCACTTCCAGGGTCTGCTCCATGGTCGGCACGTCGCCGGTCAGCAGCATCCACCAGAAACCTTCGACATAAGGATACTCACTGCCGGGAACCTTCGGCAGGGCCTCGAACGTTTCCGGAATGGTCAAGCCCCGGAAACGGATCCCCTCCATCGGATCAAGGTAGGAAATATCGGTGACCAGGCACTTTATACCACGGGCACCACCGATGGCCTGACCGATCGTATGCTCACCGAGCTTGACATCGGCAAACTCTTTAACCAGCCTGGTGGTACGGGGACGATGTTCCGCAATTTTCTTCGCCAGAACTTCTTTCAATGACATAGACTCTCTCCTTCTGGTAATGGGTGTTGAAACCGTCGCAAGGTTTCAAAGATCACATGCAGATTGACATTAAAATCAAACAACTCTCTGACTTCGCCCAGGAGATAAAAAATGCCCGCCCGAACAGTTTTTTATTTTCAACCCGAAAGAAATCATGCGACCATCTGGATAGCAACAAATAGTGCGACTGAAAACCTTCTATCTCTTAATTTTCCAAATATCGTTCTATCAGGACGGTGAAATATTGTCAAGACTCAATCGGCACGAAGTATTCAAATATAGTAAATACCATAAAACGCACGAGGTCAAGATAGCCAGCAATTTTTGCTTGCCCTTGTCATAGATACTGATAAAATGCTCAATTCTTATGCAGATTAAAAATCCACACATAGGTCCCCTCGAGCTAAGCTCTCCCGTTCTCATAGCTCCCATGGCCGGCATCACTAACCTGCCCTACCGCCGCGTCATGAAATCCTTCGGCGCCGGCCTGGTCTTTTCGGAAATGGTCAGCGCCAACGGCCTGATCAGGGACGGTCGCAAAACCAGAGACCTCCTCAGAAGCCATCCGGACGAGGCTCCTCTGGGTATTCAGCTGTTTGGCGACGACCCGGAAGTACTGGCCCGGGCCGCCAGGCTGGTCCGCGACGACGGAGCGCTCCTGGATATCAACATGGGCTGCCCGGTCAAAAAGGTGATCCGCAGCGGCGCCGGCAGCGCCCTGCTCAAAGTCCCGGCACACGTCGCCAGAATCCTGGCCGGGGTGCGCAAGGCCTACCCCGGCCCCCTGACCATAAAGATCCGGTCCGGCTGGGATGAGACCTGCGTCAACTACCTGGAGATCGGACGTCTGGCACAAGAAGAGGGAATTGATGCCATCACCCTGCACCCGAGAACGCGCAGCCAGGGCTTTTCCGGGCAGGCCGATTGGCAACATATCGCAGAGCTGAAAAAATCCGTCAATATACCGGTGTTTGGAAGTGGCGACATCGCAACCCCTGAAGACGCCTTGAGAATGTTCAGGGAGACGGACTGCGACGGGGTGATGATCGGCCGCGGCGGATATGGGAACCCCTGGTTGATTCAGCAGATCAACCAGAGCCTGAACCGGCAACCGACCAGAGAGCCCACGGTCCTTGAGAAATACCAGGTCGCCCTGCATCATGTGCAACTTTACCGGGACCTGTTCGGAGAACGGAAAACCCTGCTCGACATGCGCAAGCACCTGTGCTGGTATGCCCGCGGACTGCAGGGGGCCAGCCACTACCGGTCAGCCTTGCAGCAGACCGACTCCCTTGCCCAGGCGCTTGAACTGACCGCAACCTTTTTTGCCCAGGCCAGTGAGGCGGCATGAACCGATCAAAAAAACTCACGCCCCAGGAATATGCCATGATTCTGGAAAACATCGACGATGCTGTCATCGGCGTTGACCAGAGCGGGACGATCAACCTGATCAACCCTTCGGCGCAAAGTTTCACCGGACGCTCCGAAAAAAGTAGCCTGGGAAAATCCTTTTTCGCGTGTTTCGACTGGCAGGAGACCCTCTGCTACCTGACCAGGAAGGTCCTTGAGGAAGGCAGGTCTATATCCGACCATGAAACCGTTACCCTGAAACCTGTCGGCACCCGGCGTGCGCGTCCGGTCAGCGTCACGGTATCACCGATTTTCTCCACTCCCGGACCCCAGCAGGGAGCTGTCATTATCATGCATGACCTGACCCAGGTCCGGTCCCTTGAGGAAGCGGTTCGCCATGCCGACCGGCTGACCATGGTCGGCACCATGGCTGCAGGCCTGGCCCATGAGATCAAAAATCCCCTCGGCGGGATCAAGGGATCCGCCCAGCTGCTGCAGATGGAACTCGGTCAGAACAGCGAACTCCAGGAATACACCGGGCTGATTATCAAGGAGACGGAACGGGTCAATCGCATTATCGAGGAACTTCTCGACCTGGCCCATCCCCGCAAAGCCTGCATTCAGTCGGTCAATATCAACAAACTGCTCGACGAAATCATTACCCTGCAAAAAAATTCCTTCCGTACCAGGGGCATCAATTTCAAGTGGCAGTTCGATCCCAGCCTGCCGGAGATTCCCGGCGATCCGGACCTTCTGAACAGACTGTTTCTGAACCTGGTCAAAAACGCCTGCGAGGCAACTGCGGACGGCACCGAAATTTTTCTTGAAAGCCGGATCGATGCTGAATATCATCTATCTCTTCCGGGTGCGCGGCCGACCCCCATGGTCCTTATCTGCATCAGCGATCAGGGCCCCGGGATCAGCCAGGAAGAGATTGAGCAGATCTTCACCCCTTTCTACACGACCAAAACCGGGGGAAATGGTCTCGGCCTGCCAATCTGTCAGAAAATCGTTTCAAACCACGGTGGCATGTTACATTTTGAAGAACGGTCCGAAGGTGGCACGACGGTACAGGTCTCCTTGCCCTTGTTCAATAATCGCTTGTAAATACGACTGAAAAGAGGAAAAGGAATGGCAATTGAACGCATCCTTGTTGCTGATGATGAAGAGAGCATTCGCTGGGTTCTGTCAAAAGCACTGAAAAAGCAAGGCTATACGGTAGATTTGGCAGAAGACGGGGCCCAGGCCCGCAACATGGCCCGCCGCACCCATTACGACCTGGCCGTCCTCGACATCAAAATGCCCGGCATTCAGGGTCTTGACCTCCTCAAGCAGTTCAAGGCGGAGCACCCCGACACCCTGGTCATTATCATGACCGCGGAAGCAACCATGGAACACGCGGTCACGGCCATGAAGAATGGCGCCTACGACTACCTGACCAAGCCGTTCGACCTGGCGGCCCTTGATGCCATCATCCTCAAGGCGGAAAAAGCCGCCGAGGTGACAGAGCAGATCGATCAGCTCAAAGAAGAGCTCCAGGGACAGTTCAGCTTCGGACGGTCCATTATCGGCAACAGCCAGCCGATGCAGGAAGTATACAAAACCCTTGGCCGGGTGGCCGAATCTGACGTCACCGTCCTGGTGACCGGGGAGAGTGGAACCGGCAAGGAGCTGATCGCCCGGGCGATCCACATCAACAGTAAACGGATCGGGAAACCCTTTATTGCCCTCAACTGCGCCGCAATTCCCCACGAGTTGCTCGAGAACGAATTGTTCGGGCATGAGCGTGGCGCCTTTACGGGAGCCACCGACCGAAAAAGCGGAAAGTTCGAACAGGCCGAAGGGGGCACCCTGTTTCTCGATGAAATAGGCGACATGCCCCTGGATCTGCAGGCCAAACTGCTGCGGGTTCTGCAGGAGAAGGAAATTACCCGGACCGGCGGCAGCCAGACCATCAAGGTCGATGTCCGGATCGTCGCGGCAACCAACCAGAACATCTCAGAGATGGTGAAGGAAAAAAAGTTCCGCGAAGATCTCTACTATCGACTCAACGTGGTTCCGATCAGCCTGCCCCCGCTGCGCAAACGAAAAGACGACATCCCCATGCTGGTCGACTTCTTCCTGCAGCGCTCCAAGCAGGACCTTGGCATCGAGGTCATGGAATGCAGCCCCGAAGCGATCAAAAAGCTCAAAAACTACAGCTGGCCGGGGAACGTGCGGGAGCTGGAGAATGTCATCAAGCGGGCCGCCCTGCTCAGCCCCAACCATGTCCTGACCCCGGCCGATTTTCCCGGTCTGACCGAAGCGGATGAAAAGGTTCAGAGCCAGGACGAATCCCTGGAGGCTCTGGTTTCACGTAAACTGGAGAACTCCCTGGCCCAGATGAACCTGCTTGAGATGAACAATCTCTACGAGATGGTGCTGCATCAGGTGGAACGCCCGCTGATCAATATCGTTTTGAAGAAAGCCAAGGGCAACCAGGTGCGTACGGCGGAGATCCTCGGCATCAACCGCAACACGCTGAGAAAGAAAATCAACACCCTGGATATTGATGTGAAACGCAGCAACGGTTCGGAATAAATTCTTATTCCGAACCGCTTTCCAGACTCAACCTGTCAACTTTTTACCGGCCCAAGCTCTCTTGAATCCCAGACGGGACGCTGCCAGCGGATGCGCATCAGGGTATCAATACCCCTCCTCGCGCTTGGACTGGTTCTCAAACCGGGTGAACTCGCCCCGGAACGTCAGGTGGACCGTTCCGATGGGACCGTTCCGCTGTTTGCCGATGATGATTTCGGCGTCCTTGTCGTGCCCCTTATCACAGGATCCGTCCCTTTTTTTACAGGCCTCGCAATAGACCGCGTCACGATAGACGAACATGATCACGTCGGCATCCTGCTCGATTGCTCCCGACTCCCGCAGGTCGGCCATCATGGGGCGCTTGTCGGTCCGACTTTCCAGAGAGCGATTGAGCTGCGACAGGGCGATCACCGGGACGTTCAGCTCCTTGGCAAGAGCCTTGAGAGACCGGGAGATTTCCGAAATTTCCTGCTGCCGGCTTTCCGGGTTACTGCCCCGCATCAGCTGCAGGTAGTCGACGATGATCAGGCCCAGATCATGTTCCGCCTTGAGCCGCCGGGCCTTGGACCGCAGTTCCAGAACGGAGATCGCCGGGGTGTCATCGATAAAAATCTGGGCCTCGCTCAGTGTTCCCGCCGCCATGGTCAGTTTCGGCCAGTCCGACTCGCCCAGATGCCCGGTCCGCAAGCGGCCGGCATCGACCTTGGCGATGGAACAGAGCAGACGATGCACCAGCTGCTCCTTACTCATCTCCAGCGAGAAGATGACTGCGGAAACCTGTTTGTCGGGATTGGTCGTCGCGTTTTCGAGCAGGTTGAGGGCAAAAGCCGTTTTCCCCATGGAAGGTCGCCCCGCCAGGATGACCAGGTCACTCGGCTGGAGTCCGGCTGTCATCTTATCCATATCGTGGTAGCCGGTCGGTACCCCGGTCACCAGTTCCTTGCGCTCGTAGAGTTTCTCAATCGCCTTGAAGGTATCTTTAAGAATGTCTCTGACCGGGTAATAGGAGGGGCGAATACGGTTCTCGGATATCTCAAAAATCGACTTTTCAGCCTGATCGAGAATATCCTCCATATCCCCCCCCTCGTAGCCGCGGGTGGCGATATCGGTAGACACTTCAATCAGTTTGCGGGCAACCGCTTTCTCCTTGACCAGCTTGCAGTAGTAGCTGATATTGGCGGCCGTCGGGACATAATCGACCAGGGTCGCCAGGTAGGAACTCCCGCCGACATCTTCAAGTTCGCCGCGGTCCTTGAGGATCGCCGTCAGGGTAATCAGATCCGCCGGCTCGCTCTTGTCGGAAAGGGCGATCAGGGCATTGAAAATTTTACGATGGCTTTCCCGGTAAAAATCGCCGGGCGTCAGGTATTCCAGGGCCCGGCTGAGAGCTTCGTTTTCGAGCAGCACCCCGCCGAGAACCGACATTTCGGCTTCCAGATTCTGGGGTGGCAAGCGATGACCGTGCTGTTCAGACATAAATCTTTCCTATCAGTAAAAAGTACCAGCAGAAGATAGCAAAGTTATCAGATTACGGAAACAAAAAGCCGGCAAAAAATTCTCTGCCGGCGACCGCCTGTCACTGCAGGAAAGACGTTGACAACCCGACATGGCCAGTTACCTTGTCGGTTCTTGACTTGACAGCGGCTCCTGTTTTAATCGTTATCATCGTAATAAAAGTCCATCTGCACAGCCAACCAACGGAGTACGGAACGTGAAAGAGATCAGGATCGTCATCTACCAACGCATGTTTACCAAGGACTGGCGCTATGACATCAACACCGAGAGGATCAGGGCCCTTGCCCGGCAATTGACCGAGGAATATCAGTCCGCCGGCGTACGGGTGATGTTTTCAGGTGAGGAAGAAGTATCCATCCAGGTCGGTGGCTACGGCGATATCCTGAACGCCGTCAGACTCCGCTCCGCCTCGGCCAACCATTGCCTGGGCCACATTATCGGCGAAAGCAAGAACTGCGATCTCCTCGAGGATGTCCGCCGCGGAGTGAGGAAACTGGCATTTGCGCCCGAAACCATCATGCCCGAGGAAGCGCACCGCAAGGTGTGTCACAATTGCGGCTGCGGTTGCTGAACCGGCCCGGTCCCGCCTCTTGTGATTCAGGAGGATACGGTTGTGCACATGCCCTTGCCATCTTTTCGCCACAGGGCCTCTGCCGCATCCCGGTCCAGGGGCTCCGAAAAATAGTAGCCCTGCCCGTATTGGCAATAACCGCTGGCACGCAGGTAGTCAAGTTGCTGAGGCGTCTCGATCCCCTCGGCGATAACTTTCAGGTCCATTTTCTGGGCCATGGCAATGATACTGTCAATAATCATACGCTCCCGACCGGAGCTTTCCATCGCCATGACGAAAGACTTGTCTATCTTCAGACTGTGAATCGGCAGATGATTCAACTCAGAGAGGGAGGAATAACCGGTTCCGAAATCATCGAGGGAGATGCTGAAGCCTGCCGCGGCCAGGCGGTCGAGGGTGCCTCTGGCGGAGTCGATATCATCGACAAGGGCGGCTTCCGTCAGCTCGAGAGTGATCCTCTTCGCGACCGAACTGTCGGTGAAAATAGCCCTGACATCATCGACAAAATCCTTCTGACCAAAGCGCTTGGCTGAAATATTGACCGCCAGGCAGCCCTGCCCGAAGCACCCCCCTTCGAGCAGACCGCGCACCTGCTCCAGAACCCAGTTGTCGATCGCGCGAATCTGACCAAGGCTCTCGGCCACCGGAAGAAAGGTTTCAGGCGGCACCCGACCGAGGGTCTTATTCTGCCAGTTCAGCAGCACTTCATAACCGGCCACCGTTTGACCCTCAAGGGCAAAGATCGGTTGGAATTTCAGGAAGAATTCCTGGTTGGCCATGGCCGCAGCCAATTCATGCTCGATCAGCAGGCGTTGCTGCACGGCATCATTAAGCTGCCCGGTAAAGAAGCTGAACCGGTTTTTACCGCTTTTTTTGGCATGATACATGGCGGTATCCGCATATTGGACCAGGGTTTCATAAGTGTCTGCATCGTCAGGAAAGATAGCCACCCCCATGCTGCAGGTGACAGGCAACTGATAGCTGTCAACCTGCATCGGTTCTGCAAGCCGCATCTGGATCTTTTCAAGAATGGGCAGCAGATGGTTTTCGTCCTCAATCTCCTCGATGAGCATGACGAATTCATCGCCGCCCAGCCGCGCGACGGTATCCAGGTTGCGGGTGCAGGAATCCAGAATCTCGCCGACATTCTGAAGAACCTGATCGCCTACTCGGTGGGTCAGGGTATCGTTGATCGATTTGAAATTATCAAGATCGATCAATATGACCGCCAGCTTGTGCTGATAGCGCCGGCTCCGTTCAATGGCCTTGTGGACCTGGGAATGAAACAGGGCCCGGTTCGGCAGATGGGTCAGCATGTCATACAGGGCCAGATTCTCGAGACGGTTCTTGTCTTCCTTCATTTCAGAAATATCGCTCATAATGGCGACGTGATACTTGATCTGCCGATCGTCATCCCTGAGCAGAAAGGCGTAGGTCCGCTGATAATAGATGGAACCGTCCTTTTTTCGATTGATGAACTCCCCCGTCCACTTCCCCTGATGGTCAAGTTCGTTCCAGAAATTGCGGTAAAAAGAGTCTTCCTGATGGCTCGATTTGAGAATGTCCGGCTTTTTGTATTTCACTTCATCCGCACGGTACCCGGTGATTCTGGTGAAGGACGGATTGCTATCGAGGATCCGGTTATCCTTGTCGGTAATCATGATCCCGTCATTGGAATTGGCGAAAATCTGCTCATAGATCGTCAGCTTTTCGGTCTGCCTGGCGGCCATCTCGGCGAGCTTGCGGTTGTTCCAGTTGGCCCGACGCAGCGCCGGACGGATAATCAGCAGAGCTTCAAGCAGCAGAGTCAGGAGCGATCCGGCCAGGATATATCCCTCGAGACGCATCAGCCAGGCGGTTTTCTGACTGCTCTCCTGTTCGTAGATATTAACCGCATGATCGAGCACCGGCAGAAGCTGGGAGGTCTTGACGTAAATCTGGGTGGAAGTGAAACGCCCGGTTCTCCCGACAAACTGATCCAGCAGATCAAAATAGGCCCGGGTCTTTTCTTCCAGGCGATACGGCGGGCGGAAATAGATATCGTGAATGGTCCGGGACGGAATATGACCGACCAGAAAGTCATGATCTTCCTTCATGAGCCGCAAATTGTCTTTCAGCTCATCAAGGTAGGCGGGATCTTGGGAATAAAGATAATGATTGGCCAGCAGAGCCGTGCGCTGGGAGAGCATCCGCTGCTTGCCGCTGACGTTGATGAGTTGAGCGTATTTATCCTGTGCCTGTATCTGACTGTGCATGGTCAGGTAGGCGAAAAACGCCCACATCCCCAGCAGCAGAAAAGCAATGATGTACGCCTGAGTTAATGAGATGTGTTTTTTCATGATCAGGCCAGGCGTCCGGGATCGTCAGGATCGGTGCTGCACCTGCAGCACCGCCCCTTCGATAGTCATCGGCACAACCGCTCCTGCAACCATAATAAACCATTAATAACTTCTTAAGTCAATAAACCGTAACCAGCAACGCCCCCGCAGATGTCTCTTCGGGGGCGTTGCTGGTGGTGAGCGGACAGGGCCTCAGGCCGGATCGCGGGTCAGGCGACCTCCGACTGTTGCTGTGGTTTGACGACCTGCTCATAGAGGGCGACGATGGGATGGGAGGTCTGCAAAGCATTCCCTTCCGTCAGATTGGCATCGGTCAGGTTCATGGCACACCCCGGGCATGCGGTAAACAGGGTGTCAAAACCGCGCTCCCTGATCTCGGCAGCCTTCAGCTGGCCGATCTTCTTGGTATGCGGATAATTCTTCAAGGAGAACGTGCCGCCGAAACCACAGCAGCTCTGATTTTTGAGATCCTGGTATTCGGTCTCGAAATTATCCTTGATGAACTGTTTGAGAACGCCTTCCTTCCCGGGCTTGTAGTGACAGGGCACATGCAGAGTCGTACTGCCGGGGAGTTTGACCTTCTCCTCCAGTTTGATCTTGAGAACCTCGGCGAGGTAGAGCACGACGTCCATGACCTGCTTGCCCCGCGTTCTTCCGGTTTCTTTTTCCCCCAGGGTTCCCAGGCCATATTCGCAGGTCGGACAGCACATCAGGATGGTGTCGGCATCCTTGATAGAGTCGAAATAGTCGAAATTGCCATTGACCTGATCCCGGTAAATCCCCATTTCACCCATGGTGGCGGAGGGAATCCCGCAGCATTTGTTGGTCTCCGGGACATAGACCGAAACCCCATGGTGAAGCAGGGTTTCAATCATGGCGACTCCCCAGTGAACATAGATCAGAGTCGTCGCGCAGCCGGGATAAAAGATCACCCGGTGCTTTTCATTTTTGGCCTGGTTGAACCCGCCGTAAATACTGGTCAGGGCCTTGGCGGGCATATCGACAACATGGCGCTTGGTCATATCCCCGATCAGCGGCCCGAACATGCCGTACGGCTTGAAAACCCCTTCGTCGACCTTGCGGGTTCCCAGCCGCAACCCGATGTGGAACAGGGGGCTCATGGTCGCCAGCAGCTTGGGATGTCCCATGGCCACCTTCAGAGCGACCTTCTGCCAGGCCGGCATTTTTTTCACCTGGCGCAGAATGCTCTTGGCTTTCAGAAAGATTTCATCGGTCTTGACCCCGGATGGGCAATTGTTTTTACAGCGCCCGCACAGGATGCAGTAATCGACATACTTGAAGATCTCCTCAGCCTTTTCCAGCTTGCCCTCCATCAGGGCGTCGATCATGTAGATCTTGCCGCGGGCTACGGCTGATTCGTTGCCGTCCTTTTTATACAAAGGACAGACCGACTGACAGGTTCCGCATCGGCAGCACTGAATCAGGATATCTTCCAGGGCCTTGAGTTCTCTAACGCAATTCTCGACAGCACTTTTCCCCATTTTTGAACTCCTTACAGACCCTGCTTATGCGGGTTCAAGAGGTTCTTCGGGTCAACTCCCCGCTTGATGGACTGCATGTAATTGATGGTTCCCTGGCCGACTTCGCCAACCATGAAGGCCTGCTTGGCCAACCCGATTCCGTGTTCTCCGGAACAGGTGCCGCCAAGGGACAGCGCGGCGTCGAACATCTCGGCCACCCCGGCATGGACCCTCTTCATTTCATCGGCATCGCGCTTGTCGCACAGGATGGTCGGATGCAGGTTGCCGTCTCCGGCATGTCCGAAGGTGCCGATCATCAGGTTGTGCTTCTCCTTGATCGTGTCGAGGGCCTTCAAGAAGTCCGGAATCTTGGTCCGGGGCACGGTGGCATCCTCGAGAACCATGGTCGGGCGCAGGCGCGCCAGGGACGACAGGGACTTGCGCCGCCCTTCCCAGAGAGCCTCGCGCTCTTCGGCCGTTTCTGCAAGCTTGATATCGCCGTTGTTTTCGGCACAGACCTTCTTGACGATGGCGAATTCATCTTCAACCACGGCTGGGTGACCATCCACCTCGATCAGCAGCAAGGCGGCAGCGTCGGTGGGAAGGGGTGTGCCGGTGGCCTCATGAACCGTCTTGATGGTGTAATTGTCCATCAGTTCCATGGTGGCAGGCAGGACATGGCCACGGATGATGCCCGAAACGGTATTCCCCGCATCGATAATGTCCTTGAACGCCACCAGCATGGCCTTGCTGGCCTTGACCGGGGGAATCAGTTTAAGAATACATTCGGTAATGATGCCAAGCTGCCCTTCCGACTGAGACATGAGCCCGGTCAGGTTGAAGCCGGTGCACAATTTGACCGTCTTTCCTCCCCCCTTGACAACATTCCCTTCCATGTCACAGAAGGTCACGCCCATCAGGTAATCCTTGGTGACGCCGTATTTGAGGCCGCGCAGCCCCCCGGCATTTTCAGCGATATTGCCGCCGATGGTGGACATTTTCTGAGACCCCGGATCCGGGGGATAGAAAAGCCCGGCTGCCGTCACGGCATTGGCGAATTCAAGGGTATTGCAACCAGGCTGAACGACCGCATACATATCGTCGGTATTGATTTCGAGAATCCTGTTCATCTTGTTCATCAATACCACGCAGCCTCCGGCTACCGGGATGGTCGAACCGGCGAGGTTGGTGCCGGAGCCGCGGGTAATCAAAGGGATACTGTTCTCATTGCAGAGCTTGCAGATAGCGGAGACTTCTTCGGTGCTTTCAGGACGAACAACCACATCGGGCAGCACCGGTTCTTCAACGGAAGAATCGAAACTGTATAAAGCCAGATCCGTCGGCTGGTCCCAGTAATCATCGGCACCAACAATCTCTTTGAATTGAGATAAAACCTTTTTCGCTATCATATCCCTGTCCCTTTCCTCACTTGTAAAGCGTCTCGATAAATAAAAATGTGTATGGTTTGCGACTCCCGGGAAGCATCGACTTCACGGGCCCCGACGATCTAACACGTGCAACCTTTGAGCGATTGCGGAAACGGCCGTCCCGGGCGCCAAACACCCGGAACCGGAGCCTTCGCATCAATCACCCAAGGCTTCGGCCAGCAGTTCGATGGTATGCCTGGCCGCCACCTGCCCCCCGCGTTTTTCCATAGCGCCCGACAGCATGATTTTGCAGCCGGGACAATCCATGACCACGGTCTGAGCACCGGTGTTTTCAATATCTTCAGCCTTGTCGGTGGTGATGGCCTTGGAAATCCCGGGGTGACTCAGGAAGGAATAGGACCCACCAAACCCGCAACAGCGATCCGGGCGCTGCATCTCAACCAGTTCCTTGCCGACTGCGCTCAACAGTTGGCGCGGCTGCTCCGAAACTCCGGAGCCGCGTTTCAGGTGGCAGGAATCATGATAGGTGACTGTCCCCGCCGCCTTCAGGCCGGCGAACTGTTCTGTCGCGTCAAGGACATCGACAATATAGGCAGATACGTCCATGACCTTATCGGCGACCATGGCCGCCTTTTCAGCGTACTCCCCGTCATTGGCCAGAACTTCCCGGAAATCCTTGCGCAGAGCCATGGTGCAGGTCGGACACACGGTCAGGATATACTCCGGGTCGCCATCGAGAAGACACGAGAGGTTCTGGCGGGCAAGTTCGGTCATGGTGTCTCGATCCCCCGAGTAGAGGGCCGGAATACCGCAACAGGTCTGGTCATCAGGAAACATGACTTCGACCCCGAGATGATTCAGCACCTTGACCAGGGAGGTTCCGAGTTCCGGATAGATAAAATCAGCACCGCAACCGGCAAACAGGGTGACCTTGGCCCGGGGTGCAGCAACCTTCTGTTCGATGGCGGGGAACTGGTCGCGCAGACTTTTTTCGGCTATCGTCGGCAGCGTCCGCCACTCCGTCAGGGAGGAAAAGAACAGGGGCAGATGGCGGATCGTCTTTTCACCGCCGGAAACCGGTTTCTGCAACAGGCTGGCGGCCCGAACCATGGAATGGAAGAGCCTGCGGTTACGCATCAGCTTGCGGAAGGCCATATCTTTGACAAACCCGATCCCCTCTTTCTCAGCAACCTTGGAACGCAGGTGAAGAATGATTGACTCCAGATCGATCTTGCTCGGGCAGATGGCCACGCAGGACCGGCAGCCGATACAGGCTTTGACGAGTTCCGCGGCCTTGTCGATCCCTTCGTAGAAGGCGGTCAGGATGACGCCGATGGCGCTGATATAGATGCTGCCGTAAACATGTCCGCCGACACTCTGATAAACCGGGCAGACATTGGCGCAGGCGCCGCAACGAATGCAGCGCAGGGCGTCTTTGCAGTGGCTGTCTTCAGCCATGCGGCTGCGCCCGTTATCGACCAGCACGATGTGCTGTTCTTTGTCCTCGCCGTCATGGGGGACCGCACCGCGAATCCAGGTTCCGTAGGAGGTCATCGGCTGACCGGTCGCGTTTTTGGGCAGAATGCGCATGATCCGGGCCGCGTCTTCGAGCTTTGGCACCACCTTTTCAATGCCGCTGATGGCAACATGAATCCCGGGAATCGTACTGACCAGCCGGGCGTTGCCTTCATTGGTCACCAGGGCCATACCGCCGGTCTCGGCGATCAGGATGTTGGCCCCGCTGATCCCCATCTCGGCTTCAAAATAGCCTTCCCGCAGCTCCTGGCGGGCAATGCGAACCAATTCGTTGATATCGTCAGTTTCCGGTTTGCCGGTCGCCTTGGCGAACAATTCGCCGATCTGGTCGCGGAACATGTGAATAGCCGGCATAACCATATGGCTGGGGCGATGATCCGCCAGCTGGATAATCCATTCTCCCAGGTCCGTTTCAAGGGGGCTGATCCCGGCGGCGGCAAGCGCTTTATTCAGATGAGTCTCCTCACTGACCATGCTCTTGCTCTTGACCACCTTGCTGACGCCCCGTTCCTTGGCAAGCCTGATAATGTAATCATTGGCATCCTCGGCATCCTTGGCGATATAGACCTTACTGCCGGCGGCCTCGGCATTCTTGATAAATTCCGCCAGCAGCTCCTCGCGATGGGCCAGAGAATAATCTTTCATCTCGGCGATTTCCGAACGCATCGCTTCGAAATCATACCCCTCGAAAGCATTGGCGCGCGACACCACATAGGCGTCACCGAAAGTATGCAGGGCGGCCTGAAGCCGGTTGTCGTGAAGGGCCCTGTCGATCTTGTGCTTGTATTCTTTACTGCGTTGGCTCATCTTTCTCCTCCCCTTTCGTCGCGTCTAGGATTCCAGTGGATCACTGGAAATTCCATTCATCAACAGAATATGCAGCTCGCATGGTCCGTGCACACCGATGGTCAGGACACGCTCGATATCGGCCGTCCGGCTGGGGCCAGTGATGAATGCGACATAATTGCGGGGATCGCGCCGATGAAACTCACGCATCGGAGCGGCGGCAGCGACAGCGTCGGGCAGAACTTTGGCCGGATCGAAAATCACGAAATGTTTTTCCGCCAGCATGGTCGCCAGGCGGATATTCTCATCGGTGCTGTCCAGGGCGAGGGTCCCGGAGTCACTGATGGCAAAATTGGCGCTGGTTACGGCGCAAGGAGTCAGCTTGGCGACACTGCGGAACTCCCTGTCGACGACATTCTTTCCTGCATCTCTGAGAGCCTGTTTGACACCAAGGCGTTCCAGCGTTACAGAATCCGGAACCATATACGCATCGTCGCCATGTTCGCCGATGTAGGCCACGGCCTCGGAAAGATCTCCTACCTCGACGACGGCCGCACCGACGCGGCTGGCAACAGAGCAGAACTGTTTGCGGCAATCTTCTCCAAACACTGACATCTCCTCTCGACAAGCAATTGGTCTTACCATTTAATTTGTTCGCTAGAATAGAGTTATAATCCAAACCATGTCAAGCTAATTTATTTTTTCTTTATTTTTCAGCTAGTTAAAAATATTATTCGGGTCAGGCCATTTTCTTCTGGATTTCCATCCTAACCTTGTTGTAAAAAAGCGTCACAGGTAATGCCAATTAACTTGACTTACCTTAAAGCCATTTTCAACTTTTACTTGTTAAACCATCTGCTGTTCCTGGCTTTACAAGAGTGAACTGAAAACAAAACACTATGCCGACATAACGGATTAAACGGGGTTCGCGAACCCGATCCGAAAAGCTGTTCAGAGAGCGTTTTGAGCAGGAGAACCAAATAAGGTTTTCAAAACCGCTTATAACCCGGTTACAAGGGCTTCCGGAAACAGCGGTTTGAGTGATACGAAGTCGCAACCAGGAGAAAAGAACCCAGACCGGTGCTGAAGATCCTTTTCAATCAAGCGCGGTCCGGGCGTGACAAAAGGTCCATTTTTCTTATGTAGGGTTTGAGCCGGTGTCTCCGACAGGGAGGAGATCCCTTCTCAACTCATTTATCTTTTGCATAGTGAAGGAGTTGCTTAATGGCTACAGCGATGTCTTTGTTCCCCATCATCCTGCTTATCTGGCTGATGACCAAGAAGAACAACATGCCCTCTTTCAGAGCACTGCCACTGGTCGCTCTGATCCTCTACGTGCTCAAACTGGCCTACTTCGATATCGAGGCCAACCTCGTCAATGCCACCGTCGTCAGCGGCCTGCTGACCGCCTGGGTCCCGATCAGCATCGTCGCCGGGGCCATCTTCCTGTTCAAAACCATGGAGTACACCGGTGCCATGGATACCATCCGCACCTGGCTGAACGGGATCACCAGCAACAAGGTCGCCCAGGCGATGATTATCGGCTGGGCTTTCGCTTTCCTGATTGAAGGGGCCTCGGGCTTCGGCACCCCGGCCGCCATTGCCGCGCCGATTCTGGTCGGTCTCGGCTTTCAGCCGGTCAGGGTCGCCATCCTCTGCCTGATTATGAACTCGGTACCGGTTCATTTCGGAGCCGTCGGCACCCCCGGCTGGTTCGGCCTGGGCAAGGGAGCCAACCTGACCGGTCCCGAGTTGCTCATCGTCGGCCAGAAAGCCGCCCTGATGCATTCGGTCGCGGCTCTGGTCATTCCGGTTATTGCCCTGACTTTCGCCCTGAACTGGCGTGAGGTGAAGCAGAATATCGTTTTTGTCTACCTGAGCATTTTCTCGATCATCATCCCCTACATCATCGCCGCTCAGTTCAACGATGAATTCCCTGCAGTCGTCGCGGGAGCCATCGGCACTGTCGCGTCCATCTTCTTCGCGGTCAAAGGCTGGGGGCTCAGTAAAGAGGAAGGCGCCAGGGACGTTCAGAAAAGCCATGTCCGCTTTGGCGAGATCTTCAAAGCGACCTTCCCCCTGTGGGGAACCGTCGGCATGCTGCTGATCACCCGGATCAAGCCCATCGGCCTGAATGCCCTGCTCAAGAACAACGCCACCATGTTTCAGTCCGGACTGGGCTCCTTCGGGGATCTGGCCATCAGCAAAGCCCTGGTTATCAATCTCAGCAACATCTTCGGCACCCCGGTCGGATTTACTTACCAGAGCCTTTACATTCCCTTCCTTATTCCCTTCATCTTCATTTCACTGCTGGCCTTCCTACTCTTCCAGGCCAATGGAAATGTGGTCAGCCGGGTGGTCTCCGAAACGACCATCCAGATGAAGAACCCGACGCTCGCACTGCTTGGCGCCCTGGTCTTCGTCAAGCTGCTTATGCTCGGCACGCCCGAGGTTCCGGCCAACACCATCATCATCGGCACCGCTTTTGCGGACGTCTTCGGTGGCGCCTGGTCCTTCCTGGCGTCCTACATGGGTGCCCTCGGAGCCTTTTTCTCCGGATCCAACACGGTTTCAAACCTGACCTTCGCAGGGATCCAGGCCTCCATCGCCAACCAGCTCGGTCTCGACAAACTGACCGTCCTGGCCATGCAATCCGTTGGCGGCGGCATGGGCAACATGACCTGCATTCATAACATCGTGGCCGTCTGCTCGGTTCTGGGGCTGGCCAGCTCGGAAGGCTATATCCTGAAAAGAACTGCGATCCCCATGGTGATTTACGGGCTCATCGCAGGGTCGGTCGGCTTCCTGATGATGACCATCGCCTGACCACTGAAAAGCTAGCCAATAAAAAAAGCCATCTTCCGTTCCTGGGAAGATGGCTTTTTTATTGGCTTTGAAATATTCCGTTCAGGCCGGCTTCAAGCTGCCGGTCTCCAGGTCCACCTGGCGATAGAAGCAGGTGGCCCGGGTTTTTCCCGTCGCAGGATCCTTGGTATGGCAGGCTCCTCCCCCCTGGGGCTCGACCCGGTAAACCAGGGCGTCCTGGTCGCAGTCAGTCAGAATCTCGATGATTTTCAGAAAATCCCCGGAGGTTTCCCCCTTGGTCCAGAGTTCGTTGCGGGAGGTCGACCAGAAGGTTGCCATCCCTTTTTCGAGGGTGGTCTGCAGGGCCTGCTCATTGACATAAGCCAGCATCAGGACGCGACCATCCCTGACATCCTGAACCACGGCAGGCACCAGTCCTCCGCGCTTTTCAAAATCGATGAGCAGTTCAATCCCCTCTTCCAAAACCTTTTTATCCATGATTCATCTCCATTGCTAGGATTTTCAATCCGTATGCGACCCATGCCATCAGAAGTGGCGGGCCGTGATCATTTCCTGGGTGAACACCTTCGGCGCCGGAATCGGAACGATCCCGTCAACCCCGAGGCGCAACAGCTGCGGAGCCAGAATATTCAACTCTGACTCCCTGATGACAACACTGACACTGACCCAGGACTCATCGACAACCGGACTGACCGTCGGCGAAACGACCGACGGCAGCATTTTCTCCACGTCCTTGAGCACCCGGGTGGGAACATCCATGAACACCATGAAAACCGGTTCCCGCTCGGCCTGAAGAACGGCGTCGATACAGATCCTGATATCGTCCATCTTTTCCAGCTTGGCGGAATCTTGCAACGCCTGCCGGTTGGCGATAAGCTGCGGGTTTGAGGTAAACAGTTCACCGACAATGATGTTGCCATTGGCTTTGAGAGTGGCGCCTGTTTCGGTGATATCGGTAAAAGCGTCCGACTCGCCCATCATGACCTTGGCTTCGGTTTTTCCTTCGCTTTTCAGAATCTGGAGATCCTCGACCCCGTAGAGCTCGGCCATGCGCCTCCGGGTCAGATTGGGGAGTTCCGTCGCGATGATTTTTCCCCGGCAATCTTCCGGGGTGACGATCCCGGTTTCCGGGCGGGTGGCCAGGACCAGGCGGGAAGGCTGATTGGTGTACTTGGAGAAAATAAAATCGCCCAGAACCTCAACGTCCTGCTCAAGCCCGGCCTCAAAGACATAGTCCTTGCCGGTGATCCCGCAGTCGACGATGCCGTCACGCACCTTCTGGGCCATCTCCTTGCGATCCAGCACCCTGAATACGACATCCTGATCATACGGCCCGGTCAACTCGTACTGGCGCCCCTTTTTCAAAGGTCGTCCGGATTTCTCCAGTAGCCGTAGAACCTGCTCGTTAAGGCTCCCTGACGGAATACCGAAATAAAGAATCCCTTCTTCTTTTCCATATGGCATAAGATGATCCCTCTCTTAAAAAAATGACGATCCCGATAGCTCATTAGCCCGGCCTATTCTGACAGCTGGGAAGGAAAACATCAACGAGAGTTTCCCCCAGCGCAGGGACCGCCAGGCACGTTCAGACAGACAGGCTGATTATTTCCGGTAAGCGGCAAAAAAGTGCGGAACCGGCGGATCCTGGGTGTCGTCGTAGGCCTCGAAGAAGGTCTCTTCAAGACCGCAGCGGATAAAGCCGTCGATTTCATCCTTGTCCAGGGGAAGGGGAATATCATTCTTCTGCTCGCCTTTAAGACGACTGCGGCAGGACACCAGGAGGAAGCCCCCCGGAGCCAGCAGGGAGACCATGGCATCTCGGGCCCGCAGGCGGTAAGTCCCCGGCAGGACCTGGATGGTATTGCACTCAAATACCAGGTCAAAACTCCCCTCCCAGGCCTCTGGGACATTGAACAGATCGGCAACCAGATAATCGACCGAACTCTTCCGGTACCTGTTTCGGCAAAGACGGATGGCCTCCGGCGAGATATCAAAGGCGGTGACCCGGTAGCCCGCGTCACTTAGAGCTTCGGCATCATCCCCGACCCCGCAGCCAACCACGACCGCCGTGCGACCGGCGTGCTCAAACGGACAGTCCGCCAGCCATTCCAGAAGATAGGGATTGGGCTCGAGATCGGCCCAGAACACCTTGCGGTAATCTCCTTCGGCGTCGGTATAGATACTGTCAAACCAGCCGGTCGGATCATCCCTTTGCTGATAGGAACGGACCATTTGTCGATATGCTATGGGATCAAACTCCTTCATACGCCGTCCTTCTGCCCCCTAAAAAAAACCTCCAGCCTGCCCGGACGCACCTCAATCGAAAGCGAGGAGTCCGCTCATACCGCTGTCGGCGGGACGGATGAATTGCTCGAAGCCCGCCTCCTCGAGGGTCGCCATTTCTCCCAGAGTCACGGTTTTCAGGGTGTCGATTTCACTCTCACAGGTATTGTAGGTCGTGTTGTAAAAGGCAATACGCTTCTCTTTTTTGACCCCCATGGCCAGCAGCTGCCGGGCGCCCTGCTGAATCAGCCCGAGCTTGGCGTAGAGATCGTCCAGGGATTCGACCGACCAGACGCCAAGATAAATGGGACTGTTGACGTTACGGACATCACCGACCAGTTCCCCGCGCAGCAGTTCGTCCCTGTTCCGTTTTAAAAACGGGACAAAATCGGCGTGTTCGGCAAGTTTGCGGTCGGTGGCGAAAAAGTGTCCGGTTTCAGGATCAAGAGTGAAGATGACGGTCCGGTCGGTCACCTGGCCGTAACTCTGAAACAGGATGTCCTTGAAATCCTCGAACGGCACATTGCGCAGAATGCAGGTTTCGAACTTGTTGATACGCCGGGTGATCCCCAGCAGCCAGGAACGGATCGAGCTGTTGTCGATCCGGCACTTTCCTAATTCTTCCTTGAGAAAATCGAAGGACTGGCCGCCGAAACGATACATCATGATACTGTGGAACACGTCACGAATATTGTTGTAG
Organism: Geopsychrobacteraceae bacterium; assembly: GCA_963677135.2. Taxonomy (GTDB): domain Bacteria; phylum Desulfobacterota; class Desulfuromonadia; order Desulfuromonadales; family Geopsychrobacteraceae; genus Seleniibacterium. Next base: position 88,161 of record CAXXLS010000017.1, on the reverse strand, counting down.
CGACTGAAATGATACAAGAGGTCATAACTGAACTGCTCCATCTGCCGCAACTGCCAGATGAAAATGGTGATATCCTTGCTGCTGGTCTCCGGGGTGAGCCTGGACTTCTGGGTCGATTTGATCATGCGGACGTAGCGGGTGCTCAATTCGTCAAGCATCGCCGTATTGCGGGTGGTGCTTTTTTTCAGGTCGATGGTCCAGGTGGTTGATTCCCCTTCCACGCTGGTGACGCGCACATGGTCCGTACCGAATGCTTCATACACCTGGTGCGTGCCGACACCTTCACCGGAGCGGGTCGATTTACCGACGAACAGCGGCAGCTGGTCGGCTCCCTTCTGCAGCCGCTCGGCCGAAATCCCGACCCCGTTATCGGTGATGCTCAGGATCACGTCATCGTCCTGCTGATCGAGCAAAAACTCGATCCGCCCGCGCCGGCCGGCCGCCTTGATGGCTTCCAGGGCGTTCGAGACGATGTTGATCAGCGCCCGGCTGCAACCGATGTAACTGCAGTTGACCGGATCGATTCTCGATTTCTGAATCAGGTGAACCTCGCAATCACTATCCACGGCTTCAATAAACGGGATCACCCGTTCGATAATCAGTTCCTTGAAGGACACCTTATGGGACAGATGGATCTTATCTTCGTACCGGTTCAGGGTATTGAGCATCGAGGTGGTTTCGCGGGTGATGTTCTCGGAAACCTGGTTGAAGTTGTCGACCGACAGCATGGCCGTCATATCAAAAAGCACTTTGAGAGACTTTTTGACATCGTGACGGACTTTGGACAGTTCCTCGACAATGGACACTTCGGGATGGGTTACGGAATCAAGCTTGTCCCTGAGAAGCTTTGCGTTCACCGACATTTCGTGAAAGCGCATCCTTCTGAACACGATCAGGTCATTGACGGAAAACCCCCTGGCCTTGAAGAAATCGATGGAACTGAGCAGTTTTTCCCAGACATAAAGATAGATATGAGCGTCCGGAGGGACGGTATGGGCAAGGCAGCTCAGAAAAGCGGACCCGATCCCCTTGCCCCGACCGAAGGGGTTGGTCACCAGCTTGTAAATATGAAACTTCCTCAGGTCGGGCGTGGCGTAGACCAGCAGATAGCCAAGCAGCTCTCCCCGCTCCTCCCAGACGAAGCTGTGGTCGTAATCGATGTCGAGAGTGGCATCCTGAACATAGGGGGACGGAATCAGCAGGGTATCGATATTCAGCAGAGGCGCCTGTCGGATAGCCCGCTCATAGCCAGGGTTCAGTTTTTTAATGCGAGGGTACTGATCCGGGGTCCATTCCATTGCGCGATTCACCTGTCAGCAAGAATTGGCAGATATTTCATTCTAGCAAAAAAGCGGAGAGGATGAACACTCTCCGCTTTTCCTATGCGCCATGTTATGTGACTGCGGTTGTCAATGACCCGCCATGATGGCGGCGACATCCGCGTCCACCTCACCGATCGGCTTGATGTCGAAATTCTCGACCAGCACTTTGGCGACGTTGGGTGACAGGAAGGCCGGCAGAGTCGGCCCCAGGCGGATGTGCTTGACGCCAAGGTGCAGCAGCGCCAGCAGAACCACGACCGCCTTCTGCTCATACCAGGCAATATCGTAGGAGATGGGCAGCTCATTGATATCGGCCGCACCGAAAACCTCCTTGAGCTTAAGGGCGATATAAGCCAGAGAATAGGAGTCGTTGCATTGTCCGGCGTCCAGCACTCTCGGGATGCCGCCGATATCCCCCAGGGCCAATTTGTTGTAGCGGTACTTGGCGCAGCCAGCGGTGAGGATCACGCTGTCCTGCGGCAAGGCTTCGGCAACGTCGGTGAAATAGCTGCGCTCCTTATGGCGCCCGTCACAGCCGGCCATGACGACAAAGCGTTTGATAGCACCGGACTTGACCGCATCAACAACCTTGTCGGCCAGCGCCATAACCTGGGCGTGGGCGAAGCCGCCGACAATTTCGCCGGTCTCCAGCTCCTCCGGCGGAGCACATGTCTTGGCCTGTTCAATCATGTCCGAGAAATCCTTGCTGCCACCATCCGGACGATCGGCGATATGCTTGACGCCCGGCCAGCCGGCCATGCCGGTCGTGTAGAGACGATCACGGTAAGCATCTTTGACCGGAGTGATACAGTTGGTGGTCATCAGGATCGGTCCGTTGAAAGAGGCGAACTCTTTATCCTGCTGCCACCAGGCGTTCCCGTAGTTGCCAACAAAATGGTCGTATTTTTTGAACGCAGGATAATAGTTGGCCGGCAGCATCTCACTGTGAGTATAGACATCGACACCGGTCCCTTCTGTCTGCCTGAGCAGTTCCTCCATATCCTTCAGGTCATGGCCGGAAATCAGGATACCGGGATTGTTGCGTACTCCCAGGCTGACGGTGGAAATCTCCGGGTTCCCGTAGGTGGTGGTGTTCGCTTCATCAAGCAGCGCCATAGCCGTCACGGCCACCTCACCACATTTGAGAACCTGACCGACCATCTCATCGACGCTTAAATCACGGGTTGTCGAGGCCAGAGCCGAAATCATGTAATCGTAGATCTCCTGCTTCTGAAAGCCGAGCACCGCAGCGTGATCGGTGTAAGCAGCCATCCCCTTCAGGCCGTAGATGAGCAGTTCCCGCAGGGACCGGACATCTTCATTGGCCTGAGACAGGACACCGACCTGGGCAGCCTTCGCGGCATAGTCCGCCTCGGTTCCGTTCCAGCAGACACAGTCAAGGTCGCTGCTGAAACCGATCGCCAGCTTCAGAGCCTCGCGTTTGGCTATCGCCGTTTTAATCAGGGGAATAAAGCGACGATTGTCGAAATTGGTATTGGTCACCGTCGCAAAGAGGGCCTGACAGATAAACAGACCGGTGTCCGGATCAAGTTCTCCCTGCTTTTGAGCCTCTTCCGCAACCACCGCCAGACCTTTGAGGTTGTAAACCAGAAGGTCCTGCAGCCCCGCCGTATCCGCCTGCTTGCCGCAGACTCCGGCGACCTGGCAACCGGTTCCTTTGGCGGCTTCCTGACACTGAAAACAAAACATGCTCATGGGCGCTCTCCTTTATGATCGAGGTTTGATTGATTTCGTTATCGCAAGGTGACCTTCGCACATACCGAGGCCAAATAAATTGACGCAGATCAATTTTTACATTTTTAGTTATATTTTCAGACGCCGCCGTTTACCCACCGGTCGATTTATCCTAGACTCAAGAAACGAAGCGGCGCCCGGGGCAAAAGGAACATCACCTGCGGAAATCGCGATAGAGCCCACGGCAGTCCGAACCTTTCCGGTCAGCTTTTTTGGCAATCTTGACCTGGATCAATTTTATTTGGCCCCCGTTGCTCTATAGTCAGCGCAACAAAGCAAGGAGAATTGACCAATGACGACTGTAACCCTGCATAAAGATATGACCGTGAAAGAAGTGCTGGAACTCTGGCCGGAGACCCTCGATGTCTTTATCGCCAACGGTTTTGACAATTTTCGTGACGAGCGGCAGCGCAATGCCGTGGCGGCCTTTCTGAAACTGGAACGCGCGGCGCAGACCAAAAACTACGACCTGAACAATTTTATGGGCCTGCTTCAGCAGAAGGTTGACGAACAACGCAATCTCGCCGACGTCACCATGAAAAGAACCACCAGGGAGGGCAGCCAGGTCACCGTCACCGGCCTGCTCCCCTGCCCGGTTCGTCTCCCCCTGCTGGAAGGGTTTGACAGTTTTATCGAAACCTATTCCCGGAACACCGGAAATCAGGTCAGCTACAAGCTGGAAGCCGCCTCGGTCGGAGCCGACTGGATCGAGGAGAATATCAGGGGGATCACCGATCCCGAGCAGTTGCCCGATATTTTTGTCTCGGCCGGGTTTGAAACCTTTTTTGATCAAAAAACCATCGGCCATTTCAAGGACCAGGGCGTGTTTACCGACATCACTCCCCGGGAGGTCAACCGCGATTTCGACGGTATCGAACTGAAAGACCCCAAGGGCGATTATTCCATCATCGCGGCGGTCCCCGCGGTCTTCATGGTCAATCATGATGTCCGGGGCGAACTGCCCGTTCCGAGAACCTGGAGCGATATCCTGAAGCCCGAGTTCGAGCAGAAGGTTGCTCTTCCGGTCGGCGATTTCGATCTGTTCAACGCAATTCTGCTGGCCCTGTACCAAGAACATGGCGAAGGGGGCATCAGAGCTCTCGGCCGCTGCATGCTGAAATCGATGCACCCCTCCCAGATGGTGAAAAACGCCAAGCGCGTCGCCGAGGAGAAACCCTACGTCACCATCATGCCCTACTTCTTCACCAAAATGGCCGGGATGGTGAGCAGCCTGGAGATCATCTGGCCGGAGGACGGCGCCATCGTCAGCCCGATCTTCATGCTGACCAAGCGGACCAGCCTGGAACGGGTCAGGCCGATCGCCGCGTTTTTATCCGGACAGGCGGTTGGTGAGATTCTCGCTCAGAAGGGGCTCTTCCCCTCGCTGCACCCCGGGGTTGACAACCAGCTCCCCGGCCCTCGTCCATGGAAATGGATCGGCTGGGACCACATTTACAATCATGACGTCGGTGAACTGATTCGTCACACCAACGCCATCTTCGAAAACTCGATGAACGCCGCGTAAAGGGGGAAAACCATGCGCTTTCTCACCGTGTCCGGACCGCCTTCGTCCGGCAAGACATCCGTCATTCTCAGGGTCATCGAAGCATTGCAGGCCCGTAAGCGAACCATCGGCGTGGTCAAGTTTGACTGTCTGCTGACCGAAGACGACCAGCGCTACATGCAAAAAGGGGTGCTGGTCAGAAAAGGACTGTCGGGCGCCCTCTGCCCCGACCATTATTTCGTCAGCAATATCGAAGCCTGCGTCACCTGGGGGCATGAAAATGGCTGCGAATACCTGATCAGCGAAAGCGCCGGCCTCTGTAATCGTTGTTCGCCCCACATCAACGAGATTACCGCGGTCTGCGTGATCGACAACCTGAGCGGCATCAACACCCCGCGCAAAATCGGACCGATGCTGAAATCCGCAGATATCGTGGTGATTACCAAGGGGGACATTGTATCCCAGGCCGAGCGCGAGGTTTTTGCTTCACGCGTTAAGCAGGTCAACCCGGGGGCCGTAATCATGCACGTCAACGGCATCACCGGGCAGGGCGCCTTTGAACTTACCGGCCTTTTCGAGGACGCCTCGGATATCGCGACACTGAAAGGAAAAACCTTACGCTTTTCCATGCCCGCGGCACTCTGCTCCTACTGTCTCGGCGAAACCCGCATCGGGGAAGAGCATCAGACCGGAAATGTCCGCAAGATGGATATCTGACCAGAGGGACACACAAGATGAAACAGACCGCTATTTATCATCGACCACTGGCCGAAATTCTGGTCGAGCACCCCTATATTGAAGATTTTCTGACCTCCTTCGGTCTTGCCGTCAAACCCGGTCCGGAGAGCCTCCTCAATTACCTGGATGCCCTCGACCCCGACCACCTGGAAGACCTCGGAGTCAGTCACACCCAGCTTCGCCAGAGTCTTGAGGAATTCCTGCAGGGCATGCTTGCCCTGCAGGATCCCCTCGACAAGGTGTCCTCCCTTACCATCATCGGAGGCCACAACAAATCAGGCGAAAAGGAACGGTTTGAACTGACGCTCATGCCCGGCGAGGTCGTCTGTATTGTCGGCCCGACCGGTTCAGGCAAGAGCCGCCTGCTGGCCGATATCGAATGGGTGGCCCAGGGGGACACCCCAACAGGTCGCCGCATTCTGATCAACGGTGAAGTCCCGGACAGCAAGTGGCGATTTTCCACCGAACACAAACTTGTCGCCCAACTGTCTCAAAACATGAATTTCGTTATGGATCTGAGCGCCTCAGAATTCATTCATATGCATGCCGAGAGCCGCCTGGTGCCGGATCCCGAAAGCAAAGTTCGAAAAATCCTGGAGCAGGCCAATGAGCTGGCTGGCGAACAGTTCACCCCGGACACCCCGGTCACCTCATTAAGTGGCGGGCAGTCACGCGCCCTGATGATTGCCGATATGGCATTTTTGAGCAAATCGCCGATCGCCCTGATCGATGAGATCGAAAACGCCGGTATCGACCGGAAAAAGGCTCTTGATCTGCTGATCCGGGAAGAAAAGATCATCCTCATGGCGACCCATGATCCGATCCTCGCCCTGATGGGGGACCGGCGACTGGTTATCAAAAACGGGGGGATTCACAGGATTATCGAATCCAGCGCCGCTGAACGACAAAACCTTCAGCGGCTGGAAGAGCTGGACAACCAGCTCCTGGCTTTGAGAAACCGGATCCGTTCCGGTGACACTCTTGAACATATTTGAACACAGGAGGAATGATGCACGAAGGATGTCAAGGAAGCTTCAGCAGCGGCGCACAGGTCGTCGACAAATTGAGGCAGATGGGATTCAGCCGGATGGCTATGCCGGTTCCGACAGAGATTCAATGTCACGGCTGTGGCAGTACCCTGACTATGCTCACCATGGAAGCCCGGTGTGACGGCTGCGGCATGGTCTACGGAGTCACTCCCTGCCACGCTCACGACCGTAACAATATTCAGCCCGCCGGCATCGATTACTGATTTACTGCGCCATCACAGGTTCCGGTGTCTGGCTTCGTCACACCGGGACCTCCTTGGCCGCTTTGCAGATATAATTCCACAACTCTTCCTGAACCTGTTTTTCGATCGGATCAAAACGCAGACCGACCAGCGGGCCCCGACTCTCTTTCGGCTTTTCGGTCCAGCAGATTTCGCCGCTGAGAACAAATTCACGTACACACTCCGGCAGGAAGAACCTGATCCGCAAAGATCCTCTGACTTTGGGCATGACCTTCGCCGAATCGAGCATCAGGCAGGCTCCATCCATACTCAGATTATGGAAAGATCCCTCCAGTTCCTTGTCGGCATAGATAATGTTCACCCTGACCGGCAGATCAAATTCACAGCGATAATGGTCCCGGGCGCCGGTCATCATCCCCTGAAGTATCCCGAGAAACTGCTCGATGCTCCGCTTGCTTTCGGCCCTGACGGCCGGATTTTCGCTGAGGTGGGCATGCTCATCGATAACTTCGTCAAGCAACTTCCGGTAGCGAAAAAATCTTTTGAGGAGATCGTTCCGATCAAAGGTAAACCCATTAGAAGAGACCAGGACATTTCTGACCGGGACTTCCGCATCACAATGCTCGCAGACGATGCTTGAAATCTCGGCAAGCAGAACCGATTTTATATACTTCTCACAACTCGGGCACTTCATGGTCAGCATAGCGAACTCTCCCAGCTTCCCTCCCAACGGAGAAAAGGCTCTGAAAACGACTCAAACCCTCATTTCAAATTCAATATGGTCAACATACCGCTCTTTTATTGCCAGAATGTCTGGCAAATGCTTTTCAAACAGATCAACCATGATCGGCTCGAAATGGCGTCCGGATTCGCGCCTCAGGAAATTTAAAGCGTGCTCAACCGACCAGGGCTTTTTATAAGGCCGTTCCGAGGTCAGGGCGTCGAAAACATCACAAATGGCGGCGATCCTGGCGGAAACCGGAATGCGGTTTCCTTCGATACGATGGGGATAGCCCGTACCATCCCACTTTTCATGGTGGAATAAGGCCATTTCCCGGGCCAGAGCCAGTAATTTGGATTTATGGTTGCCAATGACCCGCGCGCCGATAATCGGGTGTTGCTGCATGATCTGCCATTCCTCGGCCGTCAATTTTCCCGGTTTGAGCAGAATACTGTCAGGAATACCGATTTTACCGACATCGTGCATGGTGCTGGCGTAGAGCATCAGTTCGGAAAAATCCTTACCAAGTCCGCGTTTTTCAGCCAGCAGTGAACACATATGACTCATCCGTTTGACATGGGCCCCCGTCTCATTGTCCCGCAATTCTCCCGCGGCGCCGAGTCTTTGCACTATTTCAAACTGAGTCTCCCGAATTTCCTGGGTGCGTTTGACAATTTCGCCTTCCAGCAGATCGGCACGCATGACCTGGCGGGTATAAAACAGCCTGCTCTGAAGATTATTCCTGATCCGGAGCAGAGTTTCCCAGCCATCAACAGGTTTGAACAGAAAATCTTTGGCCCCGGCGTCAAGGGCCTTCTTCCTGCGCTCACGGTCCTGCTGACTGGTCAGCACAATGACCGGAACAAAGTCGTCCAGAATCACCCCGTGCAACTGGTGCAGAACCTCGATGGCTGAGCCTCCGGAAATTTCGAGATCCAGGAGAATCAGATCGAACTGATGGCGCTGATAGAGAGAAAGAGCTTTGCCCGGATCCAGGGTTGAGTAAACGTTCCTGTAATGGTCCTCATCCAAAACCTTTTTAAGCAGAGCAATATCGGCGGCATTTTGATCAATGATAAGAATTTTGGCGTCCTTGATATCAGCCAAAATTGACGTCGTGATCAGCTCGTTCAGATCAAAAGCAGAATCCAACATAATGTCTCCAGCAAACCTTCGTGATGTGACATGGGACAGTCGATCTGTGCGGAACGCAGTAGACTATCAGGCGGGCCTATGAAATTAGATCAACCTAATAAAATATTACTATTGGAAAGAAATCATTACAAGCATCAAATTCTGAAAAAAATATTCTTTGCAAAAGAACCGGAGGGAGTGAGGAAGACGAGTGGCAGAAAAAAAAGGCGGCAGGATAATCCTGCCGCCTTTTCATGAACAGAAAGCCGAACGTTCGAATCAGTCTTCTTCCTGGGCAACGACAACCTTGACTTCAGCGACAACGCCGGCATCAAGCTTGATAGCGACGACATGCTCGCCGAGGGCCTTGATCGGTTCACTGAGCTGAATCTTTTTGCGATCGATGTCGATCCCGGCGTCTTTAAGCTTCGCTTCGACATCCATGGACGTGACCGAACCGAACAGCTTGCCTTCTTCACTGGCGCGCTGGGAAAATTCGCAGGTGACTTTTTCGATCCGGGCTTTCATGGCTTCAGCGTCTTTGGTCAGCTTTTCCAGCTTGCGAGCGAGCTGACGCTTCTGATGCTCGAGTTCCTTGACGTTGCGCTCGTCGGCAATGCTGGCCAGACCTTGCGGAACCAGATAATTACGGGCATAACCTGCCTTGACACTGACGACATCGCCGATGGTGCCGAGACCTTCAATATTCTCTTTTAGAATGACATTGGTATTCATATATCTCCTCCGTAGCGGATCGAGTTTTAAATCTGTTTTTGTCGCGGCCGGCGAAAATCGACCCACAGATCGAAAACGCCGACGCTGGTAATAATAAGCGGCAGAGGATTCACTACCAGCATAAGCAGATAGAGCATCGACTTGACCGACCTGGGGTAGTTTTTCCGTTGCAGAAAATGGTGAACAACGGCCAACCCCTGAAAAAAGTACAAAGGCAACATCACCAGCAAAATGTTCCATCCGGTGGTTGCCGCCACCTCAACGGGCATCAACTGCAAAAAGCCACCGGCTATCAGCGCCCAGATAAGCTGGGGAGGCGTACGCCAGCGGGCGAAGGAAGGGCCGCTGATCGCATGACCATCCACTTTGACACGCTGAAGAACCAGCAGGGTCAGGGCCTGAATCGCAATCAGCGTAGCCAGATAAATGCCGTAGAAACTGCGTTTGACGAAATCGCCCATCCCCTGGACAGCCTGCTGCATATCTTTCATCTGGTCGGCGGGCAGTCCGGCATTCTGATAAACCTGCATGGCCTGATCGACCTCCGACTGGACAACCTGGTTAATGATTGCCACCAGGCTGACCTGGTTGATCACCACAGTGACCAGCATCATGACGGCCGTCAGCAGCGCAGCCCCTCCAGCGGTATACAAGATAGCCTTATCCCAGGGAAAATCCCGGTGCAGGAAATAAGGCAGGAGCAAAGAGCCCAGTCCGAACAAGCCGAGGTAAGCCATCAGGGTGTAAGCAGTGGCCAACTCAAGCAGCAGCAGGCAGGTCACGACAACAACAACGACCGCCGTCCGAAATCCGAAACGCATGCCCAGATAGGCGGCAGGAAGCGGAGTCAGAAAGTTCAGAAAAGCCCCCAAAGGGCCCATCCAATTAACTCCCAGCAGACAAACCAGGGTGATCCCGATTCCCGCGCCAGTGAAAAGTGCAGTCTGAGCTACCATCTCTTTGCTGTCGTCATCCGAACTCAGAGAGAGTGGGATGCCGTATAAGGGAGCAGGGCAATCTGCCGAGCGTTTTTAATCGCCTCGGCAATCTGGCGCTGATGCAGAGCACAGGTTCCGGAAATGCGCCGCGGCACGATTTTACCGCGCTCGGTCAGGTAATAACGCAGATTGTCAACGTCCTTGTAATCGATCCGATGATTCTTGTCGGCGCAGTAACGGCAGATTTTACGGCGACCAAAGCGACGACGAGGGGCGGCTGATCCTGCTGAACGATCTGATTTTTCAAAAGCCATGATAATTTCTCCTGAATGTTATGCGTTTATTCTTCTTCGGCAGAGTAATTTTCGTCGGAATCTTCCTGGCTGGAAGCCCCGGACTCCTGCGCATCAGCGGCCTGAAAATCCCCTTCGACCTTGACGGTCAGGAAGCGAAGGATATTCTCGTCAAGACGCAGACGGCGCTCATATTCCGCAATAACTTCAGGCTCGGCGGAAAACAGAACCTGGATGTAGCAGCCACGTTCGACTTTTTTGATGGGATATGCGAGCTTGCGCACGCCCCAGTTGTCCAGCTTGTAGATCTCGGCCGACTGATCGGTCAGGACCGACTGGAATTTTTCCACCAGGGCGGTCAGCTCATCGCCGACAATCTCCGGGTGAATAATGTAGAGTGATTCATAGTTTCTCATCTGTGATTCTCCTCATGGGTTAGCAGCCCCGAACACATCGGAGCAAGGACGCGTCTGAAACCCCCTTGGTTTCAGACGAAAGTACAGCTTCTAGCATAAGATTCTTTATTTTTCAAGCATATTCAGGACCAGGTTCCGCAAACGGCAGGAGGGGATCAAACATTGAACCTGAAATGCATGACATCACCGTCGACAACCCGGTACTCCTTGCCTTCGAGACGCAACAGACCCTTTTCCTTGGCCCCGCTTTCGCCGCCTGATTTGACATAATCATCAAAAGCGGTCACTTCCGCCCGAATAAAACCTTTTTCAAAGTCGGTATGAATAACCCCCGCCGCTTGAGGAGCCAGAGCGCCGTCAGGAATCGTCCAGGCACGAACTTCCTTGACACCTGCGGTAAAGTAGGTGATCAGCCCCAGCAAACGGTAACCGGCGTGGATCATCCGGTCAAGACCGGACTCCTCGAGACCGAGTTCCTTGAGAAATTCCGCCTTTTCGTCAGCGTCGAGTTCCGCGATTTCTGCTTCGATTTTCCCGCAGATGATCACCATTTCCGCGCTTTCCGATGCGGCATGGGCTCTTACCTTGTCTACGAAAGGATGGCTGCCATCCAAATCGTCTTCGGAGACATTGGCCACGTAGAGAACAGGTTTCATGGTGATCAGGTGAAGTTCCGCAACCAGCTTCCGCTCCTCGCTATCGAGATCGACGGAACGCGCCGGTGCGCCATTGTTCAAAGCCCCGGCGAGTTTTTCAAGGGCCAGGATTTCGGCCTGAAGTTTCTTATCACCGCTTTTCGCCAGTTTTTTGCCCCGGACAATGCGCTTGTCGATGGTTTCCAGATCGGCGAGATTCAGCTCGGTCTGAATAACCTCGATATCACGTACGGGATCGACGGAACCATCAACATGGATGACATTATCATCATCGAAGCAACGGACAATATGGGCGATGGCATCAACCTGGCGAATATGCCCCAGAAACTGGTTTCCAAGCCCTTCCCCTTTGCTGGCGCCCCTGACCAGGCCGGCGATATCGACGAATTCCATAGTGGTGGGCAGAATGTTCTGGGGGTGGACGATCGCGGCAAGCTGATCGAGACGCTTGTCCGGGACGGCCACCACCCCGACATTCGGCTCGATGGTACAGAACGGATAATTGGCCGACTCAGCACCGGCCGAGGTGATGGCATTGAAGATGGTCGATTTGCCGACGTTCGGCAGCCCGACGATTCCACACTTAAAACCCATACGCTTTTCCTCTAAAAAACCGATAGCCGGAGCAAACAGCCCCGGCTATCACCAACAATGTTATGAACGCGTTATCGATCAGACCAGCAGCGGCGCGATAACCAGAGAAACGACACTCATCAGCTTGATCAGGATATTCATCGCCGGTCCCGAGGTATCCTTGAAGGGGTCGCCGACGGTATCGCCGATAACGGCTGCGGCATGAGCTTCGCCCCCTTTGCTTTCGCCTTCGAGCTGACCGCTTTCGATATACTTCTTGGCGTTATCCCAGGCACCACCGCCGTTAGACATCATCAGGGCGAGCAGAACACCTGCCAGGGTCGCGCCAGCCAGCATGCCACCAAGAGCTTCCTTGCCCAGGATGAAACCGATCAGAACCGGAGCCACAACAGCAACCACGCCGGGAAGAACCATCTCTTTCAGTGCGGCCCGAGCGGAAATATCGACACATCTCTGGGAATCAGGCTTGACACCTTCCTTGCCGTCCAGCAGACCGGGAGTCTCACGGAACTGGCGACGGATCTCATCGACCATGGCTCCCGCGGCCCGACCGACACTGGTCATGGTCAGAGCGCCGATGAAGAACGGCAGAGCCCCGCCAATCAGCAGACCGATAACAACCATCGGGTCGATAAGGTTGATCGACTCAAGGTTGACGGTGGTCGCATAGGCGGAAAACAGAGCCAGGGCAGTCAAGGCTGCGGAACCGATAGCGAACCCCTTACCGATAGCGGCGGTGGTGTTGCCGATAGCATCGAGACCGTCGGTAATTTTACGAACATCCGGCCCCAGGCCGGCCATCTCGGAAATACCCCCGGCATTGTCGGCAATCGGGCCATAGGCATCGACGGTCATGGTGACACCGACGGTCGCCAGCATGCCGACGGCAGCAATTCCGATACCGTAAAGACCGGCAAAGTAGTTGGCGACAAAGATACCGACAGCGATAATGACGATCGGCAGGGCAGTCGACTCAAGGCCGACGGCGAGGCCATGAATGATATTGGTCGCAGGACCTGTTTTGCTTGCCTCGGCGATTCGGGCCACGGGTGAATGAGCCGTGTAATATTCAGTAATCTGGCCAATGGCGATCCCGGCCAGGGTCCCGGCCAGAATAGCCCAGAAGATTCCGGTGGCGAGCCCGGCGACCTGAATGTAAATGAAGGCGGCGACCAGGAAGCCGGCCGCGGCAACAAAAGTCGTGTAATGAAGAGCTTTCGCCGGATCCATTCCCTTAAGGAGCTTCATCGACGCAATCCCGAGCAGGGAAAAGATCAGCCCGACCATGGCCAGGGCCAGGGGTAGCAACATGGCGCTCGACTGAACCGTCGCCCCGACGCCCAGCTTGGCGAGCAGTTGGGGACCGGCAGCCGCGGCAATGGCCATGGTTGCGATAATCGAACCGACATAGGATTCAAAAATGTCGGCACCCATACCGGCGGTATCGCCAACACAGTCACCAACGTTGTCGGCAATAACGCCTGGGTTGCGCGGATCATCTTCAGGGATACCGGCCTCAACCTTACCGACCAGGTCGGCACCGACGTCCGCAGCCTTGGTATAGATCCCGCCACCAACCCTGGCAAACAGGGCGATGGAGGAAGCTCCCATGGCAAAACCATTGATGTATTTGGCGGTTTCCGGATCCCCCCCGAAAAAGACGAAGGCGACGCCAACGCCGACCAGACCCAGAGAAGCGACAGCAAGGCCCATGACCGCACCACCGTTGAAAGACACTTCGAGCGCCTTGGCCTGGCCGTGGGCACGGGCAGCCTCAGACGTCCGGACATTGGCACGGGTTGCGGCTTTCATGCCGATAAAACCGCAGGTCATGGAGCAGATGGCGCCGCCCACAAAAGCGACCGCTGTCTGCCAACTCATGGCAATGGCAATCAGAACGAAAACGACGACGATAAAAATTGCAAGAACACGATACTCACGCCCCAGGAAAGCCATAGCTCCCCCATGGATATCGTCAGAAATTTCCCGCATTCTTTCATCCCCAACCGGCTGCGCTTTTACAATGTTGTAAAGTACCAGCGCGATCACAAATCCGACCACCCCGAAAATAGGGGCCCACATTTGCAGTTGCATCTGTTCCCTGCCTCTCTCTGTTTGTGTTGTAAGTTATTCGACCAGGTTAAAATTATTAAACGTATTCATGGCTTCGAATACGCCGTCCGCCAGAATTTTTTCCGTCGCTTGTGCCGCCGCATCAAGCAGTTGCGGTAACAATTTTTGTTCATTACTGCTGAAAGAACTTAAAACATGTCCGGTTATGTCTCCGAATTCAGGGCGGCCGATACCTACTCTGACCCGAACGAAGTCCCTGATTCCAAGAACTGCGATGATATCTCTAATGCCGTTATGGCCGCCATGCCCGCCTTCTTTTTTAATCCGCAACCGCCCGAAAGGAAGGTCCAGATCGTCATAGATGACAATCAAATCCCCCGGTGAAATGCCGAGGGATCGGAAAGCGGCATTGACACTGGCGCCACTGTTATTCATGAACGTCTGGGGCAACAGGATCGTCGTTTCGGTTGAGGCAACCCTGCCGACCCCGTAGATCCCCTGATAACCGTTTTTCTTTATGGCAATCTGATTCTGGCGAGCAACCTTATCCGCCACCATGAATCCGACATTGTGCCGGGTCTGTTCATATTTTTTACCGGGATTACCCAGCCCGACCAGAAGTTTCACTGCAACCTCGGAAATCCCGTCGCCTTATTCTTCGACTTCTTCTTCAGACTCTTCGGCCTCTTCCACTTCGGCCTTATGACCGACCACGGTCACTACGGTAAAGTTGACGTCAAAGACCAGGTCGACGTTCTCGGGAACCTGCACTTCTTCAACGTGAACAGTGTCGCCGATTTCAAGGGCGGTGACGTCGATATCGATGCTCTGCGGAACCTCTGTCGGCAGACACATGACTTCGAGTTCGTGACGGATCAACTGCAAAGAACCGCCCATTTTCTGACCGGCGGAGGTCCCTACGGTATTGACCGGCACCATGAAGGATGCTTTTTCCTGAAGGTTGATGGCATGAAAATCGGCACAGACCATTTCTCTGCGCAGGGGATGAAGATCTGCGTCTTTGAGCACGACCTGCTTGCCTTCAAGCTCTTTAACACCTTTCAGAGTCATCAGGGTGTTCCAGCCCGCTTCGCCGGAAATCGCCTTCTCGAGCTCTTTGGGGTCAACAGTGATAGTCGTCGGCTCGATCTGCTTGCCGTACACGACTGCCGGGATTTTTCCTGCCGCGCGCAGTTTGCGTGCAACACCTTTACCGGTACCTTCTCGCAATTCAACATTGAGTTCTGCTTGTGCCATCTATTTTTCCTCCATTCAATGGGTCGTTACCGTATGGCTGTTTTTCCGTCTAGACGAACAGGGAGCTGACCGATTCGGCATTATGAATCCGGCGAATCGCCTCGGCGAGCAGGTGGCTGACCGACAGGGTCTCCAGCCGATCGCATTTCTCCAGTTTGTCCGCTGTCGGAATGGTATCTGTTATATACACCTTCTTTAAGGCGCTCTGAGAAATTCTATCGAGCGCGGGCCCCGAGAGAACACCGTGGGTCGCGCAGGCATAAACGTCGGTAGCTCCGTGTTCCTGCAGGGCTTTTGCCGCCGTACACAGGGTTCCGGCCGTATCGATCATATCGTCAATGATCACACACGGCTTATCTTTGACATCGCCGATGATATGCATAACTTCGGAAACGTTGGGGCCACTGCGGCGCTTGTCAATAATGGCCAGTCCCGCATCGAGCCTCTTGGCGAAAGCCCGGGCGCGCTCGGTTCCCCCGGCATCGGGTGAGACCACCACCATCTGCCCGAGGTTCTGCTTTCTGATTTCATCAAGCATGACCGGGGCCGCGTAGAGATGATCGACCGGCACGTTGAAAAAACCCTGGATCTGACCGGCATGCAGATCCATGGTCAGTAAACGGTCAATCCCTGCAACCGACATGAGATCTGCGACCAGCTTGGCGGTGATCGGAGCGCGCGGTGCGACCTTGCGGTCCTGCCGGGCATAGCCGAAGTAAGGCACGACGGCATTGATACGAGCTGCGGATGCCCGTTTCAGGGCATCGACCATCACCAGCAGTTCCATCAGGTTGGTATTCGCAGGCGAACAGGTCGACTGGATGACATAGACATCACGCCCTCGGACATTTTCTCCGAGTTCAACCATGACTTCACCGTCGGAGAAGGTTCTGACCTTGGCGCTGCCAAGTTCGACAGAAAGGTGCCGACAGATATCCTGCGCTAACGGCTCGTTCGAGTTACCGGCAAATAATTTTATCATACTCACAGATCCATACCCGCTGGTTGCAGTTTCTTAAAAACATAAAAAGGCCAGTCCCCGCACAAGCAGCCGCAGACTAACCAACTTACTTCAATTCAGACTATACCGAGACTATACTTAGTATATTAAGTGGCTGGGGCGCCAGGATTCGAACCTGGGAATGCCGGAATCAAAATCCGGTGCCTTACCGCTTGGCGACGCCCCATCAATCAGACTTCTTATAGCAGAACTGCCCTGATTATCCTAGCCGAAACAGCTTTTTTTCTCCACATGCGGACTGCATAAAGAAAGCTATATCGCAACAACCGACTCTGCGAACCAGGAAGTCCCAGACCTTATTTCCCTGGCTGCCCGGCCGGCCGCTTCCGGATCAGTAAAGACTCCGAAGACCGTCGCCCCGCTACCCGACATCAAACTGCCCATGGCTCCCAGATCCCGCAGCCGAGCCTTGACTTCACCGACAACAGGATAGCGCGGCAGAACCACCTGCTCAAGATCGTTGTGCAGCAGCCGACACAGTTCTTCGGGGCTCCCGGCTGAAAACCTCGGAATGCTAGCCAGATCACCCCCTTTTGTCAACCGTAAACTTTGATAAACCTCCTTTGTCGATACAGCAACCCCGGGATTGACCAGAACATAGGAAACAGAGGGCAACCCGGGCAGGTTCTCGAGCGTGGTGCCGGTACCGGTCGCCCAGGCCGGCGCCCCGAAGATAAAAAAGGGCACATCAGACCCGAGCCGGGCCGCAAACTCCTGAAGAGTTCCGCCATCGAAGCCAAGCCCCAGCATGTCATTGACACCGGTCAGCACCGTAGCCGCATCGGACGACCCTCCGCCCAAACCGGCGGCAACAGGTATCCGCTTGATAATGGAAACGGAGACAGCGCGCCTGATGCCGGCAGCCTCCAGGAGCAGACGAACCGCCCGTGCGGCAATATTCTCCTCCCCCGGGGCCAGATCGAGACCATCACAGCAAACCTGCAACGCATCGCCCCGTCCGATCTCAATGACAACATCGTCATACAACGACACCCTCTGCATCGCCATCGCCAGGACATGGTAGCCGCTATCAAGACGACCAAGGACATGCAGGCACAGATTGATTTTGGCTGGAGCCCGGAACGACCTTCTCATCACCACATTACCTTCTCCACACAAAGAAAAAAAATGACTAACACTGTTTAAAAAAACAAAACCATCAAAAAGCCAAAAAAAACTAACGCGGTTAACCAACAGCCAAAACAAAGAGACTTCTGGCGACAATTGGCCACTATATGGCCAATTGTCGCCAGAAAACATGGCCGCGATCCTCAAGAAAATACCAGGGCAAGCCCCCTGAAACACCCCTCAAACCAATAAAACCAGCTAAATAGAACACCCTTATAAAACAAGGCACAGTCATTGCTTTATATTCATAAAAATATGTTTTATTCTTTATCCAGAAGTATGTACGCGGGACTCATGAAACACTATCTGCTCTTATTGATCTGTTGCCTGATTATGCCTCTGCCCCTTTACTCGCAACCGCTTGAATTGAGATTGGCCATGATCACAGAATCCTCTGAAGACCAGAACCGGATAGCAATTTACCTGCAAAAGCTTCTGGAGGAAAGATCTGCGGGAAGAATCCTCGCTTCGCTGGATTCGAACCCGTCCCGGTCAGCGGATCAACTCGTTTCCTCTCTGGCGAAAGACCATGCCGCCATGGCGCTGGTAAAAATCAAAGATCTGGAATCACGCGCCACGATCCTGAAATTTCTTACCATGCCGTTTCAAAATCTTCAGCGCAAGGACTTTTATCAGGAAATCGACGCCGCCCTCGGCTGCTGCCTGTATACCGCCCTGAGCAAGCAGAATCTCGAACTTTTGGGTATCTGGGATACCGGA
Organism: Geopsychrobacteraceae bacterium; assembly: GCA_963677135.2. GTDB lineage: Bacteria > Desulfobacterota > Desulfuromonadia > Desulfuromonadales > Geopsychrobacteraceae > Seleniibacterium. Next base: position 69,925 of record CAXXLS010000017.1, on the reverse strand, counting down.
CGGGAACAACATTCCGGCCTCCCCCATTCCGAGGGGCTGACCGGGCCCCTCGATCGTCCGGACTGTCTCGGTGATTTCAGTTCCCGCTACCCGCTGCCGCAAGTCAGGTCGCAGACCACCGCAGCGAAGCCTGAGACCAAGACCTATTTTGACGCCAGCGCCCTGATCATGGCCCGATCCCAGTGGGAGCAGCTGCCCGACGATATCAGAATTATTGTTCAGGAAGCGGTGCAGACAGCTACCCAGTATGCCTTCGAAATAGCCGAACACAACGATTGCACATTCACGGGAACGGATCAACCGGGCAGCGCTATTTCCGCCCGGGCCCGTCAGCAACCCTTTTCCGGCGACAACAACTGCTGCCGCCCCGAACAAGATCCCTAAATTGCCAGACCGACACGGACTTAGTACTTCATCCGTCACCATGGTGGTGACATGCCTTACATTATTTCGATAGAGGAGAGAGTCATGAAGAGAAAACAGACCAAATTGACCTGCATGCTGATCATCGCCGTATTTCTGGTCACAGCCGCCTGGGCCTCAGCGGCCCCGATTGTTATCAAGTTCAGTCACGTCGTTGCTGAAAATACCCCCAAGGGGAAAATGGCCAACAAGTTCAAGGAGCTTGTCGACCAAAGGCTGGCCGGCAAGGTAACCGTCGAGGTTTTCCCCAATTCGCAGCTGTTCGGTGACGACAACGTTCTTGAGGCGATGCTCCTGGGCGACGTGCAGATGGCCGCTCCGGCGTTGTCGAAGTTTGAAAAATACACCACCTCACTGCAGATCTTCGATCTTCCCTTCCTGTTCAAGGACATGGCGGCCGTCGAAAGGTTCCAGAACAGTGAGGACGGCCAGAAAATGCTCTCCTCCATGAAGAAAAAAGGCCTGATCGGTCTCGGCTACCTGCACAACGGACTGAAGCAGCTCTCTTCCAACGATCCCCTGCGGGTCCCCGCCGATGCCAAGAACAAGAAATTCAGAATCATGACTTCTGACGTTCTCGCCGCCCAGTTCGAAGCGGTTGATGCCATGCCTCTCAAGAAACCGTTCTCCGAGGTCTTCACCCTGCTGCAGACCAGAGCCATCGACGGTCAGGAAAACACCTGGTCGAACATCTACTCGAAGAAATTTTATGAAGTTCAGCCTTACATCACCGAGTCGAACCACGGCGTTCTCGATTACCTGGTGGTCACCTCAACGGAATTCTGGATGGGCCTGCCCGACGATATCCGTGCCGAGGTCAAAAAAGCTCTGGACGAAGCCATCGCCTACGGCAATTCCGTTTCCGAAAAGAAAGCGGTCGAAGATCGCCAGAAGATTATCGACTCCAAGCGCTCCGAAATCATTCAGCTGACCGAAGACCAGCGCAAGCAGTGGGTCGCAGCCATGAAACCGGTCTGGGCCAAGTTTGAAGACGAGATCGGCAAGGAGTACATCGAAGCTGCGGAGGCCTCCAACCAGTAAACCGACAACCAGACCCGGGCGGTGAAACCCCGCCCGGGTTACCTGCAATTTCATTTTATGAGGTCTGCTTATGTTCTTCCGGCTAATCAACAGCATTGAAGTAGGATTAATTTCGGTTCTGCTTGCGGCTATGACGCTCCTGGTGTTTGTCGAGGTGGTCCTGCGCTTCGGTTTTGGTGTGGGTTTATTGTGGGCCCAGGAACTCACCCTCCATCTGTCGGCCTGGATGGTCCTGTTCGGGGCATCATACGGTATTAAAGTTGGTTCTCACATCGGCGTTGACGCGCTGATCAAGGTCATGCCGTCCAAGGCCCGCCGCATCATCAGCGGCATCGCGGTCCTGGCCTGCCTGGTTTACTGCGGGCTGTTCAGCAAGGGGGCGTGGGTCTATCTGAGCAAGATGTATAAAATCGGCATCGAAATGGAAGACATGCCGATACCCAAGTGGATTGCTCACAGCGTCCTGCTTATTGGCATGATCATGATCGCCATTCGCCTGATTATCCTGCTGGCTGCCATCATTTCCGGCAAAGCCGAGGGTTTCAAGCTGGCCGACGAGGCCAAAGAGAGTATGTACCTTGCCCAAAACCAGCCTGAGGAAGGAGAACCATCATGACCACTGCCGCTCTCTTTCTGATTCTGCTGCTGTGCCTGCTGACCGGCATGCCCATCGCTTTTGCCCTGGGCCTGTCCAGCATTACCACAATCCTGATTTTTTCGAATGATTCCCTGGCATCCATCGCCCTGAAACTGTTTGCCGCCGAATCCGGACACTATACCCTGCTGGCCATTCCGTTCTTCATCCTGTCATCGACCTTTCTCTCAACCGGCGGCGTGGCGACCAGGATCATCAATTTCGCCATCGACTGTGTCGGCTGGATCCGCGGCGGTCTGGCCATGGCTTCGGTCCTGGCCTGCATGATTTTTGCAGCGGTTTCCGGGTCTTCACCGGCGACGGTGGCGGCCATCGGCTCCATCGTCATTGCCGGGATGGTCAAGGCCGGCTACCCTGAGGAACTCGCCGCCGGGGTTATCACCAACGCCGGGACCCTGGGGATCCTGATTCCGCCGTCCATCGTCATGCTGGTCTATGCGGCCGCGACGGAGGAATCTGCCGCCAGACTGTTTATGGCCGGGTTCCTGCCGGGTATCATGATGGGCGTGATGCTGATGATCGTCATCTATATCGTCGCCAGGATTAAGGGGCTGCCTTCACAGCCCTGGGTCGGATTTGGCAATCTGGTCCGCTCCAGCATGAGTGCCGGATGGGGGCTGATGCTCATCGTCATCGTCCTGGGATCGATTTACGGCGGCATCGCCAGCCCTACGGAAGCCGCTGCAGTAAGCGCTATCTACGCCTACTTTATTGCGATTTTCGTTTACCGCGACATGGGTCCGCTCAAAGGGATACCCTGGAAGGAATCAGCCGATGACTCCCTGGGCAAAATCGCCTCACGCAACCTCTACCTGATTTTGACGGCCATACCCAAATCGGTCGTCCACGAGGACACCCGCAAAGTCCTGAATGACGCCTCTAAGGTCTCGATCATGCTGCTGTTCATCATCGGCAACGCCATGCTCTTCGCCCACGTGCTGACCACGGAACGGATCCCCCACCATCTGGCCGAGATCATTGTCGGCTGGGGGCTGCCCGCCTGGGGGTTCCTGATCGTGGTCAATATTCTGCTGCTGGTTGCCGGCAACTTCATGGAACCGTCTGCCATCCTGCTGATCATGGCGCCGATTCTGTTCCCCATCGCCCTGCAGCTTGGTATCGATCCGATCCACCTCGGGATTATCATGGTCGTCAACATGGAAATCGGCATGATTACGCCCCCCGTCGGACTCAACCTGTTCGTTACGGCGGGGATTACCGGCCACAATATCACCTGGGTTCTGCGGGCCGCACTGCCCTGGCTGCTGATCCTCCTGATCTTCCTGGCGCTGATCACCTACATTCCGCAGATCTCCCTGTTCCTGCCGGAATATATCGACCATCTCAAGGGCTACCGCTGACCCCTTTGCCGGTTTGATCCTGTTCAGACCTGACGGGGTGCCCCAGGCACCCCGTTTTTTATTTAACTCTCCGTCCGGTGGGCCCCGAAATGGTTTTTATAGGACATCCCTTCGCAATGCGTTTCGGGAATAACGGCGGGGTGCTTTTCCATGAATGCGCAGAACTCCTTTTTGTCGATAGTCTCCTCCGCCATCAGCGTTTTGGAAAGAGCAATGAGGGTGTCATGATTGGCTTCGATAACCGCATTTGTGCATTCCTGGGCGGCCGCAACCAGATTTTTAATTTCCTGATCGATAATCCACGCGGTTTTTTCACTGAAGGTTTTGTCTGACGCCAGCTTCCGCCCCAGGAAGGGATGCTCCTCCCCCCGGGGATAGCTCAAAGGCCCCAGGCGGACGCTCATACCCCACTGGCAGACCATGCGCTCGGCCAGGTCCATGACCTGTTTCAGATCGTTCTGAGCTCCCGAGGTCGGTTCTTCGAAAATCGCCAGCTCTGCGGCACGGCCACCGAGGATGACGGCCATGCGGCTGAACAGATAACTGCTGCGCAAATGATAGCGGTCATCGGCCGGCAGCTGCTGGGTCATACCCAGGGCCTGGCCGTGAGGAATGATGGTAATCTTATTGACCGGATCCGCCTGGGGCAGAACCGCTGCGACCAGGGCATGCCCAGCCTCGTGAACGGCGGTCGTCCAGCGTTCAGATTCGGCCATCAGGACGGAACGCTCGATCCCCATGAGCTGCCGGTCCTTGGCCCGCTCGAAATGATCCATGGTCACCGCCGCGGCATCCTCGCGAGCGGCAATCAGGGCGGCTTCGTTGACAATTCCCTGGAGATCGGCACCGACCAGTCCGGGTGTGCCCTTGGCGATCTGCTCAAGGTTTACGTCCCCTGCCAGAGGCATATTCCTGGTGTGGACAGCAAGAATTTTCGCCCGATCCCGCCAGTCCGGCCGCTCGATGACCACCTGGCGGTCGAAACGTCCGGGACGCAGCAAGGCCGCGTCGAGGACATCGGGTCGATTGGTCGCGGCAAGGACGATGACTTCGTCATGCGGATTGAAACCGTCCAACTCAGAGAGCAGTTGATTGAGGGTCTGTTCCCGTTCATCATGACCTCCGCCGAGTCCGGTGCCCCGCGCCCGGCCGACGGCATCCAGCTCATCCACAAAAATCATGCTTGGAGCGCTCTTTTTGGCATTACTGAACAGGTCCCGGACCCGACTTGCTCCGACCCCGACAAACATCTCAACGAACTGGGAGGCTGATATACTGAAGAACGGCACCTCGGCCTCACCGGCGACGGCCCGCGCCAGCAGCGTTTTGCCGGTCCCGGGCGGACCGCACAGCAGGACACCTCGCGGAACCTTGCCACCCAGGCGGGTAAATTTCTGGGGATTGCGCAAAAACTCGACGATCTCCTCCAGTTCCCTTTTAGGTTCCACCATACCGGCGACATCGCTGAAAGTCACCGGCAGCTTTTCACGCGAATAGAGCTCGGCACCCGACTTGCCGAAATTACTGAACATATTGCCGCCAATGCCGCCGCGCTTTTTGATCTGCTGAAAGAAAAACCACCAGATGCCGATGATCAGTCCCCACGACAGTAAAGTAAAAAGGATCGAGGACGGCCCCGAAGACGATCGCGGGACCGGTTGAGCGACAATTCTGACCCGCCCCGCTTCCAGCAGTTTCAGAATGCCCTCTTCGGCCCCGGGAGGAATCGTGGTCTGGAAATGGAGATAGGGCCTTTCATCCGTGACGGCATAACCGACCAGATCATCGGAAGTAAAGTAGAGCTCTTCGGTGAAGATCCCTTTCAGGCTGTCTCCGGTGATCGTCACCTCTGAGATCCGGTCATCCTCAAGAAGGGCCTTGAACTGGCTGTAGGCAATAACGGCATAGGGTTTCCCTGCAGTGTCGGAGAGGGAAAACAGGTAAAAAATATTAAGAATCAGGACTAAAGCCAGGATCAGGAACATTCGCTGCTGACTTGTTTTCATGGGCAGCCCCTATTCACGTCAACTGCAGAAATTCTTTTGATATTTAAATGTTAGCAAATTTTTCCCGTTATTCATGCCGTCGGCACCGGGAATCGCAAGAACCCTTTGTTTTCGCTCCGAAGATCTCCGACTCCGGGTGTCATCTGGCCGCGAACAGATAGCGCAGCAGATCGACAATGGTCATGTCAGCAATCACCCGCCCGCCAGCATCGATAATGGGAATTTCCTTGACGTTTGCGCCCAGCATGCGCTTGAGGACCGTTTCCAGATCATCCGCTGCCGTTGCGCTGATGGTCTCGCGGAGCATAATGTCCCCTGCCGACTCTGCAGTGATCATACTGAGCAGATGGCGGGCGTGAATCTGAGGCTCATGGCGCGAGGAGAAGACATGCCTGGCCAGCAGTCCAAGGGAGATGGCTCCCAGCAGGCGCCCATCGTCATCAACGACGTAAACCAGCCGGCTGTGCTGAAAACGGGTCATCACGTCGACGATTTCCTGCAGGGTCGCCCGCTGCCCGATCAGCGGCAGTTTCCGATCGTTGAGGGTTGCCAACAGATCCCTGACCCTGGCCGCCTTCCCGACTGTTCTCTCTGTCATCATCTTCAATCCACCTTGTCATCACCCGAGAGGTCGTCTATCTTTCCACCGGGATGGAGATTTCACCCGCCCTGGACAGGGCAAAACGCACGAAAAAAGGGGTGAGCAGTTCGTTGATAATCACGGCTCCCAACACCGCGTTAACCATCATATCGGCATATTCGGAGGGACCGAATAGCTGTTTGCCGATCAACACCAGGCCGACAGCGATTCCTGCCTGGGGCAGAATGGCAAACCCCAGATATTTCTGAACGCTGCGCTGTGCTCCGGACACTCGGGCACCGCAGTAACAACCCAGCGATTTTCCGGCAAATCGGCAAGCCGTCATGACAACCGTCAGCAGGCCGGCATGGGCCAGCACCCGGAAATCGAAATGGGCACCCGCCAGCGCGAAAAACATGCCGAACACCGGCTCTTCAACATCCTCTATGACCGTAAACAGGTCTTCATGGCGATTGATAAAATTGGCGATGACAAACCCCAACATCATGTTGGCAAGAATCGGAGAGAGGCTCAGGCTGGCAGCCAGGCCGCCAGTCATGAAAATCATCCCCAGCATCACCCCGAACAGAGCCCTGCCACGGGGAACCCGCTGACTGACCAGCTTCATCCCCCCTCCTGCCATGGCTCCGATGCTCAGAGAACCGAGAATGGTCAGGGCCGGGACCAGAATGACACTGGTCCAGGTAATCGATTCATGATGGACCAGACCGCCGGCCACCGCTGTCGCAAAGGCAAAAAAAAGTAAAGCAAGGCCATCATCGAGGGCGACGACTCCAAGCAAAATGGTCGTCAGCGGACCTTCCGCCCGATATTCATGGACAATGGCCAGAGTCGCGGCAGGCGCGGTCGCGGCGCTCAGAGCTCCGACCACCAGGGCCAGAGGGAGATGATGACTGAAAAACAGGGCGCCCCCCTCACCCCATAGAAAGCACAGGCTCAGGCCGCCGGCCACCGCCCAGAAGGCAAACATCGACTCGGCCAACGAAATCAGCAGAATCTGTTTGCCAAGCCTCTTCAGCTTGGGAAGACCAAGCCCACCACCAATGGAAAACGCAATAATCGACAGAGCGATATCGGTAATCAGATTCAGGTCGCTGGCGACCAGGCGCTCATGAAAAAGCCCCGAAACGGAAGGGCTGAGCAGCATTCCGATCACCAGGTAACCGGTCGCCCGCGGCGCATGCAGGCGATTGGCCACCTTCCCACCGATATAGCTGAGGACCAGCAGCAGCCCGATAAACAAGAGCGGATGGGCCGTTTCAAGCCAGATAAGGATATGGAAATCACGCCATGTCATGATCCCTCTCCGATTGCACGCGTCAGACGAACAGCCCCCCTGTCTCTTCAATGATGACAAGCTTCCAAGGATTGTCAAACCGGCCGATGAGCGCCCGCCCAAATGGTCGGCGGCGAGCAGTTTCGACTTTCCTGGCGGCCGCACAGTTGCTATTGTCTGTTTTCAAGAATTCATTTTTCCAGAAGGACCTATGAACAAAGAGACTTTTCTTGCCCAGCTTATCGGCACTCTCGAAGAGGATTACGCTCTCTACCTGCGGGCCGCGAAATCCGCTCACGCCGCTGCAACCCATGAAGAGAACATCCCCGACAACAAGTATGATACCCTGGCTCTTGAAGCCTCCTATGTCGCCCAGGGGCAGGCGAATCGCGCCCAGGAAATCAGAGGGGCCATTTTGCACCTGAAACGTCTGGCGATAAGAACCTTCCAGGAGGACGAGCCGATCCGGCTGACCGCCCTGGTCGAACTGGAAGCCGGCGACGGCTCCAGACGCATGGTTTTTCTTTCCCCGGTGGCGGGAGGCCTCAGTATCCGTCACGAGAGCAGAAATATCCGGGTGGTCACCCCCGAGTCACCCCTCGGCCGGACCCTTCTCGGCTGCCAGGTCGGAGATCTGGTCTCTCTCGCCGGAGATGCCCGCGAATATGAAATCATCTCGGTCATCTGAACGCATCAGGCAGTAAAAATGGCGATCAGGAAAAAAATCTGTTGATCATGTCCCGACATTTGGCTAAATTGCCAAATATGCAAATACTGAATTCCCACTATCTGTCCCGCAAGAACCATCTCGCTGCCCGCACCCGCGTCCTCAAGGCCCTGGCCCATCCCACCCGGCTGTTCATGGTCGAGGAGCTCGAACGTGGAGAGCGTTGCGTCTGTGAACTTACGGACATGATCGGGGCCGATGTTTCGACCGTTTCCAAGCACCTTTCGGTCCTTAAACAGGCCGGACTGGTTGTTGATGATAAACGGGGAAATCAGGTTTTTTACCGCCTCCGGGTATCCTGTGTCCTCGGATTCCTGGATTGTGTCGAAAAGGTTCTCAGATCACAGGCCGAAGAACATTCAGCCCTGATCCGCTAATTTTTTTTATGCTTTATTTGGCTATTAGGCCAAATTCGCAAGAGAGTGACAGATCATGCTCCACTTAAGAGAATCGAAACCACTGCTGATTATCACCGTCGTTTTTATCGCCTGCTACTTCCTCCCGGTCTCCTGGCTTCAGGAATCCCAGCGGGTCAATAACGCCATCTGGGAGGCGCTCCATCTGGTCCGCTGGTATGCCCGGGAGCATGTCCTGCTTTGCCTGGTTCCTGCATTTTTCATTGCCGGCGCCGTCGGGGTTTTCGTCAGTCAGGCAGCGGTTCTCAAATATCTCGGCCCCCAGGCCAACAAGCTGATCGCCTATGGCGTCGCTGCCGTGTCAGGTACGATCCTCGCGGTCTGCTCGTGCACGATTCTGCCCCTGTTTGCCGGCATCTACCGCATGGGGGCCGGTTTGGGACCGGCCTGTGCGTTTCTGTATTCGGGGCCGGCCATCAACATTCTGGCCATTGTCCTGACCGCGGCGGTCCTCGGACCTGAAATGGGCATCGCCCGGGCCATCGGAGCCATCAGTTTTTCCATTATCATCGGCCTGCTGATGCACCTGTTTTTCCGCAAAGAGGAAGAGCAGAAGATCGCCGCGGCCCAGACCGCTCCTTATGAACCGACCCGCTCTCTTTGGAAAACCGCCATCTATTTCGCTTCCATGGTTGCCATCCTGGTGTTCGTCAACTGGGGCAAGCCGGCGACCGATTCCGGACTGTGGCACCTGATCTACAGCCACAAGTGGCAAATCACCAGCCTGTTCGGCGGTCTGTTCGCAGTGATCCTGGTGGCCTGGTTCGGCATCCGGGTCAGCCGGATGCTCGGCGCGGTCCTGCCGGTCATTCTGACCGCCACCCTGCTGCCTCAATATCCTCTTGTCCCCTTCGTCCTAGCGACTATCGCCCTGATCGTCCTGCTGACGACTGCGGACCGGCACGATGGGGAGCTTCAGGAATGGTTTACGACCAGTTGGGATTTTGCACAAAAGATTCTTCCCCTGCTGCTTTACGGAGTCTTAATCGCCGGCGCCCTGCTTGGCCGTCCCGACCATGAGGGCCTGATCCCCTCGCAGTGGATTGCCGGACTGGTCGGTGGCAATTCCTTGGCGGCCAACCTGTTCGCCTCAGTGGTCGGAGCCTTCATGTATTTTGCGACCCTGACTGAGGTCCCGATTCTTCAGGGGCTGGTCGGCGCGGGCATGGGCAAGGGACCGGCGCTGGCCCTGCTGCTGGCGGGGCCGGCGTTAAGCCTGCCCAACATGCTGGTCATTCGAAGCGTCATGGGAACCTGGAAAACCGTGGTTTTCGTCATCCTGGTTATCATCATGGCCACCTTCAGCGGCCTGATTTACGGAAATTTTTTCTAACCAGTGGCCATCCGCATGACTCGGGATGGTCCGAATCGGGATTTGCGCGCGGGAATCGCCGCCTTTGCCGTGACCTGACAATCAGGACGATGCCTTTGCGGCATGCCGACAGATTCCGGTCGCGAAATCCAGGGAAAGCTCTTTTCCTGCCCCAAAAACAACAAGGAGTCTCATCATGATGAAAATTCAGATTCTCGGAACCGGCTGTGCAAAGTGTGAAAAACTGGCCGACAATGCCAAACAGGCGGCCGACAACCTCAACCTCGACTATGAACTGGTCAAAATTAAAGATCTCATGGAGATTACCGCCTTCGGCGTCATGTCAACTCCCGGCCTGGCGGTCGACGGAAAGGTCCTGAGCGTCGGCAAAGTACCAACTCCGTCGGAAATTGAAAAATTGTTGAGTTAAAACTCATCAAAAACTCACAATCTGCTATTATCAGTACCCTAAATCACCTAACTGGCAGAATGGGAGGATCGACATATGAGCGTGCGTGTTGGTATTAACGGCTTCGGCCGCATGGGCCGGCTTGCCTTTCGCGCGGCCTGGGAGTGGCCTGAGTTTGACATTGTCCATGTCAACGAGATCAAGGGCGGCCCTGACGTTGCAGCGCACCTGCTTGAATTTGACTCGGTTCACGGCCACTGGCCGCATGAGATCAGAGCCTCAGAGGATGCTCTCGTGGTCGACGGCCGGCGCATCGGATTTTCCGCCGCGGCAGATCCTGCGAGTACCCCCTGGCAAGATCTGGGGATCGATATCGTCATCGAATCCTCGGGAAAATTTCGCACCACGGAAAACCTGGCCCCCTATTTCGACAAGGGAATCCGAAAAGTCATCGTCGCCGCCCCGGTCAAGAACGGGGCCCTCAACCTGGTCATGGGAGTCAATGACCATCTCTATGATCCGGCCGAGCATCACCTGATTACTGCGGCGTCATGCACCACCAACTGCCTGGCACCGGTGGTCAAGGTGCTGCATGAAAAGATCGGGATCGAACACGGCGTGATCACCACGATTCACGATATGACCAACACCCAGGTCGTGGTCGATGCCCCTCACAATGACCTGCGCAGGGCGAGAGCCGGCAGCATGTCGCTGATTCCGACGACAACCGGCAGTGCGACCGCCATCACCCTGATCTACCCGGAACTCAAAGGAAAGCTCAATGGCCATGCGATCAGGGTCCCGTTGCTCACCGGCTCTCTGACCGATGCGGTCTTTGAAATGAAGCAAAAGGTCACGGCAGAGCAGATCAACGCCCTTTTCGACGAAGCCGCCGCCAATGAGCTTGCAGGAATCCTCGGCATCGAACATCGCCCTCTGGTCTCCATCGACTTTAAAAGCGATACCCGTTCCTGCATTGTTGACGCCCTGTCGACCATGGTTGTCAATGACACCCAACTGAAAATCTACGCCTGGTATGACAATGAAATGGGCTACGCCAACCGGCTCATGGAACTGTGCCGGAAAGTGGCAAAGACTCTCTGATCCTTATGAGCGCTTTAGGAAATTACGCCCTGGTCACGGGTGCCTACTGGGGATTCACCCTGACCGACGGGGCTTTGCGAATGCTGGTTCTGCTTCATTTCCATCAGCTCGGGTTCTCACCCGTCGAGATCGCCCTGCTGTTCCTGCTCTACGAATTCTGCGGGATCGTCACCAACCTGGTGGGGGGCTGGATCGGTTCTCACCTGGGCCTCAAGGTCACCCTGTTCAGCGGCCTGGGATTGCAGATTCTGTCCCTCACCGCTCTGGCCGTCCTCGACCCTCAATGGTCGCGCCTCTTTTCCGTAGGTTTTGTCATGATGCTGCAGGCCGTTTCCGGGATCGCCAAGGATCTGACCAAGATGAGCAGCAAAAGCGCCATCAAGATCCTGGTTCCCGAAAATTCCGAAAACGCGCTGTTCAAATGGGTGGCCCTGCTGACCGGATCCAAAAACGCCCTGAAAGGAATCGGTTTTTTTCTCGGTGGACTGCTGCTTTCAACCTTCGGCTTCCGTGCATCATTGCTGATCATGGCAGGGGGACTGGCCCTTGTTCTTCTGGGAACCGTCGCCTCCCTCCCAGGCCAGATCGGGATGTCTCCCAAGAAGACCAAGTTCACTGCGATTCTCTCCAAGAGCAGGGATATCAATTGTCTCTCGGCCGCCCGCCTGTTTCTGTTCGGCTCGCGTGATATCTGGTTCGTAGTCGGTCTGCCGGTTTTTCTAGCGGCCAGTCTCGGCTGGGATCATACTCAAGTGGGCGGGTTTCTCGCTCTCTGGGTCATTGGCTACGGCGGGGTTCAGGCCGCGGCTCCCAAAATCCTGAACCGTTTTCTCGGCGACCACACCCCCGAAGGCGGCACGGCGGTTGCCAGTGCCCTTTCCCTGGCCGTGATCACCATCCTGATCGCCGTCGGCGTGTGGCTGAAATTGTCCCCCTGGCTGACTGTCGTATTCGGACTGGCCGTATTCGGACTGGTCTTCGCCATCAACTCCTCGGTTCACTCTTACCTGATCCTCGCCTACACGGAAAGTCACCGGGCCAGCCTTGATGTCGGCTTTTATTACATGGCCAATGCCAGCGGTCGCCTGGTTGGGTCACTGCTGTCCGGCATTATCTTTCAGATCTCCGGTCTTACCGGCTGTCTCTGGGCCTCTGCCATTTTCGTCACCGTGGCCGCCCTGTTGTCCCTGCCCCTGCCACGCCACCGGGAAACAGCAGGACCGGCATCCTGAAGGCAGCAGTTTGTCCTCCCGCAATTAACCACATAAGCCGCAGCGTTTACAGCCCGGCCGGCAGGGGGGCGTCAGCTGCCCCGCAACGGCGCGTTGATACTCTTGCCAGAGATAGGCTCTTGGGATTCCCTGGTCGATAATCTCCCAGGGGAACAATTCCTCTTTACCGCGTTCCCTGGTGACATAGAAATCGACATCGATCCCCTGCTTTTTGGCCAGCTGTTTCAGGTTGCCTCCGCCGGCCAGTTCAGAAAGCAGTGGAGCAATCCGGCGATCGCCGCGCGTCAAAAAGGCCTGCAGCACCGCAGCACGCACCGATTCATGATTCAGCCTGGCATTGGGGATTTTGGCTATCCCGGCCTGCAGCAGCCGGATCGTCTTTTTCAGGGATTTTTCCGTCGCCATGGGGGCCCACTGCAAGGGGGTGAAGGGCTTGGGAATAAACGGATTGACACTCAGGGTCACCGTCCCGACCCGCCCTCTGGCCCGCCCCGCCTCCAGCCAGATCGATGTCACCCTGGCGGCCAGGGCAATGAGATCGTGAATATCATCATCCGTTTCCGTCGGCAGGCCGATCAGAAAATAGAGCTTGAGATTGGTTATGCCCCCTTCGGCCAGCAGGCTGACTGCTGACAGGATCTGCTGTTCGTCGATTCCCTTGTTGATCAGATCGCGCAGTCGCTGGCTGCCGGCCTCGGGAGCGATAGCGACGGTCTTGTGACCGCTTTCACTCAGCCTGCGGACATCCTCCCCGGTGAGCGCATCCAGCCGCAGGCTGGCGACGGAGATGGCCCCTCCCCGATCGCGGATTGCCTGCTGCAGCTCTCCGATGGCTGAGTAATCAGCCACTGCAGCAGCTACGAGTCCGATCCGCTGCCGTTCGCACAAGCCGTCTTCCACCTGCTTGACCAGATGGGGGAGACTGCGCTCCCTGAGCGGCTGATAAACATAGCCCGCCGCGCAGAATCGGCAACCGTGACTACAGCCGCGGGACACCTCGGCCAGGAACATCCCGCCGAATTCCGTGTTATCCGTGGTGATGAAGGTCCGGCTTTCGGAGGTGTCGAGGTCGGCGAGGTACTGCCGTCTCACCGCTCCAACAGCCCCTTCCCTGATCCTGACACCGGACAGTAAACCGGACGGAGAATACCGCGGTTCATACAAGGCCGGAACGTAGACGCCGGGCTGCTGCGCCAGCTCGACCAGCAACTCGGACTTCCCCAAACCCTTCTGCCTGAGCACCTCAATCAGGGAAGGGAGAATCGGCTCCGCCTCTCCCACCGCAACGATATCGGCCACCGGAGCCAATGGTTCCGGATTAATAAAGGCACAGACTCCCCCGAGCAGGATCAGTGGGTGCTGTTCGTCGCGCTCGGCGGCCAGAAAGGGGATCTGACCGAGAGCGAACAAAGCCGGGAGATTCAGGTAGTCGTTTTCAAAGGATATGGAGAAAGCGACGACATCAAAGTCCCTCATTCGGCGTCCGGATTCGATGCTGCCGAAAGACTGCGGACGACCGGTTCTGTCAGAGGGCAGAAAAAACCGCTCGCACAGGCAGTCGTCCCTCTGGTTGAGCAGATGATAGACGGTCTGCAACCCGAGATTACTCATCCCCTGGTAATAACTGTTGGGATAAACCAGGGCGACGCGCAGACGGTCCTGATGCCAGCTGTGAATGATCGCCCCGGATTCCTCGTAAGGCGTGGAATTGATCCCGTTTTTTTTCGCTTTCATGGTGCTACATTTAGCACATCGACAGGCCGGAAAAAAGAAAAAGGGGCCACTATGGCCCCTTTGACGAGGGAGTCGTCGGGAGTACATTGCAATGTACAGTCAGCTGTACATCTGCCGGGCGGAGAACCGGCTTTCATGACATGGTCAATACATTTGAGACAGCGCCGACCGTATAGAATCCGGCCGACGGGAGGCATATAACGGTCAGGCGAGTCAGTCAACCCGGCGGCGCAGAAACGTCGGAATGTCAAACTGCTCGTCGTCCACGAACATATCACGCGGTTGCGTCGCGACGTCGCGGCTTCTGCGGCCGTAAGGCTGGCTGATACCCGGAGCCTGGTTGCGAATATGGGTTGGCACATCGAGATCAACTTTATTGCCGGCCTGGGCAAGCATCTGGGCGCGCTGTTCGATGATGTCGTTAACCGGCTTCTGTTCTTCCTGCTGGTCGCCGAAACCGGTTGCAATGGCGGTAATTTTGATCTTGTCTCCGAGGTTTTCGTCGATCACCAGACCAACGATGATATTTGCGTCCTCGTGGACCTTCTCGTGGATGATGGTAGAGGCTTCTTCGAACTCCTCCATGGTCATGTTGGAAGAGCCTGAGATATTGACCAGGACCCCCATAGCGCCCGAAATATCGACCTCTTCCAGAAGCGGACTGCTGATGGCGGCGTGAGCCGCCTCTGCGGCCCGACGCTCCCCTTCGGCTACGCCGATGCCCATCATAGCCATACCCCGGTTGCTCATGACGGTCCGCACGTCAGCAAAGTCGACATTGATGAGGCCTTCAGTGGTGATCAGATCGGAAATCCCCTGAACGGCCTGGCGCAGCACGTCGTCGGCGGGTTTGAAGGCATCCAGGATGCTCATATTCTTGCCGGCCAGCCCGAGGAGGCGATCGTTTGGGATAACCACCAGGGAATCGACCACCTCCCGCAGCTCGGCGATCCCTTCCTCGGCACGCAGCATACGCTGGCGTCCTTCCCGGGAAAACGGCTTGGTGACCACCCCGACGGTCAGGGCGCCGGCCTGCTTGGCCGCCTTGGCAACGATGGGAGCCGCTCCGGTACCGGTTCCGCCCCCCATGCCGGCCGCGACGAAAATCATATCGGCCCCGCTGAACATTTCGACCATCCGCTCGAGGTCCTCTTCAGCGGCCTGGCGTCCAACTTCGGGATTAGCCCCGGCTCCAAGCCCCTTGGTCAGACTGGCGCCAAGTTGAATCTTCATCGACGCTTCACTCTTGCGGAGCGCCTGGGCATCGGTATTTGCGGCGAAAAACTCGACCCCGTCAACCTGACAGCGAATCATGGTATTGACGGCATTCCCGCCTCCGCCACCGACGCCGATCACCTTGATCTTGGCAGATTGATCCAGGTGTTCCTCAAATTGAAACATGACTCCCTCTTGATTAGGCATAATGCCCTCCCCTGTGTCCGCTTTCGGCCTCTCCGCGATTCCGAAAGCTATTTGAGTTAAAGTTACTATAACTTACCAAAATTTAGCTTGTTTTACAAGTAATTATATAATAATTATCTGTTAAAAAAATTCGCCGAACCATTCTTTCATGCGCTTTGTGACCCGCTCGAAGAGATTCTCATCGCCGACTTTGAAAGTCTGCACCTTGGTGTTCATGCTTCCATACTTGACCAGGCCGACGGCAGTTGCGTAAATAGGTGAATTTACAACATCTATCAGACCACCGATATTCAGGGGCTTGCCTCGTCTAACCGGCAGGTTGAAAACCTGTTCCGCCAGTTCCGGCATGCCCGGGAGAATCGCGCTGCCGCCGGTGATGACCACCCCCGAAGCAATCAGATCGCCATAACCGCTTTTGATGATTTCACGGTTGACCAGGGAAAAGATTTCTTCGACCCGCGGCTCGAGAATTTCGGCCAACAGCTGCCGCGACAGGATTCTCGGTTCCCGCCCTCCGACGGACGGCACCTCGATGGTTTCATCCTTGCCCACCATGGAGGTCAGGCAACAACCGTAGGCTTGCTTGATCTTTTCCGCTTCGGCCATGGGGGTTCTCAGTCCGACGGCGATATCATTGGTCAGGTGGTCGCCACCGATGGAGAGCACCGACGTATGCTTGATGGCTCCTTCAGAGAAGATGGCGATGTCAGAAGTACCGCCGCCGATATCGACCAGGGCCACTCCCAGCTCCTTTTCATCGGGAGACAGTACCGCCTCACTGCTGGCGAGCTGCTCAAGCACGATATCGGCCACATCGGTCCCCGCTCGATTGCAGCTCTTCACGATATTCTGGGCGCTCGCGACCGCTCCGGTGACGATATGGACCTTCGCCTCAAGACGCACACCGCTCATGCCCAGAGGTTCCCGGATACCGTCCTGATCATCGATGATAAATTCCTGGGGAAGAATATGCAGAACCTCGCGGTCCATCGGTATGGCGATCGCCTTGGCGGCGTCGATAACCCGCTGCAGATCCTCACTGGTGACTTCCCGGTTTTTAATGGCAATCACGCCTTGAGAGTTCATCCCTTTGATGTGACCGCCGGCGATGCCGGCATAGACCGATTTGATTTCGCAGCCTGCCATCAGTTCCGCTTCGCGGATCGCCTTCTGGATCGCCGTAACGGTACTTTCGATATTGATAACGACCCCTTTGCGCAGCCCCTTGGAAGGGCTGGTCCCGATGCCGACGATTTCGAGGCCGTCCTCGGTCATGTTGCCAACGATGCAACAGATTTTCGTTGTCCCGATATCCAGGCCAACTATCAGATTTTCGGATTTTCTGCTCATGACACCCCCTTGGTATCAGCTTTTGGCCGTTTTTACCGACCGTTCAATTCTCACAATGACTTTTTCATCAACATTTAAATCGATATAATCAAGGATATTCAGCTTGGGTTGAAGCTGTGCATAAATGCGCTCAAGCCGATCAATCTTTTTGCTAAAACCATCCCATCCCAGGCGGATTTCAACGCCGTTTTGCAGGGTGAACAGGGTCAACCCGCCTTCCCGGTTCTGATGAATTTCCGATACCTGTTCCAGGTTGACGATGGATCGGGTTCTCAACTCTTCAATCAGCGTGACAATGGTTTCCAGTTTCTTTGCGTACTCAGGGTCATGCCGCTGAGCTTTCTCATAATCGAACCCGGTAATCACCGGATAATCGAGACTGTCCCGGGCATCGAGAACCTTGAATATCTCCCCCCGGGCGTCCAGGTAGTAAAGATAGCCCAGGTTGATAATCGCCACCGGCTCCCTTTCCGTCAGGGTGACGAGAACCTTGCGGGGAAAGATCCGCTGCACCCGTGCCGTTTCGATCCAGGGATTTTCCTCGATTTTGTGCCCGATCATGTCGAGATCCAGGCTGAAGGTGTTGACCCCGTACTGGATGTCCGAAAGGGCCACGGTCTGTTCCGCACTGAGCCGGGAGTTCCCAACCACTTCAACCTGATCGACCCGGAACAGATCGGACGCCATCAGAAACTGAACGAAAAAGAAACTGCCCGTCACCAGCAGCACCAGGCTGAACAGGGCAACGCAGATTCTCAGGGTGCGGTGCAGCAGCTTCCGCAGGTCGAGCTGCCTGCGCTCCTTCTTGCGCCGATTGCTGCGAACCTTTCTGGTTTTCTGATTCTGGCGTTTCAGATCCCGCATGGTTCTCCCTATTTATCGAGGTCCGCATCGAGCAGGATCTGCTCGACCAGGTCCGGAAACGACAGACCTTCGGCGCTGGCCGCTTTGGGCAACAGGCTGGTTTCCGTCATTCCGGGAATGGTGTTCACCTCAATACAGTAAAACTGTTCACCAGTGATCATGAAATCGACCCGGGCCGCACCCCGGCATCCAAGGACCTGACAGGCGGCCTCCGCGGTCTGCTGAACCCTGCGGTAAAGCTCCGGAGCCAATGGAGCGGGCAACAGGTATTCGGTATCGCCACTGAGATATTTCGCCTGGTAGTCGTAAAAACCGCTTTTAGGCACGATTTTGATAATCGGCAGGGCGACACCGTTGAGGACCGAGACGGTCAACTCGTCCCCGTCGATAAACTCTTCTATCAGGACGGTCCCGTCGAGCCGGGCGGCCTCATTAATCCCCTGCTGCAGCTCATCACGATTCCTGGCGATGGTGATGCCGATGGTCGAACCTTCCCGTGACGGCTTGACCACCAGGGGAAGCTTGGTGCAGCGCTGGAAAAGATCATCGGTGCTGTCTCCCGGGCGGATGAAGTCGAATGCCGGGGTCGGCAGCCGGTGGAACATCCACAGCTGCTTGGTCAGCACCTTGTCGATGGCGATTCCGGAGGTTGCGACCCCGCTCCCGGTATAGGGGATGCCGAGAATTTCAAGTAACCCCTGGATCGTCCCGTCCTCGCCGTAGCGCCCGTGCAGAGCGATAAAAGCAACCTCGATGCCAGCCCGGCGCAACTGCTCTGGCAGGGTTCGGTCCGCATCGATGGGAACCGCATCATACCCACGCTGCTGCAGTGCTTTGAGAGCAGCGTTCCCGGTCTTCAGCGAGACCTCCCGTTCCGCTGACAGGCCGCCCATCAGGACGGCAACTCTCTTTTTGAGCATGTCGCTGCGGCTGAAACGGCTCACGGCTGCAACCCCTTCTGCTTCAGCAGCTCAGCCACCCGGGTGCAGACCTGGTTGACATTGCCGGCGCCCAGGGTGACCACCATGTCGCCCGGCTCAGCGATCTCTGCGACATGCTGACTCACCTCCTCGAGGCTGGGCAGGAACGTCACTTCCTTGTGGCCGTGGCTGGCGATCCCTGCGGCCAGAGCTTCCCCGGTTGCGCCTTCAATGGGCTCCTCTCCGGCGGCGTAGACATCGGTGACGATCAGCAGATCGGCCTGGTAGAAAGCGGTCAGAAACTCCTGGAACAGCGCCTCGGTACGGCTGAAACGATGGGGCTGGAAGACGGCGACGACCCGCTTGCTCCAACCGCTTTTGGCAGCCCCGAGGGTGGCCCTGATTTCGGCGGGATGATGCCCGTAGTCATCGACGAGCATGATGCCCCCCACCTCGTCACGCACCTGGAAGCGGCGCTGCAGCCCGCCAAAATTCCGGAACCCGCCAATGACCGTCGGAAAGGGAATTTCCAGTTCATGGGCCACGGCGATAACGGAAAGAGCATTCAGGACGTTATGCCGCCCCGGCATACGGAAGGATACCCGGCCCAGCTCCTCACCCTGGTGGTAAGCGGTAAAACTGGTCCGCCCCTGGCGATGGGTAATCTCATCGGCATAGAAATCGGCCTGGGAGGTAAACCCGTAGGTGGTGTAGCGTTTTTTGACTTCAGGCAGAATGTCCTGAACGTTCCGGTCCTCCAGACACAGGACGGCCCGTCCATAAAACGGGACCTTGTTGATGAAATTGATGAAGATCTCTTTAATTTCATCGATCCCTGAATAATAATCGAGATGATCCTCATCGATATTGGTCACCACGGCGATGGTTGGGGACAGATGCATGAACGACCCGTCCGACTCATCCGCCTCGGCCACCAGGAATTTCCCCCGCCCCAATTTGGCGTTGGATCCGAAGGCATCCAGTTTGCCGCCGATAACCGCGGTCGGATCGATCCCAGCATGAAACAGGATCAGCGCCATCATGCTGGTAGTAGTGGTTTTGCCATGGGTTCCGGCAATGGCGATGCCGTATTTCATGCGCATCAGTTCAGCGAGCATTTCCGCTCTCGGGATAACCGCAATATGCTGCTTGTGTGCTTCGACAACTTCCGGATTGCTCGATTTGACCGCCGTTGACGTCACCACCACATCGACCTCGTGAACATTTTCCGCCTGATGCCCGATGATGATCTCGCCCCCCAGCTCCGCCAGGCGCCGGGTGGTATCGGATTCGCGCAGATCGGAACCGGAGACACGATACCCCTGATTCAGCAGCAGCTCGGCAATACCACTCATACCGATGCCGCCGATGCCGACAAAATGTATCTTTTTTATGCGTCCATACATGAACCGTCTCCGTTCTATTGCGCGCCGGCCAGCAGGCGGCACTCATTCAGTATTTTTTCCGCAGCCCCGGGGTGCCCGATGGCGCGTCCGCAGGCCGCCATGACCCGCAGTCGCTCCCGGTCACCGAACAGGATCTGGATCTTCATGGCCAGGGCTTCAGCAGTGAGATCTTTCTGCACCAGAACCTCGGCGGCCCCCGCCTTTTCCACGGCCCGGGCGTTAACCGTCTGATGATCCGCCGCCGCGAAGGGAAAAGGGATCAGGATCGCAGGTCGCCCGGTGACCGCCAATTCCGCCAGAGTGGTCGCTCCGGCCCGGCAGACGACCAGGCTGGCGGAATCGTAGGCAGCGGCCATATCCTCGATAAACGGAACCACCTGACGGTCATCAAGTCCGGCCTGCCGGTACGCGGCCTTCACGTCCGCGAGGTCTTCTTCGCCGGTCTGGTGAAGGATGTCCGGTCTCTCCGGCCATTCCTTGAGCAGAGAGAGCATCTCCATAACGGCATGATTGATCGCCCTGGCCCCGCGGCTTCCCCCGAAGATAAGGAGTTTCCCGGGTTCCGGGAGATCCGCGCTGACCTGCTCCAAGCCCTCGCGCAGAGGGTTCCCGGTCACCAGAATGCGGTCTTCGGCAAACCCGGCCCCACTCTCGGGGAACGACAGGAAGACCCTTCTTGCCCCCTTACCGAGGAGACGGTTGCTCAACCCGGGCATGGCGTTCTGCTCATGAATCACATAAGGTATGCCCGTCAGCTTGGCGGCAGCCAGCACCGGCACCGATGCATACCCCCCCACCCCAATGACAAGATCGGGCCGAAACTTTTTCAGTATGCCTCTGGCCTGCCCCAGGCTTTTCAGCAATTTGGGTCCCAGCTCCAGGCGGCCACGCCAGCCGCGCCCGACGACGCCAACCATGTCAACAGTCGCCAGGGGCAGGCCCAGCTTCGGCAGCAGACGGTACTCCAGACCGCGCTTTGTCCCGACGAAAAGAACCTCAGCCGCGGCGTCCTGGCGCAACAGCAGTTGGGCCAGGGCGACCGCCGGGAACAAGTGGCCGCCGGTACCGCCACCAGCCAGCAACAGCCTCATGGCTGCCTCCCGATGGACGCCGAGATGTTCAGCAGAATTCCCACCGCCACCAGGCAGACCACCAGGCTGGTCCCGCCATAGGAAATAAACGGCAGCGCCAGCCCCTTGGTCGGCAGCAGCCCCATGCACACCGCGAGGTTGACAAACGCCTCGAGTCCGATCAGCAGACTTAAGCCGAATGCGAGGTTGCGACCGAAGGGCTCCTGGCAGTTCAGGGCAATCCTGATACCGCAGAGGACCAGGGTCAAAAACAGGGCGGCCACGATCACCACGCCGACCAGTCCCAGTTCTTCTCCGATCACCGAAAAAATGAAATCGGTATGCGCTTCGGGCAGATAGAACAGTTTCTGCTCACCGATGCCGAGTCCCTGGCCGAAAACGCCCCCCTTGCCGAAGGCGACCAGGCTCTGAATGATCTGAAAACCGGTGTCAAATGGATCATCCCAGGGGTCGAGGAAGGCCATGATCCGGCGGCGGCGGTAGTCGACCTGCATCACCAGAAAATAGAGAACCGGCAGGGACATCAGAATGGTCGGCAGGATATACAGCCAGCGCACTCCGGCCACAATCAGCATCCCCAGGGACACCCCGGCGATAATCATGGCACTGCCGAGATCCGGCTGTTTCAGCAGGATCAGCAACAGCACCCCAAGCACGATCATATAGGGCAGGTAGCCCTTCGACAGAGACCTCACCTTCTCCTTTTTCCGGGTCAGGGAATGGGCCAGGTAGAGGACCATGGCCAGCTTGACCAGCTCAGCCGGCTGCAGTGTCAGACCGGGCAGTCGCAACCAGCGCATGGCTCCACCGACCCGCACCCCAAGCCCGGGGATAAACAGCAGAATCAGCAGCGCGATACTGGCGAACAAGCTGACCACAGCCAGTTTCCGCCAGTTTTCATATTTGAAATAGGTCGCTGCCGCCATCATGATGAAACCGACCAGGGTATAAGCCAGCTGCCTTTTCAAAAAATAGAATCCGTCATGAAATCGCTCTGCCGCCATAATGGCCGATGACGAATAGACCATGACGACCCCGATGCAGGTCAGGGCTACGGTCACGACCAGAATCGAGGTATCGACATCACGCCGCATCATCGGTTCCCCCTTTTTCCGGCAAGGCGTCGACCAGCCTGGCGAAATCATGTCCGCGCTCTTCGTAACTCCGGTACATGTCATAGCTGGAACAGGCCGGTGACAACAGGACATCATGACCCGCACCGGTCAGCACGTAGGCAAGCCTGACGGCGGTCTCCATGTTGGCTGCCATTCTGATTTCACAGGCTCCCGCCAACTCGCCGGCCATAATCTCGGCCGCTTCCCCGATCAGGATCAGGTGCTTCACCTTCTGCTCGAGAAGCGGTCTCAGCGGCGCATAGGAGGCCCCTTTATGCTTGCCGCCGGCAATCAGGGTCGCCCCCGGCTTGAGGCCGGCGAGGCTCTTGACGACACTGCCGACATTCGTCCCTTTTGAGTCGTTAATCCAGCTCACGCCGTTGACGGTTTTGACCAGCTCCATGCGATGTTCCAGCCCGCCGAAACGGCATACCGCAAGCCAGCTCTGTTCTGCCGGGCAGCCATGCAAAAGCGCCGCAGCCATGGCGGCCATGGCATTTTCGACATTGTGCTCACCGGTCAGCTGCATTTCGGTGAGGGGGAACTCCAGGTCGGCCCCCTGCCAGTTCCAGATCAGCCTGTCCCGATGGCGCACCATGCCGGCGATATCGCGACCACTTGAGGAAAACCAGACCTTGCGGGCACTGATTTGCCCGGCCAGCCGGCAGATATCGGGATCATCAGCATTTAAAACGGCATAGTCCTGGTCGGTCATGTTCCGAAACAGATTCATTTTTGCCTGGAAGTAACTGTCCAGGTCGGGATAGCGGTCCAAGTGATCCGGACTCAGGTTGAGCAGCAGAGCGATCGCAGGTCTGAACCGGTCGATGGTTTCCAGCTGAAAAGACGACAATTCGACGACCACGGCATCAAGATCCCTGGAGCAGGCTTCGACCAGGGGAGTTCCGAGGTTCCCCCCGACGAAAACGCGCTGCCCGCAGCGTTCCAAAATTTCCCCAACCAGGCTGGTGGTGGTCGATTTCCCGTTGGTTCCTGTGATACCGATCAGGGGCGCCACGATCTCTCTGCTCGCCAGTTCCACCTCACCCAGGATCGGAATATTACAGGAGCGCGCCCGAACCAGAGGTTCGATATGAAGGGGAACTCCCGGGCTCAGGGCCACCAGATCGGCCTGTTCAAACAGTTCCAGAGTGTGACCGCCGAAATCCTTTCGAACCGGCAGCCCGTCCAGGACCTCTAAACCCGCGAGCCGGTCGGCGCTGCGCTGGTCGGACAGGGCCACGGTCGCGCCCCGCTCGAGCAGAAAGCGCACCAGCGCCTGACCACTGAGGCCGGCGCCGACAACCACAACACGCTGATTGGTAAAGTTTTGTTTCATCTCAATTTCAGTGTCGAAAGGGCAATCAGGGCCAGGATGATGCTGATGATCCAGAACCGCACGATAATCTTCGGTTCAGGCCAGCCCTTGAGTTCAAAGTGATGATGAATCGGTGCCATGCGAAAAACCCGGCGCCCCCAGTAACGGAAAGAGGTGACCTGGACGATGACCGAAAGAGCCTCGATGACGAAAATCCCACCGACGATAACCAGCAGGAATTCATTCTTGGTAATCACCGCAACCACCCCCAGGGCTCCCCCCAGGGACAAACTGCCGACATCCCCCATGAAAACCTGGGCCGGATAACTGTTGAACCAGAGAAACCCGAGTCCGGCACCGATCATGGCACCGCACAGAATGGCCAGTTCCCCGGCCCCCTGGATACTGGTGATCTGCAGGTAGGCCGCCAACCGGGCATTCCCCGCTAGGTAGGCAAGCAGGAGGAAGGTCCCCGCCGCGATGATCATGGGTCCGATGGCCAGCCCGTCAAGGCCATCGGTGAGGTTGACAGCGTTGCTTGCGCCAACCATCACCAGGATGGCGAAGGGAATATAAAACACTCCCAGATCCGGATTGGCATTCTTGAAGAATGGAATACTCAGATGGGTCTCGAAACCCGGGCTGAAGTAAAGAAGCAATGACGCTATGGCCGCGATGACGATCTGCCAGAACATTTTCTGGCGAGCCGAAATGCCGTCACTGTTCTTGCGGATCACCTTCAGGTAATCATCGATGAAACCGACGGCGCCATAACCGGCCGTGACCAGCAGGGTCACCCAGATATAGAGGTTGCTCAGGTCAGCCCACAGCAGGGTGGGCAGAATAATCGCCAGCAGGATCAGGGCGCCGCCCATGGTCGGAGTCCCTTCCTTGACGAAATGGGATTCGGGACCGACCTTGCGGATCGACTGGCCGATCTGGAGACGCTGCAGCGTGGCAATCAGCCAGGGACCGATCATGAACGAGATCAACAGCGCCGTGATGGTCGCGTAAATCGTCCGGAAGGTGATGTAACGGAACACGTACAACACCGAATAGTCTGTATGAAGCGGGTATAAAAGGTGATAAAGCACCTGTCACTTCCCTTTCTGTGATTGCGCAGCGCAATCCGCAGCCGGCAGCCTCAGGGCTGCCGCAACCTTGTCCAGCCTGATTCCCCTTGAGCCCTTGACCAGGATCAGATCCCCGGGGCGTTGATTTTCCTTGAGATAGGCTACGACCTCTTCGGCATCGTTCATAGCCACCACCTGGTCTGTCCGTAATCCGGCCCGCCGTGCGGCGGCGCACAGATTTTCGGCAAACTCGCCTACGGCGATAACCAGGTCTGCGACTTTGGCGCTTTCGCTCCCCACGTCCTCATGCAAAGCGGCCGCATTCGCGCCGAGTTCCAGCATATCTCCCAGCACCGCAACCCGGCGTCCGCCCCCTTTCAGGTTGGCCAGGGCCGCCAGTGCGGCTTTCGCCGACAGCGGATTGGAATTGTAACTGTCGTCAAGCAAACTGCCGCCGCAGGGCAAAGGACTCAGGTTCATACGCCCCTGAACCGGCGTGAATCCGGCCAGACCGGACGCGATCAGCGCCAGAGGCACGGCCACGTCGCTGGCCGCGGCGGCGGCCGCCAGAGCATTGTGAACATTGTGGACACCAGGAACCGACAGCTTGACGGTCTCGCGACGGCCGGCAATGACCAGGTCAAAAGAAGTGGACGTGTCACCGGCGACGATATTTACAGCGCGCACATCGGCCGTGGCCGCAGTCCCGTAGGTCAGTTTCTTAACCCCGTTGGCCACCGGCAGGCAGGCGACCCGGGAATCGTCGAGATTGATGACCGCCGTTCCGCCCTTAAGGCCGGCAAAAAGCTCCCCTTTGGCCCTGGACACCCCATCCAGGCCATGGAGCGTCGCCAGATGGGCAGGCCCGACATTGGTGATGATGCCGATGGTCGGCTGGGCGATCTCCGTAAGCCGCTCTATTTCTCCCAGGGCACTGGTCCCCATCTCGATCACCGCCCATTGATCCCCCTCCGTCAGGCGCAGCAGCGTCAGGGGCAGACCGATCAGGTTGTTGAAATTCCCCGCCGTTTTGAGCCCCTGCCCGGTCTGTTCAAGGATGCTGGCCAGCATCTCCTTGGTGGTGGTCTTACCGGCCGATCCGGTAATCGCTATCAACGGCCCGCGCAACTGCAGGCGCCAGGCGGCGGCGATATCGCCGAGGGCCTTGAGGGTATTCGCGACCCGGACAACCGGGACGCTGAGGCCTTCCACGACATCCTCGCTCAGACATGCGGCGGCGCCGTTCTTGACCGCCTGACTGAGGTAGTTGTGACCATCGAAGCGCTCTCCGCGCAGGGGAATGAACAAGGCTCCCGGCACCATATTGCGGCTGTCGGTGGAGATTCCCGCCACCGCGCAGTTGGTCTTCTTTCCGGAGAAGGTCCCCCCGGTAATTCTCGCGATCCGTTCCAGATCAAACATGACGTCCTCCGCCACCCGGAATTGAGCAGGAAGACTGCCTGAACGCCCGGCCGAGCTCTTCGCGATCATCAAAGTGGATCTTGCGGGTTCCGAGAATCTGGTAATCCTCATGCCCTTTTCCGGCCACCAGCAGCAGATCCCCGGCACCCGCTATCTGACAGGCGAACTCGATAGCGGCGCGGCGATCCGGAATGACCACGAACCCTTTTTCGCCGGCCCTCGCCTCTGCGACGGACAGTTCCCGGAAACCTCCCGACAGCGCTCCAGCCCGAACCTGCTCGAGAATCTGCAGAGGGTCCTCAGTACGCGGATTATCCGAAGTATAAATCGCCAGGTCGGAATAGCTGGCCGCCGCTCGGGCCATGACCGGCCGCTTGGAAGGATCGCGATCGCCCCCGCAGCCGACGACCGTCAAGCACCTGGCATGGTCAAGTTTGACCAGGGTTTTCAGCACCTGCTCAAGGGCGTCTCCGGTATGGGCATAATCGACCAGCGCCAACACGCCTTTATCATTCGAGACGACCTCGACCCGCCCCGGAACCTGGGACATTTTACGAATGCCGCGTTCGATAACTTCGTCGGCAATGTTCAATTGCTGCGCTACGGCCACCGCCGCCAGCAGATTGCTGACATTGAAATCGCCGATCAGGCTGCTTGCCACGGTGACCGGGCCCCGGCAGCCGGTAAAAACGCCATGGATGCCATCGCGCCCGACCGACACCTCTGCGACCCGGACATCGGCATCGGCGGTCCGGCCGAAAGACACCAGAGAAGGAAACTCCTCAAGCAGCCTTCGCCCGTAACCGTCTTCGTGGTTGACAGCACCGGTCCCCGCCGGCAGCAGATCACTGAACAGGCGTCTTTTACTGAGAAAGTACTCGTCCAGGGTATGATGGTAGTCAAGGTGCTCGGCGGTCAGGTTGGTGAAGGCGGCGACATCGAAGGCGACCCCGTCAACGCGATGCTGCTCCAGGGCGTGTGATGAAACCTCGAGAATAAAGGCGTCGGCCCCGTGCTTGCGAAACTCGCTCATCATCCGGATCAATTCAAGGGATTCCGGCGTGGTATGGGAAGATTCCAGATGGAGATCGGCACAACGATATTCAATGGTACCGAACACTGCGGGCCGGTGACCAGCCTGTTTGAGAATTTCCTCGAGAAGGTAGGTGATCGTTGTCTTGCCGTTGGTTCCGGTAATTCCAATTACCGGGATATCCTGGCTCGGGTGTCCGTAATAGGCCGCCCCCATCAGGGCCATCGCCTTCCTGGCATTGGCGACCCGGACAAAAGTGGCGCCCTCGGGAACGGGGTCGGGAACCCGCTCGGCGACCACGGCGGCGGCACCCAGATCAAGGGCCTGGGGGATAAAATCGAAACCGTCCACCTTGACTCCGGGCAGGGCGAAAAAAAGACCGCCCGGACCAACCTGGCGCGAATCGTAAGCCAGGCCCGACACGTCAGGGTTCTGTTCACCGACAATCGTCAGCGGCTCAACTGCCGCAAGCATATCCTGTAATTTCATACGCTGTCCTTATCGATGAATTCCGCTAGGCTCCGAACTTGATCCAGGCTTCTTTGCCATAAGGAATCGCCTTTCCCGGTGCCGGATACTGGTCAACCGCATGACCGCTGCCGGACAATTTAAGATTCAGCTTCAGCTCCTGCATCGTCCGAAGCACCTGCCGGTAACTCATCCCCCTGAAATTTGGCATGACCAGGCCGTCGTTATCAGCCACATCCGGCAGCAGCGGCGCCAGGTCGGGGAGCGGATCGACGGTTTCCACATCCTGGGCGAGGGCTTCCACCGACCCTTTCGGCAACACATTCAGATGGCTGAGGGTCTGCCCGGCGATGGTGGCGAAAGCCGGAGCCGCGACCACCCCGCCGTAAGTGACCCCTTTGGGCTCGTCAATGACGACCGCCATGACAATGGCCGGGTTATCGGCTGGAACAAACCCGACAAACGACGACACCCTTTTATCGATGGAATATCCCCCGGTGACAGGATCGACCTTCTGAGCGGTTCCGGTTTTCCCGGCGACCTGATAACCGGGAACGGCCCCTTTGGTACCGGTCCCGCCCGGTTCGGTGACACCGACCATCATGCTGCGAACCAGGCCTGCCGTCCGTTCAGATACCACCCGGCGGCGCACCTCGGGAAGATGCTGGGAGACGACCCGGCCATCGGCATCGGTCACCTTTTCAACCAGGTAGGGTTCGACCAGCAGGCCGCCATTAGCGAAGACGGCCGTCGCCGTCACCAGCTGAATCGGGGTAATGCTGAGAGCCTGGCCGAAGGAGATGGCAGCCAGATCGATTTCAAACCAGCGCGACGGGTCCCTGAGCAGGCCACCGACCTCGCCCGGGAGATCAATGCCGGTCCGCTCCCCGAATCCGAAACGGCTGATATAGGAATAAACCCGATCACGCTCGAGGGCCTTACCGATCTTCGCGAAGCCGATATTGCTGCTGAACTTGAGGGTCTCCTCCAGGGTCAGCTTCTTGTATTTTTTGTGATCCCGGATGGTTTTACCTCCAACCGAGTAGCGACCATTTTCACAGTAGATTTTCTGGCCCGGGCGAACCAGGCCCTCTTCCAATGCCGCCGCCAGGATAAAAGGCTTGAAGGTGGATCCCGGCTCGTACATGTCACAAACCGCGCGATTACGTCGCGCACTGGCCCTGAACTTGCCCGCCATGTTCGGGTTGTAGTCGGGATAGCTGGCCAGGGCGAGGATGCGGCCGCTGGCAGGTTCCATCATAACCACGGTTCCCCCCGCGGCGTCATTCTCCTTGATGGCCTTTTTCAGTTCCTTCTCGGCGACGAACTGCAGAGAGCGATCCAGGGTCAGAAACAGGTTGTGCCCGGGAGTCCCACCCTGCACCGCCTGATCTTCCGAAGCCAGACCGCGCCCCCGGGCATCATGAAAAGAAATCAGCCGGCCGGGCTCACCCTGGAGCACCCGGTCGTATTCGAGCTCGATCCCCTCGAGCCCCTTCGGGTCGAGCCCGGTAAAGCCCAGCACGTGGGAAGCCGTGTTGGCTTGAGGATAGTAGCGCTTGCGTTCGGTGACAAAATGCAGACCGGTGATTTTCAGATCGCGAACCTTTTTGGCCAGGCTCGGCTCCATCTGTCTTTGCAGCCAGACAAAACGTTTTTTGCTGGCGAGCTGCTTCTTGAGCTCCCGCTCGGAGCTGTCGAGAAGCTTCGCCAGCTTTTTGGCAGCCGCAGCCGGATCTTCGATGAAGACGGGGTCGGCATAAAGAGACTCGGCGGCCAGGCTCACGGCCAGCGGATCACCATTGCGGTCGAAGATACTGCCCCGCTGAGGGGCCAGTTTGACGACCCGCTGACGCTGCTGATCGGCCCGTTTCTGCAGTTCAGGAGCATGCACAACCTGGAGATAGCAGGCCCGGCTGACAACCGCCAGGAAGAGCAGGATAAAAATCCCCCCAAAAATACGGATGCGGATCTGAATACCGCGTTCCGTCAGGGCCATATCAGTCGATCCTGATCACCTGGCCGGGGGCCGGGGGCCGCAGGCCGAGCTTGGTGCGGGCGAGACGCTCGATACGGTCGACCCGGGACAGAAAAGCAGCTTCTAACTTCAATTCGCGTATGACCTGCTGTTCGGTGCGGATACTGCGATCGAGTTTGGAAATTTCATATTCGAGGTTGATGGCATGAATGCGCGACCAGACGAACAGCAAAGCCAGCACGGACACCAGGAAAATGGCGACCATGACAGCCAGCAAGCGTGGCCGGTGCAAAGAAAACCCATCAATCTTAACCGTGGTTTGTGGCAGAACCTGCGACATTTCACGCCCCCTTTCAATGTGGGATTGCCGCTTGTTTCAGCAGCGTTCAACCGCTCTCAATACCGCGCTGCGCGCACGGACATTCATTTCAATCTCTGCTTCAGTCGCCTTGATCCCCTTGCGGGTCAGGACGTTTACTTCGGGGGTTTTATTACAGTGGCATACCGGCAGACGCGGTGGGCAGACACACCCTTGCGCCCGGTCCCGAAACATTCTTTTTACAATCCGGTCTTCTAAAGAATGAAAACTGATCACGACCAGCCGCCCCCCCGGCTTGAGCAGGTCGATCCCTGCCGAGACCCCACGTTCAACCTGTCCCAGCTCATCGTTGACAGCAATGCGCAACGCCTGAAACACCCGCGTTGCCGGATGAATCCTGCTCGGCCGGCGCCCTCCAGGAACGCAATCGCGAACCAGTTCGGCCAGTTCGCCGGTTCTGGCAAGCGGGTGCTCCTGGCGCCGGGCGACAATCGTCCGGGCGATTCTCCGGCTGTAACGCTCTTCGCCGTATTCAAAAAATATCTTGGCCAGTTCCGCTTCGTCCCGGGTATTCACCAGGTCGGCAGCCGTCTCTCCGCAGGTTGGATTCATCCGCATGTCCAGTGGAGCGTCCAGGCGAAACGAGAAACCCCGCTCGGGAGTATCCAGTTGATGCGAAGACACGCCGAGGTCAAGGAGCATGCCATCGAGCCCTGACAGCCCGAGGCTGGCGACAACCTCGGCAGCGGTATCAAACGTGGCATGATGCAAACTGACCCGGTCGCCATACGGTTTGAGAATTGCGGCAGCGGCCTGCAACGCCTCCGGGTCACGGTCAAGCCCGATCAATCGGCAGTCTTCAGCGGCTTCCAGGATCAGGCGGGAATGGCCGGCCCCGCCCAGGGTCCCGTCCAGGTACCAGCCCCCCGGCTTGGGAGCCAGCCAGCGCAGAACTTCATCGGGCATGACGGAAAGATGAGAAAAATGACCCGCACCCACAATCAGAACCCGAGATCCGCCTGCCCCTGAGCATCCTCAGCGAGCAGAGTTTCGGACTCAGCGACAATCTCGGCGTGAGCCTGCTGACTCCAGATCTCGATCTTTTCAAACATGCCAACAACGACCGCGTCTCCATTCAGCCCGGCGTATTCTCGCAGGGACTGAGGAATCTGAATCCTTCCTTGGGCATTAAAGGCACACTCTTTGGCGGGAGAAATCCGGTTGCGCAGGTTCGCGTCACGCAGCGGCCCGTTCGGCAGGGCCAGAACCCGGGCCCGAATCTCTTCCCAACGACTGGGCGGATAGGCGACCAGACCCTTCTTTTGACGGGTCACGATCAGGCTGTCACTCTGGTAATGATCACGCAGCTCATCCCTGAAAAGAGCGGGAACACTGACCCGTCCTTTGCCGTCGATGCTGACGTTATATTCACCAGAGAAATTCATTTGACACCTATTGACACTATTTGACACCAATTTTGAAAAAATATAGCGGTCACATCAAGGACTGTCAAGGAGAAACCATGGAAAACAGGAAGATTAAGACAGGAAAAAAACATGCTAACACAGGGACTTGACAATCGCCGCGCGGGCCGTGTCGGAAGAATTCTCAGAACTTGCCAATATTTATAGGAAAATACTGGAAAATCTCAAAAAGGCAGGAAAAAGTTGAATGCGCAACGGTCGGGACGGTCTTGGTCAGCCGGGCGGGCCGCGTCATGTTTTCCGATGCTCGAAAAAATTCAGGAAAAGGCTGTCCCCTCGCCGCGTCGGTCCCCGGCTGGCATCCTTGAAGTCGGCTATGGCAGGGATCAGTCGTCGGGCTGGGCCTCCTGGATAATTTCAGCGTCAGGATTCAGAACCTGCATTTCCACTTCTTCAATGCGGCGATCTTCCATCCGCCGGATTCTGAACCTGAGCAACCCTTCCTCACAGGAATCCCCCTCTACCGGGATTCGGCCCAGTGTCTGAAGCAGATGCCCCGCAAGAGTCGTCACATGTTCTTCCGGAAGGGACAAATTAAAGCGCCTGTTGAATTCGCGCAGCGGCATCGAGGCATCGAGCAGATAGTGTCCCTCTCCGAGTTCCCGGAAATCGACCTCGGCGATGTCATATTCGTCGTGAATTTCGCCGACAATCTCCTCGACGACATCTTCCAGGGTCACGATCCCCTCAACCCCGCCATACTCGTCGACAACGATGGCCAGGTGCTCGCGCTTCTTGCGAAAGCTCTGCAGCAGCACGGCGATTCTTTTCGACTCGGGAACATAGTAGGGAGGCCGGCACAGGTCCCTCAGGCTGAACTGCTCGGGGTGGCCCGTATAGGCGACGACATCCTTGGCATGAATGACGCCGACGATACTGTCGATATTTTCGCTGTAGACCGGAAACCGGCTGTGACGGGTTTCGCGGATCGTCGCCATAACGTGCTGAAAATTGTCCGAGACATCAATACCGACCACTTCGGTCCGCGGAATCATGACATCGCGCACCCTGGTTTCCGAGAGGTCGAAAATACCATGCAGCATGCGCCGCTGTTCGGCAGCAACGACACCCGATTCTTCCCCAACCTCGATCATCGCCTTGATTTCATCCTCAGAAACCGAAAAGGTCTCGGCATCCTTACGCCGGATAAAGCTGGTCAGAAAGCGCGACAGGGAGGAGACCACGAAAATCAGGGGAGCCAACAGCCACAAAATCCCCCGAATCGGCGCCAGCACCTTGAACGACACTTTTTCGGGATATTGAGCGGCATAGGTTTTAGGGCAGACTTCGGCGAAAATCAGCAGGACAGGGGTGAGAACCAGAACCGTCACCCATTCGCCGTCATCCCCGAACCAGGTAACGAACAGACCGGTGGCGATAACCGAAGCAGCGATATTGACCAGGTTGTTTCCGACCAGGATCCCACTGAGCAGACGGTCAGGATTGTCCAGCAGACTGGCCAGTTTGTCCGCCCCCGGAACCTCCTTCTGCTGCAGAAAGCGCACCCGCAATTTATCGAGTGCCAGCAACGCTGTTTCCGACCCGGAAAAGAACCCGGAAAAGAAAAGCAACAGCAGAAGCGCCAGTAACCGCCAGGTTGTTTCGTCAGTCATCCTTACCCCAGAATTCAATTGACTTGAAGTGGCAATACGCGCGCATTACCAAGAGCATAACAAAAAACATCACATTTCCGGCGGAGTTTAGCCTAATTCGCCCAAAAGGGGAAGTCCTCGCATTGAATGAATCCGCCGGGCATGATATAAGCCCTGTTCAATAAAAAAACAACCTATAAAACCGAGATCCTCGCACCGATCGGTTTTCCATAAATTCGTGGAGGCTCCCATGAGCAGGAAAAAGTCGGCGACAGCAGGTGAAGAAGCCCGTCAGCGACACCAGGAGCTAAGCCGTCAGCTTCATCATCACAGCTATCTCTACCACGCCCTTGACCGGCCAGAGATCAGTGACGCCGAATACGACCGTCTTATGCAACAGCTGCTGCAGCTTGAAGAACAGCATCCCGAGCTGGTCACTGCCGATTCGCCATCGCAGCGCGTCGGCAGCACCCCCCTCGAGAGTTTTCCACAGGCACGTCATGCCAGCCCGATGCTGTCCCTGGAAAATGCCTTCAATGCCGACGATCTGATCGAATTCGATGCGCGGGTCAAACGGTTTCTGTCCCGCAGCGAAGAACTTGAATACATCTGTGAACCGAAGCTGGACGGCGTCGCCATCGCCCTGACCTATGAACAGGGCCGGCTGGTCAGAGGCGCAACCCGCGGGGACGGAACGAGCGGCGAAGAGATCACCCAGAATGTCCGTACCATCAAGGCGGTCCCGCTGCAACTTCAGGAGGACTATCCGGAGCGGCTGGAAGTGCGCGGAGAAATCTACATGGAGCTGGCAGCTTTCCGCCGGATCAACGAACAGCGCCGGGAAACGGGCGAAACAACCTACGCCAATCCGCGCAACCTGACCGCCGG
Organism: Geopsychrobacteraceae bacterium; assembly: GCA_963677135.2. Lineage (GTDB taxonomy): Bacteria > Desulfobacterota > Desulfuromonadia > Desulfuromonadales > Geopsychrobacteraceae > Seleniibacterium. The sequence goes on along the minus strand of CAXXLS010000017.1, from coordinate 35,885 downwards.
AAGCCTGCGTCAGCTCGACCCGCGGCTGACGGCGGCCCGCCCCCTGACCATCAGCTGTTACGGCTGCGGGGATCTGTCCGGTGAGCAGCCGGACACCCATTTCGAACTTCTCCAGTCCCTGCGCCGCTGGGGCCTCAAGGTCAACCTGGAGACGGTGCGGGTGGTCAAGGGGATCGATGCCGTTATCAGCCGTTACCAGGAGCTCCACAGGCAACGCGAGGAGCTGCCCTTTGAGATTGACGGTATGGTCGTCAAAGTCAACAGTATTGCCCTGCAGCAGGAATTGGGGGAAAAGAGCCGGACGCCGCGCTGGGCCATCGCCACCAAGTTTCCGGCCCGCCAGGAACAGACCGTCGTTGAATCGGTGCGCTTTCAGGTGGGACGGACCGGCGCCATCACCCCGGTTGCCAATCTTCGCCCCGTCAATGTCAGCGGCGTGACAGTCTCCAGTGCAAGCCTGCACAACTGGGACGAGATCGCCCGGCTTGATGTCATGATCGGCGACACCGTCGTCGTTGAACGGGCCGGTGACGTCATCCCCGACATCGTCAGGGTTTTGAGCGACCGGCGGACCGGCTCCGAGCAACCGATTCCCCAGCCGGAGACCTGCCCGGTCTGCGCCTCCCCCGTCGCCAAAGAGGAAGGCGAAGTCGTGCCCCGCTGCCAGGGGCTCGACTGCCCCGCCAAACTCAAGGAATCCCTGAAACATTTTTGCTCCCGAGGAGCGATGGACATCGAAGGCCTCGGGGATCGACTGATCGATCAGCTGCTGCGCCTGAAGCTGGTCGGCAGCCTGGCCGATCTCTACCGCCTGCGCCGCGATGATCTGTTCCAGTTCGACCGCATGGGCGACCGGCTCGCAGAAAAACTGCTCTCCGCCATTGAAACAAGCAAACGGCGCCCTCTGGAAAATTTCATTTACGCCTTGGGAATCCGCCACGTCGGCAGCCATCTGGCCAGACTCCTCAGCCGCCATTACGGCAGCCTGACCCAATTGCAGCAAGCGAGCTACGATGACCTGCTGGCCATCCATGAAATCGGCCCTCAGGTCGCAGCCAGCGTGGTGAATTTTTTTGCCGCCGAAAGTAACCGGCAGCTGCTTGACGAACTGATCGAGCTCGGGGTCAACCCGGAAGGAAGCAGCAAGCAGCCGACCGGGGAACTGCTCAAAGGAAAAACCCTGGTATTTACCGGGTCACTTGAGCGCTTCAGCCGCAAGGAGGGGGAAGCCCTGGTTGAGGCACAGGGTGGCCGCGCCAGCGGATCGGTCAGCAAGAAAACCGACTATGTCGTAGCCGGTCCCGGGGCTGGCAGCAAGCTGGCCAAGGCCGAGGAGCTCGGCATCACCGTCCTGAGTGAAGATGAATTTCTCGCCCTGATCGGCAAGGAGCCCGCATAATGGCACGGTGCCGAGCCGAAGTCCTTATCAGCGGCCGGGTGCAGGGGGTCGGCTACCGCTACAGCACCGCCAGAAAGGCCGAAACCCTGAGCCTGACCGGCTGGTGCCGCAACAACCCGGACGGCAGCGTTGCCGCGGTTTTCGAGGGGGAACGCGACCAGATCGAAACCATGATCGCATGATGCCGGCAGGGCCCCGGCATGGCTCGGGTAGACGACCTTCAGCTTGCCTGGGGCTCAGCTACGAATGAATTCGTCAGCTTTTCCGTTGTCGCCTGACATCAACCGCGTCGGCCAATCCGTCCGCGCCTTTGACCGTCAGTGGTTGCGAAAAGGACGGTAGAGAGGATCCCCGATCAGAACCATCTGCCATGAGACGTAAGGCAGACTGTAAAAGTAGCTCTCGACCAGGGTATAGTAGCCGTTTAAAAGATACTCGAAAAAACGATCCGGTGCGGGAAAAGCCGCCAGATAAGGTTCGGCGACGGAACCGATGGTTGCAGCTGCGCCAGCCTCCAGCATACCCTTGCACCAGCCCCGGTTGTCCGGATTTTTGAGACTGGTGCACTCGCCGCTGGCCACATGGTAACCGATGGCTCCCGGCCGCCATCTGAAGACATCGTCATAGTTCGCCAGGCGGTACCAGCCGCAATAGATGGCCGCATCCTCTCCCTGCGCCAGTAATGCGTCCTTTTCGTCCAGGGTCACGGGCAATGTGCTGATCTCCCCGGTCAGCTGCGCCGCACGGTGAATGGCTTCATCAAAGCGCTGATAGGCGTCCGGGTCTGCGGTGGCGAGCGACCAGCGGGCATCGAAATAAGCGCGTCCCTGCAGCCCCTGACGTTCGGCGGCCAGACTGTCACGAATCATGCGCCTGACGGTTTCCGGCCGGGCCGCATCCAACCGGGCCACCAGCAGCGCCCGGGAAACCGCCCGGAGCGTGGCATCCGGTACATAATGCGGATTGGCCAGCCACCCCGCCAGAGGATAATCGCCAAAACGGGCGAGGACCAGTTCCGAATCGACCGCAGCACCGTCTTCCGACCGCAGATTGCGCTGAGGGGACAGGGTTTCGTCTTCCGGCGCCGACTGCGAGGCGATACGCAGAGGCATTCCGTAGAACAACAGCAGGCAACGGATATCCCGGTACGTCTCCTGAGCCAGCAAACGCCTTAAAGGTTCCAGCAGCGCCTTTTCATACTCACCCCGAGTGCAGACCTCCCGATCCGGCAGGTCTACAAACAGCAGGTTTTCCGCCGGAATATTCCTTATGCCCTGATAATGGGCCGCCAGTTCCCGGCTGGCCGCGACGTTGCCGTTGGCGATCAGAAGAACCTCGTGCGGCTGCACAGCCGCTTGCGCCGGATCGCTTGGCACCAGGCTGAAAAACAGGCTGAGAATGAAAATTAGCCGAATCATGACGCAATTCTCACACTACGAAAAAACTTGTGGTGCTTTTTACGCTACCAGAAAAGGAGGGAAAGATCATGATGAATGGTAAAGGGCATCAGCATAAAAGCCACCAAGAGTACATGACGTCACAGCAGCAGGATTATTTCCGTCAGATTCTGGAACAGTGGCGGGACCGCCTGCTGCTCGAATTGAAGGACGTTCGAAGCAACCTGATGAGCGGGCCCCCTGAGGGGGGCGACCTGATCGACCAGAGTGTTCTGGACCGGGAGAGAATGATGCGCTGCCTCACCCGCGACCGCCACCGGCAGACCCTTCAGCAGATCAGCGCGGCCCTGTGCCGGCTTGAAGAAGGATCCTACGGCTATTGCCTGGTCTCCGGTGAAGAGATCGGTCTCCAGCGGCTGAAGGCCTACCCGTTGGCGATCCTCTCAGTAGAAATGCAGGAGCAGCTGGAAAAGCGTCAGAAACAATCCTGCATCCCCCTGTAACGATCCGGCTTGCGGACACTAGGTTTGGGAATCATCGGGTTGGCGCAGCGCCAGAGATTCGCGGTAGACGTCGCTTCCCGGCATGCCGTACTCACGAGCGATCTGTTTGACGATCTCTTTCCAGCTCAGATCGGTCTCTTCGCGCAAGCGCTGCAGGGCGTCCCGGACGGAACCTTCGGGCAGACTGGGTTCTTCCGGAGCCAGCAGCAGAACCAGTTCCCCCCTGACCGCCCCCTGGCTAAAATATTCCTGTGCCGCAGTGACGGTGCCGCTGAAAACTTCCTCATGCTTCTTGGTCAGCTCCCGGGCCACCACGAGCTTTTTCTGGGCCCCGCAGATCGCTTTGAGATCGGCCAGGCTTTTCAACAGGCGATGGGGCGTTTCATAACAGGCCACGGTCTGAGACCGGCCTTTTTGCTCTGCGAAAAACTGGCGCCGCGCCTGCATTTTGGCCGGCACGAACCCGACAAAACAAAAGCTGTCGGTGGGCAGCCCGGAGATCGACAGGGCGGCAACCAGGGCCGAGGCTCCCGGCGCGGCGACCACCTCGATACCGGCGGCCCGGCATCGCGAAATCAGGCGATAGCCCGGATCGGCGACACAGGGGGTCCCGGCATCGCTGATCAGAGCCAGGGACTGGCCATCCTGAAGCTTTTCAAGCAGCTGCGCCGCTCGCTGGGCCTCATTGTGCTCATGATACGAAATCAGGGGCGTCCGGATCGCATAATGATCAAGCAGGGTTCGACTGTGCCTGGTATCTTCGGCGGCAATCAGATCGACCTCCTTGAGAATACGAACAGCCCGGAACGTCATGTCCTCCAGGTTGCCGATGGGGGTTGCCACCACATAGAGGACTCCGGTCACCGCAAATCCTCCAGCTGCTTCAGCCAGAGGGCGACCGTCGCATCACTGGGCATCCGCCAGTCCCCGCGAGGAGACAGAGCGACACTGCCGACCTTGGGGCCATCGGGCAGGCAGGAGCGCTTGAACTGCTGGCTGAAGAAACGCCGGTAAAACTGCTTCAGCCACTTCAGCAGAACCTCTGTCGCATATTCGCCGGCAAAGGCAAACTGCGCCAGCAGCAGGACCTTGGCCGGAGAGAAGTGCATTCTCACCACCTGGTACAGGTAAAAATCATGGAGTTCATATGGGCCGACCACCTCTTCGGTCAACTGATTAATCTGCCCTTCGGCAGTCGGCGGCAGCAATTCAGGGGAAACCGGCGTCGCACAGACATCCTCGAGCACATCCGAAATCCGGCCGCTGAACTCTTCGTGAGCGCACCAGTCAACCAGGTAGCGGACCAGAGTCTTGGGAACCCCGGCGTTGACCGCGTACATAGACATATGGTCCCCATTGTAGGTACACCAGCCCAGAGCCAGCTCTGACAGATCACCGGTGCCGATCACCAGTCCGCCGACCTGGTTGGCCACATCCATAAGAACCTGGGTCCGCTCCCGGGCCTGGCTGTTCTCGTAGGTGATATCGTGGCTGTCGGGATCATGGCCGATATCGCTGAAATGCTGCCGCACAGCCGAATCGATGGACACGACCCGCAGTTCCGCCCCCAGCAGCTCGGCCAGGTCCTCGGCGTTGCCACGAGTCCGCGCGGTCGTTCCGAATCCCGGCATCGTGATGGCCACAATCCCCCTGCGGTCCAGGCCAAGGCGGTCAAACGCCTTCACCGTAACCAGCATGGCCAGGGTCGAATCAAGTCCTCCTGACAGTCCGATGACGACGTTTCGGCTGCCGGTATGCCGTAACCTTTTGGCCAGGCCGCTGGTCTGGATCTGGAAAATTTCCCGGCACCGTTCGGCGCGCTCCAGATCGTTGGGCGGCACGAAAGGCGTCCTGGACAGGGGGCGCCGCAGATCGGCAACGGCCGCCGGGGCCAGCCGGAAGGTGTATTCCCGCCAGTCACCCTCGGTTCCACCGGAGGCAAAGGTCGTATTACGCTGGCGCTCGCCGGTCAGCCGCTGGACGTCGATATCGGCAATGGCAAGCTGACTGTCGAACTGAAAACGGGCCGTTTCGGCCAGAACCTGGCCGTTTTCAGCGATCAGGGAATGGCCACTGAAGACCAGGTCAGTACTCGACTCACCGGGGCCGGCGGAGGCGTAGGCGTAGGCCGCCAGGCAGCGCGCGGATTGCGATGCGACCAGGGCCCTTCGGTAGGACTCCTTGCCCAGGGTTTCCGGACTGGCGGAAAGATTGAGGAGCAGGGTGGCTCCGGCCAGGGCCTGGCGGCCACTGGGAGGAGCGACGGACCAGGCATCCTCACAGATTTCGATGCCGATTTTCAAGTCTTCGAAATCGCCCGAGCGAAACAGCAGGTCCGTACCGAAGGGGACGTTCTTACCATTGATGAACAGACTGTTCCGGGTAGTGCACTGAGCTGAAGAAAACCAGCGCTGTTCATAGAACTCCCCACTGTTGGGAAGATAGGTTTTTGGAACCAGGCCGAGAATCACCCCTCCGGCCAGGAAGGCCGCACAGTTGAACAACCGACCATCAGCAGCAATCGGCACCCCGGCGACCAGGCTGATATTGTGCGCGGCGGTGAATTCGCAGAGTTTATCCAGGGCCGACAGCGCAGCATCCTGAAGATGACGCTGAAAAAACAGATCGGCACAGGTATACCCGGTCAGACAGAGCTCCGGGAAAAGAACCAGGCGGCAATCCTCGGCCAGAGCCTGGTGGACCACTTTTTCCATTTCTGAGAGGTTGAAATCAACATCGGCGACCCTGACTTCCGGGGTCGCAACCGCAAGGCGGAAAAAACCGAAGGTGCCGGGAGCGTAAAGAACAGAGGACATTTTAGCGGACATAAGTTCTCCGGAATTCTGAATAGGTCAGCCGCAGACATCGGAAAGCGTAAAGGCATCCTCGATATGGCTGATATCGCCGGCGGCATTCCAACTCTGCCATAAAACCGCAAGGACATCAAACCTGGGCTGCAATTTTCCAATGTCATGCTGCTGAAGGTACCACTGGGCCGCGCGCACAATCTGACGCTGCTTATGTCGGCCGACAGCCTCCTGAGGTGATCCGAACCGGTCACTGCGCCTGGTCTTCACCTCGGCGAACACCAGCCAGTTTCTATGACGGGCGATGATATCGATTTCCCCTCTAGGACAACGATAATTCCGGTCCATAATTTTCATCCCGCAGCGTTTCAGATAAGCGACGGCCTGCTCCTCCCCCCAGCGCCCAAGTTGCAGACGGTCGTCACTCACGGGCAGGACTCCAGGTACTCCTTGACCCCGCCGAAGGTACGCCGATGCTGCGGGCAGGGACCGCACGTCGCGATCGCCTGCCGATGTTCCCTGGTCCCATATCCTTTGTGCCTGGCAAATCCGAAATCCCCGTAGATTTTATCATAGCTGAGCATGATCCGGTCCCGGAGCACTTTGGCCACAACCGAGGCAGCAGCCACGGAAAGGGATCGGCTGTCCCCTTTTTTGAGGGTCTGCTGAGAGATGGCTACCGGCAGCGATGTGGTGCCGTCAATGAGCAAGTGATCAGGTGCGATTTTGAGCCGACCGACCGCTCTTTGCATCGCCAGCAGGGTGGCCTGGAGGATATTGATCCGGTCAATTTCAGCGGCAGAGGCGACGCCGACACCGACCGCCAGAGCCTGCTCCCTGATCAGCGGATAAAGAATGTCCCGGCGCTTTTCGCTCAGGGCCTTGGAGTCCGTCAGCCCGGGCAGGTCGAACTGATCTGGCAGAATGACCGCGGCCGCGACAACCGGTCCCGCCAGGGGGCCGCGACCGGCTTCGTCGATACCCGCCACATAACGACAGCCACGCTGCCTGGCTTGTTTTTCAAAAAAGAGGGTTGATGCGCTATCTGCAGGAAAGAGCTCGAGAGTCTCCATGGTGCCTTCCTCACCACCACCCGGGGGCCGGTGTCAAAAAAAAAGCCTCCAACGCATGCTGGAGGCTTTTTGATGTATTAAATACCGCTTAAACCGAACGTTTTTCTGCAATCCGGGCAGCCTTACCGCGCAGGTTACGGAGGTAGTAAAGCTTGGCACGACGGACCTTGCCAACGCGGACCACTTCGATTTTGTCGATGCTCGGTGAATGCAGCGGGAAAATCCGCTCGACGCCTACGTCGCCCGACATTTTACGAACGGTGTAAGAAGAACCGAGGCCCCGGTTGACCCGCTTGATGCAGACGCCTTGGAAAATCTGAATCCGCTGCTTGTCGCCCTCGGTAATTTTAACGTGGACCTTCACAGTATCCCCTGCTTTGAAACTGGGGATATCCTTTTTGATCTGTTCCATTTCCAGTTTATCAATAATGTTCATCCTTTTATCCTCCTCGGTTCATCCTGTCCGATTGACTTTAACTGTACTACCGTTATCTATCTGTTCCCCAGTCCTGACTTCCGTCGCCGGATCAGTCTGAGCCATTGTCCTGACGCAACCGCTCTAGGACCTCGCGATCCTGGTCACTCAGGTCCGCCCGCTCCAGCAATTCGGGACGCCTGAGCAGCGTGCGCAAAAGCTGCTGTTCGCGCCGCCACCGGGCAATCCGGGCATGATCACCGGACAGCAGAACATCCGGGACTCTCAGCCCTTCAAACTCGACGGGGCGTGTATATTGAGGATATTCAAGCAGCCCGTCAGAAAAAGAATCCGTTTCTGCACAAGAGCCGGTCCCGAGAACTCCCGGCACATGCCGCGCAATGGCATCGATCATGACCAGCGCAGGCAGCTCGCCCCCGGTCAGAACGAAATCCCCGATCGAATATTCCTCATCTATCAGGCTCTGCCGAATTCTTTCGTCAAAGCCTTCATACCGTCCGCAGACAAAGATCAGTCCGGGAGCCTCGGCCAGACGACGGGCCCGCTCCTGGCTGAAAGGGATCCCCTGGGGCGTCATCAACAGCACCCTGGCCCCGGGATTGGACTCCTTGAGTTCAGCAAGAGCCCTGGCTACGGGTTCCGGTTTCATCACCATGCCGTTGCCACCCCCGTAAGGGGCATCATCTGTCGTCAGATGTTTGCCGGTTGCCCAGGTGCGCAGGTTGTGGGTTCTGACCTGCAGCAGCCCCTGGCGAACGGCCCTGCCCAAGATGCTCTCCTGCAGGGGAGACTCAAGCATGCCCGGAAACAGGGTTAAAACATCAAAAATCATCATTCTCTGCAGGAACGAGACCTTCTGGAAGGTCGACGTGCATGACCCGGCTGTCCAGGTCGATCTTCTGCACGAACTGCTTTACGGCAGGGACCAGAACCTCTCCGCAGGGTCCGTTGACCACATAGGTATCATGGGCGGCGGTGGTCAGCAGCCCGTCAAGCTGGCCGATGTCTCCATGCTGCGCATCAATGACCCGAAGTCCCTGCAGCTGTCCCCAGTAATACTCACCTTCACCCAGATCGGGCAACTGTTCCTCTCCGATCATCAGGCGAGCGCCGATGAATTCCTCCACCTGGTTGATGGAATCATAACCGGCAAAACGAAGCAGAAGCTGCCCCTTATGCAAAACCCGACGCTTGATTTCGAGGGTTTTGGCTGCTCCTGACGCCAGGCACAGACGGACCTGTTTGACCCCGTTCAGAATCTCCGGATCACCGGACATCATTCGAACCTTGAGATCTCCGCGCAACCCGTGAGTGCCGACCACAGTGCCAACTTCGAGCAAAGCTTCCGCTTCAGTTTTCATCTATAAACAACAAACCAATCTACCCGACCAGACCGAGCAGGGCTACTCCATGATCTGCAAAGCGGCCCGTTTGCTTTCCCGCGTCGCTTTAGCATTCAGAAGTGTCCTCATGGCCTTCGCGTTGCGACCCTGCTTGCCGATAATGCGCCCCATATCCTCCTGGGCCGCGGCAAGCTTAATCAACACACTTCCATCTTCGGCAATCTCCTCAGAAATGGTAATTTCCTCAGGCTTTTCCACCAAAGATTTTGCGATGTACTCGATCAGGTCTTTCATAGGTCATCCTCCGGGTGGTTGCGGGGACGGCGCCCCGGATTCGGACCAGTTTCAAGAATCAGGCTTCCGCAACCGCCTTAGACTTGAACTTGGCCCAGACACCGGCATGCTTTAAAAGCCGGCGAACAGTATCAGTCGGCTGAGCACCTTTGTTAAGCCATTCCAAAGCACGATCTTGCTTAAAGTCCAGCAGAAATTCTTCCTGACGCGGGTTATACTGGCCCAGAGCCTCGATAAACCGGCCATCCCGAGGGGAACGCTCGTCGGCTACTACAATCCGGTAAACCGGCTTCTTTTTCGCGCCACCGCGGGCGAGCCTGATTTTTACTGCCATGCTGTCTTTCCTCCTGGTTTTTCTTATCTAATGTTGTCTTATAATTATAGCGAACAGATTGCCTGCCTCTATACCCTTTGATTCAGAAAGGGAGCCCGCCTTTACCCATCAGACCTTTGAGTCCTTTCGGGCCCATCTTCTGCATCTTTTTCATCATCTTCTGCGCTTCGGTGAAGCGTTTTAACAACTGATTGACATCCTGCACCCGCGTTCCGCTGCCTTTAGCGATCCGCAACCGCCGGGAGCCGTTCAGAATCTTGTGGTTCAAACGTTCCTGCGGGGTCATTGAACGGATGATCGCCTCGATCTTTTTCAGCTCATTCTCGGGCAGCTGCGCTCCCTGGGCCTGCTTGAGGGCCTTGCCGGCCCCCGGAATCATCTTCAGGAGCGAATCGACCGAGCCCATTTTCTTAATCATCTGCATCTGCTCAAGGAAGGTCTCGAGGGTGAAACCATCTTTGCGCAGTTTCTGTTCCATGGCCGCGGCGTCTTCAGCCTCGACAGCCGCCTGGGCTTTTTCGATCAGGCTGAGGACATCCCCCATCCCGAGAATACGCTGGGCCATGCGGTCGGGATGAAACTGCTCGAGGGCATCGAGCTTTTCGCCGAGACCGACCAGCTTGATGGGTTTGCCGGTAACCGCCCGGATCGACAGAGCGGCCCCACCGCGAGCGTCACCATCGAGCTTGGTCAGGACCACCCCGGTCAACGGCAGCTGCTCATCAAAGCTCGCCGCTACGGTGACCGCATCCTGGCCGGTCATGGCGTCAGCGACGAACAGGATCTCCTGGGGATCAACGCTGGCGACGATCCGCTTCAACTCGCCCATCAGTTCGGCATCAATGTGAAGTCGGCCCGCGGTGTCTAGAATAATTGTATCAAAACCATTGAGTTCTGCGTACCCTTTGGCTTTTTTACAGATTTCAACCGGATCCTGACCGGGTTGAGAATCAAAAACCTCAATATTGAGCTGCCGACCGAGAGTTTTCAACTGCTCGATAGCAGCCGGGCGATAAACGTCGGCCGGAACCAGCAGCGGGTTCCTCTTTTCCTTCCTCAGCTTGCGGGCCAGCTTGCCACAGGATGTCGTCTTACCGGCCCCCTGGAGACCACAAACCATAAGAGCGACCGGCGGCCGGGCATTCAGGTTAAGGGAATTGTCCTCCCCCTCACCCATCAACGTCGCCAGCTCCTCGCGAACAATCTTGATGACCTGCTGGGCCGGCGTCAGACTCTTGAGGACGTCCTGGCCAACAGCGCGCTCACTGACCCGGGCGACGAAATCCTTGACCACCCGGAAATTGACGTCAGCCTCAAGCAGAACCAGGCGGATTTCACGCATGGTCTCCTTGATATGCTGCTCCGACAATCGGCCGTGACCGCGCAGTTTCTTGAAGACTGAATCAAGTTTATCCGAAAGTGTATCGAACATAATCCCAATATAGCAAAATTCACGAAAGAGTGAATATAGGTAGAGAATTCCCGCTTGTCAAGGAAAAAGCTTTTACAAACAAGCCCTTTCAGGGCAACAAACGAAGCTCACCGTCCTGTTTCTGCCAGAGTTCGATGATCGGCACGTCACGCTCCTGCAGCAGCCCCCGGACCTGAACAAGCAGTTCGGAGGGGAATTTGATCGCCATGCCGCAGTCCGCGCTAAGCTGTCTCGGCATGGGAATGACCTTAATTCCCTGCAACGCTCCCTTGAGAATTTTCTCTGCCTTCATCACCCGATGCACCGAGTGAAAAACGGCAACGATGTCTCCTTCATCAACCATCGATCTTTTCCTGTCACTGACAAACCTGGCCCAATCCGGGCGCGCATCATGCCACGTTTATTACAACCATGCAAGGGCTATTGTACATCTCCGGCAAATTTGACAGTTCACGCCCCGCGGGAGTATAAGAGTCTGACCCGAACCAACGCCCGGTAAAAGGATATGCGAAGCGATGCAGAGTGAGCAACTGCTGCCCCTGATCTCCCTGATTGTATTTTCCCTCGGCTGCAATCTGCCTCTCGGCTATCTGCGCGCCTTCGCCAGAAAATTCTCCCTGCGCTGGTTTGTGCTGGTCCATCTGTCCATCCCTTTTATCATTGTTCTGCGCAGCATGCTTGGTTTCAGCTGGCGCTGGATTCCCCTCACCCTCGGCTGCGCCGTTGCCGGGCAGATCATTGGCGCCCAATTCGCCAAAAGGCCGGAGTCATGACTAAAGACAAGCGTCCCCCAATGAAACAGGCCGCACGGGTCGGCAGTCTGCTCCGCCAGATGACCACGGAATCGGAACTCGGGCGCCAGTTGAATCGCCACCAGGCCTGGCTGATCTGGGACAAGCTGGTCGGCAAGCAGATCGCTCTGCGCGCCAGACCTCTGCGCCTCAGGCAGGGGATCCTCGAAGTTCAGGTCGATCATCCGGTCTGGATGCAGCAGCTCCAGATGCTGAAACCCCAGATCCTCAAAAAACTGAACGAGATGGTCCCCAATGCCGGCATCGAGGACATTTACCTCAGGCAGACGACCAGATCGTCACAGGTGGTACCGCCCAGGCAGAAACCGCAGGCCGAGACGCCCGCCTGGCTGAAAGAAGAGCTGAGCCAGAAGGAGAAAGCTGACATCGAAAAGGCCCTGGCGGCCATCAAGGACCCGGAGCTCAAAGACGAAATGCGGAGACTGTACATGCGCCACGCCCAGCTTCGCAAACACCGCAGCCGCTGATCGGGACGCCCAGGTCAATACTGGTACATGGCCAGGACTTCCTGGGTGTAATTACGGCCATCCGCCGGACCAGCATAGATGAACAGGGGTTTTTCGATTTGCAGTCCGGGCCGCCCCCCCTTCCTGGCCTCGACCATGACCAACCTGGCTTCTGACTCTGCCGTGGAGTGCACCATGCGCAAACGCTTGGGCTCCAAACCCCGGTCCGCCAACTTGGCCAACAGTTCGGCCATCCGCTCGGCGAGATAAATCAGCACGAACCGCCCGCCATGCCGGAGACTGCGGTGAGCGGCATCGATAAAATCGCCCAGTTCGCCGGCCAGTTCATGACGGGCCATGGCCCGCTCGTCATCAGGGGCGATTCTGCCGCGCCCGCACGGCCGGAAAGGCGGGTTGCTGACAACCAGGTGGTAACTTTCCGGCAGGGCGTACTCGGCGATTGTCCTGAGATCGCCCTGAACGATTTCGATCTCCCGAGCCATCCCGTTCTGAATCACGTTGCGCCAGGCCCGTTCTGCCAGCGCGGTCTGAATTTCAATGCCCAGAACATGCTCCACCCCGTAAAGACTGACCAGTAGCAGGGGCAGAATGCCGCTTCCGGTGCCGAGATCAAGGACCCGATCCTCCTTGCCGGGGCGCACAAAATTTGCCAGCAGGACCGGATCGAGAGAGTAACGATAACCGGAACGGGACTGATAAAGCTTAAGGTTGCCGATAGAGAGTTCGTCGAGAGTTTCTTCAACCATAATGATGAATCCGCGGAAATAAAAAATGCCAGCCTGAAAATCAGGCTGGCATTGAAACAACATCCAGGTGCAAAGATTACTTCACATGACATTCCTTACACTTGGCTGGTCCTTTTTTCTCTTTTTTGTGGCAGTCTTTACAGCTCTTGTGATAAGCGTCCTTGGCCTTCGGCGCTTTTGAGCCGTCATGACAGCTCTTGCAGGGAGCATAGTCACCTGTGTGATGGCAGGTCGCACAGTCGGTCAGCCCCTGGTGTGCTTCGTGAGGGAACGTGACGGTTCCCATCTTGACTTCGTACTTGACCTCGGCAGGTCCCTTGTCCGCAGCCACTGCGACCAGCGCCGAACCGACGATCGCAAAAACAGCCAGCAATACGAGCAACTTCTTCATTTTTCTCCTCCCTTGATGAATGAAAGTAATTCACACCGCTTGGAAAATTAAAGCAGATTGCCAGTTAAAGTCAATCAAATTATATATTCAGATTGTATATTGTATACAGATTTTCCCGGTGATCAGGCAAAACCGTCAGCACGCAGCTTGTCCTGAAGCTTTTCCGATTTCTTGACAACCCCGTCGGCCATATCCGCTTTGAACTGGATTAATTTCTCCGCCAGCTCCGGATTTTCGGTCGCCATCATCTGCACCGCGAAGATACCGGCATTGCGGGCCCCCGCTGCGCCGATGGCCATGGTTGCAACGGGAATGCCTGCCGGCATCTGAACCATGGCCAGCAGGGCATCCAGACCCTGCAGGGAGGTCGCGTCAATAGGGACGGCGATCACCGGCAGCGTTGTTTCAGCAGCGATCACTCCCGCCAGGTGCGCGGCGGCCCCGGCCCCGGCAATCAGCACCTTGATACCACGGCCGCGAGCTTCTTTGACGTAGGTAGCGGTACGCTCCGGGGTGCGGTGAGCGCTCGAGACGATCATCTCGAAGGGAACACCGAACTGCTTCAGCACTTTCGCGGTTTCGACCATCACGCCATAATCATTGTCACTCCCCATGACAATGCTCACCAGCGGCTTGTTTGCTGTCATAATCTTTTCACTCCCTGTCTTTTCGGCTCTGTTTATTTCTGATTATCGGTTCAGCGCCTTGGCGCCGATATCATGACGATAATGCACATCCTGCCAATTGATCAGCTCAGTTCCGGCGTAGGCACGCTCGATCGCATCCCTAACGGTCGCGCCGAGCCCGGTCACTCCGAGCACCCGGCCACCGTTGTTGACAACCTGACCATCCTTGAACGCGGTTCCGGCGTGGAACACCACCAGATCTTCAAGGTCGGCCGCGGCATCGAGCCCGCTGATGGGCAACCCTTTGGTAAAACCGGCCGGGTAGCCGCCACTGGCCATAACCACGCAGACCGCGGCCTTGTCATACCATTCGATACTGTCCTGTTGCAGGTCGCCCCGCGCGCAAGCCTGCAGAACCGGAACGATGTCCGACTTCATCCGCATCAGCAGCGGCTGGGCCTCCGGATCTCCGAAGCGGGCGTTATATTCGACCACCCGCGGCTTGCCGTCCTTGATCATCAGACCGACGTAGAGAATCCCGCTGTACGGGCAGCCGTCCTTGGCCATCCCCTCGATGGTCGGACGCACAATCGTATCGACAATGACCTGGTACAGTTCAGCGGTCACCACCGGGGCCGGGGAATAGGCTCCCATCCCCCCGGTATTGGGACCCTCGTCATTATCGTAGACACGCTTGTGATCCTGCGATGAGGCCAAGGGCAGAATATTCTTGCCGTCGGTAAAGGCGAAAAAGGAAGCTTCTTCACCCTCCATGAACTCTTCAATCACCACGCTGGCCCCTGCGGCACCGAAAACCTTGTCCTGCATGATGTCATCGATGGCAGTCAGCGCCTCTTCCAGGGTCATGGCCACAACCACCCCCTTGCCGGCAGCCAGGCCATCTGCCTTGATCACAATAGGAGCACCCTGCTCCCGGACGTAGGCAGCGGCCGCGGCATGATCGGTAAAGCTCCGGTAAGCTGCCGTTGGAATCCCGTGGCGCGCCATCAGATCCTTGGAGAAGCCCTTGCTCCCCTCGATCCGGGCGGCCGCCTTACTGGGCCCGAAAATCTCCAGCCCCGCGGCCTTGAAACTGTCGACGATGCCCATCGTCAGGGGGACTTCCGGACCAACAACGGTAAGATCGATTTTTTCGGCGCTGGCAAAATCACGCAGGGCATCGATTTCATCAGCGGCAATATGGACGCATTCAGCCAGTTCGGCAATTCCCGGATTACCCGGAGCACAGTAGAGCTTGGTGACCAGCGGCGACTGGGCTATTTTCCAGACCAGCGCGTGTTCACGACCACCACCTCCGACGACCAGTACTTTCATTCATTCAACCCTTTCTATCATGCAACGCGGAAGAACAGGACCCCGCCCCGCTCTTCCGCCGCATAAACCAGAATACCCCAGAGGGCGGACATCCGGAGGCTAATGGCGGAAATGCCGCATACCGGTAAAGACCATGGCGATGCCGGCCTCGTCGGCAGCCGCGATAACCTCTTCGTCCCGGATGGACCCTCCCGGCTGGATAACCGCGGTGATCCCGACCGCGGCAGCATTGTCGATACCATCACGGAACGGGAAGAAGGCGTCAGAGGCCATAGCCGCCCCGTTGACTTCAAGTCCGGCATGTTCGGCCTTGATCGCCGCGATACGGGCGGAATTGACCCGGCTCATCTGGCCGGCGCCAACCCCGATGGTCATCCCGTCCCTGCCGTAGACAATGGCATTGGATTTGACAAACTTGGCGACCCGCCAGACGAATTCCAGATCTTCCCGCTCCTTGTCGGTGGGGGCCCGCTTGGTGACAACCTTCCAGTCGGCGCTCAGGAGCAGATCCGTATCCTGAACCAGCAACCCGCCATTGACGCGCTTGAAATCATAGCGCTGCTCAGGCTGACCGGTCCACTCGCCGCATTCGAGCAGGCGTACGTTCTTCTTGCCGGCCACCACCAGCGACGCTTCCTCGGAGACCCGGGGAGCGATGATCACCTCGACAAACTGCTTGTCGACAATCGCCCTGGCGGTCTCGGCATCCAGTTCCCGGTTGAAGGCGATAATCCCGCCAAAGGCGGATTCCGGATCGGTGGAGAAGGCTCGTTCATAGGCGGCAAGCAGGGACTCCCCGGTTGCGACGCCGCAGGGGTTGGCATGTTTGACAATGACGCAGGCCGGACCTTCGATGAACTGCTTGACGCATTCGAGGGCCGCATCGGTATCGGCGATATTGTTGTAGGACAGTTCTTTGCCCTGCAGTTGACGGGCCGTCGCGATGGACGCTTCCTGGACATTCTTCTCGACATAGAAAGCGGCTTTCTGGTGAGGGTTTTCGCCGTAGCGCATCCCTTGGGCCTTGCGATATTGCAGACTCAGGGCAGGCGGAAAATCCTGCCCCCCCTCGGTGGTCCGCTGCCCGAGCCAGTTGGAAATGGCACCGTCGTAAGCGGCCGTGTGCTGATAGACCTTGACGGCCAGTTCGAAATTGGTCTGCTCCGACACCTCGCCACTGCCCTGCTTCATCTCATCGATCACTCTTTCGTAATCGTCTGGATCCACCAAGACCGTTACGAATTTGTTGTTCTTGGCAGCGCTGCGCAGCATGGTCGGGCCACCGATATCGATGTTTTCGATGGCATCCTCAAGGCTGCAGCCGGCGTTGGCCACGGTGGCCTCAAAGGGATAGAGATTGACCACGACCATGTCGATCGGCTTGATATCGTGCTTGGCCATGGCATTGACATGTTCGGGATTGTCACGCAGACCGAGCAGGGCTCCGTGGACCTTGGGATGCAGGGTTTTCACCCGGCCGTCCATCATCTCGGGAAACCCGGTATAATCGGACACATCCATGACCGGAATCCCGGCATCCCGAATCATTTTGGCGGTTCCGCCGGTCGACAGCAGTTCGACGCCGAAACTGTTCAGCTCCCGGGCCAGATCGACGATTCCCGTCTTGTCAGATACCGAGATAAGTGCGCGCTTAATGGCTGGCATAAGCGACCTTCCTTTCCTTGTTTTAAATACGCTTGAGATCTCAATGAAAAAGTAGAGACCGCCGGTCTGAACGCACGACGGTCCTGAAGTTCATCAATCGTCTGTCAATCTAAAATGGTGTATGAAATGGCTGAGTGCGTTCTTTTAATTCTTGTACCGAACCGGGAAAATTTCAAGAGACATCGGCCATTTCTTTTGCCGGACGACATCAATTCTTTGAAAATTGGACCTTTTAGCATGTTTAGCCGCAACTGACAACCGCTTTCAGTCATTCAGGTAGCAGCGGGGGACCCGAGTGCCGATCCGGCAGAAAACTTCATAGGAAATCGTGCCCAGCTGTTCGGCCCACTCATCCGCCAGGATCTGCAGCCCATCGGCGGCGCCCAGCAGGGTCACACAGTCCCCCACGGCGACGTCCGGAACAGCGGAAACATCGATCATGATCCAGTCCATGCAGACGCGACCGGCGACTTTGACCTCGAGGCCCCTGACAATGGCCCGCCCGCAATTGCTCAACAGCCGGTTGTAACCGTCGGCATAGCCGACAGGCAGGACCGCAACCCGGGTCTGGCGCCGGGCGACAAAGGTACGGCCGTAGGAAACCGCCGTACCTGTCGGCAAATCGCGCAACTGGGCGATCCGGGTGCGCAGATTCATGACCGGCCGGAGATCGAGCCGCTCCGCAAAGTCCGGGCCGGGCAACCCGCCGTACAGCATGATCCCGGGGCGCGCCAGGGTACAGTCACTCAGATCCCAACCGGTCAGCCCGGCACTGTTGCCGAGATGAATATCCCGCGGAGAGATCCCGGCCGTACGTAACATGGCGAGCATTTTTTTGAAATGACTGTACTGGTCGCCGGTCACCGGAGAATCAAGGTCGTCCGCACAGGCCAGATGCGACATGAATCCGACCACCTCGAGCCCCTGCAGAGCCCGCAGTCGTGGCAGAAAATCCTGCAGCTGGTCGAGCCGGAACCCGACCCGCCCCATACCGCTGTCTACTTTAAGGTGGACCGGAATCCGGCGCCCTCGCCCGGTCCCTGCGCGGTCAAGTCGCAGAGCCGTCTCGCCGTCGAGCAGCGCCGGCTGCAGACGATAATCGATAAAGGCGCTTTCCTGACCGGGAAAGCAGCCCCCCAGAACCAGAAGCGCGCCTTCCAGGCCGGCTTCCCGCAGAGCTATGGCTTCTTCGAGGGTCGCCACGGCGAAGTCATTAACCCCCCAGCTCATCAGCGCCCTGCCCACGGGAACGGCCCCGTGGCCGTAAGCATCGGCCTTGATCACGGCGAGCAGCCGCTGCGACTGGGTGCAGAAGCGTTCCGCCTGGTTCAGATTATGCTTCAACGCGGATAAATCGATATCAGCCCAGGTGGGACGACGAGAATACTGATCCATGAGCAGAGACCCTCCGGCATAAGAAAAAATGAACAGGCTCATCAGGTTGCTAAGAACCCGGGTCCGTGACGGTGACCAGGTCCGGCCGTCCACCGTAACAACCCGCTGGACGGGGTGGTCCGCGGGCAAGCCAATCCCCCCCCCCCGCTGGCGGCCACCGGATTCAGCTGACAATACCCCTGCGACCAATAAGCAACCCGTTATAAATATACCTCAGAGCACAACCTGTAAAGTGCCAAAAATAAAGAAGATTAATTGACACCAAGGATCCATGCTGATACGATTCGATTTGATTGTCGTTTTTTCATTCTATCTTTTTAAAGTTCACCATGACCCGGCAATCGAACCTCACCGATTGACAACGCAAAAAATTGAAAAGACAGGGAGATACGCCTGATGCTATCCGGACTTTACCTGATTACCGACAGCAATGAAGACGGCCGCCTGCTGGACAAAGTATCCGCCGCCCTGACCGGCGGCGTCAGCATCGTACAATATCGTGCCAAACATGTTCGTCCGGATGAACGCCGGGATATGGCCCTCAAACTCAAGGAGTTGTGCCAACAGCACGCTGCCACCTTTATCATCAACGACCTGCCCGAACTGGCGCGTGATGTCGATGCCGACGGCGTCCACCTCGGGCAGGACGACATGCCCGCGGTTCAGGCCCGCCAGCTGATCGGGCGCAACAAGCTCATCGGCATCTCTTCCCACAGCGTTGAAGAAGCCCTCAAGGCGGAGGCTCAGGGGGCTGACTATATCGCCATCGGCTCGATTTTTCCGACCGGCAGCAAGGACGACACCACCCTGGTCGGCCTGAAAACGCTCAGCAAAGTCCGCAAGGCGGTCAGAGTTCCCCTTGTCGCCATCGGCGGCATCACCCCTGCCGGAGCCTTCGAAGCGCTGGAGGCCGGCGCCGATTCGGTGGCCGTCCTCTCGGGCATCATGGCCGACAACGACCCGGCACGGGCCGCCAAGGAATATTCCCTGCTCTTCAATCGCCATAAACCTCAGCCCAACGGCCGGGTTCTGACCATCGCGGGGTCCGACTCCGGCGGCGGCGCCGGCATCCAGGCGGACATCAAGACCATCACCCTGCTCGGCAGCTACGCCAGCAGCGTGCTGACCGCTCTGACCGCCCAGAACACCCTTGGCGTCAAAGAAACCTACCCGGTCTATACCGATTTTGTCGAAAAACAGCTTGACGCCGTGCTTGAGGATATCGGCACCGATACCGTCAAAACCGGGATGCTCAGCTGGGGCGGCATCGTTACCAGGGTGGCCAAAGCCATCGAAGACCGGTCGCTGCTGGCCGTCGTCGACCCGGTCATGGTCGCCAAGGGCGGAGAGTCCCTGCTCGACCGGGAAGCCCACGACAGCCTGATCTCGCGCCTGCTGCCGCAATCCTACCTGGTGACCCCGAACCTGCCCGAAGTGGAAGCACTGACCGGGATCGATCCCAAGTCCGTCGAAGAGATGATCGAAGCCGGCCGCAATCTTCAGGAGCTCGGAGCCCGCAACGTGCTGATCAAAGGCGGTCATCTCAATGCCGAGGCGACGGATATCCTGCTTATGGGCGAGGACGTCTTCGAAATGACTTCGCAACGCTATGAAACCGTCAATACCCATGGCACGGGTTGCACCCTGTCCGCAGCCATCGCAACTTTTCTCGCCCAGGGATATCCTTTGCGTTATGCCGTCGAAAGAGCTAAGCGGTTCATATCACTGGCGATTGAAAATGCCGTTCAGCTCGGCCACGGCCATGGTCCGGTCAATCACTTCCAGGCGGCCATGCAGCTCTTGCATGAGAACCCCTCTATAGATTAAGATACCCACCGACCATCATCCTTGTTTCTTTCAACTGCAGCGCAGATGCCGTCAAGGTGTCGGGCGCTGCTTTTATTCTGTGAGGAATATTCGTATGACCCAACTGGAAATGGCCCGTCAGGGGCAGATCAGTGACCTTGTGCGCGAAGCGGCAGCTGCCGAAAACATCGACCCAGAGATTCTGCGTCAAAGAATTGCTGCCGGGACGGCCGTCGTCTGCCGCAATACCAGGCATCAGCATGGCCGCGCTCTGGCTGTAGGCGAAGGGCTGCGGACCAAAGTCAACGCCAATATCGGCACCAGCGGCGATGACACCAGTATCGACAAAGAACTGGAAAAAGCCAAGGTCGCGGCAGCCGCCGGCGCTGATGCGCTGATGGACCTGTCCACCGGTGGTCCCATCGATGAAATCCGCGCTGCCATTATCGCGGAAACCGATCTCTGCATCGGCAGCGTCCCCCTCTACCAGGCGGCCTGCGACGCCGTCCTCAGGCAGGGTAAGCCGATCGTCGACATGAGCGTTGAGGATATTTTTGCGGGGGTCAAAAAGCACCTTGACGACGGTGTCGACTTCATCACCGTTCACTGCGGCGTGACCAGGGAGACCGTCAGTCGTATGGACCGCGAGGGCCGGCTGATGGAAGTTGTTTCCCGCGGTGGCTCCTTCACCGTCGAATGGATGAGCTACAACAAGGCCGAGAACCCCCTGTATGAGCACTTCGACCGGCTGCTGGAGCTGGTTCGCCCCTACGATGCGGTCCTCTCCCTGGGAGACGGCTTTCGCCCCGGCTGCCTGGCCGACGCGACCGACCGGGCCCAGGTCCAGGAGCTGATCATTCTCGGCGAACTGACCCAGCGAGCCCAGGACGCCGGCATCCAGGTCATGATCGAAGGACCGGGCCATGTCCCCTTCAACCAGATCGAAGCCAACATGAAGCTGCAGAAGCGCCTCTGCCACGGAGCGCCATTCTATGTTCTCGGCCCCCTGGTGACCGACATCGCCCCGGGCTACGATCACATCACCTCGGCCATCGGCGGAACCCTCGCCGCCGCCGCCGGAGCGGACTTCCTCTGTTATGTCACCCCCAGCGAGCACCTGCGCCTGCCGACCATTGAGGATGTCCACGAAGGGGTTATGGCATCCCGTATCGCCGCTCACGCCGCCGATATCGTCAAAGGCATTCCGGGCGCCATGGAAAAGGACAACGCCATGGCCGTGGCCCGCAAGAAACTCGACTGGGAAGGCCAGTTTGAAGTGGCCATCGATCCGGACAAGGCGCGCCGCCTGAGAGCAGAGTCCGGCGTCGATGAAGAGCATGGTGCCTGTACCATGTGCGGGGCCTTGTGCGCCTACAAAGTCATGAACGAAAGAAAAGAGAAGCAGGCGGGCTGAAAACTGTTGCCGTCCCCCCGATCTGGCATTATAATCTGCCGTTTTTTTGACGCTAACTTGTGGATAAACAGTGCCGGGAGGCCAACTCCCGGCACTTTGACAGGAGGACATGGCCAATGGTTGCGAAAAGAGTGACGCGTCCCCGTCGCAAGCCTAAAATCAAACTGCGCGGATTCAACAATCTCACCAAAAGCCTGACATTCAATATTTACGATGTCTGTTACGCCCAGCGTCCGGAAGCACGGGCGGAATATCTCGAATATATCGACGAAGAATACAATGCCGAACGTCTGACCCGGATTCTGACCGAGGTCGCGGACATTATCGGCGCCAATATTCTGAATATCTCAAGCCAGGATTATGATCCCATGGGGGCCTCGGTCACCATCCTCATCGCCGAGGAGCCGATTGAGCCGAAACCGGATATCGTCCTGGCCCATCTGGACAAGAGTCACCTGTGCATCCATACCTATCCGGAAACGGACTCCAAGTCAGGGGTCTCAACCTTCCGGGTCGATATCGACGTTTCGACCTGCGGCAAGATCAGCCCGCTGAAGGCTCTCAACCACCTGATCAGCTCCTTTGAATCCGATATCGTCCTGATGGACTACAAGGTCAGGGGCTTCACCCGCGACGTCAAAGGGAAAAAACACTTTATCGACCACCGGATTCACAGTATCCAGCAGTATATCCGCAAGGAAATCAGGGATCTCTACCAGTGCGTCGACATCAATATTTACCAGGAGAACCTGTTTCATACCAAGATGCTGCTGAAGGATTTCGATCTGAACCAGTACCTGTTCTCGACCACCTACGAGGAGCTGTCCGACGAAGAACGGGGCCGGGTCAAACAGATTCTCGAGCATGAAATGACGGAGATATTCTACTCGCAGAACATTTACTGACAGCTGTGTGAGGCCATGCGAATCAGACGACTGACACTGTTATTCAGCCTGGGACTGCTCATGTCCTGCGCCCCGATCTCAGGGCCCCTGGGCAACCCGGAACAGCCCTATCCACCGCCCCGCAAGCCGCAGATCGGAGATATCCTTCATCTGCCGACGGGAACCTATGTCAGCGCTGCCGACCTGGCCGCCAGCGCCGTGCGCCACCGGGTTGTCTTTGTCGGAGAAACTCACGACAACCCGGCCTCGCATCGGCTTCAGGAGGAACTCCTCAAAGCCCTGCAACAGTCCAATCCCGGCCACCTCACCCTGGCCATGGAAATGTTCACTCCGCAGCAACAACCGGCTCTCGACCGCTGGAGCGCAGGGTTCCTCAGTGAAAAGGAATTTCTCCGCCAGGTTGACTGGTACAACACCTGGCGAATTAATTTTGCATTTTACCGCCCGTTACTGACCTTTTGCCGGAATCACCAGATCCCGGTTCTGGCTCTGAACGCCCCGGCAGACCTTAAGCAGAAGGTCAGTCGGACCCCCTTTGATCAACTGTCCCCCGAAGACCGGGCCAGGCTGCCGCAACTCGATGAAACCGACCCCTATCAGCGGGCGATGGCGGCTGCCGTGTTTGCCGACCACGACATGGGGCAGGCCATGCTTGACGGGTTCCTGCGGGTACAAACCCTGTGGGATGAGACCATGGCGGAAAATCTCGCCAACTACCTGAAAGGAAAAGACGAACGGCATCAGGTCATGGTTGTCGCCGGAGGAAACCATATCCGCTACGGTTACGGCATTCCCCGGCGCATGTTCCGTCGCCTTCCGGCCAGCTACCTTCTGGTCGGGTCAACGGAAATTGAAATCCCCGCAGACAAACAGGACCGGCTGATGGACGTGTCCCCCCCCGAACTGCCCATGCCCCCCTACCATTATCTGCTGCATACCGCCTATGAAGATCTGCCGGAGTCCGGTGTCAAACTGGGAATTTCATTTGAAAAAACCTCATCCGGTCTGGTCGTCAAGGGGGTTATGCCCGGATCGGCGGCCGCCGAAGCGGACCTGCGTCCCGCGGATATCATCCTCAACCTCGATTCGGACGCAGTGACCGAACCCTTTGACCTGGTCTATCCCCTGCAGCAGAAGCAGGTTGGCGATACGGCCGAGCTGACTCTGCTGCGCAACGGCAGGACCCTCCATCGAACGGTTGTTTTCAGTGAGACAAATCAGTCCGCCCACGGTGCAAAAGGCACCGGCCGGTAGCTTTACCCCCGTCTGTCAGGCAGTCGACTGTTTGCGGACCGATTCATAGGCCGCCACCGCCAGGACAATCCCTCCCCCGACAATAACGGCCGGGCCCGGAACTTCGTGCAGCACCCACCAGGCCAGCAAGGCGGCGATCACCGGCTGCAGACAACTGATCAGAGCGACCGATTTTGCCGGCAACTGCTTGAGGCTGTAGACCAGCAGCGTGTGAGCGGTGGCCGTCGTGAAGGTTCCCAGCATGAAGATTTCGAGCAGGTTGAGCCACGTCAGCCGCGCCACGCCGGGAAAATCGACGAACAGGACCAGCAGCAGAACGACCATGACCAACTGGTGAAACATCAGGCTGTCACTGGGGACATGGCTGAAACGATACTTCTGGAAAAGGTTGCGCAAGGCGAACATCAGCGCGGAACAGACCCCCCAGAAGACACCGGCGGTCACCGCCCCGGAGGTTCCGCCCTCTCCCTGCAGCAGCATCACTCCGAGGCCCGCCATGGCAATAAATCCGGCGGCGATATCACCCTTTTTCCAGGCCTGCCCCTGAAACAAAGGCTCCAGGAAGATGGTCATGACCGGAAAGCTGAACATGGCCAGCATGCCGACAGCCACCGAAGACACCTGCATGGCGTGAAAAAAAGTCACCCAGTGGACGCCCAGCAGCAATCCGAGGGCGTAGACCCCGGCATAGCTGCGCTTATCCGCCAGGCTCAGGGAGCGTCCGCGCACCCGGCCGAAGGCTCCCAGGGCGATCGCGGCAACCACCCCGCGCAGCTGAATGATGGAAATGGCGTCAAGGGGAATCACCTTGGCGTAGAGGCCGGTCAGGGCCAGCAATAGAATCGTCAGGTAAAGAGCCGGCAGCCCGTAACGGCCTTGCGACATGGCAACGTGTCCTTATTTCCGGTTAGCATCGACAAGGGCTGCAGCGAAGTGAATCAGTTCTTGTCAAACGTGCCGTTTCTGCGGGATCTCGCCTGTTCCTGCAGAAGCGGGCAGGTGCGGCCCAGACATTCATGGTTGAGGTGCCGCTGTGAACAGCCGATGATATCCTCGGCGGTCAGCGCTACGGGCAGAAACTCGCGAGACAGCTCGGCCGCTTTTTTCAGGCCGAGCCAGCAGTCGCGCTGACAGCAGCGGGCCGCTTCGAATCCGGCAATCTCCGCCAGGACCTGCTGCGTGATCTGCTGGACCTGCTGCCTCTGAAGCGCCCTGACCGGATTCGCCTGCAGCAGCAGACTGAAAGCGATACCGACTCCCGTTGCGGCGCCGCAGATACCGACGAAAGCACAACTGCCGCCGATGACCTGCGACCCGCGGCGAATCGCAGTCCGAATCAGTTCGTCGTCAGCCTCGCCTCCGGCATTGCGATAGGCGGTCACAATGATCCCCGGAATCAGGGCATGATGCTCGGGACCGTTGACCGGGACCGAGGGGTGCTTGCGCAACCGGGCTAACAGGGTCAGCATGTCGGTTTCCCCGGCTTCCAGGCACAGGTGTTCGATCACACTCAGAGCGTCCGCGCTGTGGCAGCTGTCACACACGAAGTGACCCTTCTCGCAGTGCGCAACGGCAATCACCTCCTGCCCGCAGTAGTGACAGTTCTGCACCGTCTCCCGTTCCGGGTAGAGGAGCTCGGCACCGCAGACCATGCAGCCGGAGCGATGCTTGAGCGTCACCACCGAAGACGTCTGGGACGCCGGGCTTTCCGGCGGCAGGGCGCAGGCGCAGCCACTGCCGAGATCGAGATTGGTGACGCTGCCATCGGCCTGATCCAGCACGAAGATATGCTCATCAAGATGTTCGGCCAGCGCCCCGGGAATCCAGGTCTTGTGCCCCGGCAGCAGCTTCCGGCCGTCCGGCAACGGCAGCTCGGCCAGAGGACCGCGATAAATCACCGGCACCTCCTCGCTGACGGCCGGTTTCCAGGCGGCAAAGGTCAGGGAGAAAAACGGATGGTGGCGCACGACCCGGTAGGGAAAGCGTTTGAGCAGCCGGACATCGCAAAACCCGGCCTCTTCCAGCAGGCCGACAAGATCTTTCTGCAGCAGCGCTCCGGCGATGCATTCCCCCTGAAGCTGAGCGTCATTTCGAATGGAGGCGTCAGGCTCCTCCTCACAGACAACATCGGAGATGACCAGGCGGCCGCCCGGTTTCAACGCCCGCAGAATTTCACTGAAAGCCCGCCGCTTATCGGTCGACAGGTTCATGACGCAGTTGGACAGCACCAGGTCGACGGTGTCATCCTCAAGGGGCAGTTCCTCCAGGAACCCTTTGCGAAATTCAATGGTGTCGTAGCCGAGGTTGCGACGAACCTGGACCGCGCCCCGCTCGGCGATATCCAGCATCGGATCCAGCATGTCGATACCGATGCTGCGCCCCTGCGGACCGGCCTGCCGGGCGGCGATAAAAATCTCGACTCCCCGGCCACTGCCGAGATCGACCACCGTCTCACCTGCCTGGATGCGGGCATCCAGGACCGGGCTGCCGCAGCCGTAGCCACGGAACCGGAACTCCTCCGGGATATGGGCGATGTCTTCCGGCGCGTAGCAGACCGGGTTGAGGATGTCCTCTTTGGTGGCGGTGGCGGCGGAACTGTAATAACGCTTGACGACATCCCGGCTGTTGTGGTCGGCGATGGCCAGCAGACAGTTGGCATGAGTCAGGGCGACATGTCCGTGGGCGCCGCAGCTTTCGAGGATATCCCCCATCTTCAGGCGCAGGGCGGGCTGCGGCAGAGAGGAATGGCGCCGCGCTGCGCGGCTGATCAGCCAGAGCATAAGTTCTCGGTAAAGGGGCAGATAAGGATCGCAACCGATGAACTCCCCGCCGTGGATCCAGGAATGATCAAGATCACCGCCGCCGGTGAAAAACTTCATGGGATCGCCATCATGGGCAATCGTCGCCCGGCGGACCCGGTCCAGCACCTCGCTCCGCAGCCAGGCCTCGGCCAGGGGTCCGGGAACCGGGGTCGCCAGGTCAGCCTCGCCGACCAGGGCGGCTGACGGGTAGAGCTTGCCATCGGGACCGATAGCGGCCGATTCCCAGCCGCTGCTGCTGCCGTCATGCATGGTCCCGGCGGGAGCGAAAATCTGGGTTTTCAGAGCGGCGAGATTATCAATCTGGATGCCGGCCCGTTCCGCGCGCTGGGCGGCTTCGATAAAATGCGGCAGGATCTCCTCCGGAGGAACGCTGTCGTCATCACGGCCCCGCCCCTTGACGAAATACCAGAGGTAGTGAAGGTTGGAGGCCCCGCTCTCAGCGGCAAAGCGAACCAGGTTCGCCATGTCCTCCAGGTTGCGACGTTCAACGCACATGGACAGGGTGAACGGCAGGTCGGCGGCCTTCAGTTTGCGCAACTGCTGCTCAAGGCGGGCGAAAGTGCCCTCCCCTCGGATCTGGTCGTGCCGTTCTTCCAGGCCGTCGACACTGATCTGCAGATGAATGCGACCGAGATCAAAGGAACCCGCCGTCAGACTGTCAAGCAGCAGGCCGTTGGTCAGAATCACCACATGGGTATCCGGCCAAGCGAGCAGTCCTTCGAGAATCGTCGCAATCTCCGGATGACAGAGCGGTTCCCCACCGGTCAGGGCGAAAATGCGACATCCCAGAGCATAAGCCTCCGCGGCGCGGGACAGAATCTCCGCGCCCTTCAATTCACTGTCGCTGTCCGGTCCGGACGCGAACAGACAATGTCTGCAGGTAAGGTTGCAGCGGTTGGTGACATGAAACCACAGTTCGTTGAGGCGATCGGCGGACAGGTACTGATAACGCCCGGAATAATCGCCGGCCGCCGCATCGGGAAGGCGCGCCAGGAACTTCTCCTCTCCCTGCACCATCTCTCCGCTCGTCAGCCGTTTGAGGACATCATCTCCGGACCGGTTCGGAACAAACCAGCCCGGCCGGTCGGGACGCACGTAAATAGGGATGCCATCTCGTTCAAAGCGGCTCCAAAGCCGGGGATCGTAAGCCATTTTTGTTACCTCGATACAAATGAAAGCCAAACACCGTGCCGCCCCAGGGACGGCATGACACGCCAGTGAAAAACGACGCCCCCATCATAGGTGCTCAGCTGCGGCGGTTCCAGATTTTTTTCTGGTCCGCCATGTCCATGGGAAGAAAAAAGGGCAAGGGCCATCGAAAAAGCCGTCGCGTGACAGCGACGGCTTTTTCGATACAGCTATCCGATGGCCGGGATCAGGCTTTGCCGGCACTCCCCAGTACGGTTTCATTCTTGTGCTTGATCAGGCTGATCAGTTCTTTCCGGGCCGCGCCGAGATATTTACGGGGATCGAACTCAGCCGGGTCGTTGGCCAGATACTCCCTGACTTTGGCGGTCACGGCAAGCCGTCCGTCCGAATCGATGTTGATCTTGCAGACCGCGCTGGCGGCCGCCCTGCGCAACTGATCCTCGGGAACCCCGACGGCACCGTCCATCTTGCCGCCGTACTTGTTGATCAGTTCGACATATTCGGGAACGACGCTCGAGGCCCCGTGAAGAACGATGGGAAAACCGGGAATCCGTTCCTCGCACTCGGCGAGAATATCGAAGCGCAGGGGCGGGACCTCCTCGCCTTCCTTGAGCTTGAACTTATAGGCGCCATGACTGGTCCCGATAGAGATCGCCAGGGAATCGACGCCGGTTTTCTTGACGAAGTCCTCCACCTCATCGGGACGGGTGTAGGACGAATGTTCGGCAACCACGTCATCCTCGATACCGGCCAGAACCCCCAGTTCCCCTTCGACGGTCACATCGAACTGGTGAGCGTATTCGACAACCTGGCGGGTCAGGGCGACATTTTCTTCGTAAGGGAGATGGGACCCATCGATCATGACCGACGAGAACCCTGAATCGATACAGCTTTTGCAGGTTTCAAACGAATCGCCATGATCGAGATGCAGCACAATCGGGATATCGGAGCCCATTTCACGGGCCATTTCAACCGCCCCCATGGCCATGTAGCGAAGCATGGTCTCATTGGCATAATTGCGGGCCCCCTTGCTGACCTGCAGAATAACCGGCGAGCGGGTTTCTGCACAAGCCGTGATAATCGCCTGCAACTGCTCAAGATTATTAAAGTTATAAGCCGGAATAGCATAGCCGCCGTCAACCGCTTTACGGAAAATCTCACGTGAATTGACCAGGCCTATGTCCTTATAACTGACTGCTTTGCTCATTGATAATCCTCCCCGTTTTGGAAAATGAACGTCTCTTTAGAAAAGACCGCAATAAATATACATTGATAGTTTTATCAATCGGCCTTTCCGTTGTCCAGTGAAGGTCGCAGGGGATTGCGATAATTTTTCTCCATATATGAGGTTGCAATAGCCTGCTGCCTCATTTAGTATACGCTCGTTTGCGGAGGGCGAAAAGGGACGCCCTGAAATCACTGCAACCATTCTGATTATTTTTTATGAAATTGAAAGGACGGGCTGGAGATGGTAGACGCTAAAACGGACAAATATTTCAAGGAATGGAAAGAACGGGAAGCGATCGCAGAAGCAATGACCCCTTTGATCGGTAAGCTTTACCGAGACCACGAGGTGATTTGTACGGTGTTCGATCGCAGCCTGGTCAATCAGTCCATCAATGACATTCTCAGAGTGCATCGTTTCGCACGCCAGATTATCGATCGGGAGATCTGGGTCAAGGATACCTATCCGATTCTGCAGGCCATGGTCGACATGGACCTGGCTCCCGCCCGCGTCGACCTTGCCAAGTTGGTGCTGCGCTACCAGGAAAGCGCCGGTGGCGACATCAGGAGCTTTGTCGCCGAGCAGCTCAAGGGGCTCAACACCGGCAAGAGCAGTCAGCTCAGCGAACCACGGGATGTGGTGCTCTACGGATTCGGCCGGATCGGCCGACTGCTGGCCAGGATTCTGATTGAACAGGCCGGCGGAGGGAACAAGCTGCGCGTCAGGGCGGCCGTTGTCCGCAAGGGCAGCGACGATGATCTGATGAAGCGCGCCAGCCTGCTGCGCCGCGACTCGGTTCATGGCCATTTCAACGGCACCATCCGCGTTGACGAAGAGGAGAATGCCATCATCGCCAACGGCAACATGATCCGGATCATTTACGCCAACAGCCCTGATGAAATCGATTATTCCCAGTACGACATCGAAAATGCCATCGTCATCGACAACACCGGCAAATGGCGGGACCGGGAAGGGCTGGGGCTGCACCTGAAAGCCAAGGGTGTCAGCCAAGTGCTGCTGACAGCTCCGGGAAAAGGGGACATTCCCAACATCGTCTATGGCGTCAACAACGGGCAGATCGACCCGAACGAACCCATCCTGTCAGCCGCCAGCTGTACCACCAACGCCATCGTCCCGGTGCTAAAAGCGGTCCACGATCAGTACGGCATCGAGTTCGGCCATGTCGAGACCTGTCACAGCTACACCAACGACCAGAACCTCATCGACAACTATCATAAAAAGGAACGCCGTGGGCGCAGTGCCGCCCTGAACATGGTCATCACCGAGACCGGGGCCGCCAAAGCCGTCGCCAAGGCTCTGCCCGAGCTGGCCGGCAAACTGACCGGGAATGCCATCAGGGTTCCCACTCCCAACGTGTCCCTGGCCATCCTGAACCTGACCCTGAACAAGGGCACCAGCGTCGAGGAGCTGAACACCTACCTGCGGACCATGTCCCTTGACTCCCCGCTGCAGGATCAGATCGATTACACCAACTCCCCGGAAGCGGTTTCCACCGACATGGTGGGATCAACCTACGCCGGGATCGTCGATTCCCTGGCCACCATCGTCGAAGGGAACCGTTGTGTGCTGTACGTCTGGTATGACAACGAATACGGCTACAGCCATCAGGTGGTCAGAATTGTTCGCCAGGTTTCAGGGTTGGGGCTGGAGAACTGGCCGAAATAGGTTGCGGTATGACAGGGCGCGGTTTCCGTGCTCAGCACCAGCGCCCTGCCCCCGGAACG
Source organism: Geopsychrobacteraceae bacterium (assembly GCA_963677135.2). Classification (GTDB taxonomy): domain Bacteria; phylum Desulfobacterota; class Desulfuromonadia; order Desulfuromonadales; family Geopsychrobacteraceae; genus Seleniibacterium. The sequence goes on along the minus strand of CAXXLS010000017.1, from coordinate 5,110 downwards.
CCCCTGCGACATGCATACGAAAAAAGCCCTTCAGCGCCTGAAGGGCTTTTTTTTAATACCCACGCAATCCGGCGGGCAAACAAAAAAAGACCGGTCAACATGACCGGTCTTTTTCAGAGTGTTTAGCTGAAGCGCTTCATGGCGCGCATCTTCTTGCGCAGACGACGCTGAGCTTCCTTCTCTTTGCGCTTACGCTTGATGCTCGGCTTTTCGTAAAATTTGCGCTGCTTCATTTCACGAAAAAGACCTTCCTGCTGCAGCTTGCGCTTGAGGACTTTAATCGCCTTTTCGACGTTACCATCAATAACAGTGATTTCCACGAACAATCACCCCGCTTTCCGTTTTATCTTTACAGTGCGAACTGCAAGAGCCCGAATTTATACCTGTCATCCTCATCCATGTCAAGGTTTTTCATGGAGACCTGCATTCAGCTCTTTTTTCGGAACAGTCCGACCCGAATCCCGCCGTTACTCAACCTGAGCAATGGCTCCATCGGCAAGCGCGTCGCTCTAAGCAGGACGCCGTCCGGGCACAAGATGGCCCCTCGCCAGGAAGAGAAGCGCTGGCCATAAACATGGCCCAGATCCCGGTAAAGGGCCGTCAGGGCGGCATGTCTGCCGATCCGTTCGCCATAGGGAGGGTTGCAGATGAGCAGACCCTCCTCGCCGACCGCCTCAAGCTCCTGCATGGCGCAGCATCGCAGGTCGATCTTCTCCTGCACGCCGGCCGAAACCAGGTTGGCCTCGGCTGCGGCGATCGCCTTAGGATTGCTGTCCACGGCAACAATCGAGGCGGGCATGGTTTTATGCTGCCGGCTGACCGCCTCATCGCAGACCTGCTGCCACAGTCCCGGCCGAAATTTGGGCCAGTCCATGAAGGTAAATGACCGCGTCAGCCCCGGGGCCCTGTTGAGGGCGATCATGGCCGCCTCCAGGGCAAAGGTCCCGGAACCGGTCATCAGGTCGATCAGCGGCCGCCTGCCGTCATAACCGCAGGCGAGCAGGCAGCCCGCCGCCAGGGTTTCGCGCAGCGGCGCGGCGCCGTGAGCCTGGCGATAGCCACGTCGATGCAGGTGCTCCCCGGAACTGTCGACGGAGACCTGGCAGCGATCGTCGACAAAGCGCAGATAAATCCGCACCTCCGCTTCCCCGGAAAAATCCTGGCCCAGAGCCCGGACAATCGCCTTTCGGCAGGTATCGGCGATACGACCGCTATGATTCAACCGGGACGAGTGACAGGAAACACTGACCCGACAATCCTGCCCCGGTTTGACAAAACGCCCCCAGGGCAGTTTCGCCAGTTTCTGAAACAGACTGGGAAAATCCCGGGCACTGATCTCTCCCAGCCGCACCAGAATGCGTGAGGCCGACCGCAACCAGAGATTGGCAAGGTACAATTCCCGCAAGCCGCCCGCAAATTCAAGCCCGCAGGAGCTGATTGAGAGCGGCTCAATTCCCAGGGAGCGAACTTCGCCGGCACAGATCTGTTCGAGTCCGGGTGGGGTCACAATAAAATAGATGTTCTCACGAGCCATGCTGATGACCTGTTAAAGAGTTGCCGAAATCCTGCCGTGCAGCGCTGACCGCGGCAGAGCAGGTCCCATTTTCATGAAAATTAATTTGTTCTTATCACCAAAAGTAAATATACTAGTCAAGTTCACTGGGATTGCCCATCAAAAATAATATTAACGGATCAGACCTCATGAAATTCCAGCGTTATTTTAAATCCGGCCAGCAACTCCTGTTAAAGGCCACCAACCCGAAACAGGATGGAAGAACCGAGCTTATCTCTGTTTTCGCCGCCTCGATCAACGGCAACCAGCTCGTCGTTTCACTCCCCTATGGAGCGGACGCCGTCGATCAGTATCCTTTTGAGGACAACTCGACTTTCGAAATCACTACCGAAGCTCTCGGCCTGGGCATTCGTGCCAACGGCAGATTTCAGGAACGGATCAGCGGCAGCCAGTTTTCCCTGCAGCTGGACCCCGAACTGGAAATGTTCCAGCGCCGTATCAGTCAGCGCTTTGACTGTGAACTCGGAATCCGCTTCAGCCGCGCCGCGAAAACGCTGCAGACCATGAGGGAAATCTGGGAAAAAAACCTTCAGGTCCTCAACAATCCGGAGGCGCCGGTCCTGTTCGAAGGGTTTCAGAAGGTCAAGGTCAACATCAGTTCCGGGGGCATCCGGCTGACCATCAAACCACCGGCAAGCCAGGGCGAACTGTGCCTGATCCTGATCAATCTCAACGACGGCAAGCCGCCGGTCTGCACCATTGCCGAGGTCGTCTGGACCTGTTCCCCGGACGAATCGATCATGACCGCCGGTATGCGCTTCATCAATATTCTCGCAGAGGACCAGCAGCGTATCGAAGATTTTATCAACGATCAGAAAGGACAGGCCCACTCGAATCAATGATGATCTCTTCTTGCTTGTCAGCCGTCCGGTTCTAGGCTATAAGGATCATTGATTCAGCAAACCATCCAGACCAACCAAGGACAGCAGGACGTCTTTCATGCTCCAGGTGACAGAAGCAGAAGTTTTTCGCGCGTGTCGCACTCTTTTCGGCCCCGAGCCCAATCTTAACCAGGAATTTCTCGCTTATCTGCAACCGGCTGGAGTCCGGTCTGCTTATCGCAGAAAAGCCAAAGTCATTCATCCCGATCGCTTTGCCGTATCATCGTCCAGCATTCAGGCCAGGCAACACCGGCTGTTCCAGGATCTGAACCAGGCCCATCAGACCGTTCAGACCTACCTGAAGCAAAGAAGAAGCATGCCTCAGGCCAGTACCGCCAGAGCCCACTCTGCAGCCCGCAGCGCTCCGCCCCGCCAGCATCAGGAACCACCTCAGTGGCGCCCCCAAAAGACTCTGCTACCGGCCCGGCCACTGCAGTTCGGGCTGTTTCTCTACTATCTCAAGCTTGTCCCTTTCAACGCCCTGATCGCCGCAATCGTCTGGCAGCGCCAGCAACGGCCCATGATCGGCGAGATTGCCCGCCGGTGGGGCTGGCTCAACGACCGGGAAATCCGGACGATTCTACAAAATCGCAGAGGGATCGCCCGTTTCGGCGAGCGGGCCGAGCAGCTCGGCATTCTCAGTTCCCGGCAGGTTCGCACCCTGCTCTATTTTCAGCGCAGCAAACAGCAGCAGCTGGGGCGCTACTTCGTCGAGGAGGGGTTCTTTGATGAAGCGACCCTGCAGGATTTGCTGCAGCAGCTGGCCGAGCACAACCGCACCTACGGACGCGGCTTCTCAGACCAGTTTTACTACTACCATCGTCAATAAGTCATCGCAAAAACCTCTTTATTGTTTCATCCACAAGGAGTTTTCATGGGTTTTCTGTCCCCTTCTTCCAGCATTTGCTATTTTCAGGTCAGCGGCGAACTTGATCCGCAGAAAAAATACACGGACCTTCTGGACAAGCTGTCGGCCGAAGGTTTTCGTTCTATCGAAAATTCTGCCGACGAACTGGCGACCGGCTGGGTTCAGCTCACGGATTATGAAAATGGTGATTTCGAAAGCGGCGGCCCCTGCTGGTTCGATCATTTTCTCTGTTTCAGCCTGAGACAGGACCGGCGCCGAATTCCAGCGGCCCTGCTCAAACGCCAGGTCAGCCGGCTCAGCGAACAGTTCCTGGCCGAGAAACCGAATCTCAAATACGTACCGAAAGCTGAGAAGGAACAGATCCGGGACCGGGCCAGGACCCAACTGCTGGCCAAGACCCTGCCGACCCCGTCCTTCTATGACGTGGTCTGGGATACTGAACGCCAGGTGATCCGTTTCTGCTCCCTCGGCCAGACCATTATCGACACCTTCCAGGGGCTCTTTCACCAGACCTTTCCGGGACTGCGACTGCAACTGCTGCACCCCCTGGCCCGGGCGGCGCAGCTCCTGCCGGAAGAGCTCAATGAGCAGTTGCAGAAAGAAAACCAGGCGGCGACCGACAGTGTCCTTGAGCAGATCGAGGCCAACCGCTGGCTGGGCACCGACTTTTTATTGTGGCTGTTTTACCGGACCCTGAATTCCGATTCCCGCTACCAGGTCAAAACCGAAGGCCCTCTGTTGGACAGGCAGCCCTTTACCGCCTTTCTCGACAACCGACTGGTGCTGGTCGGCGGCGGTCAGGAAGGGGTTCAGAAAATCGTGGTGGCCGGGCCCCAGGACCATTATTCCGAGGTCAAGACGGCCCTGACGCAGGGCAAGCAGATCGAAGAAGCGATCCTTCATTTCCAGCATGATGAAGACAACGCCTGGAAACTCACCCTGAAAGGAGAAAGGTTCCAGTTCGGCAGTTACCGGACGCCGATGATTCGGCCTGAAAGTTCTCCCGACGACGATCCTCAGGCAGAGACCACTGCCGCCTTTCTGACCAAGATGGCCGCCACGGAAGAAGGGGAACAGATGTTCGACAGTCTGTTGCGCGACTTCCTTGAACTGCGCCTGGGTCCGGAGTGGAAAACCACCCTGGCGGCCATCAACGTCTGGCTGAAAGAATAGGCGGCCAACCCGGGAAGACTTCAAAAAAACGATTTAATTCGCTGGCATAGCTGCTATGCTTATACCAGAATCCATGACGGCGTCGGACGGCGACCAAAAGGGGTCGCCCGCAGCCTTCGAGGCCAAAGACTCTGGTTGCCCATTGAGGTCTCAATGAAATTCCGTACCAGACTGCTCATTCTGCTGCTGCTTGTCGCCCTGGTGCCGCTGAGTATCAGCTTTTTCGTTCAGCGGACGTCCATCCTGCATTTTGGCAACAAGCTGGCCGAAGATACCCGATCATTCCTCGGCAGTGGTGCGGAAACCCTGTTGCACGCCCTGGTGGACGACTACGCCCGGATTCTTAAACGGGACCGGACCATGGCTCTGCTGACCCTGCAGAGCCAGGCCCGGGCGGTAGAATACCTCTTGGCACTGCCGGTCCCCTCGACTCCCTCGAAAATCTACTTTGCCGATGATTACGCCAGCCCCGACGGGCAGCCAGACGATCTGCGCATGTCCCAGAGTCATCTGCGCGAGTCTTCCGAAGGCAGGCTGATCCCCATTCCCATCTCTTTTTCCCAGCAGGTCATCTTCCTGACCGCAGGAACCGACCGCCGGGCAATCGCCGACGAT
>CAXXLS010000016.1:0-35609 GCA_963677135.2 Geopsychrobacteraceae bacterium | reverse complement strand
TTCGTCTTGGCCAATTCTGCCAAAACGCCCCTTCAGCAGCCGCAGGCGCCCGCTATCAGCGAGCTCACGCAAAACGGCCTCGGACACGCCATGCATCAAGGAAGAGCGGGATAGAGTTGTATAAATTGGATCTTTCATATGGTCATGCTGCTTCCAACAGGGCTCGCGGCGAAGTTCCAGCAACCAACCGAGCCGTCATCAGGCGCCGGTTATCACAAAAATAGCGATACAACTTTAAGCTGCGGGCAGGTGGCCCGTAGATTCGCCATAAACAACGTCCTTTCCAGGCTGAGGTCTGCCCGGCAAAAAATCCGCGCACATCCTTGGCCGGATAGCCAAGAAAAAAACCAACTTCATCCGGTGATTCATGTTGAGCGAAGCGCTTAATCAAATAGTCCAAACTGCTTTCAAGACAATCAGGGCTTGGATAGCCACAGCGCTTTAAAAATGCTTGCATGGTCTTTCCCTGCAGACGTTTCTGAAGTAGCTCGCGACGATATAACAGCAGGCTTACGCCATCGTTATTTTCCCGAACAACCGTAACCGATAGAACCGTCCCCTTGAGAACCTCCGCCCCGTACTGACGCCAGAGTCTGAATATGGAGCGGCCACAGGGCAACTCTTTATTTATGATGCGGATCAGATTTGCCGTTTTTGCCCCGGCAATAACCTCGGCGGCCGACGCGACCAGAAAGGTCTCAAGGCATTCCCGGGGGGCAGGATAAAGCCCAACAAGGTCAACCCAGGTCAACTCACGCTCGCCTGTTCCCGGGGGAGCTTTAAAGGCAGAACCTTCTGCTTGTAACCGGCAGCAGCCGGAATTGTTATTTTTCATTATTACCACCCGCACAAGAAATTGAAAACCGTTATCATGTTTTAAATAAGCGTCTAAAAGAAATCAAGTTTTTTAACACTATGGATACAATATCACAATTTCCCTTGGCGAAGCACCCTCGCTCCGGCAAGGGACATTTTATTTTCAGAAAGCGAAAGCCAGCTGGGCAAGCACTGTCTCTGCTGTCTTACCGCTGCCACCGCTGCTTTCCCCATAATCATCATCATGAGACAGCTCAACAGAAACGGACAGCTCTGATGTCAACTCATAGTTCCCAGCGACCAGCCAGCGCTCTTCCGGTAACCCCAGGAACGCAGCATCACGGGACCCTTGATAGCCCAGGGCGACAACTGCCGCATGATCGTTCACCGCAAAGCTGTAGGAAACTTCAACATTCCACGCTGCCGGCTGGTCATTACTGTCAGTAAGATAATCATCATCCAAGGCCGTCAGATATTCCCCAACGAGGGTAAAATCTGCGATGCCGACGACCAGGCTGCCGGTCGCTCCGGCACTATATTCAGCAACCGTATTCAACGTATCTGAGAAGCCCCCAGAGGCGTTCAGATTACTGATATATCCTGCGCTCAGATCAGCACTGAGCAGGTCACCGGCCCATTGATAAGCGAGGGAGAGCCCCCAGGAATCGATCATGTCATCGGCTGCCCCGGTTTTGCTCACATCGCTATTGAATGCAAAAACAGCCCCGTGAAAACCGCCTCCGGAAAGTTCTATACTTACGGCCCCTTCCCTGACCTCGCCCAGTTCAAGAGTCAAAGGATCACTGATCATGCTCGTCTCAAAAACCCCGAAAGGGACATATAACTTACCTGCGCTTAGCTGATAGTGATAAACATCCAGGTTCCCTAAGGTGATTCCTCCTTCATCAACAAAGACCCCTTCCTCTCCGTCTTCCTCCCATTTAAGAACGACGAAACCTCCGACCGACTCAGTAAGCCCGGCATCAATACTTAGCTCGACATTGGCCAAATCGATATCGCTGGTCTGCACATCGTCATAATCATCAGTGTAGCTGGCTTCAACTTCGATAACGCCTGATATCTCGACTCTGGACAACCATGTCGCTTCAAGCTGTTGCTCTAGGGCACTGACCCGTTCAGCAACCCCACTGTCTGCGGCACCTGCCATGTTCGCGAACAGAACCACCAACAAAACCCCACTCAAAACAGCTGACTTCATATGTTAATAACCTTTCCTTTGAAAAATGCACTTGGCTGCTGGTAAATTTTATAATGGGGAAAGTAGGCGATGTTCGGGAGGAAAACTGTGACGACGATCACAACTGACAATTATTTTGATTTTCGTTTTCATTTGCGAATTGATATTTTACTGGCTTTCTGACCAGTCATAAGGTATCTGTTGCGGTGACATTCATAGCATTTTCAAGAGAAGGACAGCATGATCACAGCAGGCAATTTTCAGAAATTAAGAATCCTCAGAATCGATCACTCCGGAGCCTGGCTAGAGGCCGAAGAGCAGGAACTTTTGCTGCCGCGCAAAGAATGCCCTGCGGAGATCGCTCCAGGTGGTGAAGTCGAGGTTTTCATTTATGTCGACCGTAACCAGCAACTGCTGGCAACCCGCAAAAGGCCGGCAGCTCAAGTCGGTGAGTTTGCCCTGCTGCAGGTGACCAGCATCGGTCCTCATGGCGCTTTTCTTGATTGGGGTATCGGCAAGGATCTGCTCGCGCCTTTCGCCGAACAAGCTCAGAAGATGTTGGAAGGACGCCGCTACCTGGTCCGCGTGCTTCACGACAAGCAACAGCGCCCCATCGCCTCAAGCAAGATTGATAAGTTTTTACTGAGTGAAAATCGTGATTTATCACAGGGGGAAGAAGTCGAGATCATCATCTGGGCGTTTACCGACCTGGGGGCCAAGGTGATCATTAACAATACCTATGAAGGGTTGATCTACCAGACCGACCTGCCTCCCCACCTTAAAAAAGGGGAAAAAGTCAGCGGCTATGTCGCCAGAATTCGCGAGGACGGCAAAATCGATATCGTCCTGCACCGAACCGGGTCCGCCGGGAGGGAGGATGCGCGGGACATTGTCCTGGCCGCTCTGGAAAGCGGAGGCTTTCTCCCCCTTCACGACCAAAGCCCCCCCGAACTGATCAGAAGCAGGCTGGGACTGAGCAAGAAAGCGTTTAAAAAGGCGATCGGCATTCTCTACAAGGAAGGCCTGGTTGATTTGACTCACCAGGGGGTCAAACTGCTAAAGAAATGAATCAGCGTACATCCAGAGCTTTTTTTATCTCCTCGGGAAGTTCCGGTCGCCCCTTGGCGTTCAGCGCCGTGCCGATCACGTTGGCCCGAAGGATCAGCTTTCTGTCCGGTAAAGAATAAATGTCCTGGCGGAATCGAAACCGCAATGGCGAGATCCGGTCCATAATCAGCCCAACCATGAAGCGGTCCCCGCTGAGCAGCGAACGTTTATAGTCAAGTTCGGCCCGAATGATGATGAGGTTGATGCCCCGTTTGACGAAGTCGGCGAAGCCCAGGCCGAGAGATTTGAGATATTCGTGGCGGCAATGCTCAAGATAATTCAGGTAGACCGCATGATTGACATGCTCGTTCATGTCGCATTCATAGTCGCGAACCGACAGATCCAGGCTGAACTGATATTCTTTCATACTCGACTCCTTCCGCTATCCGGCATCTAGCCATAAGCCGAAGCGAAAATCAACATTTCCGATAATCGCAGGTCATTTTCTCCCCAGCAATATTCCGGTGAAAAATGGTTCTTTATTCTTGACAGTATCAGTAGAGATTTTTATATTTTCCATTAAGGAGACGATGATTATGAAACTTTCTACGAAAAGTCGTTACGGTGTCCGGGCAATGTTTGACATGGCCTATCATGCGGGAAATCTGCCAGCCCAGATTAAAGACATATCCAGGCGGCAGAACATTTCTCCCCGCTATCTGGAACAGATTTTCCAAGACCTCAAAAAGGCCGGGCTCCTGAAAAGCCGTCGGGGTCCGCAGGGCGGATACACCCTCGGTCGCCCGGCAGAGAAGATCACGGTCAAGGAGATCATCCTTGCTGCCGAAGGAGAACTTCTCTTGGTCAACTGCATCAAGGGATTGCGCAAGGACGGGGAAGCCCCTCCTGCCTGTGAATTTGACAACCAGTGCCTGACCCAGCATATCTGGGCGGAAGGCAGCAGGATTCTCGGCGAGTACTTCGATTCCATCACCCTCAAGGATCTGTGCGACCGTGGTCAGGAACTGGGGCTGGAAAAAGAACTTGACCATCGCTTCATGTATTTCATCTGAACCATGTCGCTGAAACTGAAATACGCCAGGCTAAAGGACCTTCTGAAAGAGCTTCAGACTGTTGCGGTCGCCTTTTCCGGGGGGGTGGATTCCACCCTGCTGCTGAAAGTTGCCAGTCTGACCCTGGGGCCGGACAAGGTTCTGGCCCTGACGGCAATTGCTCCGATTATCCCTGCCTTCGAGATCGAACAGAGCCACAATCTGGCCAAAGAGTTCGGCGTTGTTCACCGCCTCATTCAAAATGAGGCCCTCGCAGATCCCGATTTCGTCAAGAACAGCCCGGAGCGCTGCTATTTCTGCAAGCGCGCCATCTTCAGCAGATTTCTTGAGGAACTCAAGCTGTTCGGGTTCCACACCCTGGTTGACGGTTCCAACGTCGATGACATGTCCGACTTTCGCCCGGGACATAAAGCGCTCCAGGAACTCGGTGTCCGATCGCCATTGCTGGAGGCGGGATTCACCAAACAGGATATCCGGGATTTAAGCCGTCAGCTGGAACTGCCGACCTGGGACCTTCAGCCCCTCGCCTGTCTGGCGACCCGGTTCCCCTATGGTACGCCCATCACCCTCGACAAGCTAGAAAAGATCGAAGCCTGTGAAGCCTGGCTCAGGAACCAGGGGTTCAACAATTACCGGGTCCGCTGCCATGACCAGCTGGCCCGAATCGAAATCGCTGCCGATGATTTTCCCAGAGTCCTGGAGAGCAGTCTCCGCGAAAACCTCATAAAGATCTTCAAAGCAAACGGATTCGATTATATCACCCTCGACCTGCAGGGTTTCCGCAGTGGCAGCATGAATGAGGTTCTGAGCACGGAAGAAACCCGACGCTCTCAGTAAAGAACCCTGGCTCCGCCAGCTTAAGCGGATGAATCCCTTATCTTTTTCCTGAGAATATGGTAAAAGCGCCTGGGAGGGTATGGGACTGCCCGCACTGAAACAGCTATCGGCCGACGTGTTCTCAGCTTTTTGGTCATCCTCCGGACAGAGCCTTCATTCTCGACCCGCACGGTGCGATACTCCGAACAGAGATTGAGAGCACCAGCCGGCGTTTCGATGACAGTCCGACATCCCCCCGCCCCCTTTTCAGCGACTTTTCAGGAGGATCCATGCCAAGAAGCGGTGCTTTGCTTGCAGTCTGTTTTGTCAGCGGTTTGCTTGGAGGAATTGCCAAGAGCCTGTTTCTGTGGTCTTGCCATAACTGGGGAATTTTTCAATTCATCAAGGTCAACCTGGCCCCGCACCTGTCCCTGCCCCACCTCTATCCCGCGATGTTCAGCGGCGGCCTGTGGGGACTGCTCTATTTTCTGATCGTCGGCACCCCCAGGCAACGCCGGCACTGGATACGCAAGGGCTTGTGGTTTTCCTTGCTGCCAAGCCTGGTATCGCTGTTCTACCTGTATCCCTCCGTTTACCATCAGGGGCTTGCCGGACTGAATCTGGGCCTTCTGATGCCCGTGGTGATTCTTGCCGGAAACCTGGTCTGGGGTTTTTTCACCGGGTTCTTTACCCGGCTCTTCTGGGGCCGCTGACATGCGCAGGATCCTGCTGGCAGGACTGCTGCTGACCCTGACCGTCAGCTGCTGGGCGGCCGACCTGACCGGACGGGTCACCTGGGTCTACGACGGCGATACCATCGAGGTCGCCGATATCGGCAAAGTCCGCCTGCTGGGCATCGACACTCCCGAGTACCAGGATTCGAAGCGGGACGACTTCTACCTGAAGCGCTTTCAGCTGTCCCGCACACGGCTCAGAGACATCTCCCGGCAGGCTAAAAAGTTCTGCATCGACCAGGTGAAGGGCAAAACCGTCCGTCTCGAAACCGACCGCCAGCGGCGCGACAAACACGGGCGCCTGCTGGCGTATGTCTATCTTGCCGACGACCGGCAGCTCAACCGCCTGCTGCTTCAGCAGGGGCTCGCCAGTGTTTTCCGGCGCTACGACTTTGATCAGAAACAGGCCTTCAGCGCCGATGAGGAACGGGCGAGGGCGGCCCGCAGAGGTCTGTGGGCAGAGTGATTGATGAAGAGAGGCGGTGCTTTTCTGATGGGCAATGCGGTTGCTTCGCAACGGAACGTCACGCAAGGAGCGGTTTGAGATGGAGACCTTGACAGAACTCAAAGACCTGATTGATCAGACGGTTTTCGGTATCGACCTGGCGCGCTTTATCATCGCCTTTCTGCTGGTCGTCATCGCCCTGGTTCTGAAAAGGGTCGTGGCCCATTTTTTTACCAAACCCTTGTTCAGGGCGGCCCGCAAAACCACCAGCGAACTTGACGACAGCTTTCTCAAGAGCATCAACAAACCCGCCGAATTCCTGGTGGTCATTATCGGCCTGTACTTCGCCGTATCCGTCCTGCAATTACCTGAGGTACCGACCGATCTTGATCTGCTGGCCCGAAACCTGGTCAAGGGCCTGTTCGTTCTGAATATCGCCTGGTTCTGCTTCAACCTGGTGACCCTGCTGGAGCAGTGGATGAATCTCTGGGCGGGACGAACCGAATCCACCCTGGACGATCACCTGGTCCCCTTCGTGCGGAAAAGCCTCAGGGTCTTTATCGTCGTTATCGCCGTTTTGATGCTGATCCAGAATCTCGGCTATTCCATCTCCGGCCTGCTCGCGTCCCTTGGCCTGGGAGGACTGGCGGTCGCCCTGGCGGCGAAAGACAGCCTCTCCAACATTTTCGGATCACTGATGATCCTGCTCGACCGACCCTTCAGTATCGGCGACTGGATCCAGGCCGGAGACATGGAGGGCACCGTCGAGGAGATCGGCTTTCGGTCAACCCGGATCAGAACCTTTGCCAAAACCCTCATCACCGTACCCAACAGTGTCCTGATGAACATGGCCATCAACAACTACAGCCAGATGCCCAAGCGCCGGATCAAGCTGACCGTCGGGATCACCTATGGGTCAACTCCCGACCAGGTCCGCAAGGCGGTCGCCGCGATCCGTGAGCTGCTGCGAACCCATCCGGCCATCCACCAGGAATTCTATCTGGTCAATTTTACGGACTTCGGCGCCTCGTCTCTCGACATCATGATCTACTGCTTCACCACCAGTACGGTCTGGCAGGAATACCTCGACGCCCGCCAGGACGTCTGCCTGAAAATCATGGATGAACTCCAGAAACTCGGGCTGGAGATCGCCTTTCCAAGCCAGACCGTCTATCTTCACGACATGGGTTCGGAACAGCCCGGGACCGGACAGATGTGACTCCGGGACAGAGTCAGGATGGGTTCTGACCGGCGGTCAGGTACGCATAGACCAGGTCCTCAAGCCCCATCTCCTCAGGTTTTGACTTGCGGAATTTATCGACGATCGGCTCTGCGACGATTTTCGCCGGCTCGGGTTCGCCGGCAGGCTCGGGTTCGCCGGCAGGCGCAGCAGCGACGGCCGGCCGCTCGGGCTGCTTCTCCGGGCCACCGGCGGTTTCGTCCTTGCCGGCCAGGGCAATCCCCAGGGCGGCTATTCTTTCATCGAACTCGCCCCGGGTCAGCCGCCGCAACATCCCTTTGTGCTGCTCCTTGGCCAGCTCCTCGATGACCTGCTCGAGATTATCGACCTTGAGAATATCGGCATAGACGGTTTTTTGTGAAGCGATGATGGTTCCACCCTGGTAAAGCAGGGTGATCAGATGCGGATTTTTGAGACCGCTGTCCTCGGTCTGGACGTGAAATCCCGTGCCGCGATAGGTGACATTATGGTTGAAACCGACAATCATGACTTACCCCCCTGTAAGAATGCTTGAAAATCAAAGAATGCCAGGATGAAACCCCTTTTATAACGGTTATTGATCGCTTGCTTTTTCTATCAGCTGTTCAACACTCAGCTCATCATCTCCGGGCTGTTTGCCGGTCAGCGGCGGCTGGCTCATGGAGAAGTCTGCGTACACCGGCAGATCGATGCGGACGTGCCCTTTGAGCGTCTGGCGAATTTCCCCTTCGATGACAATCTGCAGCTGGCGCAGATAGGGGAAGTTTTCGTTGAGACTGTCGGCCAGACTGTAAACGGTCAGCAGTTCCGACATGCTGCCGCCCGGATGAAAGTCCGCCAGGTGACGCGAAAAATTAATCCGGACCAGGTCGTTTTCGATATCGACGCCGAGCACCCTGGTCTCCTCGGGCAATACGGCGATCCCTTCCTGCTCGGGACCGGCGATCAGGCCCTCAAGCACCCCCCTGACGCACGCTCTTTCATCGGCACAACCCGGGATGTCGCGACTCTCCGAGACCAGGTAGCGCCCTTCCGGGTCACCGAAATAAAGCTGCACCGTGCGGGCCGGAAGCTCGTTAGCGACCACCGGAGCCTGACTGTCCCGGATGGGTTCCGGCTCCTGCAGAAACCAGCTGATTCCGTATCCGGCCAGCAGCCCGATGGCCAGAACCCCCAGTAACGTTATCAAAAAGTTTTTCATGGGTCCCTATCCTATTTGCACCTGTTCGACTTTTGTCAATTGAGCCCCAAGAAAAGCACGCCCGACATTCTCGAAACGGGTCGGCACATCGGTCACGAAAAACGAGCGAAGACCGCCATGATCGGGATGGGCGAGGCCCTGGTCGGCGAACAGCTGGCTGACGGTTTTGGCCGTCTCTTCGGCTGAATCGACCAGCGTCACCATCGGTCCCAGAACCCTGCTCAGGGTATTGCGCAGCAGCGGATAATGGGTACAGCCAAGGACCAGGGTGTCGATGCGCGCGGTAATCAGAGGTTGCAGATATTCCAGTGCGGTCAATCGTGCAATTTCATGATCAGCCCAGCCTTCCTCCGCCAGCGGTACGAACAGAGGGCAGGCCACGGAAAAAATTTCGGCATCGGGCACCAACTGATGAATCGCCTCGGGATAACGGCCACTGCTGATGGTCCCTTCGGTGCCAATCACGCCGATGCGCCGGTTCATGCTGGCCGCGGCCCTTCTGGCGCCGGGCTCGATCACGCCGATCACCGGCAGGTTGAAGCGTTCCCGCAGCAGCGGCAGGGCAACCGCAGAGGCCGTGTTACAGGCAACGATCAGCAGCTTGACTCCCTGCTCAACCAGAAATTCGGCTGCTTCAACGGCATAGCGTTGCACCGTTTTGACACTTTTGGTCCCGTACGGCACCCGGGCCGTATCGCCGAGATAAATCAGGTTTTCCCCGGGCAACAGCCGGGCAACCTCTTTAAAGACGGTCAGACCGCCAACACCGGAATCAAAAATACCGATGGCACGATAGCGCACACATACTCCATTTTATTCGTATATCAAGGCAAAACGAAGGCAAAAACCGGGGCCGGCATCCCCCTTCGCAAGGCCGAAAGCTGCGTTTCCACCAGGCCAGCCATGGTAGAGAAGGCTTGGCGCAAAGTCAAGATTTACGGGCTTTTATGGCTTCCACCCCCGCACGCAATCTGTTACTATTCGGGTCAGCCAACCCCGACAAGGAGGCCCTATGAGTTGGGAAACATTTAAAGAATATCTCGATATTTTCCGTACCGACCAGGTCATGCAGCAACTCCAGGCCTGGAACGTCGGCGATCTGTCGACCAACCCCTGGTTCCTGGGTGGTTTTGCGGTTGCGATCCTGATAACATATTTTATCGGCTGGCGGGCAATTTCGGCCTTTATCACCGGAATTGGAGGCTTCGCCCTGGCCTTGTCCTATACCGTCAGCAAAGGGACCGGGACTGAGGGGATCCAAAGCGGCGGGATCTACGTCATTGTCGGGGGTGGAGCCGTCGTCGTCGGGCTTTTTATCTATATCCTGTTTATCAAGACAGAATGACCCAACCTGCCACAAACACCTTCGCCTCAGGAATACGTTCATGAAAAAACGAGATCTTCTGCTGCTTATCGGTGCTCTGGCCATCATCGGCTTTCTGTGGATGGCCCCGGAAGAGACGACGGCGCCGGTTCCCCACGATGAAACCCACCAGCGTTTTTACGATATCGTCAAAAACGACGGCAAAAAAGCCGCCGAAAAGTTCTGCGAGGAATGCCACAATGACGACGGCGTGCCCTTCCCGGTCGACCATCCGCCCAAGGCCCGCTGCCTGTTCTGCCACAAGGTGAAATAACCGGCGACTGAGGCCAAGGCTCAAAGAGCGTTCAAGGCCACTGGACAAAGGGACAGAGGTTCCGGAGCACATGAGATCTCCCGGACCTCAAAAACGGGCCGGAGAGACCTCTTAATTCCAGGGAAGTCAACGTCCCCGGCGCTGCGCAACCGAGATAGAATTCGCCTTAAACGCCTTCCGCCCATCATCATAAGCCGCGGAGCCGGACCTCACCGACAGCGGGGCGAACCCGCTCCGCAAAATCGCGCAAAACATCCTCAGTATATGGTTCCATCTGCTGCCAGGCCGCATCCATGGCATGGGACGGGGCAAACTGCTGCAGAACCCAGAGGGGCGCACCCTCGAGCAGCTTTGCCATCGCGTCCAGCTCTTCAGTCCCGACCAGTGCGGGGATACAGGTGGTCCTGAACTCAACCTCGACAGGTGCCTGCTTCAGCATGGCGACGGTTTCATGGAGGCTGCTCACGGCGATGGGGCCATGATGCAGTTCGTGGTAGCGTCCGGGGGAGGTTTTGATATCGACGGCGTAATAATCGACCAGTTGATCGGCAAGCAACTGCGCCACAACCCGTGGCGCCAGACCATTGGTATCGAGCTTGACCTCCAGCCCGAGATCCTTGAGCCGCGCTAAAAATGCCGGCAGACCAGCATCGATGGTCGGTTCTCCGCCCGACACCACAACCCCATCGACAAAACCCTGGCGTTTCTGCAGGTCTGCCAGCAACTCTTCCGGAGGGAAGTCGGGAATGGCCTCCGGATCCAGAACCAGTCCCCCATTATGACAGTAAGGACAACTCAGGTTGCAACCGCCGGTGAAGACCAGGGATGCGACCCGGCCGGGAAAATCCAGCAGACTGGTTCCCTGAAACCCCTTGATAGCGATCGTTTTCAGCGTTGGGACTCCCTGGGAGCAACCACATATTCGGAACGGTCCTTGAATTCTTCTTTTTTCCCCTTGTTCCACTGCTGGACAGGACGGAAAAAACCACAAACTCTTGAGTAAACTTCTGTCTTTGCGTCACACTTGGTTGCCATGAATGATCTCCTTAACAATGAGGCAGTTTGTTCCGGGTCAGGCGGCCTTCCCTTCCTGGTGATGAGGACAGGAGAAATGCTCGCCGGAGATATATCCGTGAACCGGACAGATGGTGAAAGTCGGACTCAGGGTGAAATAAGGCAGATGGAAATTCTCGGCGATCCGCTTGACCAACAGCCGGGCACTGCGCCAGTCATCAAGACGCTCGCCGAGGAAACCGTGGAAGACCGTGCCGCCCGTATACAGGGTCTGAAGGCCGTCCTGATGCGTCAGGGCTTCGAAGATATCTTCGGTGATCCCCACCGGCAGCTGGGTGGAATTGGTATAGTAAGGCTCATCGGTGCCGGCGCTGATGATATCCGGGTAGCGCTTGCGGTCGCTGCTGGCCAGACGGAAGCTGGTTCCTTCGGCCGGAGTCGCTTCGAGATTGTAGAGATGACCGGTTTCGTCCTGGAAAATCTCGAGCTGCCGGCGCATGAAGTTGAGGGTGGCCTGGGCCAGTTCCTGCCCTTCTGCGCTGTCGATCCCCCTGCCGATCAGGTTGAGGCAGGCCTCGTGCATGCCGATCAGGCCGATGGTGGAAAAATGATTGTCCCAGTATGAGCCACTGCGCTCGCGGATTGCCGACAGGTAGAACTTGCTGAACGGGTAGAGTCCGTCGTCGGTAAAACGTTCCAGCTGCTTGCGCTTGATATCGAGGGACTGATGGGCAAGCTTCATCAGGGCGCTGATACGTTCGAAAAAATCGTCCCGGGAATCGGCCAGGTAGGCGGCCCGCGGCAGATTCATGGTCACCACGCCGATCGATCCGGTCATGGGATTGGAACCGAACAGTCCGCCGCCCCGCCGCCGCAGCTCACGGTTGTCAAGCCGCAGGCGGCAGCACATGGAGCGGGCATCTTCGGGATCCATATCGGAATTCACAAAGTTGCTGAAATAAGGGATTCCGTACTTCGCGGTCATCTCCCAGACCGGACGCAGTCGCTCGCTTTCCCAATCGAGGTCCCGGGTGATGTTGTAAGTGGGGATCGGAAAGGAGAAAATCCGTCCGGAAGCGTCCCCCTGCATCATGACCTCGCAGAAGGCGCGGTTGAGCAGATCCATCTCGTCCTGAAACTCGCCGAAGCAGCGATCCATCAGTTCGCCGCCGATGACCACCGCTTCCTTGGCCATGTTGGCGGGAACCATCATGTCCATGGTGATATTGGTGAAAGGCGTCTGGAAGCCGACCCGGGTCGGCACATTCATATTGAAGACGAACTCCTGAATGGACTGCTTGACCTCTTCGTAGGAAAGCTCGTCATAAGCGATAAAGGGCGCCAGCAGGGTATCGAAATTGGCAAAAGCCTGGGCTCCCGCCGCTTCCCCCTGGAGGGTGTAAAAGAAATTGACGGCCTGGCCGAGAGCGGTACGAAAATGCTTGGGAGGACCGCTCTGGACCTTGCCGTAGGCTCCGGTGAACCCCTTCAGCAGCAGATCCTTGAGGTCCCAGCCACAGCAGTAGACCGACAGCAGTCCCAGGTCATGGATATGAAAATCCCCGTTGCGGTGGGCATTGGCGATATCATCGGGATAAATCTTGTTGAGCCAGTAATTGCTGGTGATGTTGGAAGCGATATGATTGTTGAGCCCCTGCAGCGAGTAGCCCATGTTGGCATTCTCGTTGACCCGCCAGTCCTCCCGGACCAGATAGGAGTCGATAGCATCAATGGACTGCTGCATGAATTCACGGGTCCGCCGCAGAGTTTCATGCTGCTTCCGGTAAAGGATAAAAGCCTTGGCGGTCTGGGCGTGTCCGTTTTCAATCAGAATCTTTTCAACCAGATCCTGAACGTTCTCGACGGTAGGGGCCTGCCCGGCTTTATAGAGAACATTGAGGATCCCGCCGACCTGGCGGGTAATATCCGCAGCCTTGTCGAAGTCCCGGCCGCCGACAGCTTCAACGGCCTTGATAATGGCCCTGTTTATTTTCTGTTCTTCAAAAGGAACAAGGCGACCATCACGTTTGCGGATAAATTCTGGCATTCACGTACCCCCTTCCTGCCATAAACCTGGAGGTTCAATGGATCTGATTAATAGATAAGCTCAAGTGAGAATTTTTCGTGCGAAGAAACGACAAACAACGGGATCAACACTATCACAAGTCCTGAGCAGCCCCAACCCTAAAAACACTACATCTAGTATTTTTTTAAAAGGGCAGAACTACATATTGTTTAAGACTTGTGAGTAACCTGTGGACAGAAAAAGATAAACATCGGCAATCCGTAGAGTTTCCGGACCAGGGTTGAAGTAGCGGTTGAAAGGGAGTGCCGCCCCGTTGATCGGCCTCAGCCGTCCCCCTCGCCGTCCTCCGGAGATCCTGCAAATCTGGTTTCCAGAAGAGCCATGAACCGTTCCATGGTCTGGCAGCGTTTCAGCTTACCCAGATCGCGCTGGCATTCAGGGAAAAGAATAAAGTTGAGCACATCTTTAAGCTTCATCAGGGCCTGCCGCTCTCCGCAGAACTTGTCCAGGTAACCGGGGATCAGGCGGCTGATGAAAGTAAAAATCTCCTGACGCCGCTGACGATCCGATTCGCAGGGGGGAACATGGCGACGGATCCGCCTGAACAGCAGCGGATCGGCCAGGGCACCGCGGCCCAGCATCAGGCCCGCGACCGCGGTTTCTTCCAGCAGCCGCCAGGCCGTGCGGGGGTCGTTGATGTCACCGTTGGCGATAATCGGCAGCGCCGAGCGGATCACGGCTTCGGCCGTCAACTCATGGTCGGCCTGCCCAGTATATTTCTGGACGACGGTGCGCGGGTGCAGGATCAGGAAATCGACGCCGCAATCGGCAAAGACGGGCAACAGCTCGAACAACTGGTTTGAGTCGTCATAACCAGCCCGGCACTTGACGGAAAAGCTGCCCCTGATCACCTTCCTGAGATCACTGAGCAGCCCGGCCAGGGAGCGGGGATCCTTCAGCAGTTCCCCACCCGTAGCCCCGCTGGTCATGCGGCCATAAGGGCAGCCGAGGTTGAGATTGAGGTAGCGGCAGCCGGCCGCCTCGACCCTGACGGCGGCCTCGGCCAGAGCCTGGGCCTGGTTGCCGATCAGCTGGACAACCAGGGGAACCCCGCCGTGCGGGTTACTGATGTCGGCGAGATCGTTGCGGGCAATCCGTTTGCGGGACTGGCTATTGACCCGCACGAATTCGGTGAAAACAACGTCGGGAGCGTAATGATCAATGAAACATTGACGCAGGGCGCTGTTGGTCAGTCCCTGCATGGGAGCCAGCATGAGAGGCCTGCAGCCTTCTCTCCAGGGGAGCGTCATGATCAGCAGTCCTCCTGCAGGACCCGCCGCAGCAAGCCTTCGAGTCCATTGACCTTGATCTCGTAGATTTCCAGGATCTGGTCTCCCAGCCGCCCCTCCGGCAACGCCCGGTTGACCAGCCAGACGACATAGGGCTCGGGCAGATCAACAAGGCACCTCCCGGCGTACTTGCCGTAGGGCATGGTCGCCAGGGCCAGGCGTTTCAAATGGGACGGATCAGGTATGCTCGGTTTCGCCATCGCGGTCATTCTTCAGCTTCGACAAGGTTCAACGTGGCCGCTTTTACCACACCCTTCGCCAAAAGTCGCCTGAAATGTTCGTCCGGCAGCACCGGCCCGACACCGGCGAACAACCCGCTATACTGGAAGCAGGACATCCTAACCGGGAAGGATTGACAGGATGAAGATTTATGCCCACGGCGTCAGCGATATCGGCCGGTCCCGAAGCAACAACGAGGACTGCTTTTTCATCGCTCCCGACAGCCGCCTGTTTATCGTAGCTGACGGCATGGGGGGGCACCCCGCCGGCGAGGTCGCCAGCAGGCTTGCCGTCGCCGCGGCACGATCGTACCTGGCCCATCAGGACAACCCCGGACTGCCCCACCTTGCCCAGGCGGTTCTCGCCGCCAACCGCGCCGTCAGGGACAACGCCCGGCAACATCCCCGACGCCAGGGGATGGGGACGACCCTGACCCTGCTCGCCATCCAGGATCGCCAGGCCCGCCTCGCCCATGTCGGCGACAGCCGCCTCTACCTGTTGCGCGCATCCAGCTTGCGTCAGCTCAGCGAGGATCACACCCTGGCTGCGCACCGCGATCGCCCGGGCGGCACCGCAATGGGGGGCAGCTTCAGCAACCTCGGCCATATCCTGATCCAGGCTGTCGGACTGAACGATCATCTGCAAATCTGCCTGAAGCAGTTCGCCCTGAAAGAGAAAGACCGCCTTCTGCTGTGCAGTGACGGTCTTTCCGATATGCTGAGCGATTCTGAAATGGCCGCCGCCCTGGCAGAGAAGATTCCCCGCCAGGCCTGTTCCGACCTGCTGTCCGCGGCACTGACGGCCGGCGGCAAGGACAACATCACGGCGGTTGTCATCGCGGTCGGCGGTGAAGAAGGGTCCGGCGCGGCGGCCTGACGAACCCGCCTATTCCTTTACGGCCGTAACCACGTAGACCGGATCGTAGGCTTCAAACATCTTGTAGTTGGAATGCGGGCGCGTTTTGGCGATATTCACGGTCACCACCTCGACCCGATAACCGGCATTGCCGAAAAATTCGTTTGCGGCGGTCAGGGTGTCCAGGGTGATGGCGTTCATGACAATCCGGCCGCCGCTGATCAGGCGCTGATCGACCGACTCAAGGATATCCCACAGGTGGCCGCCACTGCCGCCGATAAACACGCGGTCGGGATCGGGCAGCTCCTCCAGGCAGGCGGGAGCGTCCCCTTCAATCAGGGTCACGTTGCGGGTGTTGAATTTCTGCAGGTTTTCCTTGATGAAGTGGCGGCACTCCTCGTTTCTTTCAATGGCGAAGATTCGTCCGTTGGGCAGCAGGTGGTCGGCCTCGATGCAGATCGATCCTGACCCTGCGCCGATATCCCAGAGACACATGTCATGTCTCAGCTTCAGTTTGGCCAGGGTGATCACCCGGACCTCTTCCTTGGTGATCAGTTTCTTGATACTGACGAATTCATCGTCGGGAATACCCAGGGTCGGAACATAAAGCTGAGCGTCCTCCTCGTACTCCTTGATCAGGATCAGCAGGTTAAGAGGCGCGACCTCGAATTCCAGCAGGCCGCGGATATCGGTGACCCGAATTTTTTCTTCCGAGGTCCCGAGATTTTCACAGACAAACGCCTTATAGCCGCTCCGCCGCCTACTCAAAAGCTCCCGGCCGATCATGCCAGAAGTGGCGGGGCTGTCGGTCAGGATCGCGGCTTTGTCGTTGGCGACGATCCGATCGACAACGTCCTTGATGCCACGGTCGTGGGTCGATATGAAAATTGTGTCGTCCCAGGGCTCACGGATCTTGGCGAAGGCATATTGCACCGAGGTCACATTCGGCAGGAACTCGATCAGTTCATCAGGCAGGTTGCGCAGCAGGTAGCGCCCGACCCCGAAGAACAGGGGATCTCCCGAAGCCAGGACCACCGCCCGGCCGCTGAAGTCCTGGAGAGTCGAAACCATCCTCGCCATGTTGGTATCGTCAATGGCAATCTTTTCGCCCTGGTAGTCAGGGAACAGCTCAAGCAAGCGGTCCGCACCGAACAGAACCTCGCTCTGGGCGATCAGCTCCAGGGCCTGACGGGTAAACCCCTCATGTCCGGCAATCCCCGCCCCGATCACATGAATCGATTTCATGACTCATCTCCATTGAAAAAATTAAGTATAAAGCACCCCGACTCCGGGCCTTATCCTACCCCGATTTCACGCAAAAGAAAACCGCTCTGCCGGGCCATGGCCACGGTCGGTTTTCAGGCGTTCAGCCGCTTGACGACGGCGATCCCGTCGGCATAAAAATCGATGATGTTGTGACAGCCGTAATCCTGCTCGATGTGGAAGAGGCTCTCAAGGGGAGCCCCGACGGCATCCAGCAGAATCACCCGGTTGACACCCCCGTGAGCAACGATGACAACCTCCTTGCCGGCATGCGCCTCGACAATTGTCCGGACAACCGGGCGGATCCGCTCAGCCAGCTGCCGCAGCGATTCTCCCTGCGGCGGAGCGACATGGACGATGTCATTCAGCCGCGCGTGCCACAGCTCCGGGTCATCCTGCTCCAGCTCCTGCCAGGTCCGGCCTTCCCAGGTGCCGATATCAAGCTCACGCAACTCCGGCAGGCAGATCGGTTTCACCTGCTGCAGCAGGGCGATCTGATCGGCGGCGTAGCGGCAGCGCTGCAGATCGCTCGCATAGATCGCGGCCAGGTCGGTGCGCTGAAACCGCCCCGCCAGGAGGGCGGACTGCTGCTTGCCGTAGTCCGTCAGCCGGACGTCGCCGTGGCCGTTGTAGCGTTTCTGCCGATAGCCTTCAACCTGTCCGTGCCTGAGCAGATGCACCCGGGTCGCGATCATGACATCTCCTCACCGCGACGGTCGGAGCCAGGGTGACCATCGTCGTCTCCCGCAGCCAGGGCATCCTCTATCCGTTCCCAGATCTCGTCCCGCCCTTCCCTGGTCTGCGCTGAAAAAAGGCTGAACACCTCCTTGTCGAGACCGGTTTCCAGGGCAATCTGCTTGAGCTGCCGATCACGCTGGGCGCGATTGACCTTATCGAGCTTGGTCACAACGGGGATCGTCGGCACGCCGAACTCTTCGAGCCAGTCAAGCATCTGGATATCTTCCTCACCGGGAATCCGGCGGATATCGAGGATAAAGACGACGGCCTTCAGATTGTCCCTTATCTCGAGGTAAGTGCGGATCATCGGCCCCCAGGCCTTTTTCACCGCGAGCGGCACCTTGGCGAATCCGTACCCCGGCAGGTCCACCAGGGAGAAACAGCCGTTGACATCGAAAAAATTGAGCAGCTGGGTGCGTCCCGGGGTCGAAGAGGTCCTGACCAGGTTCTTGCGGTTGAGCAGCACGTTGATCAGAGAACTCTTCCCGACATTACTGCGTCCGGCAAAGGCGATTTCAGAATGAGCGGTTTCCGGGTATTGACCGGGGCTGGTCGCGCTCTTGATAAATTCGGCGGAAGTGATTTTCATAAGTGACGATTCTTTCATAAAACAGATAAAAAGCAGACAGATCATCGCGGGAATGACCTAGAATAACAGGCCGGCGGAGAACTGTCGACTGCTTCTGACAAGCTCCAGATTAACGGACTTAAAATATTATTTTTAGTGATCTGAAATGCGCTGTTCTGCTAATATATATGAATTATATTGAAATTGCAGGGTCTCCCGCCGTCGCCATGACGGCCCAAGGAAACCCTGGTAACCAGCCAGCAACGTACCAAGGAGATCAGCAATGCTCAGTGAAAAACTTGTCGCCGCAATCAATGATCAGATTCAGTATGAGATATATTCCGCATTTATCTACAAAGCCATGCAGGCTTATTTCGAGGTCGAGGATCTTCCCGGCATGGCCAACTGGATGAACGTCCAGTTCCAGGAAGAGATGTCCCACGCCGAAAAAATGTTCAACTTCGTCTGCGAAACAGGCCACCGGGTCGAGCTGAAAGGGATGGACGCTCCCCGCAATGACTACTCCTCTCCCCTGGAGGTTTTCGAGGTCGCCCTCGAGCATGAGCAGTCGGTTACCTCTCGCATCAACAAGCTGATGGATCTCGCGGTCGAGGAGAGAAACCACGCCGCCCAGATCTTCCTGCAGTGGTTTGTCACCGAGCAGATCGAGGAGGAAGCCAGCGCCAATCAGATCATCACCAAACTGAAAAGGGTTAAAGAAGATGGCCGGGGCCTGATGATGATCGATCAGGAACTTGCTTCTCGATCCTTTGTTCCAATTGCCTCAGCTGAATAATTCAGTTGTTCTTTGATCAATGACTATTTATTTCCGAGAGAAGGAGGAACAATCCCATGCTGAATGAAAGCGAAGTAAAGAAAGCTCTGGCCAGTTCAGTCCAGACTGAAAAAAATGCCATGAACTTCTATGAACTGGCCGCCAAGGAAATGAAAAACGCCGACGCCATCAAGACCTTCGAATTGCTGGCCCGGGAAGAGCGTGAGCATGCCAAGCATTTCTTTGACAAGTGCCTGTGCTCCGACCTGCTGCCGCCGTTTGACGAGTTCATTGAAGCACCTCCGGAAAAATCGAGCGAATGGCTTTCCGACCTGGACAAGGCCCTGCTGGAAAGTTTTGATGATCGGAAGGCCATGGAGCTTGCCATGGAAAAAGAGAAGAAACTGGCAGAGAGCCTGCGGGCCATGGCTGAGAAAATTTCCGATCCCGACGTTCGTGCCGTATTTGAGGAAAACGCCAAGTCCACCGAGAACCATTACATCATCATCGAATCGGAATATGCCCGGCTCATGGGGATGGTTCATGAAACCGATATCGACACCTTCGTGCGCGAATAGTCGCATTGCATCACAGATTTGATCTTTGAGCCGGGTCCGCTGGACCCGGCTCTTCTGTTTTGACCCCGTGTCAAAGCCGCCAGTCCCCGTGCCGACCAATAAATATTCGATTTCTTGAATAATCGCCCGTCATCCCCTATGATAGCCCCCGCGATTAAAATTAAAACAACAATTTAAAATATTGACTATACTTGGAAGTTACCACAGTATAACCGCCGAATTGTTTGCCCAAAACAGCCGTTTCAATACAGGGAGGTGCCATGAAACTGATCGGTGCGATCGTGCGCTTTATAGACAACCTGAACAACAGAATCGGGCATGCAACGTCCTGGCTCTCCTCCCTGCTCGTCGCGGTGGTCTGCTACGATGTATTCACCCGTTATTTCCTGAGAAAAAGCAGCGTGGCCGTCCAGGAACTGGAATGGCATATCTTCGCCGTCATCTTCCTGATCGCCGCGGCCTATACTCTCAAGGAAGACAGCCATGTCCGGGTTGATGTTTTCTACACCCAGATGCCGCCTCGGGGCAAAGCCGTAATCAACCTGCTGGGAAGCCTGATCCTGTTGATTCCCTTTTCCCTGCTGATTATCTGGACCAGCAAAAACTTTGTCATCATGAGCTGGACGATCAAGGAGATCAGTCCCGATCCGGGAGGCCTTCACTTTCGCTATCTGCTGAAAGCCATGATCCCGGTGGGCTTTTTCTTTGTCCTGCTCCAGGGGGTTTCCCTCGCTCTGCGATCATTCTGCACCCTCGTCGGCTGCCCCCTCGATCCGGCCTCTGAGGACCAAAAGGAGCAGACTCATGCCTGAATATATTTCCCTGATCCTCTTCGCCGTTGTTTTCGGGCTGCTGCTGCTCGGCTTTCCCGTCGCCTTTACCCTCGGCGGCGTGTCCCTGATTTTCGGCTACTTCACCTTCGGCCTGAACTTCTTCCAACTGCTCCCCCTGCGCATCTGGGGAACCATGACCAACTATGTCATGATCGCCGTTCCCCTCTTCGTCTATATGGGGCTGATGCTTGAAAAATCAGGCCTGGCCGAAGAACTGCTGGAAACCATGGCCATGCTCTTCGGTAAACTGCGCGGCGGCCTCGCGATTTCGGTTATCGTCGTCGGAGCGATCCTGGCCGCATCAACCGGCATTGTCGGGGCGACGGTGGTCACCATGGGCCTGCTGTCCCTCCCGACCATGATCAAGCGTGGCTATTCCGTTGAACTGTCCACGGGAACCATCTGCGCCGCCGGAACCCTGGGGCAGATCATCCCGCCCAGTATCGTCCTGGTCCTGCTCGGCAGCGTTCTGAACATCTCCATCGGCGACATGTTTATCGGTGCGGTCATTCCCGGCCTGATCCTGGTCGGGCTCTATATCCTCTGGATTATCATCGTCGCCATGATCAAACCGGAGGCCGCTCCGGCAATGCCCGCCGAAGAGCTGGCCCAGTTCCGCACCAGCGGCATGTACCGTCGCATCGTCCGGGCCTTTCTGCTCCCCTTTTTCCTGATCCTGGCCGTCCTGGGGTCCATTTTTGCCGGGATCGCCTCGCCGACCGAGGCCGCGGCCGTCGGCGCCGCCGGAGCCACCGCCCTGACCATCTGGCAGAAGAAACTCAACCTCACGACCCTGCGGGAAGTCATGCGCGGGACCACCACCCTGACCTGCATGGTCTTCATCCTGCTGGTCGGGGCAACGGCTTTCGGGCTGGTCTTTCGCGGACTGGGGGGGGACCGTTATATATCCGGCCTGATCCTTGACGCCGGGCTCAGCGCCCATCATTTCCTGCTGATTGTCATGATTGTCATTTTCATTGCCGGGTTTTTCATCGACTTTATCGAGATCACCTTCATTATTGTTCCGGTGGTTGCGCCGATATTTCAGCAGATGGGCGTCGATCTGCTCTGGATCGGGATTCTCATCGCCATGAATCTGCAGACCTCGTTTCTCACCCCCCCCTTCGGCTTCAGCCTCTTCTACCTGAAAGGGGTCGCGCCACCGCAGGTGAAAACCATGCACATTTATAAAGGCATCATCCCCTTTATTGCCATTCAGCTGGTCTGTGTCCTGCTGGTTGTCTTCTGGCCAGAAACGGTCACCTGGCTTCCCAGGGTCATGTCCGGCCATTAGCCCCCGGCAGGCGGCAACCTGACCCCAAAAAAGCAGACCCGGATGATTCCGGGTCTGCTTTTTTGTCCCGCATAAACTGTTTCAGTCATCGCTCACTCGTACAGCTCGTAATAAGCCTGTTCGGAGATTTTGCTCCAGTTGGTCTGCTGCTTCTGAAACTTGCTGAAACTTTCGTAAACCTTTTTGCTCATGGGGTCGCTGGCGATGATCTCAGCGATGACTTCATGAGCGTATTTCCGCAACTGCGCAATAACTTCCGGCGGGAACTTTTTAAGGACGACCCCCTCCTCCTTGACCATCTTGTCAAGATAGATGTTGTTCTTGGCTTCCATTTCGCACAGCAGCCACATATTGGCTTCCAGGGCAGCGACCTTGACAATCGCCTTAAGATCTTCCGGCAGGGACTCGAAAGCGCTTTTATTGACGAAGGCCTCAAGCACCGTGCCCGGCTCATGCCACCCCGGGTAATAGTAGTATTTGGCGACCTTGTAGAAGCCCATCATGTAGTCATTGTACGGACCGACCCACTCAGTCGCATCGATGACCCCCCGCTCAAGGTTGGTGTAGATCTCACCACCGGCGGACAGGATGGCGGTCCCGCCCGCCTTGGCGAGCACCTTGCCGCCGAGACCGGGAATCCGCATCTTCAGACCTTTCAAGTCCTCGATGGTCTTGATTTCCCGGTTGAACCAGCCGCCCATCTGCACCCCGGTATTTCCTGCCGGCAGCGGAACCAGGTTGAATTTGCCATAAACTTCTTCCCACAGGGCCAGGCCGCCCCCGGCGTACAACCAGGCGTTCATGCCCTGGGCGTTCATGCCGAAGGGAACCGCGGCGAAAAACTGTGTTGCCGGAGATTTCCCGGCCCAGTAATAGGCCGCACCGGAGCCCATCTCGACCATGCCCTGGCTGACCGCATCAAAAGCCTGAAGGGCCGGAACCAGTTCACCGGCACCGTAAACCTGAACCTTTAACCGGCCACCGGACAGTTCACCGATCCTCTCGGCCATCCTGTCGGCAGCCTGCCCCAGGGGCGGAAAGTGAGGCGGCCAGGTCGTCACCATTTTCCAGTTGTAGGTTTTCTCGGCACGAACAATGGCCGGAGCCCCGATGGTTGTTGCCGTCGCGGCGACAGCCGTGGCTGTTGTCGCCTTTTTGAGGAAATCACGCCGGTTGTTTTTTTCCATGAACACCTCCTTGGGAAGATTAGGTATGCGTGCGCCAATCAGGAAAGAATATAACCCTGTTATGTTTTTTGTCAAATCCTCTCTTATCTTGTCATCTTTTTTTTTCGATGGGAAAGTCGACGACAAAGGTGGCCCCGCCCCCTTCCGTCTCCTCGACCCAGGTATTGCCCCCGTAGACCCTGGCTATCTTGGCAACGGTGGCCAGCCCGATTCCGGTCCCGGTCGCCGCCCGGCTGTTGCGCCCCCGGTAAAATGGCTCAAATACCGTTTGTCGTTCATCCTCTTCGATCCCCGGTCCATGGTCGATGACAGAATAGCGCAGCCGATCGGGAAATTCGCAGCCCCGGACTTCGATCAGGGGGTGACTGCCGGCGGCATACTTGATGGCGTTGGCCAGCAGGTTGCGAAACATGTTGGCGATCAATTCCTCGGGGATCCGCAACTCCGGCAACTCTTCAATCGTGACCTCGGCACCGCTTTCGAGGACCTTGTCGGCCAGCTCGAGGAGCATGTCATTGGCCACCGAGGTGACGTCGATATGCTGCGCAGGCTGTTTCAACTGCTCCACCCTCGACAGGGTCAGCAGATCTTCCAGCAGGTTGCGCATCTTTTCGGCGGTTTTTTTGATCTCGCTGATACTGATGCGACCGATGTCGTCGAGCTGGTCACTGTAACGGTCCGCGAGCAGGTCGGCGAAACCGATCAGCGGGGTCAGGGGGGACCTTAAATCATGAGAGACCGTCGAAACAAAGGCATCAAGCTCCTTGTTGGTCTGGTGCAGGCGCTGCTCGGTTTCGATGCGCTCGGTAATATCGCGGCACACGGCCAGCTTCTGGGTCGGTTCTTCTTTGAGAGGGTGGGGGGAGTGGATGACCTCGTAAGTCCGGGCATCCCCCTGGAAGGTTTTTTCCTGGCGAACAACCCGTCCCTTGAAAATCTCCGGCATGGGACAATCCTCGCAGACCTGCTGCTGGCGATAAATCGCCTCGTAGCAATGTTCCGAGTTCAGTTCCCCAAGGATATCGAGCATGGCCTGATTCACGAAAATCAGACGGAAATGTTTGTCGCAGATGTAGACCGGGTCGGTCATCCCGTCGAGGACCGAGCGCAAGGCCGCTTTTTCGAGCTCGAGCTCTTTGGTCCTCGCCATCACCGCATCGCGCAGCAGATTCTCCTCCTGCTTGAAACGGGTGATCTCGACGAAGGCTTCGATACCGCCGATCACCTTGCCCCGGTCATCCCGCAAAAGATCAACGTTTTTGGAGAGGGTGATCACCCGGCCTTTTCTATCTCTGAATACGCAGATCTGTCCGATAACCGGCTTGGTGAAGGCCTCCGAATAGAGGCCGCAACGCTTGTGACAAGGCTCTCCTTCCAGGAACGAACAGTCCCTGCCGACAGCATCGGCCGCGGAGTAGCCGGTGATGCGTTCCGCTTCGGAATTCCAGTAGACAATCTTCTTGTCGGTATCGACCAGGAACAGGCCCGTGGGGATGGTATGGAGCAGTTTGTCCAGAGGATATTCGGCCAGCAGACGATACAGTGCAGAATTCATGAGCATGACTCCCGGACACAGCGATCGAAGAACCCGTCTCAAAAACTATAACACTCATCTCCCGGCCATGCTGAAAAAAGGACCGGGTCAGGGAGCCCGGGCCGCCGTCACCACCGCAACCCGATCGGCGCCGGCCTCCAGCAGGGCCCGGCTGCAGGCGACCGCGGTCGCCCCGGTGGTCATCACGTCATCGACCAGCAGGACCTGCTGACCGTCGAGTCTGCGGGTGACAGAAAAGGCCCCGTGGAGGTTCCGTATGCGTTGTTGCGCTGAAAGGTCATGCTGGGGCGGGGTGGGTCGGATCTTGACAAGCAACCGGTTGTCGACCGGCAGATTTCTGATTCGCCCCAGTTCGACGGCGAGCAGCTGCGCCTGGTTGTAGCAACGTGCGGACCAGCCGGTTGCATGCAGGGGGACCGGGACAAAAAGAGCATCATCCAGAGCGTCGGGCAGGGCCCGGCCCATCAGCATGGCCAGGGATCGATCAAGACTGACACGTTGCTGAAACTTGAGCTGCTGGATGGCGGCTTTCAGACTGCCGTCGTAAAGACCGGCGGTGTAGACGGCAGAGAAGGGAGGACGGGTGCTGCGGCAACGGCCGCACAGGTGAGCGGCGGCCACCACCCCGTGAAAAGGCTGAAGACATAAACTGCAGCGGGCCGCGGGCAGCTCGGAAACCCCCGCCAGACAGGAGGCACACCAGAACTCTTTCCAGCCGGCCGGAAGCGTCTTCCGACAGAGGGCGCAGGCCGGCGGAAAAAGAAATCTGAACAGCCCGGATAGCAAGTGGCCCGGTAATGGCAAACGGAAATCCCCCCTTTTCCGCCCTGTCCGGTGACAGGAAATCCCGAATCAGTGTTCGATGAGGGAAGTCCCCGTCATCACCTCAGGCTTGTCCAGTCCCAGCAATTCCAGAATGGTCGGAGCCAGATCAGCCAGGATACCGTTCCTGACTTTTCCGTCCTTGTGGTCCGGATCAATCAGAATAAAAGGAACCAGGTTGCTGGTATGGGCCGTGTGAGGCTGACCGTTGGCACCGGTCATCTGCTCGCAATTGCCATGATCCGCCGTAACCAGCAGCTTGCCGCCGGCGCCAAGAACCGCCTCGACGACCTGGCCGAGACAGCGGTCAACCGTCTCTACGGCCTCAACCGCAGCGCTGAGGACTCCTGTGTGCCCGACCATGTCACAGTTTGCGAAATTGAGAATGATCACATCATACTCGCCGGAGGCGACCCGCTTGACCACTTCATCGGTGACCTCCGGAGCGCTCATCGCCGGTTTTTGATCATAGGTGGCCACCTCTTTGGGCGAGGGGATCAGCACCCGGTCCTCTCCGGGCCAGGCGATTTCCACACCCCCGTTGAAAAAGAAGGTCACGTGGGCATATTTTTCCGTCTCGGCAATCCGCAGCTGTTTCAGTCCGGCCCTGGAGACAACTTCGGCCAGAATCTCCGGATAGGTTTCGGAGGGGAAAGCGATGGGCAGGCCGAAGGTCTCGTCATATTCGGTGAGGCAGACATAGTCGGCGAGCTTTGCAACCTTGCTCCGCTGAAACCCGTCAAAAGAGTCGAAGGCCAGGGCCCGGGTGATTTCACGCGCGCGATCGGCCCGGAAATTGAAAAAGATGACGGCGTCGCCGTCATCGATGGTTCCAGCCTCCCCGCCAACGACCACGGGGTCGACAAACTCGTCGGTCTTGCCTGATGCGTAGGCGGCACTGATGGCCTCTGCGGAGGTCGCTGCCTGGTTGCCGCGGCCTTCCGTCATGGCCAGGTAGGCTTTCTCCACCCGGTCCCAGCGGTTGTCGCGGTCCATGACCCAGTAACGACCCATAATGGTGGCGATCCGGCCCAGGCCGATTTCGGCAAGCTGCTCTTCCAGCTCGGCCAGGAAGGTGACACCGCTCTGGGGCGGGGTATCGCGGCCGTCAAGGAAGGCATGCACGCAGACATCCCGGACGCCGTACTGTTTGGCCATCCGCACCAGGGCGTACAGGTGCTGGTTATGAGAATGAACCCCGCCGTCCGACAACAGGCCGAGCAGGTGCAGTTTGGAACCGTTGGCGGCGGCTTTCTCGCAGGCACTCTTCAATGCCGGGTTCTCAAAAAAAGAGCCATCTTCGATGGCCAGGGTGATGCGACTCAAGTCCTGATAAATAATCCGCCCGGCACCGATATTCAGGTGCCCGACCTCCGAGTTGCCCATCTGCCCGTCCGGCAGACCTACGGCACTCCCGGAGGCCTGCAGCAGGCTGTTCGGCCATTCCTGGCGCAGACGCTCCATAACCGGCGTTTTGGCAATACATGCAGCATTATTGTCACAGCTGGAGCGAACGCCCCAGCCGTCTAAAATAACCAGAGCGACAGGCCCTTTGTTCATTGCTAATCCTCCCGGGCGCCGTGCGGTATCATTTTGGGTTGTTCAACCACTTGTGCGTCCTCAATCTGTTTTCGTTCAGGTAGTATCAGTGTATCCCAGCTGCGGCATTCCGGGCAACGGCTGTGCCATTCGGTAAACTTGGCACCGCAGGCCTCACAGACGAACCCGAGGCGTAAATGGCTGTCGATGCCAAGCGCCTTCTGATATTCGCTGACGGCCTCCTCGATGTTGTGGCGGCGCCGCTGCGCTTCGGCCAGCAGCAGGTGCAGCTTGGTAAACTCGATGCCGCGAGATTCAAGATCGGTAAGGTGCTGCATCGCCTCGTCGACCATTTCCAGGCGCAGGCACAAGCGCCCGAGATAAAGTCGCAGCAGCAGGTCATCCGGATCGATCTGCATCTGGGCACGATAGAAAGCGAGAAGCGCGGAGGGGTCTTCGGCATTGATGTACAGTTCCTCCAGGCGAGCGAGGAAAATACTCTTTTTGAGCGCCTTGTAGCCTTCCTGGTAGACCTTGGCGGCTTCGGCTTCGCGCCCGGATTGCCGGTAGGCGTCCCCCAGGGTGACCCGCGCCGGCGTAAACCCGGCATTGTGCTTGATAATATCGCGGCAGACATCGATGGCGGGCTCGACTTCGCCGGCCAGCAGCTGATTACGGGCAATCTCATAACGCAACTGGTAGAGAATCTGCTTTTCCTGATCCGCCTTGGGGCCGGAAGACGCGGCTTTGAGAATTCGTTTCTGAAGGGTCAGGGCATCCTCGAGACTGCCGAGGTCAATCTGGATATCGCGCAGGGCGCGCATGGCCTTGCGGTTGTCGTTATCGCTGGCCAGCAGCTCCTTATAGATCCCCATGGCTTCTTCGCGCCGCCCCGAAGCTTCAAAGGTTGACGCCAGCTTGAACAGCACCTCGATCCCTTTCGGATCGAGCTTGCGGGCCTTCTGGAGCAGTTCGATGCCTTCCTGGTCAAGCCCTTCCTGGAGTGCGACACTGGCCAGGGCCAGGTAACCATCGACCCGCTTCGGATCACGATCGATCACCTTCTGCAGCAGGCTGCGCGCCTTTTTCAGATCTCCGGACAGCAGCCGGCCGACCCCGTTGCGGTACACCTGGGTGATTTCTTCCGCTTTTTTCTGCCGCCGCCCCCCTTTCCAATTCCGGAAGGACATCAGAAAGGCGCTGAAAATGTGGACACCGTTGCCGATCAGCAGACCGACCAGCAGAACACAGATCAGCATAATGGCCGTGGGCAGGGTAAAACTCTGGTCGCTGGTCAGGAAAACCGTCAGCTCCCCCGGATTAATCCCCGAGAAATACGTAAAAGCCAGTGCAAAAACAATAAATACCAATACAAACAGGGCAATGATGACCATAACCATCTCCAGACCAACCCGGCACAGGGTTAAAAGCAGTTATTATTCACCGAATTTTTCGATTTCCACCTTACAGTCGATACAATAGCGTGAAAAGGGGCGAACCTCCATGCGCCGGGGTGAAATTTCTTCTTCACAGCGCGCGCACATTCCATAAACGCCCAGACGAATACGTTCCAGAGCCGCATCAATATCTCTTACCCGACCGCGCTGCGTTTCACTCAGATTCATCAGGACTTCCTGATTATAGCTGTTGGATGACATGTCCCCGATATCGGGCACCCCGTCTTTCCCCAGCGACTGGGAAGCCGCGTAAGCCTTGTCGGCCTCCTGCAAAACCTCGTCCCGCATCTGCAACAGCTGCGCTTTAATCTCCGCCAATTTTTCTGCATCCATAGGCTTTGTCCATCCTCCAGCAGTTACTAATCAATTTCAACGATTATGATAAGGTTCATTTTTGATGATCGTACAGCACCTGTAAAGCTGTTCGAGCAGAAAGATTCTCGCCATTTGGTGGGTGAAGGTCATACGGGACAAGCCGAGGAGAAAATCAGCTTTGCTACGAACCTCGTCCGCCAGCCCGTACGGGCCGCCGATGACCAGAGTCCAGTCACGCCCCCCCTGAACCATCTCCCTGTTCAGCATTCCCGCCAACTGCTCCGAACCGGGATTTTTGCCTCGTTCATCCAGGGCCAGAACATAGGAATGATCAGGAATTTTCCCAAGAATTCGCTCCCCCTCACGCCGGACCAGACTGGCAGCATCGCCTTTTCTCCCCCCTTTTTCTTCTTTGAGTTCGATAATTTCGCAGGGGAAATATCGCTGCAGGCGGGTTTCGTAATCAGCTGCTGCGGCACGCTGCCACGATTCGGTCAACTTACCGACACAGATCAGTCGCAGCCTCATGGGCGGTCAGCTCCCGGTCTGTTCGAGAGCAACCTCCGGGGCCTCACTCCAAAGACCTTCCAGATCGTAAAATTCACGTACCGGGGTCTGAAATACGTGGACCATGACATCGCCATAGTCAAGCAGGACCCAGCGCCCCTGATCAAGACCTTCAACGGCCAGGGGCAACAGCTGGTGCTGGTGCTTGAATTCTCCCCTGATATGCTCGGCTATCGCCTGAACCTGGCGATCGGATCGGCCCGAGATCAGCAGAATGTAATCGGTCAGCGATGACAGTTCCTTGACCTCGAAGAGCTTGAGGTCGAAACCTTTTTTATCAAGAGCGTAATTGACTGCGGTCAGTGCTGTTTCTCTGGATTGCAAAATCGTTATCCGTTCTATCCTGAATAAAGTCCGTGAGACCTGATGTAATCGATGACTTCCTGCGGAACCATGCCCGCCGCATTCCGGGTTGTCGCCAACAGGTGGCGGACCTCGGTCGAGGAAATATCCCGGCAGGTATGGGTGATGGGAATCAGTGAAAACCCCGTGTCACACCGCAGTTTTTTGGAATCGGCATCATAGCAGAAGCGATCCGCGATAGCAACCGGCAGAAACTCCTGAAGTGATCCGGAAAAACCGGGCCTGGCGGTAACCACGATGTGGGCCAGTTCAAACAGGCGCGGGTAGTCTTTCCAGAGGCCGATTTCCTGGAAGGAATCGAATCCCATGATGAAGAAAAATTCGGCCTGGGGATAGTGCCGGACCAGCTCCGTCAGGGTATCGACGGAATAGCTGACCCCGCCCCGCTCACCTTCGATGGCGCACGCCCGGAACCGGGGACAGCCGGCGACGGCCAGTTCGACCATGGCCAGGCGGTCGGCAAAGGGGACGCCGTCGGCCAACTGCTTGTGGGGAGGCCTGCAGGTCGGAATAAACCAGATCTGGTCGAGTGAGCAGATCCTGAGAACCTCCTCGGCAATATGCAGATGTCCGTAGTGAATCGGGTTAAAGGTTCCACCCAGCAAACCGATACGCACCCTTACCTCCGGAGAGATTTCGGATTTGAAATGTTACATCGCCCAGAGACCCTTGTCATTGGCGTATCTGGCCGTCTCCCAACACGACAAACTTGCGGGTGGTCAGATCCTCCAGACCCATGGGCCCGAAGGAATGCAGCTTAGTCGTCGATATCCCGATCTCCGCTCCGAGGCCAAGCTGGTTGCCGTCGGAAAAACGGGACGAGGCGTTGACCATGACCACGCTTGAATTGATTTCCCGGACAAAGCGCTGCGACAGGCTGTAGTCATTGGTCACGATAACTTCGGTATGCAGGGAACCGTAGGCGTGAATATGGTCTCTGGCGTCCTCGAAACCGTCGACCACCCGCACCGCGAGAATCAGGTCGAGGTATTCCGCCGCCCAGTCGTCGGCCGTCGCCCGCACCATGTCGGGAACCAGTTCGCAGCAGGTTGCGCAGCCCCGTAATTCGACCCCGGCCGCACGCATGGCGGCAGCGATCCGGGGAACGAAAGTGCCCGCCACAGCGCGATGAATCAGCAGGGTTTCCATGGCGTTGCAGACCCCCGGTCGCTGAACCTTGGCGTTGAGGCAGATCTCTTCCGCCATCGCCAGGTCGGCGGCCGCATCAACATAGGTATGGCAGACCCCCTTGTAATGCTTGATGACCGGAATTCTGGAATGTTCCGACACGAAGCGGATCAGACCTTCGCCGCCGCGGGGAATGATCAGGTCGATATAATCTTCGAGCTTGAGCAGTTCGGTCACAGCCGCGCGATCGGTGGTCCCCACCACCTGCAGGGCGGCGGGGGGAAGACCGAGGTCCTGCATAGCCTGCTGAAGGATATTGCCAATGGCCCGGTTGGAATGAAGCGCTTCGGATCCACCCCGCAGGATCACGGCATTGCCACTCTTCAGGCACAGGCCGGCGGCATCGGCGGTAACATTGGGTCGCGATTCATAGATAATCCCGATCACCCCGAGGGGGATCCTCTGGCGACCGACCTTAATCCCGTTGGGTCGCAGCCACATCCCGGTCACTTCACCGACCGGGTCCGGAAGCGCGGCAACCTCGCGCAGGCCGTCGGCCATCCCCCTGATCCGGTCGCCGGTAAGGGTCAGTCGATCCACCATGGCCGCCGCCATGCCGCTTTCACGGGCGCGCTCGAGATCCTTGAGGTTTTCCGCCTGCAGTTCCGGCTCGGCCTGTTCCAGCGCATCGGCCATCTTCTCCAGCAGGCTGTTCTTCACCCCGGAAGACAGGTTGGCCATAATCCGTGCCGCCTTCTGCGCCGCCTGCGCACAGGCCAGCATCTCCTCAGCAATCCCCATCAATCGACCTCCTCTTCATCTTCTACCGTCAGGACCAGATCGTCCCGACAGATCACTTCATCACGGTATTTGTAGCCCAGGATCTTTTCAATATCAGCACACTGCTTGCCCATAATCTGCAGCACCTCGGTCAGCGAGTAGCTGATGACCCCCCGGGCGAATTCATTGCCATCACGATCACACAACCGCACCGCGTCGCCCCGTTCAAACCCCCCTTCGACCCCGCAGATGCCAGACGGCAGAAGGCTTTTGCCGCGCTTGATCACCGCCGCCTGCCCGCCTTCATCGATGAGCAGTTTCCCTCGCGGTTTTTTGGAGAAAGCGATCCAGTGTTTTTTGGCGGTCAGTTTGGACTGGGCCGGCAGAACATAGGTTCCCAGTTCTTCGCCGTCGAAAATCCTGGCCAGCACATGGGGGCTGCGACCGTTGACGATCAGCGTCCCGACTCCGCTTAAAGCCGCTTTCTTGGCCGCCTTGAGCTTGGTTCCCATGCCCCCGGTGCCAAGAGTTCCCCGGGAACTGCCCCCCAGCGCCTCGATGGCCGGAGTGATCCGCTCGATGACCGGAATCAGCTCCGCTTCGGGGTGCCCGTGGGGGTCCATATCATACAAACCGTTGACATCGGACAGAATAATCAGCAGATCCGCCTCCACCAGGCTGGTAACCAGAGCGGACAGATTGTCGTTGTCCCCGAAGCGGATTTCCTCGACGACAACGGTGTCATTTTCATTGACGATCGGCGTCACCCCGTATTCGAGCAGGGTCATGACCGTATTCCGGGCATTCAGGTAGCGACGCCGGTTGGACAGGTCGTCGCGGGTCAGCAGAACCTGGGCGACATTGTAGTTATGAGCCTGGAAATTTTCCCGGTAGCCGCGAATGATCTTGGTCTGCCCGATGGCCGCCGCGGCCTGCTTCTGCGGTATCGTCTGCGGTCTGCCGCTGATGCCCAGCTCCCCTTTGCCCGCAGCAACCGCCCCCGAAGAGACGACGATCACTTCGAGACCGCGGTCGAGGAGGTGGCAGATATCGGCGGAAAGCGCGACAATCCGGTCATTTTCGAGCCCCGAAGTATTGGAAATAACCCCGCTGCCGATTTTCACGACCACCCGCTTGACGTGGGACAGCAATGCCCTGCGCATCAACCCCTTGGCGGCAATATCCTGATTTATGGTCATAGTCTTATTCCGCAACCACTTCCCGCAGCTGGTCCAGACGGTTGCCGACGTCCCTGACCAGGTCCTGCAAACCGTCACCGGTGACCGCGGAAATCTCATGAACGCTGAAACCCAGCTCGGCAAACCGTGGCCTGATCTCTGCCGCCGCCGCCCTGACTTCGGGGATATCCATCTTGGTCAGCACGACAATCTGAGGCTTGCCGGCAAGATCCGCGTCATATTTGTGCAGTTCCGCGTTGATCATCTGGAAATTGTCAAAGGGGTCCCCTTCCTGCATGAAGGAAAGATCGACCAGGTGGAGAAACAGATCGGTCCGTTCGACATGACGCAGGAAACGCGTTCCCAGCCCCTGCCCTTCACTGGCTCCGGAGATCAGCCCGGGAATGTCGGCGAAGACCATGGTTTTGAAGCTTCCGTAACGGACGACCCCGAGATTCGGCACCAGGGTGGTAAAAGGATAGTCGGCGATTTTGGGTTTGGCCGCGGACACCGCGGAGATCAGGGTGGACTTGCCGGCGTTGGGCAGGCCTACCAGGCCGACATCGGCCAGCAGTTTCAGTTCCAGTCGCAAGACCTTGGTCTCGCCGGGAATCCCCGGCTGGGCATGCCGCGGCGCACGGTTGGTACTGGTCGCGAAGCGGGCATTGCCTCGCCCTCCCTGGCCGCCTTCAAGAAACAGCAGCGGCTCCCCGACCTCGGTCAGATCGGCCAGCAGTTCCCCGGTGTCATCATCATAGACCAGGGTTCCCGGCGGGACTCTCAGTTCGAGAGACTCGCCGCTCTTGCCGTGCATGTTCTTGCCCATTCCGGGGGCGCCGTTTTTGGCCTTGTAGTGGTGCAGATAGCGATAATCAAGCAGGGTGGACAGGGCGTCGTCAACGACAAAGTAGACACTCCCCCCTTTGCCGCCGTCACCGCCATCGGGACCGCCCTTGGGAATAAACTTCTCCCGGCGGAACGAGACGCAACCACGGCCACCATCGCCGGCCTTCACTTCAATCTTGACCTGATCAACAAACTTCATCTGACTTCTTTCAACCTGGGGGAGAAACGCTCAACCATCTGAGCGTAACCTGAACCGACAGCTTTTTCAATGTTGCGGCGCAAAAAGTAAAAACCCGGCAACTGACCTTGCAGTACCGGGTTTTTACAGATGTTTCATGACAACAGGAGATCAGGCAGA
This sequence comes from Geopsychrobacteraceae bacterium, assembly GCA_963677135.2. Lineage (GTDB taxonomy): Bacteria > Desulfobacterota > Desulfuromonadia > Desulfuromonadales > Geopsychrobacteraceae > Seleniibacterium. The sequence continues at coordinate 1,816 of CAXXLS010000016.1, read as the reverse complement.
ATATACGCTGACCTGCTTGCGTCCTTTTGCCTTGGTCTCAAACGTGACAACACCGTCAACCAGTGCGAACAAGGTGTAATCCTTACCGCAGCCAACATTGTTGCCAGGGTGGAAAGTGGTGCCGCGCTGGCGGACCAGAATCGACCCGGCAGTCACTTCCTGACCGCCAAACCGCTTGACCCCAAGGCGCTTACCAACGCTGTCACGTCCGTTTCTGGAACTACCGGCAGCTTTCTTATGAGCCATGAGTCGCCTCCTTAAGCTTCGATTGCCGCGACTTGCAGTCGGGTAATGGGTTGACGGTGGCCGTATTTTTTACGATTACCTCCACGCCGCTTGGATTTGAAGACAATAACTTTCTTGTCCTTCTCCTGAGCAACGATCCGTGCCTTAACCTTGGCACCTGGTACAAGAGGTGTTCCGATTTTAACCTCTGCGCCACCGACCATGAGGACTTGATCGAGTTCGACAGTGTCACCCACTGCGCCGTCGATCATCTCGACCTTGAACAGGTCGCCTTCGGAAACTTTGTACTGTTTTCCTCCGGTCTTGATCACCGCATACATTGTTTTTTATCTCCTCTAGCTACAAAAATCCGCAAACGCAGACATTGCGTTGCAAACGCGCACTGTATCCGTATAGACAACCCCTGTCAAGAAGTTTTCACAATCCGCGCTGAACGAAAGACCGGGGGCAGAGACGTCGCAAAAAAAAAAACGGGGTGGCGTTAAAAGGTGTCTTTCCTGACATCATGCCCTGGCAGCCATAACGTTCAGCACCCTCTGCGTCTTGACCTTGAGGCGGGACGGTTTCCGCCAGGAACCAGCTAGTCTTCATCTGGAAACTGACGCATTGCTCTGCGGAGTTTCCGGATCGCAACCAGCTAGCGCTGGAGCCGGCTGAGAAGCTTTCGAAAGTGATCGGCGGCCCGCTCATCCTTTTTCGCCTTGAGCTGCAGCCGGCGGATAGCGGAACTCAGGGACGACACGTCGCGCCCGAGGCGCTCGCCAAGGCGGGTCAGGGTATCGCAGCCGGTATACTGGTAAAGCCAGGCCAGGTAGGCACGGGCCTCGGCGCAGTCCCGACGCTTTCCCGGCGCCGCCAGCTCTTCTTCGCTCAGTTTGAAACGCTCGAGAACTTCACGAATCACCCGTTCGGCACCAATTTGCGGCTGGTATTTCTGACGCGCCGCTTTCATGGCCAGACGCACGAATTCCCTGTCGCCGAGGATCCGGGGATCGTCGCTGCCGCCGCTGAAGTAGTCGGTGTGATCCGTCGCCACCAGGCCCTCATTGACATAAGAATGGAATTTCATCAGGGTGCGGATTCCGGATTCGCCGATATCGGCCAGGGCCAGTTCGCGGGTCAGCCAGGGGTTCGCCTCCCGCCCGCAATAGGCCCGATGACTGCTCCACGGGTAGCGCATGGGATCGCTTTCAATACCGCCGGCGACCGGAGCCAGGTGAATGGAGCGGATCAGCGGCAGCAGGTATTGGCCACTGTCGACGAGAATGGCCTTGTAACGCCCCTGAAAAAGGTGCCCGCGCTGACCGTGGCGGGCATTGAACCAGCTGGTATAGCGAAACCCGAGTTGCTGCATGATCGCGGAAAGGGGCTCCCTGTCTACCTCGACAACCAGCCGCAAAGCGTCCGGCAGCAGACAATAGGCATGGATCCGGTGACCGAATTTTTCAATCCCCTCCTGCAGCAGCAACAGCAGGCGGGTGGCATCGGTCTCACCAAAAAAGACCCGCCGGTCACCGTTGGCCTGCAGAACGACATGGTACACAGCACCGGGAAAATGCAGTCGGGGTTT
>CAXXLS010000015.1:0-40236 GCA_963677135.2 Geopsychrobacteraceae bacterium | reverse complement strand
CCATCAGGGCGGCTCCGACAACCGTCTGGACGGCCAGGGCATGAGCGACATCCCGGCGCAGGCCTTCCCGCACGCCGCCGTCGGCAAGAGCCTCGATGACCGTATAGATATAGGCAGGTCCCGAACCGGACAGCCCGGTCGCGGCGTCCATCTGCCGTTCGTCGATGACCTGGACGGTGCCGACGGTCTCCAGCAGCTGCCTGACCACACCGAGATCGTCCCGGCTGGCATGATGCCCGCGGCAGATGGCGCTGGCGGCTTCTCCGACCAGGGCCGGGGTGTTCGGCATAACCCGCACGACCCGCGGTGCGCCCTGAAAAAACTTCTCGATCCCCTTGGAGGTGACCCCGGCCAGGATCGACACCAGGAGCTTCTCTTCGCGATAGGCCCCGGCCACTTCCTCCAGGACCTCGGTAGCGATCTGGGGCTTGATCGCGAGAACGATCAGATCGCACTTTTCCATCACCTCGAGATTATTCTCGGTCACTTCGATGCCAAACGTGTCAACCAGGTGGTCCCGACGCATGTCACTCGGTTCCGAAGCCATGATCTGGGAGGCCGGGAAGGTCCCGCCCAGCAATCCCTTGATCAGTGCTTCCGCCATGTTGCCGCCGCCAATAAACCCGATTTTCCGGATATTCGTCATTCTTGTTGTCCTTTCCATGAGCTCCTGTTTTGGTTACAATTCATTCTGTTTATCACAGCGCCCGCAAAAATTCATCCTGAGAAAGGCAAATCGGCGTAAATTGGCTTGACAGCCCCGACTGCCGCAGGTAGTAGAGACACACGTAAACACCCCGTTTCCGGCATTAGCAGTGCAGGATCCGGCGATTGATGACCCCCAAGACAAGGACGATGAAGATGGAACTCTGGTATACCGAAAAACACAGTGACAATGTCGGCATTACAATGAAGATCAGCAAGACCCTGTACTCCGGAGAGAGTGAATTTCAAAAGCTGGAAATTCTCGAAACCCTCGAATACGGACGGATGATGCTGCTGGATGGTTTGGTCATGGTCACGGAACGGGATGAGTTCGTTTATCATGACATGATCGTCCACCCGGCCCTGTTTACCCATCCGGCCGCTAAAAAAGTCCTGGTCATCGGGGGCGGCGATGGCGGCAGCATCCGTGAAATCGTCAAGCATCCCGGAGTTGAACTGGCTGTACTGTGCGAAATCGACGGTCTGGTCATCGACAAGGCCATCGAGTTCCTTCCATCCATGGCCTGTGCCATCGACGGCTCCAACCCGCGCGTCAAACTGCATGTCGATGACGGCCTGGCCTATATCAGGGACCACCAGAATGAATTCGATGTCATCCTGGTCGACTCGACCGACCCGATCGGGCCAGCGGTCGGACTGTTCGAGGAGGATTTCTATCGCCTGGTTTTCTCGGCGCTCAAAGAAGACGGCATCATGGTCGCCCAGAGCGAGTCCCCTTTCTACCATGCGGACATCCAGAAAAGCATGTATCAGAACCTGCGTTCGGTCTTCCCCATCGTTGAAATGTACCAGGCCTTTATACCGACCTATCCGAGCGGTCTCTGGAGTTTTGCGTTTGCCAGCAAAAAATACCACCCGGTCAATGATTTCGACCGCGCCCGGGCGGCAGGCCGGGATTTTCACACCCGCTATTACAATGAGGACCTCCACCTGGGAGCCTTCATGCTGCCCACGTTTGCCCGGGAAAACATCGAGAAATGACACAGCCAGAACAGACCGCATGGACGAGTCGTGATTCCGCCCGCATTTACGGCATCGACCAGTGGGGGCGGCAGCATTTTTCCGTCGCCCCTACTGGCGATCTGCTCGTTCACGGCAGCTTTCCGTCCGGCGAGGTGACGATCCCGGTTCCCGAAATTCTCCAGGGGGCCCGGGACCGCGGCCATGACCTGCCCCTGCTGATCCGCGTCGAGAACTTCCTGGATGCACGCATCACCCTGCTGAATGAAACCTTCCGCGAGGTGATTCGCGACACCGGTTACCAGGGTGCGTACAACGGCGTCTTCCCGGTCAAGGTCAATCAGCAATGCAGCGTCATCGAAGAGATTGTCCGCTTCGGGGCACGCTACGGTCACGGCCTTGAAGCCGGCAGCAAGCCGGAACTTCTGCTGTGCCTGGCCAGCCTCAGGGACAACGGTCTGCTGATCTGCAATGGCTACAAGGATCAGGAATTCATCGACCTGGGGCTGTGGGCCAACAAGCTTGGCCATCGCTGTTTCTTCGTGATTGAATCGCCCAATGAACTGCCGTTGATCATCGCCCGCAGCAGAGCCCTCGGCATCAAACCGCTGATCGGCCTGCGTATCAAGGTGTCAGCCACGGTCGGCGGTCTCTGGACCGAGACCAGCGGCGACCGGAGCAGTTTCGGGCTGAGTACCGCCCAGCTGATCAATACCGTCGATACCCTGCGCCGGGAGGGGATGCTCGATTGCCTGCAGCTGCTGCACTGTCACCTCGGTTCCCAGATTCCCGATATCGAGGAGATCCGCAGTGGCGTCAGGGAGGCCAGCCGCTTTTATGCCGATCTGGCGGCCGAAGGGGTTCCTCTGAACTACATTGATCTCGGCGGCGGCCTCGCCGTGGACTATATCGGCAATCAGTCCCGCCACAGTCACTCGCGCAATTATGATCTGCAGGGGTATTGCCGCTGTCTCGTCCAAACCATCAGGGAGACCCTCGACGCCAGCGGGATCGACCACCCGACGATTGTGACCGAATCAGGCCGGGCCACCGTAGCCCACACCACCATGCTGCTCTTCAATATCCTGGATGTCATGCGCTACGAGCCCCTGAGCCTGCCGGAACGTGAACCCCGGAACTGTCATCCGCTGATCGCCAGGCAATATCATCTTTATGCGCAAGCCGAGCACCTCGATCTGGCTCCCGGCTATCTTGAAGCTCTTCAGAATCGCGACCGAATTCGCGACCTGTTCAGGGGCGGTCAGATTTCCCTGCGTGACCGCTCGGTTGCGGAAAACCTGTTTCTCGCCATCGCCGGTGTCATCACCAGGCGGAAACGGGACCTGCCGGAACCGCCTCTGTCCCTCGCCGGTCTGGACGGTATGCTGGCCGATATCTATTACGGAAATTTCAGCGTCTTTCAGTCCCTTCCCGACTCCTGGGCCATCGATCAGGTGTTCCCGGTGGCTCCCATCCATCGCCTGAATGAACGACCCGATCGGGTCGCGACGATTTCCGACCTCACCTGCGACTGCGACGGCAACCTGGATCACTTCATTCTGAGCGAAGGGGAAAGCCAGACGCTCCCCCTCCACTCCCTCAGAGAGGGCGAGGATTACGTTCTCGGGGTCTTCCTCATGGGCGCTTACCAGGAAACCCTGGGGGACCTGCACAACCTGTTCGGCGACACCAATGTCATCAGTATCCGGATCAATGACGATGGCGGTTACGATGTCATGAAGGAACAGTCCGGCGACACCATCAGCGAAGTCCTGGGAATGCTCGAGTACAATCCGGCGTTCTTCTATGAAAATTTCCGGGACAAAGTCGAACAGGCGGTCCGCAGTAAAAAGATCGATGTCAGCGAACGGCAACAGATTTTGAAGCAGTTTTCGACCCAGTTGAACAACCAGACCTATTTCAATACCTGAATGGTTCGGAGGCTGATCTGACGTTGCACAACGATAGAACGATCTGCACCCGGCACCTCGATCACCAAGGAGTATTGCGGTATGACACTGGCAGAATTGCAAACCTGCGACGGGAAAGATGGTCGGCCGGCTTATGTGGCGGTCAACGATATTATTTATGACGTCAGCGCCAGTCCCTACTGGCAGGAAGGCAGTCACGAAGGAGCCCATCAGGCGGGTGGAGATTTGACGGAAGAGCTGAAAAGCGCCCCCCACGTCCGTGCCGTCGTGGAGCGCTTTCCGGTGGTCGGCCGACTGGACGGGCCGTCAGAAACCGGCCAATCCCGAAAACTGTCTGTGCTGTCCCTGGTCATTATGGCCGCAGTCCTGGTGCTGCTCATCGTGACCTTTATCTAGCGCCCCTCCGGACATTCCGGCGGCGACGCCCTGACTTATCCCCGGGCCATCCCGGCAGCCGTCTCTTTTGGCCGTAAACCGTCAGCTGAATAAGTCGTCGAGGTAATCGGGCAACTTCAGGCAGATATCCGTTTTAGCGAGAACATTGATGATATTGGTCCGCTCCATGCCTTGTTCCCGCATCGTCAGCAGGTGCCCGGAACAGAGAATCACCGGCGTTGCCGGTGACAGCTCATAGACTCTCTGGGCAAGCTCGATACCGGACATGTCCGGCATCGACTCATCGGTGATAATCAGATCAAACCGGTCCGGTTGTTCGGCAAACAGCCGATACGCGTCAGGACCGTTGAACGCCGCGGTGACCCGGTAGCCGAAATCTTCCAGCAGGTCCGCCCCGAGCGACGCCAGGCATTCTTCATCATCAACGAAAAGAATGTGTTTTTTCATGCAACCTTCCTTGCCACAGCCTTGTCAATAGCATCAGAGCGTCGAGTCATCTGGGCCAGCGGTGACATCCCCTCCAGCAGGTGAGAGCAACCACACCAATCATGAACTTTTTATCATAATCATTTACTAATCACCATTCTTTTCTTGTTAGCCCTTTTCGATCCCGGGATTTAGCTTGCCATATTGAAAGGAAATTAATAAAATCAAACCAACAATAAAAGAATCAAACCCCACGGAGGACAATCTTATGGCAAGGCTGGTGGAAAATCCTGATCTCGCATTTCGCCTGGCGCGTGCTATCGTTTCTGACATCGCCCTGTACAACCGCGATAAGGTCAGTGAAGGAATCAAAAGCGACAATATCTTTGAACTGATGGACGAGGAACTTGCCGAAGGACGTGAGCATTTTTTCTCCAGAGTTTCGCCGGAAATGAAAAATCGGGATCATCTCTATGAACGGGCCATTGTTGATGTCATGATCAAGCAGGCAGGCAAAATCGAAAGTCAGATCTGGTAAATGAGCTCAACCAGGCAATTTCTTTTTGCCGAAGACCACCCGGTCACCCGGCTCGACAGCTTTCTTGCCGAGAACCTGCCGGACATCAGTCGTTCGCAAATAAAAAAACTGATCGACAGTCAGGCCGTGACAATCGCCGGAACAGCGGTCAAAGCAAGTCTCAAACTAAAGGGCGGGGAACTGATCTGCGTCAACCTGCCCGACCCCGAGCCGGCAGAAGCCATTCCGGAAGCGATCCCTCTCAAAATCATCTACGAAGACCAGGACCTGATCGTTATCGACAAGCCGGCCGGCATGGTCGTCCACCCGGCGGCGGGTCACGCCCGCGGCACCCTGGTGAACGCCCTCCTCCACCACTGTGACGATCTGGCCGGAATCGGCGGAGCCCTGCGTCCCGGCATTGTCCACCGGATCGACAAGGACACGTCCGGCGTCATGGTGGCGACCAAGAATGACCAGGCCCACCGGCACCTTTCGGAGCAGTTCAAAGAACACTCGATAAACAGAATCTACGTGGCCCTGGTTCAGGGATGCCCCCTGCTCGGCAAAGGAACAATCGATCAGCCCATCGGCCGTCACCCGGTCCACAGAAAAAAAATGAGCAGCAAAGCACGTCAGGGGAAAAACGCGGTCACCCATTGGTCGGTGATTAAACGTTACCCTACGGACAATCTCAGCCTGGTGGAATTCAGACTGGAAACCGGCCGAACCCATCAGATTCGGGTCCATTTCTCCGAAACGGGGCATCCCCTGGTTGGCGATCCCCTTTACGGCCGGGCCAACAACCGTCCAAAAGATCCTGAACTCGCCAGACTGCTCAAGAACCTTTCCGGTCAGGCGCTGCACGCCCGCCTCCTCGGTTTTATTCATCCCAAGACCGGAAAATATCTGGAATTTACCAGCGAAATGCCGGAAACTCTGACTCAGATCATCAGTTATCTTGACCTTAAAAACGCGGCAGCCTAAACTTGCCTGCTTTTTTATCTTTCGTTTTTAAATGGAGACATCATGAAACTTGTTCGCAAAGGAAAGATTTCCTTCCTGCAACCCAAGAATGTCAACGGCAGCATCGTTGCCGGGTTCAGTACCCGTAACGGCGGAGTCAGCCGTCCGCCTTACAACTCATTGAACCTGAGTTTCGGAACCGAGGACCTGCTGGCCCACGTCGAAGGAAACCGGTCGACATTCTGCCGCAGCTTCGGTCTCGATCCGCACCAGTTACTCACCGTCAAACAGGTTCATGGCAAGGACCTTCTGCTGATCGACGAACCGAATCCGGACCTGTCCCATTTCCTCAAAATCGAAGTGGACGCCATCGTCACCAACCAGCCCGGCATCATGATCGGCGTGCTGACCGCGGACTGCCTGCCAATCCTGGTCTGGAGCGAGCAACAGCAGGTCGTTGCCGCCATCCATGCCGGATGGCGCGGTGCCGCCAACGGCCTGGTCGACAAAACGGTTCAGTCAATGGTCCGCCAGTTTGGATGCGACGTCAGTGAACTGAAAGCCGCCATCGGCCCCGGCATTGGCGCCCATCAATACGAGGTGGATCGACCGGTACGGGACGCCTTTCGAAAAGGAACCGGTTTCTGGGATGAAATTTCCAGTGAGACCCGTCTTGGCCACTGGCAACTTAATTTGCCCCTGAGTTGCCAGCTGCAGTTGGAAAAACTCGGCTTAAAACCACAACACATTGATATTGCCGGGGAGTGTACCTGCTGCCACCCGGAACTCCTGTTCTCTCACCGCAGAGACAAGGGAACAACAGGGCGTCAACTTGGGTTTATAATGTTGCCATAGTTTTATTTTTTTCTAAAATCGCTCTCGTGTAAGATTTTTGTCAGATGCGCTGTGTATACTCCAACCCATCTTTGAACGAGAGCCGTTCAAGATAAGAAGTCTCGGAGGGGGGAAGCCCCCATCGTTTTGCAACGATGGGGGCTTTCGTCCGTTTGCAGCAGGAGGTTCTGGCGACAGCCGAACCTCTTTTGTATTATCGGGTTATTTTTTCCAGAAGGAAGGGAAAAACAGGACCAGAACGGTGAACAGTTCGAGACGGCCCATCAGCATGCAGACAATAAGAACCCCTTTACCGAAGTCCGGGACGTGGGCGAAGTTGTCGACGGGACCGACCGATCCGAGACCCGGACCGATATTCGCAAGGCAGGCGATAACCGCAGCGGCCGAAGAGACAACGTCCATTCCGGTCGCGGCAACCAGCAGCGACCCAACCACAAAAACCGCAATAAACAGAGCGAAAAATCCCAGGATCGACTGCATGACCTCTTTGTCAACGGGCATGTTGCCAAGCTTGACCAGACGGATTGCGCGGGGATGAATCAGGCGGAACAACTGCACCTGGGCATGCTTGAACAGCAACAGGATACGGGCCACCTTGATCCCCCCGCCGGTTGAACCGGCGCAACCACCGATAAACATCAGCAACACCAGGAGGTATTGGGCAACCACGGGCCAGAGTTCGAAATCAGCGGTTCCGAAACCGGTGGTCGTCATGATCGACGCCACCTGAAACAGGGTGAAGCGCAGGTTTTCAACAAAGCCGGCATACAGGTCTTCCGTCCAGTTGAAGGTCATGATGATTGCGGTTGCCACCACGATAACCGCCAGATAGACCCGCAGCTCCTCACTGCGGAAAAAGTCGCGGAAACGCCCTCGCAGAAGATGAAAGTGCAGGGCGAAGTTGATCCCGGCAAGAATCATGAAAAGGGTGATGACCCCGTCGATATAACCGCTGTCGTAAGCCCCGACAGAGGCGTTCCGGGTTGAGAACCCGCCGGTGGCGAGGGTGGCGAACGCATGGCAGACGGCATCAAAAAATGACATGCCGCCAACCATGAGCAGGACGGTTTCCAGGCCGGTCAGCAGGACATAGACCCCCCAGAGCATCTTGGCGGTATCCTGAATTCTGGGTTTCAGCCGATCGGCTGTCGGACCCGGAACTTCCGCCTTGAACAGCTGCATCCCCCCGACTCCGAGCATCGGCAGAATGGCCAGGGACAGAACGATGATCCCCATCCCGCCGAGCCAATGGGTCAAGGCCCGCCAGAACAGCAGACTCTGGGGCAGGGTCTCGATTTCAGTCAGGATCGTTGAGCCGGTGGTCGTAAAGCCGCTCATGGTTTCGAAAATTGCATCAACCGGCGATGCAATCGCACCTGAAAAAAGAAAAGGCAAGGCCCCGAAAACCGCGAAAACAGCCCATCCGAAGGTTACAACGGCAAAACCTTCGCGCACGGAAAGCTCTTTTTTACTCTGGCAGGCCGCCATGACAAGGCCACCCACGATGCAGCAGATCAGTGCCGAAATAAAAAAAGCGGACCAGACCCCGTCAGCGTAATAGAGGGAGATGGGCAGGGGGACAACCAGGGTGCCGCCCAGGCACAGCAACAGGGATCCCAGGATCCTCAAGGTTAACAACAGGTTCATTCAGGCGAAAAACCTTTCCACTTTCTGCAAAGCCTCAGGCAGGGTAAAGATGACAACCCGGTCTCCCTCCATGAGAATGCTTTCCCCGGTCGGGATTTCATACTGCCCCCCCCGGACGATGGCCCCGATCAGGGCCCCCCGCGGGAAATGCAGGTCCTGGAGAGCACGCCCATGGACCGCGCTTGACTTTTTGATTTCCAGCTCGAGAACCTCGGAATTGCTCCCCTCGACGGCGGTCAGCGAGATCACTTCCCCCTGGCGGACAAATTTGAGAATCGCCCCGGCTGCAGCCAGTCGCGGAGAAATGCAGGCATCGATGCCGAGCTCGGTCGCCAGCCCGATCAATTCCGGCTGACTGACCAGGGCCAGGGTTTTCCGCACTTTATGCTGCTTGGCCAGCAGGCAGGTCAGGATATTGGTCTGATCGTTCTCGGTTACGGCAATAAAGACCCCGGCCTCGGCCAGCCCCTCTTCCAGAAGGGTCTCAACGTCAAGCCCTTCGGCATTGATGACAACCGCCTTGTTGAGATGTTCGGCCAGCTTGTAACAATGCTCCTCGTCTTTTTCGATAAGCTTGGTCTGAATATTGAGTTTTTCAAGATTCTGGGTGACCTGAAGACCGATGCGGCTGCCGCCGAGAACGAATGCCCGGCGGGTGATGCGCTTTTTCAATCCTTCGGATTGCAACAGGTAGTTGATGGCCGGAAGCTCCTTCTGGGGAGCGAAAATATAAATACGGTCGCCGGCCTGAATGCAGTCGTCCCCCCGGGGGATGATGGTGGTATCGCCGCGGCTGATGGCCACGACGACGAAGCGATACATGCCCCGTAACTCGCCCAGCTCCGCCAGGGTCAGATCGCACAGAGGGCTGTCGGCATCAATCCGGTAGCCCTGAAAGAGAATCTGCCCTTCCGCGAATTCGGCGACGTCGAAGGCGTGGGAGCTGCAGGCGATCTTGGTCAATTCATCGGCCACCGCATCTTCCGGGTTGATCAGCAGATCGATCCCCAGTTTTTCCTTGGAGAGGACCGCTTTACGGCTGGTATATTCGATATTCTTGGTCCGGGCGATCAGAATCCCGACCTGATATTCACGGGCCAGCAGACAGGCGAGAATATTGACTTCATCGGTATTGGTCACCGCAATGAAAATATCCGCTGATTTGATCCCGGCCTGTTCCAGAATTTCGGCACTGGCCCCATTACCGACGACACCCATGACATTAAGACGGTCCTGAGCGCGCTGAACCATTTCCTCTGACTGGTCAACCAGGGTGACTTCATGCCCCTCGCGGGACAGGCGATCACACAAAAAATACCCGACCTGGCCAGAGCCAACTATAAGGATTTTCATAACTTAACTCACTGAAAAAGCGATTCCCCCTCGCACACACAATTTCGTAACATCGCACAATTTTATAATTTGTGCAATAATTCGCAAAACCGACCAAGTAAGAGGCAGGAGACAACGATGGACTGGCTTAATGATGTTGATGAGGAATTCATCCGTCGAGAGCGCGCCAAAGCGCGCGAATTAAGAAAGCAGAATTGGTGGAAAAATAAAATCGCCAAAGGGGTCTGCCATTATTGCGGCAAGCAGGTCCCCCCCAAAGAGCTCACCCTTGACCATATCGTTCCCCTGGTTCGCGGCGGACGCAGCACCAAGGGGAACTGCGTACCGGCCTGCAAGGAATGCAACAGCAAAAAGCAGAGCCTGCTCCCCATCGAGTGGGAGGAATACCTTCACACGCTGCAGAACAGCTGACGTTCCCGCCGCCCCCCCGAGACGGGAGGGAACCCTTCGTCTGCCCCCCTTATCCTTCGCGCAGCCTGTCCGCAGCTATTGCAGAGGCACTTCCAGGCAGAGCACCCTGGCAGCGGACTCAGCCCGCAGACAGACAGGGTCCAGATCGGTCACGCCCAAGCCGTCGCGTGCCGCCAGCTCTTGTCCGGCGATCACCACGGATCCTTCCAGGACGAAAAAGTAAATTCCGTTGCTTTCAATATGCTTCGCGCAGGTCAGCTCGCCGCCGGCAAGACAGGCCATGGACACAAAAGCGTTCTGCTGAATACCGAGAGGCAACCCGGCTCCATGGGGACCGATCATCGCCAGCACGCCATGCTCGGGGAACTGACCGGAAAAATCATGCTGGTCATAACGCGGATCGACATCCGCACTCATGGGGACGATCCAGATCTGCAGAAACGCGACGGCTTCGCACTGCGATGCATTGAATTCGGAGTGCAAAAGACCCCGCCCGGCAGACATGACCTGCACCTCGCCGGCACGAATGGTCTGCTCATGCCCCATACTGTCGCCATGCTTCAACGCCCCAGCCAGGGGGATGGAAATAATCTCCATGTTTTTGTGCGGATGGGTCGGAAATCCTTCACCGGGAGCCACGATATCATCGTTGATGACCCGCAGAGCGCCGAAATTCACCCGCTCGGGGTCATAATAATTTGCGAAGCTGAAGGTATGACGGCTGGTCAGCCAGCCATGCTCGGCAAGACCTCGCGAATCCGCCTTATGAAAAATCAGGGCCATACGTGTCCTTCTCCTTTCACCGGCCGCGGACAGCCTATCCCCAGACTCCGGCAACAATCTGTCCGCAGAATTCGCAGCGCCCGTCCCGGCTAACCCGCAACTCGGAGATCAGATAGCCGCTACGTTCGACAACGGCCTGCTGGCAGTGGGGACAGCGGGTCTCAACCACGCCCGAAACATTCCCGGGATAAACAAAATGCAAACCGGCCGCATGCCCAATCGCCACCGCGCCTGCGATGATCTCCGGCGGTGTCGGGGGCAGTTTTTTCTGTTTATACTGGGGATAAAAACGGCTGACGTGCCAGGGAACCTGCGGCCCCAGCTCCGTGGCGATAAATCCCGCAATCTCCCCCAATTCCTCGGGACTGTCGTTCAGCTCCGGAATAATCAGGGTCGTCACTTCCGTCCAGATGTCGTAATCGCGCAGGGCCTTGAGGTTGTCAAGCACCGGCTGCAGGCGCCCTCCGGCATGCCGCCGGTAGGTGTCATCCCGAAAAGCTTTCAGATCGATATTGGCCGCATCCAGAAGCGGATGAAACATCTCCAGCATGTCGGCTGACATGAAACCGTTGCTGATAAACACATTCGCCAGTCCGGCAGTTCGTGCCAGTTTGGCGGTATCGTAGCAATATTCGAAGAACACCGTCGGTTCCGTATAGGTATAGGCAATGGAGCGGCAACCAGAACGCACGGCCGCTGCGACGACTTCTTCGGGATCGAGTTTGCGCCCGGCAATGAAATGCTGCTCCCTCGGCATCTGGGAGATGTCCCAGTTCTGACACCAACTGCAATGGAAATTACAGCCAGGGGTCGCAATGGAGAAGGCCTGGCTGCCGGGGTAAAAATGGTTCAGCGGCTTTTTTTCGATGGGATCCACATTCTGACTGATGGTCCGCCCGTAGACCAGGGTGTAGAGAACCCCGTCCTGGTTTTCCCTGACCTGGCAGAGGCCCCGCCTGCCGGCGGCGATTTCGCATTGGTGAGCACACAGGCGGCACTGAACCTTTCCGTCATCAAGCTTCCGATACAACAGCGCTTCTTTCATTCCAGCCTCTTCGATTCATACCTTCCGGGTGGGCGATAGCACCCTCCCCTTTTCGTTCATTGTGCCAGTGACCTGCCAGTCGGCGCAAGGCCGGCCGCGGCAAACACGCATAGCAGGCGGTCAGCCCGGTGCGATTCTCAGCACCTTGGCCCCCCGGATTTTACGTTCTTTCAGTTCCAGCAGGGCGCGATTGGCCGCCTCGAGGGGGAATTCCTCAAAGACCGGGTGCAGAGGGATATCGGCGGCCAGACGCAGAAATTCCGCGACGTCCCGGCGCGTCACGTTGGCGACACTCTTGATCTCCTTCTCCAGCCACAGGTCCCCGGGGTAATCGAGCCGAGCCAGCAGCTCCCGGTCATGGTTCTCCTTGCGGATGGCATTGATGACCAGGCGGCCACCGGGCTCAAGGTGACGCAGGGCGCTCACGACCGGTTTCCAGACCGGTGTCGTGTCGATAACCGCAGCCATTCGCTCCGGCGGCGCGTCCTCCGTGCCCCCGGACCAGGCGGCCCCCAGCTCAAGGGCAAATTCCCGTTCTTCGGAACTGCGGGCGAAGACATAGACCGGCAGGTCGGGATACTGATGCCTGACCAGCTTCAGAACCAGGTGCGCCGAAGCGCCGAAGCCAGTCAGACCCAAGGGGCCGGAATCGGCATTCAGGTTGGCCAGGGCGAGGGAACGATAGCCGATCGCGCCGGCGCAGAGCAACGGAGCCGCCTCGGCGGCATTGAACAGGTCCGGGAGCGGATGCGCGAAGGCTGCCGGAACGACCATATATTCGGCATAACCACCGTCGGCATCACGGCCGCTCGCCTGAAAATCGGGACACAGGTTCTCCAGCCCGCGCCGGCACCAGCGGCATTCGCCACAGGCGGAATATATCCAGGCCACACCGACCCGCTGACCCAGTCGTTTCCGAGGGACGCCCGCGCCGAGCTTGTCGATGATACCAACGGCCTGATGCCCCGGCACCACCGGGTAACGGGGCGGCAGCGTCCGCCCTTCGATTTCATCAAGTTCGGTATGGCACACTCCGCAGACCAGCAACCGCAGCCGAACCTGGCCGGGTCCGGGTTCCGGACACGGCAGATCGACCAGTCGCAAAGGCTCTTTTTCATGGTTCAGATCACTGATTTTTTCAAGTATCATGGCCCGCATGGTCACCTCCGCTTCCTCTCAACTATAACAAATCAGATCGTAACCAGGTATCATTTGTGCCTGGAATGACTGGACAACCGGCCAGAAAGACAGGCAAAATAAATCTTTGAACAGCGGGCCGGGGCCATGAACGCCCCGCCCCCCTTTTTCATAAAGGCTGAGCCCATGGAGCTTTACCGGCGGACCCTGATCCTTGAGGTGATCGAAACCCTCTCGACCCGTTACCTGCAGGGGAAGGTGCGAGCGATCCGGCTGGCCGTCATCAGCCTGCTGGCCGGCGGCCACCTGCTGCTGGAGGACATTCCCGGTCTCGGGAAAACCAGCTTGGCCCTGGCGCTGTCCGGCATTCTCGGTCTCGATTTCGGACGGATCCAGTGCACCAGCGATCTGCTGCCGTCGGATATAACCGGGCTGTCCATCTTTGATCGTCAGAAGAACGAGTTTCACTTTGTCCGGGGTCCCATCTTCAACAACCTGGTCCTGCTCGACGAAGTCAACCGCGCCATGCCGAAAACCCAGAGCGCCATGCTCGAGGCGATGGAGGAGAAACGGGTGACCATTGAAGGAGTGACCTACCCTCTCCCGGAACCTTTCCTGGTCATTGCCACCCAGAACCCGGCAGAGCAGGTCGGCACCTTTCCGCTGCCGGAATCTCAACTGGACCGGTTCCTGATGACAACAGGCATCGGCTACCCTCCGGCAGAACTTGAAAAACAGATCATTCGGCGAGGCAGCGTACGGGACGAACTGGCGACCATCACCCCGCTTCTGCAGGGATCGACAATCCGTGACATCACCAGGTTCATCGGTGAAGAAATTCGCCTTGGCGACCTGGTCATCGACTACCTCCATGCCATCATGGAAAAGTCCCGGGCGCATCCCCAGATCGCCTCTGGGCTTTCCACCCGGGGAGGCCTCAACCTCGCTGCGGCAGCGCGGGTCGAGGCCTATCTGGAAGGACGAAACTACGTGGTCCCGGAAGATGTTCAGCGCCTGGCCATCCCGGTGGCCGCCCATCGCCTGATCCTCAGGCCTGAATTTCGAACCATCGACAAGGAAGAGGTGTTCAGATCACTGCTCGCAGACATTCCCGTTCCTATGGCCTGAAACTGACCCGGGCCGGGGCTGTTTATATCGGCATCACGTTACTGCTCGGATTCGCGGCCGTCAATACCGGCAACAACCTCCTCTACCTTATGGTGTCGGCCCTCCTGGGGTTTATGGCTATCTCCGGCCTCATGGGGCAGCGCAACCTGAAAAACCTGCAGGTCACGATCCTGCCCGGGGCCGAGTTTTTCGCCGGCCTTCCCGGCCGGGTCGACATTCAGCTGACCAACGGTCGCAAACGCCTTCCGGCCTTTCTGATCGAGGTGACGGTCGCTGGCCACGGACAGCTGTTTCCGGCGCTCGGTCCCGGCCAGAAGCAGCGCCTGTCCCTGCCCCTGACCATGCCGACCCGAGGCTATCACCAATTGCCCGAAACCTGGGTCACGTCACGGTTCCCGGTCAACTTCTTTATCCGCTCCAGCAGATTGCCGACGGTCACCGGAATCCTGGTTTTTCCCACCCCCCTGACGGCCTTCCACCCTGCGGGTGGCGGCGAAACCGTCAACGGGCCGATGGAGAACAGCTCCCGGCCCGGTATCGACGGGGAACTGCGCAGTATCGACAGCTACCATCAGCAGGATCCTCTCAAGGCGATCCATTGGAAGCTCTCAGCCCGTCATGATGATTACAAGGTCAAGCGCCAGAATCGCCACGGCACCCCGGCCGTCACCATCAACCCCGCAGAATTTACCGGATCCCTGGAACAGCAGATCAGTCAGGCCACCTTCATCGTCGACCAGCTGATCCGCAGCCAGAGCGCCGTTGGCCTGCGTCTGGGCGAGATCCTGCTGGCCCCGGAATCCGGATGGCAGCAACGGACCAGAATACTCAAGGAGCTGGCACTCTATGGTCGGCATTAGACGGATTCTGCATATTCAGCTCTATCTGGCCGCAGCGATCGGCGTGCTGCCGGTCTTACCCTACCTGGGCAGCTGGGTCATGGTTGTCCTGGGGACCGCGGCGCCTGCTGGCATCTGGGCCGACGCCACCAGGCGACAACTCCTTCCGGAACGTCTCGGCACCCTGCTGTCCCTGGCATTTTTCCTGTTATTCCTGAGCCGCGTCTCCCTGGCGAACCCGGCCCCTCCCCTGATTGAATTTCTCTGTCTGCTCCTGGCGGTCAGACTCGTCGGCCAGAAATCTGGCCGCCACATTCTGCAGATATTCCTGCTCGCCAGCATTATCCTGGCGGCGTCATCCATGCTGACCCTGGGCCAGGCCTACCTGGCCTACCTGGTTTTCATGATTGTGCTGGTGACAAGCGGCCTGATTCTACTCAGTTTTTATGTTACCGATCCGCATATCCGGCTCTCCAGGAAGGACTGGCGGCAACTCCTGAAAACCGCTGCCATCTTGCCGGCCGGATCGCTTTCGCTCATGCTGCTGTTCTTTGTCATCCTGCCCAGGACTCAGACTCCGCTCTGGAATTTTCTCACCCCGTCTCCCAAAGCAACCACCGGGATGAGCGACAAGGTTCGCCCCGGTTCGGTCGTTGACCTGAGCGGGGATGACTCCATCGCTTTCCGTGCCGAGACGGCTCACCTGCCCGACAGTTCTCTTTATTGGCGCGGCATCGTTTTCGATCAGATCCAGGGGCAGACCTGGCAGAGAAGTTCAGCTGCCGCCAGAGAACATCTTGTCACCGCCCCCGCTTCGGAGCACACCATCCGTTTTTTTACCGAGCCCAGGGCGGACAGCTATCTTCCCGGGCTGGACCGCTCGGTTCAGGTGACCGCAACGGCCAATAACCGTATCTGGATAACCGCTGACGGCACCCTGCAGACCAGGGGGAAGGGGCAGCGCAAGGCCAGCTACCAGATTCGCGCCCAGCTCGACGCACGCAGCCTGCTCCTCTCCGGAAAAGAACGTTATCTGACCGTCCCGGACCGGGTTTCGCAACGGGTGGCCGCCATCGGCAGTCAATTGCGGCAGACCCCGTCATTCGACACGAAGATTGCCCGCCTGAACCGTTTTTTTCGTGACCAGCAACTCAGCTATTCCGCCACGCGACTGCCCCAGACCGCCGACCCCGTCGACACTTTCCTGTTCGTCAGCCGGCGCGGTTACTGTGAATATTTCGCTTCATCCTATGCGACCCTGCTGCGCCTGGCCGGCGTTCCGACCCGTCTGGTTGGCGGCTACCTGGGAGGGGAGTACAACCGTTTCGGCGGTTACTACCTGGTCCGGGAGGACCAGGCCCACGTCTGGGTCGAAGCGTTGAACGATGCTGGAGTCTGGGAAAGAATCGACCCCAGCCGGCTGGCGGTCAACAGCTCGGCAGCCTTTCGGACTGCATCTTCCGCTCCCGCCGCAACCCTCAGGTCGCTCCTGGACCTGCTTGAACACAACTGGACCCGATTGGTGCTGAATTACGATCTGCGCAGCCAGTTCGACCTGCTGCGTTCGCTGACTCGCAACCTCCGCAGTCTGAAGCAGGTCGAACCGGGGGCAGACGTCTACCTGCCCTGGCTCGCTCTGCTTCTGGTTCCGGTCCTGTTCGGGACATGGCGGCTCAGGCGGCAGCCCCGCAGCACCCGGATTCTCAAGCGCTACCTGAAGCTCACGGCCGCCTGTTTCGGCAGCAGAAGTCTGCCGGCGGCAACCGGTCTGTTCGCCCTGGCGGAACAGGTCCGGGACCCTCTGTGCCGGGAATTCGCCACCATCTACGGGGGCGCGGTCTACCGGGATCGGACCCTGAGCAGGCAGGAGCTGGACAGACTTGATCACATCGTCCATCAGTTGAGCAGGAAAAGGCACACTCTCACAACCCGCTCCAGCAAGCCTCCGCAGCCGTAGCAGATATCGCCCGTCCGGCAGCATCCGTCCGGAAAAATCGTCAGGAAATGCCTCCCGCCGCCAAATAAACATTTGTTGACAATGTCAAATTTGGTACATTGCCTATTCTCATTTATCACCACGGCTCCGTTTCTGGCGGCCGGCGACAGGGATTAATCTCTCGGCTGCGACCGAACCAGGACAGAGGGCGACTGAATCGGCGACGAGTTCCAGGATGTTTCTAAAGAAAATCAGTATTTCAGCACGTCTTATTCTGGTCATGAGCCTGATTGCCATTCTGACTGCCGGGCTTTCGGCCTACCTCATCATGAGATTTATCGACAGCGGGCAGCAGGTCAAGGTCCTGGCGGAAGAGGGAACCCGTGGAATCATCTGGGGGGAGCGCGCGAATTTCTACCTGCACAACCTGATTATAAATTTTTATCGGGCCAACAGCGGTGACATGAGATGGGTCAAGGCGATGGAGGACAATATCCCCAATATCCGTACGGCCCTGGACGAATACGAGAAAACCGCGCAGGATCCTGAGAACAAACGCCTGCTGGTTGAAACCCGCGCCGCCCTGGACAGTTACGCGGAGATCATCTACACCCTCGGCCAGGCCTACCGCCAGGGGATCTACGGGCCGGGCATCATCCGGGTACTCAATGAGCTTGACACCAAGACGGCCGCCAACCGCCTGATCACCGACATCAACAATCTGGTCGAGTATTCCAAGGCCAAGGCGGAAGCCAACCGGGCCAGTTTCTTCAATGCAATGACCGAAAACACCCGGGCCTCGATTTTCCTCGCCTGCCTGGTGGTGTTTATTCTCATCTGCGCAGGCTACACCGGGGTGATCTGGACCCGGGACGAAATTGCGGAACACAACGAAAAGGAGCGCCTGCTGCAGAAGCTGCAGAGGGACCTGCTCAACAGCCTGGAAGCGGCGGGAGCCATATCACGACAGATCGCCTTCGCGACCGGTACCCTGTCTTTTGTCGGCAACGTTGAAAAAGTCCTCCACCATAGACCGGAGAAGATGGCCAATTTTCTGGACTACAGCAAACAGCTTCATCCCGAGGACCGCAAGAGAATCATGGGGAACAGCCCCTGGCGCGATCTGCATCAGTATGATGACTGGGATCTTTTCAGAACACGTCATCCGAAGGAATTTATCGACGTCGAGGGCAGGACGCTGCTCAGCAAAGATTCCCGCTTTGTCAAGGAGTGGATTCGTCAGGCCGGCTCCCCTTCGGCCACCCACAAACGGGAGTTCAGGTGTCTCTCGGCGACCGAAAACGGTCCCCAGTGGCGCTGGAAACGCAGCCTGTCGAAACTCGTTGCCGACCCCTCCGGTTTGGGCTACGCCGGCGAGAGCGGGATCCTTTTCGACATCACCGACGAATACCAGATCCGCGACGAGTTGCTTCGGGCCAAGTACGATGCGGAAGCCGCCAGCCGCGCCAAAAGCGATTTCCTGGCCCGCATGAGCCATGAAATCCGGACCCCGATGAATGCCATTATCGGGATGACTCATTTAACCCTGCGCACCGAACTGAATGAAATCCAGAAGGAGTACCAGAACAAGGTCCTCTCCTCAGCCCAGAAATTACTGACCATCATCAACGATATTCTCGATTTTTCCAAAATCGAGGCAGGAAAAATGGAGATCGAAACGACTCCGTTCCGCCTTGATGACGTTCTGAATTCCCTCAGTGATGTGGTGCTCGACAAAGCCCATGAGAAACAGCTGGAGCTGATCTTCTCCATATCTGTGCAGACTCCGGAGTGGCTGGCCGGCGATCCGCTGCGTCTGGGCCAGGTGCTGACCAACCTGACCAGCAACGCCATCAAGTTCACCTCTGCCGGGGATATCCTGGTCGAAGTGGACGTGGAGGAACTGACGGAGACCGCCGCCCGGCTGCATTTTTCCATTACCGACAGTGGCATCGGCATGACGGCGGAACAGGTCGGCAGTCTGTTCAAACCCTTCACCCAGGCCAACGGGACCATCACCCGCAGGTTCGGCGGAACCGGTCTCGGCCTGGCCATCAGCAAAAGCCTGGTTGAAGCCATGGGCGGCAGCATCTGGGTTGAAAGTGAACCGGACCGGGGCAGCCGGTTCCACTTCACCACGAAAACGACCCTGGTCGA
The DNA here is from genome assembly GCA_963677135.2 of Geopsychrobacteraceae bacterium. Lineage (GTDB taxonomy): Bacteria > Desulfobacterota > Desulfuromonadia > Desulfuromonadales > Geopsychrobacteraceae > Seleniibacterium. The sequence goes on along the minus strand of CAXXLS010000015.1, from coordinate 21,023 downwards.
CCAGCCCACGGCATTGACGCTGCCTGAGGAACTGCGCCGCCTGCGGGTCCTGATCATTGACGACAACAAAACGGCACGCAACAGCATTGCGACCATGATGGGAAAACTGTTCGCGACGGAACCGGATACTTCCGGCTGCGCCGGGGAGGCTTTTCAGCAGATCTGCCACCGGCAGCGGACCGCTCAGCCCTACAACTTGATTTTCGTCGATTGGCACCTGCCGGGCAAAAACGGTATTGAAACCGGTCGCCTTATCAAAGAGGAGATCGTCGGCGAAGGGGCCGCACCAAGAGTCATCCTGATGATTGACGGTTACGCTGTCGAAAACCTCCGTTTCCAGGCCCGGTCGGCGGGAATCGATGCGTTCCTTCCCAAACCGGCCTGCCCTTCCAATATCGTCAACACCGTCACCCATCTCTTTTTTCCGGAGCCTTCCCAGGCCGACGACGGGGCAGTCAAAGTCAGTCAGGAAAAACTCGACCAGGTTCGCGGCACCCGGGTGCTCCTGGTTGAAGACAACCTGTTCAATCAGGAAGTTGCCAGGGAACTGCTCGAGCAGGCGGGCATGGTCGTTTATATCGCGGAGAACGGTTTTGCCGCACTGAAAGCCGTCAGTAGCTCGACCTTTGACGTGATTTTCATGGATATCCAGATGCCCGATCTCGACGGCCTGGAAGTGGCGAAACGGATCCGGGAACATCATCAGGCGGAGGATCTGCCGATCATCGCCGTCACCGCCCACGCCCTCTCGGAAGACCGGGAAAAAAGTCTGGCCGCGGGGATGAACGACCACATCACCAAGCCCATCGATCCGGACGAACTTATGGCCATGCTGGTCAAATGGAGTCCGGTCTCAGATGTGGGAGCGGTGCCGAACTCGCTGCGGAAGCAGGCCGCTTCGGCACCGGACCATATCGGCGAAAGCAGTGAGCCGAATCTCCATTTCAAAGAAATCAAAACCAGGGAGGGGATCAAACGATGCCTGGGGAACAGCGCCTCGTACAAGAGATTTCTACGAATCTTTTTCCGCGAATACTGTCATTACGGAAAAGAGTGCGACGATCTTTTCCAGAGCGGCGATTTTGAGGTCGTCAGGCACCATGCCCATGCGATAAAAGGCCCCGCAGGATCGATCGGAGCCAAAAAACTTCAGGAAACGGCCCATGCTCTTGAAAAAGCCATCTGGAGGCGGGAAACAAACCGCTATGAACACCTGCTGAGAGCGTTTCAAAACGCCCTGTCCGCGGTGATGGCCGAACTCCATGACTTTGTCGCGGCGGAAGAACAGACCGGAAATGACTGCCAGTCGCCCCGGGAGGCCCCGGCCACGCCGGGCGGGGAAGAGGTTCTCGCACAGCTGCGGACCTGCCTGCAGGAGAACGACACGGCTGCCGCAACCCTGGTCATGAATTGTCCCCCCCTCTCGAACGGAAGAGACTGGACTCTTTTAAAGAAGCAAATCAGCGACTTCGACTTCGACAAGGCCCTGGAAACCCTTGTCCGAATGAAATCATCGCTGGCAGAAAGCAGGCATCAGGATGGACATGGAACAGCCGAGAATACTTATTGTTGACGATGAGGTGTTCAACCTGCAGTTTTTGACTGAACTGCTCATGCATGATTACCGGATAAGCGCCGTCAAGGACGGTCTAAAAGCCTTGCAGCTGGCCGAAGCCCTTATTCCCGACCTCATCATCATGGATGTGGTCATGCCCGGGATGGATGGCTACAAGGTCATCCAGAAGCTGAAAGCCAATGCCGCGGTGCGCCATATCCCGGTGATTTTCCTGACCAGCCTTGACAACGCCAAAGACGAGGCAAAAGGCCTCTCCCTGGGAGCGCTGGACTATATCGGCAAACCGTTTCATCCCGCCATCGTCAAAGCCCGGGTCAATAATATCATGGAGCTGGTCAAGCATCGTAAACTGGTGGAAAAAATCGCTCTTCTGGACGGTCTGACCGGCATTCCCAATCGCCGGGCCTACGATGACAGACTCCTGAACGAATGGCAGCGCGCCTGCCGCAACCAGGACCTTCTCTCCCTGGCCTTTCTGGATATCGACTATTTCAAACCCTATAACGATACCTACGGTCATGCCGCCGGAGATCAGGCCCTCAAGCTCGTGGCCCGACAGCTTCATCAGACCCTGAAGCGGTCATCCGACTTTGTCGCTCGCTACGGCGGCGAGGAATTCGCCTTCATTCTTCCCAATCTGCCGCAGGAAGAAGCCGTCGCTTTTGCCGAGTCGATCCGGCGCAGGATATTTGACCTGGCGATAGAACACCAGGCAGCCGGGGCATTGGAGGTCCTGACGATCAGCATCGGCGGGGCCACGACAGCGCCGACCACGGACCGACAGCTCACAGAGTTTACCCGCTGCGTCGACCGACTGCTTTATCGCGCCAAGGAAAAACGCAATCATGTGGCATGGGAATGTTTCGGAGCCAGAGCTCCGGCAGAACAGCTTCAGGTTCTTCCCTTCGGGACGCCACGCTCCCTCACTGTCCAGCGGGACTAGCCTCCGGCCGGAACCCGGTCCGGTAACCGCAGCAAATAAACGGAGACCGCCACGCCGATGCCCAGCACCAGAAGATCCACCCAGGCGATCGGAATGAGGAACACGACGGAAACCAGCAGGCTTGCCCACAGCAGCGCAATAGCCTTGATCTTGGCATGCTTCGGGATGCCCCGGCCGTCGAGGAAGGGCGCGATCATCGGCCCCAGCCGCTGATGATTCAAGAGCCAGCGGTGGAACCTGTCAGAGCTGCGCGCGAAACAGGCCGCTGCCAACAGCAGCAGGGGAACAGTCGGCAGAACGGGAACAAAGATTCCGACGACCCCGGCCGCAAGAGCCGCGAATCCTGCACATATCAGCAGGGACCTTATGATCTGGCTGTCTGTTTTTTTCATCATCTCTTCCCCGGGGACAATCATGTATCATAGCGCAAAACCTGCAGGAGATGAAAGAGGTGTGGTCCGGCAGCCGGATTCCTTAAAAAAACAGCCCCGACTCCAATCAGGAATCGAGGCAGCCATTGGCCCGACCTTTCACTTTCCGGCAGATCTATATTTTCACAAGCAGTTTCTTCAATTCCGACAACCGGTAGGGTTTCTGGATAAATCCGGTAATTTCCTGGCCGCTAAATTTCTGCGAGACATCTTTTTCACTGTAACCGCTCGATATGACAACAGCCAGGTTCGGATTGAGGGATTTCAGCTCCCGGCAACAGTCCAGGCCGTCCATACGGGGCATGGTCAAATCGAGAATAACCAGGCTGGTCTCCGGATTCTCCCGGTAGACCCGCAGGGCGTCGACACCGTCAACCGCCGTCAGCGGCTGGCCCCCCAGTTCTTCGAGCAGGGCCTTGCCGACTGCGCGCACGCTCGCTTCATCGTCGACCAGCAGCACTTTGCCGGGACTCTCCGGACCGTCCCTTGGGACTGGTGCGGAAAGAGATTCGTCAGCTTTTTCAGAAACCGGGAAGAGGATTCGGAATGCCGTGCCCCGGCCGACTTCGCTGCACACCTGGATGGCCCCGTGATGACCGCGGACGATTCCGAGAACCGCCGACATGCCGAGTCCCCGGCCGGTAAACTTGGTGGTGAAAAAGGGATCAAACAGTTTATCGAGGGTGCTTTTATCCATCCCGGCCCCGGTATCGGTGACGTCGAGATAAACGTAGCGCCCTGCAGTTAAATGTTCATCGAGCACCAGGTCCGGATAATCAGCAGGCTGGTAGTCCAGCCAGCCGCTGGCAACGGTAATCGTCCCCTTTTCATCACCGATGGCCTCGCCGGCATTGACGACCAGGTTCATGATCACCTGGCGAAGTTGGGTGGCATCGGCGTCAATCCGCGGTAAAGGTTCGTGACACGTCAGGTCGAGGGAAATCTGTGCGCCGACGGCCGCGCGCAACGCGTGCCGAAGGTCCTCAATCAGTCGGTTCAGGTCCACCGCTTCAATGACGAACTGTCCCTTACCGGAGAAAGCGAGCATCTGTTTCGCCAGGGCCGCGGCCCGCTCGGAAGCCTGCAGAATCTGTTGGATGTTGCTGACCACCGGGGCATCGGGAGGCAGCCGCAACAAAGACAGTTCGGACTGGCCCATGATCACGGCCAGCAGGTTGTTGAAGTCATGGGCAATCCCGCCGGCCAGGACCCCAAGGCTCTCCAGCCGGTTGGCCTGTTCCATCTGCCTGGCCAGTTTTTTGCGCTCTTCCTCGTTCCGTTTCCGCTCAGTGATGTCCCGAGTCAATGCAAGGCTGTAGAGATTTCCGTGGTAGGAGAAGATGTTGGTTGACACCTCGACCGGATAGATGGTTCCGTTCTTGTGTCGGTTGACCGTTTCAAACGTGTCTGACCCCGATTCCATCAGGTCCTGCCAATATCGCTGCCAGCGCTCGAAAGAGAATTCAGGGTCGATCTGCGAAATTGTCATGTTCAGCAGTTCGTCGCGGGCGTAGCCGAGATGTTCGCAGGCAGCATCATTGACATAGGTGATTCGGCTGAGCTCATCGACAAGATAGACCGTTTCCCTGGTATGGTTTATGGCAAACTCGAGCAGCGCCATGGTCTCTTCCGACTGCCGTTGCCTGGTCATATCCCGGGTAATGGAGAGAATCATCTTCTCGCCGGCAATTTCGACAATCCGGGCCGACATCTGGCCGATTTTCACGTCTCCCGACTTGGCGATGAACTCCGCCTCATAATCATCAACCGTGCCATGGGCTTTGAGCAGTCCGACCACGGCGTCACGATCTGCGGATTTTTTCCAGATACTCAGTTCCAGAGACGATTTCCCCACCACGTCTTCCGGGCGATAGCCCATGAGCTGAGTAAACCCTTCGTTGATCTCGACATAGGCTCCGTCTTCGAGCCGATTGAGATTGACAGCATTAGGTGAGGTATGAAAAGCGGCCCTGAATTTTTCTTCACTCTCCTTGAGTCGCTTTTCAAAGTTTTTTCGTTTGGTAATGTCGCGGATGGTGCCGAGGACGTATCCGACGTTGTCGATTCTGATCGGATAGCCCCGCGTCTCAACCCAGAAGCGTTGGCCATTTTTTTTGCGCAATTCGACTTCCCGAACCCCGGATTGCTGGTTGACCACCTTGTTAAACAGTTCCAGATCAGTCTCGGGGGGGATAAAATCTCTGACGGTCATGTCCCCGAACTCATCGGGACTGTAACCGGTCAGTTCGCAAAACGCCTGGTTGACAAACAGATAACGGCCATCGGAGCTGCAGATGGAAATACCTTCACCGGACTGGCAGACAATCGCCCTGAACAGCGCATCCTTTTGTTCCAGCCCATTCTGAAAATATTGATCGCCCACGGATGATCCCTTTACGTCCCTCCTTGAGAAGGGCGTTTCCGGCCCAATTCATAACCTTTATAGTAGTCTACCGTATTTTCGGTGAGGTGAAAGGCATTTTCCTGAGCCAGGAGCTATGAGCATTGCCAGGGACAATCGACCAAGTATTCCGCAGCCGTAAAACGTCGCTGTCTTACTGCAGAGCAACAGCAAGAGGGCCGTTCCGAACAAATCGCTCACGGGCTGCCCGCTCACAGTGCATCTGGCCATAGCGCGACAAGGGTTGACCAGATCCTTGCACAGCGCCTGAATCGAGCCGCTCAGCGCCCGGCGACATCCAGAATCCGGGTGTATTTTTTCAGCGAGCGCAGCGTCAGCCAGACGACTCCGCCACCGGCCAGGAGGATCAGCCAGCCCGTCTCGACTTCGATCCTGCCTTCCACGATCAGGTCACCGCCGGCCTCCAGCAGGAACATCACCAGGATGACTGCGAAGAAACCATTGTATTCCCGCTTTAAAACGTTTCTCAGCGAGAAGGGCAGTTCTGCTTTTCGGTAGTTCCCGAGACGGGGAATGAAAGCCGGCGTGTCAGCGGCCCAGTTCAGGTAGCTCGCTCCGAACTTTTGGCGAAGGTAGGCTTCCTCGGCAAAGATGATCCGCTCGTAATAAAGCCAGAAAGCCAGGCAGTAGATGATGAACAGCCAGAGGTTGTGGCTAAACAGCACGACGCCGAGCCCCATGAAGAAATTGCCCAGGTAAAGGGGGTTCCTTACCACCGAATAGAGTCCCGAGGTATTCAGGCTTTCGGCAATCTGCTTTCTGGTATTGCGCCCCGAGGTTCCGCGCGGCGTATGACCGATGGTGACGACCCGGATGCCCAGACCGAAAAAACTGACCGTCAGGCAGAACCCCTCCCAGAGGGAGTCCAGCGTTTTGCTGTGTCCCGGGTACTGGTAATCCTTCAGGGCCAACAGGGCCAGCGCCAGCAGGACAAGGGGCAGATAACTGCGCCAGCGGAACAGCCAGTTGCCATGACTTTCAAAGTCTTCTCTTAGTGCCATAAAAATACTCCTTGCTGAGGACAATCACGTCTTCGGGAATGATGCTGTCTGCTTCCGAAGAACCAGAAGTTCAAGGGTGCCCAGATAAAAACGCCGGCTCAGGACGATGTAAAAACCGGCATCCGTCGCGAGGCGATGCAGCGTATCGCGGTCTGGGTAAGTCTTGAGACTGGCGGCAATATAGGAATGAACTTCGGGATTACCGTGGAGGACAAGCCCCCACAGACCGCACCAATATTTCAGGACACCGTACTGAAGGGTCTGAAACCAGCGGCTGGCCGGTTTGGAAAAATCCAGCAGCGCCAGGGTGCCGCCCGGTTTCAGAATACGCTCTATTTCACCAAAAGCCCGCTGAAGATCCGGAGCGTTGCGCACCGCGTAACTGCCGGTGACGATATCCGCCCAGCTGTCAGGCAGTTCCAGGGCCCCCATGTCCCCCCGCTGGAACGCCACATTTTCGGACCGGTTTCGTTTGCCGGCCAGGGCCAGCATGGCGGTCGTCAGGTCGATCCCCACCACCCGACCCCGGGGATATTTATCGGCAACCAGAAAGGTGACATCTCCCGTACCGCAGGCCAGGTCGACACACACCGGGCTGGCGACGTCGGGCAGTACCTCGACCAGCTGTCGCTTCCAGGCCCTGTCCCGGCCGAGAGACATGGCCCGGGTGGCTAAATCGTAATGCCGGGCGGCCTCGTTGAAATGCTCTTCATTGAAGGTTTTTTTTCCTTCAGGGGTGTCGATATGGTCTTTGGCCTTAAGCGAAAATTTTTTTTGGGTTGTCGCACTCATCGGTTTACTCCTTCAGCGATTGTTCAAGCAGTTGTCGGGCCTCATGCTCGTCCAACCCGAAACTGTCGCGAACGATCTCGATCATATTGTCCGCGACGTAGGCTCCTCGGCTGCGCCAGCCGGCAAGCGTCTCCGCCTCCAGAACCTGCAGGCTGCCGAAATCTCCCGCCAGGCGGGGATGAAAAAGCGTCACGGTAGCAGTGTCCGAAGACCTGGCAAACGCGATCCCCAGAGTTTGTTTTTTCTCCTCGCGCCGATCCCGGTCACGGAACCTTGTCCAGGCAATTGCCGTGGCGTCAAACAGGGCGTCGCGGTAGCGTTGGGATTCCACGAATCCGACACTGTCCGGCGGCCAGCGCTTTGCTTCTCTGTTGTCGATAGCCGCGACCACCTGCTTCAGAACAGGGCTCTTCAGCAGGGTCCTGACCACCACCTGGTCACCCCGGTGGAGAACCTGAACCTCCCCCTGAGGATCCTCTTCTGTCGGGACGACAACCCGGCGAACCACCCGCTCCGGGACCGGTTCCTGAGCGACAAGAGCCGTGCCCGGCGTCTGACAGGCCAGCAGAATCAGAAGGAAGCAGGTGAATTTTGTCATCAGGCCTCCCGCCCGTTCGAAGGAGCCCAGAGCACCAGGCTGGCCGGCAACACCAGCAGGTCACACAAGAGGGCTCCGCACAGGGTGCCCCCGACCAGGAAAGAAAAATAAATGGTCGGTTTGAAACTGCCGAAGCACCCGGTCCAGAACCCCAGGGCGAGCACCACGGTGGAAATGAGCAGCGCCCGGCCCACACGGGTGGTCGCCAGGCGGACCGCATCCCTGGCGGGCCGGTTGCCGAGCCGACGAAAGCAGATCAGGTAATGGATGGTATCATCGACGGCCAGACCAAAGGCGACGGCACCGATCATGGCGGTGCCGGTGCTCAGGTCGATTCCCAGCCAGCCCATGGCGCCCCAGGGCCCAGATGATAGGAATGACGTTGGGGATCAGGGCCAGCAGAGTCAGGCGCAGGGAACGCAGCAACACCAGGATGGCGAGCATGACCATCGCCCAGAGAGAGAGTGAAACTCTTCAGCATGGCGCTGACCAGCCGATCCGAATCACTGACCACCTGGTAGTAACTGCCCGTCGGAACAACCTGGTAAGCTTCATTGAAGATGATTTGTGCGGTTCTTTCAAGATCCCGGATCAGCTTGAGGGCCTGCTGGCTGCCGATATCCCGGATCAGCAGGGTCAGTCGGACGGTTTTATGGTCAGGACTGAGAAACGACCCTGCCTGGTCCGCGGCTTCGGGCAGATCAAGCAGGGCCAGAAGATAATCGAGATCATCCTGGTTGTCCGGCAGGATCAGGGCATCGCCTCCGCTTTCGGCACGCTGCAGGTGCTGCAGCAGCGGCAATGGCGAAAACACCTTGGCGACCGACTCCTGCTTCAGGGCCGCTTTCGCGAAGCGCTCGATGTTCTGAAAATCCGCGACCCGCCTGAAGGGTTGGCCGTCGCGCCTGGCAAGAAGAAGCTCCATGGTGTTGATACCGCCGAAATGCCGGTCAACAAAGGCGCTTGCCTGGGCCAGTTCGGCATCATCGTGAAGAAAACCGGTCAGCCGGGTATTGTTCCGGACCGCCGGCAAGGCCACGGCCGCCAGCAGCACCAGCGCGGCCGCAGCGGTTATCAAAGTGCGCGGATGACCAATGGTCAACGCGGCGCTTTTTTCCAGTAAGCGCCCCAGAAAGCTGGCCCTGCGAATGAACCGCCTTTCCGGCACCCGGAAAAAACTCAGGCCGACCGGCAGCAGGGTCAGGCTGACCACCAGGGAACACAAAACGCCCACCGCTCCGAACAGGCCGAACTGACGGACCGCCGGAATCGAGCTGACGGTCAGCGAGAGCAGCCCGAGGGCCGTCGTCAGGGCGGTAAAGCCGCAGGGTACCGTCAGCTCCCTGATGCGCGCCCGCCAGGCGGACAGCCTCGCTGCGGCGGAAGCCGGCAGCAGCAACCAACCGTTGTAAAGGTGCACAGCGTTGGACACGCTCAGAATCATCACCACCGGCGGCAGCAGAGAGCTGATGGTATTCAGGGCCAGCCCGCACAGGGCATAAAGGCCCATGGTCCAGATCAGGCTGATCGCGGTCGCCGCGAGGGGCAGCAGAACCCCCGACAGATGACGGAAGAGCAAGGCCAGCATGACGGCCAGCACAACCGCCACCAGGGGGAGAACAACCTCCTGATCGCGCGCGATCAGGAGGGCGACATCATGTTTCTGCACCGCGATACCGGTCAGATGCAGCCGCGCGCGATCCCGGTATTCCCCCATCACCCCCCGGACCTGAGCGATGAGCCGTGGCAGCGCATCACTGTCTTCTGCCAGCCGGGGTTGAATCAGCAGTCCGGCACTCCCATGATCGCCCGAGATCAGCAGGTGCTGATACTGAGGGTTGTCAGCCAAGGCGGACAACACCTCTCGGGCAATATTGCGATCAGCCAGGTTTGCCGGCAGCAGCGGCTTGACCTCGGCACCGTAACGACCGGGCGCCAGCTGTTTCGCAGTCGTCAGGCTCAGTACCTCGGCGACCCCGGCAAGACCTGCGATCCGGGTACTGATCTCGGCGACCAGGGCGATCCCCGGAGGGCTGAGCAGCGTCTCCGGGGTCACGCTCAAAAACAGGGACTGATCTTCTCCGAAGGTCTTCCGCAAGAGGTCATGCGTCCGCAGTTGCTCGGGGCGTTGGGACGTCATCGAGCGCGGGTCCCCTTCGACCTGCAGGCCGGGCACGGCACTGCCCAGCGCCAGAGTGATCAGCGCCAGCAGAACCAGCACCGGCCAGCGGCCTCGGGTCAGCATCCAGTCAAGCAGGCGATCAAGCAACACGGAGCCCTACCTCTACGTTGTCAGTGCTGTTCAGCAATCGGTTCGCACCGGGCTGAAACATGTTTCCGGGGAACAGGACGACAGGCTTCCATCAGCCCCATTTCCACCGTCAGCCCCGGCCCGAACGCCATGGCACAGACGTTTTCATGTTCCCCTCCGGCCCGGTCATTGAGGATCTCCTTGAGAACAAAGAGGACGGTCGCGCTGCTCATGTTGCCATAGTGTCGCAACACCGCGCGGGACGGCGCGATCTGCTCGGGCATCAGATCCAGGCTGTCCGCCACCTTATCGAGGATGGCCTTGCCCCCGGGATGAACCGCCCAGTGGCCGATCTGATCGCGGTCCAGGCCACTGTCCTGGAGAATCGGCGTAATCGCGGCACCGATATTGGCACCGATAATCTTGGGAACATAACTCGACAGCGCGATATCGAACCCCAGGTCCCCGACCGTCCAGGCCATATCGGCGATCCCGTCGGGAACAAGATCGCTGCGGAACGCGCCGAGCCGGTAACCGGCCTGGCCGTCCAGCAGAGGACGGGCACTGACGAGGACCGCCGCGGCGCCATCGCCGAACAACGAGTTGGCCAGCATGGTATCTTCCCGGTCATTCAGCTGAAGATGCAAAGTACACAGTTCAAGGCACATCACCAGCACCACCGCATCGGGATTGGCCTCACAGAACTGGCGGGCCATGCGCAGCCCGGGAAATGCCGCATAACAGCCCATGAACCCGATATTGTAGCGCTGGGTCTGGGGAGCCAGGCCGAGATCGTTGACAATATGATAATCCATGCCGGGGTTACTGAAGCCGGTGCAGGACACCGTAATCACATGGGTGATATCTTCGGCGTCGATGCCCGGGCAGGAGGCGATGCTCCGCTTTGCCAGGCGGACCGCCATACGCCGCGATTCGCGGGCGTAAATCGCGTTGCGCTGGGCGGTCGACGGCTCGCGTCGCTGCCCGTCTCTGGAGAAAAAGTCGCCGGGCAGGTTGTCGTCAAAACTGGAAATGACGCTGTAGCGGGTGTCGATCCCCGATTTTTTGTAAAGAACCCGGACCATGCGGGCCATTTTCTCATCCCCGATCCAGCTCTGCATCTTCATGGACGCAAACTCCTGGGGGTAGAGGTAATCGGGATTCATGGTTTCAATATGATGGATCCAAACGGACATAAATAACTCCTTATGAGGAAAATCAGCGTCAATAGCTGCTCAGGACATCCCCTTCAAGAACGACTGCGACGACGACCCGGACCTCGTCAGCAACCCTGATAATCCCGAGGACACCAGGCGCTTTGAGATCGTACGCTTTAAGAGAGACCGGGAAGGACGCGCTGAAGGTCACCCGGCCGGGCTCGCGGGTCAGGTCAGTGACGTTCGCCTGCACCGCCTGTGCCCGGTCACGGATGACCAGGTCGAAGCTCAGCCGACCGCCCTTTTCAAGCTGTGTCAGCAGGTCGGATGCGTCAAAATCCCTGATTCGTCCGATAATGAAGGGATGGTCAGCGGCGCCGAACATGTCATACATCTTGTTGTCGCGACTGTCATTGTCGGTGTCCATCCCCGCGACCGCCACCTGAATCTCCGTTCCCGCCAGCTGGAAAGAGTCGGCTGCCGGCGCAATGGGCCGAAGAGCAAACGGTTCACAGGCTGCCGTACCGGAAAAACCGTGCAACGTCGAATCACCGTAAAATTGAATGCGGCAGGAGCCCGCCAGATCAGCGGCGCCGGCCTCGAACGCAAGCAGCATGATAAGCGCTGCTGACAACAGAAAAACTTTTCTCATGAAAAGACTCCATTTTCTCCTCGGTTGCCGAGCGGGGTCAGCTGATGCGCCACCCCGGTCTGAAGCGCTGAAGCAACCTTGCCCAGCAGAATGCGGTTATCAAAAGGTTTGGCCACGTAATCTATAATACCAGTTTCCCGTTTTTCGTGTTCGCCCCGCCGGGCCGGCAGACAGGCGCTGAAAACGATGCATGGCGTCCCGCCGCGCACGGACTGAATGCTCCTGCACAGGGCCAGACCGTCACCGCCGCACAGGTCAAGATCGGTCAGGATCAGGTCGACATGCTGCCGACCGAGGATGGCCAGACATACGGCCTCATCAGCGGCGGTCAATACCCGGTAGCCCGCCCTGGAAAACAGGCTGGCGAGGATAATGCGATAGTTCTTTTCATCATCCACGACCAGAATCGTTGCCACGTATCCGGTGCCGTCCGTCATAGCGACTCCACAACATTCCCCTCTGCGCATCCCCGGTTCCGACCGGACCAGGCTGGGGGGGACCCTTTATTTACCCACTGTCTGAGCACGCTTCGTGCCAACCCCGCAACACCCCGCAGCGGGGCGGCTTTATCCAAAAAAAAACGGGCCGGGCGTACAAAATTTTGTACACTCCGGCCCGTCACATTCCCGCTGCTGCCAAAAATTTTAATCAGTCGTTCATCAAGCCGAGCTTGCGCAGCTTGTATTGCAGGTTGCTGCGGCTGATACCCAGCAACCGGGCTGCCGCCGCCTGCACCCCGCGCGCCTCGATCATCGCCTGGCGGATCAGGGCTTCCTCGTATTCTTCGAGCTTGTCTGGCAGCGCTCTGTCAAATATGAGCGGTGGGACGCCGGATCCGGACTCTTCCGTGGCGAGGGAGCTGATCACCGGGGGCAAGATCCTCGGGAAGCAGTTCCTCGCCCCGGCAGAAGATCACCCCCCGCTCGATGACGTTCTGCAGCTCGCGGATATTCCCCGGCCAGTCATACCCCTGCAGCAGGCGCAGGGTCTCGGCGGCGAAGCCGTGGATGGGACGGCCCAGTTTGCGGGCGTAATGGTTGAGAAAATGGAGCGCCAGCAGGGCGACATCCTCGCCCCGTTCCCGCAGTGGCGGCAGGTGGAGAGTAATGACATTGAGCCGGTAGAACAGGTCCTCCCGAAACTGACCGGCGGCGATCATGGTCTCAAGGTCGCGGTTGGTCGCGGCGACAATACGAACATCGCAGGCGATCTCCTGGTGTCCACCGAGACGACGGAAACGTTTGTCCTGCAGCAGCCGCAACAGTTTGGGCTGCAGGGCCAGGGACATTTCCCCGATCTCGTCCAGGAACAGGGTGCCCCCGTCCGCGATTTCAAGCAGGCCCCGCTTCCGTTCACCGGCTCCGGTGAAGGCCCCCCGCTCATGGGCCGAACAATTCACTCTCCAGCAGATTTTCAGAAAAGGCCGCACAATTGACACTGACCAGGGAGCCGGGGCGACGCCCTCCGGCCCGATGCAGAGCCCGGGCGACCAGCTCCTTGCCGGTCCCGCTCTCCCCGGTAATCAGCACCGATGAGGGGGCGGGACCAACCTGTTCGATTTCGGCCAGCAGCTTGCGGATGGCCGGACTCTCCCCGATGATGTCCCGGGTCGCCCCCTGCTCGAGCTGCCTGCGCAACAGGTCGTTTTCCCGGCGCAGCCGGGAATACTCCAGGGCCTTGTTCACGACCAGCAGGATCTCTTCGTTTTTGAAGGGCTTTGTCAGGTAATCGAAAACCCCCTGCTTCATGGCCTGCAGCGCCGTTTCCACCGTGGCAAAAGCGGTCATCAGAATCAGCGGCAGCTGGTCGTGCTGTTCCCTGAGGGTACGATAGAAGGCCATGCCGTCCATATGGGGCATGCGCAGGTCGGATATGACCAGGTCCACCTCGTCACGCCCAATCAGTTCCAGGGCGGCGAAGGGGTTTTCGACGGCGGTGACCCGGTAGCCGGCATCTTCGAGCAAGCGCGCCAAAATGATGCGATAGTTCTTTTCATCATCAACGATCAGGATATGGGCCATTCAGTTCCCTCCCAGCGGCAGGGTGACCAGCATGACAGTCCCCGCTCCGGGCCGGCTCTCAACCTGGATATCTCCGCCATGACTGTGAATGATCTTGTAGGAATTGGCCAGCCCCAGCCCGGTTCCGCTCCCCTTGGTCGTGAAAAACGGGTCGAATATCCGCTTCAGGTCGGCGACCGGAATACCACAGCCGGTATCCCGCACCGAAAGCTTAAGACCATCCGCTCCCCCGTCCAGGCGCACGTCAACCCGTCCGCCGGACGGCGTTGCATCAAGGGCGTTGAGAATCAGATTGAGCACCACTTGCTGGATCATCCCTGCGTCAATCAGCGCCCGACACCCCGGCTTCACGATTCTCAGTGTCAACTCAACTCCGCGTTGACTGGCCGTCGCCTGCAACGCCTCGATCTGCCGGGTCAGCAGACCATCCAGCTCGCACAGTTCAAGCTGGGGCTCCAGTTGCCGGCCGAAAAACAGAAAATCGCTGATCAGCCCGTTCAGGCGGGTCGCTTCCTCCTGGATGATATCGAGCAGCACCCGGTCCTGCTCGCTGATCGATTTGGTTTCAAGCATCTGTGCCGAAGACGAGATGATCCCCAGAGGATTACGTATCTCATGAGCGATTCCGGCCGACAATTCGCCCAGCGAGGCGAGGCGTTCCCGGGCGCGCAGGGTCTTTTCCGCCTGTTCGAGCTGCGCAAGCTGCCGGCGGTGGCGCTGGGCGAAATCCTGGACCAGGGTTCCGACCAGGAAAAACATGATGCCGAACCCGAGCAGTTCGGGCAAAACCTCGCTGCGCAGATCCTCGTTGACAAACATGGGCAGGGGGAGGTGGGAGATAAACAGGATCAGGGCGGCGATACAGGTCCACAGGGTCTGTTTCAGGGGCAGAACGGAGGCGGCCAGGATGATCGGCAGAAAATAGACGATCCACAAGGGGCTTTCCTCTTCCCCCCGGGTCAGCCACACCAGCAGGGTACAGATAACCAGATAGATGAAGATATCCCCGTAGCGCCTGCTCCCCGGCCGCTCCGGAACTGAGATTCTGCCCTCACAGGAGAAATGCCAGCCGATCAGGCCGATAAAAACCAGGCCCCTGGTCCAGAAACTCCCCCCGTCTTCAAACAGCACCAACAGAACGAACAGAAGCAGGAACAGGCTGCTTTGCACCAGGGTCATGACCGAAAAGCGCTGGCCAGCTATCATGTCAACTCCATGAGCAACGTCCTTGTTATTGTCCCACAGTACGATCCAGGCAGATGAAGCGGTCGGGGCGCACGATCAGGACTCTGCCGGAACAGCCGTTGAGCCAGTGCTCAAAACAGAGGTAGACCGGTGCCAGGACGCCATCCGCAGCGATATCGAGAATAGCCAGACCGGCTTGCCGCCATTTTTTGAGCTCAGCCTCGTCAAGACCGAAACCCTGCTGCGGCCCAAAACGGATCAGGGTGTAATCCGGCCCCAGCAGATCATCGAGGAGACGGCCGTCGGCCAGGCGCGGTTGGGGAAGCAGCTGACCGACCTTCGAGCCCCGCTCCCCGCGACCATATACGGGAGTCACGCTCTGTCCGCGAATTTCAAGGAACCGCCGCAACGCGGGGACGCTTCCTGCGACGCCGAAAACCATTCCGACCAGCCAGGCGTGACACCGGTTGACCGGCATCATCATCCGCCCCATACGCAGGGCCAGGCGCAACATCTGCCGCTGATGGAGGCGACGTTCCTCCTGGTAGCTGTCAAGCAGGTTCTCCGAGGCGCTCCCCCGGACCACCTGGGCCAGCTTCCAGGCCAGGTTCTGGGCGTCGCGCAGCCCGGTCGCCATCCCCTGTCCGGCAAACGGAGGCGAAAGATGGGCCGCATCGCCGGCCAGGAACACCCTTCCGTCCCGATAGGACCGGGCAATCCGGGCCTTGTAGGTATGGACCAGCTTGCGAACCAGGCGACCGGCGGCAGCGGGCTTGCGCCGGCGGATCAGGCTGCCGATAAAATCATCCTCCAGGCAGCGGTCCGGGTCGGGGTATCGATCTTTTCTGAGCAGGAATTCCCAGCGCCGGTATCCCAGGGGGAGAGGGATGGTCGCCGTCGGACAGGCCGCGTCACACCAGACCTCGACCCCTTCGGTCAGGGGCTGACCGGCCAGCTGGTCGGTGCGGGTGTCGACGATCAGCCAGGATTCTTCGTAAGCCATGCCGTCCAGGGGAATCTTGAGCAGAGAAACGGATCACACTGCGTCCGCCATCGCAGCCGACCAGATAGCGACAGGAAAAGACGGGCCCGGTCCCGGTCCCAGCCCTTGCCAGGCCGCTGACAACGACCTGCCCGGCCTGCTGCCGGAACCCGGTGACCTCGACCCCGGTGCGGCAGGCAACCCGGGGAAACCGACCGATCCCCTCGAGCAGTACCGCCAGCACCTGGTGATAGAGAAACACGTTGCCGCGGGCGTACCCGTAAGGGCGCCCGTGCTGCCGGAGGCTGAAGATCGGCCGGTTGTCAGCCCGGCGATAGGTAAAGACAATGTCCCCCTCGTCCCCCTGGGCGACAAAAGGCAGAATCTCATCGATCAGGCGGCACTGCTGCCAGATGCGCAGGCATTCGTCATCAAGAGCGACGGCCCGCGGCTGATCGGGAAGGGAGACGTCCTTCTCCAGGACCAGTGCGGTCAGCCCGAAGCAGCCCAGGAGGTTGGCCAGGGTCAGCCCGACCGGCCCCGCACCGACGATAATCACATCGAAATGTTCCCGGTCGGAGGCGCCTGTCATTGTTCCGGGAGTTCTTCGCCGGGCGGATCCTCGGCAACGGGACTGCTCAATTGCCGGTAGAGTTTCTCGTACTGCAGTGCCGAGTTGCCCCAGCTGAAATCGCGCTGCATGCCGCCGCTTGACCACCCTGCGCCAATCCGCAGGCCGCCGGTACATGGGTCAGGGGCGCGGTTCGACGGCATCCAGAAGCTGCCAGGGATCGCTGTCGTTGAAGACGAAGCCGTTACCGAAATCGGGATCCTCGTCAATATCGCTCACCGTATCGGCCATGCCGCCGGTTCTCCGAACCACGGGCAGAGGCGCCATAGCGGGAGGCGATCATCTGGGTCAGTCCGCAAGGCTCATAGACGCTCGGCACCAGCAGGAGATCCGCGGCGCTGTAAATGCGATGCGACAAGTGTTCGTTGAAGGTCAGGTTGATGGACACCTGGAGAGGGTGCCCCCCCTGCTCCTCTCGCCAGAAGCGCATCTGCTCGTTGTTGCCGGAGCCGAGCAGCACGAACTGAACATCGCGCTCGAGCAGCTGTCCCCAGATGGTTTCGATCAGGTTGATCCCCTTCTGGCGATCAAGCCGGCTGATGACCGCGATCAACGGTTTTCTCGGGAGCGACCTCCAGACCGAGCTCCTGCTGCAACGCTTTTTTGCAGGCGTCTTTACCGGACAGGCGATCCGCCGAGTAAGACTGTACCAGGGCGGCATCGGTCTGCGGGTCCCAGGTGCGCTCATCGAGACCGTTGATGATCCCGTAAAGATCACGGCTGCGGCTGCGCAGGATACCATCGAAACCATGCCCCTGCATGCTGCCCCTGAATCTCGAGACAATAGGTCGGAGAAACGGTGCTGATCAGGTCGGCAAAGACAATCCCGCCCTTCAGGAAGGACAATCCCCCCGTAGTATTCCAGGGCATCCGGTCGCCCCAGCTCGTAAGGAAGCTCCAGGGCCGGCAGGATCCCCAGCGTGAACATCCCCTGGTAGCCGAGGTTGTGAATGGTCAGCAGGGTCCGGGTCCGGGCGAAAAACTCCTGGTCGCGATAACTGGTCCTGAGCAGGACCGGCAGCAGCGAACTCTGCCAGTCGTGGTGATGAATGACATCGGGCCGGAAGTCGAGAAGCTTGACCGCCTCAAGCACCGCCCGGCAGAAGAAGCCGTAACGCAGACCGTTGTCACCGTAATCGCCGTCAGCGGTCCCGTACAGGGCCGGGCGATCGAAGAACTCCGGGGTGTCGATGAAATAATAGGGGACGCCGTCGTGAACGGCCTCCTTGACGCTGGCCCGCCAGGCCGTTCCCTGCAGGGTGATCTCCGTGCTGTATTCAGTCTTGACCAGTGGGAAGGCGTCTTCGGCCACCCGATAGGCCGGAATCATCACTCGCACGTCGTGTCCCTGCCGACGCAGGGCGCTGGGCAGCGACCCGACCACATCGGCCAGGCCACCGGATTTGGCAAAGGGCGTGGCCTCGGACGCGACAAACAAGACGTTCAGACCGTTTTCATCGGTGGCCGGCAGGGGCAGCTCGGGCCGCGGGGTCGGATCGAGCCCGGCCACCAGGCGGTCGCAGCAGAAGCCCGTTTTCTCAGCCAGGAGCAGAACCTCGTGGAGACGTTCGAGAATCCGGCGGATCCGCTTGTCATCGGACCTTCCGCCGGCCTGCCGGATCAGCTCGACCTGCAGAAGCACCAGCAGCAGGTGTTCAAAATGCTCTTTGCTGAACCAATCCTGATAATCGTAATAGTGAGCGTCCGTCAGCCGGCGCAGATGACGGTCATTGAACAACCGGTCGAAGAGCCGGAACCGGCCACGGTCGTCCGCCAGGTCGAAGCGTTCCAGACAATCCGCCAGGGTTTCGAATGCAATCGTCTCCAGTTCCATTTCGGGGAACAGCTGGGCGACCAGGATTTCGAGCTGCCAGGTAAAGCTCATCTCGCCAAACAGGCCCCCGTAACAGGCTGCAAGCCGATCCACGCTGACCTTGAAAGCATCCGGACCTGACGCCTCGTCCAGCGAGAAAAACAGCTCCCTGACCCCGTCCTCGGTGCCGTCGAGAAGCAGCAGGTCCCGATCCAGGTAGCAGTTGCGCCGGGGGCTGTCTCCAAAGCGCTGCCAGACCCGTTGCCAGCGGCCGTCATGATCGTAGAGCGCGGCGAACCCGGTCAGAACCCTGCGTGCGTAAGGCGCCAGATGGAATTCCCCGCCATCTTTCAGCTGCCAGGCCGGCCTGCCAGGTAGTGCCGCCCGCTGGCAAGATCGGTCATCAGCACGAAGTCCTGGCTGAGATCCAGCGCGCAGGCAATCTGGAAAGGAATCCCGTCCTTGTCGGCCATGGTGACGGGCGAACCGATTCGGCCGCTGATGTACTTATTGGAATTGTTGCAGAGGATCAAAACGGTCCGGTCTTCCAGACGGTTGCTGTAGACGAAGACGTCCTCCTCGAGGCCGAAGACCGAGCTGAAATCGTACAGCTGGAAGCTGCTGGCGCCGCTGAACAGGGCCCGTTTGCGCAGCAGGGGAAAGATTTCCCGCTGATGCCTTTCGATCAGCTGCTGATTTTTCCCGCTCCTGGTAGCGCGGGGCCAGGTATTCCATGCCGTATTTTTCCGTAAACCCTTCGATCTGCCCGTGGCCGAACATGGGCAGGCCGGGCATGGTCGCCCAGCAGCGTCGCCACGCAGAAGTATTTGTCTCCGTCACCGAACTGTTCGATGGCCGGTTTCTCATCCGGGTTGCTCATGAAATTGACAAAGCGTTGCAGAATCGCCGGGTCAAATTCGAGGATATTCCTGACCGTCTCCCGGTACTTGGCGTTCTCCTCGCGTTTGAGCATGTTCATGAAAGCGCTGTTGTAAACCCGGTGCATTCCCAGGGTCCGGACAAAATAACCTTCCATCAGCCAGAAAGCCTCGGCGATGAGCAGGGTGTCGGGTACCTCGGCACGCACCCGGTCGACCAGTTCCCGCCAGAATTCGACGGGAAAGCAGCGGTTGAACTCTTCGCGGCTCATGGCGTAATCCTGGCGCGACGGAACCCCCGCACCGCCGCCGGGCAGGCGGGAACCAGAGCCGCTGGAAGTGCCGCTTGGCCAGGGTCATGGCCGCATCGAAGCGGATGATCCGAAAATCTCTGGCGACCCGGATGATCAGCTGGATCATCGCCTCGCGCACCTGGGGTAGCAGGTAATTGAGCTGGGCGGTGTCATTCCAGGGCAGATGGGTTTCCGTCGTTCCCATGATAGATATAGCGGACCTGGCCGTCCTGGCGATGCTGGTAACGGCAGACCACGGCCGCCTCGCTGTGATCGTAATAGCCGTCTTCAATCTGAATCGAATAGTCTGGATCTTCGCTCAGGTCGGGCCCGGTGAAGCGGTAACCCGGATAGGGAGGATAGGGGAGCTGGACAAACCAGTCCGGGTGATCGCGCAGCCAGGCCGATTCGATCCCGGTATGGTTGGTGACCACGTCACAGGCCAGATCGATGCCGCGCTGCCGACAGCGGGCCTTGAGGTTGTCGAGGGCCCCCTGCCCTCCCAGGTCATCGGCGACAACATATTCATCAATAGCATAGGCTGACGCCGCAACCTGGACCTGGCCGTAAAGCTGCTTGATTTTCAGTGACGCCTTGGAGCGTTTCCACAGGGCCGATCAGCCACAGGCTGCTGAACCCCCGGCTCGCCAGTTCGTCGAGTTCCGCATCCGGGATCCGGTCGAGGGTTGTGATCTCGTGGCCATATTTCCGGGACAGCTGGGCCAGCCAGACGTAGGTCGATTTGGCCATCAGCACGGTGCGTGGCATCCAGTCCGTATCGACGGTAAAATTGGCGTATTCGGCATCGAGAAACGCCGCCGGATGATACGCCTCGAGTTCCGGTTCACTCGGGAAATCAGGACGCCACCCTTCCCTTTCGTACTGCTCGAAAGCGCTGTCGATGCGGGCCAGAAGCTCGTCCGGGAGCACACCTCCCCAGAGGTCGCGCACCAGCTCAAGCTGCTCGCGCAGGGTCGTACCCCGCTGCACCGGTTCGAGCAGCCCCGCGCCAGCAAGGCTCGGAGGCCGGCCGGCGAAACCGTCGTCAAACTCCGGGATGCCCCCATCGAGCTGCAGCAACTGGCCGCGATAATCGGTCTGTTTTTGAAGCGGCTTCCTCCTCGGCGGCAAACAGTTGCCGCACCGGGGAAAGCGCCGGATTGCGGGACTGCACGTAAAGGAGCATCAGTTCGACGAGCAGCTCGTGATTCAGCTGTTCGGCAGCGAGCCGGGTCAGCAGCTCAGGGACACTGAGTTCCCGCAGCTCCACCGGCAGCGCGGGGAATTCCTGCAGGTAATAGCGAAAGGCCTCCTCCAGTCGGGGCAGGGCAATCGCCACCCCCGCCGACGGTCACCCGGTTTCGTCCGACGGTGCCCTGGCGCAGCGTAAGAAAGGT
>CAXXLS010000014.1:600000-602500 GCA_963677135.2 Geopsychrobacteraceae bacterium | reverse complement strand
ATTGGGCGTAAAGAGCATGTAGGCGGCCTGTTAAGTCTGGTGTGAAAGCCCGGGGCTCAACCCCGGAAGTGCATTGGATACTGGCAGGCTTGAGTATGGGAGAGGAAAGTGGAATTCCGAGTGTAGGAGTGAAATCCGTAGATATTCGGAGGAACACCAGTGGCGAAGGCGGCTTTCTGGACCAATACTGACGCTGAGATGCGAAAGCGTGGGGAGCAAACAGGATTAGATACCCTGGTAGTCCACGCCGTAAACGATGGATACTAGGTGTTGCGGGTAACCACTCCTGCAGTGCCGTAGCTAACGCATTAAGTATCCCGCCTGGGGAGTACGGCCGCAAGGCTAAAACTCAAAGGAATTGACGGGGGCCCGCACAAGCGGTGGAGCATGTGGTTTAATTCGACGCAACGCGAAGAACCTTACCTGGGCTTGACATCCCGATCGCACATTATGGAAACATAGTGGTCAGTTCGGCTGGATCGGTGACAGGTGCTGCATGGCTGTCGTCAGCTCGTGTCGTGAGATGTTGGGTTAAGTCCCGCAACGAGCGCAACCCTTGTCCTTAGTTGCCATCATTCAGTTGGGCACTCTAGGGAGACTGCCGGTGTTAAACCGGAGGAAGGTGGGGATGACGTCAAGTCCTCATGGCCCTTATGTCCAGGGCTACACACGTGCTACAATGGCCAGTACAAAGGGCAGCGATACCGCGAGGTGGAGCTAATCCCAAAAAGCTGGTCTCAGTTCGGATTGGAGTCTGCAACTCGACTCCATGAAGTTGGAATCGCTAGTAATCGCGTATCAGCATGACGCGGTGAATACGTTCCCGGGCCTTGTACACACCGCCCGTCACACCACGGGAGTCTATTGTACCGGAAACCGGTGGGCTAACCTTCGGGAGGCAGCCGTTTATGGTATGATCGGTAACTGGGGTGAAGTCGTAACAAGGTATCCGTACCGGAAGGTGCGGATGGATCACCTCCTTTCTAAGGAGCTTGCCCTGCCGAAAGGTAGAGGTACAAGCTGAAATCCTTCAAGTTCTTCAGTCTGCTATTTAGTTTTGAGAGACCAGGGCCTCTATTATAGAGGTTTTGTGTTCTTTGATATCGAATTTAAACGAAGAGTGTGGATGTGGGCTAGTAGCTCAGCTGGCTAGAGCACACGACTGATAATCGTGAGGTCGGAGGTTCAAGTCCTCCCTGGCCCACCAGATCATTTCGGGGGTGTAGCTCAGTTGGGAGAGCGCCTGCCTTGCAAGCAGGAGGTCATCGGTTCGATCCCGTTCACCTCCACCAATTCGTGACGATTTTATTCGATCTTTGACAATTGCATACGACTGAAAGATTTAGAAAATCATTTGCGCAACGTGATGATGCGCAAATGTTAGCAAAGCGATAGATACATAAAAGGTAAACGTAGAAACTTAAGTAGAAAAAGACTGTAATGGTCAAGCTACTAAGGGCGTACGGCGGATGCCTTGGTATCGGGAGGCGATGAAGGACGTGGTAAGCTGCGATAAGCTTCGGTTAGCCGCTAAACAGGCTTTAACCCGGAGATTTCCGAATGGGGAAACCCGGCAGGGATTATGCCCTGTCATTTGCAACTGAATACATAGGTTGTAAAGGCGAACGCAGGGAACTGAAACATCTAAGTACCTGTAGGAGAAGAAATCAATTGAGATTCCGTCAGTAGCGGCGAGCGAACGCGGATTAGCCCAAACCGAAACTACTACGGTGGTTTCGGGGTTGTGGGGCCCCGTTGTGGGATTGGTGATTGGTAATAGAAGGCTCTGGAAAGTGCCGCCATAGAGGGTGATAGCCCCGTATATGAAACCAAGATCCACCCTAGGGTGTCCCCGAGTACCACGGGACACGTGGAATCCTGTGGGAAGCTGGGAGGACCATCTTCCAAGGCTAAATACTCCCCGATGACCGATAGCGCATAGTACCGTGAGGGAAAGGTGAAAAGAACTCCGATAAGGAGAGTGAAATAGACCCTGAAACCGTATGCCTACAAGCAGTTGGAGCCCTATGTCTTCGGACAGGGTGACAGCGTGCCTTTTGCATAATGAGTCAGCGAGTTACGCTCAGCAGCGAGGTTAAGCCGTTAGGTGTAGCCGTAGCGAAAGCGAGTCTGAATAGGGCGCTTGAGTTGCTGGGAGTAGACCCGAAACCGAGTGATCTATCCATGGGCAGGGTGAAGCGAAGGTAACACTTCGTGGAGGCCCGAACCCACTTAGGTTGAAAACTGAGGGGATGACCTGTGGATAGGAGTGAAAGGCTAATCAAACTCGGAGATAGCTGGTTCTCCCCGAAATATATTTAGGTATAGCCTCGTATGAATCGTCCCGGAGGTAGAGCACTGAATGGGCTAGGGCCCTCACCAGGGTACCAAACCTAATCAAACTCCGAATGCCGGGAACGTCTGTACGGGAGTCAGACTGCGGGTGATAAGGTCCGTAGTCAAAAGGGAAACAACCCAGATCGCCAGCTAAGGTCCCTAA